>WSYC01000014.1:0-150734 GCA_009773635.1 Beijerinckiaceae bacterium | reverse complement strand
CCGACCGACATCAGCAACGTGACATAGGAGAGCGTGATGACGAGATCGAGGTGGCCAAGCCGGCGCATCTGGTTGAAAAAGAGCACGCCGAGCACCGTGCCGGCGAGACCGCCGACGACCAGAACCGTGCCCAGCTTCAGGTCGAGCGCCTTGCGTCGCCAATAGGTGAGCGCGCCGGTGACGGAGGAGGCTGCGATATGCACGGAGGAGGTCGCCACCGCGACCGGAGCGGGCACACCGACGAAAATCAGCAGGGGTGTGAGCAAAAAGCCGCCGCCAACGCCGAAAAGACCGGAGATAAATCCGATCGCTCCCCCCATGCCGAGCAGGAGGAAGAGGTTGAGCGGCAGCTCGGCGATCGGGAGATAAAGTTGCATGGAACACCGTACTGTGGATGATCCGCGTTGGAGCCGATCATCCCGGGTTTGTTTGTGGCCCCCGTGCCTGCCGGCGTCAACACATGCGGCCTAGCGAAATCAGGTGCCTTGCCGGGCACCCTTCTCCCAGGCGCCGGGTTCGTTGGCGGCCGGACTGGCCTTGTTCGGCTTGAACGCCTTCACGCGCTCGTTTTCCCTGGAGAGCTGGTCTCTCGGGAGGCGGGCGGCGATGTCATCGCGCTTCTTGCCCGCGTCCTGATCGCCCTGCAACGCCGCGATCGCGAACCAGCGATAGGCCTCGCCGAGGTCCTGATTGACGCCCAGACCGCGTGCAAACAGGATGGCGACGTTGAACTGGCTGTCCTTGATGCCGTGCTCGGCAGCGCGCTTGAACCAGAGCGCGGCTCCCGCATAGTCGGGCGCGCCGTGCACGCCTTCGGCCAGCAGCACCGCGGCGTTGTGCATCGCGAGGACGTGGCCCTGCGCCGCGGCGCGATCAAACCACTGGAACGCCAGCGCCGGATCTTTCGTAATGCCCTTGCCTTCGCGATAGAGGCTGGCGAGCCGGTATTGCGACGGCCCGTGCCCCGAGGCTGCGGCCTGCTCGAACCAGCGGGCGGCGAGCTTCGGGTCGCGCGCAATGCCGCGGCCATCGGCGTAGCGGGCGCCGATTTCGAACAGGGCAGCGACGTTGCCATCCAGCGCAGCTTCGCGGAGCTTGTCCTGCCCCTTCATGCCGCCGGACTGGGCGATGAGGCTGTCGATCGCCGGGCGGCCGGTCTCGATCGGCCTGGCGGTGCCATCAGCATTGATGCTGCCGACCGTCATCGGGTCGATCTGGGATACCGCGCTCGTTTCACCAAGGCGCTGCCCGCGCTTGCCGGGGCCTGAGGTCATCGCGTTAAGGCTCGGGGAGGTGATGCCGGGGATCACGCTGCCGTTGGGCTGGATGGTCGGGATCGGCTGGTTCTCGACGACGACCGGCGCTGTGCCCGCGCTGCCGGTCGACTGCGGGTCGCCGCCCGGTTCCGGAGTGCTGGTGCCGGCAGGATTGACGGGCGCGGAGAGCGGTTTGGTCTGGGCCGGACGCTCCTGCAGGGGGGGAACCATGTCGGTGCCGCCGATATTGCGCGTTGTGAGAACCTTCATCGCGCCCAGCGAGAAGACGAGCGCGGCGAGGCCGAGCAGGATCGGTTTGCGGGCGCGGACGATGAAGGAGGTCGCAGCGGCGCCGGCATCCAGCGGGGCTTTTTCCGGTTTGCCGGGCTTGCCCGGAGCCTTGGTCTCGGCAAGGGCCTGCTGGCTCTTGTCTGCGGCGTTCTGTGCCGCACGGCGGGCGGCTGCGATGAAATTCGACCGGGGATCCCCGCCCGCAACAGGGTCCGCCGTCATGACCGTTCCCGCCTGGCCGGGCTGCATGCCCGGTTCGAGCGGGAGATCGGCCGGATTGTCGTCAAGGCCGGGCGTGGATTTCAGGGTGCGCGATGCCGGTTCGGCGCGGCCGACCTGCGGCATGGGTTGCGGACGCTGCGCAGTCATCGCCGGGATGGCTGCATCTGCTTTCACCGGCGGCATAGGTGCCGCGGCCGAGGCTGGCCTCGATCCGGCTTCGATTCTTGGCGCCGCTTCGACGTCACCAAGGCGGGAAACCAGCGTTTCAAGCGTTCCGTGCAGGGCTTCGAGCGTGCTGCGGGTGCGGCGTTCCGCTTCGCTCTGCGCGGTCTTGAATTCGTTGAGATCGCGCTTGATCAGCAGCAGGCCTTCCGCCGCCAGCGTTTCGTTGCTGTCGGCTGCGGCGGGGGCGCTCTTGAGCGTTTCGCGGGCGGCTTTCGTCGCGGCAATCTCGGCGACCTCGTGCATGTCGCGACGGTTCTGGTCGAGCTGGCTGAAGATATCGCTGACGGAGCGTTCGATGCCATCAAGCCCGGCCGGCGCACCGCCGACCTGTTCCATGCGCTTGGCGAGGCGGGCGATTTCGTCCTGAAGCGAATCAAGCGCGGTTGAATCCGCGTTGGTGGCGTGGACCCTGTCCATCCGCTCGGACAGGCGTTCGAGCATGCCGACGAGGGCATCCTGATTGTCCTGCGGCGCATGGCTCGCGACGCGGTCCAGCGAAGAGCCGATCTTGTCGAGCCGTTCGGCCAGCGTGCTCAGCCCGGCAAGCGGGGTTTCCTTGGCGTTGTCGAGCACGCGATCAATGCGCTCGAGCCGTTCCGTGATGGTGTCGAGCTGCGGGAAGGGTTGCGCTTCCTTTGCAAGCTTCTTCATGCCGCGCGCGATTTCTGCGAGCTTGTCCTCGATGCCGCCGATGGTCGCAAGGCGCGTTTCGATCCCCTTGAAGGTGGCGGCGGGGTCGATGCGCTCCAGCCGATCGCTGACATCGCGGATGGCGTCGAGCACCTGCCGGTCGCCGCCGGCGCCGGGGCTCTTCTGGAATTTTTCGATCTGCTTGCCGAGCGCCTCGATCTGAAGGGCGAGGCCTTCGAGCGGCTGCGTGCGCAGCGCCTGCCCGACGAGCGTCTTGATGCCGGCGGTTTCGCGCGCAATATCTTCAAGGCGGGAAGGATCCGCTCCTTGCGAGATCACATCGAGGCGGCGCGCGATATTCCCGACTTCCTGCGTCAGGAGATCCGTGCCGCGCGAAGCTGCCACCTCACGCAGAACCGCGCGCACATCTTCATGGACGCGTTCGAGCGGCTCCATCAGCCGCTCCGGCAGGCCCTCACGCTGCGCCCGGAAGGCTTTTTCTGCCATGGTCTCGACGGCGGTTTCCACCATGCCGACGAGGCGTTGGGGTGAGAGCTTCTCGATCGAGGTTGCAAGCCCAGCAAGATCGCTGCGCAGGGCGACATAGTCATCCTGTGGCTGGCCGCGCCAGGCCTCGATCCGGGTCGTCAATTCGTCAAGGCGGCTCTGGAGGCTGGTGTGATCGGCTTTCGGTTCGGCGCGCATCTCGTCGATCCGCGTGATGAGCTGGCCGAGCTGGTCGCGCATCGTATCGATGGCCGAGCCGGCACCCTGCGCGGTGCTCTGGCGCGAGCCCGTCGCCGGATGCTGGGGCGCGGTCGAATCGCCATCAAGGTTACGGCGACGCGCCTCGATTTCAGCCAAGGTGCGGGTGAATGCCGGATCTTCATCCGGAAAGCCGCGGTTCGGGGTGCTGGCAAAGCCGGCGGACGGCATCGCGGCCGGCGGGGCCTGCATGCGGTCGAGCATGGCCAGAATGCCATTCAGACGCTGCTCGATGCCGGCATCGGCGTGTGCCCCCTGCGCCACGCGCGGGCCTGCGAGCGTGTCGAGCTTGCGCTCGAAGGCGCGGAGCGTTTCCGCGATCGCCTCGGTATCGGCCCTGCGTGTCGCAGGCGCGTTGTCGCCAGAGGCCGAGCCCGCCCGCTTCTCGATCCGCTCGATGGCATGAACCGCGTGCTCCAGAAGATCCAGCACCGGCGCGTTGTCGTTGTCCTGATCCGAAAACCGGTGTGCCGCGGTGGAAGTGCGATGCTGCCCAAGCCGCTCGAGGCGTTCGTTCAATTCATCAATTCGGCGCAGCTTGCGGCGCGGCATGCGCCGGGCGCGTCCGCCCATGGGTTCGTCATCCATGTCGTCGTCATCGAGATTGCCCGCAAGAACTTGATTGAGCCACTGGCCAACCGACATCCCGGAACGGTGCGCGGCCTCGACCGCCTGTTCCCTGATATCAGGATCAATTCCCCGAACACTCCACGGCAATGCATTCGCCATTTCCGAACCCGCTTCCCGAAGCCGCATGGGTGCGACTGCCTTTGATCTGGCGCTGGGAACTGAACTGCCGGCTCGAATCATCCGGCGCAGAATCAGCTCTTTCCCGCTGTGGGGAAGCTTTTCCGGGTTATGGTAAATATGGTGTTAACTACCCGGCGATTTCTGCCTGATCTTACGGATAATGCGGAAAAATCTGCCGGTTCCAGAGGCGTGCGTAACGCAATCGTCACCACGTGCTCCGCGCATCGATAGCTTCGCCTGCGCCCGCGCACATCAGCCTCTGGCAGGGCGGCGGTCTTTTTTCGTATCCTGAGAAGCTTTATCGTCGATGTTCTCGATAAGATCTTCCGATTCCATGATTGCAATCGACAAAATGGATCGCAAAAGGGATGATTCTTCTGAGTGAAGTTGGGCCTTTATTATGAAGGCAAAGTCCATGATGCTTTTGATCACTTCGCGCTCGGACATGGAGATAATCCTGATGGACGGGTGTTGCTGTGAAAATACATTGGAAAACGCGGACAAGACAGGCGTGACGGCGGATCGAAATATGATTGCCTCCGAATCGATTTGCAATCATAGCGTGTAATTGAATACGTAAGCAATCGAAACGTTTAATTAGGAAATTGCAACCATAGGTAGTATTACCAAGCGCACATCGCCTTGGGTTGCAAACCAGAAAGGTGCCGTTATGGCCGATATTTCCCTCTCTCTTGGCGTCCGCCAGTCTCTCTCTGCCATCAAGTCGACCGCCACCGCGCAGCAAAAGCAGCAGCTTATGCTCGCCACCGGCAAGCGGGTGAACTCCGCGATCGACAATCCCGTCAACTTCTTCCAGTCGTCGGGTCTTTCGAACCGCGCTCGCGATCTCAGCAGCCTGCTTGATTCCATTGGTCAGGCGACCAAGGTCATCGAAGCCGCTGACAAGGGTCTGAAGGCGCTCACGAAACTCGTTGAATCCGCACAGGGTTCTGCCCGTCAGGCGCTTCAGTCGACCTCGACCACCAACAAGGTCACTGGCAACGAGGGCGATCTGACCTCGGCGACGCTGCTGACCGCTGCTTCGGCCGGCACCTTCACCGCGACCAAGGTCATCAAGGTCAACGGCACGGCGGTTCTCACGGTGACCGCGACCTCGACGGTCCAGGACCTGATCGACGGCATCAACAACAACACCACGCTGAACCCGACCACGGGCCCCCAGAAGGTGCGGGCGACGCTCGAAGGCGGCAATCTCAAGATCGAAGGCCTTGATGGCGCTTCGCTCGCGGTGACAACCGATGATGCGGCTTCGACCCTGACCGGACTGTTCGGGGTTGGCACAACGACGACCTTCGGTTCGGCGGCTGCCGTGAACACCACGCGCAGGGATCTTGCGGCCCAGTTCGATGCCTTGCGCACCCAGATCGACCAGCTCGCGGCGGACTCGGGCTACAACGGCACCAATCTGCTCGATACCGGCACGCTCAAGGTGCAGTTCAACGAGCGGAACACGGCCTCGGTCACGGTTTCCGGCGTCAAGTTCAACTCGGCGGGTCTCAAGATCGATGCGTCGACGAACAACTGGCAGTCGGACAAGGACATCGGCGATGCGCTCGATGATCTGACCACCGGCCTCACCAAGCTGCGCGACCAGGCCTCGACCTTCGGCTCGAACCTCTCGGTGGTTCAGGCCCGCAAGGATTTCACCACGGACCTGATCGACACCCTGGAAAGCGGCTCGGACCTGCTGGTCAACGCCGACCAGAACGAGGAGGCTGCCAAGCTCGTGACGCTCAACACGCGTCAGCAGCTCGCCAACACGGCGCTGTCGCTGGCCACGCAGTCCGAACAGAGCGTTCTCCGCCTGTTCTGATCATTTATCTGGTTCTTTGGCAAAATCAGGCGAAAAACGAGGGCGGCGCGCAGCGTCGCCCTCAATTTTTTGTGTGGCCGCCAAAAATCAATTGAGTTTGACCGGTTTCATGCGACGCTTCGTAAATTGCCGCTTGCGTTCCGACGAGATAGTTTATATGTGAACAATAAAGCGCGGCACGACGTGATGCCCTGAACCGCGCCCAAGGAGAAACGCCATGCCGAGCTATCGCGCCCCCGTCGAGGATGTCAGCTTCCTTCTGAACGATGTGTTCGGCATCGAGAAATACGGCAATCTGCCCGGCTTTTCCGACCTTTCGCCGGACATGCTGGAGGCGATTCTTTCTGAAGGCGCGAAGCTGTGCGAGGAAGTGCTGGCACCGCTGAACAAGAGCGGCGATACTGAAGGGTGCACGCGCCACGCCGATGGCAGCGTCACCACACCCAAGGGTTTCAAGGCTGCGTATGACGCCTATACCGGCGGCGGCTGGGTTGGCCTCTCCGCCGAGCCGGAATACGGCGGGCAAGGCCTGCCCTATACGCTTGGCGCGATCATCAACGAGTTCTCATCCGCCGCCAACATGGCGTTCTCGATGTACCCGGGCCTGACGATGGGCGCGATCGCCGCGCTCAACACGCATGCCGCGCCGGAGATCAAGCAGACGTACCTGCCGAAGATGATCGAGGGCACATGGACCGGCACCATGAACCTCACCGAGCCGCATTGCGGCACCGATCTCGGCCTCATCAAGGCCAAGGCTGTCCCGGTGGGTGATGGCAGTTACAGGATCACCGGCACCAAGATTTTCATCTCCGCCGGCGAGCATGATCTTGCCGAGAATATCATCCACCTCGTTCTCGCGCGCATTGAGGGCGCGCCGGAAGGGGTGCGCGGCATTTCGCTGTTCGTGGTGCCGAAGTTCCTCGTGAACGCGGATGGCAGCCTCGGTGCGCGCAATCCGGTGTCGTGTGGCTCGATCGAGCACAAGATGGGCATTCACGGCAATTCGACCTGCGTCATCAACCATGACAGCGCCATCGGTTGGCTGGTCGGGCAGGAGAACAAGGGGCTCAACGCCATGTTCGTGATGATGAACGAGGCCCGCCTCGGCGTCGCGATCCAGGGGCTTGCCCAGTCGGAAGTCGCGTATCAGAACGCGGTTACCTACGCAAAGGACCGGCTTCAGGGCCGCAGCCTGACAGGCGTGAAAGAACCCACGAAAGCGGCGGACCCGATTATCGTCCACCCGGATGTGCGCAGAACCTTGCTCTCGATCCGCGCCTTCAACGAGGCCGCCCGCGCGCTGGTGCTCTGGACAGCGCTGAAGAGCGATGTCGCGCATCGCTCCGAGGACCCCAAGGCCCGGCAGGAAGCGGATGACCACCTCGGTCTGATGACCCCGGTGCTCAAGGGCGTTCTCACCGATTGCGGCTTCGACAATGCCGTCAAGGCGCAACAGATGTTCGGCGGGCATGGTTATGTCGAGGAATGGGGCATGAGCCAGTTCGTGCGCGATGCCCGCATCGCCATGATCTACGAGGGCGCGAACGGCATTCAGGCGCTCGATCTCGTCGGTCGCAAGCTCCCGCGCGATGGTGGTCGGGCAATCTCAAGCTTCTTCGGCGAGGTGCAGGGCTTCATCAAGGCCAACGAGGGCGATGAAGCCATGAAGCCTTTCCTTGCCGCGCTCGGCAGGAGTCTTGGCCATCTCCAGCAGGCCACGATGTGGTTCATGCAGAACGCGATGATGAAGCCGGACAACGCCGGTGCCGGCTCGACCGATTACATGCATCTCTTCGGCCTTGTTTCGCTTGGTTACATGTGGGCGCTGCAGCTCAAGGCGGTGAGCGAAAAGCTCGAAGCGGGTGCCAATGGCGATGCCGAACGGCTCGAAACCAAGCGCGTGCTGGCGAGCTTCTTCGCCGAGCGCATGCTCCCCGAGACCGGCGCGCAACTCGCCCGGATTTCATCCGGAGCGGATACCATCATGGCACTTGCTGCTGACCGGTTCTGATCAACCCGGTTCTGACCGACCCAGGCAAACGCCCGCTTCATCTCGACAGACTTTATTCGTCCGAACAGGAGAATTCCGATGACAGACGCCTTCATCTACGACCACGTGCGCACGCCGCGCGGCAAGGGCAAGGCCGATGGCTCGCTCCATGAAGTGACGGCGGTGCGCCTTGCTGAAACCACGCTGCGCGCGATCCAGACCCGCAATGATCTCGATGTCACCACCGTCGATGACGTCGTTCTCGGCTGCGTCGATCCGGTCGGTGAAGCCTCGGCGGATATCGCGCGTTCGGCAGCGATCGCGGCGGGCTATGGCGAGAGCGTGCCGGGCATCCAGATCAACCGCTTCTGCGCTTCCGGCCTTGATGCGGTTGCTTTCGGCGCGGCACAGGTGATGGCGGGCCAGAAGGATATGGTCATCGGCGGCGGCGTCGAGGCCATGAGCCGCGTCGGCATGGGCGCTTCGGGCATGCTGCCCGCGCTCGATCCCTCAGTCGCCATTCCCTCGTATTTCTCGCCGCAGGGCGTTGCCGCGGATCTGATTGCCACGAAATACGGCTTTACGCGCGATGATGTCGACGCTTTCGCCGTCGAAAGTCACAAGCGTGCGGCCAAGGCGTGGGAAGCGGGGCACTTCTCGAAATCGGTCGTGCCGGTCAAGGATATCAACGGTCTCACCATTCTGGGACGCGATGAAACCATCCGCCCGAACACGGATATGCAGTCGCTCGGCGGCCTCAAGGCCTCGTTTGCGATGATGGGCGAGCAGGGCGGCTTCGATGCCGTGGCGATTCAGGGGCATCCCGAGGTCGAGAGCATCACCCATGTGCATCATGCCGGCAATTCCTCCGGCATCGTCGACGGCGCATCCGCCGTGCTCGTTGGCAACCGGGTGGCGGGCCGCAAGGCCGGCCTCAGGCCGCGCGCCCGCATTCGCGGTTTTGCCAGCCTCGGTTCCGACCTCGCACTGGTGCTGACCGGCCCGGTCGATGTCACCGAGAAGCTCTTGAAGCGCGTTGGCATGACGATCAAGGATATCGATCTCATCGAGATCAACGAAGCCTTCTCGGCGGTGGTGCTGCGCTACCTGCAGGCGTTCAATCTTGATCCTGCCAAGGTCAACGTCAACGGCGGCGCGATCGCGATGGGCCATCCGCTCGGCGCGACCGGGGCGATGATCCTCGGCACGGTGATCGACGAACTCGAACGTCGCGATCTCAATACCGGCCTTGTCACGCTCTGTGTTGCCCATGGCATGGGCACCGCGATGATTGTGGAGCGGGTGTGATGCCCAAGCTTGATCTTGCTGCGATCCCGCTCAGGACAGGAACCGGCTATCCCCCGGAGTTCGCTGGCCCATTGACCGGTCGCGCGTTTCAGCGGCTTGGCGATGCCGGTGGGCTGACCCAGTTCGGTGTCAATCTCTGTACGCTTGCGCCGGGCGCCTGGGCCTCACAACGCCATTGGCACGAGAATGAAGATGAGTTCGTCATGGTGATCACCGGCGAGCTCGTGATGATCGAGGATGATGGCGAGCACGTGCTCCGTGCCGGTGATTGCGCCACCCACAAGGCTGGCGTCGCCAACGGGCACCATCTCGTCAATCGATCAGGCGCAGACGCAACGTTTCTGGTTGTCGGCACCCGCGCTGCGACAGAGCGTGCGCATTACCCCGATATCGACATGCTCGCCCTCAAGGATGAGAGCGGGTTCCGCTTCATTCACCGTGACGGAAAACCCTATTGATCCCCAGAAATTGCGGCCGCCAAGGCAGGCCGGGAGGACAGACGATGAAACTCACCAATTTCCGCTTCGAAACCGACGCCGATGGCATTGCCCTCCTCACCTGGGATATGCCCGGCCGTTCGATGAACGTCATCACCCGGGATGTGATGGAGGAGCTGAGCACTGTCGTCGATCATGTCGCTGGCACGGATGGCATCAAGGGCTGCGTGATTACCTCTGGCAAGGAAGCCTTCTCCGGAGGGGCTGACCTGACAATGCTTCAGGGCCTTGGTATTGAATACCACAAGCTGGTGCGCTCCAAAGGCGAAGAGCCGGCTATGCAGTTCTTCTTCGATGCAACGGCGAACTTGTCCCGGCTCTATCGTAAACTGGAAACCTGCGGCAAGCCGTTCGCGGCGGCAGTGCACGGCACCTGCCTCGGCGGTGCGTTTGAACTCGCGCTCTCCTGCCATTACCGCGTGCTTTCCGACAGTGACAAGACCCGCGTTGGTCTGCCGGAAATCAAGGTCGGGCTGTTCCCCGGTGCCGGCGGTACGCAGCGCGTTGCCCGCCTGATGCAGACCGGCGACGCCCTGCAGATGCTGTTCAAGGGCGAGCAGATCAAGCCGGCTGCCGCAAAGGCGATGAACCTCGCGCATGCCGTTTCGGCGCGCGATGCAATTGTCGTGACGGCTAAGGAATGGATCAAGGCCGGGGGTTCGCCCAAGGCTCCGTGGGATACCGAAGGGTTCAAGAACCCCTCGAACAAGGTGCATTCGCCGGCGGGCATGATGATCTGGCCGCCCGCGAACGCGATCTATCGCCGGGAAACGCAGGACAATTACCCGGCGGCGAAGGCGATCCTTCAGGCTGTCTATGAAGGCCTGATGCTCTCCATGGATCTCGCGCTCAGGGTCGAGAGCCGCTATTTCGCGCATATCCTGCGCACGCCGGAAGCAGCGGCGATGATCCGCTCGCTCTTTATCTCGAAGGGCGAGCTAGAGAAGGGCGCGCGTCGTCCCGCCAAGGTGCCGCCGGTCAAGATCAAGCGCGTCGGCATCGTCGGTGCCGGCTTCATGGGCGCAGGCATCGCCTACGTCTCGGCGCAGGCCGGGCTCAACGTTGTGCTGGTTGATCGCGATCAGGAAGCGGCGGACAAGGGCAAGGCCTATTCGCACAAGCTGATGAGCGACCAGATCATGAAGGGCCGCGCCAAGACGGCGGACCGGGATGCCCTGCTCGCCCGCATCCACACCACGCCCGATTACAACGCGCTGAAGGGCTGCGATATCGTGGTGGAAGCGGTGTTCGAGGATCGGGCCGTCAAAGCGGAGGTCATCAAGAAGGTTCAGGCCGCCATCGGCCGCCGGACGATTTTCGCCTCCAACACGTCGACGCTGCCGATCTCCTCACTCGCCGAGAATTTCGACCGGCCGAGCCAGTTCGTCGGCATCCATTTCTTTTCGCCGGTCGAGAAGATGATGCTGGTCGAGATCATCATGGGCAAGCGCACGGGTGATCGCGCGTTGGCAACCGCGCTCGATTTCGTCCGCGCGATCAAGAAGACGCCGATTGTCGTCAATGATTGCCGCGGGTTCTTCGCCAATCGCTGCGTGCTCAACTACATCCGCGAAGGGCATCTGATGCTCGCCGAGGGCGTTCCGGCGGCGATGATCGAGAACATGGCGAAAAAGGCCGGCATGCCGGTGGGGCCGCTCTCGCTCAACGACGAGGTCGCGCTCGATCTCGGCTGGAAAATCCTTCAGGCCACGAAAAAGGATCTTGGTGCCGAAGCCGTCGACACCCGGCAGGAAGCGTTGCTGAAGACCATGGTGGTCGATCTTGAACGCTTTGGCCGCAAGAACGGCAAGGGCTTCTACGACTACGCCCCTACGGGCAAGAAGCTCTGGCCCGGCCTCGCGGACCTGCAGAAAACCAAACTCGTGGCCGACAGCCTCGACAAGCAGGAGCTGATCGACCGGCTGCTCGCGGTGCAGGCGCTTGAAGCCGCGCGGACGGTGGAAGAGAAGGTCATCACGGATGTGCGTGAGGCCGATGTCGGTGCGATCCTCGGGTTCGGTTTCGCGCCTTACACTGGCGGGCCGCTGTCCTACATCGATCGTATGGGCACCAAGGCCTTCGTCGCGCTGTGCGAGAGGCTTGCGGCGAAGCACGGCGACCGCTTCAAGCCCAACAAGCAGCTCCGGGCGATGGCGCGCAAGGGCGAGACGTTCTACGGGCGCTTCAATCCGCACAAGGCTGCGGCGTGAACCTTTGGCAAAAAACCCGGACATCGGTTTGCTCCGATGTCCGCAAGCGCGAATGCGCGCCCGAGCTTATGCGAGGAAAACCCCTTGAACTGCTCTTGCGGGTTCAAGGGGAAGGATAAAAAGATGAACCTCTGGTTCCGGGTTCTCTGGCTGTTCCTGTCCTCGCCCTTCCGGGCGCGGATCGAACCGCCGTTTGGCGTTTCGCGACTGAAATTTCGCGTCTGGCCGCTTGATCTCGATACCAATCTGCATCTCAACAACGGTCGTTATCTCACGATCGCCGATCTCGGCCGGGCCGATCTCCTGACCCAGACCGGCCTGTGGCGGCAGGTTCTGAAGGAGGGGTTGCTGCCGATGCTCTCCGGCAGTGCGATCCGCTATCGGCGGGAGCTGAAGCCATTCCAGGCGTTCACGCTCGAAAGCCGCATCGTCTGCTGGCGGGCGACAACCTTCGTGATGGAGCATCGTTTCGTCACCAGAAATGCCGCGGGCGAACCCTTCACCGCCGCCATCGCGCTGGTGCGCGGTGGGCTTTATTCCAAGAAGCACCGCCAGTTCGTACCCGCAGCGCGGCTTGTGGAGATGGCGGGCTATTCCGGCCCTTCGCCGGCGTTCGAGCCGGAAGTCGAGGCATTTCTGAGCGTCGAGGACGGGCTGAAGCGGCGCTGATATCGCCGCTTTGTGATCATGCAAACATTGCGTATTGCGCGTCGGCACGTTCAAATGCGGCATCGCCCTTAAAGGACATCGCATGCCGCGCACCATTGATTATCTCTTCACGCTGATGAGCCCCTGGGCCTACCTCGGCTTCGACCGATTCCACGCGATTGCCAAGGCGCATGGCGTCACGATCCGCTATCGCCCGGTGATGCTGATCGAGGTTTTCAATGAGACTGGCGGGTTGCCGCTCGCCAAGCGGCCACCGACCCGGCAGGCGTATCGCTTTGTGGAGCTGCAGCGCTGGCGTGCCCGGCGCAACCTGCCGCTGGTGCTCAGGCCGAAGTGCTTCCCGTTCGACGCCGCGCTCGCGGATCGGATTACGCTCGCGTTGGTGGAACTCGGGCAAGCGCCGGAGGCCTATCTTCGCGCTGCGCACCGCGCGATCTGGGTGGAGGAGCGCAACCTCGCGGATGAGGGCGAGTTGGCTCAGCTGTTAGAGGTTACCGGGAGCGATGCCAGCAAGGTGATCGAGACTGCAAAGAGCCAGGAAGTCGTCGGTCTCTATGCGGCCAACCGGGGCTGGGCGCTCGAAACCGGTGTTTTCGGCGCGCCGAGCTACGTGCTCGACGGCGAGATCTTCTGGGGGCAGGACCGTCTGGAACTGCTCGATCATGCGCTGACCTCGGGCCGCCCGGCCTATCGACCGGACGGGGATGCCTGAGGCGGGCCGAACCTGCGTCAGCGTTTGTCGATGAGCCGCCTGAGCTTGGATTGCCGGATGGCCGGCGTTTCCTTGCTGTCGAGCGTGCCGAAAAACGCACCCTTCGCGTCCATCAGGTAGATCGATGCCGTATGGTCCATCGTGTAGCCCGATGGCGTCTCGACCTTGCGATAGATTGCCCGGTAGGATTTCGCGATCGCGGCCAGCTCGGCTTCATCCTTGGGGATGAGACCGATGATGCGCGGATCGAACGAGCCGGTGTAGTCCTTCAGCAGTTTCGCGTCATCCCGCGCCGGATCGACGGTCACGAAATAAACCCGGAAATCACGTGCCTTGTCGCCGAGGGCAACGAGATCATTGGTAATCTCGAGCATTGATGTCGGGCAGACGTCCGGGCAATGCGTGAAGCCGAAAAAGAGCGCAAAGGGCTTGCCCATCAGCATCCCGCTGTCGACAACACTGCCATCGGCAGCGGCGAGGCGGAAGGGGCCGCCGACTGCGGCGACCCCCGTTCCCGTATCCTTCGGTGGTGCGAGCAGCAGAAAACCGAGCGCCGCGGTGAGCACCGCGATGCTGGCCCAGACCACCAGCCGGATGAGCTTGAGCGCGTTCATGGTGCCTTGGTTCCGTGGCCGCTGTGGGCATCATGGCCGGTGCCGCCGGTCGAGGCGCGCGACTCGATCTTGTATTCGACATCGACCTTGCCGGCTTTTTCGAACACGAGGTGGCCCTTGACAGTGTCACCCTCCTTCAAGGGGTTCCTGAGGTCGATGAACATCACGTGATAGCCGCCGGGCTTGAGTTCGACGATCTGGCCGGGCTTGATTTCAAGACCCTTTTCGAGGGCGCGCATTTTCATGACATTGCCCTCCATCTTCATTTCGTGAACCTCGAATATGGCCGAAATCTCGGCCGAACCGCCGATCAGCCGATCGGGCTGGGTGCCGGTGTTGGTGATCTTCATGAAGCCGCCGCCGACCTTGGCGCCGCCGGGCGTTGCCCGCGCCCAGGGGTGGTCGATCTTGAGGTCGCCGACCTTGAAGTCATGGGCAGCAGCGGGGGCGGCGAGGGCGAGAAGGCTGGCGGCCGCGAGGGCGCGCAGAAGCGACGTTTTGGTCATGGGATATTCCTTGGATTTGGGGGAAAACGGCGTGGCTCAGGCCAGGCCGGGCGGTCCCCTCGACCAGGGAAGAACGGTGGCCCGCGGGTGGGCTGCGGTGTCGTGCCCATGCGGCAGAAGTGTTGCGAGAAGACGCGGCTGCGACGCAGGGTGCGCCTGCGGCAACCCAGTCAGGCCGCCGGCTCCCGGCAGGCAGCAGGCTCCGCAATCGTGTTCGGGGGCGTCGTCCGTTCCCGAAGACGGTGTGGTCGTGCAGAGCGCCAGATGGGTGAGATGCGCGGGATCAGCGACGAAGCTTGCCTGCGTGCGCGCCTGCGCGATGCCCCAGAGCGCCATTAGCGCGCAGAGCAGCGGAACGATCACCTCCCTCAGGAGGGCGCGGCGGGGCAAAAAAATCCGCATAAGGCTCCTTAGCGGATGATCAGCAAAAGTGGAAACCGGTTTTGCACCCGATCAGCCGAAAAACCCAGGCGCGGATGATCCACAATCGGTGCAACCGGTTTTGCGCCCGATCACCCGGCGGCAGGCATTGTGCGCAGGCTGAGCTGTGACAGCAGCGCCCGCAGCGCCGGCGGGCGGATCGGCTTGTTGAGCATCTCGACGTTCTCCGAAGCCGCCCGCTCCCGCACTTCCGGGGAGCGGTCTGCCGTGATCAGCACGGCGGGCAGATCCGGCGCGAAATGCCAGCGCAGCTTCTTGATCGTGTCGAGCCCGTTGGTATCGTCGAGCTGGTAGTCGACGAGCACGATAGCGGGTTGGGCTTTCTCGATCCTGAGCTGTTTGAAAATCGATTCGGCATCGAGGCCGACGGTAACCTTGCAGCCCCAGCCACCGAGCATCCGGCTCATGCCATGAAGGATCGTCGGCTCATTGTCGATGACCGCGACACACAACCCGTTGAGCGGCGAATGCGAGACCGGGCCCGCATCCTCTTCGCGCGCCGGTTTGGCGCCGGTCGCGGCGAGGGGGGCGCGCGGCACCGCGAGGCGGAAGGTCGTGCCACGGCCCGGCTTGGAATCGAGCGCGAGCCCCAGTCCCAGCACCTTGACGATCCGCTCGACGATCGACAGGCCGAGGCCCAGCCCACGCTCGATCCTGGCACCCTGTTCGAGGCGCTGGAACTCCTTGAAGATTGCCTTGTGTTTGGTGACGGGAATGCCGATTCCGGTATCGGCGATCACGATCGAAACACTCTCGCCCCGGCGCTGGACACCGACGAGAACGCGGCCCTTCACGGTGTATTTGATCGCGTTCGAGATCAGGTTCTGCAGGAGCCGGCGCAAGAGCCGCCGGTCGCTGGTGACAACGAGCGACGAGGGCACGAATGTCAGCTTGACACCCTTGGCCCGGGCAACCGGTCCGAATTCGATCTGGAGCTGGTTGAGCAATTCACGAATGGCGAAATGGCTGATATCGGTCTGGAGCTTGCCGGTATCGAGGCGCGAGATCTCGAGCAGCGCGGAGAGGATTTCCTCGACGGCATTGAGGGAGGATTCGACGTTATCGGCGAGTTCGGCGTTGGGCGTATCGACCAGCACTTCCGACAGGGCTGTCGAATAAAGGCGCGCCGCATTGAGCGGCTGGATGATGTCGTGGCTCGCGGCGGCAAGAAACCGCGTCTTCGAGGCATTGGCCTCTTCCGCATCGATTTTGGCGCGGGCAAGGAGCTTGTTCGCCTGGGTCAATTCGTCAGTGCGGGTGCGGACGCGGCGTTCGAGGGTCGCGTTCGCAGCTTCCAGCGCTTTTTCGGCCTTCACGGCGTCGGTGATGTCGGCGTAGGTCGTCACAAGGCCACCATCAGGCAGGTGGTTCGAGCGGATTTCGATCACGCGGCCGGAGGGGAGGAGGCGCAGCCGTTGCGGTTCGGTTTCCTGCACCAGCGAGGCGATGCGCAGTGCGATGACATCCGCCGCCGTTGCCTTGCCATACATGCCCCGGCGCGCGTTGTAGCTGACGATCTCGTCCAGTCCGACGCCGAAACGCACGAGATCCGGCGGCAGATCGAACAGATCCTGGAACGCCCGGTTCCAGCACATCAGCCGCAATTCCTGATCGAACACGGTGACACCCTGCCGGGTGTGGTCGAGCCCGTGTTGCAGCAGCGTGCGCGAATACTGG
The DNA here is from genome assembly GCA_009773635.1 of Beijerinckiaceae bacterium. GTDB lineage: Bacteria > Pseudomonadota > Alphaproteobacteria > Rhizobiales > Beijerinckiaceae > Rhabdaerophilum. The sequence continues at coordinate 134,134 of WSYC01000014.1, read as the reverse complement.
ATCGCGGCGGAGGCATCATCGAGCAGCTTCAGCGCGGCCTCGGTCGAGACGTTGCGCCGGCGCAGCATCAGCGACAGCACGAGGCGGGACGATGCCGCGCCGATCGCCGAGGCCAGCAGTTGCTCCGAAAAGCGGATCGTATGCGCATCCGCTTCCTGTCCGGCAATGAACTGGTCGCCGCGCTCGCGTTCAAACGCCTTGAAGGCGCGTTCGGTCCGCTCGTCACCGAGATAGCGCGCGACGGTGTTGTGGAGATCATCAACGCTGACGGAGCTGCGCCACAGCTTGAACCCGGGGCTGGCAGCGCTGGCTTCCGGGCCGGTGAAGAGGCTGGCCTGCAAGCGCTCGATCGGCGTCGGTTCACGCAACAGCGAGATGAGGATCAGCGCCCCGGCGTTCAGCGCCAGCGAGATCGCAACCCCCTGCACCAGCGTCGGCACATCCGCGCTCATGATGTGCGACGGCGCGAGGAATGTGAGCCCGAACGGGCCGTCCTGCATAAGCCGTGCAATGAACTGGTTGGTGCCCGCGAGCGTCGGCAGAAACAAGAGATAGAGCCAGCTCAGAAAGCCCAGGATGAGCCCGGCAAGGGCGCCCTGCGCGTTGGCGCGCTGCCAGAAAAGGCCCAGAAAGAAGGCCGGCACAAGCTGTGCGATCGCGGCAAAGGACAACAGCCCGATCGAGGCCAGCGCCGCCTTTTCCGATGTCCGGTAATAGGCAAAGCCGAGAAACAGGATGACCACCACCGCCACACGGCGGATCGTCAGCACGGTATCGACCATATCGCTGCTGGCTGCCGAAATCGGCTCCTGATCGCCGATCACCGCCTTGGGCCGCAGCTTCGTCCGGCGCAGCAGGAGCGGCATGACCAGATCGTTCGAGATCATGATGCCGCAGGCGACGGATTCGACAATGACCATCGCGGTCGCCGCCGAGAGCGCGCCGATGAAGGCGATGAGCGCGATCAGGCCGGCATTGGCCTGCAGCGGCAGCGACAGCACCATGAAATCCCGGTCAACACCCGCGCCGGGGAAGATGATCAGCCCGGCGAGCGCGATCGGCACCACGAAGATGTTGATTGCCACGAGATAGGCCGGGAAATGCCAGGCCACCTGCCGTAAATCCCGCACATCGCGGTTCTCGACCACCATGACGTGGAACTGCCGCGGGAGCAGAAAGATCGCGCAGGCGGCGAGCAGCGTCGTCGTGGTCCAGACCCAGGGGTCGGGCGCGGTCGAGAGCATTTTCGTCGCCGCCGGCAGCTCGCGGGCCTTGGTGAAGAGGTCACCGAACCCGTCGAACATGAAGAAGGCGACGAAGATGCCGACCGCGAGAAAGGCCAGGAGCTTGACCAGCGATTCCGCAGCAACAGCCAGCATCAGGCCATTCTGGTGTTCGGTTGCATCGATGTGGCGCGTGCCGAAGGCGATCGAGAAGGCCGCCAGAACGACCGTCACGAGCAGCGAGATATCGCCGATGGTGGCAATGCCCGACAGGCCGGGCACATAGCCGAGTTCGCGGAAGGCGATGATTTCCAGCGCGGCGGAAATCGCCTTCAGTTGCAGGGCGATATAGGGCACGGTGCCGACAGCGGCGATGATGGCGACGATGGCGGCAACCTTGCCGCTCTTGCCGTAGCGCGCGCCGATGAAATCGGCCACGGAGGTGATGCGCTGGGTTTTCGCGATATGCGTGATCCGTGCGATCAGCGGCAGGCCGAGCAGGATACCGATCAGCGGGCCGAGATAGATCGGGAGGAAATCGAGCCCGGCGCGCGAGGCCAGCCCGACCGAGCCGAGGAAGGTCCAGGACGTGCAGTAGACGGCCAGCGTCAACGCGTAGATCGTTGGCCTGAACTTGCCCTGCAGCAGAAAGCGCCCCTTCGTATCGCCGTAATGGGCGATCGCGAACAGCGCGAGCAGATAGAGCATCGCCGCAACAAGCGCGACCCAGCCAGCGAGCATCAGGCATCCTTTTGAGACGGACGAAGGAACATCCGAAGCTTTTCACGCCTCGACAGGCAGGGCAAGGTGAACCTCGTAACACCGTTGAACCTTGCAAGATATTCACCCTTGTTGGCACCGCGCCCAGCGGACAACGGAAGGGTGCCCGAGCGGGAACCCGGAAACAGCGTTAACGCTTTCTTAACCATGTGCTTGCGGCAACTTGAACTTTCGACCTATATTAGCTGCGGGGAATTCGTGAAATTGGCGTCCAAATCCGCGACCCAGCCCCCTCGCCGGCGCGGTCCCGGCACTTCCAGCACACTGGCCGCAGGAATCAGGCAGGGAAGGGCCAATAAAAATGTTGAAAGAATTCAAGGATTTTGCTCTCAAGGGCAATGTCGTCGATCTCGCGATCGGTGTGATCATCGGCGCGGCTTTCGGCAAGATCGTCGACTCGATGGTGGGCGACATCATGATGCCGCTCATCGGCGCCATCTTCGGCGGGCTGAACTTCGACAACTACTTCATTGCCCTCGCCAAGACGGTGACGGCAACCAACCTTGCCGATGCTGCCAAGCAGGGCGCGGTCCTCGGTTATGGCAAGTTCATCACCGTTTCCATCAACTTCGCGATCATCGCCTTCGTGCTGTTCATGGTTGTGCGGGCCATGAACAAGCTCAAGAAGGCCGAGGCGGAAGCCCCTGCCGCGCCCGCAGCACCGCCGGCGCAGGAAGTGCTTCTCACCGAGATCCGCGATCTCCTGAAGAAGAAGTAACCTTGCCGCGACGGATCGAGCCGGTCCATCGGACAAGATCGGGCCGCGGCGCAAGCTGCGGCCTTTTTTCGTGGGATCGCCGGAGTTTTCCGGGCGGGGAGTTGAAGCCTCCCGGCGATTGACGCATAAGCGGGTGCATGAAAAACCAGTCACCTGCCCAAAATCCATCCCCTATGCCAAACCCGTTTCCCATCCGGCAGAATGCCCTGGATGCTCCCGCGAGCGGGATCGTCGAGGTCTTTGATTACGGGCGTAACAAGCCTGGTCTGCTGCCGCTTTGGGTTGGCGAGGGCGATCTGCCGACACCGGCCTTCATTGCCGAGGCTGCGAGCCGGTCGCTGGCTGAAGGCGAGACCTTCTACACCTATCAGGGCGGCATTCCGCCGCTGCGCGCGGCGATTGCGGCGTATCTGTCTGACCTCTACCGCAAGCCGGTCGAGGCCGAGCGCATTTTCGTCACCAGCGGTGGCATGCACGCGCTTCAGCTCGCGGTGACGATGACTGCCGGGCCGGGCGATGAGGTCATCGTGCCCTCGCCAGCCTGGCCGAATTTTGTCGGCGCGCTCGCGGTTTCCGGTGCAACCCCGCGCGAAGTCGCGATGCGCTTCGGCAATCGCGGCTGGACGCTGGATATCGAGGATGTCGCAAAAGCGATCACCCCGAGAACGCGCGCGCTGGCGATCAACTCGCCGGCCAATCCGACCGGCTGGACCGCGACGCTCGACGAGGTGCGCGCGCTGCTCGATCTCGCGCGCCGGCACGGACTCTGGATTATCGCCGACGAGATCTACGGTCGCTTCTATTACGACGGCTTCCGCGCACCCTCGTTCCGCGACGTGATGACGCCGGATGACAAGGTGATGTTCGTCCAGACTTTTTCCAAGAACTGGGCGATGACCGGCTGGCGCATCGGCTGGCTCGAAGCTCCGGCGGCGCTCGGCCCGACCGTCGTCAATCTCGTGCAGTATTCGAGCTCGGGAACGGCGGTGTTCACGCAGCGTGCGGCCATTGCCGCGCTTGAAGGCGGCGGCGATTTTATCACCTGGCAGGTCGAGCAGGCGCGCCGCAACCGTGATGTGCTGATCGAAGCTTTTGCGCGCGAGCCGCGGTTCCGGTTCGCGACCCCACCGGGCGCGTTCTATCTCTTCTTTGGCGTCGAAGGCATCAAGGATACGCGCAAGCTCGCCTTCCAGCTCGTCGATGAGGCCAATGTCGGGCTCGCGCCGGGCACCGCCTTCGGCGCGGGCGGGCAAGGCTATCTCCGGCTGTGCTACTTGCGAAAAACCGAGGATATCGTCGAGGCGGCGCGCCGCCTTTCGCTGGCGGTCGGCGCGCTTTGAGCGGCGAACAGGATCGCCCGGTTCTCTGGCATGTCGGCGCCACTCTGGCGGCTGGGCTCGCCGGAGGCCTGATGTTCTGGGTGCTGGCGTTGCCGGCGCCATGGCTCTCGGGCGGGCTGATCGGCGTTGTGGTGCTGCTTGTTGCCGGCGTCCGGCCGCATGTCCCCGATTCCTTGCGCGATCTCGCAATGCTGCTGGCCGGGGCTGTCACCGGCAGCGCGATCACCCCGGAGATGCTGCAGGCGGTGGCCCGCTATCCGGCTTCGCTTGCCATTCTCGCCGTAACAACAGCGCTGATCGTCGTTGCCGGGCGTTTCGTGCTGTTGCGGCTGTTCGCGTGGGATCGTCAGAGCGCGCTGTTCGCGGCAGTGCCGGGCGCGCTCTCTGCGGTTATTGCCAGTGTGGCGGAGATTGGCGGCGATATGATGCGTGTTGTCGCCGTGCAATCCTTCCGCATGTTCGTGCTGGTGGCGCTTCTGCCCAGCACGGTTCTGATTGCGGTCCATCAGATGCCACCCCCGGCGATTTCGACCCTGGCCGCCGGTCCGTTCGCGGCGGTGATGCTCGCGGCGCTGATCGTGGCGCTGCTCTTCCAGCGGATGGGCGTCCTCGCGCCGTTTCTGCTCGGCGGTGTCGCAGCGGCGGGGCTGTTGCACATCACGGGGGCCGTCGCGGGCAATCCGCCGCAGCTTCTTGCGAATATCGCCATGCTGCTGGTGGGGGTTTACGCCGGATCGCGCTTTTCCGGGCTGAAATGGGCGGTAATCCGCTCGCTCATCCTGCCGGGCGTCTCCCTGTTTGTCATCACGACGGGCGTTGCGGCGCTCGGCGGCTTTGCAGCGGCATGGCTTGTCGGCATTCCGGTCGCGGAAGCGCTGGTCGCTTATGCGCCCGGCGGGCTCGAAGCCATGGTGATGCTGGGGCTGGCGATGGGGCTTGACCCGCTCTACGTGACCTCGCACCACGTTGCGCGCTTTGTCATGATTGCCGCCGCCTTGCCGTTTTTTGCCCGCGCGTTCAATCGCTGAGGTTCAGCCGATGAAGCGGCGCGATGTCAGGACATCGATGGCTTCGAAACGGTCGTCGCGCGCGTAGGTATGAACGCCCCGGATCGCGCCGGAGACCGGCGCGGCCAGCCGTCCGCATTCGTGCTGGGCATAGGTCTGGGGGCTCAGCTCCGTGATCTCGATAAAGCGCAGGAAGCGACCGTAACCGCCAAGGCAATTCTGCACGGGGCGGATGAGCTTTTCGCCCATTTTCAGGATTGGCCCGCCCGGCCGCGTGGCGCGGGCATCGACCAGCACAGGGTTGGCGGCGTGCGGCTCGAACGGGTCGAGCGGTGATTCCGCCCGGAAGATCATCAGGCAATCCCAGCTCGATCCGCCATGCAGCGCCTGATTGCCGAAAAGCCACCACGCGCCCGCGTGTTCGAAGAGCGTGGCATCGTGCAGCCCCACGTCCGGCAGCAGCGGGCCGAGATAGTCCCAGACATCCGGGAAGCGCGCAGCACGATAGAGCGGCACGTGGTCTTCCGCCGAATTCTCGGGGATCATGTAGAGCGCGCCATCATGGCGGAAGATCATCGGGTAGGAAAGATGCGTCTGGCGTTCGATGATCGGACGCGGCGTGAAAAGCGGCCGACCGTCATCGTCCAGCTCGGTATAGGCGATGATGCCGCGCCCGGTGGCATAGGGAAATTCCTCGACAAAGAGGTAGGTTCTCCCGGCTTCGGTCCAGAGCACGGGGTCGGCGTAATAGCGAGCGCCGTCGTCCGGCAGCCAGGCATAGCCGGAAATCACGGTGTCGCTCGTATAGTCCAGCGGGCCGGTGGAACGCTTGATGCCGACACGCCAATGGTCGGCGCGAAGCCTTGATGCGAAGAGCTTTCGGGCCAGCTTGCCAAGCGTCGAGCGCGCGAGGAATGTCGCAGGGCTTCCCGGCGCGGCTTCACGATCGAGATGGAGAAGATTGGCGGGCGTGCGTTGCCTGCCATCGATCGCCATCAGGACGAGCGTCACCAGCCGGCTCAGGAACTGATCGAGCGCGCGCGAGGCGACATCCGGGGCCTCGATGGCCGGGAGACCCGAAGCAACAGCATGGCCAGCCTGATCGCGCAGCTCGACAAAGGGGACGTGCTCGCCAACCAGTGTCGCGCCGAGATGGCTGATGCCCCTGCGCCCATCGAGATACAGCGAGAGGTCCGCTGGCATGCCGCCGGATATATCGAGTGTCAGATCGGGGCGGGTGCCGGGCACCTCGATCGGAAGGTCATCGTGCGGGATGCGGGAGAATGACGAACATGTGCTGCCGAAAATCCGGGTTTCCAGCGCCAGAAGCATGCCGATATCGGATTTCTGCTCGCCTTCGATGCGGCCAAGCCGGAAGGAAACGGTGTGTCCGGCCTCGCGCATGTGATCCGCGAGACGAAGCAGCCAGCACCTAGCATCGGCACGATCAAGGCTGATGACAATCTGCATTTCAGCCCCATGACCTTTCCGGCAACCGATTATTCTTGATTTCGTGGCAGGAAGGTCGTGTCCCCACCCGTTCTTATTGGCTGATCATCCTAATGCACGCTCGTAAATATCTGTTTTACATGCACGCGCTTGCCGGAGGCGGGGCCGAACGCGTCTGGGCGTTGCTCGCGTCTGAATTCGCGCGCCGTGGCCATGACGTGACTTTCGCCGTCGATTTTCATTCGCCGGAGAATATGGACTTTCTGGATGCGCGCGTCCGGGTGGTCACGCTGCCATCAGGGCATTTCCGGGCTGTGCTCGGGCTGGCGTCGCTTCTGCGGCGCGAGAAACCGGATGTCACGCTCTCCGGCATCGGCGTCTCCAATCTCAAACATATGCTCGCGGCGTTGATGGTGTTCCGGCATCGGCGTGCGGTGCTCTCGTTTCACGGATTTTTCGCCTCGGAACCCCAGTTCCTGTCGCGGCTCGGCAACCATCTCGCGCCGGTGCTGACCCGGCTGTGCGGGCGGGCCGTGGCGGTATCCGACGGGCTCAGGACGGCGCTCATCGAGCAGCATCATGCGAGCGCGCGGCGCGTGGTCCGCATCTACAACCCTGTCTATACGCCAAAGGATGCCTCGGCGGTCACGGCCGCTGATCTCGCCGCGCGCGGACCGATCGTGCTCTATGTCGGGCGCATGCATGCGGACAAGGATATCCCGACCCTGCTGCGCGGCTTCAGCCGCGTGACTTTCCCGGGTGCCCGGCTGGAAATCGTCGGCGACGGGGCATTGCGCGGCGAGATGGAAGCGCTGGCGGCGAGCCTTGGCATCGCGGATCGCGTCACCTTCTGCGGCTATCAATCCGATCCGTCCATCGCCTACCGGCGGGCGCGGGTGTTGGCACTGACCTCGCGCCGCGAGAGCTTCGGCAACGTGGTGGCTGAGGCGTTGGAGCATGGTCTTCCGGTTGTGACGACCGCAACCGATGGCCCCTGCGAAATCCTCGAACACGGGCGCTATGGTACCATCGTCGGTATTGGTGATGATGAAGCGCTGGCCCGTGCGCTGGATGCCGTGCTGGCGAACCCCGGTGATCCCGCGCCGCGCATCGCCCAGGCCAAGCTCTTCGCCGTGGACAAGGCGACGGAAGCCTATCTGGCGCTGACGGAAGAGGTTATCCGCGAGGCGTGAGCGGGGCGGATTTCAGCGAAGCCGGGTCGCGTGATCGTGCGACCTCCGGTGCGGCGGGTGCAGCCGATTTCGGGCCCCTGCGGATTGCCGCATGCACCTCGAACAGGCGGGCAAAAATCGCGGTTACCGAGAGGCCGGAAATCGTGGCCGCGATGACTTCAGGCTTGAGAACGCCAGCCCGGATATCCAGCCACACGCGTGCCAAGGAATCCGCGAGCCGTGTGGCGGTTTCGGCGCGGCTGGTACCGCGTTCAACCAGCTGGCCGGTGACGCCGGGCACGACATGCGCCTCGAACGTCGGCAGGCGCACGGCGGTGAAGGCCCGGCCGGAAGCCAGGGTTTCCAGCAGGAAGCAGGGCAGCCCTTCGGTGTGCGAGGTCATGATGCCGCAATGTGCCGCGCGGATGCGAGCGGCAACCCCTTCGGCGTCGCGCGGGCCATGCAATGTCGTCAGGTGACGGATTGCGGCAAACTCCGGAAAGGCGTCCGGGCTCGCCGAGCCGATAACGTGGAATTCGACCCGGTTGTCGAGTTTCCGGGCCAGCGCCGCCACGGTCTCGAACATCAGGGCCGGGTCCTTCACCTCGTCGAAGCGGCCGGCATAGACGAGGCGGAACGTATCGGTTGCCGGGAAGGGTGCGGGTGTGAAAATCCCGGTATCAACCGGCACCGGCAACACGCCGGATTTACCCGCCAGCCCCGGATGCGCCGCGACCAGCGCGGCCTGAATACCCTCGTTGACCGTGAAGACATGGCGCGCGGTGGCAAAGGCCAGCGCTTCGCTCCAGCGCTTTGCCGCGCCATAGCGCTTGAGAAGCGAATCCGTCACGCTGGCTTTCGCGAGATCGGCGTGAACCGTCAACACGAAGGGAACGCGCAGCAAGGCGGGAAGAATCGAGAATTCGACCCGCGGCAAATCGGCGCTGACAGCGCGCCCCGCGACGAGGCGCCGCAGTGCCAGCAGGTGTCGCAACCCGCCGGCGACAAAGCGCAGCGTGGTCGAGCGCATCAGGCGCGAGGCGGAAACGCGGGCTTCATCCGCCGGCACATACGCCACCGGCAAGAAGGTGATCGCGCGCCCGGCGAAGTCCACGGCCTGTGGCTGCCCCAGCGGGAGATCGCCGAATTCGTCGATGCCGACCAGCAAAAGATCCGTCTCCGCCGGGTGATTGCGAAGGATATGACGGATATGCGTCTCGATGCCGCCGATCTTGTTGCCGCGTGGATCAAGGGTCGCAAAAACCACCAGAAGCGGTCGGGCGTTCACGCCGTTGCGCGTCATGCGTTCTGCCTTCCGGTGTCGATCGGGCCTTTGACGAGCAGGGAAACGAGAACTCCCGCGCAGAGGGCATAGCGCTTGGCGAGCCGGCCCGGATTGGTGCCAAGCCGCCAGAGCCATTCAAGGCCGCTGTTCTGGAACAGGGTGGGGGCACGGGTCTGTGTGCCCGCGACGAAATCCAGTGCTGCACCGATGCAGAGCATGCCGAGGTCCGGGGCGTGAGCGGCAGCGTGGGCTGCGAAAAATTCCTGTTTCGGCGCGCCAAGCGCAACGAAAACAATGCGGGCGCCGCTCTTCGCGAGGCGCTTCACGGCCTCTGTCGCAGCTGCCGATGTCGGGTCGAACCCATACGGTGGAGCTTCGCGATGGACGATCCTGAGGCCGGGGAATTCCGCCTCCAGCCTGGCGGCACTGCACTCGAGCGTTTCAGGGGAGGAGCCGAAAAACGCGACGGGAATGCCGGCTTCGGCGGCTTTCCGGCAGAGCGGTCGGACGAGATCGGCGCCCGTCGTCCGGGTGATACCCGGGGCCTGACGCCGCGCGAGGACAGCCACCGGCGCGCCGTCGGCGCTCACGAGTTCCGCACCGGCATAGGCCTTGCGGAAGGCGGGATCATGCCGCAGCTTGACGATGTGATCGAGGTTGAGCGTGAAGAAGCGGAAGCCTTTCCCGGCTTTGGCGAGGGAAATCGCTGCTGCAACACCGGCGTCCAGCGTCGGAATGGTGATCGCCTGCCCGTCAATGGTCGCGAGATCGGGATAGTCCGGGATCTTCATCGATCAGCCCTTGGTCTTTTCCATGCGTTGGATTAGGCCTAGCTGAAGTTGGTTTCCGGCGGGTTTAATCCAAGCCAGAAAATGAGTAAGATACGAAAACTACAGAAGTTTTGAGATATTACGGTTGATAGCCGGTTAGCGAAGTCCGGACAATTTTAGCGATCGGATGGAACCTGATGCCAAACCACCGTTTTTCCGTCCGGAACGCCCTCTCCGACATGCCAAGCCGCCGTGCCGTTCTTGCCGGCCTTGGGGGCCTTGCGGCGCTTCCCGCATCCGCGCAGCCGGCGGCGCTGCCGCTCTGGGCTGCCGCGCAGCAGAAGGGGCTTCTCTTCGGGGCATCTTCTGCCTGGGAGGTGATCCGCGATCCCGCCTACGCCAGCCTGCACGCGCACCAGTCACGGCTCATGGTCACCGACAAGGCGATGAAATTCGATTTCCTCCGCCCGCGCGAAGGGAGTTACGATTTTGCCGAGGCCGATGCGTTGCTGCGCTTTGCCCGCGAGAATGGCATGCACTTCCGCGGGCATACGCTTGTCTGGAATTATAGCCCGCCGCCGTGGCTTAAGGGAAAATCCTCGATCGAGATCGAGCGCATCTTCGAGGATCACCTCGAGACGGTCGCGACGCGTTACGCCGGTGAAATGCACTCATGGGATGTCGTCAACGAACCCTTCTGGCCCGATCACGGCGCGGCGGGCGGATTCCGGCGCGGGCCATGGTTTGACGCGATGGGCGAAGCCTTCATCGAGCGCGCCTTTGCCCGTGTCGCGCGGATCGACACGACTGCGAAACTCGTGCTCAATGAGGCCTTCTGCGAGCAGAATGACCGGCTCGGAATCGCTGTCCGCACCCGGATGATCCCGCTCATCGACCGGTTGCTCGACAAGGGCGTGAAGCTCGATGCCATCGGCCTGCAGGCGCATATCAAGCCGCAGGTGGCGTTCGATATCGAGCCGTTCCTGCGCTTTCTCGATGATATCGCGGCGCGAAAGCTGAAAATCTACCTCACGGAATTCGATATCGACGATGAGGACTTCCCGCGCGAGATCACCAAACGCGACGAGATGGTCGCGCAGTGGACGACGCGTTTCCTTGCGCCGGTGTTGAAAAATCCGGCGGTCGAGGCCGTGATCACCTGGCACCTTGCGGACAAGTATACCTGGTATCGCGAGCCTGAGGTTGCACGGCGACGCAAGCGGGACTTTGAGGCGCGCCCTCTCCCCTTCGATGACGCCATGCACGCCAAGCCGATGGCAACGGCGATGCGGCAGGCCTTCCTTGCAGCACCGGGGCGTTAGAGCATTTTCTGTCAGGCGCGCTTGCGGATGACGGCGAGCGCCTTGCGGATGTATTCCGGGAACAGGATCATCGCCGCCAGCACATAGACCAGCGCGCCGAATACAATGGCGACCGCGACGCTCGACCAGAGCGGGCGGATATGAGCACCGAAATGCGGCAGTGCGGCGAGCGCGCCATACATGATGGCCGAGGCCAGCAGGATACGCAGGAACTGCCAGAGCGGGGCGTTGAGCCCGAACCGCGCTTTCAGGAACAGGAAATCGCAGATCGCGACCAGTGCAGCCGCCAGTGTGGTGCCGATGACTGCGCCGACAACGCCGTTGATCATAATGCCGATGAAAGCCCCGGCGATCGTGATCGCCGCCTCGGTGATCTCGAGCACGAGCATCGGGCGCGGGGCCTCGAACAGGAGATACATCTGGTCCCAGCCATGCATGCGCAGATTGCGGATCGCCGCGCCTACCAGCGCCCAGGGCAGGATGGCGATGGTCGTTGCCTGAAATTCCGGCGCAATCAGAAGCTGCGTCAACGGCTCGTTGATCGCGATGACTCCGAAGGTTGCTGGCGCGATGATCGCCAGCAGCAGCGCTGAATTGTCGGAAAGCTGCCGGCGCGCGCCCTCTCTGTCGCCGGCGGCCATCGCCCGCACGGCGAGCGGATAGGCTGCCGCCGTCACCACCATGGCTGCGACGACGGAAAGCCGCGTCGCCATCCCCCAGCCCACCGAGACGAGCCCGAGGGCGACCGAGCCCAGCATGCCCTGCACCACGAAGCGGATGCCGTTGCTCGCCAGCCAGCCGAACGCGCCGGAGAGCACGACGGGAATGCCGAACCTGAGCGCCGCCGCGATGATCTCGCGATCGATTGCGCCGGGGCGGGTGATGAGGCCGAGCCGCCAGGCGACCGCGATGCCGACGATCGCCTGCATGATCGCGAACATCAGCAGAACCCAGCCGGGCCGCGCGCCGAGAATGGAAAGGACGAGCAGCGTCAGCACGAGGCCGCCAAGCGGGGCCACGATCTGCAACAGCGAATAATCAAGAATGGCGGCGCGGTTGCGGGCGCGTTCGGCGAGGAAATTGAGGTAGCTGCGCGTGAGCGTGAAAACGCAGGCCCCGAAATAGAAGGCGGAGGACACCCCCGGTTCGGTTGCAAGGATGACGCCGATCGTCGCCAGAACCTGCAGGCCTGCCGTCCCGACCATGACGCTGGATTCGGTTGCGGCATAACGTGCCGAACGGGCCTCGTCGGTGATCGTGCCGGCGTAGCGCATCATGTAGATCGTCCACCAGGAAACGCAGACGAGGAACACCAGCTCCTGGCTCGCGAAAATCAGCATGGTGAGGCCATAGTCCGCCGCGCCGAGATAATGCGTGAGCACGATCGCGGTGGCGAACTGGATCAGCGGCCCGAGCAGCTGGGCAGGAAGATAGGCGAGGGTCTGTCGGATCAGCACGGAACCTGGCCTTTCGGAAGCGCTGCCTGATAAGCCCCGGAGGACGCAGCGGCAAGCCGTGGCGCACGCTTCGGCAGCAACAACAGGAGAACAAGGCAAAGATTGGCGAAACTGATCGTTTTGCCGGCAATACCCAGAAACGTGGAATTGACGACAAAGAAATAGGCGATGATCACCCAGCCACGCGCGAGGCAACGGTCCATCAGTGCCAGAATGAAGAACAACAGCCCGGTAAAGAACAGGATCGCCGGCAGGATGCCGTAATAGAGGCTGAACGCGATCCAGAGGCTCTCGATGCCGAATTCAAGGCGGTAGACCTGCACGAAATAACCGAGTTGCGCCTGTGGCGGGCCGAAAAGCAGTTCCGGCAGCGTGAAGCCGCGGAACAGTTCGAACATCACGATGCGGGCTTCCGCGCTGCCCTTGTCCTCGATAAAGCGCAGGATGAACTTGTCGAAAAAGCCGAACTCGTAGAGGCCACCGATCGCACCGAGCAGGAGCGGGACCGTGATCGCCAGCAGCATGAACTGCCGGAGGAGGAGGCGCTTGCCGGCAACGAAGAGAAAGCCCGCCCGCGCCAGCGCAATGGCACCGAACAGCACCAGGAGCACCAGCGATGCCCGGCCGCCGAAGGCCACCATCGCCGCGAACTGCAGGCCGATCATCGCCAGACGGACCCAGCCCTTGAGGTGCTGTCCACCGCCGAGCAGCAGGATCGTCGCGTAGCACCCGGTCAGCAGGGCGTTGCCGAGCGGGTGGCCGAGCAGCGCGGTCGAGCGCCAGTCATCGGTGATCGCAACGCCGCCGGCGACGTAAGGCGTGAGGCGCAGCCCGGTGAGAAACTCGCCGAGGCCGAGCAGGGCGTTCACCGTGAAGGCGAAGTGGATCAGCCGCGCCATTGTGTTCTTTGTAGCGGGCTCGAGGCGCGCAAACATGATCAGCAGCAGCATCGGCAGCAGGAAGGTGTCGATGAGGCTTGCCGCCGGCAGTTGCTGGTTCGTCGTGCCGTGTACGAAGACGATCAGCCAGATGACGAGGAACAGCGTGATCCTGAGATCATGCCCGAATGCCCCGATCAGGCTGGCAAGCGGGTTGCCGTCGCGCAGCAGCATCACCAGGAACAGCAGCACCGTCAGGTAGGTCGCCGGATGAAAGCGCGTCGGGCCGGAGCCGCCGGTGCCGTCATAGTTCCAGCCGATCGCGTTGAGGGCCATCGGCGAGATCATGAGCATCACAACGGTGATCAGCAACGCCAGGCGATGGATCAGGCGGTCGAGGCCGGAGGTGCGGGATGCCGGTGTTTCCACCGCCGACACGGCAATCTGAGGGCCGGAGGGGGGCGTCATGCGGCCTGCCCGACGACACCCATCAGCGCCGATCCGAAGCGGCGGTCGAAGGCCGCGGTGGTCATGGGGTTGGCAGGGTCCGCGCCGGCAGGCAGCATCGCGATCACACCATCGATACGGCGTTCGATGTCGATGCGGCCGAGTTCCGCTGAATCGAGGGGCGGGCCGTCGATCAGCACCAGCGAGCAGGGCTCTTCGATGCGTTTCATCCGTTCGCCGCGCGCGGGCCGGAGGCCGCCTGCGGGCAGAAAATACACCGTGCCCGCGCGAGAGTGCGTGAGACAGCGGGCGAGAAGCCGCTGGCCCGCCATGTCGATCTCGACGAGGGGACCTTGCGCGCCGAAGGCCGCAGTCAGACCGCCGCGACCGGTTGTGCCGTCAACGAGAAGAACGCTGCGCCCCCCGGTAGCCAGTGCCAGCGCGAGGTTGGAGGCCAAAGCCGGACTGCCTGTCTCTGCGTGCGAACCGGAGACCATCAGCGTCGTCGAGGCGGTGTCATCGACCATGGCGTCGATGCGACCTGCCAACTGCCGGATCGCGTGCGAATAGGCGGAATTCGGCATCCGGCTCACGGCGTCGAGCGCCGCCTCGGCTCTGCCGCCCGGTCGGTTCGCGGCCTTGAGCCAGCGTAGACCTGCTCCCGCAGTCGGTGCGGGCAGGATCGCGAGTGGCTCGGGCGCGAAGGTGGACGGTGGCGCTTCCGGAGCCGGCTTCTGTTCGCTGCCACGCCAGCGCGCGAACAGGTTCGAGGTGCCGCGCTGCGGAACCGGAGCGGGGGCTCTTGCTGGTCCATGGCTCGGCGCTCGCGCCCGACCCAGCGTTTCGAGCGCCAGCGCCAGCCCGACCCCGGCGAACAGGCCACCGGCGAAGGCCAGCGCCGCGATCAGCGGGCGGTTCGGGAAACTCTTGTATTGCGGCGCAGTCGCCGGGGTGATCACGCGGCCGGCGGGGGTATCGACGTTCAGGCGGGCGATCTGCTCCTTGTCGCGCAGGAATTTCTCGCGCTTGAGCCCGTCCAGCTGGCGTTCGAGCTGCGCGACATTACCTTGCGCCACGGCATAGGCGGATTTCGCGCCTTCGCCGACGCGGGTCAGCTCCTCGTTGAGCAGGCGCTTGACCTCGACAAGCTGTTCACGAATCTCGATCGCAGCCGGGTGGCGCGGTCCGAGCGTCGAGCGCGAATTGGCTTCAAGGCGGGCGATTTCGGTGAGCTGGCCACGCAGCCGGTCGATCGAAGGCGAGCGCAGGGCCTCGCCCGTTGAATCCGGCAGGCGACCGCTTTTCCTGAGTGTCTCGACCTGATCGAGCGCTGCTTTCGCTTCCGCCGCACGGCGTTGGGCCTCGATGATGCCGCGGTTCAGCTCGCTGAGCTGCTGCTCGCCGACGAGCTTGCCTTCAACGCCGAGAATCCGGTTCTCCACCTTGTAGGCTTCCACGCGGGATTCGGCCTCCTTCAGGCGGCCTTGCAGGTTCTGGAGGTGGGTTTCGAGCCAGCTTGCCTCGCGTTGCGCGGTTTCGGATTTTGAATCGCGCCCGTCGGTGACATAGGCCCGTGCGATTGCATTGGCGATGCGGGCTGATTTCGCGCCATCCTGCGTGCGGACCTGGATCTCGACGACATAGGTCCGCTCCGGCCGCTTGACCTTGATCGCTTCCTTGAGGTTCGCGAGCACGTTGCTGGCGGCATCGCCGGGGCCGCGGGTGAATTCGGCATCGTCGAGCAGCTTCTCGGCTTCGATGACGCGTTTGAGCACGGGGACGGATTCGATCAGGATGCTCTGGCTGTCGACGAGGTTGGGGTCATAGCCCGCGCCGGTACCGGTACCCTCGATCTGGAAGCTCGCGCGATTGCGCGGGTCGACGAAAATCGAGGTCGAGGCGGTGTAGAGCGGTTTGGCGATCAGGGCATAGGCAACGCCCAGCGTCGTCACCAGCGCGGTTGTGGCGACAATGATTTTCCAGCGCCGGCGCAGGATCTCGGCAAATTCGCCGATGCCTACCGGCATATCACCGGTATCGAGAGGCATGCGGGCAGGGGCGGACCAGTGGCTATCGCTCGAATCAGCGCGCGCAGACGCCCTGACCGGCGCGGATGCGCCAGCCGGAACAGGCCGCGACAGCTGCTTGAGCTTTGCGGAAGGAGCCTGTTTTCGGAGCATAAGTCCCTTGCTTTCCACGCCTTCTGCCCTTCGCGCACCGAATGCGAAGGATGAACTGCCGCACACTCGCGGCAACCCGTGGCCCAATCTGGCAGATGATTCTTTACGAAGCGTTCACCATACCGCGAGCCAGTTGGCCTATTCCGGGGTCCGTTTGCGGAAAATTGAAAAGTCCATGCGCTTTGATGGCGCAAAGCCCGGGAATGGATGGATGATGTTCGCACGCATGACGCTGCAGGATGTGACAGGGGTCGACGATGCCTGCCCCGTCACGCACGGCTGGTCTGCGCGTGCACGGCCATTTTCACGGCTGGAGGAGATCCTGCCGCTTCTCGAAGGGCTGGAGGCCTCGCCGTTCCAGAGCCCGCACTGGCTCTCCGCCTGGATGGATGTTTTCGGTGGCTGCCCCGGGGTTGAGTGTTTTCTCGTCACGCTGGAATCGACCAACGGGGTTATCGCGCTCGCGCTCCCGCTGGTGCGGCGGCACGAGGCCGGGTTGCGCATACTTGAAGGCCCTGATTTCGGCGTCACCGATTACACCGCACCGCTCATCCGGCGTGCGGTGGTCAGCCAGCTGCCGGTCGGTGATGAGCTTCTGAAGCTGATCAGAACCGCGTTGCCCGCAGCGGACCTGTTACGGCTCAACCGGCTATGCCCGCTGGTTCAGGGGATGGTGAATCCACTTTATGCAGAACACTGGACGCAGCCGAACCGGATGTCCGGCTGGCGGCTGCCGCTTCCCGAGAGCTGGGCGGAATACTATGACAGGCTTTCATCCCGGATGCGGGACAAGCTTGGAAGGAACGGCCGGCGCTTCGCGCGTGCTCCGGCGACCTCGATCGCCCTCATCCAGGATGTCGACGCCGCGCTTGCCGCACTCGCCACGCTCGATGCGCTGCAGGCGGGCCGCATCAAGGACAAGGGGCTCGACTATCATCTCAACGCGCCGCTTCACGCTGCCTTCTATCGACGGCTCGTCGAGCTTGGAATCGCGAATGGCAGGACCTTGATGTCCGAACTGCGATCGGAAAACCTGATGGTCGCCGCCAATTTCGCGGTCAGGCACGGCTCTGAACTCGTCTATCTCCGGGTTGCCAACCTGTTCGGCGAGTGGGGCAAGATGTCTCCGGGCCTGCTCGCGAACGAGCATCTGATCCGGGAGGCGCAGGCGGCAGGTGTCCGCGTCTTCGATTTCGGGATGGGCAATTACGAATACAAACGACGCTTCGGAGCCGAGGAGACGCCGCTTGTCGATCTTGTTGTGCCGCTCAGCCTTAAAGGCTGGCCGGCGGCGCTGGTTTGGCACGCGGTGCGGCGGCTTTCGCGCATATCCCTGTTGCGCCGGTTGACCGGCCGCGCCGCTGTGCCCTGCCCGCGCGAGCAGAGCGACTGCTAGCGCGCTCTTATGTGAACTTGCATTGACCTCATCCGCTCCGTCTCTTTGCTTTGACGCATTTTCTTGACGCGAACCGGTATCCACTTCGCTTGAAAATGCTCTAACCACCCTCAGAAATTGACCTTGTCGGCACCCTTGAGCTGAAGCATCTCGCGGGCATCATCAGGCGTTGCGATATCAAGCCCCAACCCTTCGATGATCTGGCGCGCCGCCTTGACCTGCTCGGCGTTGGTCTTCGCGAGCTGCCCCGGGCCGATCCAGAGCGAATCCTCAAGGCCCACGCGCAGGTTGCCGCCCATCGAAACCGCCATCGCGGCGATGGGGAGCTGGTTGCGCCCGGCACCGAGCACGCTCCACTGGTAATGATCACCGAACAATCGGTCGGCGGTGCGCTTCATGTGGATCACATCTTCCGGGTGCCCGCCGATGCCGCCGAGAATGCCGAACACGCTCTGCACGAAGAACGGCGGCTTCACGAGGCCTTTGTCGACGAAATGCGCGAGCGTGTAGAGATGGCCGATGTCGTAGCACTCGATCTCGAAGCGGGTGTTGTTCTCGGCGCAACGCGTCAGGATGTTCTCGATATCCTGAAAGGTGTTCCTGAAGATGCGGTCCTTCGAGCCTTCGAGGTATGGCCGTTCCCAGTCGTGCTGGAAGTCCTTGAAGCGGGCCAGCATCGGGTAGAGACCGAAGTTCATCGAGCCCATGTTGAGCGAGGCAACCTCAGGCTTGAAATACGCGCAGGGGCCAAGGCGCTCTTCCACGCTCATCGTCGGCGCGCCGCCGGTGGTGATATTGAGAACGCAGTTGGAGCGCTGCTTGATGACCTTGAGAAAGGGCTCGAAGGCTTCGGGCGATTGATCCGGCCTGCCGGTCACGGGGTCGCGCGCATGGACATGCACCAGTGCCGCACCCGCTTCTGCCGCGCCGATGGCGGCTTCCGCGATTTCCGATGCTGTCACCGGCAAATAGGGCGACATCGAGGGGGTATGGATCGCCCCGGTCACCGCGCAGGTAATGATGACTTTGCGGTTCGCTTTGGGGATCTTGGCCATGAAAATATCCTTCGCCTGGTGTGTGCTTGTGTCGGCTATTGCCTATCTGGGCTTCTTTTTGGCGGCGCGCTTGTGCGCCTTGAGCGCGGCGAGGCGCGCATCGCGCCAGTTGGAGAGTGCGGCGACCTCCTCAGCGGATTTCGCTCCGCCCCAGTCCGCCATCACCGCCTCAACGGTTTCCGGTCCGAACGGATTGCCCGATGGGGCCTCGCGCACCATCTCGTGCAGCGAAGGCCCGTAGCGCGCGCAATAATCCGGAATGCCGCCGGGTGCATTGAGTTCGATGGTTTCGAACGGGCCCATGAAGCTCCAGCGCAGGCCGAGTCCGTCCCTGATCGTCTTGTCGACATCCTGCGGGCTGGCGACGCCGGCACCGACGATGCGGAAGGCTTCCGCCAGCAGCACGGCCTGCAGGCGGTTGAGCACGAAGCCGGGCAGCTCCTTCCTGAGCAGGATCGGCACCTGCCCGGCCTTCTCGTAGATCTTCCGCGCGCGCTTCACCACCTTGGGATCGGTCCAGGGCGCGGGGGCCAGTTCGACGATCGGCACGAGGTGCGGTGGATTGACGGGATGCGCGACAAGGCAGCGCGCGCGCCCCGGCAGATTTTCCGAAAACCGGGAGGCGATGATGAAGGAGGTGGAGGAGGCGAGGATCGCCTTCTTCGGCGCAAGCCTGTCCATCTCCGCAAAAAGCGCGATCTTGGCCGTGATTGTTTCGGGGCCGTTCTCCTGCACCAGTGCGACATCACCCAGGGCATCGGCGAGATCATCCGCGACGCGGATACGGGCCAGCGCCGCCTTGGGGTTCTTCACCAGCCCGTGGCCGGCGAGTTCCTTGAGGTTCTTGCCGATATGCGCCCGCGCCGCTTTCGCCGCGCCCGGCGCAACATCATAAAGCGCGACCTTGAAGCCACTGCTGGCGAAGATCGTGGCCCAGGCCCGGCCGATGAGTCCCGAACCGACAATGGCGATTTTCTTCATCCCGTAATCCCCGGATACCTTGTTCTCAAAGCCACAGCACCTGTCGCCGCAGTGCCAGATCCTGACTGAGCACGCGCGAAGGGCCAGTATGCGTCACTTGTCCCCGTTCGAGTACCACTGTCCGGTCCGACAGCGCCAGCGCGAGATCGAGGTGGTGATCGACGATCAGGATGGAAATCTCCTGCCGGAGCTTGTCGAAGGCTTCGAAGAGTTCTTCGACCACAGCCGGGGCGAGCCCCTCGAAGGGTTCGTCCAGCAGCAGCACACGGGTATCACCGGAGAGGGCGCGCGCCACCGCCACCATCTGCTGTTCGCCACCCGAGAGGTAATCGGCAGGAGAAGTCCAGCGCTCCTTGATGCGCGGGAAGAAGACGAAAATCTTCTCGTCCTCCCAGCGCGTGCCATTGCCGGTGATGCGCTTGAGGCGGCCGAGCTCCATGTTGTCCTTCACGCTCATGCCGGCGAAGAGCCCACGCCCTTGCGGCACATAGGCAACCCCCGCGCGGGCGATGGCAGCGGAGGATTGTCGTGCGATATTGCTCCCCGCGAGCAGGATATCCCCGGCTGCGGGTGGCGCAATGCCGGTGATCGTCTTCAGCAGCGTCGATTTGCCGGCACCATTGCGCCCGAGCAGCGCGACGATTTCATTCTGGCGGATATCGAGGTTCACATCGCGCAGGATGTGGCTCTTGCCATAGAAAGTATCGACGCCGGAAAGGCCCAGCAGGATTTCGTCGTGCGCGGCGCTGAGGCGCGGTTTCTCGGCCAGCGCATGCGCGCCGGAGCCGATATAGACCTCCTGCACGCGGGGCGACGAGCGCGCATCCTCGACCGTGCCGTCGATCAGCACCGTGCCCTCGTTCATCACCGTCACATGGTCGGCGATCTGGAACACGCGGTCGATATCGTGTTCGACGAGCAGCACCGGAAGATCGATCGAGATCGACTTGATGAGATTGCCGACACGCTCGCGCTCGGCGGCAGCGAGGCCCGCCAGCGGCTCGTCGAGCAGCAGCACGCGCGGTCTGGTCGCCAGCGCGAGGCTCATATCAAGGAGGCGTTGACCGCCGTAGGAGAGCGAGCCGGCCTCAGCGCTCTCGATGCCCTTCAAGCCCATGGTCTGGATGACGGTCGCCGTCTGCGCATTGACATCGTCGAGCGCCGTTGCCGGGAGCCAGAGGTTGAGGCGTTCCGGCGCGCGGGCCTGCACGGCGAGGCGCACGTTCTCCTCGACCGAGAGCGTCGGGAAGAGGTTGGTGATCTGGAACGCGCGGCCGATGCCGGCTTGCGTGATCGCTTCCGGTGTCAGGCCGGCGATCTCGCGCCCCGCGAGTTTGATCGAGCCCTTGTCAGGCGGAAACAGGCCGGAAATCAGGTTGAAGGCGGTGGTCTTGCCGGCGCCATTCGGGCCGATCAGCGCGTGCAGCGCGCGATCCTTCATCGCGATATCGACATCATCGACCGCCTTGAGGCCGCCGAAGCGCTTCGCAAGCCCGGTTGCGGCCAGAATTGTGCCCTCGGTGACATCCTTCGGCTTGAGGAAATCCGGCAGCGTCACCGCGCCTGCCTCGCGCGCCGACATCGCGGCATCGCCCGCGATCGTCTTGCGGAACGGGCGCATCAGCCGCTCGCCAAGGCCGACAAGCCCGGTCGGCGAGAACACGATGAAGGCGACGAACAAGAGGCCGAACCAGAACAGCCAGTTCTCGGTGATGCTCGAGAGATAGTCGCGGAACACCACGAAGAAAAGTGCGCCGAGCGCCGGGCCCAGGAACGAGCGCATGCCGCCGATGACGACCATGGCCAGCAATTCACCGGAAAAGGCCACCGAGATCGGGTCCGCCGAGGTCATCCGGTTGTTGAACAGGAGGAGCGAACCGGCAAGGCCGGTCAGCGCGGCGGACAGCGTGAACGCCAGCAACTTGTAGCGGTCGGTCGAATAACCGAGGAAACGCGCGCGCTGTTCGTTCTCGCGGATCGCGACGAGGACAGTGCCCACCGGCGAGCGATGAAAGCGCGAGAGCGCGTAAACGACGATGAAAGCGATGCTCGCGACCAGCGCGTAGAACGGCAGCGCGACATCGAAATCGATGCCGGCGATGAGCGGGCGCTTGATGCCGCCGAGCCCGTCCTCGCCCCCCGTCACGGCCGTCCAGCGGAAGGCGACCGAATAGAGCATCGCTGCGAGCGCCAGCGTGAGGAGCGAGAAATAGACGCCGCGCCGCCTCAGGATCAGCGCGCCGAACAGGAAGGCCAGCGCCGCGACCATGACAACCGCGAGCACAATCGGCAGCGCGAACCCGCCCGGAAACCAGTTGCGCTGCATCAGGCCGGCGGCATAGGCCGCAAGCCCGAACCACGCGCCATGCCCGAACGAGACCAGCCCGGTGGTGCCGACCATGATGTTGAGCGCCATGCAGGCGATCGAGAAAATCACGATCTCGGTGGCCGAGGTCGTGCCAAGGCCGATCACGTTCATCAGCACCGGCAAGGCGAGCAGGCCGGTTGCGGCGATGACGAGCGGGGACAGGGCTGAACCTGGTCTCATGACCATCCCCTCACTCGAACCGCTGGATGCGTTCGCCGAAGAGGCCGCGCGGCCGGAACAGCAGCACGAGCAGCATCATCAGGTAGATCACCGCCGTCGACCATTGCGTGAAACCAAGCCCGATGGTGATGCCCTTGACAACGCCCACCAGCAGCGCTGCCACCACCACGCCCCAGAACGAGCCGAGCCCGCCGATCACCACCACCACGAAGGCAGGCGTGATGATCTCCTGCCCCATCGCCGGGTGGATCGAGTAGATCGGTGCCAGGAGCACGCCCGCGAGGCCCGCAAGCCCGATGCCGATGCCGGCGACCGCCATCATGTAGGGTTTGAGCGAAATCCCGAGCGCGCCGACCATATCCGGGTTCTGGACGCCCGCCCGCACCACGCGCCCGAAAGCGGTTTTCTGCAGGAGAAACCACAGTCCGCCGACGCAACTCGCGGCGATCAAGAGCAGCAGAGCCCGGTATTTCGAATAGATGAAATCGCCGAGAAATATCTGGCCGCGCAGCGCGTCGGGGATCGAGAACGAGCGCGGCGGCGCGCCGTAGATCATCCGCAGGGTTTGCTCCGCCACCATCGCGAGGCCAAAGGTCAAGAGCAGCGAGAGGATCGGGTCGGAGCGGTAAAAGCGCTGGAACAGCCCGCGCTCGAAGGCGATACCAAGCAGTGCGACCGACAGCGGCGAGACCACCAGCGCGCCGCCAAAACCGATGTGCGGGCCGAGCGTGACCGTGAGATACGCGCCGACGGCATAGAATGCGCCATGCGCGAGATTGACGATGCCGCCGAGCGAGAAGATCAGCGAAAGCCCGAGCGCGATCAGGAGGTAGTAGACGCCGTCGAGCAGCCCGTTGAGTACTTGCTGGATGAAAAGCGTGGACACAAAACAGGCCTTCCGGAAGGAGCAAGGTCATGGAAATGATGGGGGTGACACCCAACCATGCCCGGCAGGGGAGCCGGGCGGAAGGAGCCTCCAACCATGCCCGGCGAGGAAGCCGGGCGGAAGGAGCCCCCAATCATGCCCGGCGAGGAAGCCGGGCGGAAGGAGCCCCCAACCATGCCCGGCAGGGGAGCCGGGCATGGCAGGGAGATCAAGCACCGCGAGAGGCGGCAAGATCACGGGGCGAAGCTCACGCCATCTTGCAGACGTTTTCTTCTTTGGTCGTGGCGATCACTTCGAGATCCTCGCCGGGGCCGGGCACCGGGCCTGACGATGTGAAGATGTCATACTGGTTCTTGACCTCGGCCTGCGGCAGGGCCGTGATCGTATACATCTCGTGCATGAACTGGTGGTCGGAAGCGCGGAAAAAGCCGGGGCGGGTTTTCAGCACGTCGAATTTCGCGCCCTTCTCCCAGTGCTCCATGATCTTGGCGGTATCGGTCGATTTCAGCTCGTTCATCGATTGGGCCATGATCTTGACGATGTTGTAATCGCCCCAGGCCTGATTTTCCGGCGGCTTGCCGTATTTCTTCGAAAAGTCCGCCACGAACTTCTTGGTGCCGGGGGTGTCGATGAGGTGGTGCCAGACGACCGGCCACACGCCACCAAAATTGCCCTTGCCGGCAGCCCATGCGAGCGCGGTATCAAACCCGAAGCCCGCGACCGGGAAGGTGAGGCCGAACTCGGCGTATTGTTTGAGGAAGTTGGTGATCTGGTTGCCGGCGAGGTTCGAGATCACGAGATCCGGCTTCGCGGCACGGATTTCGAGCAGCACGGCGGAGAAGTCCGTCGCGTCGGTCGGGATCAGCTTGTCAGCGGCGAACTGGCCGCCATTGCTTTCCATGAAGCGCTTGGCGACGCGCAGGAGATCATGCCCGAAGGCGTAATCGGCGGTCAGCGAGAACCACTTCTTGCCCTTGACGAGGCCTTGGCTCATCAGCGAGCGGCCGCAGGTCTTCACATACATCGAGTTCTGGCTCTCGATGTGGAACATGTATTTGTTGCAGCTCTCGCCGCGCAGTGCGTCCGAATTGCCGCCGGTGTTGACGAACAGCGTCTTGGTGCGCTGGGCGACCTGCGCGATGGTGAGGCAGGAAGCCGAGGAAATCTCGCCGAGAAGGCAGGTGACCTTGTCACGCTCCACCATGCGCTCGGCCTTGGTCGAGGCGGTCTGCGGGTTGACCGAGTCTTCCTTCAGCACCTCGAGCTTGCGGCCCATGATGCCGCCCGCTGCATTGATTTCCTCCACCGCGAGATCAACGGCCTGAACCGCAAATTCGCCGAGTGGGCCGAGAAAGCCGGTACGCGGTGTGAGATGGCCGAACCGGATCGCATCCGGCGTCTGCGCCAGGATGATGGAGGGGCTGGCGATGAAACCGGCACCCGCCACGCCGAGACCGGCGAGCGCCTGCCGGCGTGAAAGACGGGGATTCGAAAGCTTGAAGTCCGACATGCATTCCTCCCGGGTGCGATTGTCCACGTCAATTGACGTTTGCTCGCGCGATCGCGGCTTGATGCCGCTTGTCGTGATCTGTGATCACAGTTAGACTGCCCGACATGAAAGCCGTTGTCGAGTCCCTTTCGTCGCCCGCGATGTCATCTTCCGCCTCTGCCGCGATGCAGGAAGGTTCGGGGCTGGGTGAGCTTGGCCTGATGAACCGCGAAACGCTGGGAGACCGCGTGACAGCGGAGCTGCGCAACCTGCTTGTCGCCGGAAGGCTGGCACCGGGCGAAAAGCTTTCGCTGCGCAAGGTCGCCGAGGCTGTCGGCGTATCGATGATGCCGGTGCGGGAAGCTGTCAGCCGGCTGGCGGCGGATGGCGCGCTGGAAGTTCTGCCGGGCCGGGCGGTGCGTGTTCCCGTGATGTCGCTGGTGCAATTCCGGGAGTTGACGCGTATCCGGCTGGTGGTCGAAGGGTTCGCGGCGGAGGAAGCCGCGCGCCGGGCCGGACCGGACGATATCGCCGGGATCGCGGCGCATGAGGCGGCGTTCCGGTCGATTGCAAGCGCGGATGAACCGGATACGCCGGGGGCGGTCGCGACCAACCGGGATTTCCATTTTGCGGTCTATCGGGCCTCGGCCATGCCAACGCTGGTCGAGATGATCGAAAGGCTTTGGCTCAAGGCCGGGCCAATCCTCAATCTCGACATGCGGGCCGAACGCAATCGCCTCAAGGGCGGCAGCGCGGTTCAGGCGCATGCCGCGCTTCTGGCAGCCTTGCGGGCGGGGGACGCGCTCGCCGCAGCAGAAGCCTTGCGGGCTGACATCAGCTCGGCCGCCCGCCACATCGAAGGCACAGGACGGCTACGCACAGAAGACTAGCCCTGCGGTGGTGTGTGCACGGCAGGCATAAACGGGGACATGACGATGGATCTTCAGATCAAGGGACTTCGGGTGCTGGTGACCGCCGGCGCCAATGGCATCGGACGGGCAACGGCCCGCGCTTTCGCATCAGAAGGCGCGCGGGTTCATATCTGCGATGTCGATACGGCGGCACTCGCGGCGATGGCGACCTCAGATCCCGCCATCAGTCAATCCGTCTGCGATGTCTCGGATCGCGAAGCGGTTTCGCGGCTGTTCGATGATGTGACCGCGCGGCTTGGCGGGCTCGATTGCCTTGTCAACAACGCTGGCATCGCCGGGCCGACCGGGCGGGTCGACGAGATCAGCGTCGAGGATTGGGATCGCTGCATCGCGATCGATCTCACCGGCCAGTTCAATTGCGCCCGGCTGGCGGTGCCGATGCTCAAGCACTCCGGCAATGCCTCGATGATCAACCTCTCCAGTCAGGCAGGCAAGCACGGCTTTCCGCTGCGCTCGCCCTATGCCGCCGCAAAATGGGGCGTCATCGGCTTTACCAAGGCGCTTTCGGCGGAGCTTGGCGAATTCGGCATCCGCGTCAACGCGATCCTGCCCGGCCTTGTCGATGGTCCCCGCATCCGATCCGTGATCGCCAACAAGGCGCGCAGCCTCAATGTGTCACACGAGGAGATGACCGGACGGATGTTTGCGGGTGTGTCGATCAAGGAGTTCGTCAACCCGGATGATATCGCAAGGCAGATCGTGTTCCTGGCCTCGCCGTTCGCGCGAACGATTTCCGGACAGGAGGTCTCGATCTGCGGCGATACGCGTATGTTGAGTTGAGCATTTTCAAGCGAAGTGGGAACCGGTTCGCGTGAAGAAAATGCGAGAAAGCAGGAGGCTTTGCATTTTCAAGCGAAGGAGGGCGCCGTCGCTTCAGTCCTTCAGGCCACCGGCTGTGAGGCCCACGACGATCTGACGTTGCGCGATGATCGTGACAATCAGCACCGGGGCCATGACCAGCATCGCGGCTGCTGCGAGCGGACCCCAGGCGAGTTGCTCGAAGGTCAGCACGTTGTAGACCGCCACGGGAAGCGTCCGCGTTTCCTTGCCGCCGAGCACGACGCCGAAGACGAAGTTGTTCCACGAGAAGATGAACGACAGGATCGTCGCGACGACAATGCCGGGGCGCGCGAGCGGCACCGCGATCAGGCGGAAGCTCTGCCACAGCGTCGCGCCGTCGATCAGCGCCGCGTCCTCAAGATCCTGCGGCAAGCCCTCGAAAGTTCCCATCATCACCCAGACGATGATCGGCACGGTGATGACGAGATGCGTGATCACCAGCGCCCAGATCGAGTTGATGAGCCCCAGCCACTGGAAGGCGATGAACAGCGGAATGAGAAACGAGAGCGCCGGCGTCATGCGTGCGATCATGATCACGCCGGCAAGCTTCGTCGCCTTCATTTTCGCAAGGCCATAGCCGGCAGGAATGCCCAGCATCAGTCCGGCCAGGGTCGCGCCGCCGGTGACAAGGATCGAGTTGAGGAGGTATTTGCCGAAATTGTTCTCGGCGAACACCTGCACGAAATTCGCGAGCGTCGGCGCCGGCGGAATGAAGATCGGCGGCCACTCGATGTTGTCGATCTCGGTCTTGAGCGAGAGCGAGATCATCCAGAGAAAGAAGAAAATCGCCGGCGAGACCAGCACGAAAATGCAGAACCACAGACCCGCCCTGTCCGCCAGACGCCGCATCAGGCTCTTGTGAAAACCGGCGCTCATCAGGCGTTCCACTTCGTCTTCTGGCGCACGTGCAGCAGCAGCAGCGAGAGCGCGATCACCAGCGTGAAGAAGATCACCACCACCGCCGAGGCATAGCCAAGTTTGAAATAGGCGAAGGCCTGCAGGTAGAGGAAGATGTTCATCGTCTCCGAGGCGGTGCCGGGGCCGCCCTGCGTGATGACGTAGATCGTATCGAAGGCCTTGAGCGCGTCGATGGTGCGCAAGATCAGCGCGATCATCAGGTTCGGCAAAATCAGCGGAAAGGTGATGTGCCGGAACTTCTGGAACGACGAAGCGCCGTCAATTTCCGCAGCCTCGTAGGGTTCGGTCGGCAGGTTCGCGAGCCCGCCGAGCACGATCAGCATCACCAGCGGTGTCCAGTGCCAGACCTCGACGATGACCAGCGTCGGAATGACGGTTTTCGTATTGTAGACCCAGGTCGACGGCGGCAGGCCGACAAGGCCAAGCAGGTAATTCAGCACGCCAAGCTGCGGGTGAAACATCATCGTCCACACCAGCGCCACCGCGACCGGTGTCGCCATCATCGGCATGATGAAGATGCCGCGCAGGATGCCACGGCCCTTGAACTCCCGGTGAAACACCAATGCCGCCGCAAGGCCGATCCCCACCGGCAGCACCACCGCCAGCACGGTAAAATAGAGCGTGTGCAGCACGGATTCGTAAAAGCGCGCATCGGTGAAAAGCTGGCGGAAATTCTCGAAGCCGACGAAGGTCACAGCCCCCGACACGTTCCAGTCGTGCACCGACATGAACAGTGTGAAAACCCACGGAAACACAATGACGCCGAGCACGACGATGAGCGCGGGCAGGACAAAGGGCCAGTAATTGCGCTCGACGCCGGGCGCTGCGATGCTCATCAGATCCGTGCTTCTGGCTGGCGCCGCCGGTATCCGGCGGGCTTGAAAAAGAAATCGGGAGGCACGGTGTGACGGCCTCCCGAATGCTTGCGCGGCGTGATTACGCCTTTTCGCTCTTCTCGAGCACCGGCTTGAAGGCTTCGGTCGCCTTCGCCAGTTCGGCCTTCGGATCGGCGCCGCCGATCATGTTGGTAAGCGCGACGCCGAAGATGTCGCGGAACTCGGTCACCGGCACGATCACCGGCAGGCCCGGCCGGCCGATCTTGGCGGAGCCGAGGATGGTATCGAACCATTCCTTGCCAAACTTCGAGGCGCGGATGGTTTCGGTGTCGGCGAGCGGCGAATTGCGGGCGGGCGAACCCGCGCCGTTCTTCAGCATGGTGAGCTGGTTTTCCTTGTTGCAGGCCCACTGGATGTAGAGCCAGGCCGCGCCCTTGCGGGTGCAGCTTGTCGGAATGCCCATGCCATCCGCGAAGGTCGCGGAGTGATGCGCCTTCGGGCCCGCTGGCACGATGCCGTAGCCGACCTTGCCGGCAACGCGCGACTTGGTGGCGTCTTCGAGCGGCGCGGCAAAGCCGATGCCATCGAGCCACATCGCTGCGCGGCCGGTGGCGAAGGTTGACTGGCATTCGTTCCAGTTGAAGCCAATCGCACCGGGAGGAGCAACCTCGCTGTTGAGGCGCTTGTAGAGTTCTGCCGCCCAGATCGCTTCGGGCGAATTGGTCGTCAGGTTGCCGGCCTTGTCGACGGTTTCCATGCCCTGCCCGAGGAGCCACGAGGTCCAGACCGGGACATTGGCGTTCTTGAGCCCGCGCGAGACGAAGCCGGCGATGCCCTTGCCGGGGTCATGCAGCTTTTGCGCCGCCGTCAGGATTTCATCCATCGTCTTGGGGTAGGCGACGCCCTTCTGCGCGAAGAGTTCCTTGTTGTAATAAAGGATCCAGTAATCGACGAACTTCGGCAGCGTATCGAGGGTGCCGTCGTTCTGCGTCGAGAAGGTGAGGCCGGCGGCGTTGAAATCCTTGAAATCAAACTCCGGGCTCGTGAGCGAGCCGTCTGCGATCATGGGGCGGAGATCGGTCAGCCATTTGCCCTTCGCGGCGATGCGCTTCTGGACATGGAGCGAAAGCGCGACGACATCGAAGCTCGGCTTGCCCGAGGTGAATTCGATCAGCGCCTTCTGGCGCTGCTGCTGCTCCGGAACGGCTTCGGCGGAAACCTTGATCCCCGTGCGATCCTCGAATTCCTTCGATTTTGCCATGATGAGATCGGCGCGGGTGTTCTTGACGTAGAGAACATTGACCGTCTCGCCCGCAAACCGCTTCCAGTTGAAGGTCGATTGCGCAAAGGCGTTGCGTACGAGCGCCGGAGCGCCGAGCACGGCCAGAGAGGCCCCGCCGACAAAGTGACGACGCGAGGGACGAAGAATACGATCGTTCATGGTAGTTTCCTCCTGGTCAGATCATTTGTTGTCGGTGCCGGGCGGATCTTTGTCCGCCCTTTCTGTGGTTCTGCCGGACTACAGCAGAGAAGCGGGCATCCGTCCAGCCCTATGTTGATACTAACATGTTAGTCGACCCCAACAGCTCGGGCAGGCGGCGTTTCATGGCCTGTCCGCCAGCACAAGCGCGGTCCGCAACAGGACATTTGCCCCGGCCGCGGCCCATTCGGGCAGGATGTCTTCCGCCTCGTTATGGCTGATGCCGTCCTTGCACGGGGTGAAGATCATCGCGGCGGGCGCGACCTTGGCGATATGCACGGCATCATGCCCGGCGCCGGAGACGATATTGCGGCCCTTGAAGCCGAGCGCGGCGCTCTCGGTGCGGATGATGTCCAGAAGGCCCTGATCGAACGGTACCGAGGGCGAATGCGAGATATCGATCAATTCGCCGTCGAGCCTGGAGGCCGCGAGCGTGTCGGCGAACGCAGCGCGCACGCGGGCATCCATCGCCGCCAGCGTTGCCGCCTCGGGGTGGCGGATATCGACGGAGAGCTTCACCTCACCGGGGATGACATTGCGCGAATTCGGCATCACTGTCATCTCGCCGACGGTCGAGACGGCATCGGGCGCGAACGCCAGCCCGATCTCGTTGATCTGCTGGATGAAGCGCGCAGCCCCGAGCAGGGCATCTCGGCGATTGGGCATCGGCGTCGGGCCGGCATGGCTCTCGAAGCCGCGGAAGATCGCATCATACCAGCGCAGGCCCTGCCCGCTGGTGACAAAGCCGATATCGAACCCGCCGGCTTCGAGAATGGGGCCCTGCTCGATATGGAGTTCGAGATAGGCCTCGATCTTGCGGCCGCCGACCGGGGTTTCGCCGTTCTGGCCGTGGCGAACAAGCTCGTCACCGAGCCTTGCGCCTGTTGCATCGCGTGTGTCGAGCGCGGCAGCTTCGGTGATGAGGCCGGCATGCACTGCCGAGGCCAGCATTGCCGGGGCAAAGCGGCAGCCTTCCTCATTGGTCCAGTTGACGATCTCGATCGGGCGGCGGGTGCGAATGCCGGTTTCGTTCAGCGTCCGGATCAACTCCAGTCCGGCGAGCACGCCGAGCACGCCGTCGAACTTGCCCCCCGTCGGCTGGGTATCGAGGTGCGAGCCGATGAGGATGGGTGGCAGGTCTTCCGTGCCCTCGCGCCGCGCAAACATCGAGCCGAGCCGATCGACCCGCATCGTGCAGCCCGAGGCCGCGCACCAGCGGGTGAAGAGCGCGCGCCCTTCCGCATCCTCCGCCGTCAGCGCCTGCCGGTTGCAGCCGCCTTTCGGCGTGCCGCCGATTTTTGCCATCTCCATCAGGCTCGCCCAGAGCCTGTCGGCGTTGATCCTGAGGTTATGGCTCGATTGCACGGGGTTCTCCTGAGTGGCGCCCGCCCGGCTGGCAGGCGGGTTTCGCGCCATCCTTGCACGGGGAGTCCTGAACCGGAAGGGGCGAGGTGCCCGCTTCGACCTCTCGCCCGTAACCGGTCTGCAACTGGTCTGATTGACAGGGGATGCGCGGCTGTGATCGTCTGAAGCTGGCAGGGTCTTTGCTTGGAACTTCGTGCCGAGGACTGGCCGGGAAAAGAATTGGAAACGGGAAAGGCGCAGCAGCAATGTCGAACAGAGTTTTCAAGACAAGTAAAACCCGGTTGAGCAGAACCCGGCTCGCATTGGCGGGGCTGGCGTTGAGTGCGCTGAGCATGGGGGCCGCAGCCCAGACCAAGGGTGGCACGCTGAACGGCATTGTGCAGCCCGAACCGCCGACCCTGATGCTCGGCATGAACCAGCAGGCCCCGACGATCTATGTCGCCGGCAAGATCTACCAGAGCCTGATGACCTATTCGCCTGATCTCAAGCCACAGCCGGAGCTGGCGAAGAGCTGGGTGATGTCCGCTGATGGCCTCACCTACACCTTCGAGCTTGAGCCCAACGTGAAGTGGCATGACGGCAAGCCGTTCACGGCGGAGGATGTCGCCTTCACCGTCGGCACCTTCCTGCGCAAGACGCATCCGCGCGCAAACGTGGTGCTCAACCGCTATCTTGCCTCTGCAACCGCGCTCTCGCCAACGAAGGTCGAGTTCAAACTCAAGGAACCCTTCGGCCCGTTCCTGCTGCTGTTTGAAGTCTCGACCCTGCCGATGGTGCCGAAACACATCTATGACGGCACGGATTACGCCACCAACCCCGCGAACCAGACGCCGATCGGCACCGGCCCGTTCAAATTCAAGGAATGGAAGCGCGGCAGCCATATCCATCTCGTGAAAAACGAGAATTACTGGAAACCCGGCAAACCCTATTTGGACGAGATCTACTTCCGCGTCATCCCGGATTCCGCCTCGCGTGCGCTCGCCTTCGAGAAGGGCGATGTGCAGGTCTTGCGTGGCGGTGACGTTGATAACGTCGATGTCCGCCGGCTGCGCGCGCTCAAGGGCGTGACGACGACAACCGCCGGCTGGGAGAGCTATTCGCCGCTCGCGTTCATGATGATGAACAACCGTAAGGCGCCCTTCGACAATGTGAAGGTGCGGCAGGCGGTGATGCACGCCATCGACAAGAATTTCATCTCCTCGACGATCTTCTTCGGCCTGGCGAAGCCGGCCAATGGCCCACTGGCCTCGACGACGCTGTTCAACGATCCCTCGCTCAAGGCCGCGCCGTTCAATATTGCCCGCGCAAAAGAGCTGGTGAAGGAAAGCGGCGTCGACCTCTCGAAATCGCCGGTCAAGATCCTCTCCTTCCCCTATGGCGCGCAGTGGGAGCGGTTGGCGGAATACGTGAAGCAGGGGCTTGAACAGGTCGGCTTCACCGTCTCCATCGAGCCGGCGGATGCCGGGAGCTGGGCCAAGCGCGTTTCGGACTGGGATTTCGACCTCTCTTTCAACTTCACCTACCAATACGGTGATCCCGCGCTCGGTGTCGCCCGGCATTACCTCTCGACCAACATCGTCAAGGGCTCGCCCTTCGCCAACAATCAAGGCTACAATAACCCGAAAGTTGACGCGCTGCTCGTCAAGGCGGCATCCAGCACCGATCCGGCGGAACGCGGCAAGCTCTATACCGAGTTCCAGAAGATCGCGGTGGACGAGGTCGCCAACGGCTATCTCGCCGAACTCCAGTTCGCGACGCTCTATCGCGCGAACATCAAGAACCTCGTCAAGACCGGCATCGGTCTGAACGAAACGCTGGATGATGCGTGGATCGAAAAATAGGGCTGGATCGTGAGGTGATCCCGCGCTGAACCCACTTGGCGCGGCGGCCCGTCGCCGCACCTTGCCTTGAGTGCAGGAGTTGCCTTTGCCCTTCGTGACGTTCCTTGCGGGACGGATTTTCAAGGCCCTGCTGGTCATCGTCGCAATTGCGGCGCTGAATTTCCTGCTGATCCGGCTCGCGCCGGGTGATCCCGCTTCCGTCATGGCCGGGGAAGCCGGCGCGACCGATCCGAAATACGTCGACATGCTGCGCGCACGCTTCGGGCTCGATCAGCCGCTCTGGAAGCAGCTTGCGCTTTATCTCGGCCAGATCGTGCAGTTCGATCTCGGCTTTTCCTATCGCAATCAGGTGCCGGTGATCGCACTGATCGGCGAGAGGCTGCCGGCGACACTGCTGTTGATGGCGTCGAGCTTTGTGGTGTCGCTGGTGCTCGGGCTTGGGCTCGGCATGGCCGCGGCCGGCGTGCGGTTCTTCGGTCGCGCCCGCTGGCTCGACAGCGCGATCATGAGCATCGCGCTGATCTTTTACGCAACGCCGCTGTTCTGGTTGGCGTTGATGATGGTGCTGGTGTTCTCGGTGCAACTCGATTGGCTGCCGGCTTTCGGCATGGAATCGGTCGGGGCCAACCTCAAGGGTTGGGCGAGAATCGTGGATATTGCGCAGCATCTCGTGCTGCCGACGCTGGCGCTCAGCCTCTTTTTCATGTCGGTCTACGTCCGCCTCGCCCGCGCGGCGATGATGGAGGTGATGACGCAGGATCATGTGCGGACCGGCTTTGCGAAAGGGCTGACGGGCGGCGAGGTCCTGCGCCGGCATGTGTTCCGCAACGCGCTTCTGCCGATCGTGACCTTTGCCGGCATCCAACTCGGGCAGGTGGCTGGTGGTGCGGTGCTGATCGAGACCGTGTTTGCCTGGCCCGGCATCGGCCGGCTGATGTTCGATGCGTTGCTTCAGCGCGATTACCAGCTGCTGCTCGGTGTGTTTCTCGTGACTTCTGCCACCGTGATCTTCTTCAACCTTCTGACCGATATCGCCTATCGCTTCGTTGACCCGCGCATCCGGCTTGAAGGCGGCGCGAGATGAGTGGCTTCTGGAAGCGTTATCGCCGGAATTGGGGCGCCGTGGCCGGGCTGGCGATCCTTCTGTTCGTGCTGCTGATCGCGCTGTTTGCGCCGCTTCTCTACCCGGTTTCGCCCTGGCAGATGAGCGCGCCGCCGCTGCTCGATCCGTTCGAGAACAGCGCCTTCCCGCTCGGCACGGACATGCTGGGGCGGGATATCGCGGCGGGGCTGGTGCATGGCGCGCGCGTTTCGCTGCTGGTCGGCACCATCTCGACCCTCTGCGCGGTGATCGCCGGTGTCGGAATCGGTAGCCTCGCCGGCTATTTCGGCGGCTGGATCGACGACGTGCTGATGCGGATCACCGAGTTCTTCCAGACCATTCCGCAACTCGCGATGGCGGTGGTGCTGGTCGCGATCTTCACGCCGTCGCTGGTCTCCATCGTCACGGCGATCGCGCTGGTGAGTTGGCCGCCGGTGGCGCGGCTGGTGCGCGCGGAAGTGCTCTCGCTGCGCGAACGCGAATTTGTGGAGGCTGCGCGGGTGCTGGGGCGCCCGACGCACCTCATCCTGTTTGACGAAATCCTGCCCAATGCCCTGCCGCCGGTGATCGTGACGGCAACACTGATGATCGCCACCGCCATCCTCACCGAAGCTGCACTGTCGTTCCTCGGGCTTGGCGACCGCAATTTCATGTCCTGGGGCTTCATGATCGGTGCTGCCCGCTCGATGCTGCGCGAGGCACCCTGGCTGTCGGTGATGCCGGGTGTCGCGATCCTGTTGACCGTGCTCGCGATCAACCTCGCGGGCGAGGGCCTCAACGATGCGCTCAACCCGCGCCTGCGGCAGCGGGGCGAATAGCATGGGCGGATCTGACGCACGAGGCACGCCGCTTGTCCGGGTCGAGAACCTCTCGATCCGGCTGCCGGTTGGCGGGGATCGCCCGTTTGCGATCGAGGGCATCTCGTTCACGGTTGATCCGGGCGAGATCGTCTGCGTCGTCGGCGAATCCGGGTCCGGCAAATCTGTTGCAGCCAACACGCTGATGGGGCTCCTGCCGCAGGGGCTTAAAATCTCGAGCGGGCGCGTGCTCCTCGGCGATGAGGACCTCGCACAGGCATCGGCCGCGCGGATGCGCGCGCTTCGCGGCCGCGAGGTCTCGATGATCTTTCAGGAGCCGCTCTCGGCGCTGAACCCGCTCTATCGTGTCAGCGATCAGATCACCGAATTGCTCGGCGCGCATGGCGCCTACCCCGGCAAGGCGGGCCGTCAGCGCATCCTCGATCTCTTCGGCTATGTCGGCTTGCCCGAGCCGGAGCGGCTGATCGAGGCCTATCCGTTCCAGCTTTCCGGCGGACAGCGCCAGCGCGTCGTGATCGCCATGGCGCTGGCGCTTGAACCGAAGCTCATTCTCGCGGACGAGCCGACGACCGCGCTCGATGTGACGACGCAGGCGCAAGTGCTCGATCTCCTGCGCAAGGTGCGCAAGGACCTCGGCACCGCCATCCTGTTCGTGACGCATGATTTCGGCGTGGTGGCCGATATCGCCGACCGCGTGTTGGTGATGGAAAAGGGCCGGCTCGTCGAAGCCGGCGCGGTCGAGGATGTGCTGCGCCGACCGCAGCACTCTTATACGCAAAAGCTGATCGGCGCGGTGCCGCGCCTTGAGCCGCTGGATCTGCCGCCACCGGGTGACGAGATCGTGCTGGCGGCGGAAGGGGTCGACAAACGCTTTGGTACGCCGGGCGGCTGGTTCCGCAAGGCGCGCCATGTCCATGCGGTGGCGGAGGCAAGTTTCACCGTCCGGCGCGGCGAAACGCTGGGCATCATCGGTGAATCCGGTTCCGGGAAATCGACGCTGGGGCGTTCCATCGTCCGGCTGATCGAGCCCGATGCGGGTCGCATCCTGTTTCGCGGGCGTGATCTCATGACGATTTCATCGGGATCTTTTCGCAGTGAACGCAAGCATTTGCAGATGGTGTTCCAGGATCCCCTGTCCTCGCTCAATCCGCGCAAGCGCGTCCGTGCGATCCTCACCGATGGGCCGGTTGCGCATGGCGAAAGCCGTGCGGTTGCCGAGGTGCGTGCGGCAGAACTCATCCGCCTCGTCGGGCTTACACCAGCGGCGCTCGAACGGTTTCCGCACGAGTTTTCCGGTGGGCAGCGCCAGCGCATCGGCATCGCCCGCGCACTGATGATGGAGCCGGACGTGATCGTGGCGGACGAGCCGGTTTCGGCGCTCGATGTTTCCGTTCAGGCGCAGGTTCTGGAGCTCTTCAACGAATTGCAGCAACGGCTTCGGCTCGCGATGGTGTTCATCACGCATGATCTCAGGGTCGCGGCACAGCTCTGCCATACGGTGGCGGTGATGCAGCGCGGGCGGATTGTCGAATACGGGCCGACCGCCAGCGTTTTCGCCGATCCGCAGCATGCCTATACCCGGCAGCTTTTTGCAGCAGTGCCGGGAAAGGCCTTCGATAGCTGGCGGAAATGACACGAAATGACGCGCCAAATGCGCTTCAATCACGGCAATTGACACCCTTAACCACCCTTCAAACCGGCAGAAAACACGATGAAATTCTACTTCTCCGACAGGCAGCTCGCGCATCAGCCGACGCAATACATGGTGCATGGCAAGCTCATCCACGCCTTCGAGAACGCGAACCGCGCGGCGGTGCTGATCGAGACGATGACAGTCGCGGGGCTGACGCAGGTCGAGCCACCCGCTTCTGACCTCGACCCCGTTCTCGCGGTGCACGCCGATCATTTCGTCGAGTTCCTGCGGGTTGCGCATGCGGATTTCATGGCGCTGCCGAACCACGGGCCGGAAGTGCTGCCCAATGTGCACCCCTATCGCGCCGCTGATGCCGCGTTCACGCCGCGTGGCAAGCCTCGGACGACCGGCATTATCGGGCGTGCCGGCTGGTATGTCGGCGATCTCTCGGCGGTGATCGCGGAGGGCACCTACACCTCGGTCATTGCCTCCGCCGAAGCGGCGATTGCAGCCGCGCGGGACGTTTTGGCGGGTGCGCCGACGGCCTTCGCGCTCTGCCGCCCGCCGGGGCACCATGCCTATGTCGATCGGGCATCCGGCTTCTGTTTCCTCAACAACGCGGCGATTGCCGCCGAACTCCTGCGCAAATCATGGGATCGGGTCGCGATCCTCGATTTCGATACCCATCACGGCGATGGCACGCAGGCGATTTTCTACTCCCGCCCGGATGTGTTTTTCGGCTCGGTCCATACCGACCCCTCTGCCTATTACCCGCATTTCATCGGCTATGCCGACGAGACCGGTGCCGGCGCGGGGGAGGGCGCAAACCTCAACATCCCGCTGCCCTATGGCGCGGATGACGACACCTTCGTCGAAGCCAACCGGCAGATCATCGCGGCGGCGCTGGCGCGGGGTTCGCAAGCGCTGGTGCTCTCCGCCGGCTGGGATGCCCATCATCTCGACCCGCTCTCAAAGCTCGCCGTGACGACCGATGCCTATGCGCGGATCGGTGAACTCTACGGCAG
Source organism: Beijerinckiaceae bacterium (assembly GCA_009773635.1). Classification (GTDB taxonomy): domain Bacteria; phylum Pseudomonadota; class Alphaproteobacteria; order Rhizobiales; family Beijerinckiaceae; genus Rhabdaerophilum. The sequence continues at coordinate 96,961 of WSYC01000014.1, read as the reverse complement.
GCTCGCCTTGCCGACGGTCATCATCCAGGAGGGTGGTTATTCGCTCGAAGCCATCGGCGCGGCGTCCCGCGCGTTCATGGTGGCCTTCCGGCACGCGCGCGGCTGCTAGCCCGGTACAATAAATTGTGTGCTGTATGCAGAATAATTGACAGTATTGGCCTTGCCCACTAGCCTGATGAAAATCGGCTACGAGGTCCGCCCATGTCAATGCCATCCGGCGCCTCAACGCCTCCTCGCAAGCGTCCACGGGTGGCGCTCGCAATGGGGTGTCCTGCCGGCATCGCGCCCGAGCTGACCGCCCGCGTTCTGGCGGACGCCGGGATTGCGGCTGCTATGGACATTGTGGTCATCGGCGACAGACGCGTCCTCGACAAGGGAGCTGCTGTCGCCGGCGTGACGCTTGATCTCGACATGATCCGGCCGGATGATCCTGTCCCCGCGAGCCTGGCCCGGCCGGTTCTTGTTGACCTCCGCCATCTTGACCCTGCGTCGATCCCGGTTGGCGAGGTGTCGCTCGGTGCCGGAAAATTCGCCGTCGAGAATTTCTGGCGGGCGATCCGGCTGGCGGCTTCAGGCGGGGCGGATGCGGTCGCCTTCTCACCGTTCAACAAGGCGGCGATGCGCGTTGCGCATCCATCCTACGAGGATGAGATCAGTTTTCTGGCCGAGGAGCTCGATTTCAAGGACGTTGCCAGCGAGTTCAACATTCTTCCCGATCTCTGGAACGCGCGTGTGACCTCGCATGTGCCGATTTCGAAGGTTGCGTCGCTGATCACCCATGACAACGTCCTGCGCAGCCTCGTGCTGACAGACCAGGCCATGCGTGAGAGTGGCTATGCGCGGCCCCGGATTGCGATCGCTGCGCTCAACCCGCACGCGGGCGACGGCGGAAACTTCGGCCGCGAGGACATGGACGTGCTTGAACCGGTCGTGGCCGAGGGCAAACAGCGCGGCATCGCCTGCGAGGGGCCCTTTCCCTCGGATACAGTGTTTCTGCGGGCAAAAAAGGGCGAGTTTGATGCGGTTTTGACGATGTATCATGATCAGGGGCAGATCGCGATGAAGCTGATCGGCTTCGATCAGGGCGTAACGATGCTGGGCGGCTATCCCTTCCCGCTGCTGACGGCGGCGCATGGTTCCGCCTATGATATCGCCGGCAAGGGCATCGCCAATCCCGGTGCCATGTTCAACGCGATGCGCCTCGCCGGACGGATGGCCGCTGCCCGTTTGCGGTGAGCGGCTCCGCCGGGCGAATGAACCATTGCCGGTCTCATCGAGATGGTTCAGGCTCGCAGCAAGCCGGTGTATCCCGGATCCGTTGAACGGTTGTCAGTCAAGACGAGGGCAGGATGTCGGTATTCCAGAATTTCATCGGTGGCGAAACCGTGGCAGCGGCAAATGTCTCCCGCAACATCAATCCCTCGAACACCGGCGATGTGATCGGTGAATTCGCCTCCGGCACGAAGGCGGATGCCGATCGCGCCGTCGCTGCAGCAAAGGCAGCCTTCCCGGCCTGGTCGCGCACGACGCCGCAGGAGCGGTATGACATCCTCAAGAAAGCCTCCGACGAGGTTCTCGCGCGACGTGAGGAACTCGGCCGCATCCTCTCCCGCGAGGAAGGCAAGACCTTGCCGGAGGGCATCGGCGAAGCCGCGCGGGCCGGGCAGATTCTCGCATTCTTTGCCGGCGAATGTCTTCGCTTTGGTGGCGAAACGATGCCATCGGTAAGGCCCGGCGTCGGTGTCGAGATGACGCGGGAGGCGCTCGGTGTCATCGGCATGATCACGCCATGGAATTTTCCGATCGCGATCCCCGCATGGAAGATCGCGCCGGCACTGGCCTACGGCAATTGCGTCGTCATCAAGCCGGCAGAAATCGTGCCGCATTCGGCTTGGGCGCTCGTCGATATCCTCAACCGCGCCGGCTTGCCGAAGGGTGTGCTCAACATCGTCATGGGCAAGGGGTCGGTTGTCGGCCAGGCGATCATCGACAACCCGGATGTCGCCGGGATTTCCTTTACCGGATCGGTTCAGACCGGACGACGCATCGCGGCGAACTGTGTCGCAGCCTCGCCGATGAAGAAGGTCCAGCTGGAGATGGGCGGCAAGAACCCGCTGGTGGTTCTCGATGATGCCGATCTCAAGATCGCGGTGGAATGCGCGGCGAACGGCGCGTTCTTCTCCACCGGCCAGCGCTGCACGGCTTCCTCGCGGTTGATCGTCACGGCAGGCATCCATGATGCTTTTGTCGCCGCGCTCACCGAACGACTTCAAGGGCTTGTGATCGACGATGCCTTGAAAGCGGGCACGCATATCGGCCCCGTTGTCGATGAGAACCAGCTTGCAACGGATGAAAAATACATCGCCATCGGCCGCGACGAAGGCGCGAAGCTGCACTGGGGCGGCGAGCGGCTCAACCGCGAGAACCCCGGATTCTATCTCCAGCCGGCGCTGTTCACCGGGGTTGCGAACTCGATGCGCATCGCACGCGAGGAGATTTTCGGGCCGGTGGCGGCGGTCATTCGCGTGGCGAACTATGACGAGGCGCTGGCGGTGGCGAATGATACCGAATTCGGTCTTTCCTCCGGCATCTGCACGACCAGCCTCAAGCATGCGACGCATTTCAAGCGCAATGCGGAAGCCGGGATGGTGATGGTCAATCTCGCGACGGCGGGGGTGGATTACCATGTGCCGTTCGGCGGCCGGAAGGGATCGAGCTACGGCCCGCGCGAGCAGGGCAGCTACGCCCGCGAATTCTACACGAGTGTGAAGACCAGCTACACGCTGGCCTGATGGTTAGGGGCGGGCCTGATGGTTAGGGGCGGGCCTGATGGTCAGGGTCGCACGGCGGGCGTCTCGACCGTCATGCCCGCCGCGCGCTCCATGAGGAAAAGTTCGAGATCGATCAACGCGTCCGCGCCGAAGGGAAACGCCTCGGCGCGAACGCCGGCGAGGCAGTTCCGTAGCCGGCGTTGCAATGAGCCGACGCCCTGCCATTCGAGCCGGTAGATCGGGTAGCCGGTCGGGTGCCCTTGCGGGATTGTCGCGCTGCCCAGCTTGCGGCCCCAATTGTCGTCATGACACTGGGCGCAGGAAAGATTGAGCTGGCCGACGCGCTGGTTGAACAGTGCCTTGCCGCGCGCCGCGCCGGCTTTCGATATCGGGTCCGGTGCAGGCATGATCGGCATGCCGCGCGATTGCAGGCCGATAAGGCTTGCCATCGCCAGCAGTGCCCGGCTCTCGCGCGGCCATGCACTCGCGCGCTGGCGATCCGTGCGGCATTGCTGGATACGTCCTGTCAGATCGATCGGCCTGCCGGACGCAGTATCGAGCGTCGGATAGCTGGCTGCAACACCCGCCATGCCGGTGACTACACCGTGGCATGCGACGCAGGATTGTCCATTCTCGCCGGGTTTTTCGTCCCAGAGCTTTTCGCCCTCGCGCACCCAGAGCATCGCGGGGTTGGAGAGGTCGTTGCGCTGCATGGCTTGCGTTTCCGCCTGCATGAGTTCGAAGCCGGACTGGCGTTGGGCGAGCGGGATTTCAGCAGCGCGAACAGCCATAAAAGGAACCGGAGAGAGGTTGATCGCAAAAAGGACAGCAATAAAGAAAGCCGGCAAATAAAAATCTGAACTAGGCTCGATATTGTTCCGAGAATGTCTCTCCGGAAACATCATGCCGTCACCACCAGCTGAACGGTCTCGGTGATCGCGACGCCAGCGTCGTCGAGCCAGCGAAACACCAGCGGCTCACTCCGCGTGGCAACGGTGGTGAAGGCGATCAGCGGATTGGCCGCCATGGCCGGGAAAAGATCGGCGCGGAAAATCTCCTCGCCATCATAGTGGCAGGTGAAAGTATGGATGATCAGCCGCGGAATGACCGCGCCGGAAATTTCGCGCCGATATCCGGTTTCCATCTGGTGCGAGACCAGCGCCCGCAAGGTGATGATCTCGCCGCGCTTCGCGGTTTTCGGGGCATCGATCAGCGCGCTTGCCATGGCTCAATCCTCCGTGCAGGCCGCGATGGTGACGATGACTTCAACGGTATCCGACCACAGACTGCCATCACTCAGCCGCGCGATAGCGGTGAGGTGCTGCGTGGTCGCAAGGCGGATGCGGGTTTCGACCGCCGCTCGCCCTGCGCGCGGACCGAGATGAAACCGGGCGATCTGCGGTTGCGGGTTTTTCTCGTTGAACAGCGCGATGGTTTTCACGTGGTAAGCTGTCGTCATCGGGCTTTCGACACGCACGCCGAGGGTGACCGAATTGCCGTTCTCGACGAGCGGCGCGACCTCGATCTTCACCTTTCCGGGCGTAACGGCCACACCGCCGGTGAAATCAAGGATCGCCTTTTCCATATCCTCCGGTTCCGCGAAAGCAGGTCTGGCGGTCAGAAACGCCAGTGCCGCCGTGCCCTGAACCAGCACCTTTCGCCTTGTTGGCTTTGTTGAAGGAGGCATGTCCGTTGCTCCGGGAATGGTTGTCCTGTCGTCCCTGATCTAGTCCCGCAAAGTTCCGAGGAAAGCCACGACATCCTCGATTTCCCCTGCCGTGAGGATCGGTTTGCCGCGCCAGGCCGCGCCCACCTCCACCAACCCCTCGATCCGATGATAGGGCGGCATGAGACTCGCGGGGTTGATTGCGGTGCTGTCCACGATCCGCAACCTGATCTTTTCAGCAGTGAGCCGGCTCGCAATGCCCGCAAGAGAAGGAGCAAGGTCGCCCTGAAATCGCTCTTCGGGGAACGGGCCGGAATGGCAGAGGAGGCATAGCCCCTTGCGCCGGTCCGTCACCAGTTTTCGCCCACGCCCGGCATCGCCCTGCCTGCCGCCGAGAGGGGCGGAAATGCCGCCGCTTTCAATCCGATAGGGCACAACGGGCAGATCCTGTGCCAGAGCGCCAGCAGCGCCCAAGCCGATGGACGTCATCATCAGCCCGGCGAAAGCCGAAAGCATCCGTCGGAGCGGGGCGATGCGCCGCATCAGGCCCGGCGCAGGTCCGCGTTCTTGAGCGGCAGTGAGCGCACGCGCTTGCCCGTCGCCGCGAAGATGGCGTTGAGCACGGCGGGGGCCGCAACCGCGATGGTGGGCTCGCCCCCCCCGCCCCAGAAATCGCCCGAGGGCATCAGGATGCTTTCGACCTTCGGCATTTCGTCCATCCGCAGCGGCGGGTAGGTGTCGAAGTTTTCCTCGACGATCCGGCCGTTCTTCACGGTGCATTCCTGATACAGCATCGCCGAGAGGCCGTAGACGAACGAGCCCTCGACCTGTGCCGCCACCTGATCCGGGTTGACGACATGGCCGGGGTTGGTGGCCGCGACGATGCGGTGGATCTTGATCGCGCCCTTCGCATCCACCGACACTTCCGCGCCGGCGGCAACATAGGAGCCGAACCCCATCGTCTGGCACAGCCCGCGATGGATGCCTGATGGCGCGGGCGTGCCCCAGCCGATGCCCTTCGCGGCGGCTTCGAGCACCGCAAGGTGCTTGGGATGGCTCTTCATCAGACGGCGGCGGAATTCCAGCGGGTCGACCCCGGCGGCCTGTGCCAGTTCATCCATGAAACACTCGACGTAAATCGCATTGTGGTTGAGATTCACGCCGCGCCAGAAGCCGGCCGGCACATGCGGGTTGCGCATCGCGTGGTCGATCAGCAGATTGGGGATCGTGTAACCGAAGCTCGCCTCCGGGCCGGAGGGGTTGAGCCCCTGGAAGGTCACGGGGTCGCGGCCCTGCTGCAGCGCCTGCGGGTTGACGCTTGCGAGGATCGACTGGCCGGAGATCCGCATGTGGAGCCCGACCAGGTTACCTTGCGCATCGAGCGCGCCGGTCATCTTTGCCATGGTGATCGGGTGATAGCGCCCGTGGAGCATATCCTCCTCGCGGCTCCAGAGCAGCTTGACCGGCGTGCCGGGCATCTGCTTGGCGATCGCGACGGCCTGGCGGACGTAGTCAGTCATGCCGCGCCGACCGAAGCCGCCGCCAAGGTGAAGCTTGTAGACCTCGCACTTCGGCGCGGGGTGGCCGGAGGCTTCCACGGTTGCCGCGAAGGCCGCCTCTCCGTTCTGCGTCGGGCACCAGACCTCGCATTTCTCCGCCGTCCAGAGCGCGGTGGCGTTCATCGGCTCCATGCAGGCGTGGTTCTGGTAGGGGTAGGAATAGGTCGCCTCGACCTTCTTCGCCGCGCTGGCGATGGCGGCCTTGGCGTCCCCGGCCTTGTTGCCGATATAGGCCTGCTCGGCATCGAGCCCCTCTTTGAGCATGGCGGCGATGGTCTCCGAGGAGACCTTGGCATGCGGGCCCTCATCCCAGACGATGGGGAGCGCATCGAGCGCGGTTTTCGCCTGCCACCAGGTGTCAGCGACGACGGCGAGTGCGCTCTCGCCGACTTTCACGACCTTCCTGACGCCGGGCATCTTCTCGATTTTCGCGGCGTCGAAGCTCGCGACCTTACCACCGAACACCGGGCAATCCTTGATCGCGGCGTTGAGCATGCCCGGCAGTTTGAGGTCCGCGCCGTAGACCTGCTTGCCGGAGAGCTTGTCGACGGTATCGAGCCGCTTCAATGGCTTGCCGGCGATGGCCCAATCCTTGGCGTCCTTCAGCTTGACCTCTTTGGGGGGCTCAAGCTTGGCGGCTGCCGCCGCGACCTTGCCGTAAGTCGTCGAGCGGCCCGACGCGGTGTGGGTGATGGTGCTTCTGGCGGCCTTGCAGTCCGCCGCCGGCACGCCCCATTCATTCGCTGCGGCCTGCACCAGCATCATCCGGGCGGCGGCACCGCCCTCGCGGACATACTGATGGCTCTCGCGGATGCCGCGCGAGCCGCCGGTCGAGAAATTCTTCCAGACGCGGTTGCGGGCGACGTTCTGGCCCGGTGTGGGGTATTCCCAGGTGACCTTCGACCAATCGGCCTCCAGTTCCTCGGCGACGAGCTGGGCCAGACCGGTGAGCGTGCCCTGACCCATCTCGGAACGGGCGATGCGGACGATGACGGTGTCGTCCGGCTTTACCACCACCCAGGCGTTGACCTCGGGCGGGAGTACCCCTTGTGCAGCGGCCTCGCCGAAGGGAACAGAGAAGCCGAGCGTGAAACCGCCAGCAGCAACGGCGGAGGACTTCAAGAACGTGCGGCGCGAAACGTCGAGAGCGTGCGTCATGATCTCTCTCCCTTACGCGTTCGCGGCGAGCTTGATGCCCGCCCGCACACGGTTGTAGGTGCCGCAGCGGCAGATGTTCGTCATGGCTTCGTCGATATCCGCGTCGGTTGGCTTCGGCTTCTTTGCGAGCAGTGCAGCGGCGGCCATAATCATGCCGGACTGGCAATAGCCGCACTGCGGCACCTCCAGCTCGAGCCAGGCTTTCTGGATCGGGTGCGAATGGGTCGGGGACAGCCCCTCGATCGTCACGATCTTCTGGTCTGCCTTCAAAGAGCCAACCGTGATCGAGCAGGAGCGCACGGCTTCGCCGTCGATATGCACCGTGCAGGAACCGCATTGCCCGACTCCGCAGCCATACTTCGTTCCGGTGAGGCCGATCTGCTCGCGGATTGCCCAAAGCAGGGGCGTATCGGGTGCAGCATCGACGTCGATGGTTTTTCCGTTGACGGTCAGCTTGGCCATACGATCCTCCCGGGGATGCCATGAAAGGGCGCGTGACCGCGCTTTTGAAAGGATGCTATTCTGTTTTCCGGGCTTGTCACGCACAAGAACGTCGCGACGTCTTGCAGTCTTGCAAGGTCGAGAACCGGGGACTGCAACATGCCAGCGACGATCACCGAAGATGACCTTGTCTCGAGCCTTGCGGACGCGCTGCAGTTCATCGCCTGCTATCACCCGGCGGATTACATCGAGAATTTGAGCGCTGCTTATGCCCGCGAGGAAAGCCCTGCCGCGAAGGGCGCGATCGGTCAGATTCTCGTGAACTCGCGCATGGCGGCGCTGGGGCGGCGGCCGATGTGCCAGGATACCGGCACCGCGCAGGTGTTCATGAAGGTCGGGGTAGGTGCACGCATCGCCACAAGCCGCGACCTTCAAGCGTTGGTCGATGAGGCTGTGCGTATCGCCTGGAAACGCGAAGCCAATCCACTTCGGGCCTCGGTGGTCTCCGATCCGCTGTTCGCACGGAAGAACACCGGCGACAACACCCCGGCGATGCTGCACGTCGAACTGGTCGCCGGGGACAGGATCGATGTGCATGTCGCCGCGAAGGGCGGGGGGTCCGAAAACAAGGCGAAATTCGCCGCGCTCGAACCCTCTGATGATGTCACGGACTGGGTTCTCCGCACGGTCGAGAAGCTCGGTGCCGGCTGGTGTCCGCCGGGGCTGATCGGGCTCGGTGTCGGCGGCTCGCCGGAAAAGGCGATGCTGCTCGCCAAGATGTCGCTGCTCGACCCCATCGACATGCCGGGATTGCTGATGCGCGGCCCTGCCTCGAAAGCCGAGGAGATGCGGATCGAGCTTTATCAGAAGATCAACGCTCTCGGCATCGGCGCGCAGGGACTCGGCGGGTTGACAACCGTGCTCGACGTCAAGATCGCGACCTATCCGACACATGCTGCGTCCAAGCCTGTGGCGCTGGTGCCGCAATGCGCAGCGGACCGGCATGTTCATTTCGTGCTGGATGGTTCGGGGCCCGCCGTGTTTACACCGCCGCCGTTGTCAGCGTGGCCGGACGATATTCAGCTCACCTCTGCCGGTGCAGTGCGCAAGGTCGATCTTGATCACCTCACGCGTCAGGAGGTCGCAACATGGAAAGCCGGCGAAACGCTGCTGCTCTCCGGCCGTATGCTGACCGGGCGCGATGCAGCCCACGCGCGGATGTCGGCGATGCTGAAGGCGGGCAAGGCGCTTCCTGTCGATCTGAGGGACCGTGCGATCTACTATGTCGGTCCGGTGGACGCGGTGGCGGGCGAGGCTGTCGGGCCGGCGGGGCCGACGACGGCCACGCGCATGGATCGCTTCGTCGATGAGCTTCTGGCCAAGACCGGATTGCTGGTGATGATCGGCAAGGCCGAGCGCGGGCCGGAGGCGATTGACGCCATCAAGCGGCACAAGGCCGCCTCCCTGATCGCGGTGGGAGGCGCGGCCTATCTCGTCGCCAAAGCGATCAAATCCGCGAAGGTGCTGGCCTTTGCCGATCTCGGCATGGAGGCGATCCACGAGTTCGTCGTCGAGGACATGCCGGTGACGGTCGCGGTGGATGCGGCCGGACAGTCCGTGCATACGCTCGGGCCCGCATTGTGGCGCCGGTGACACCGCGTCATGGTCGGGTTTAGCCCGACCATCCACGACTTCCGATCAACGCTTAAAAGTCGTGGATACCCGGCCCAAGGCCGGGCATGACGCAGAGGACTCTGAAACTACAGCATCCCCAGCATGCGCGGCAGCCAGAGCGAGAGTTCCGGCACGTAGGTCACCACCACAAGGAAGCCGAGCATCGTCAGCAGCCACGGCCAGACTGCAATGGTGAGTTCGGTGATGCCCATCTTGGTGATGCCGGAGGCCACATAGAGATTGAGCCCCACCGGCGGGTGACACATGCCGACTTCCATGTTGACGACGATCAGGATGCCGAAATGCACGGGGTCGATCCCGAGTTTCACCGCCATCGGGAACAGGATCGGCGCCATGATCAGCACGATGGAGGACGGCTCCATCACGTTGCCGGCGAGCAGCAGGAGGAGGTTCACCAGCAGAAGGAAGGTGATCCAGTTCAGCCCCGTACCGCCGATCCACGATGCCATCGCCTGCGGGATATTCTCGTGCGTCATCAGGAAGGAGAACAGCACCGCATTGGTGATGATATAGAGCAGCATCGCGCTCATCGATGCCGATTGCAGCAGCACGCGCGGCACATCGGCAAGGCGCATGTCCTTGTAGACGAACACCGCGATGATGAAAGCATAGGCGGCGGCCATCGCGGCGGCTTCGGTGGGCGTGAACGCGCCGGAGTAGATGCCGCCGATGACGATGACGATCAGCAACAGGCCCCAGAAGCTGTCTTTCAGCGCCTTGCCGCGTTCCGCCCATGTGGCGCGCGGCATGCGCGGATAGCCGTTCTTCCACGCGCGATACCAGGTTGTGATGCCCAGCAACGTCGCGAGCATCAGGCCGGGGATAACGCCGGCCATGAACAGCTGCCCGACCGAGGCCGATGAAACCTTCACGCCTGTCGGCCCCTCGACCTGCATGCCGGACGTCGCGACCGCATACATCACCATGACGATGGAGGGTGGAATGAGGATGCCGAGCGCACCGGAAGTGGTAATGACGCCTGCGCCGAAGCGGTTGGGGAAACCCTGCTTCACCATCGCCGGCAGGATGATCGAGCCGATGGCCACCACCGTCGCGGGCGAGGAGCCGGAAACGGCGGCGAAGAGTGCGCAGGCGAGCACGCCGGCAAGGCCGAGGCCGCCATGCCAATGGCCGATCATCGCGGTTGCGAAGGTGATCATCCGCCGGGCGACACCGCCGGAGGTCAGGAAATTCCCCGCGAGGATGAAGAACGGGATCGCCATGATCTCGAACTTCTCGATGCCGGTGAAGAGCTTCAGCGCCACCGAATCCATCGGCACTTCGGTGAGTGTAAAGAGGAAGGTCAATACGGTCAGGCCGAGGGCGATCGAGATCGGCATGCCTGTCAGCATCAGCGCGACGAGCAGCAGGAAGATCATGGTGACGCGCATGCCGCCGGACATCGGCACGATGCCCCACTTCGCGGCGATACAGCCAAGAAGCAGGAGCAGAGGGGCAGCAATGATGATGAGCCCGGAGCGGCAAGACCCGCGTGTCCCCGATGCTGCCGCTGTCGGAATGCCGGATCTGGTCATCGGGTAGCTCCGTGATCAGGAAGCGGATTGGGAGCAAGCGCCGGCAAAGGCGTGAGATCGTCGAGCCCGTCGACATGGCTGTGGTCGTGCTGGGGAACCTCACCCGTCCGCCAGAACTGCCGCGCGACCTGCAGGAAGCGGAAACACATGAGGTAGGAGCCCAGCGGCACTGCGATGTAGACAAGCCACATCGGCACCTCGAGATCGGCCGAGACCTGCTCGGTATGCGCAATATGCCAGACGAAGCGCGCGCCCAGCGAGCCGACGATGAAGGTGAACAGCGCGCCGCACAGCAAGGCGCAGAGGATCACGATATGCGCCGACGCCGGGGACAGCCGGACGACGGCCACATCGACCCCGACATGGATGCCGGTGCGCACGCCGTAGGCCGCGCCGAATTTTGCCATCCACACGAAGAGATAGATGCACAGTTCCTGCGCCCAGGTGAGATTGATCGAGCGCAGGAAGGAGAAAACCGCCCGCCCGCCATCAAACAGCCATTGCTGGCCGATGCTTCTGCCCCACTGTGCGAGGTTGATCGAGGCGCTGGTGCCGTAGCGGTGGACGACCGCGACGACAATGATCAGCGTTGCAATCGCGATCAACGTGGCGATGAGGACCTCCTCAAGGCGATCGAGCAGCTTCAGCGCCATCCTGTTGCCTCCCCGGCATATCGGCTTCACCGCTTCTGGGTTGCGGCGTTATCAACCCGGCAGATCGTGCGATCTGCCGGGCATCCGAACCTCCGGCCATCAGTTCGTGGGAATGCCGAGAGCCTTGTAGACCGAATCCACGGTCTCCTTGCCGATGCGCCCAGCGTGTAGATCTTCGTCTTGCCGGTCTTGCGCATGTCTTCGAGCGCGTCGTCGTTTTCCTTCTGGGAAATCGCGTTCGAATAGGCCGAGGCCTCGACCATCGCCTTGTCGAGCTGACCGCGGATATCCGCCGGGATCCCGTCCCAGAATTTCTTGTTCACGATCACGGCGTAACCGATGTAGCCGTGATCCGTGATGGCGGTGTGGGCCTGAACTTCGTGCATTTTCTGCGTGAACATATTCGACGGGGTGTTCTCCTGCCCATCGACAACGCCGGTCTGCAGCGCCTGATAAACCTCCGAGAAGGCCATCACCTGCGGGATCGCGCCGAGCGCCTTGATCTGGGCTTCGAGAACCTTCGAGGACTGGATGCGGATCTTGAGGCCGAGCATGTCATCCGGCTTCCTGATCTCGCGGTTGGCCGACATGATCTTGAAGCCGTTGTCCCAGTAGGCCAACCCGGTGATGCCTTTGGATTCGAGCTTGGCGAACAGCCCCTTGCCGACCTCGCCATCCGTCACTTTGCGCAAGGCGGCCTTGTCCGGGAAAATGAACGGCAGGTCGAACACCTCGAATTCGCGCGCGCCGAGCGGGCCAAATTTCGAGACGCTGGGTGCGAGCATCTGCACCGCACCGAGCTGGAGTGCTTCAAGCTCTTCCTTGTCCTTGAAGAGCTGGGAGTTCGGGTAGACCTCGACCTTGACCTTGCCGGCGGTGTATTTTTCGGCCAGCTCCTGGAACTTCTGCGCGCCCTTGCCCTTCGGCGTATCCGGCGCCACGACGTGGCTGAACTTGATCAGGATCGGGGCCTGCGCGACCGCGGCGCCCGCGCTCATGGCGAGCGTGGCGGCGAGTGTGGTGGCCTGAACGAACTGGCGCCGTGTCGGTGTCATGCTTCTCTCCCCTGTTGATCCGCAGAGCCATTGTCTCAGCTTGACTGGCCCTGTCTTGATTGGTCGTTTTCTGAAGAGTCCTGCGTTCGCCGGTCTGGCGGAAGCATTCTCTGTCCAGACGATAATTCAGGATTGTTGCATACTCCGCAATTGTGGAAAACCAGCCACGGGAGGCCCTAGATCGCCTTTTTCTGTCGAAGCTCGGTGATGGTGTCCTTATTCCATCCTAATTCCGTGAGGATGGCATCGGTATGCTCGCCGAGTGCTGGAACAGCAGCCATGCGCGCCTCAAACGCGCTTGAATCCGCTGGTGGCAGCAAGGCCGGAATCGGGCCAGCGGCGGTTGCGACGTCGCGCCAGCGATTTCGCGCGTGAAGCTGGGGATGGTCCCACAAATCCTGCATGTCGTTGACACGGGCATTGGCGATGCCGGCGGCATCGAGCCGCCCGGCGACAGCCTCGACATTCATCGTTGCCAGTTTTTCGATGATGATCTCGCGCAACGCCTGCCGGTTGGCGTTGCGTGCCGCATTTGATGAAAACCGGGGATCGGCAGCAAGGGCGCTATCCTCCAGAACCTTGTCACAGAAAACGGCCCATTCGCGCTCGTTTTGCAGCCCGAGCATGATGGTCTTGCCATCGCCAGCCGGGAAGGGGCCGTAAGGATAGATCGTGGCATGTGCCGCACCGGCGCGCGGCGGAGGCGGAGCGCCGTCATAGGCATAGTAGAGCGGGTAGCTCATCCATTCCGCCATGGCCTCCAGCATGGAGACCTCGATCTTCGCGCCCTCGCCGGTTTTGCCGCGCTGGATCAAGGCGGCTAGAATCGATGAATAGGCATACATGCCCGCGGCGATATCCGCGATCGAACAGCCCGCCTTCGCCATCTCCTCCGGTGTGCCGGTGGTCGAGAGGAATCCGCCTTCGGACTGGATCAGAAGGTCATAGGCTTTCTTGTCGCGATAGGGCCCATCCGGCCCATAGCCCGAGATGTTGCAGACGATGAGGCGCGGATGTGTTTCCCTGAGCGCCTCGAAGGACAGCCCGAGCCGCGCCGCCGCACCCGGCGCAAGGTTCTGGACGAGCACATCGGCCTTGCCGATGAGCTGATGGAGAATGCTCTGCGCATCCGCATCCTTCACGTCGAGGGTCAGGCTTTCCTTCGAACGGTTGGTCCAGACGAAGTGCGATGCGAGCCCCTTGACGCGCGTGTCATAGGCGCGGGCGAAATCGCCGGTTCCGGGCCGTTCGATCTTGATGACGCGCGCGCCGAGATCGGCGAGCTGGCGGGTGCAGAGCGGCGCGGCGATCGCGTGTTCGAGTGTGACAACAGTGATGCCATCGAGCGGACGCATCAAAAGCTCCTTGGAAGCCCGAGAATATGCTCGGCGACATAGGACAGGATGAGGTTGGTCGAGATCGGCGCGACCTGATAGAGCCGCGTCTCCCGGAACTTGCGTTCGACGTCGTATTCGCAGGCAAAGCCAAAGCCGCCGTGGAACTGGATGCAGGCATTCGCCGCTTCCCAGCTTGCCTTCGCCGCGAGGTATTTTGCCATGTTGGCCTGAGCGCCGCAGGGTTCGCCGGCATCGAAAAGCCGGCAGGCCTCGAAGCGCATGAGGTTCGCGGCCTCGACCTCGATGTAGCTCTCCGCGATCGGGAACTGCACGCCCTGGTTCTGGCCGATGGGGCGGCCGAACACGATGCGCTCCTTGGTGTAAGCCGTGACCTTGTCGATGAACCAGTAGCCATCGCCGATGCATTCTGCCGCGATCAGCGCGCGCTCGGCGTTCAGACCAGTGAGGATATACTTGAAGCCCTGCCCCTCCTCGCCGATGAGATTTTCGGCGGGGATTTCGAGATTGTCGAAGAAGAGCTCGTTTGTCTCGTGGTTGACCATGTTGAGGATGGGGCGGACGGTCATGCCTTTGCCAATGGCCTCGCGCAGGTCGACGATGAAGATCGACATGCCCTCGGACTTCTTTTTCACCTGATCGAGCGGGGTGGTGCGCGCCAGGAGGATCATCAGATCCGAATGCTGGATGCGGGAGATCCAGACCTTCTGACCGTTGATGACGTAGCGATCGCCCTTCCTAACGGCGGTGGTCTTGATTTTGGTGGTGTCGGTGCCGGTCGTTGGCTCTGTGACGCCCATCGATTGCAGGCGCAAGTCGCCCGAGGCGATCTTCGGCAGGTAGTAGGCTTTCTGCGCCGCCGAGCCATGCCGGAGCAAGGTCCCCATGTTGTACATCTGGCCGTGGCAGGCGCCGGAATTGCCGCCCGCGCGGTTGATCTCCTCCATGATGACGGAGGCTTCCGTCAGCCCGAGGCCGGAGCCGCCATACTCTTCGGGGATCAGCGCCGCCATCCATCCGGCTTTTGTCAGGGCATCGACGAAAGCTTCGGGATAGCCACGGGCTTCGTCCACCTTGCGGTGGTATTCCGCCGGGAAGGTGGCCGAGAGCGCACGGATCGCCTCGCGGAGTTCCTGATGCTGGTCGGGTGTGCTGGCGATCATGACGGGGCTTTCGATGCAGGCGGATACGGGCAGGCGGATACGGGCAGGCGGATAAGGGCAAGCGGATAAGGGTCAGACAAAATCGGCGGTGGCGTCCATGCACAGCGTGCCATCAGGCTTTTTCGCCCAGAGGCGGGCTTGGCCAGCATCTTCGAATTTTCCGCACACGGCGAAGCTATCGATATGGAAGATCGGTGCGCGGGCGCGGAAGGTGAATTGCCGGATGACGGCCTCCGGCTTCTGTCGTCGCAAGCCATCGAGCAGCAGTGTCGCGATCAGCGGGCCGTGCACGATCAGGCCGGGGTAGCCCTCGACATCCCGGACGTGATCGAGATCGTAATGGATGCGGTGGGAGTTGAAGGTCAACGCGGAATAGCGGAACAGCAACACGGGGTTGGGATGGACGGGGCGTTCCCATTCCGCTGGAGATGGAGCCGGAACGGCTGGTGGAGCCGGTTCCCCCGGAGCTGCGGCGGGTCGGTAGACGATATCGTGCTCCTCCTCGATCGCGAGGCCGGAAGGGCCGGTAATCTCGTGGCGCACGGTAACAAACACAAGGTCACCCGAGCGGCCGGATTTGTGATCGACGCTCTTGATGGTGGAGGTGCGGTGAGCCGCCTCGCCGATCTGGAGCGGGCGCAGGAAGGACAGGCGGCTGCCGGCCCACATCCGGCGCGGGAGGGGAACCGGCGGCAGGAAACCGCCCTTCTCCGCGTGCCCGTCCGGCCCGACCTCTGCCATCGGATGAATGGCAAGAAAATGCAGCCAGTGCCAGAGCGGCGGCAGGTTCACGCCTTCGGCGTACGTGGGGTCGTCACGGTCCAGCGTCGCTGCAAGCGCATTGGCGGGAAAGGCATGCAGCACATCCTGCCGCGCTTCCGATTTGCCGATCCACGTCGCAAGATGCGCGATATCGATGTCCCCGCCTGATCCGCTCATAGGCCCTCCCAATGCTTCATGATGGCGCTTCGATGGCCCTATGTCACGCTGTCAGCTCTTCCAGAACAAGTTCGAACGTCATCAGCACGGGATTGTCGCCCCGGAGGATTCGTCCGCTCGCCGTGCCGCCGGTGTAGTCGACGAGGCCGATATCAATCGCCGCCACCAGCTGGCCGGCCTTGTCAGGTGCGATCTCGCCGCGGCGGATGAAGACCTCGGTGGCAAAGTTCTGGACTTCGATCCCGCCCGCGAGCCGCGCACCGATCATCGATCCGACACCGCCGCGGATACGGGCGCGGTGAATATTATAAAGTCGGCAAAATTCTTACAGTGCAGTCGCAAAATCCTGATTCGGACGCAGACGGATGGCAAAGGAACGTCTTTTCGCGAGCGCGCCGGCGAGGGGCGCGGAAACCGGGCCAAACATCGTGAAATTGGTTTCGGGATCCGGGTTGCCCACGAAGATCGCACCATCAAGCCCGTAGGCTGTGACGTGGATGCGCTCGGCGACGATGGTTTCCTCGGGCAGGATATCCCCGCCGGTGACCTTGCCATCCGCCTCCTGCCACAGCGCGTGGCAATGAAAGAAGGGCTGTCCATCCCGCGATCCAAAGGTCATCGCGCCCGCCTCTAACCGGGAGATGCCCGGCGGGCGATGGATGTCGGAGTAGAAGGCCGCGTTCGCACCATCCTTCGAGAGGGCCGGCATGACATAGGCGAAGGGGCCGAGCGCAGCTGCGCCGAGTTCGACCACGCCGCTCGCAAAACCCTCCGCAGCAAAGCCGCGCCGGACCGCTTCGAGCAGGAGCACTCCCGGTTCAAGGTCAAACGCGATCGCGCGTCCCTGTGCTTCAACCGCGACGATGCGGGGTTCAAGCGATGGGCCGGGCTGCCGGATATAGCGGGCATCGAAGCCCTGCGGTCCTGGCATCCTCACACCAATCCGTCCGGGCCGAGGAGGCCGCGGGCTTCCAGCACATCCTTGACCATGCGTTTGGGCACCTTGCCGTAACCGGATTTCGGCAGCGTATCCCAGAAGAAGAAGCGCTTCGGCATCTTGTAGCGCGGCACTTTCGGCGCCAGAAACGCCGCCGCTTCATCCTCGCTCAGGCTCATGCCATCACGCAAGACGCAGACGGCGACGCCGACCTCGCCCCAGAGCTTGTCCGGCACGCCGAGCACCGCGACCTCAGCAATGGCCGGGTGGGTGAGGATCTTCTCCTCGACCTCGCGCGGGTAGATGTTCGAGCCGCCGGAGATATACATGTCGGAGGCGCGCCCGGTGATATAGACGAAGCCCTGTTCGTCCATATGGCCAAGGTCGCCGGTGCGGAACCACCCGTCGCGGAACGCCTTCGCATTGGCTTCCGCATTATTATAATAGCCGGCAAAAACAGCAGGGCCGATGACGCAGATTTCCCCGGTCTCGAAGGGTTGAAGCTCGTTGCCGGCATCATCCATGATCGCGACCTGCATGCCCGTGCGCTCGAAGCCGCAGGTGCCGACCTTGGTGTTGGCGTGATCGTCGGGATCGTGCAGCGCCGGCGGCAACACCGTGATGTTGCCGGTGACCTCGCCGAGCCCGAAATACTGAACGATGACCTTGCCGAGTTTCTTGAGCGCGTATTTCTGATCCTCGCGGTACATCGGCGCGCCGGCGTAGATGATGTGGCGCAGCGAGGAATGATCGAAGCGATCCACGGCCGGGTGTTCGGTCAGGAGCTTCAGGATCGTCGGCACCGTGAACATGTTGGTGACACGATACTGCTCGATGAGCCGGAACGCTTCCTCGATGTCGAAGCGCTCGGTCGGCAGCAGGATGGTCGGCGCGCCGCGCGCCACGATGTTCATCTGGTGCACGCCGGCGCCATGGCTGAGCGGCGCGACCACGAGGCTCGCGTCCTTCTCGGTGGTGCCGGGCAGGAGATCGCAGAGGTGGTTTGTCAGCACGAAGGCCATCTGCCCATGGCAAAGCACAGAGGCCTTCGAACGCCCGGTGGTGCCAGAGGTGAAGAAAAACCAGCAGGGATCATGGTGATCGACCGCAGCATCGGCAACGCGCTCACCGCGGTGGCGGGCGAGGAGGTCGCCCATGTTGGCTTCGCCGAAAGTGGTGGGTTTAGCCTGCTCGTCGAGCCGCCAGATGAATTCGACGTTCGGCACTTCTTTCGCCACTGTCGCGGCGTGATCGGGAAAATCACCGTGGCAGAGAAAGCCTTTCGCACCCGAGAACGTGCCGAGATAGACGAGTTCATCCGGCATCAAGCGGAAATTGGTGGGCACCCAGACAGCACCGAGTTTGAAGCAGGCATACATCGAGAAGAACATCTGAGCCGTGTTCTTCGAGTGCACCAGAACCCGGTCACCCTTGGTGATGCCGCGCGCGGCAAGCGCCGTGGCGAAGGCGTTGACCTCGCGGTCGATCTCGGCCCAGTTCCAGCGCAGATCGCCCCAGATCAGCCCCGGAAGATCAGGAAAGCGGCGTGCATTCTGGCGGATGACATGAGCGAGGTTCATCACGCGTCTTGAATTGGGCGCGACGCCGCCTGCGGGCGTGTTGCCGTCCACCGGGTTTTGGCTACCTCCGGGGGCTGCGCTCATCTCGTTTCTCCCTGAACCCTCGCGCCGGCGTACGGCATCTTGTGCTGGCAGCGGTTCGCCCGCTGCCTTGCCCTCCGGCGTTGGCTTTGCCGACCGTGCCGGAGTGTGCATTCCGCACGTTCTGGATCAATCCGCGCGAAAGGAATTGCCCTGTTTACATTTCGTGATGATCTCTGGCAGTCAAGCGCTATCGAGGGGCGGGGCGCCAGCCCTCGCACATGCAAATTCATCACCGGCGTTGCCTTGCCGCTGGATGGCGGTCAGAGTTGCGCGGTGCCGATGCCGCAAGGATGGCTCAGGCCGCCCTTTTTGTTCGAACAACCCTGCCAAGGATGCGTGACCATGACCCCCGAAGATCGCCTGAAATCCATGGGCCTTACCTTGCCGATCGCGCCGGTGCCGGTTGCCAACTATGTGCCGGCCCGCTTCGCCGGGAACCTTCTCTACCTCTCCGGGCAAGGGCCGAAGCGCGCCGATGGCACCTATCTGCATGGCCGCCTCGGACGGGACATGTCGGTCGAGGACGCTTATCAGGAGGCGCGCCTCACCGGCCTCAATATGCTGGCGGTGGCCAAGCAGGCGCTGGGTGAACTCTCGCGCATTGAGGCGGTGGTGAAACTGCTCGGCATGGTGAATGCGGAGCCGGATTTTGCCGATCATCCCAAGGTGATCAACGGCTGCTCCGATCTTCTGGTGGACGTGCTGGGCGAAGCCGGTCGGCACGCGCGCTCGGCGGTGGGGATGGGTTCGCTCCCCAACCGCATGGCGGTTGAGATCGAAGCCATCCTGCTGATACGATCCTGATCAGCCAACGGGGAGAGATCGCGATGGAACCGCTGAAGATGCGCATTGCCCGCGAGATCGGAACACCGGCGCTGGTCGTCGATCTCGATGTCGTCGAGCGCAATATCGCGAAGGTGCAGGCGTTGTGTGATGCCAAGGGCATCGCCAACCGACCGCATATCAAGACCCACAAGAGCGTGCTGCTGGCCAAAATGCAGCGCGACGCCGGTGCGAAGGGCATCACCTGCCAGAAGATCGGCGAGGCCGAGGCCATGGCCGAGGGTGGGCTCGATGACATCTTCATCTCCTACAATCTCCTCGGTGAGGAGAAGATGGCACGTCTCGCGGCCCTGATGAACAAGGCGCGGATGAGCGTCGCCGCCGACAATCCGCTGGTGGTCGAACACCTCGCAACCGCTGCCGCGCTGGCCGGGCATGATCTCCATGTGCTCGTCGAATGTGACACCGGCCGCAAGCGTGCGGGTGTCGAGACCTCGGCGGAGGCGATCACGCTCGCGAAAAAAATCGCAGCCACGCCCGGCCTCGTGTTCGACGGGCTGATGATGTATCCGCCAGAGGATGGCGCGGCGATCAGCAATGCCTTCATCGCCGAGGTACGCGCGGGCTTGCGCGAAGTCGGGCTTGATATCCGCGTGATCTCCAGCGGCGGCACACCGAACCTGCTGAACCTGGGCTCGCTCGACGGCCAGACTGAGCACCGCGCGGGCACTTCCATCTTCAACGACCGGATGATGATGGCGGCGGGGTTTGCCAGCATGGAAGAATGCGCGCTGCGCATCTACACCACAGTCGTCAGTCGCGGCGGGCCAGAGCGCGGCATTCTCGATGCGGGTTCGAAGGTTTTCACCACGGATACCGGCTGGGGCCTCAAGGGTTACGGCCATATTCTCGAACACCCGGAAGCCGAGGTCGCGCGTTTTGCGGAAGAACACGGCTTTCTTGATCTCGCACGCTGCAATGACCGGCCGAAGGTCGGCGATGTCGTGCGTGTCATCCCCAATCACATCTGCCCGGTCGTGAATGTCGTCGGCGCGCTGGTGCTGGTGCGCGGCGAGGAGATCGTCGAGCGCATCGATGTCGAGGCGCGCGGCCGGTTGACGTGATGGGCGAGACGCTGCCCTTCCGTATCCCCCGGCCGCAGATACGCTTTCGAGCGACCTGACGCGGCATTTCATTTCGGACAACGCCTGGAGATCCCCCAATGAGCCTCGACGTCGCTTCCCACCTCCGCCCGGAAACGACTCTGCCGGTTGATGCCGCCGCGGCTGCGCTGGTCGGGCGCGTCTGGCGGCCGGACGTTGGTGGTCCCTCGGTGGTGACCCTGCGCAAGGGCGAGGTCATCGACATCACCGGAACCTTCGCGACGGTCAGTGATCTCTGCGAGGCGGCGAACCCGGCGGCGGCACTGAGGGCAGCATCCGGCGAGAATCTCGGGTCGATCGCGGCCATTCTGGCCAATGCCGCGCCCGATCATCGCAACCCGAGCCTTCCTTGGCTCATCGCGCCGACCGATCTTCAGGCGATCAAGGCAGCCGGGGTGACCTTCGCGATCTCGATGCTCGAACGCGTCATCGAGGAGAAGGCGCGCGGCAACCCGGCCGCTGCGGCAGCGATCCGCACGGAAATCACCGGACTTGTGGGAGATGATCTCTCGAAGCTCAGGCCCGGTTCGCCCGAGGCGATGCGGCTCAAGGACGTGCTGATCGCGCAAGGCGCCTGGAGCCAGTATCTCGAGGTTGGTATCGGCCCGGATGCGGAAATCTTCACCAAGGCGCAGCCAATGTCCGCGGTCGGCACAGGCGCGGACGCCGGCCTGCATCCGACGTCGAGCTGGAACAACCCGGAGCCGGAGGTGGTGCTGGTGGTGGCATCCTCCGGCACAATCATCGGCGCGATGCTCGGCAATGATGTCAACCTGCGCGATGTCGAGGGTCGCTCGGCGCTGCTGCTCGGCAAGGCGAAGGACAATAACGCCTCCTGTTCACTCGGACCTTTCATCCGCCTCTTCGACGAGGGCTTCGGCCTCGATGATGTCAGGCACATGGAGCTGACGCTCACCGTGGCGGGAGAGGATGGCTTCGTGCTCAACGGCGCATCCAACATGGCGAAGATCAGCCGCGACCCCGCCGATATCGCCAGCCAGATGATCGGCCCGCACCACCAGTATCCCGACGGGGCCGTGCTGTTCCTCGGCACGCTGTTCGCGCCCTCGCAGGATCGCGGCGCGCCGGGCAAGGGCTTCACGCATGCCTATGGCGACATCGTGACGATCGCGACGCCGAAGCTCGGCGCGCTCGTGAACCGCATGAAGGCGAGCGATGCCTGCGCGCGCTGGGACTTCGGTGTCGGAGCGCTCATGCGTAACCTCGCGCAGCGGCGACTTCTGGGCTGAAGGCAGCGATTTGAGCTCTCCAACTTCCGCTTTGGCGCGATAAAGTGCCTCTACAGGCATCAATCGGGCCAGGGGTGGAATTTTTTCCTGATTTTTCCGGACGACGCGCTTTCTCGGCAATCTTCCTTGCCGGAACAGCAAAAGGCTGTTATCAACCCCAGATCGAGTTTCGGCCGAATGACTTTGCCCCCGTGGACCTCTGGGCCACTTTGGCTGACGACCTCTCCAACGAACATCGATGGACGGCGCATGTGCTGATGGCAAAATGCCGATGCTGTTGCGTGCGTTGATTTGTCACTCTCTATCCAAAGGTACTCCCATGCAAACCGGAACCGTTAAGTGGTTCAACGCTCAGAAGGGCTTCGGCTTCATCCAGCCCGACGCCGGCGGCACCGACGTATTCGTTCACATCAGCGCTGTCGAGCGCGCGGGCCTCAACGGTCTGAATGAAGGTCAGAAGATCTCGTACGAGATCGTTGCTGATCGCCGTTCGGGCAAGTCGGCCGCTGACCGTCTCCAGCTCGTTGACTGACAATCCCTGCGGACGGCCGATCCACTGCTTCGTGCAGGGGTGAAGGCCTTTCGCGACACATCAACCCCGGCGGGGCTTTCGCTCTGTCCGGGGTTTTTCATTTTCGATCGTTTTCTCTAGGGGTGACCTTTGCAGGTTCTGGTTCGTGACAACAATGTGGAGCAGGCGCTTCGCGTGCTGAAGAAAAAGATGCAGCGCGAGGGCGTGTTCCGCGAGATGCGTCAGCGGAAGGCGTATGAAAAGCCGTCCGAGAAGAAGAACCGCGAGAAGGGCGAAGCCGTTCGCCGCGCCCGCAAGCTCCAGCGCAAGAAGATGCAGCGCGAAGGCCTGCTGCCGATGCCGAAGCCCAAGCCGCGCGATGGCGTTCCCCCGCGCCCGGGCATGACCGGCACCCGCTGAAAACGATTTTTGCCGGGCACAGCTGTGCCCGGTTCTGACGATACCTCGGGCGGCACCATCGCGTGCCGCTTGACATTGCAATGCAACAAGCGCATTGCACCCCGAGAACGACAGCGTCGCCTTTGAGCGGCTTTCTGCAGAAAGGCCTTCGGGTCCTGCACCGGAAGCCGCGATCAAACGAAAGATGACGCGTGTGTGAAGCAGCGTGATTGCGCCAGAACTTGGTGCCGGCTTCCCCCTTCATTCGTTCCCCTTGCCCTGACTTCCCCCATTCACGCGGGTCGTCCTTTGGTCCTCAACGCTCGATCGGGCGTCGGGGCCGTTGCTGTCTGTCGGGCAAAGTTCCCGCGACAGCGTTCCAGAAAGATTATCCTTTGACATCGTTTTCCGATTTCGCCCTGCTCGCGCCGTTGCAAAAAGCACTCGCCGCCGAGGGCTACACCAAGCCGACGCCGATCCAGTCGCAGGCCATTCCCCATGCGCTCGCCGGCAAGGATCTGCTCGGCATCGCCCAGACCGGCACCGGCAAGACCGCAGCCTTCGCGCTGCCGATCCTGCATACGCTCGGCAAATCCGGCGTGACGTGCAAGCCGCGCTCCTGCCGGGCGTTGATTCTCAGCCCGACCCGCGAACTCGCCAGCCAGATCGCGGACAGCTTCCGCGCCTATGGCAAGTTCATGCACCTCTCGATCGATGTCGTGTTCGGCGGTGTGCCGGTCGGCAAGCAGATCAAGCGGCTTTCGACCGGTGCCGACATTCTCGTCGCGACGCCGGGCCGCCTGCTCGACCTCATCGACCAGAAGGCGCTGACGCTGAAAGACCTCGAAATCCTTGTCCTCGACGAGGCCGACCAGATGCTCGATCTCGGCTTCATCGTGCCGCTGAAGCGCATCATTCCGATGCTGCCGAAGCAGCGCCAGAGCCTCTTCTTCTCGGCAACCATGCCGAAGACAATTTCGGGCCTCGCCGATCAGTTCCTCAAGGACCCCGTGAAGGTTTCGGTGACCCCCGTTGCCACGACCGCCGAGCGGGTGACGCAGGGCGTGATGTTCGTGCCGGTCTCGGCCAAGCAGAACCTCCTGCATGCGGTGCTGCTCGATCCTGCGATCGAGCGCGTGCTCGTCTTTACCCGCACCAAGCATGGCGCGGACAAGGTGGTGAAGCACCTCGTCAACGCCCGTATCCAGGCGATGGCAATCCATGGCAACAAAAGCCAGGCCCAGCGTGAGAAGGCGCTGGCCGCGTTCAAGGAAGGCGCGTGCCGCGTGCTTGTCGCGACCGATATCGCCGCGCGCGGCATTGATGTCGACGGCGTGACGCATGTCATCAACTTCGAGCTGCCGAATGTGTCGGAAGCCTATGTCCACCGCATCGGGCGCACCGCCCGCGCGGGTGCCTCCGGCATCGCGATGTCGTTCTGTTCGAACGAGGAGCGGCCGTTCCTGCGCGATATCGAAAAGCTGACGCGGCTTCCCGTGCCGGTTCTCGCGCTGCCGGAAGGCTTCGTGATGACTGCGCCGCCGCCGCGCCTGCCGGCTTCCGAGCAGAACCGCAACGACGGCAACCGGGGCCATCACGCGCCGGGCCGCAGCGGGGAACGCCAAGGCGAGCGCAATGGCCAGCCCCAGCGCAATCGTCGCCGCCGCTCCGGCGGTGGGGGGCAGGGGCGCTCATCGGGGCAGTTTGCAGCCTGAACGAGGTTCGGCTAATAAAATCAGGAAAGGCGCATTTTCATGCGCCTTTTTTGTTATCAGAGTGTTTGTTCAGGCCTCACCGCGCCTGGAGGCTCGGCAGATCAAGACCGTTCGCGCGCGCGCAATCGATGGCGATGTCATAGCCCGCATCCGCGTGGCGCATCACGCCAGTGGCCGGGTCGTTCCAGAGCACGCGGCTGATTCGCCGCGCGGCGTCCGCCGTGCCATCGGCGCAGATCACCATGCCCGAATGCTGCGAAAAGCCCATGCCGACGCCGCCGCCATGATGCAGCGACACCCATGTCGCACCGGATGCGCAGTTCAGAAGGGCGTTGAGCAGCGGCCAATCGGACACGGCGTCCGAGCCGTCCTTCATCGCCTCCGTCTCGCGGTTGGGCGAGGCGACCGAGCCGGAATCAAGATGATCTCGCCCGATAACGATCGGTGCTTTCAACTCGCCCGAGGCCACCATCTCGTTGAAAGCAAGGCCGAGGCGATGGCGATCACCAAGGCCGACCCAGCAGATTCGCGCCGGAAGACCCTGAAATTTGATGCGTTCGCGCGCCATGTCGAGCCAGCGATGAAGGTGTTTGTTGTCCGGCAAAATTTGTTTAACCTTCGCATCGGTCTTGTAGATGTCCTCGGGGTCACCAGAGAGTGCCGCCCAGCGGAAAGGACCGATACCCCGGCAAAAAAGCGGGCGAATGTAAGCCGGCACAAAACCGGGGAAATCGAAGGCGTTCGCTACGCCGTCCTCCAGCGCCATCTGGCGGATATTGTTGCCGTAATCGACGGTTGGAATTCCCGCCTTGTGGAAATCAAGCATCGCGCGAACATGCGTCGCCATCGAGTGCTTTGCTGCTGCCACAAGTCCCGTCGGGTCCGAGGTTCGCTTGGCTTCCCACTCCGCCACCGTCCAGCCCTTTGGCAGATAGCCGTTCAGCGGATCATGCGCAGAGGTCTGGTCGGTGACGCAATCCGGGCGCACGCCGCGACGGACAAGTTCGGGGAAAACATCGGCGGCATTGCCCAGAAGGGCGACCGAAACCGCCTTTTTCTCGCGGCAGGATTTTTCGATGATGGCGAGGGCATCGTCGAGGTCTTTCGCCTGCACATCGACATAACCGGTGCGCAGGCGAAACTCGATCGAGGACGGCCGGCATTCCACCGCGAGGCAGGACGCGCCGGCCATGGTTGCCGCCAGCGGTTGCGCGCCGCCCATGCCCCCGAGGCCGGCGGTGAGAATCCAGCGGCCGGAGAGGTCGCCGCCGTAATGCTGGCGACCCATTTCCACGAAGGTTTCATACGTGCCCTGCACGATGCCCTGGGAGCCGATGTAGATCCATGAGCCGGCCGTCATCTGGCCGTACATCATCAGACCCTTCCTATCGAGTTCGTTGAAGTGGTCCCAGGTGGCCCAATGCGGCACCAGGTTCGAATTCGCGATCAACACGCGCGGCGCATCGGGGTGGGTCTTGAACACACCGACCGGTTTACCCGATTGAACAAGCAATGTTTCGTCGGCTTCAAGCCGTCGCAGGGTCGATACAATACGATCAAAGCTTTCCCAGTCGCGGGCGGCGCGACCGATGCCGCCATAGACGACGAGCTCGCCGGGCTTTTCCGCGACTTCCGCGTCGAGGTTGTTCATCAGCATCCGCAAAGGCGCTTCGGTGAGCCAGCTCTTGGCAGAGATGTCGCTGCCGCGCGGAGCGCGAATGGTGCGGGCGTTGTCCAGTCGTGTCATAGGGTGTCTCCGTCAGGCGTGGGAACGGGCAAAGACGAGGCAGAAGGTGAGAATATCCACCAGCGCAGCCCGCATCGGGGCGGCGAAATCGGGATCATAGGGCGTTGGCCAGTTCGATTCATCCGGCATCGCAGCCGGCTCACGCATATAGCCCCGGCAGGCCAGCTCCATCTGGAGCGCGTGGATGCCGCGCTCGGGTGCACCAAGGCTGCGCGTGATATAGCCGCCCTTGAAGCGGCCGTTGGTGACGCGGCTGAACCCCGTGCGATCGCAGATGGCCTCGACACCCCGTGTGAGCGCTTCCGCGCAGGAAGCGCCAGAATTCGTGCCGAGATTGAAATTCGGCAGCTCGCCCTCGAACAACCTGGGAATAGTCGAGCGGATCGAATGGCAGTCATAGAGAACGACAGCGCGGTGATCTGTCCTCAGGCGGTTGAGCTCGGCTTTCAGCGCCGCATGGTAGGGCGCGAAATAGGCGCGATAGCGCTTGTCTATTTCTTGGGGTGAAAAGAGTGCGCCGGCTCGATAAAGTGGTTGCCCGTCGAAGGTTGTTGTCGGGCAAAGTTCGGTTGTTGCCTGCCCGGGGTAGAGCGACATGCCGGAGGGATCGCGGTTGACATCGATCACCGTGCGCGAAATTCCGGTGCGGACGATGGTGGTATCAAGCCCGGCGGCGAAATCGTAGAGCGTTTCGATCCACCAGTCGGCATCCTTCCTCGCCAGCCAGGGCGAGACCAGATCGGTCGCATAGGCATCGGGGATTATGGTGCCGGTATGGGGCAGGCTGATGACCAGCGGGGCATTGCCGCGCCGCACCGTCAGCCAGTCGCGGGTCGTGTCTGTCATGCGATGTCTCCGGTTACAGCGGGCAGTCGGTCAATGCCGACGGCTCTCACCAACAGGCGTTCGGCGACGAGGGTATTGGCCGCTTCCATGTCCGGATGAAAATGGCGGTCGTTATCAAGCCGGCTGACGCGGCTGCGCAGCAGGATGCGGACAGCCTCCAGCGGCGCGCTTGATGCCAGAGGATGGTGAAAATCACAGCCTTGCGCGGCGGCAAGCAGTTCGATGCCAATGACGGCGCGTGCGTTTTCGGCCATTTCGAGGAGGCGGCGCGCGCCATGTGCGGCCATCGAGACGTGATCCTCCTGATTGGCGGAGGTCGGGATGGAATCAACCGAGGCGGGGTAGGCGCGCTGCTTGTTCTCCGAGACGAGCGCGGCCGCCGTGACCTGCGGGATCATGAACCCGGAATTCAGCCCCGGCTTCGGCGTCAGGAATGCCGGCATGCCGGAGAGCGCTGGATCGACCAGCATCGCGATGCGGCGTTCGGCGATCGAGCCGATCTCGCAGATCGCAAGCGCAATCATATCCGCCGCGAAAGCCACAGGCTCGGCGTGGAAATTACCGCCCGAAAGGGCTTCGCCAGTCTCGACAAAGATCAGCGGATTGTCCGAAACGCCGTTCGCCTCGGTGCCGAGCGTTGTTGCGGCCTGGCGCAGAAGATCGAGCGCCGCGCCCATCACCTGCGGCTGGCAGCGCAGGCAATAGGGGTCCTGAACGCGCTCGTCGCCCACGAGATGCGAGGCGCGGATTGCCGAACCTGTCATCAGGCCGCGCAGGCAACTCGCCACCTCGATCTGACCCTTGTGACGGCGCAGGGCGTGGATGCGCGGATCGAAGGGCGTATCGGAGCCGCGTGCGGCATCGGTGGACAAGGCACCGGTGATCAGCGCGGATTGCAGCAGCGTTTCGGCCTCGAAGAGCCCGGCCAGCGCGTAGGCGGTCGAAAACTGCGTGCCGTTGAGCAGCGCCAATCCTTCCTTCGGGCCGAGCACGAGGGGGGAGAGCCCGGCATCCGCCAGCGCACGGCTGGCTTCAACCGCGCGTCCGTCGACGAGAAAGGTGCCGACGCCGATCATCGCGGCACTCATGTGCGCGAGCGGGGCGAGATCACCGGATGCGCCGACCGAGCCCTTGCAGGGAACGACCGGAGTCAGGCCCTTGCGCAAGAGGGCTTCCAGCAGGGTGATGGTCGCGAGGCTGCACCCCGAGGCACCTTGCGCGAGGCTCGCAAGCTTCAACGCCATCATCAGCCGGGTCACCGCCACCGGCATCGGTGCGCCCGTGCCGGCGGCATGGCTCAGCACGATGTTGCGCTGGAGCGTGGCGAGGTCATCGGTTTCGATCTTGACCATTGCCAGCTTTCCGAAGCCGGTATTGATGCCATAGACCGGCTCGCCCTTCGCGAGGATCGCGTGCACCGTTGCGGCGGAGCGCTCGATGGCCGGATAGCAGGCGGGATCCAGCCGGAGGCTTGCGCCCTCGTAGATCGCGCGCCAATCGCTGAGCGGGACGTTGCCGGGGCGCAGGGTGATGTCGGTCATTGTCCCCTCCAGATGCGGGTATGCAGCGGGTTGAAGCCGATGCGGTAGACGAGTTCAGCCAAGTCCTCGATCGACCAGATCGCGAGATCGCAGGATTTCCCGACCTCGAGCGTGCCGATGTCATCGAGCCGCCCAAGCGCCCGCGCCGCCTCGCGCGTGACGCCGGCGATGCATTCCTCAACCGTCAGGCGGAACAATGTCGCGCCCATATTCATCGTCAGCAACAGCGAGGTGAGCGGTGAGGAGCCGGGGTTGCAATCGGTTGCCAGCGCCATGTGTGTTCCGGCGGCCCGGAAAAGATCGACCGGCGGCTTCCGCGTTTCGCGGATGAAGTAGAACGCCCCCGGCAGCAGCACGGCAACCGTTCCCGCCTCAGCCATGGCGCGGGCGCCGGCTTCATCCGTGTATTCGAGATGGTCGGCCGAGAGTGCACGATAGCGCGCGGCCAGCGCTGCGCCACCGAGGTTCGAGAGCTGGTCGGCGTGGAGCTTGACCGGAAGGCCAAGCGCCCTGGCGGCATTGAACACGCGCGCGGTCTGATCGATGGAAAAGGCGATACCCTCGCAGAAGGCGTCGACGGCATCGGCAAGGCCTTCGGCGGCAAGCGCGGGCAGGACCTTGGTGCACAGGTGGTCGATGTATGCATCCTTGTCACCGCCCGCCTCCGGCGGCAACGCATGCGCGCCGAGAAAGGTGGTGGTCACACCAACCTTCCGCTCGGAACCAAGGCGCCGCGCGGCGCGCAACATGCGGGCTTCGCTCTCCTGATCGAGCCCGTAACCGGACTTGATCTCAACGGTCGTCACACCCTCGGCGATCAGATGATCAAGCCGCGGCAGCGCGGCCTGAACGAGATCATCCTCACTCGCCGCCCGCGTCGCGCGCACGGTCGAGAGAATGCCGCCGCCAGCGCGCGCGATCTCTTCGTAGCTCGCGCCGGCGAGGCGCTGCTCGAATTCGCGGGCGCGGTTGCCGCCAAAAACAAGGTGCGTGTGGCAATCGACGAGGCCGGGTGTCATCCAGCGACCCGCGCAGTCGATCGTCTCGGCGGCGCGCGTGTCCGAGGGCAGATCCGTTTCCGGGCCGACAAAGGTGATCCGTTCCCCCGTGGTGGCAAGGGCGCCGTTCTCGATCACGCCCAACCCGGGCCGATCCGGCGCAAGGGTCGCGATCCGGGCATTGCGCCACAGGCGGTCGAAGGGCATGCTGGCCTCCAAGGTCAAGCCTTATTTGTCTATACATAATGACAGAACTGCGCTATTGTCCATAGGCATTTTCAAGGGCGGCTACAGCTGCGCGAACCAAGGCGGGAAATTGAATGCAGACCCTGTTTTTTGAGAAGGCGCTGTTGCCCGGCGGATGGGCGCACAATGTCGCCCTCCGCGTCGAAAACGGGTTTATCACGGAAGTGGCGCCCGGTGTCTCGCCGGTCGGCATGAGCCGTGATGGCGGCATCGCATTGCCGGGGCTCGCGAGCCTGCACAGCCATACGTTCCAGCGCGGCATGGCCGGGCTCGGCGAAATCCGGGGGCCATCATCCGACAGTTTCTGGTCGTGGCGGCAGGTGATGTATCACTTCCTCGGTGCTTTGAGCGCGGATGATGTCGAGGCGATCGCCGCCTTTGCCTTCATGGAAATGCTGGAGGGCGGGTTCACAGCGGTCGGCGAGTTTCACTACCTCCACCACGCGATTGGCGGCGCGCCCTATGCCAACCCGGCCGAGCATTGCGAGCGGATCGCCGCCGCGGCAGCCGAGACCGGCATCGGCCTCACGCTGCTGCCGGTGTTCTATGCGCAAGGCGGGTTTGGTGGTCTGCCGCCGACGGAAGGTCAGCGGCGCTTCATCTGTGATCTCGATGGCTTCGCACGCCTGCATGAGAAGGCGAGGGCGGCGATTACCGGCCTGGCCGATGCCGCGATCGGCGTTGCACCGCATTCGCTGCGGGCGGTGACGCCGGAAACGCTTGATGATTTGCTGGCTACTCACAAGAGGGGGCCGATCCATATCCACATCGCAGAGCAGCTTCGTGAGGTCGAGGATTGCATTGGCTGGAGCGGGCGCAGGCCGGTCGAATGGCTGTTCGATCATGCCGAGGTCGACGCGCGCTGGTGCCTGATTCATGCGACGCATATGACCGAGGCCGAGGGGCGCTCCGTGGCCGCAAGCGGTGCGGTGGCGGGCCTCTGCCCGATCACCGAGGCCAACCTCGGTGACGGAATTTTTGATGCGCCGACGATGCTGGCCGCGGGGGGCGCTTTCGGTGTCGGCACAGATTCCAACGTCGAGATCACGGCGGCTGGCGAATTAAAACAGCTCGAATACAGCCAGCGGCTTGGGCTGCGTGCGCGCAACGTGTTTCCGCAGCACGAGGGGCACTCGACCGGCGCGGCGCTTTATCACGGCGCGCTCGCAGGCGGTGCGCAGGCGCTCGGCCGCAAGATCGGCGGGATCGCGCCCGGAAACCGCGCGGATTTTGTGGTGCTCGACGCCACCCACAGCGATCTCGCGCATGGCGTGGACGATGGCATTCTCGATCGCTATATCTTCGTCGCCGGCGCGCGGGCGATCGATGCGGTCTATGTCGGCGGCATCCGGCAGGTGACCGGCGGCCGGCATGTCGCGCGCGAGGCGATCGCGGCGCGCTATGGAAAAGTGATGGCGCGTCTGGCTGCGCTCTAGCCCGAATTGAGGACCCGAATTTTGGACGCCGCCTTCCCCCTGCCGCGCTACCTCGAAATCGAGCGTGATCTTCAGGCGAAGATCGCGAGCGGCGCTTGGGTGCCGGGGTCGCGCGTGCCATCCGAGCACGAGTTGCAGGCGCAATATGCCTGCTCGCGGATGACGGTGAACAAGGCGCTTTCCACGCTCGCGAAGGCCGGGCTGGTGGTGCGCAAGCGGCGGTCCGGCTCCTTCGTCGCCATGCCGAAATCGCAGGAAACGATCCTGTCCATCCAGGATATCAAGGCCGAGATTCTCGGTTCGGGTCGCGCGTATCGCTTCGAGATTCTCTCCCGCACCGAGCGCCGGATGAGCGCGGAGGATGCGCTCCACCTTGCGGTTCCGGCCAAGGGCAAGGTGCTGGCGATGAGTGTGCTGCACTTTGCCAATGGGCGCCCCTTCGTTTTCGAGGAGCGGCTCATGAATCTTGCGATGGTGCCCTCCGCCGCGAGTGAGCCGTTCACGGGGGCGCCGCCGGGCACATGGCTCCTGAACGTCGTGCCCTGGACGAATGCGGAGCATGTCATTCAGGCGGACCTTGCGGGCCCGCTGGTTGCGGAGAAGCTGGGCATTGCCCGCAAGGCCGCGTGCCTCGTCATCGAGCGGCGGACATGGCAGGGCGAAAATACGATCACCTGGGTGCGGCTCACCTACCCTGGCGAGCGGCATCAGCTCACGAGCCATTTCCGGCCGGGGGGAAGCGTCGGGGTTTAGCCGGCAGCATTTTCAAGCGAAGTGGCCACCGGTTCGCGTGAAGAAAATGCGAAAGACAATTGGATAGAATGCGTGTTCCGAAAATTGGTGCGCCGCGAGGCTTAATGCGCCGCCGCGAGCACAGCCTCGGCCCGGATTTCCTCGGTCAACCGCGCCTTGAAATCGGAGAATTCGGGCGAGGTTTTCAGCGTGTAGTGGCGGGGATAGGGCAGGTCGATCGCGATATCGGCCTTGATGCGACCCGGCCGCGCGGACATCACGAGGCAGCGCGAAGCGATGAAGATCGCCTCCTCGATATCGTGCGTCACGAACAGCACGGTCTTCTTCTCGCGCTCCCAGATGCCGAGCAGAAGCTCCTGCATCAGCGCGCGGGTCTGGTTGTCGAGCGCGCCGAAGGGCTCGTCGAGCAGCAGGACGGCAGGATCATTCGCAAGCGCGCGGGCAATCGCCGTGCGCTGCTGCATGCCGCCTGAAAGCTGCTTCGGATAGTGCTTCTCGAAGCCCCGCAGGCCGACCTTGTCGATGTAGGCGGCGACGATCTCGCGGGTCTCGGCCGCTGCCATGCCCTTCTCGGTGAGACCGAAAGCGATGTTCTCGGCGATCGTGAGCCAGGGAAACAGCGTATAGCTCTGGAAGACCATGCCGCGATCCGGCCCCGGCCCGGAAACCTTGCGGCCGTCGAGCAGGATAGTGCCGCTCGTGGGGCGGTCGAGCCCCGCGATCATCCGCAGCAGCGTCGATTTTCCGCAGCCGGACGGGCCGAGGATCGTCACGAAATCATTGTCACCAACCGAGAGACTGGTCGGTTGCAGCGCGGTCACCGGCGCGCCGCCATGCACACCCGGAAAGACGCGGGAGAGGCTCTCGACGACAAGCTTGCTCATGGTGTGCTCCCCAGGATCATGCCAGTCTCCACGGGAAAAGCCGCCGGTTCACCAGCTTGAACAGGAAATCCGAAACAAGCCCGATGACGCCGATGACGATGATGCCGAAGATGATCTGGCCGGTCGCCATCAAGGCCTGGCTATCGATGATCATGTGGCCGATGCCGGTCGAGGAGCCGATGAGTTCGGCGACGATCACATAGGTCCAGGCCCAGCCGAGGACGAGGCGGAGAATTTCGGCGATTTCCGGCGCGTTCATGGGGATGAGCACGCGGCGCACCACCGAGCGATCGCCCGAGCCAAGCGTGTAGGCTGCTTCCACGAGATCGCGCCGGGTGTTGCCGACGACGACGGCCACCATCAGCACGATCTGGAACACCGAGCCGATGAAAATCACCAGCAGCTTCTGCGTTTCGCCAAGGCCCGCCCAGAGGATCAAGAGCGGCACGAAGGCCGAGGCCGGCAGGTAACGTGCGAAGGAGACGAAGGGCTCGAAGAAAGCCTCGACCGGCTTGTAGGCCCCCATCAGGATGCCGAGCGGCACCGCGACGATCACCGCCAGCACGAAGCCGCCGACAACACGCCAGATGGTGATGAGGATATCGAGCCCGAAGCCGAACTTCGTCAGCAACAGCCAGCCGTCCTTCACCATGGTGATGGGGTCGGCGAGGAAGATTTTTGGCACGAAGCCGCCGAGCGTCGCCAAGGCCCACGCCGCGAAAAAGAGCAGGAAGAAGCTGAGGCCAAGCCAGAGGCGGGCCGTCTGCGAGATCGGTTCCAGCGGGCGCATGGGGGTTATCCGGAGATGGGGCGGCGCGATTCGGGGCACCGAACGGTGCCCCGTGACGATGTTTCGCGCCGTTACTGCACGAAGCGCGGATCAGCGAGGGCGTTCATGTCGGGCTTCGCCTTGATGATCCCGATTTCGAGCAGGAGATCGGCCGCCTCGTTCGAGAAGGCGGCATGTTCGCCCGAGAAGAACTTCTTGTTCGCCGCCTTGTCCTGCCAGCGCAGATAGGCCGAGGATTTCGCGAAAGCCTCTCCCGACTGCTTGACATCCGCGCCCATGATCTCGTTGGCCTTGGCCGGCTCCTTCGCGATCATCTCGAGCGCTTCAAAATAGCTGTCCGCAAGCGCCTTGGCGACCTTCTCGTTTTTGGCGAGATAATCGGTCGTGCAGCCAACCGTATCCATGATCATCGGGTAATCGAGCGTGGTCGCGATGATCTTGCCCGATTGCGGCGCTGCGCGCACGGCAGAGAGATAGGGTTCGTAGGTCATCGCGGCATCGTTCTGGCCGGCGATGAAGGCCTGCGCGGCCGGGCCGGGCTCCATATTGACAACCGTGACATCCTTCACCGAAAGGCCGTTCTTCTTGAGGAACCAGGCCAGCGTGAAATAGGGGGCGGTGCCGGGCGCGGATGCCGCAACAGTCTTGCCCTTCAGGTCTGCGATCTTGGCAGTTGTTGAGCGCACCACCATGCCATCGGCGCCGTAGCTCTTGTCGAGCTGGAAGATCTGCTTGGTCGGCACGCCGTTCGCGTTCCAGACAACCCAGGTTTCAACGGTGGTCGCCGCGCACTGGATGTCGCCGGAGAGGAGTGCGAGATGGCGCGAAGCCTGCGGGATTTTCTTCAAGGTGACGTCAAGGCCGTGCTTCTTGAAGATGCCGGCTTCCTTGGCCAGTGTCAGCGGAGCGAAGCCGGTCCAGCCGGAAAGACCAAGCGCGAGCTTAGCTTCCTGGGCCTGCGCGGCAAAGCCGGTCGCGGCCAGCATGGCGGCGGTGAAGGTGACGGCGACGAGAGACTTGTTCATTTCCCTACTCCCCTGAGGCGATTGAGCGGATGAGAGTGAAGCATTGCCATGCTTTATTGTCTAGACAAATTAAGGGTCAAAAAAGCGATTGATCGATGATGGCATGCAGGCAAGGATTTGTCTTGCCTAGGCTCTGCCTCATCGTCAGGCATCTGGACGCGAAAGGCGGAACAGAGCACAAGGATTGCGCAACGGCGGCGCGAGAACGAGGGAGCGTGGATGAAGGGCGAGATCAAGACCGTCTCGACGCAATTGCTCATCCGCAATGGCTATCAGGGCTTTCGCTTTCGCGACATCGCGGATCTCCTGAAAACCACGCGTGCGAATATCCACTACTATTACGGCAACAAGCTCAACCTCGCCGAGGAAGTCATCGTCGATTACGTTGATGAAACGCTGGAGAACTGGCGGGCCAACTGGCAAAGTGATGCGACGCTGGAGAGCAAGATCCACGGCATGATGGAGTCCAATCGCCAGCGCTATCTGCGCTACAATCCGACTGGCGCGACCGGCAATCCCTGGAGCCTGATCGGCCGCATGCGCCTCGAACGGGACGTGATCGGCCCGAAGGCGAGGCAGGCGCTCGCGGATTTCGGCGTTGCGCTCGAAAACCTCGTCATCACGGGGATCGATCAGGCGGTGGCCAAAGGCGAGCTGTCCGACGATATCCCGCGCGCTGATATCGCGCTCCAGCTTGTCGCCATCGCCAACAGCGCCGGCCCCATCACGCAGGATGGTGGCAATTTCGACCGGCTAGAGCAGCTCTACCGCTCGTTCAGCCGCGTGGTGCACCATGCCTACGGCCTGAAGCGGAGATAGCGGTGGCGAACCAACGTCCGATCCGGAACATCCTCTTCATCATGTGCGACCAGCTCAGGTTCGATTACCTCGGCTGCACCGGGCATCCGCATATCCGGACGCCGAACATCGACAAGCTTGCGGCGCGCGGCGTGAGGTTCACCAATGCCTATTGCCAGTCACCGGTGTGCGGGGCGTCGCGGATGTCGTTCTATACCGGGCGCTACGTTTCGAGCCATGGCGCGAGCTGGAACGGCGTGCCGCTGAAGGTCGGCGAGATGACGATGGGCGACTACCTTCGCCCGCTCGGGCTGGCGACCACGCTCGTCGGCAAGACGCATATGCGCGCCGATACCGAGGGCATGGAGCGGCTCGGAATCGACCCGGATTCGATCATCGGCGTGCGCGTCTCCGAATGCGGCTTTGACCCCTATGACCGCGACGACGGGCTTCATCCTGTCGGCCCGGACGGGCGTTATGATCCGAAGCCGCCGCGCTACGAAACCTATCTGCGCGAGAAGGGCTACCCCGGCGACTACGGCTGGCAGGACTGGGCCAATGCCGTCGAGACGGACGAGGGCGGCATCGGCAACGGCTTTGCGATGCGGCACGCGCCCAAGCCGGCGCGCGTGAAAGACGAGGATTCCGAAACGCCCTACATGACCCGCCGGGCGATGCAGTTCATCGAGGAGGCCGGCGATGCCCGCTGGTGCCTGCACCTCTCGTTCATCAAGCCGCACTGGCCCTATATCGCGCCTGCGCCCTACAACGCTATGTATGGGCCCGGCGATGTGATCCCGCTTCAGCGCTCGGATCGCGAGCGGCAGAACCCGCACCCGGTCTATCGCGCCTTCATGGACAACCGCATCGGCAGGACGTTCGCGCGGGACGAGGTGCGCGAAGCCGTCATCCCGGTCTACATGGGGCTCATCAGCCAGATCGACGATCAGCTCGGACTTCTGTTCGGTTTTCTCGAAGAGCGCGGCCTTGCTTCGGAGACGATGATCGTCTTCACCTCGGATCACGGCGATTATCTCGGGGATCACTGGCTCGGCGAGAAGGATCTCTTCCACGATCCCAGCGTCAAGGTGCCGCTGATCATCGCCGATCCGCGCCCCTTGGCGGATGCGACGCGCGGCACCATCTCGGCGGCGCTCGTCGAAACCATCGACCTCCTGCCGACCTTTCTCGACGCGGCGGGCGGGGATGCGGGTGCGCAGGCGCATCGGCTTGAAGGGCGCTCCCTCATGCCGTTGCTGCGGGGCGAGACGGTGGTCTGGCGTGAGTTTGCCATCAGCGAATACGATTACGGCCTCGGCGGCGCAGCGCCTTCGCTCGGTGTGCCGCCGCTCAAGGCGCGGTTGTTCATGATCACGGACGGGCGCTGGAAATATATCCACGCGCCGGGGTTCCGGCCGCTGCTGTTCGATCTCGCCGATGACCCGCAGGAGTTCCGCGATCTCGGGGATGATCCCGACTATGCCGCCGAGCGCGAACGCCTCCATGCGGTGCTGGCCGCCTGGGGGTTGAGGGCGAGCCAGCGCACCACCCGCTCGGAGGCCGAGATCGCCGCGATGCGAGGTGGATCGGACCGACGCGGTATTCTTCTCGGAATTTATGACGAGAGCGATGTCACCGCCGAGCTGTGGGCGCGCCCGGAATAGGACCTTTTTGGGAGATGAAACCATGTCGATCAGCGCGCGCATCCGCAATTTCTGTCAGGGCCATGCACTTCAGGCGCCCATCCTGCTCGGCCCGATGGCGGGGGCCTGCCCGGTCGGGCTCTCGATTGCGGTAGCCAACGCAGGCGGGATGGGGGCTTGCGCCGGGCTGATGCTCGCACCGGATGCGATTCTCAAATGGATGGCGGATTTCCGGGCCGGCACCAGCGGCCCGGTCCAGATCAATCTCTGGGTGCCCGATCCGCCCCCGCACCGCGACGCCGGGCGCGAGAGGGCCATGCGGCAGTTTCTTGGTGTCTGGGGCCCGCCGGTCAGCGACGGGGATGCCGATACCCCGCTCATCGACTATGCCACGCAGTTCGCGGCGCTGATGGCCGCGAAGCCCGATGCGGCTTCCTCCGTGATGGGGCTTTTCGGCGAGGCCGAAGTGCGTGCGCTCAAGGCCGCCGGTATCCGCTGGATCGCGATCGTCTCGACGGTGCGCGATGCGCTCGCCGCCGAACGCGCCGGGGCCGATGCCATCGCGGTTCAGGGCTTCGAGGCCGGTGGGCACCGGGCGTCCTTCGCGTCGGAAACGGCAGAGGCTGAAGCCGTCGGCCTGCTCTCCCTGTTGCCGGCGGTGGTGGATGCTGTCCGCCTCCCGGTGATCGCGGCCGGCGGGATCGCGGATGGCCGGACCCTGGCGGCGGCGCTCGTTCTCGGGGCCAGTGCCGTGCAGGTCGGTACCGGCTTCCTGCGCGCGCCGGAGGCGGGGATCGCGCCGGCATGGGCGGAGGCTCTCGGGCACACGCTCCCCGAACAGACAACCCTTACCCGCGCTTTCAGTGGCCGGGCGGGGCGGGGCATCGCGACCGATTACGTCAAGGCGAGCGCGGCACCGGATGCGCCGGCACCGGCCCCCTACCCGGTGCAGCGCGGTATGACGCGGCCCATGCGGGAGGAGGCGCTGCGCACCGGCGATCTCCAGCGCATGCAGGCCTGGGCCGGGCAATCGGCGGCTCTGGCGCGGGCGGAGCCTGCCGCGGCGATTCTGAAGCGGCTCTGGGATGAGGCCCGCCCGTTACTGCCGGCGTGAGGGGGCACCGCAGTGTCGGGGTTTGGAACCGCTCAAACGGCAGAACATTCCGGCATCAGGCTCAGGCCACCATCGCCACTGTCGCGATACCCGATTTTTCCTCTGCCAGCCCTCAGGTCGACGGTCGGACCAGCGGCTCGCTACGCAGCGCCCTCAGCGAGAACAGATGGAAAGCGATGAAGATTGGCACAAAAAAGGCCGGAAAGAGCGCGAGCGGGTACATGTTGATGATGTTGGGCGCGTCGCGGGAAAGCAAATGCAGGAACCCTTCTGAAGTTATCAAGCCGGTGCTGACCGCCACGACGAAGTCAACCAGTCCGATGACATTGGCCCTGACCACAAGCGCCCGAGCCTGCGGAGCTCCGCTGTTCAGTGCCGACAACGCCTGAATTGCTGCAACTCCGGCCCAGATATCGCCAATGCCAGCCGGCAGTGCAAATTGCCACGGAACTTTCCCCATCGCCCAGCCCAGAAGGAAGAGCCCGCCCATCACACGGAATATCTGGAACCCGACCAGGTGCCGTTGGTCGAGACCTCTGAGAATGGCTTGCCCGCTGGCAGTGAAACGCCCCAGACCCCACAAGATTGCAGCTCCCCCGATGAGGGGCATCAGAGCAAACGGTGGATCGAAGATTGTCGGAGGTGGCAGCAGGACTCCTGCCTGTGCCAATGGCACCATTGCTGCTGCCCAGAGGCCAAGAAGTGCAGCCACAAGCCCCAATGCCCATGCCGTCTGGCGGGGTGCGAGCCCGGCCCGAAAGGCACCGGCAGCCAGCAGGCCCAGAACGACGGCTGGCAGGAATGTCAGGAACGCTAGAACATAGATGGTGGCGATCGTCTGGTACATTGTGGCTTCCCTACTTGCTTATTGCGCGTTGACAGGCCTGTCGAAATTGCAGGCGCCGGATCCAGTCATTGGCTTTCGGATAGCGGGCGAGAAGTCCCATCGCGCGAGCCCAGATCGGCCGAACCTCTTTGAGGGTTGCTGGCTCCGATGTACCGATCGGAAATGCCATCCACGTGAGGCAGTCGGCACGCTCTCTTCTCTTCCCGACGACAGGTGCCAGATTCTTCCCCGGCAATACCCGCCATACCGAAGGTAATCAGCGGCGATGCCTCGTCTGCCGGGATCAGTTTCCACATGGGACCACCTGTGATCGATGTTTTTGCATATGCAAATACATAGTCAAAAAATTTCACACCCTTCCCGGTGCCGTGCCAAAAAGTCCTGACGACAGCTTGCGCAACAGTGCGGCGCCGTCAGCGCCAAGCAGCCTCCCGGCTTTCCCTTGCGCGCACTCCCAGGCCGGCGATACCTTTTCCAGCAGCGTCATACCGGGACGCGTTGCTTGAAGGGGAAGTCCGCGTCCATCCTCGTCGTCGGCGACTTCCTCGAT
Organism: Beijerinckiaceae bacterium; assembly: GCA_009773635.1. Lineage (GTDB taxonomy): Bacteria > Pseudomonadota > Alphaproteobacteria > Rhizobiales > Beijerinckiaceae > Rhabdaerophilum. The sequence continues at coordinate 57,331 of WSYC01000014.1, read as the reverse complement.
CCAGCCGTTGTTCAGCATGACCTGCAGATTGCGGGTGAGTGTCGAGGGGTCGAGATGGATCATGCGGCCGATCTCGATGCGACGAACAGGGCCGAGTTGGGCGACGACGACGAGCAGATTGAGCTGTGTCGCCTTGAGACCAAACGGACGCAGCTCGTCGTCGTATATGCCCGTCAGGACGCGCGTCAGAAGCCTCGCCCGACCCATCAGGCAACTGCCCGCCATGTTGCTGATCATATCCTCTTTCGGCATGACAATCTCCCGATGCCGCATAGTCATTGCATATGCAATAACATGGCGTCAAGTCCGCAGGTGTTGGCTCACCAGTTATTGGACAGGTGTGGTAACGCATTGAACTACCGCGAGATTCGTACAGACGGCTGGAAGCGGTTTCACCGGAAGATCACGCTGGCGTTGACGCCGCCAAAGCCGAATCCGTTGGAAAGCACGGCGGAGATCGGTTGGATTCGCGCCCGAGGGCCGACGATATCGAGTCCGTAGGCCGCTTCGTCAGGCGTATCGAGATTGAGAGTCGGCGGCAGGATGCCGGTCCTCAGCGCCATGATCGAGAAAATGGCCTCGATGCCACCCGCTGCACCAAGGAGATGCCCGGTCGCGGACTTGGTGGCGCTGATGGCAGGGCTCCGCCCCTCGCCGAAAATCGCGCGAATGGCCGCGAGTTCGCCGCGATCTCCGACAGGCGTCGAGGTTGAATGAGCGTTGAGATGATCGATCTGCCGCGGCTCTAACCCGGCGGCGTCAAGCGCCGCGCGCATGGCCCGCTGCGCGCCCTCGCCAGTCTCCGGGGAGGCCGTGAGGTGGTAGGCATCGGCGCTTGTCCCGTAGCCCGCGAGTTCGGCCAGCGGCTTCGCACCGCGTGCGAGTGCATGTTCAAGCGTCTCGATCACCAGCATACCCGCGCCTTCTCCCATGACAAAGCCGTCGCGGCTCTGATCGAATGGGCGCGATGCCTGTTCAGGCGTGTCGTTGAAGCCGGTGGAAAGCGCGCGCGCCGCAGAAAATCCGCCCAGAGCCACGCGAGAGATGCAGGCTTCGGCGCCGCCGCAGATCGCGATGTCGGCTTCGCCCGAGCGGATCATCCGGGCGGCATCACCGATGGCCTGCACGCTGGCGGCGCAAGCCGTGACAGGGGCGCCGAGTGGACCACGGAACCCGTGACGGATCGACACCCATCCTGCCGCGAGGTTCACGAGAAACGAGGGCACCGTGAAGGGCGAAAGTCGCCGCACACCACGTTCTGCTGTGGTTTCCACCGCCTCGGTGATGGTATGGAACCCGCCAATGCCGGAAGCGATCACCGTCGCGGTTCGCGCACGGCCCCGGTCCGTCGCCGGATGCCAGCCGGCCTGCGCGATCGCCTCATCCGCCGCGCGAACCGCGAACTGGATGAACCGGTCCATCTTCTTCTGGTCCTTCGGGGGAACGACGGCATCACGGTCGAAGCCACCCTCGGCATCCTCCGCCAGATCAGGCACGACACCTCCGATCTTGGCGGGAACATCCGGCACGATGGCATCGTCAAGCCGCCGGATTCCGCTTCTTCCGGCGACGAGCCTTTCCCAGACGCGTTCCACGCCGACCCCGAGGGGCGATACGATGCCCATGCCGGTGACAACAATCTTGGCTGAGCGAGGCATATCAGATCCTTCGTGAGGGAGACAAAGATTCGAACGACGGGTCCGAAGGCATCGGGTTGTCGGGTGGCATAGTCATCGAAGCGGCTGTCATCGAGCGCTCCAGCGCCGCGACACGGGCCTCAAGCCGTTCGATGGGATCGTCGTCGGCGTCGAGCCCCTTCAGGAATTCCGGCAGGATTGAAAGCCAGGCTGAGGCGCGCATGAAGATTACTCCTTTCTGCCAGCGGGTTTCTGCCAGCGGGCATGATCAGGCAGGTTCTGCTGCCGTCTGCGAAACAGGGGTGCCAACGGCTTCTGGCGGCGTCTCGCGCTGTGCAGGCGACAACAAGGTGCCCGTCGTGTTGTCACGCCAGGGCTCATTTTGCGTCATCCCTTCGAGCCAAAGACCTGCATGCGTCTGACGCAGATGCAGAAGATTGATGTTGCAGATACACATATTGGCATGCATTTACCCCTTCCCAAGTCTTCATGTGCTAGTCGGATTCTGAACCAGCCTGCCGGGCGGCGCGCCGCAGCAGCGCCAACTGACCCTGCACGGCTTCCAGTGATCCTTCGGGCATGGCATCAAGCAGATCCTTCTGGATCTTCCGCCAGTGGACCAATGCCTGATCCAGCTTTACCTGTCCCGGCGCTGTCAGCTGGTAGGTCAGGCGGCGGCCTTCGCCGGGCTCTGCGACGACTAGACCGGCAGACAGCATCGGTCCCAGGTTGCGGACCAAGGTCGAGCGTTCAATGCCGATTTGCCCTGCAAGCTCGGAGGCGGAACGGGCCTTGCCAACAGCGATCGCAACCAGCAGCGTGAACTGGGTCGGCTCGATCCTCGCATCCGACAGGCGCGTCGCATAAACACGCGTCAACAGGTTGGCTGTGCGACGCGCCGCCCGGACCAGACAGGTCTGGCTCACGAGCGCCAGATCACGCTCTTCCAGGGAATTTGAACTCGATTCATCCATAATGTGCATATACACTACGCATGTCTGTTCTGAAAGGTGCGGCGAACAAAAATTAGATATATGTCATAATTTCACAAGCTTATCAGTGAAGCGCGCTATCGTGGAACGGACGATATACCGGCGGACCGTCCCCATCATTTGCTGCACACGATGATCCGTGTCGGCGATCTTCCGACGGCCGGTCATTGCAGACGTCTTGTTGCAACGATGTGAGGATTCGCGCCGATCAAGGCTTGGTTGCGTCCTCGGCGATTTTTGCAAAAATCACATCCAGTTCGGCCGCCAGCGTTTTCAGATCGGCTGCCGCACCGTCGAAATAGGGCGCAAAGACGGTGCCCGGCGTCTTGTAGGACAGCGTGGACGTGCCGTTTGCGTTCTCGGTGATGTAGAAGCGGATCGGGGCCTCGATCCCCGCAGGAATGCTGGCTGCGAGCATGCGCCGGGCAAAATCATTCCGGAAGACGCCGACAACGCGATTGCCGGGGATTGTGAACCCTTGCGCCTTTGCGCCATCCGATGCACTCGCGACAGTCACCAGCCCCATCTTGTTGGCCTTCACGGACTCGTCAAGCCTGCCAACCAGCGTCGCAAAACCGTGCGCGGTGGATTTGACGATCCACCCCTGCCGGGCAGCCATCGGGGCAGTCTGAGCCAGAGAGGCAGTGGGAATTGCGAGAAAAAGGCTGCCGGTGATGCCGATCAGGCTTCTGCGATCAATGGATTTCATGGCAACGGCTCCCTCCGGGTCTCTCGAACTGGGCTTCATCGATCCTTGATCCTGAAGCCAATCGCCCGGAAATGCACTTCGCCGATCCGCACATTTATTTGATGTGAGCCCTTGTAACAAACCCGGCTCACCAGCGAATGCGCGAAAACTGCGGGTTTTTGTCGTCGCAAAAGCCGGCGGTGGAGGTCTCTGGCTTCACGAAGACGTGAACATGTAACAATCCGCCATGAAACAGCGAACTCCTCTCGCAGGCCCGATTGGCCTTGCTCAAAGGAGAACATCATGGATCGTCGTTCGATCAATCTGGCGCTGGCCGTTTCCGTTGCCGCCGCCGTGACCAGCGTTTCATTGCCGGCTCAGGCGCAGGACGCCGCCAACGAGAAATGCTTCGGCGTCTCGTTGAAGGGCAAGAACGATTGCGCCGCCGGGCCCGGGACCACATGCGCCGGCACCTCGAAAATTGACTACCAGGGGAACGCCTGGAAGCTCGTACCGAAGGGCACCTGCCCCAAGACTGCCTCACCGGCGTCCTCGACCGGCTTTGGCCAGTTGAAGGAATTCAAGGAAAAGAAGGCCTGAGGTCTCCTGCCGAACAATTCCGCCAGCAGCGCATGGACTATCCGCAGGGCAAGGACGCGATGTCTGATCGGCTCCAATCCGGAAAATCACCAGATCCCGATCCTTCGGGGGCTGAAACCATGCGGTTTTCAAGCGTGCCGCGTCTTCCTGCCGGCGTGGGCATCGGCTTCAAGCCGGATTTCTTCGACGGGCTGGTTGATGGCACTCATCGGCCAGCCTTTCTGGAAGTGCATGCGGAAAACTACATGGGCGCCGGCGGGTTGCCTCATTTCCAGCTCGGGCGATTGCGGGAGCTCTACCCGATCTCGCTGCATGGGGTGGGGCTGTCCATCGGGGGCGAGCGGCCGCTCGACAGAGAGCATCTCAACCGCCTGCGGCTCCTCATTGATCGCTACGAGCCAGCCTCGTTTTCCGAGCATCTCGCCTGGTCGAGCCACGATGTGGCCTACTTCAACGACCTGCTTCCGGTTGCCTACAATCGGGACACGCTTGATCGGGTCTGCGATCACATCGATCTGGTGCAGGAGTATCTGCGCTGTCGCATGCTGCTGGAAAATCCTTCCACCTACGTCGAGTTCTCGTCGAGCACGATGGACGAGGTCGACTTTCTGGCTGCGATAGCGCGGCGGACCGGCTGCGGGCTGCTTCTCGATGTCAACAACGTGCAGGTTTCCTGCGTCAACCATCGCCGTGATCCGTTTGCCTACCTTGATGCCTTTCCGGTCGAGGCTGTGGGCGAGATCCATCTCGGCGGGCATGCTGAAGATCAGGATGATCTCGGAGACAGGCTTCTCATCGACAGTCATGACCGCCCTGTCGATGCGGATGTCTGGGTGCTCTATGCGCGCCTCGTCCGCCGCATGGGCCCCTGCGCGACGCTGATCGAGTGGGACAACGATGTGCCGCCGCTTGCCGAGCTGATGTCCGAAGCGCGCCGGGCCGGGGAGATCCTCCACGCGGAAGCGCTCGAGAAGCGGCAGAATACCGGCCATCGGGCATGAGCGGACAAGTCGATTTTTCGCGGGCGCTTGTTGACCCGAACGTTCCGCCCCCCTCGGGGTTGCGCAAGGAGGGCGGGCGAATCCCCTCGCGTCGTTTCAATGTCTATCGCAACAATGTCACGGTCTCGCTCTGCGATGCACTCGCGCAGACCTTCCCGGTTGTGCGGCAGATGGTGGGTGACGAATTCTTTGCCGCCATGGCGCGTGAATTCGTGCTGGTTCACCCGCCGAAAAGCCCGATCATGTCTGGCTATGGCGAAGAATTTCCTGATTTCGTGCGTGCCTTCGGCCCCGCAGCAAGCCTGCCTTACCTCGCCGATCTCGCGCGTCTCGAATTCCTTCAGGTCGAGGCCTTTCACGCAGCGGATGCCGCGCCGTTCGAGCCGGGTTTGCTCGCGACATTTGTCTCCGAGCAACTCGCCGATCTTCGCTTCCGGGCGCATCCGGCGACCCGCATCATCACGTCGGCGTTTGCGGTGGCCTCGCTCTGGTTCGCACATCACGGGCAAGGTGATCTCGGGGATATCGATCCCGCACGACCCGAGACCGTGTTGATCACGAGGCCCGATTTTGCTGTGCGGATCTATCGGCTCCCGCAGGGCGCATTCCCGTTTTTCTCGTCGGTGCTTGCCGGTCAACCACTTGGCGTCGGCGCTCAGGAAGCGCTGCCGGGCGATGAGACATTCGATCTGCCGGGCGCATTGGCGTTGCTGCTGGAAAGCGGCGCAACCGAAGCCGTTACTCTGGAAAAGGACGCCGAACATGGCCCGATCTGAGAACTCCCTCATTGACCTCAACAAAGCCGGACCCGGCTTCATCACGCGGCTGATCGCCGCAGTGCATCGTCTTTTCTCCGCTATTCCGGATTGGTTCACCGCCCTTCTGGCGCGCTTTTCCATCGCTGCCGTGTTCTGGAAATCCGGGCAGACGAAGGTCGAGGGACTGGCGATCGATCTGATCGAGGGAACCTTCACGCTGGGCTGGCCAAGGCTTGGGGCAACGACGGTTGACCTCTTCCGCGACGAATACAAGCTGCCGTTCCTGCCGCCGGAGATTTCGGCCGTGTTGGCCACCACCGCCGAACATATTTTCCCTGTCCTGATCCTGTTAGGGTTGGCCACAAGGCTTTCCGCCTTCGCGCTTCTCATCATGACCCTTGTGATTCAGGTGCTTGTCTACCCCGGTGCCTATCCGCTGCACGGCACCTGGGCGGTTGTGCTGCTGTTCCTGATGGCGAAAGGGGCCGGCTGGCTCTCGCTCGACCATCTGATTGCGAGGATGCGCTGATGAAGAGTTACCGGAAGAAGCACCTGGGATTCGGGACAGGAAAGTGATGCACCAGATTTCCCGTCGCATCCTCCTGGCCGGTGCAGCAGGCGCGGTCGCTGGCCCGGCTTTGTCGCAATCTGCTCCTCGCCTGCCGACACTTCGGGAGGGACGGGGGCAGTTCGTGGAATTCGAGCCGGCGGAGCGCGTGCCGGATTTCCGGCTCAAGCGCCTCGATGGCAAGGAGGTGCTGCTGTCAGCCTATCAGGGCAATGTGCTGATCGTGAATTTCTGGGCGAGCTGGTGCCCACCCTGCCGGCGCGAAATCCCGATGCTTGATGCTCTCGCCCGCACACAGGACCCGCCGGGCGTTCGCGTGATCGCGATTTCGCTTGATCAGGGTGGCGCGAAAACCGTAAAACCTTATCTGGCCGAGCTGAAAGTGCGGGATCTGCCGGTGTTTCTCGATCCGGATTTCCGCGTTGCCAAACGGGCCGATGAAGCGACGCCGCAGGATCCGTTCCGGCTTTTTGGCTTGCCGCTCAGCTATGTGCTCTCGCCGGGTGGACGAAACCTCGGCTACTTCACGGGGCTGGTGGACTGGCAATCCCCGCAGGCCCGCGCGCTGCTTGAGAGCGCATCCCGACGGGACTGAAATCCCGCGTCACCAACGCAGCAAATGCCGCCCGGCAAGCGCTCCCGCTGCGGCGCAGATCGCAAGGGCAAGCCCGTACCAGAGCGCAACATAGCCGGGGCTGGTTTCAGCGCACCAGAGAGCATAGAGCGTCGCGCCGATCGCTCCGCCTGTTAGCCCTGAAATGGCGCCGGCAAGTTCGGGCTGCGTCGCAGCCTGCCGCCTGACAGCCAGCAACAACGCCAGGATGGGGAAGGCGGCGAGGCTCGCTATTCCTGTGATGCAAACCCAGGCGGGGGCGGAAACGGTATTCATGGCGGGATCCCAACCGAAGCGTTCCGCCACAAGACCAAGCACCAGGATCGACGGGGCCCAGAGCAGTCGGTGCCACGGGATGACGGCACCAGGACGTCCGACCGGAGGAATGAGCGTGAGGCAGACCGCGGCCAGCGCGGCCAGAAACATCCCGCGCAGAACAAAATAAGGGTTCGCGAGCGATTGCATGAAATCAGGCCGGAACCCGAAGAAAATCAGGAAGATGGCGATCGCCGGCAACACACCCAGCATGACCGTATACGAGAGGCCCGGTGGAGTTTCCGCGCGCGAAGACACGCCTTGACGGGCAAGTTGATGGATCAGGTCCTCGGTATCCCGTGTCAAAATCCTACCCCTCTACCATGCGTGCGAGACGGCTAATCCCGCGATGGAGCGCTACACGAAAAGCGCCTTCCGTCATTGAAGCACGCGCCGCAGCGGCCCTGCCCGAGAATCCCTGGACAACCGCAAGAACCGCGTCCCGCTGGCGAACGGGCAAACCTTCAGCCAGCTTGATGACTTCCGCCATATCGTCTCTCGTTTCGGAGGGCGAGATCGGCAGCAGGTCGTCGAAGTCTTCAATGGGAACATGGACCACGCGCCGCCTGCGGAGCGCATCGAGCAGTTTGTGCCGTACGATACCGCGAACCCAGGGCCCCACAGGATAGGCGGGATCAAAAGTGTGACGCTTCTGATGCAACGCTACCAGCGTCTCCTGCACGATATCCTCCGCATCGGCGGCCGGCAGAGAGGTGCGAGACATCGCAGCCGTCGCCAGGATCCTCAATGCGGGAAGCAACGCGTTGAAAAACATCCGATAGGCTGTTTCATCGCCGGCATTGGCAAGAACCAGATAGTGCTTCAGTTCTTCTTCGCGCATCATCATGGCGGTGCCCAGCCTGCAATATCCGGAGAGATTACTTCCGTTGCATGCCACGGCATCATCACATGTCCGAGATGGACCGGTGAGACCCGGCAGGCCTGTCGAACGGAACAGACCTGCCGGGCTGGGCATCAGAGTTCCTTGGGCGCCTTGTCCCTGATCTTCGGCCAGTTCACCGCCGCCTTGGAGATGTTGCCCTTGGTGTCTTCCAGCCAGCGCTTCTGCGCGGGCTCGCCGACATTCAGATAGAGTTTGCCATCGACGATCTTCCAGAGATTGGGGTCGCCATCGAGCTTCTTCTCGAAGACGGCGCCCATGGCGCAATAACCGCCGAAGGCCGGTGCAAACTTGGCAGGTTCCCTGGTGAAGGCATCGCGGGTGGTGGCACTGGCGAAGTGATAGGTCGCCCCGTCATGCTTGGCTGTGAACTTGGCATCTCCCGGCGTCGGCTTGCCGAGCGTGAAGTAGGCCACGGGGTCGTATCCGCGCAGCGCAATGCCCTTGCCATCCACATTGATGGCGCTTTCGGAGCCTTCGTCGTATGCGAAGGCGGTCCCCAGGTTTATGGGGGTCGCCACCACCGCGAGGCCGAGACCCAGAGCGAGAACCGATCGCCGCAGGATCGTTTTGGTCGCATTTGCCATGATGATCGTTCCTCTTTGAAATCCAGATGGATCGTTGAGCCGCCACAAAAATCGGCTGCTATCCGGAATTCGCAAAAAGGCAGGTTTTCGTTACGCCATCACGTCGATGTGATGCCCTTCATCTGGCCAATGACAGCAGTGCGGGAAGCTGCGTCAGCGTTCGAATTTCCCGGTCCGGCTTGCCCGGCAGGCGTTCCTCACGCTGGCTGTAACGGTTGCACCAGACGACGCGCATTCCGAAATCCGACGCCGCATAGGCATCCCACGCGTTCGAGGACTGGAAGGACACCTCGCGCGCCAAAACACCCAGTTGGTCAAGGGCGTATTGGTAGACAGACGGATGGGTTTTGTAGGTGCCGACCGCATCCACAGAAAGGATCGCATCGAACAGGGATGACAATCCGGCCGCCGAAACAGCTGATTCCAGCATGGCAGGAGAGCCATTGGAGAGGATTGCCGTGACAAAACCGGCTTCCCTCAGCGATCGGAGCACCTCCGGGACTTCCGGAAAGGCGCTGAGTGTCAGGTAAAGGTCCATCAGTTGAGTCTTTAGGGCAGGCGAATGGATGCCCAGACTGTCGAGCGCAAAGTCGAGAGCATCACCCGTCACCTGCCAGAAATCGACGTATCGTCCCTGAAGCGCCCGCAACCAGGTGTACTGAAGCTGCTTGTCGCGCCAGAGCGTTGTCAGCGCCCCCCGCTTGTCGTCCGGAATATCGCGGCACCGCGCGACGGCGGATGCAAAATCGAAAATTGTCCCGTAGGCATCGAAAACGCAGGCGCGGATGCCGGTCAGTTTGCTCATCGTGGGGCCTTTCCAGCCAGAGTATCTCTGCCGATCATATGGGTGAGTTCGACGCATGCCCAGCCCGCTCGTGAAAAGAGGAAGTCGGCCCGCGTGCCCGCACAGGAAGCCCCGGAAGAAGCGGGTCGTCAGCAGGATTTTCCCTCACGGTCCAATAAGAACGTCCTGCCCGGCTGGCGGACGCCGGTTCCTTGGGGGAGGAACCGGCGCCCTTTCCAGCATCAGGCGGGGGCCTGCTATTTGCCGGAATTGACGTTGCGGGCTGGATCGGTCGATTTTGTAACGGCGACTTTCTGGATCGTCTCGGGTGAGATGGCTGTGAAGTTGGCGAGAGGGCCTGCTGCGGCAGGGGCCTTCATCACCGGGCTGCCGAGATGGTCGCTTTCAGCACTGGCGAAGGCATTGGCCGAAAGAAGCACAGCGAAGGCAAGGGCGGTTCCGGTGAGGATTTTCATGGTCATTCTCCTTTGGCATTTGCAGGTCCGGAGCCACTCCGCCCTGCTTGCCCATGACCAAAAAGATACCGCCAATCCCGCTTCACCGGCCAATCAAGCTGCCTTGTCGTTTTCATCACGAAGAATCCGGACAACGTGAGCGTTTCGCGCGTAACAAATACAAAAGCCCACGAATTTTCGTGGGATACCTTCCGTTCGCGGCGGCTTCCGGCAGGCTTGAACTCGGGCCTTTTTCGATGCTCGGAAATCGAAGCGATCCGGGGTAAGATTTATCTTGAACGATCGTTCCAGATGTGACATATGGTCGTAACGAGGAACGAAATGCCGCCGAACAAGCAATTTGATGTCGACGAAACGCTGGCCAAGGCCATGCGCACCTTCTGGGAGCGCGGCTATGAGGCGACGTCCGTCCAGGATCTCATCGACAGCACCGGCATTAACCGCGGGAGCCTTTATGGCACCTATGGCGACAAGCGCGCGCTCTTCCTGGCCGCGCTTGGGAAATACGACAAGGATATTCGCCGGAAAATCCTCAGCGAGCTGGAGGCGGAGCATTCCCCGCGCCACGCAATCCGGGAATTGCTTGTCTGCTTTTCGACAGGCCTGTTGGAAAAGGGCGATACTGCGGGTTGCCTGATGACCAACACGGCGCTGGAACTGGCGGCGCACGATCCGGAAATCAGAAGCATCGTTGCGCATGCTCAGGAGCAGATCGAGGATTTCTTTCATCGAATGATCCTTCGGGGGCAGGAACTCGGGGAAATGTCTCCGGCGCTGAACCCGCCGCGCATCGCCAAAGGGCTTCTGGCCTCCCTGTCGGGATTGCTGGTGCTGATCCGGTCCCGCCCGGATGAAGCCTTGCTCGCCTCGATCATCGACGATGCGATGGCAAAGCTAGGCTGATTTTTTTGCCCTTATCTGGAATGATCATTCCAGATAATTCCCCGCCATGTCCAAAATGGAGAAGTGACATGCCAGATACCCGGAACAGCGACACCTTCAAGCTGAGCCTCGCCGCTCAAACGCCGGAAACAGCCTTGCCAGAAGCCAGGGCGATCCTTGAAAAGGCCAAGGCGCAGGTAGGGTTCATCCCCAATATGTATGCCGGCATGGTCAATTCTCCGGCACTGCTGGAAGCGTACCTCGATGGCTACGGCCGTTTTCGCAATGCCACCGGATTCTCGGCACTCGAGCAGGAAGTCATTTTCCTGACGATCTCTTGTGTGAACGGCTGCGAGTATTGCGTTGCGGCTCACAGCTTCATCGCAGACAAGAAATCCGGCGTTCCGGCCGAGGTTACGGACACGATCCGGGCAGGAGATCCGGTTGGAGATGCGCGCCTCGGTGCTCTCGTCAGGTTCACCCGGATTCTGGTTGAAAGCAGGGGCCGGCCGACGATCGCAGAAGCGGCAACCTTTCTTGAAGCCGGCTACACCGAGCAGAATATCCTCGAGATCATCCTGGCGATCTCGGTCAAGACGATCAGCAACTACGCCAATCACGTCCTGCATACGCCGCTCGATCCGATGTTCGCGGGGCGAGTCTGGTCGCAAGCAGCCTGAAGCGTCAAGCACCGGCGCGCTCGCGCGAGCGTGCCAGCATTCCGGTTCCATCACAAATGAAAGGTCAAAGACATGCTCAACCGACGCTCAATTCTCACCGCGGCACTCAGTGTTGCCGCTCTTCCCGTGGCGCACCTGCCCGCTCTGGCGCGGGCGCCTGTCGCCGGCAAACAGGTCGCGGGCATCTACCGTCAGAAGGTCGGGTCCATCGAGGTGACCTGTATCCTCGACGGATTTGTTCCGTTGAGCGCTCAGGTTTTCACAGGCGCGGAACCGGCCGAACTCAAGCGCATCCTCGCAGCCTCGGGTCTCACCGAACAACTTCCGACCGCTGTCAATGCCTTCGTGGTCAACACCGGCGAGAAGACCTATCTCATTGACAGCGGCACGGGCTCGAACACCGCTTTCGGCCCCGACCTCGGGCGGGTTCAGGCCAACCTTGCCGCAGCGGGGATCAAGCCCGCCGATATCGATGCGGTGATCCTGACCCATGCCCATACCGATCACGTCGAAGGATTGATCGATTCAGGTGGAAAAGCCCTGTTTCCCAATGCGGAGCTGGTTCTTCATCGCGATGAACATCGCTTCTGGCTGGATGATTCCAGCATGAACCGCATGCCGGAAGGCGTCCGCTTCCTCTTTGCTTCGGCGCGCAAGGCGTTGGCGCCTTACGCGAAGCAGACCCGGTTGGTGACAGGAGGAGAAATCTTCCCCGGCGTGACCTTCGAGCCTGCGGTCGGCCACACGCCGGGGCATTCGGTTGTTCGGGTGAATTCCGGTTCCGAGCAGATGATCTTTATCGGTGACATCATCCACAACTCGGCCATCCACACCGTGCGGCCGGACGTCGGCTTTGCGTTCGACACGGACGCCGCGCAGGCAGCTGCATCCCGCAAGCGCATCTTCGACATGATCGCTGCCGATGGTCTTCTCGTTGCCGGCGCGCATATCGCGTTTCCGGGTGTAGGGCGGGTGCTGAGGGACGGACCCGCTTTTCGTTATGTCCCGGCCGAATGGCGGTTTGGTCTCTAGGATAGTGGCGGAGCGGGACCAACTCGCTCCGCATGCCTCCTGAACCGCTCTCGGTTTGCCGGAAGCTCCAATTTCCAAATTGGATGGAGCCTTGACAAGCAAAGCGACGGACGAGTTTTACGCGAAATGCGTGAGCGCACTGTCAGATTGCTGCTGGATCACGAGGGCGATTGGCCCTCGCGCTGGACAACCGAGTGCTTCGCCTAGGGTGCCGGGAATTGCCCAGAATCCGATCCAGCAAAGCGCCCGGAATTCCTTGTTGTCGTCTCTTTATGTGGGAGGGGCATTCGCCCAAGCGACGGATATCGCCAGACTTCTCTGCCAAAACCGGAAAATTGTCAGTTTCCGTGAGAGTGGCTGGTGCCGGACGCAGTCTGGCGTGAACCACTCTGACATCCGGTTTTCGGTGCAAACAGGGAAATCAGCAGGGAATGCGCGGAAAATTGATGTCTGATTGTGGCTCCTTTTGCGTGGAAGTAACAATTACTCAAATGGTTGGCCCAAATGTTCCATCTGCGCTAGCAGGGAAAGCTTGATGGCGGGACAGGGAATTTGCGTCGAGACAACTCGAGGCGATTCACTCTTACGCCACAGCCCCGATCTTCGTGACGATGGGATGGTCGTTCATCGCGACGGCGATCCGCTCGAACTCGCCTTCCGAGAGCAGGAAGGCCGCGACGATCTTCGGATCGAAATGCTTTGTCGCGCCGTCGATCAGGACCTGCCGGGCCTCTCCGTGCGACATCGCTGGCTTGTAGACGCGGGCGCTGCGCAGGGCATCGTAGACATCGGCAAGCGCCATGATCCGCCCGGCCAGGGGGATGGCGGTTCCGGATAGGCCGTGCGGATAGCCGCGGCCATCATAGCGCTCGTGATGCCCTGCAATGACATCGCGCGCCGCAGCAAGATACGGTGTCCGGCCGACATCAGCGATAACCTGATCGACAACTGCCAGCCCTTCGACCACATGGGTCTTCATGATCGCGAATTCCTCGTCGGTCAGTTTGCCGGGTTTGTGCAAGATTTTGTCGGGAATCGCGACCTTGCCGATATCATGAAGCGGCGCGGCGGCGACGATGTACCCGATGGTTGGTGCATCGAGATCGGCGGTGAATTCCGTATCCTGCGCGAGCCGGCGGCAGAGGATCCGTACGTATTGCTGCGTACGATCGAGATGCGCACCGGTCTCGTTGTCACGAGCGCCAGCCAGGCCGATCAGCGCGCGCATCATCGCTTCATTGGTGCGGATGTTGGTTGCGTTCGCCTCATCCAGATCCCGGACCAGCTGGTTGATCCTGACGAGCCCTTCCTTGAATATCGCCACCGTGTCGGCCATGCGGCCGATTTCATCCTTGCGCGAAGCCAGAGGAAGAACCGTGGCGAGATCACCGGCGGCCAGCCTTTCCATGGCCTCGTTCAGTTCAAGAATCGGGCGCGTGATGCGAAAGTGGATGGCCGCATAGGCAATGACGAGCAACAGGCAGATCGCAAGACCGGCAAGTGCAAAATCGGCAACCCCGTTCTTCGCGGTTGTCTCCATGCGTTGCGTCACCCACTCGATGCGTTCGCTCATCGTCCGCAGGAGTGTCGATGCTTCCTGGGCAAGCGCATGAATGGCATCGGTCTGCGTTGTTTCATGGATGACACGCGCGCCGGAATAGTCCCGATTTTCGATCCGGGCGAGCGTATCGCGATAAGCCGTCCGATAGGCCTCAAGGCGCCGGTTCGCCTTCTCGATCCCGATCCGCGGTGCCTCGGGGAAATAGACCGAAAGCCCGACCAACTCGCCCCAGCGTGCTGCGGAGAGCTTTTCGAGGGTTTCAATCTCGCCCCGCAGATTGCCCGGATCGTTTCCGGGTTTCAGCGCCTTCGTGAGAACCTGATGAATAACCCATTGGTCGCCGACGGTCTGGTAGACGAAGGAGGCCGGAACTGACGATTCCCAGACCGCATCGCGTGCGTCGGCCACAAGTTGCTGGGCCAGACCGCGAATGAGGAGGCCGCCGGAGACGGTGACGAGAACAATGATGACGAATACCAAGGCGATTTCAGATGCAATCGAGCGATTTCGACGGATTCGCGGCATCTTCGTTGCCTCATCACTGCTTCTGTTGAACAATGCAATTGGCCGGAAACTAGCGGGCAAATATTAAGACGCAGCCAAGCGATCGGCGGTCGGCCGCTTCCGGAACCCGAATTCGCCGCAGCTGCGCGGCAAGTCACGCAAAATTGTCTCGTTCTTGATTGTCGGTGGATGAACGGTCGCTGCATCAAGTTACCCCTGCAAGCGAGGCTCCGGGATGTCTTTGAACAGACGCACGACAATTTTTGCATTCTGCGGCTTGATTGCGCACAACGATGTCACAACGAGATCGGTTCCGCACTCCTTGTCTTCATGACCCGAAATCAATCGGGCTCATGTCAAAGGAGCAAGTTCCATGAAAACGTTTGATGTCCAGTCCGTCGGAATCAAGGCCGGTGCGGCCGATGTGTTTGCCTTCGTTTCCAATCCGGCCAACCTGCCGCGCTGGACCGGCGCGTTCAAGCGTGCCGATGCCGCGACGGCCGATCTGGCGACTGCCGGAGGCGCGGTGACGATCAGGCTTGATACACTGGCTGACAGCAAGGCCGGCACCGTCGACTGGAAAATGACATTCCCCGACGGTTCGGTCGGGATGGCATATTCGCGCATCACGCCGGATGGAGAACGCAATGCCGTGTATTCGTTCGTGCTGATGGCTCCACCTGTTCCCTTGGAAGCTCTGGAGGGTGCGCTGGCCGCTCAGATGAAGCTGCTGGCGGAAGAGCTTCTGTCGCTCAAGACGCTACTCGAGGCATGATCAGGATCGAGCCCGATCTTGTGGCGGCGGCGCGGCTGGGAAGCCGCGCCGCCCTTGAAGCGCTTGTTCGCTCGATTGAGCGGCCGATCTTCAATATCGCTATCAGGATGCTGGCCCATCGGGCGGACGCGGAAGATGCGACGCAGGAGATCCTGATCCGTATCATCACCAATCTCGGTTCGATCGAGGACGTCGGCGCAGCGGGTGCCTGGGCTTTCCGGATCGCCTGCCGCCACCTTGTGCACGAACGCAAGCGCGGAGCCATCGAAGCGATGCGTTTGACGTTTCAGGGCTTCGCCAGCGATATCGAGGCTGGTCTCGCCCCGATCGAGGATGCTGGCCTGAGCGACGCAGAGGAGGCGATTGCCATTCAGGAGGTGAAGATCGGCTGCACGCTCGCGATGCTCACCTGTCTGTCGCGCAAGAACAGGATGGCTTATATCCTGGGCGATGTCTTCGAGGTTCCGGACCGCGAGGCGGCGGAGATCCTCGAAATCGAGGCGGCGACCTATCGCCAACGCCTCAAGCGCGCGCGGGGAGCGGTGATGTCGTTCGTGACCACATCCTGTGGCCTCGTCGGTAACGCGGCGGCCTGCCGATGCGCCAAACGCGTGGAACCGGCGCTCCGTTGCGGACGGGTGGCTCCCGGACGCGCCGATTTCGCAGCTGGCGCCGGCAAGCACCCGAACGTCTCCGAAATTCGCAAACACATCAGTGCGCTGGAACAGGGGCGCGCGACGACTGCGCTGATGCGTTCGAACCCGGATTTCGTCGCGCGCGTGAGCGAGATCGTGCTCAGGGACCTGGCGTTCTGATCCGGTAGCAGCAAAGCGGCTGCGGGCCGTCTACGCCATTTTCTGCGTGACCATCCCGCCCATCGAATGACCGACCACGTGGAAATTCTGCCATTCAAGCTGGTCGCATAGCTCGAGGGCATCTTTGGCGATTTCGTCCGCGCTGTAATTGCCGGCAACGGCGCGGTTGAGACCGTAACCCCGGAAATCCATCTGAGCGAACGTGAATTCAGATTGCGAGAACCAGAGGGGCACCGTATCGAAGACTTGGTGATCGCTAAGCCACCCGTGCAGAAAAAGAACCTTGCGGGGGCCATAGCCGCGCATGTTGGCCTTCAGAGTCATGATCCTCCTTGATGGTTCCTTGACTTGGGCACCGTGAAGAGAGCCACTGGCGACCTTCCGCATAGGGACGCTCACGCTGAGATCAGTTGTTCACGGGCTCTTGACGTAAGCAACAAGCCGTGCCCCGCTCCGCTGCCGGCCGTCAGCATTCCATCAGAGGTGGCAATCGGAACGTTGTCGAAGAGCGGTTCGAGGAGGGGGAAGTCTTCCAGCCAGGTGACATTGGGCGCGGCCGCGGCGAGATGTACAAAAAGGCCAGGTAGAAAATGGGGTGTGACCTCGATGCCAAAGGTTTCGGCCAGCCGCGCCAGGCGCAACGATTCAGTTAGTCCGCCCATCATGGCGAGATCGGGCTGAATGACGCCGCATAGCCCATCCTTGATGAACGGAAGGGCCACTTCGCAGCCTTGCATATGTTCGCCGCATGCAATTGCGCCCGGGAACGCCCGGGACAGCGACCGATATCCCTCGACGTCCTCTGTCGGAAGCGGCTCTTCCACAAACAGGCCACCGTTGCCCAGCACTGCGGCGATGAGTGCGCGTGCCGTGCTCAGATTGCCTTTCTCGTTCATGTCGGCCATCAACCATTGATCCGGCCCCATGACGGATCGCGCGGCCTCGATAACCTTGGTGTCATCTGGCCGGCCTGATAGCCTTAACTTGACTGCTTTGAAGCCCTGCTTGCGATGTCGCTGGACTTGCTCGGCAATCGTATCCAGATCCTGATTCGGACGGTAGCCGCCGCTGCCATAAACCGGCACGGACCGCTGGACGCCGCCCATAGCAACGCCAAGTGACATCTCCAGATTTCTCGCGTGAAGATCCCAGTACGCGACATCCAGCGCTGCGAGGCCTACAAAATTGGGGCCACGGCCTGTTCTGTTGCAGGCAGCTTTCATGCGTCGCCAATTCGCCTCAGGGTGCACTGCCTGTGTACCCGTCACCAGTTCGCGACCCATCACATCCAGCGCTTTAAGCGCCGCCACGCCACGTCCGCCGATTGCATAAGAAAAGCCGAACCCCGCGACGCCATCATCGGAGACGAGATCGCAGATGATGACGTCGACTTCGGTTATCCGAGCGAGGTCAAGAAACTGATCATGGAGGTCAGCCAGGAGGCCGCCGAGCGCAGCCTGCAGGCGATCACGGAAGCTGAGTCCGAGGCGCTCGAATTCCTGAAAAAGCAGGGCGTGACGACTGTCGAATTCGCCGAGCGTGATGCCTACAATGCCGCGATCCCGGACATGCGCGAAGTATGGTTCAAGAGCATGGTATCGAAGGGGTTGGGTGATCAGGCTAAAACGGTGCTCGACTACTGGCGCGCCAAGCAAGCCGAACTCGAATAGGGCGCGGGCGAATGCATCCGATAAACTTCATAAGCGGCGTCGATCGGGCGTTGCGCGCAGGCAGCCTGCTCTGTGTCAATGTCGCGGGGATCCTGATACTCGCGATCATCGGCATCAGTGCGCTCGACATCTTCATGAGTTTTGCACTGAACCGACCGATCGCCGCCGCAACGAACTTGTCCGAGGAATTGCTGCCGCCCGCCGTCTTCCTTTCGACGGGCATGGTCGTACGGAGCAAGGCCGACATCGTGGTGGACCTGCTGACGGACTGGGTGGGTGGACGGGTCAAGCGGGCACTTGAAATGCTTGCAGCGGCACTGTCCTTCCTGTTCTTCATCATCCTTGCTCTTGGCGCGGCGAAGCTGGCGGCTTCGAGCGTGGCGATCCGCGAAACCGCGGTCGCGGCCGGCGAATTCGCCGTTTGGCCCATGAAGGTTGCCTTCGCCATCGGCGTTTGCATGACATGTTTAGAAGCTGCACGGATTGTCATTCTAAGCCTGTTCTCCGTCGCAGACGACATACCGGCCAACAAGAAGAACGAGGAGAACTGAGTTGGAAAGTCTTACGCTTGGGGGCCTCGCGATCGGCGTGGCGCTTGTTCTCACCCTGCTCGGCGTTCCGGTGGCGTCTGCGCTCGGCCTTGTCGGTCTCGGTGGCCTGTTCATGGTGGGCGGGCAAACGTTGCTCTCTTCGTCAGCCGAATCACTTGTCTACAACGCGCTCAACCAGTATTCGTTTGTTGTCATACCGACTTTTGTGCTGATGGGAATCCTTGCCCACCGCGCGGGGATCACGAGCGATCTGTATGAAGCTTTTTATCGCATCCTGGCACGGGTCCGTGGCAGCCTTTTCATCGTGACAATCCTGTCTTCGGCAGGATTTGCCACGATATCCGGTTCAACCGTGGTCAGTGCAGCGGTCTTCACCCGGTTATCGTTGCCGCAGATGAAGCGCTTCAATTACGATTCTGGCGTTGGTGCCGGGTGCATTGCGGCCGCCGGCACATTCGCTTCGCTCATTCCACCTTCCATGATGATGGTGATTTATGCGCTGCTGACGGGCGAATCCATCGGTCGGCTTTTTGTGGCCGGTATCGTTCCCGGCATTGTCACGGCGATTGCCTACGTGGTCTTTGTCTTCGTTCTAGTGCGCGTTCGTCCAGTCGTGGCGCCGCAAGTGGAGAAGACTTTCACGACCCAAGAAAAATTCGCTGCCCTGACCCGCATCGGGCCCTTCCTTGTGCTCGCGGCGATTGTGGTCGGCGGGATTTACAGCGGTTTGGTGGCTCCTACGGCAGCCGGCGCGATCGGAGCACTCGGTGCATTGGGCATCGCTGTCTGGCGTGGTGTGGGCAAGCCGAAAATGATTCGGGAAGCGCTCGAAGAGGCAGCAGTCAGTTCAGGGACGATCTTCCTCGTTCTGATCGGCGGGCTCCTGTTTGCGCGTTTCCTCGTCTATTCCGGCTTCATCTCCGAACTCGTCGACGCGATCTCGGCCAGCGGCATTGCCCCATGGCAGGTATTGGCGGCGGTGGTGATCGCGAACCTGATCCTTGGCATGTTCATGGACACTGTCTCGATAACGGTGGTGACCGTTCCTTTTCTGCATCCAATCATGGTGGGGCTTGGGTACGATCCAATCTGGTTCGGCATCGTCCTCATCAAGTTGATCGAGATTTCAGCGATCACGCCCCCCGTCGGGCTCAATCTCTTCGCGGTCATGGCGTCAGCCCGATCAGAGATCACCTCGCGCGAGCTCTTCCGCGGTGTCATCCCATTCATTTGCTTGGAAATGGTCTTGCTGGGCATCATTATCGTTCTTCCAAAAATTTCGCTTTGGCTGCCAGAGCTAGTTTACGGACCTTGAAACCTGGTAGTCTGAAGTGCACCCCGGTAGTCCCCCGGTCATAACGAGAGTCCTTTGGGTTGATAGTGGTTGGGTGCAGTGTGGGCAAACGCGGCTGGCGCGGAGCTTTCCGATTGCTCAAGCGCCCGGCGCGCTTCGGCCGGGGTCTTGTTTCCCAGTGACGAATGCGGCCTGACATTGTTGTAGTCGTCGCGCCAGAGAGCCAGTGATCGGCGGGGATCAGGCTATGTCTGGCTTGGTGCGTTTGCTACCTGATGCCGGGGTTTTCCCAGGAGATCCTTCAGCACGGCATTGTCGAGCATCGCATCTGCCAGAAGGCGCTTGAGCTTGTTGTTCTCGTCCTCGAGTTGCCTGAGCCGTTTGGCGTCTGAAAGCTCCATCCCGTCATACTTGGCCTTGAGCTTGTAAAACGTCGCCGGGCTAAGCCCATGCTTCCGGCACAACTCGGAGGTCGGCAGTCCCGCCACCTGTTCCTTGATCATCCCGATGATCTGCGCATCGGTGAAGCGGCTCTTTCTCAGGTCGTCCGCTCCTTCGCAGGTTGGGCAGACTTTACATCAGAGCGAGGGACGTTCAGGGGGGCAGGTCAATCGAAAACCGCCAAGCGGATATCGGTCCTGTTCGGTTGGTCAGCGACTTTTAGTTCCTATTGGTCGAATGACAAAAGAGGCGTGGATAGCGGTCGTTCGAACCGCTCTCTGCGAAAATTCGAACTGCTCTGTGACCTGCGCGCATGTTGTTCTCGGAAAATGATAAATTGGTCGCCGAGAATTGCCCTGAATCCGGTCCAGCAAAGCGCCCGGACTTCCTGAGGTCGGCTCTCTCTGCAAGCCGGTCATTTGCCTAAACCCCGGAAATTGCCAGCCTTCTCTGCCAGAACCGGAAAATCATCGGTTCGATCAGGAGTGGCTGGTGCTGTGAGAGAGGATTGAACTCTCGACCTCTCCCTTACCAAGGGAGTGCTCTACCACTGAGCTACCACAGCAACGAGGACGCCCATTGCCACACGGACGACCGTAAGGTCAAGCACGGATACAGAGAAGGTGACATTCTGACCTCAGGAAAAATTGTGCACCGCACAAAAATGTTGCATTGCAACAAAAAATCGGCTACCTGCATCGCGTCGGCAGGCAAGACCGGAAGCGAAACCTTCCGCCATGGCTGGGCCGCATTCATTTCGGGGAAGCTCTCTGGGGAGTTTTCCGCTTTTCAAAGGAGAATCACCATGGCCATCGCCAAAAAGCCTGTCACCAAGACGATCGAAGACGCCGCAACCACTGTTGTCGAGCAGACCGTTGCCAACACACAGGCCGCGACCGCTGCCGTCACCGCTGCTGCCTCGGACCTGATGAAGCCGTTCGCGGACATGCAGGAAAAGGTTCGCGCCAATGCCGAGAAGGGCATCGAGCAGCTCCGGTCGCACTACGCCACGCTCAAGGGCAACGCCGAATCGGCGACCGACAAGCTTGAAGCGAGCATGACGGCTGCCCACGCCGGCACCCGCGATTTCAACATGAAGGTTCTCGACCTTTTCCGCACGCAGACCAACGCCGGCTTCGAACACATGCAGGCGCTGTTCGCCGCGAAGACCGTTGCTGATGCCGTGAAGTTGCAGCAGGATTTTGCCAAGGCCCAGGTTGAAACGCTTCAGGCGCAGTCGAAGCATCTCGGTGAGATCGCCCAGAAGGTTGCGACGGATGTCGTCGAGCCGGTCAAGGCGTCGATGGTTATTCCGTTCAAGAGCTGATCTCGGGTTTCTGCCATCGGCAGAGGCAAACATTTCAAGGCGCGGGTTTCGGCCCGCGCTTTTTTTTGACATGGCCCCGGAAGGTTGGGGCGTCGTTCTGGACATCCCACCGTAAACAATTTGTCCGGGTCTGAAATGCCGCCTTGAAATCCGCGGCGATTGAAGTTAGTCAACGCTTCCTCGATGCGCAGTCGTAGCTCAGTTGGTTAGAGCGTCGGTTTGTGGTACCGAAGGTCGGTGGTTCGAGACCACCCGACTGTACCATTCTTATGGTAGCGCATCATAAAAAAGGCCGCTGCGAAGCGGCCTTTTTTGCGCGTTGGACATCGGATCGGACCGGGGCTCAGGCGAGCCTCTCGGCCTTTTTCTTCAGGAAGTAGCCGCAGCCGACCACGATGGCGGCACCGATCACTGCCGCGCCATAGTAGATCCAGGCTGCGGGTCTTGCCTCGGACACCATGCCGCCATGGCCGTCCGACACCTGCGCCATGATGGCCCAGGCCGGATTGATGTTGCGCAGGTGCTCGACGATGAACCCGTCGGAAACGACCATCTCGCCGGCAATCCAGCCCAGCAGTGCCGCACCGGCCCAGATGATGATGGGGAAGCGCTCCATGACGGAGGTAAGCAGGCTTGAGCCGTAAATGATCAGCGGGATGGAGAGCAGCAGGCCGAAGACAAAGAGCCAGATGTTGCCGCCCGCAGCGGCAGCAATGGCGATGACGTTGTCGAGGCTCATCACGGCATCGGCGATGGCGATGGTGCGCACCGCACGCCAGAGGTTGTCGCTGGATTCGATGTTGTGCTCGCCCTCTTCCTCGCCGACCGCGAGCTTGATGCCGACCCAGAGCAGCAGCAGGCCGCCGACGATCTTCAGGAAGGGGACCTGAAGCAGGTAGGTGATGAAAATCGCAAAAACGATGCGCAGGGCGATGGCTGTGCCCGCGCCCAGCAGCATGCCGAGCTTGCGCTGCTTTTCGGGCAGCGACCGGCACGCCAGCGCAATGACGATGGCGTTGTCGCCGGAGAGCAGAAGATCGATCCAGACGATCTTGGCCAGAGGCACGAGGTAGGGTGTGATGAAATCCATGAGAAGAGTCTCGCCCGTGATCAATCTTTCCCCCTCATCGCTGATTGATGCGCCGCTGACAATAGCGCGAGTGCGATTGTAGGATGTGGAAATCCGATGGAAACGGTGCTCCTGCCGCGAAGAAGCCGAAGCCGCGCCTCGACCGCGCGCGATCCACGGGCATCGCTGTGCACGGCAATGGTGTCGTCATCCGCGATGCGGATCGCCTCGGGCGGAATGGCCAGCACATTGCCGGATGCCTTGAGAAAGGCTTCCTTGAGGCTCCAGAGCCTGACGAAGGCGCCGGGCTGCTCAGGTGCGGGCAGGGCGCGGATCGCATCGGCCTCATCGGGCCGCAGGATGTTCCAGGGGATCGCTTCCTGCGTGATAGGCATTTCGAGATCAACGCCAACAGGATCATGCGCCACTGCGATCAGGTTGAGAGGAGAGCGCGCGGAAAAGCTCACGTGGAGCCGGGGGGCGGCGGGGGCAACTCCGGGCATCTCAACTCCGGGCAAGCCAACTCCGGGCATCTCAAATCCGGGTTTGCCGTTTGCATCCGCAACCAGGCGGATCACGGCGGCATCCTGCCCGCATGCCTCCGCCGCCAGCGCGCGGGCGATCCGCCGACGCAGCAGGAAGCCGACACCGTTCCGGCTTCCGGCAGCGGCCCCGATCTCGGCCTCCGTCGCCGGCGGCAGATTGGGTATGGCGATGCCATCTTCTGCCAGAACAACGACAACCCCGTGGCTCGAAAGCCGTTCGACAGCCTCGGTGATCGACGTGGTCGCGAGGCGGATCAACCAATCGGGATCAGGTGGTGGCGTGCGCGTCATGCGGTCCTGCGGTCTGCCGGCCTCAGTGAGCGCGGCGCGGTCAGGCCGGCATTCTTGCGGCAATTCTGCGCTGGCGCGCAAGGGGGGCATGCGGGGAAGGCATGGCCGGCTTCGCACGGGATTGATCTCACATCTTGCGGAGGGTCCCCGAACCCTCCTAGAAGTAATTCACGGCATGCGGAAATTCACGACAATCCGCGGCAGCTGACAGGGAGGCGGGCCAAGTGCCCGTAGAGAGCTTGGCTTCACCAGACCAACCAGGGGCGGCCCCGCGCGTCGCGCTGTTCGCGACTTGCCTTGTCGATGCAATGCGCCCGACGGTCGGGTTCGCCGCTGCCAAACTGCTGGAGGATGCCGGCTGCACCGTGCATGTGCCGCCGCAGACCTGCTGCGGCCAGCCGGCGTTCAATAATGGTGACCGCCAGACCAGCAGGGACCTTGCTTTACAGATGATTGCGGCCTTCGAGCCCTATGATTACGTGGTGGTGCCCTCGGGCTCCTGCGGCGGGATGATCTCGAAGCATTACCCCGAACTCTTCGCCGGTGATCCCAATCTCGCGGGTAGGGCTGAGCGGCTCGCGGCAAAGACGTTCGAACTCGTCTCCTTCCTCACCGATGTGCTCGGCGTGACCTCGGTTTCCGCGACCTTCGAGGGGCGCGTAACGTATCACGACAGCTGCTCGGGCCTCCGGGAGCTTGGCATCCAGAGCCAGCCGCGCAAGCTGCTTGCGAGCGTGCAGGGGCTCAGCCTCGTCGAGATGAAGGACAATGACGTCTGCTGCGGGTTTGGCGGCACGTTTGCGGTGAAATACGGCGAGATTTCCGACAAGATCGTCAGTGAAAAGGCGGTCAATGCTCAGGCTTCCGAGGCCGGAACCCTGCTCGCGGGCGATCTCGGCTGCCTGATGAACATGGCCGGAAAGCTCTCGCGCAAGGGTTCGGCCATGGATGTCCGGCACGTCGCCGAAGTGCTCGCCGGGATGACGGCCACACCGCCGATCGGCAAGGTTACCCCGGATGCCGCGGCGAAGGAGACGACGCCAAGAGGGACAACACCATGAGCGCGCAGTCCACCGCCCATTCGTTCAAGGCCAATGCCACCGGCGCGATGGCCGATGCGCAGCTCACCGGCAATCTCAAGGCCGTTCGGCAGAATTTCATCGACAAGCGGGCGAAAGCCGCGAGCGAATTGCCCGAATTCGAAGCGCTTCGCGAGAACGCCAAGGAAATCAAGAACCACACGCTCGCCCATCTCGATCTCTACCTCGAAAAATACGAGGCGAAGGTGACGGCGAGCGGTGGCTATGTGCATTTTGCCGCCGATGCCGAAGAAGCGCGCCAGATCACGCTCGATATCTGCCGCAAGGTCGGCGCGAAAACGGTGACCAAGGGCAAATCGATGATCACCGAGGAGGTTGGCCTCAACGCCTTCCTCGAAGCCAATGGCGTGACGCCCGTGGAAACGGATCTCGGCGAATACATCATCCAGCTCAGGGGCGAGGCGCCGAGCCACATCATCGCGCCGGCGGTTCACCTCAACAAAGAGCAGATCGAGAGCGATTTCCGCCGCGTCCATACGCATCTTGATGCGAACCGCGACCTCACCGAGAAGACGTCGCTGCTCACCGAAGCCCGCGCGGTACTGCGCGAGAAGTTTCTCGTCGCCGATGTCGGTATCACCGGCGCGAATTTTCTCATCGCGGAAACCGGTACCTCGATCATCGTGACGAACGAGGGCAACGGCGATCTCACGCAGGTGCTGCCGAAGGTCCATGTCGTCATGGCCTCCATCGAAAAGATGGTGCCGACGCTCGAAGATGTCAGCCAGATCTTGCGCCTGCTCGCGCGTTCCGCCACCGGACAGGAGATGAGCGTCTACACCACGCTCTCCACGGGGCCGAGGCGCAAGGGAGCATTTTCAAGCGAAGTGGATGCCGGTTCGCGTGAAGAAAATGCGACAAAGAAGGAAGCCCGCGCGCAAGCGCGTGGGGATGTGGATGGGCCCGAGGAATACCACGTCATCATCCTCGACAACGGGCGCTCGGCGATGCTGGGCGGCGAGTTTCAGGACATGCTGCGCTGCATCCGCTGCGCGGCCTGCATGAACCATTGCCCGGTCTATCACCAGATCGGCGGGCATGCCTACGGCTGGATCTATCCGGGACCGATGGGCTCCGTGCTGACCCCGTCGCTGATCGGCGTCGATGAAGCCGGGCACCTGCCCAATGCCTCGACCTTCTGCGGACGCTGCGAAAGCGTCTGCCCGATGAAAATTCCTTTGCCCAAAATGATGCGGCATTGGCGCGAGCGCGAGTTCGAGCGCAACCTCAACCCGGCCATCGCGCGCTATGGCCTGGGGCTCTGGGCGTTTTTCGCGCGGCGCCCGAAGCTTTATGCGCTTTCCACCCGTATCGCGATGAAGGCGATGCGCCTTCTCGGACGTGGAAAGGGCCGCTTCACCTGGCTGCTCGGTGCCAGCGCCTGGACAAAATACCGCGATTTCGCGGTGCCGGAGGGCGAGACCTTTCAGGCGAAATGGAAGCGCGAGAGGGGCGTGAAATGACAACATCCCGCGACAACCTCTTCGCCTCCATCCGCCGTTCGCTGCATGTGAAGGGCGACGAGCGCCTGCGGGCCGGCATTGTCGAGGATCGGCTTGATCGTGCGCCGAAGGGCATCATCCCGGATCGTGCGCAGATCGACGCCCCCGCAAAGCTTGCGCTGCTGCTTGAAAAGCTCGTCGGCGTGCAGGCAACGACAGCGGTGCTGGCGGATTATTCGGAAGTGCCGGCAGCGGTCGCGGACTATCTGCGCGCCAATAACCTGCCGGCGACGCTGAAGCGCGGCGATGATCCGCGTCTGGCCGCCTGCCCGTGGGACAAGACCGCGCTCGATGTCTCGGTCGGCCGCAGCGATGGCGGCGATCTCAACGCCATCAGCCATGCCGAAGCGGGTATCGCCGAAACCGGCACGATGGCGCTGATTTCAGGCCCGGAGAACCCGACGACGCTCAATTTCCTCCCCGACAACCACATCGTCGTGCTCTCCGCGACGGATGTCGTCGGTGATCTCGAGGCGATCTGGCCGCGCATCCGGGCGAAATACGGCAAGGGCGAAATGCCACGCACGGTGAATTTCATCACCGGCCCGTCGCGCTCCGGCGATATCGAGCAGACCATCCTCCTCGGCGCGCATGGTCCGCGCCGCCTGCATGTGCTGATCGTCGGGGCTTAACTGCCCCGCGGCGGGGCATGGTTAACAAGGATTTGTTCGCCATTTGATGATATCCGTCGGGTTCTTGGATACCCCGGGAACGTCCGATGCGTCTTGCGCAAACGCCCCTGCTGATTGCAGCAACCAGCCTCCTGCTGGCGGTTCCGGCGTTTTTAGGCGCTGCTGCCGCGCAGGGGCTCGGCGCACCCCCGCCCGCCGCCAGCGGCTTTGCCGGCAGCATCGGCGCACCGGTGCCCGAAGCGGTTGCAGCACCAAAGCCCAAGAAAAAAGCCGTTGCCGCGCCAACCGTTCACGAGCGTGTCGTTGCCCGCAACGACAAGCGCCCGAGCTTCCACCCGGATAGCCTCGCCGCGATCAACGAGGCCGCGCAGAAATATCTCGCCATCGCCAATGCCGGGGGCTGGCCGATCCTGCCGGGGAATGTGGTCCTGAAGCCCGGCAGCGAGGGCGAGGAAGTCCTGATGCTGCGCCAGCGCCTCGCGGCGGAGGGCGATCTTGCCGCCGCTGACGTTACCAATCCGGTGTTCGATCCCGGGCTTGCCGCCGCCGTCAAACGGTTTCAGGCGCGGCACGGCCATAGCCAGAACGCGCTGGTGCAGGGGCCGACGCTGACCGCGCTACGGACCCCGGCGCGCGAGCGCTTCACCCAGCTCAACGAAAGCGCGCGGCGGCTGGCGCTGCGCGGCTTTGCCTTCGGGCCGCGCTATGTCGTCGTGAATATTCCCTCGGCCTCCGTCGAGGCGATCGAGAACGGCGTTGTCGAAAAACGCTTCATCGCCGTCGTCGGCAAGAAGGACCGGGCGTCGCCGGAGATCGAGACGCGGATCACGAATGTGAACCTCAATCCGACATGGACGGTGCCGGTTTCGATCATCAGGAAAGACATCATCCCGAAGATGCAGAAGGATGCCTCGTATCTCCAGAAGGCGAAAATCCGCATCTACGGCACGAGTGGCAATGAGGTCGATCCGCGCGCTATCAACTGGTCGACCGAACGGGCAGCGGCGTTCACGCTGCGGCAGGAATCCGGCACCGCGAACGCGCTTGGCCAGCTCCGCATCGACATGCCGAACCGCGAGTCGGTCTATATGCACGATACGCCATCCAAACGCCTGTTCGGGGCGGACAACCGCTTCCACTCCTCGGGGTGCGTGCGCGTCGAAAACGTGCGCGAATTCGCGGCCTGGGTTCTCGAGGGCAACAAGGGCTGGGATCGCATGGCGATCGACGCGGCGATCGCCACCAACCAGCGCAAGGACATCCGCCCGAAGGAACCGATCCCCGTCGCCTGGACCTATCTCACCGGCTATGTCACGCCCGATGGGCTCGTGCATTTCCGGTCCGATATCTACGGGCTTGATTCAGGCAGCGTTCTGACAGCGTCCGGCGAACCGGCACCGCAACGCAAGGCGAAGGCCGCGCCGGTCAGCCTTGATTCCTCCGGGCTGGATGCACGCATTACCGCCGCCAGCGAAATGCCGGTCCAGCGGATCGATCCCTGATTATTCCGCCAGAACGCGCGTCGACGGGAAGGTGATTTCCACCATCGTGCCCTCGCCGGGGGTCGAACGGATGGCGAAATTCGCGCGGTTGGCTTCCACCAGCGCCTTGGTCAAGGGCAGGCCGAGCCCGGTTCCGCCGTGATCGCGCCGCGTGCCGACCTGCCGGAACGGTTCGAGCGCCTGCTCGATCTCGCTGCTGCTCATGCCGACGCCGGTATCGCGGATGCGGATCACGGCCTCGCCGCTGTCGAGCAGGCTGGTTGCGACGATGACCTGCCCGCCGCTCTCGGTGAAGCGCGTGGCGTTCGAGAGCATGTTGAGGATGATCTGCCGGATGGAGCGTTCATCGGCAACAACCGGCGGCAGCTTCTGCGCCAGTTGCGTGCGCACCAGCACGCGGTTTGCGTTGGCCTGCGGCTGGATGATGCCGACCGAGCTTGCCACGACCGCGTTGAGATCGGTCGCGGCAAACGTCATTTCCATGCGTCCGGCCTCGATCTTCGCGAGATCGAGGAGGTCATTGACGAGGCTGACGACGTGCTTGCCGGAAGTCCGGATATCCCCGAGGTATTCCTTGTACTTCGGGTTGCCGACCGGGCCGAGGCGCTCCTCCATCATCACTTCCGCAAAACCGATGATGGCGTTCATCGGCGTGCGGATCTCGTGGCTGATCTTGGCGAGAAAATCGCTCTTCTTGGCGCTCGCGAGTTCGGCGGCGCGGCGAGCATCGGTCAGTTCCGCTTCGGCGCGCTTCCAGGAGGTGAGGTCGCGCAGCACTGCGCAATAGCGGCGGGGTTCATCGTCGGAGATGCGGCCGAAGGTCATGAACAGCGGAATGCGCCCGCCCTTCTTCTCGCGGCCGAAGACATCGCGGCCGTCGTTCATCACACTGCGGACGCCGTTGGCGCTCAGGCCCTCGAAATAATCGAGCGCCTCGGCGTGACTCTCGTTGAGCAGAAGGGTCGTGAAGCTCTCGCCGGAAACCTCGTTCTGGTTGAGGCCGAACAAGGCCTCCGCCGCGCCGTTCAGGCTGAGGATACGGCCCTTTTCGTCGAGGGTGACGACGCCGTCGGTTGCGGTGTCGAGCACGGCGCGCAGCTCCTGCGCCTCGGAGCGGGACCGCTTGAGATCAAGCGCGACCGAGCGCAGGGCCTTGCCTTGCTCGAGCTCCACCGCGCGGCGCAGGGAAATCAGCGTCGCCTTTTCTCCTCGCCAGTCAGTGATCTGGAGGTGGGTATCGACAGGGATCATCTCGCCATCGCGCGAGGTGAGCACCACAGTGTCAAATCCGGCACCGCGATCGCGCGGCATGGTGCTCTTGCGGAAAATCGCGCGGGCGCCATCCTCAGCGACAAAAGTCTGAAAATCCGGGTAATCGGTCAGGTCGAGCAGCGTCCGGTTGGCAAAGAGTGGTTCGTCACCCTTGAGCACGAGCAATCCGACCGGGAGCCGGTCGAGCAGCGCGTGATCGGCAGGCATGTGCTCGGCCGGCTTGACCGCCTGCACGCTTGGCAGCATCGGGGCAAAGGTT
Organism: Beijerinckiaceae bacterium; assembly: GCA_009773635.1. Classification (GTDB taxonomy): domain Bacteria; phylum Pseudomonadota; class Alphaproteobacteria; order Rhizobiales; family Beijerinckiaceae; genus Rhabdaerophilum. The sequence continues at coordinate 27,707 of WSYC01000014.1, read as the reverse complement.
GAAACGGATGGCGCGGGCGTCTTCGCGCCGGCGGATGCAGCCCGATCAGTGGCTGCCGTTTCCGCCTCGGACGGACGGGGCGATGGCGTATCGTCCTGCCCGTCGGGGTCGAATTTCGCGCCCAGCGCGCGGGCGATCTCGCGGAAGGCGTTGCGCTCTGCCATCGACAGCCCGTGCTTGCCGTTGGGCTGGGGGTCAGCGGGCTGGCCGGTCTTCAGCGAGAAGACATTCTGATTATGCAGCGGTTCAGCCGGTCTGGCGGCCGGAAGCGGTGGAGCGGGGGTAATGACCGGCCCTTCGGCACGCTCCTCATGGTCCGCGCTCACGCTGTCCGCAAGCGTCTCGCTCTCTGGTTCCAGTGCTGATAGTTCTGCGATATCGATGCTCTCCGGCTCCCCGAACGCTTCCAGCGCCGACAGGAGATCGGGTTGCTCAACGTCTTCAGGGGCTGTTGCTGCGGTGGCGACCGGCTCGGACATCGCCTCCGCCCGGTCGAGATGGCAGCGGCCGAAACCGGAAAACCCGGTCAGCCCGGCCTCGCCCGAAATGATCGGCAGTGCCGAGAGATCGACGGGCACGACAAGATCGGTGCCGGCCACGGGCCAGCGCACCATGATGCCGTTCCAGGTCTCGCCTGCGAGCACTGCCGAGCGGATCGCCTCGGCCGCCGGTGCATCGAAAGCATCGACAAATCCGGCGAGCGGCTGGCCGAGAACGGCGGCATTGGCCGCGCCGACAGCCTCAGCCAGCGGCGGCGTGACCCGTTCGACAACGCCATTGGCATCGAGCGCGAAGATAAACCGCAGCGATTTTAGCTCCGTAGCGCCCCCGGCGAGCCAGGCCGGCGTGCCCGACAGATCGGGCCCGGCACTTTCGGTGACGCGTGCAGGGAGATCGGCGACGGGAAGATCAGCGGCGGGCACGGGGTCATCGTGCCGACGCAGTAACGGCTCCTGCGGCGCAGGGCCGGTTTCAGGAATACCCGCCGGACGCGACTGGGTTTCCGGGGGCGCGATGTCATCGACGGCATAGGGCTCGGCGGTGCGGACGGGCCGGGCCTCGATGAAAGAGACCAGCAAGGCAATCGCGCCGTCGTCGAGGCGAACGGGCTCACAGAGCGCGGTCAGGACCTGGCTGCGAAAGCCGATGTTGAAGCGCAGGCGTTCCAGACGCTTGGGGGCGTCCGGCGCAATGCCGCGCCCGAGCGCTGCGATGCGCTGGGTGCCGGCAGCCAGCGGGGGCAGCCCCGCGCGCATGAAGGCCGCGCCCCCGGCATGCCCGAAACGGCGCGCCGCCTCGTGGCTCGACCAGAGAATGCCACCGCCATCCGGCGCAGCAAGGAAGGAGGGCATGGTGTTCGACAGGATGGCCTCGCGCGTCGCGGGATCGAGCAGCCCGGTCGGCAGGAGGCTTTCAGCAGCCCGGTTTGCGGTCTCGATCGCCATGGCGATGCCTCATCTCAACTCTACTCACACGCGACTATAACGGATCTGGAAGCCTGAAGCCGGCCTGAGCCGTGCATCCAACCTGTCCCGAACTGACACAAGCCTTAACATATCATCCATAAATCCCCATTGGCGAGACGTCCATCGTGGCAGCGAGATCGGTGGCATTTACCGAAAAACAACCTTAACGCCGCAGGCCTGTTCTCTGCTAGCATCACCGCGACGCAGGAATGATCCTGCCGGAACCCGAGGAGGACTGCGTATGATCAAGCCCGGCACTGGTTTTCAGGTTCCCGACGACATGCGCGCGATGCTCGAACAGGGCGTGACGCAGGCCCGCGAAGGTTTCGGGAAGGTCATGAGCGCTGCCGAAGAGGCGGTTGCGGCGCTCGAAGGAAAGGCCGGTTCGGCGCAGGCGCAGGCCGCCGAAATCCGCCGCAAGAGCCTCACCTTCACCGAAAACAGCATGGCCGCGGCATTCGAACTCGCGCAAAAAATGGTCAACGCGAAAAGCATCGACGAGGTCATGAAGCTTCAGGCCGATTACATGTCGAAGCAGATGGCCTCCGTCCGCAGCCATGTCGAGGAGGCCGGGCAGGCGCTGCAGCAGCAATCGAAGGCGGTCGCGGAAGAGCTGGCGGCGGAAGTCGCCAAGATCCAGGGCCAAGCCAAGGATATCATCGACAAGGGCGTTACGGCCGCGAAGGATGCGGCCAAAGGCGCGGCAAAACCGAAGAAATAGAGGCTACTCCGCCGCGACAGCCGGCTTTGGCGCCAGCTTCAGCCCGAGTTCGCTGAAAACATCGACCAGCGCTTCGGCCAGCGTCGCGATCAAGGCATCGTCGTGGAACGGCGTCGGGGTGATCCTGAGCCGTTCGGTGCCGCGCGGCACGGTGGGAAAGTTGATCGGCTGGACATAGATGCCGTGGCGCTCCAGCAGAAGATCGCTTGCGGCCTTCGCTTTGGCGGCATCACCGATCATTACCGGAACGATATGCGTGGGGTTGTCGAGAACGGGAATGCCGGCCTGGGCAAGTGCGCGCTTGGTTCTGGCAACCTGCCGCCGATGGCCAAGACGCTCCTCGCCGGACGCGCGGAGGAATGAAGCCATGCGCGTTGCAGCGGACGGCATCGACGATCTCGGCACTGGCGGCGAAATAGCCACCAAAACAGCCGAACCCCTTGCCGAGCGTGCCCTGAAGGATATCGATCTGCCCCATCGCGCCGATTTCCTCGGCATAGCCCGCGCCATGGTCGCCATAGAGACCGACGGCATGGACCTCATCGAGGTAGGTCAGCGCGTCATAGCGGCGGGCAAGATCGGTGATTTCGCGGATCGGACCGACATCGCCATCCATCGAATAGACGCTCTCGAACACGATGAGCTTTGGCCGGGCGGGGTCGGCGGCTTTCAGCAGCGTTTCAAGGTGTGCAACATCGTTGTGGCGAAAAATCTGCTTCTCGCAGCCCGCGCGACGCACACCGTCGATCATCGAGTTGTGGTTCTCGGAATCCGAGAAGATGATGCAGCCGGGCAGGCACTGCGCGATGGTGGCGATCGCGGTCTGGTTCGCGACATAACCGGAGGAAAATACCAGCGCCGCCGGTTTGCCATGGAGGTCGGCGAGTTCGCGTTCCAGCTGCACGACAGCATGGCTGTTGCCTGAAATATTGCGGGTTCCGCCGGCACCGACCGAGCCGTGTGCGGCCTCTTCGGTCAGGGCAGCAACGACATCCGGGTGCCGGCCCATGCCGAGATAATCGTTCGAGCACCAGATGGTGACATCACGCGCCTCTCCGTTGACGTGCCATGTCGCACGCGGGAAGCGGGCCTGATCACGTGCGATTTCGGTGAACACGCGGTAGCGGTTCTCGTTGCGCAGCGCGTCGGTGACGGCTGAAAAAGCACTCTTGTAATCGAACATGAACTCTCGCCCTGCGCGCAGCAACTCTGGAACTCTTCCAAGGTTCTATAACGTTCTTGCCCTTGTCCACCAAGGCCGGGCATTGATTGCCGACAAATTCAGAAGAATTTTTGGTGACAGCGCCATTTTTGGTATGAACTGTCCCGGAATCACGGTTCGGGAGCCCGCATGAACGGCCAAGGAAGCGGCAAGGGGAACGACAAGAAGGCCCGCCTCGCAGAGGCTCTGCGCGCCAATCTGCGGCGTCGACGCGAGCAGGCGCGGCTGCGCGCCGCTGTCAAAGGGCAGGTTGAGCACCCGGAAGAAGGCCAGCCCGAAGAAGTCCTGCTGGAAAATGTAGGTTCCGCGGATGAAAACTCTCTGGCTTCCGCCGTCAAACCGCCGCAAATCACGATGAAACGCGAAGACTAGCTGCGCTCGTTGCTGTGCATGCCAAACCCGCTCTGGTTGCTATCACCGGATCGGCGTGGCAGAGGAGCGCGTTCTTCATCCATCCGCCAGGGTGGCATTTCTCGGATCGAGGCAGACACATGGATCGCATCAGGATCGTCGGCGGCACGCAGCTTCACGGGTCGATCCCGATCTCGGGCGCCAAGAACGCGGCGCTTCCGCTCATGATCGCCAGCCTGCTGACGCCGGAGACGCTGGTGCTGGAAAATGTGCCGCGCCTCTCGGATGTGCGCATGCTCAAGCGCATTCTCGGCAATCACGGCGTCGATGTCACCGTGGCCGGCAAGCGCGCCGGCGAATCGACCGAGGATGGCGAGGTTGTGCGCCTCAACGCGGCAGATATCGTCGATACCGTTGCGCCCTATGAACTCGTGTCGCAGATGCGTGCAAGTTTCTGGGTCGTCGCGCCGCTGCTCGGGCGGATGCGGCAGGCGAAGGTTTCGCTGCCCGGCGGCTGCGCGATCGGCACCCGGCCGGTGGACCTGCTGCTGATGGCGCTCGAACGCCTCGGTGCCTCCATCGAGATCGACGCAGGCTATGTCATCGCCAAGGCGCCGGATGGCCTCAAGGGCGCCGAAATCGATTTCCCGAAAGTGACCGTCGGCGGTACGCATACTGCGTTGATGGCGGCGGTGCTTGCCAAGGGCAAGACCGTGATCCGCAACGCCGCGCGCGAGCCGGAAGTGAGTGATCTCGCCGAATGCCTCGTCAAGATGGGCGCGAAAATCACGGGGATCGGTACGTCCACGCTCGAAATCGAGGGCGTCGAGGGCCTGCACGGGGCGACCCACCGCGTGTTGCCGGACCGGATCGAGGCCGGCACCTATGCCTTCGCGGCAGCGATGGCGGGCGGTGATGTCACGCTTGAGGGCATCCAGCCGATCCATTTGCAGGCGGCGCTCGACAAGCTCGTGCAATCGGGCACCGAGGTGATCGCGACGAATACCGGCATCCGCATCCGCCGCAACGGCACGCCGATCAAGCCGGTGGACGTGACGACCGAAGCCTTCCCCGGCTTCCCGACCGATCTTCAGGCGCAGTTCATGGCGCTGATGACGCGCGCTGATGGCACCGCGCATATTACCGAGACGATCTTCGAAAACCGCTTCATGCACGTGCAGGAACTCGCGCGGTTCGGCGCGAAAATCCGGCTCGATGGCGATATGGCGATTGTCGAGGGCACGGGCTCGCTCAAGGGGGCGCCGGTGATGGCGACGGACCTTCGCGCGTCCGTCAGTCTAGTGATCGCGGCGCTGGCTGCCGAAGGCGAGACGATGATCAACCGCGTCTATCACCTTGATCGCGGCTTCGAGGGGCTCGAAAGCAAGCTCAGCCGCTGCGGCGCCAAGATCGACCGTATCCGCGGCTGACGCGGGGCTCTCCGAAGAGCGCTGCCCGCGCCGGATTCCTGCGCCCGTGCTGCCCTGGCGGGTTTCGGTCTTACTGCACCGCGCCGCGCTTCTTGCCGAAGCCGGGGATGTTGCACACGCAGCCGGCGGGCAGCGGAACCGGCTGGCCGATCGAGCAATTGCCGCGCGATGTCACGCAGATCGAGCCATAGGCGCGGCGGCGCGGATAGACGGCGTAGCCATCGTCCTGATAGACGCGGCGCTCCTGATAATAGCGTGGCGGACGCGGCTGCGGATAATAGCCACCGGTGCCCGGAGGGGCCGGGCGGTAATAGCCGGGATCGGGATAGTATTGGGCTTCGGCCATTCCGGTTGCTGCGGTGGCGAGAGCAAGCCCGGCCAGCGCAGCCTTGAGAGCGAGCATGGCATTCTTGTGGAAAAAGCTCGTGCGGGTCATCGGGTTCACATCTCCAGTTCCTGGCGAACGGCCTCACTTTAGTGGGTCAACCTGAAGCTGTCATGAAGGAAATAAGGCAGAAGCGAGGGCGGGAGCCGGAGCAGGCTTAGGACCTGCCGCGACTTTCGGACAATCGACCCATGAAAAATGGCCGTCGACATTGCGAGCGTCCGGTATGACGGGTAACAACAGACCGATCACTGCTGCTTCCGAACCAGATCCCCTGCCGCACCTGACCACTCGCCGAACCAGATCGACCATGATGAGCCCTCAATCACCCCGACCCAAGAATGCGACGCCCGCTCCGGGGCCGGCATGGCGTCTTTCAACACGTGACCCTGATTTTGAAAGCCGGTTCGCCGCGCTGCTGGGCGCCAAGCGCGAGGTTTCGGAGGATGTCGACCGGGCGGTCTCCGCGATCATCGCAGCGGTGCGAGCTAAGGGTGATGCGGCGCTGATCGAGTATTCGCAGCGCTTCGATGCCATTGATCTGACAAAAACCGGCATCCGGATCGCCGATGCCGAAATCGCCGCCGCGCGCGCGGCCTGTGATCCCGGCCATCTCGACGCGCTGGAGTTCGCCGCGACGCGCATCCGAGCTTTCCATGAGCGGCAGAAGCCACAGGACCAGCTTTTCGAGGATGCGCTCGGCGTCAAGCTGGGGTGGCGCTGGTCGGCGATCGCGGCCGTGGGTCTTTACGTTCCCGGTGGTTCTGCCTCCTATCCCTCGTCCGTGCTGATGAATGCCATTCCGGCCAAGGTTGCCGGTGTCGAGCGGGTGGTGATGGTGGTGCCGACGCCGGGCGGCGAGGTGTCACCGCTGGTGCTGGCAGCGGCGGCGCTCGGCGGCGTCGATGAAATCTACCGCGTCGGCGGGGCGCAGGCGGTCGCGGCGCTCGCCTATGGCACGGAAACGATCCGCCCGGTTTCGAAGGTTGTCGGACCCGGCAATGCCTATGTTGCCGCGGCGAAACGGCAGGTGTTCGGGCAGGTTGGCATCGATATGATCGCCGGCCCGTCCGAGGTGGTGATCATCGCGGATGAAACGGCCAATCCGGCGTGGATCGCGGCGGATCTGCTGGCGCAGGCGGAGCATGATACCGCCGCGCAATCGATCCTGATCACGGATGATGCGGCGCTCGCCGGGGCCGTCAACGCAGCTGTCTATGGCCAGCTCGCGAGCCTGCCGCGCCGCGCGATTGCCGAGCCGAGCTGGCAGGACAATGGTGCGATCATCCTCGTCGATGGCATGGATGACGCCATCGCCATCGCCAATCGCATCGCCGCCGAGCACCTCGAAATCATGACGCGCGACCCGGAGGCCATTGCAGCGCGCATCCGCGAGGCCGGCGCGATCTTCCTTGGCGGGTTTACCCCCGAAGCGATCGGGGATTATGTGGGTGGCTCGAACCACGTGCTGCCAACGGCGCGGTCGGCGCGTTTTGCCTCCGGGCTCGGCGTGCTCGACTTCATGAAGCGCTCGTCGATCCTGTCGTGCGGGCCGGAGCAGCTGGCGGCACTCGGGCCTGCCGCTATCGCGCTCGGCGAGGCCGAGGGGCTGCACGCCCATGCGCGGTCGGTCTCGATCCGGCTCAATCGAGTGTGATGCCATGATCCGGAAAACACCATGAGCAACGATCCTGACAGCACCAATCGCCGCCTTGTCTCCGTTACGCTGGATGAAGCCTCGATCGAGCGCGGAACACCGGATCAGGAGCACGAACGCGCCATTGCGATCTATGATCTCGTCGAGGAAAACCGCTTCGGCATTCCCGGCCATGCGGGAGGCCCCTATGTCCTGGGTCTCGGGCTTTTGTCGGGCCGCCTTTCGTTCGATATCCGCCTCGAGGACGAGAGCCCGGTCATCGTGCACCTGCTGTCGCTGTCGCCGTTCCGCAAGGTCATCAAGGATTACTTCCTGATCTGCGAGAGCTACTACGACGCCATCCGCTCGGCCTCGCCGGACCGGATCGAGGCGATCGACATGGGCCGGCGCGGTGTTCACGACGAAGGCGCCGGGCTCGTGATCGAGCGGCTCGAGGGCAAGATCGAGATCGATCACAAGACCGCACGCCGGCTTTTCACGCTGATCGCCGCCCTGTCCTGGAAGGGGCAGGATCGGTGACGGAACTCGCCGCGAACAAACTCCACGCCGTGCTGTTCGTCTGTTCGATGAACGCCGTGCGCTCGCCCATCGCGGAAGGGCTGACGCGCCTGCGCTATGGCAAGCGGGTCTATGTCGATTCTGCCGGGCTTGCGAAAATGGAACGCGACGGCTTCGCGCTCGCCGTGCTGCGTGAAGCGGGTATCGAATTCGAGAACGACGAGCCGCAAACGCTCGACGAGGTCGATTGCGCAGCGTTCGACCTTGTGGTGGCACTGTCGTCCGAAGCGCACACCCGCGCCGCAGATTTGCTGCGCACGACCTCGGTTGAGCTGCTATTCTGGCCGATCGAAGACGCGACTCAGGTGACCGGCAGCCGCGAGCAGCGCATCGAGGCGTATCGCCGTGTGCGTGACAGTATCGATCTGCGCATCCGCGACGAGATTGGCTGCCGGTTTCGCGATTAGGCGCGGAATGCTGGCCAGAAATCGCCGCCCGGCATCGGCTGGGAGACGCCGGTCGTTGTCGGCAGGCTGAGCGGCAGCCCGCGCCGGGAGCGGACGGCGAGGTAGGCGAAGCACTCCGCCTCCAGAAGATCGCCGTTCCAGCCCACAGCCTCGACCGGCTCGACCGGAACCCCCAGTGCGTCTGAAAAGCCTGCCATCATCGCCCCATTGTGCCGCCCGCCACCCGTCACCAGCCAGCGCGCCGGCGCTTTCGGCAGATGGCGCAGAATGGCGGCGGTTGCAGCGACGGTGAACGCCGTCAGCGTCGCGATCTGGTCCGCGGGCGCGAGGGCATCGACGATGGCCGCCCGGGCGTGGAAATCGTTCCGGTCGAGCGATTTGGGTGGGGGGAGTGCGAAGAACGGGTTGGCCATCAGCGTGGCGAGCGTACCAGCATCCACCCTTCCCGCAGCAGCAACCGCGCCATCCTCGTCGAACGGCCGCCCGAAATGACGCAGCATCGCGTCATCGATGAGGGCGGATGCCGGGCCGGTATCGCAGGCGATGATCATCTCGCCGTCAAGGTAGGTGATGTTGGCAACACCACCCAGATTGAGCACGATCAGCGGCGCAGCAAGGGTGCGCGCGAGCGCGGCGTGGTAAAGCGGCACCAAGGGCGCGCCCTGTCCGCCCGCCGCAACATCGGCATGGCGGAAGCGGTTGACGACCGGGATGCCCAGCGTGTGCGCGAGGCTCGCGCCATCGCCGAGCTGGCGTGTCAGGCGCCGTTCGGGCCTGTGGAAGATCGTCTGGCCGTGCAGCCCCACGAGATCGACGGAGCCGGCGGTGAGGCCCGTTTCGGCCATGAACCGGCGGATGGCCTCCGCGAAGGCTGTCGTCACCCGCGCCTCGATCTCCGGGAGCGGGTCCTGTTCAGCGCGGGCGGGATCAGCGATGACAGCCTGCAAATCCGCCCGAAGATCGGCGGGATAGGGGTAGGCCGCCCCGCCCAGCGGGCGAACAAAGCCATCACCGTCGGTTTCGACAACCGCGATATCGATTGCATCCATCGATGTCCCGCTGATCGTGCCGATCACGCGCAGAGGACTGAAGGCAGCGGGCTCAGCCATGCGAATAAACCGGCGCATTCATCGTTTTACGAGCCATGCGTGCTCCGGCTGGTTGTGGAAGCGCCAGGCACGCTTCGGCCCCGCCATCACGTTGAGATACCACAGATCATAGCCATGCGCTGCCCCGACAGGATGATAGCCGCGTGGCACGAGCACGCAATCGCCATCGCGGACCGTGATCGTCTCGTCGAGGTCGAGGGCATCGGTGTAGACGCGTTGCACGCCGTAGCCCTGCGGCGGATTGAGCCGGTGATAATAGGTTTCTTCCAGCAGCGTCTCCTCGGGGAAGGCGTCGCGGTCGTGCTTGTGCGGCGGATAGCTCGACCAGTTGCCGCCGGGGGTGATGACTTCCACCACCAGCAGGCTTTCCGCCGGCTCGTTCTCCGGCAGGATGTTGCATACGTGGCGCGTGTTGGTGCCGGTGCCGCGCGTCTCCCGCCCGCAAGCTTCAGGCGGGATGACGCGTGCGGGGAGAGCGCCGGTGCCGGGTGCTGTGCAGACCGCGATTTCCAGCGGCCCCGTCGCCGTGACGGTATAGTTGGAATGCGCGGGAATATAGACCGAATGCGGTGCCCCCTCGAACGGCGAGGCGCGCCCGCCGAGCGTGCCGAAGTCCGTGCCATCAGCGGTGATGCGGGCGTGGCCGGAAACAATCACGAGGCAGACCTCACGTGTCCCCGTTTCCGCGCTCAAATGCTCGCCATCGGCCAGCCGGTGCAGTTGGAAGCCGACATAGGTCCAGCCAGCGGATTGCGGCGTCACATCATGGACGACACCGTTTCCAGTGGTCAGCGGTCGCAGGCAAAGGCGGCTCATCGCTGGTCCTTTCAGGCGCACGGAAAGCCGAGCGCACTCAGCACCTCGACGAGGTGCCGGTAGCCCTTGGTGGCATAGGCCTTCGGATTGGCTTTCGCCGGGTCCTGCTCGGCCTCGATCACGACCCAACCCGAATACCCCGCGAGTTCGCGGAAAACGGCGGTGAAGTCCACCATGCCGTCGCCAGGAACGGTGTAGACGCCGGCGAGAACCGACTCGAGGAAGCTCCAGTCGCCGCGCGCGGCTTCGCGCATCACGGCGTCGCGCACGTCCTTGGTATGCACGTGGCTGATGCGGTTGCGATAGGTCCGCGCCAGCGCGGCCGGATCCGTCCCGCCCCAGGTCGCATGGCCGGTATCGAGCAGCAGGTGAACGGCGTCGCCGGTGTTGTCCATCAGCGCGGCGATATCCGCGCCCGATTGCACGATGGTGCCCATATGATGGTGGTAGACGAGACGCACGCCCTCATCGAGCGTCATCTTCGCGACTTCGGTCATCCGCGCGCCAAAAGTTTTCCAAGCGCCGGCGGCCAGAACCGGGCGTCGCGACAGCGGCACGGCGCGGTTCGAATGGATGGCGTTTGAGGTTTCCGCGAAGACAAGCACGTTGGAGCCCATCGCCTTCAGGAGGTCGAGATGCGGACGCAAGGCCGTCATCTCGGACTTGGCATCGCGCTCCAGCAACTCGGCGGAATACCAGCCGGAAATGCAGGCGAGGTTGAACGGTGCCAGTGCGGCCTTCAGCGCACCAGCTTCGCGCGGAAACTTGTTGCCAAGTTCCATGCCGGAGAAGCCGATCTCTGCGGCTTCCGCGAGGCAGGTCTCGAGCGGGGTCTCGCCGCCAAGCTCGAGCAGGTCGTCGTTCGACCAGCCGATGGGGTTCGCGCCGATACGGATCATCACCTATTCCTTAAACCAGTTTTTGCGCTTTTCGCGCATCGTCATACGCGCGTCGTTTCGCGGTGACATCCTTGTTTTCCGACGTTTCCGCCACTGCGACATCCCACCAGTGGCCACCGACCCCCGAACCCTCGGCCGGATCGGTGTCAATGACGATAACGCTCGTTTTCGCGTGCTGGCGCGCAGCCTGCAAGGCGGTTTCGAGGTCGCCGATGCCGGCAAGCTTCACCGCCTCCGCGCCAAGGCTGCGGGCATGCGCGGCGAAATCGATCGGGGGCAGCGCTTGGTGCTGCGCGGTCGCCAAGAGGTTGTTGAAGCTCGGCGATCCCGTCGAGCGCTGCAGCCGGTCAATGCAGCCGTAGCCGCCATTGTCCAGCAACACGATGGTGAGCTTCAGCCCCAGCATCACCGAGGTCGCGATCTCGGAATTCATCATCAGATACGAGCCATCGCCGACCATGACGATGACCTCGCGGTCGGGCTCCGCCATCTTGACGCCAAGTCCGCCCGCGATCTCATAGCCCATGCAGGAGAAGCCGTACTCAACGTGATAGCCCCCCGGCGCACCGGCCTCCCAGAGTTTATGGAGTTCGCCCGGCAACCCGCCGGCCGCACAGACGACGATATCACCAGCGTGGCCCTGCCGGCGGACAGCGCCGATCACGGCCGCATCGGAGGGAAGCGCCGCATTGGTCGAAGCAAGAACCGCGGCGGCCTCCGCATCCCAGGCCTCGCGCTTGGCGCGCGCCTTTTCGCGCCAACCTTCCGGCGCGCGCCAGTCGTCCAGCGCCGCGCCCAGTTCCTCAAGGGTTGCGAGAGCATCGCCGACGAGGGGCATCGCGCCGTGTTTGCCGGCGTCGAAGGGCTGGATGTTCAGGCCGATGATCCGGCACGACGGGTTCTCGAAAATCGTCCGTGATCCCGTGGTGAAATCCTGCAGGCGTGTGCCGACCGCAAGCACAAGGTCCGCCTCGCGTGCCACCGCGTTCGCTGCCGAGGTGCCGGTGACACCGATCGCCCCCATCGCCATCGGGTGATCGGACGCCAGCGCGGATTTTCCGGCCTGCGTCTCGCCGACAGGGATTGCGTGATGCAACGCAAATCGGGCCAACGCGCCCTCTGCTTCGGAATAGAGGACACCGCCGCCCGCGACGATCATCGGCTTGCGGGCAGCCCTGAGGGTCTTGAGCGCCGCTTCAATTTCGCCAGCGTCGGCGCGGGGCCGGCGCGGCTTCCGCAGGCGCGGGGAGAAGAAGGCGAGGGGATAATCGTAGGATTCCGCCTGTACGTCCTGGCAGAATGCCAGCGTCACCGGACCGCACTCGGCAGGGTCCGTCAGCACGTCGAGCGCGCGCGGCAGGCTGGCGAGCAATTGCTCCGGTCGCGTGATCCGGTCAAAGAAACGCGAGACCGGACGGAAGCAATCGTTGGCGGAAACCGTCGCATCGGTGAAATCCTCGATCTGCTGGAGCACGGGGTCGGGCCGTCTCGACGCGTAGACATCGCCGGGAATCAGCAGCACCGGCAGACGGTTGACATGCGCCAGCGCGGCAGCGGTGACCATGTTGGTCGCACCGGGGCCGATCGAGGTCGTGCAGGCCATCATCCGCCGGCGGCGGGTCTGCTTGGCAAAGGCGATCGCGGCATGGGCCATCGCCTGCTCGTTATGCGCGCGGAACGTGGGAAGCGCCGCCCGTGCGCCGGCCAGCGCCTCGCCCATGCCGGCGACATTGCCATGGCCGAAAATCGCCCAGATGCCCGCGAACAGCGGCACCTCATTGCCATCGATCTCGGTCGTCTGCGCGGCGAGATAGCGCACCAGCGCCTGTGCCGCCGTGAGCCGGATGGTTGTGCTCATGCTCACTCCTCCAGTCCCTGATCGAAGGCTTCCGCGAGCGTTGCAAACCGTGCGGCCATCGCGCGGATCGCGGCCTCATCGTCAAGCGCGCCCGCAAGCCAACCCTTGAAGGCCTCGCCGAAGATCGCGCGACCGCCGACAAAGCCGCGCACGTGCGGCATCTTCGCGGCGATGCGGAGTTCCGGCCCGGCATCGGCGCTGCGGGCGATGACGATCAGGCCCCGACAGAGTGGGTCATACCGCTCGATCACGTCGGCAACCGCCTGCCAGCCATCACCGGTCTGGCATTCGATCAGCCACCAATCCGGCTTCAGGCCTTCGGCATAAAGCGCGGCCATGAAATCCGCCGTTGTTTGACCGGCGCCGGGCAGCGCCTCGATCAGCGTTTCGCGTCGGGTCGCGAGACAGATCGGCATCACCCGGCGGATATCGTCGAGCCGGGCTTCAAGCGGCATCAGCGCATCGGCGCGACCGTTGGCGATGAGCTTCACCACCTCGGTCACCGGCCATTCGGCGGGGTTGCTGGCAAAGGCAGCGGTATCGCCGTGCGGAAACTGCCGCGCGACCCAGAACCCGTGATCGACGGTGCGGAACAGCGCCTCGCGGCCAAGATCGCCATCAAGGAACATGCCGAAGCCGGGCCTTCCGGCCGCGACCCGCGCTGCCGCCTTCACCGCCAGCGCCTTGAAGGCGGGAATGCGCGCAGGATCGGCGCCCAGCGCCTTGGCCATGGGCACGAGATCATGCGCGCCGTGGTCGATGGAAAGAATGCGCAGCGCATCAGGCGCTGGCCGCCGCGTCGTCGCGTGGTGGATATGCGTGAGAGCGGCATCCTTGCGCAGCGCGCGCTCGGGCGAGCCATTCTTGAGGAAATGCTGCAACTCCGCCCAGGTCGGGCTTTCCGGCGAGCACAGAAGCCGCGAGACGGCGAAGGCGCCGCAGGCGTTGGCATAGGCGCAGGTGGTTTCGAGCGGTTCATCCCGCAGCCAGCCCCTGAGGAAGCCGGACATGAAGGCATCCCCCGCGCCGAGCACGTTGTAGACCTCGACCGGGAAGCCGGGACCGCGCACGCCCTTGTCGAGATCATCAGGGATATCGCCGGGAAAGGCCGTGCAGCCCGTCGGCCCGCGCTTGGCCACGATGAGTGCAGCCGGCGCCAGCCGGCGGATGGTGCGGATCGCGGTGAGCGTATCCTCCGAGCCGCCGGCGATATGCAGTTCCTCCTCCGTGCCAACAACGAGATCGCACTCGGGCAGGATCGACTGGAGGTGCTGGCTCACCATGTCCGAGCGCATGTAGCGGCTTTCTCCGGCGTCGTGCCCGGCAAGGCCCCAGAGGTTGGGGCGATAATCGACGTCGAAGGCGACCTTGCGTCCGTGCTTTTTCGCCAGCCGGATGGCTTTCCGCTGTGCGGCATCCGAATTCGGCTTCGAGAAATGCGTGCCGGTGACGACAATGGCCTTCGCGGTGGCGATGAAGGCCTCGTCAATATCATCCTCGTTGAGCGCGGCGTCGGCGCAGTTCTCGCGCATGAAGATCAGCGGGAAGGTTTTCTCGTCGCGCACGCCGAGGATCACCAGCGCGGTGAGCCGCTTGGGGTCAGTCGTGATGCCGGCCGTCGAGACGCCTTCGCGCAGCATCTGCTCGCGGATGAAGCGGCCCATCGCCTCGTCGCCGACGCGGGTGATGAGCCCGGATTTCAGCCCGAGCCGCGCCGAGCCGATGGCGATATTCGCGGGGCAGCCGCCGACGGCTTTCACGAACTGCGCCATATCCTCCAGCCGGCCACCGATTTCCGCGCCATAGAGATCGACCGAGGAGCGGCCGATGGTGATGACATCAAGCGAAGTCTTGCTGGAAGCCGACATGCTCATGCGTCCGAAGGCTCCAGCGGCGGATCACCGGCGCCGATCACGGTCTGGTCGAAATCGATGTTCGAGCCGGTCATCAGACCGGACTCATCGGAGGCGAGATAGAGGCAGGCGCGCGCGACCTCGGCAGGGTCGATCAGCCGACCGAAGGGGCGCGAAGCTGCGGCGGCATCGAGCCAGCCATCCTGCGCACCGTGATACTGGCGCATCACGCGTTCCTCGCCGGGCGTGTGCATCCAGCCGATGTTGAGACCATTGACGCGAATGCGGTGTTTCACCAGCGCATGGCCGAGATTGCGCGTCAGTGTGGCCAGCGCGCCCTTGGAGGCGGAATAGGCCGAGAGGAACGGCTGGCCACCATGCGCAGACATCGACTGGATGTTGATAATCGAGCCCCGGATTTTCTCGCGGATCATGATCTTCACCGCGCCTTGCGTCAGGAAAAACGGCGCGCGGACATTGACCGCGAAGAGTTCGTCGAAACGCTCGATCGATGTATCGAGGATCGTGCCGCGATCGGTCAGCCCGGCAGCGTTCACCAGCACGTCGATGCGGCCGAAGGCAGCATCCGCCGCATTGATGACAGCGCGTGCCGCTGCAACATCCGCAAGGTCGGCCGCGATGAACACGGCTTTCGTGCCGAGCGCTTCGAGCCGGGCGCGAACCGCTTCACCGCGTGCCGCGTTCCGGCCGGTGATCACGAGCCCGGCAGCCCCGGCTTCCGCGAAACGAATGGCGATGGCCTCGCCAAGCCCCTGCGTTCCGCCGGTGATGACGGCATATTTGCCTTTGATATCCGGCATTCCGGGAGTCCTTGAGGGATAGCCTGTTCTTGGAGGGATAGCCTGTTCTTGTTCTGAGGGCAGAAACCCTGCGTTTCCTGCGTCCCTATGTCTTGCATGAGATCAAATTTTGCGCTCCCCTGCAAACCTTGTTCGTTATCCGACAAAATGTTTTTTGGCCTGAACTCGGCCGCTCCATCGAAGTGAGGTTCCCTTGATCCGTGTCGCAGTCCTCGGAGCCGGCCGAATTGGCCGAATTCATGCCGGAAATGTGGTGATTTCTCCAAAGGCGACCCTTGTCGGGGTTGCGGATTACGTTGCCGACGCCGCCGGACTGCTCGCGCGTGCCCTGGGCACTGAGGCCCGAACCGCCGAGGCGCTGCTCGGGGATTCCAGCATCGACGCCGTGCTGATCTGCTCGCCGACCGATACCCACGCCGACTACATCGAGGCGGCGACGGCGGCGGGCAAGGCCGTTTTCTGCGAGAAGCCGGTGGACTTGTCCTCGGAGCGTATCCGGGTCTGTCTTGCGAAGGTGGCGGCATCGGGAAAGCCACTGATGATCGGCTTCAACCGGCGCTTTGACCCGAATTTCGCAGAGGTGAAACGCCGCCTTGTTGCCGGGGAGATCGGCGCGGTGGAACTTGTCACCATCCTCTCGCGCGATCCCTCGCCGCCGCCGGCATCCTATGTCGCGCGCTCGGGCGGGCTCTTCCGCGACATGATGATCCACGATCTCGATATGGCGCGCTTCCTCCTTGGCGAGGACCCGGTTGAGGTCCACGCGGTCGGCTCATCCCTCGTCGATCCCGAGATCGGCAAGGCGGGGGATGTCGATACAGCGGCGGTGCTGCTGAAGACCGCGAGTGGCAAGATCTGCCAGATCTCAAACTCCCGCCGCGCGACCTATGGCTACGACCAGCGCATTGAGGTGCATGGCGCAAAAGGCATGGTGCGGGCGCAGAATATCCCCGTCACCTCCGTCGAATTCGCGGATGGAAGCGGGTTTCGCACCGATCCCGCGCAGCCGTTCTTCCTGGAGCGCTATGCGGCGGCCTATCGCGACGAGCTCGATCATTTCCTGGCCTCGGTTGCGGCCGGGCGTGTGCCGACTCCCTCCGGGCAGGATGGGTTGAAGGCGCAGGTTCTGGCCGATGCCGCCACCGAATCCGCCTTCTCCGGCAAGCCGGTCCGACCCGTGTACTGACCTGAAACAACGATCGATCCCTTTGACTGACAAGGAAAAGACGATGACCGCGCCTGCCTCGCACCACCCGGCCACGCTCACCCCTGCGGATATCGCCGCACGCTTCCAGGCCGTTCAGGGCATGGTGCTCGAACTTGGCCGGGTTGCGATGGGGTATTTCGAGAACCACGAATCGCTGGGCATCTCGATGAAGGGCGCGCAGGACTGGCTCACGATCGCCGACGGCAAGGTCGAGGCGCTGTTCCGCGCTCAGATTGCCGAAGCCTTCCCCGGCGATGCCGTGATGGGCGAGGAAGCCGGGGGCTCGGCAGCAGACCGGCTCTGGATCATTGATCCCATCGACGGCACCGCGAATTTTGCGCGCGGAGACCGGATGTGGTGCGTCTCCATCGGTTTCGTGCTCAACGGGCGGCCGGAAATCGGCATCATCCACGCGCCGGCGCTCGGCGAAACCTATCTTGCTTGCCGCGGCAAGGGCGCGACGATGAATGGCAAGCGCATCGAGGTCGCGCGGACCAACGACATTGCACGCTCGTCGATTGAATACGGCTGGTCGCCACGCCGCTCGCTCGAGGCCTATCTCGGCCCCGTGCGCAAGCTGTTCGAGATGGGGAGCGCCGTCAAACGCGGGGCTTCCGGCGCGATGGGCCTCGCCCATGTTGCGATCGGCCGGACGGATGCCTACGCCGAAGCGCATATCAATGCCTGGGATGTTGCAGCGGGGCTGGTGATCGCCGCCGAGGCCGGCGCGGTTCTCAACGATTTTTGCTCGGGCAACTGGCTGGTGGACGGCAATCCGGTCCTGGTGGCTACACCGGGAATTGCCCTTCACGTCTTTGATGCCGCGGGAATCGCATTTCCTTCGCCAGCGAAGGATTGACGTTCCCGATCCAGACTGAAATGAATAAGAAAATCACAGAAGTGAGTGTGACGGGCTGAATGGTCTGTCTGGTTCTTGGGAGGTTATCATGGTTTCGCGTCGCGCTGTTTCGGCACTTGTCTTCACATCAGCAGCCCTGTTGGGTTTTGCATCGCATTCGGCACTGGCGCAAGGTGCGGGTGAGCTTGTCGTTTACTGCTCCGTGCAGGAGGAGTGGTGCCGCCCGATGGTGCAGGGCTTCGAGCGTGCAACCGGCGTCAAGGTCTCGATGACCCGGAAGTCCTCCGGCGAGACCTATGCCCAGATCAAGGCCGAGGCCGCCAATCCGCGCGGGGACATCTGGTGGGGTGGCACCGGCGATCCGCATCTTCAGGCGGCCGAGGAAAACCTCACCGAGGTCTACAAGTCGGCGAAGTTGCCGGAATTGCTGCCTTCGGCGTTCAAGCAGGCCGTGCAATCGCAGTTCAAGACCGTCGGCATCTATGCCGGCGCGCTTGGCTTCTCCTTCAACAAGGAGCAACTGGCCAAGAAGAAGCTGCCGGAGCCGAAGTGCTGGGCCGATCTCGCCAAGCCCGAATACAAGGACGAAATCCAGGTCGCGGACCCGAATTCCTCCGGCACGGCCTATACGATGCTGGCGACCTTCGTGCAGCTCTGGGGCGAGGACAAGGCCTTCGCTTTCATGAAGGCGATGCACAAGAACGTGAACCAGTATACCAAATCCGGCGCTGCGCCCTCGCGTGCCGCGGCCACCGGCGAGACGTTGATCGGGATTACCTTCCTGCATGATGCCGTGCAGCAGGCCGTGATCGGCGCGCCGGTGCAGATCGTCGCACCTTGCGAAGGCACGGGATTCGAGGTCGGCTCGATGTCGATCATCAAGGGGGCCAAGAACCTCGAAAACGCCAGGAAGTGGTATGACTGGGCGCTGACGCCGGAAGCGCAGAAGATCGCGATTGCTGCGAAATCCTATCAGGTGCCCTCGAACAAGAATTCCGAGGTTCCGGCTGAATCGCCCAAGCTCGGCGAGATCAAGCTCATCGACTATGATTTCGCGAAATACGGCTCCAGTGCCGAGCGTTCGCGTCTGCTGAAAAAATGGGATGCTGAAGTCCGTAACGCGCCACGCAACTAAGGCGACGGGCAATGCGCCGGCGGAGTGCCGATCGCGGCAGGGTTGATCTGATCGCAGCGGGGCTCGCCCTCGCCGCCTTCCTCATCGTGCCGTGGTCATATGCCGGCAGCCAGCAGAGCGGGCTCGGCTGGGTGCTGGGTGGCCGTTGGCTGATGCTGCCGCCGCTGCTGCTGTCAATCGCAACGGGCGTGCTGGCGCTTGGTGGTTCATCGACGGCGCGACGCCGGATCCTGCTCTCGACGATCGGCTTCGCCGCTGTGTTCGGTTACGCCTTTTTCGGCCAGGTGCTCGATGGCCAGCCGCTGATTTCGCATGGTGCGGGGGCGGCGGTGCTGGCTGGTGCGCTGCTGGTGCAGCTGACGCGCGGGCTTGCTTCCGCCGGGGACTTCAAGGCCGATCGCTGGGTGGCCACAACGACCTGGACCATCGTGGCATTGGTGCTGCTCTTCGTCTTTTTCCCGGTGATGCGTGCGCTGGCGAGCGTGATGTTCGACGCGAAAGGCAACCTCGATTTTGGCGTGATGGCGCAGCGCTTCGGCACGCCGGAAATCTGGGCGCTTGGCTGCCTGACGTCCTCTCGAAGCTGCGGCGTCGTGCCGAACACGATCATTCTCGGCCTGATGGCTGGGGCCGCCTCGACGTTTCTCGGGCTTGGCTTCGCGCTGCTTGCGCAGCGCGGCGGGATGAAGAACACCAAGGTGTTCGATGCACTCTCGCTGCTGCCGATCATCACGCCGCCCTTCGTCATCGCGCTGGCGCTGGTGGTGCTGTTCGGGCGCACGGGGATCATCACAACTTTCCTCGATCGCACCTTCGATATCCCGCGCTCGCGCTGGATTTACGGCCTTCCGGGCGTGCTGATTTCGCAGGTGCTGTCGCAGACGCCACTCGCCTACATGATCCTGCGCGGGGCGTTGCAGGGCATTTCGCCCTCGCTGGAGGAGGCGGCGCAGACGCTGCGGGCCTCGCCGTGGCAGACGTTCCGCACCGTGACCTGGCCGTTGCTGAGGCCCGCAATCGCGGCCTCCTTCCTGCTCGGCTTTGTCGAGAGCCTCGCCGATTTCGGCAATCCGCTGGTGCTCGGCGGTTCGTTCGAGGTGCTCTCAACCAAGATCTATTTTGCGGTCGCCGGCGCGCAGCATGATCCGGGCCGCGCGGCGAGCCTAGCGATCATCCTGCTCGTGCTGACGCTGACAGCCTTCTGGCTCCAGACGGTCTGGCTCGGCAAGAAATCCTACGTCACCGTCACCGGCAAGGGCGACGCCGGCCAGCCGCTGCCGCTGCCGGGGCCGGTGCGGTTCGCCGCGCTCTCGGTCGTCGTGCCGTGGGTGGTCCTCACCATCGTGATCTACGGCATCATTCTCGTCGGCGGCTTCGTGACTGATATCGGACGTGGCGCGATGACGCCGACGGTCGAGCATTTCAGAACCGGTTTCGATATCGAGATCGGCAGGAACGGGCTCTATTTTGCCGGCTCTGCCTGGGATTCGTTCTTTGTCACGGTCGCGGTGTCGGCCATCGCCGCGCCGCTCACCACGCTCGTCGGTATTCTCACGGCCTACGTGCTTTCACGGCATAATTTCGTCGGCAAAGATGTCTTCGAGTTCCTGACGATGCTCTCGTTCGCCATTCCCGGCACGGTGATCGGTGTCGCCTATATCATTGCCTTCAACGTGCCGCCCATCGAGATGGCGGGGACGGGGCTGATCCTCATCATCTGCTTCGTGTTCCGCAACATGCCGGTGGGCGTGCGGGCCGGCGTCGCGGCGCTGAGCCAGATCGACCGTTCGCTCGACGAAGCCTCGACGACGCTGGGTGCGCGGACGGGCACCACGGTCCGGCGCGTGACGTTGCCGCTGCTGAAGCCCGCGATCATCGCGACGCTGGTGTTCTCTTTCGTCCACGCGATGACGGCGGTGAGCGCCATCGTGTTTCTCGTCACCGCGAAATACAACATGGCGACCGTCTACATCGTCAACCGCGTTGAGGCCGGGGAATATCCGCTCGCGATCGCGTATTCGTCGCTGCTTATCGTGTTCATGCTGGCGGTTGTTCTGGGCATCCAGAAACTGGTTGGCGAACGCAGGATCGGGCGGCGCGCGGTTGCCGCGCCCGTTGTCACGATCGGAGCCCATTGATGATGGATCAAGACATGAATGTGATCGATTTTATTGCGGCGCATGATCTTGCCCAAAAACCGGTTCCCACTTTCTGGGATCATGCTTTGGGAGCCCATTGATGGCCACAGCTGCCTCGGTTGAATTCATCAATGTCGAGAAGAAATACGGCTCGGTGGTGGCCGTGCGCGATGTTTCGTTCCGCGTCGAGGCGGGTACGCTCGTGACACTGCTCGGCCCCTCCGGCTGCGGCAAGACGACCACGCTGCGCCTTGTCGCCGGGCTGGAACTCGCCACCGGCGGCAGGATCATGATCGGCGATCAGGACGTGACGGCGCTGGGGGCGGCAGAGCGCGATGTCTCGATGGTGTTCCAGTCCTACGCGCTCTTCCCGCATATGAATGTGCTGGAAAACGTGATGTATGGCCCGCTGGTTTCTGGCGCGAGGCGCAAGGATGCCGAGGCGATGGCGCGCGAGAAACTGGCGCTGATCGGCCTTTCCGGGCTGGAGAAGCGGCTGCCGTCCGAGCTCTCGGGCGGGCAGCAGCAGCGCGTTGCGGTGGCGCGCGCCATCGTGCTGGAGCCGAGCGTGCTGCTGTTCGATGAACCGCTTTCGAACCTCGATGCGAAGCTCCGCCGCAAGGTGCGCGACGATATCCGCGACCTCCAGCAGCGGCTGGGGCTCACCGTGCTCTATGTCACCCACGACCAGCAGGAAGCACTGGCGGTATCCGACAAGGTTATCGTGATGGACAATGCCGTCATCGCGCAGGAAGGCACGCCCACCGATCTCTACGAGCGGCCGCGCACGCGGTTTCTGGCGGATTTCATCGGCGAGGCGAATATCGTCGAAGGCGCGTTCTCGGCGGATCAGGACGGGGTGGTGTTCGAGGCTGGCGGTGTGCGGTTTGTTCTGGGCGATATTCTTCTGCCCGAGGGTGCGAAGGCGGCGGCCTTCCGGCCGGATCGGGTCGTGGGGCCATCGCGCGAATACAGCATCGAAGCGCCCTGGGGCGAAATGCTGGTGATCCGCCCCATGCGCGAGCGTGCTATCGCGGCGGGAACGCGGGTGTCGCTGGAGATCGATCCCGGCGCGGCGATCGCGATTTCCGGCTAGATTCCACCGTCAGGACAAGCCATTCTCGGCATTCTTTCCGGTTGAATCGGACGTTGTATGGCCCGCAAAATCCTTCTGAAGAACATCCTCGTTATCGCGACGATGGACGACGCCCGGCGTGAGATCGCGGGCGGGTTCATCCTCGTTGATGGCCCCGAAATCCGGCAGATCGGCCTGGTGGGCGAACCCTTGCCGGAAGCGGATGAGGTGATTGATCTTTCGGGCCATGTCGTGTTGCCGGGCCTCGTCAACACGCACCACCACATGGTGCAGTCGCTGACGCGCGCAACGCCCGGCGGGCAGGATGCGGAACTCTTCGGCTGGCTGAAGGCGCATTACCCGATCTGGGCCAACCTGACGCCGGAGATGATCCGCGTCTCAGCCGCGACCGCGATGAGCGAGCTGGTGCTCTCCGGCTGCACGACCTCCTCGGATCACCTCTACATTTATCCGAATGGAGCAAAGCTCGATGATGCCATCGAGGCCGCGCGCGAGGTCGGTATCCGCTTCCATGCGGCGCGCGGGGCGATGAGCGTTGGGGAATCAAAAGGTGGCCTGCCGCCGGACAGGGTGGTGGAGGAGGAGCCCGCCATCCTCAAGGAGATGCAGCGGCTCATCGAGGATTATCATGACGCCTCACGCTTCGCGATGCTGCGCATCGTGATTGCACCCTGCTCGCCTTTCACGGTGAGCGAGGATTTGATGCGGGAAAGCGCCGTGCTTGCGCGGCAGTATGGCGTTTCGCTGCATACGCATCTCGCGGAGAACGATAACGACATCAGCTATTCGCTGGAGGTTTTCGGCAAGGACCCGGCAGATTATGTCGAAAGCCTCGGCTGGATCGGGCCGGATGTCTGGCACGCGCATTGCGTGAGACTCGATGACAAGGCGATCAAGCTCTTTGGCCGCACGGGCACCGGCATCGCGCATTGCCCGTGCTCGAACATGCGGCTTGCCTCCGGCATCGCGCCGATCGGCAAGTTCCGCGCTGAGGGTGTGCCGGTGGGGCTTGGTGTCGACGGCTCGGCCTCGGCGGATGGCGGGCACCTGCTGGCCGAAGCGCGGCAGGCGATGCTGCTCCAGCGCGTCGGCTTCGGCCCTCAGGCGATGACAGCCCGCGAGGCGCTGGAACTGGCAACGCGCGGCGGCGCGAAGGTGCTCAACCGCGATGATATCGGCCATCTCGCTGTCGGCATGGCGGCCGATATCGTGGCCTATGACATGCGCACCATCGATTTCGCCGGCGCGATGGCGGACCCCGTCGCAGCGCTGGTGTTCTGCACCCCGGCGAAGGCGAGCTGGAGCCTGATCAACGGCCGCGTCGTGGTGCGCGAGGCGCAACTCGTCACGCTCGATCTCGCGCGGCAGGTCGAAACGCATAACCGGCTCTCGCGCCGGTTGATGGAGATGGCGGGAACCTGATTCCGCCTATCCGCCGGGATTGCCGTTCGTTTTGAGGAAAATCGAGTAGAGCGAGGTTTGCCCGCAGATGTAAAGCCGGTTGCGGCGCGGCCCACCGAAACAGACATTGGCAACGATTTCGCCCACAGGGATCGTGCCGAGATGCGTGCCATCCGGCGCGTAGCACAGCACAGCGGTGCCGCCGGAAGTCCAGATGTTGCCGGCGATATCGACGCGGAACCCGTCGAACTTGCCGGCAGGACACGTCGCGAACAGGCGCGGCGCGCCAAGGCGCGTGCCACCATCGAGCACCGGGTAGGCGTGGATCGTTGGCGGAACATCGCTGCCGGTATCGGCGACATAGAGCAGGCGTTCGTCCGGCGAAAAGGCGAGGCCGTTGGGCCTGTCGCGATCGGACAGCATGCGCGTGAGCGCGCCGGTTTCCGGATCGAGCCGGAAGAGGTAGCAGGCGGCCTGCTCCTGCTCGGCGCGGATACCCTCGTAATCGCTGTCGATGCCATACGCCGGATCGGTGAACCAGATCGAACCATCGGATTTCACAACGATATCATTGGGCGAATTGAGCCGCTTGCCCTCGAAGCGATCGGCGAGCACGGTGATGGAACCATCATGCTCGGTGCGGGTGACGCGCCGGGTCAGGTGCTCGCAGCTGACGAGCCGACCCTGCCGATCCACGGTGTGGCCATTGGCATTGTTCGAGGGCTGGCGGAAGACGGAGACCGAGCCATCGGTTTCATCAAACCGCATCATCCGGTCGTTGGGGATGTCGGACCAGACGAGGTAGCGCCCGGCGGGAAAATACGCCGGCCCCTCGGCCCAGCGACACCCCTAACCTCCGGTGGCCATGTCCACGAGAAGCTTCACGTTCAGGGCGATGATAATCGCCGCGATCGCGCCTGCGAAGAGGGAAAGCCAGAGCGGGGCGACGAGTGCACCCATTTTCTTGCGCGATGCCGTGAACATCACCAGCGGCACCACGGCGAAGGGCAGCTGGAAACTGAGGACAACCTGGCTGAGAATGAGCAGCTTCGCCGTCTGCCCCTCGCCGTAGATCAGCGTCACCGCGATGGCCGGAACAATGGCGACCAGCCGTGTCGTGAGCCGCCGCGCCCAGCCGGGCAGGCGGATGTTGATAAAGCCCTCCATGACGATCTGCCC
Organism: Beijerinckiaceae bacterium; assembly: GCA_009773635.1. GTDB lineage: Bacteria > Pseudomonadota > Alphaproteobacteria > Rhizobiales > Beijerinckiaceae > Rhabdaerophilum. Next base: position 3,139 of record WSYC01000014.1, on the reverse strand, counting down.
GGCCATGGTCGCGGTCACCGTCGAGGTGATACCGCAGCACAGGAGCGCGATGCCGAACAAGGCAGGAGCGATGGAGGCGCCAAGCAGCGGCGCCAGCAGTTCGTGCGCCTTGGCCAGTTCGGAAACCTCGGTCTGGCCGCTCTTGTGGAATGTTGCCGCCGCCAGGATGAGGATCGAAGCGTTGATGGTGAGCGCGAACATCAGCGCCACCGTGGAATCGAGCGTCGCGAATTTCAGCGCCTCGCGCTTCTCGGGCAGGGTGTCGCCATAAGCGCGGGTCTGGACGATGCCGGAGTGGAGATAGAGATTATGCGGCATCACGGTCGCGCCGATGATCCCGAGCGCGAGATAGAGCATATTGGGGTTGGTGATGACATCCGTCGTCGGCGCAAAACCGCGGATCACCTCGCCCCAGTGCGGGTCCGCCAGCGCGATCTGGACGGCAAAGCACATCGCGATGACGCCGATCAGCGCGATGATGATGGCCTCGACCCAGCGGAACCCCTTGTTCTGCAACCACAGGATCAGGAAAACATCGAGTGCTGTGATCATCACGCCGATTTCCAGCGGGATCTTGAACAGGAGATTCAGCGCAATCGCGGTGCCGATGACTTCAGCAAGATCGGTCGCGCAGATCGCGAGTTCCGCAAAGAGCCAGAGCGGCCAGGAAATCCAGCGCGGGAACGCATCCCGGCAGGCCTGCGCGAGATCGCGCCCGGTTGCGATGGCAAGCCGCGCGCACAGTGATTGCAGGATGATCGCCATGATGTTCGAGACCAGCGCGACAACCAGCAGTGCGTAGCCGAACTGCGCCCCGCCGGCGAGCGAGGTCGCCCAGTTGCCGGGGTCCATGTAACCGACGGCAACGAGATAGCCGGGGCCAAGAAAGGCGAGGAACTTGCGCCAGGACGTTGCCGAAGCCGTCACCGGAATCGAGCGGAAGACCTCGAGCAGCGAAGCATCGCCGCGGGGGCGCTGCCAGCCGGGCGTCGAAGGGAAAGGGTTAGGAGGGGTCAACATCACGATCCTTAATGCACATGCAAATCATTTGCAATTAGGATGGAGAAATCTTGCCCTGTCAACTGCCCAGAGACGATTGCGGCGCTTTTCATGCTGGTGGCCATGCATGGCATGCGCAAGAGCCCGCGCCACGCCCTATGCGCGGGATGATCTTGTGTCGTTCAAGGCCGTGCCCGAACCCTGAACGTCGATCGACCCTAGCCTGCTCGGGAGGCGACCTTCATGCTCGCGCGCGCATCCGCGACGCTGGCCGTGTAGCTGACATCCGGCTCGCGCAATCCTGCCGTCACCAGCGTGCGTCGGACCGAGGGGATCGCGCCGGCGATGAAAAAGCGCGTGCCGTTCTTGCGCAGTTTGAGCGCGAAGGCTTCGAGGCTTTTCGCCGCGGTCGTATCAGCAAGGGGAACCGCCGAAAAATCAAAGATAAACGCGCGCGGCAATTGCCCCATACGATCAAGCGTCGAGACGATGGTCGCGGTCGCGCCAAAGAAGAAGGCGCCGCGAATGGCATAGACCATCACGTCCCGGTCCGTCTCGGGCATGCCGGCATAGACCGGATGCGTGCCCTGGGCGTGATCCGCCACATCCTCGGCGAGAAGCGTGCCGCCGCCCTCGATTTCCACGGCTTCCGCCATGCGGTGCAGGAAGAGGAACGCGCCGAGCGTGACACCAACCGCGATTCCCAGCGTGAGATCTTCGAACACCGTCAAGAGGAAGGTTGCGAGCAGCACCAGCGCATCGCCCGGCGATGCCCGGAGCAGTGCGGCGAACTCGTGCTTCTCCGCCATGTTCCAGGAGACGACCGCCAGCACGCCGCCAAGCGCCGCCAGCGGGATATAGGATGCCAGCGGCGCGGCGATGAGCATGAAGGCAAGGATATAGACCGCGTGCAGCATGCCGGAAACCGGTCCGCGCGCGCCCGAGCGGACATTGGTCGCGGTGCGCGCGATCGTGCCGGTGACCGGAACACCGCCGAAGACGACGGAGGCGATGTTGCCCACCCCTTGCGCCACCAGCTCGCAGTTGGAGCGGTGCCGCCGCCCGCTCATGCCATCAGCGACAACGGCAGAGAGCAGCGATTCGATCGAGCCCAGCAGCGCGATCGCCAGCGCATCCGGCAGGACGGCCCGCATCTTGGCGAGGTTCAAAGCAGGAAATTCCGGTGCCGGCAGCCCGGAGGGAACACCGCCGAAGCGCGAGCCGATGGTCGCGACCTCGTGCCCGAATTTGGCGAGCAGGGTCGAGGCGAGCGCGCCGACGACAACCGCAATCAGCATGCCCGGCCAGGTCGGCCTGAGCCGGCGCAAGACAAGGATGATGCCGATCGCCAGCGCCGCAACCAGCATCGTCGCGGGCTTGAGACTCGGCAGCGCCGACCAGATCGTCGCCAGTTTCGGCAGGAAGGCCGCAGGCTCCTTCGCGATATCGAGACCCAGCAATTCCTTGATCTGGCTGGCGAAGATGATGACGGCAATGCCCGTCGTGAAGCCGACGATCACCGGGAAGGGAATATACTTGATGTAGGTTCCGAGCCGGAAAAAGCCGACGATCATCATGAGCGCGCCGGCCATCATCGTTGCCAGCACCAACCCGTCATAGCCGTGCCGCTCGACGATGGTCGCGATGAGCACGATGAAGGCGCCCGCCGGGCCGCCGATCTGGAACCGGCTGCCGCCGAGCGCGGAAATGAGGAAGCCGCCGATAATCGCCGTGTAAAGCCCACGATCCGGCGAAAGCCCGCAGGCAATCGCGATGGCCATTGAGAGCGGCAGCGCGACGATGGCGACCGTCAACCCTGCGATGGCATCAGCCCGGAAGGCGGCGGCGTCGTAGCCCTCGCGCAGCACGCTCACCAGCTTGGGCGTGAACATCTCGGCGAAGGTCGGGCGCGGTGGACGCGCGGACGGGCGGAAAGAAGGATCGTTCATTCGGGTGCAGCCCCCTGGATGAGAGCGGCGGGATCGTCGGCCTGATGTCGGCGGTCACCGTCGGGATTGGCCAGACTCAGCCGTGAAAAAGGCTAGGGTCCAGACCCATTAATTTCGGCGCGACGGTCGTGCGAAGGAAGCCCGAGGCTGCGGAGCAAGCCTGCCGGAAGTCGCCTGACTTTCAAAGGCTT
>WSYC01000013.1 GCA_009773635.1 Beijerinckiaceae bacterium | reverse complement strand
TCAGCCAGAAATGGTCCCGATTCATCCAGACTTCCTTTCGGAAGCCGTGAATCACACCGCGCTGATCATGCCAACTATTTTATGGGTCTGGGCCCTAGCTCAGCAGGCGGGCATCCGCGCGCAGATCGGCTACAAGAAGCGCCCCGGCAGGTATGATGGCAAGCCCTCGCTGGTCGTCGACAATACTCTCGATCGCCAGTTCGACGTCGAAGCGCCAGACAGGGCATGGGTGAAACCCGGCGTGCCTCCCCGTCCCAGCCCCTTCAACAGCGCACTGGCAGGGGTGAGTTCGATCAGGGCGGATTTGGTCAAGTTGGACTGATGGGTAGGATGCTGACTGATCACGGCGGCTGACAGGGCCGTGACGAGCTGGGGGGCAGAAGAGCACACGAATGCCGGGGCGGAGCGCCTGCCGGACATTTTTCATGTCGCTGTCCCTCACACATTCACCTGAGTGCCGATCTCGACCACGCGCCCAGCGGGGATATGGAAGTAGTCTGATGCCGTGGCACTGTTGCGCGCAAGGAAGATAAACAGGCGGCTCTGCCACGCCGGCATGACGCTGTGCGCCGCCAGTTTGAGCGATCGGCGCGAGACAAGGAAGGAGGTAGACATGATGTCGAATTTCCAGCCCAGTTTGCGGCAAAGCGCCAGCCCATGTGGCACGTTGGGTTCTTCCATGTAGCCGAAGGTCATGGTCACCTGACGAAAGCGCGGTGAGATGTCGGTCATGGTCACACGCTCGCTTTCGGGCACACGCGGAACGTCCGCTGTGACAATGGTGAGGATCACATTCCGCTCGTGCAGCGATTTGAAGTGCTTCAGACTATGCATCAAGGCGACCGGTGCAAGCTCCGGATGAGCGGTGAGATAGACTGCAGTTCCGGAGACTGTCGGCGGCATCTTGCGCTCCAGTTGGCGCAAGAGTTCAGCGAGCGGGATTTCAGTTTGCAGGTCTTTGCGGGCAAGAACCGCCGTGCCGCGCACCCATGTCCACATGAGCGTGATGACGAGCGAGGCAATGATGAGAGGAACATAGCCACCTTCTAGAACCTTCATGAGATTGGCTCCCAGGAAAATGAGGTCAATGGCGAGGAAGGGCACGATAAGAGCCAGAGCAGCAGGCAGAGGCCAGCCCCAATGCTTCTGGACGACAATAACAGCCAGCAGCGCGGTGACGACCATCGTGCCCGTGACGGCAATGCCGTAGGCGTTGGCAAGCTTGGACGACGATGCAAAAGCTAGCACCAATGCGATTACGCCAAGCAGCAGCAGGCCATTGACGCCGGGCATGTATATCTGCCCTTCCTGCGCCTCGGACGTGTGCTGGATACGCATGCGTGGTAATAGTTTGAGTTGGATGGCCTGCTTTGTTAGCGAATAGGCGCCTGTAATGACGGCCTGACTGGCGATGATGGTCGCCAGCGTTGCAAGGATGACAACCGGCAGCAGCGACCAAGAGGGGTAGAGGAGAAAGAACGGGTTTTCGATGGTTTTGGGGTCGGCGAGCAACAGCGCACCTTGCCCGAGATAGTTCAGAAGAAGCGAAGGAAAGGCGGCAAAAATCCATGCGTACTGGATAGGTTTTCGCCCGAAATGTCCGAGGTCGGCATAAAGTGCTTCAGCTCCTGTGACAGCAAGAAAAACGGCTCCGAGCGCGATCAGCCCCAGCACGCTGTTATTAGCAACAAAGCGCATTGCATGGGCGGGGTTGAGCGATTGCAGCACGCTCAGGTCATTGCCAAGATGTAACAGGCCGCCGATGGCCATGACAATGAACCAGACCAGAGTGATCGGCCCGAACCATCCAGCAACGGCGGCTGTTCCCCGGCTCTGCACCATGAAAAGTCCAATAATAATGCCGATGGTGATAATAAGGACATAGGGTTCGAAGAGGGGCGTGACGAGTTTCAGTCCCTCGACAGCGGAAAGAACCGAAATTGCGGGCGTGATCAAAGCATCGCCATAGAACAGGGCTGCGCCGATCATGCCAAGCGCAAGGACCGCCGGTGTTGAATGCCCGAGCGCACGTTGGGCCAAGGCCAGAAGGGTTAGCGTGCCGCCTTCGCCTTGATTGTCGGCGCGCAGCAGGATGAGGACGTATTTCAAGGTGACGACAATGATCAGCGCCCAAATGATCAAAGACAGGATACCCAAGACATCCTCACGTTGTACGCCGCCATGAGACGCGCCGGCGGCCACCATCGCCTCGCGGAAGGCATAGAGCGGCGACGTGCCGATATCGCCATAGACGACACCGATGGAGCCGAGTGTCAGCGCCCAGAACCCGGTCTTGCGGTGGTGCCCGGAAGTCTTGGTGCCCGCATCCGCGACTGACTGCTGCATATCAACCCTCGTCCTCAGGTCAGGAGTGACCGTTTTCCGATATGCAATGCAGCCGCATAAGGATGCGATATGGCTTTCAGGCCTGCCGTGTAAGGAATGTATAAAGATTATGGACAAGAGCCCGAACCTGCCGCCAATTGGCCTGATGTCCAAACCTATCTTGCCTGCGCCTCAGGGCGTGCCGCCTCGACAACATCCGCAAGCGCCGACTACCAAGTCTCTCGCGGTCACAGTGACAATGGTGATGGTTGCCACGGTCATCGCTATGGCACTGCGTACTGTAATCCCACCCGGGAGCGTTGCACTGATTTTCCTCATCGCCGTCTTGTTCAGTGCCGTGTTGTTCGGGTTCTGGACCGGGATTGCTGCCTCGGGATTGGCATTCCTGGCCTACAACTTCTTCTTCGTCGAACCAGTTTTGACCTTCCGTGTGGCCTATGCGGAGGACTTTCTCGCCCTCGGTGTGTTCGTGCTGGTGGCCGGATTGACAGGTACGCTTGCGGGCCGTCTGCGTGAACAGGCAACTGCTGCGCAGGAGCACGCCAGATTGCTGGAGCATCTGGCAAGTCTCTCGAACGCCTTCGGTGCGGCTTCCTCCGAGGACGATGTGCGGCAAGCACTTCTTCTCGGCCTGCATGGGTTGACAGGTGCGACAGCGACCCTGATCGATCATGGCCTCTTGAGCGATCCGCCGCTCGGGCCGCACGACCTGCAAGCCGCGGAAAGGGTGCTGCGCCACGGCACCCCCCAGCCGGCTGCCGCGTTCGGGTGGTCAGGTGGCCGTTATAGCTTCTATCCACTCGTCAAGACCCCGATGGCGCATTTGGTTGCCGGTGTTCAAATTCGTCGGCCGTCATATGAACTTGACAGAGCAATCATTTCAGCAATCGAGCAGGCTGGCGCAGCCATTGCACGGCTGCACCTCGCCCATGCGGCAGATGAGGCCCGGCTGAAGGCGGAGGGCGAGAGCCTCAGGTCGGCGCTGCTGTCATCACTCTCGCATGATCTGAAGACCCCTCTCGCCACGATCCTTGGCTCAGTCACCACTTTACGTCAGTTGTCGGATACCTTGCCTGAGACCGCACGGGATGACCTGCTCCAGGCTATCGAGGAGGATGCACGACGGCTCAACGCCTATGTCAGCAACCTGTTGCACATGACACGGCTGCAGACCGGCCTCGATCCCCGGCTCGATTGGGTGGACCCAAGGGATGTTCTCAACGGCGCGGTGGCCCGCATCCACCGGGAGTGTCCGGACAGGGTGATCCAGACTCGGATGGATGGCGCGCCAGCACTGCTGCGCACGGATGCTGCCCTGCTGGAGCAGGCGCTTTTCAACTGCATCGACAATGCGGCGAGGGCCGCTCCTGCGGGTACGATAATTGCTGTCTCGCTTCGGCAGAAGGACGATTTTCTGCGCTTTGCTGTTGAAGATGAAGGGCCAGGTGTGCCCATGAGCGACCAGCAGCGCATTTTCGAGGCGTTTCAGCGCGGTGCAACCGCCGCGCCCGGCGGCACGGGCCTCGGCCTTGCGATCACCAAAGGCATTGTTCAGGCGCTGGGCGGTGATCTGGGTGTGGAGAGCCCGCTCAATGAAACGGGTGGGGCGCGCTTCTGGTTGGCCTTTCCAGTTGTGAAGGACGCGCCAGCATGATCATTCGGCACACCGTCCTCGTCATTGACGACGAACCGCAAATCCAGCGCTTCTTGCGTCATTCACTGGCAGCATCCGGCTATCAACTGCTGCATGCAGAGACCGCTGCCGCAGGCCTAAAGGCCGTTGCCGCACAACACCCGGATATCATCGTACTGGACCTCGGCCTGCCCGATCTCGATGGCAAGGCGGTAATTGGCCAGATCCGCCAGACGGCAGAGACGCCGATCATCGTGCTGTCGGCCCGCGATCAGGAGGCCGAGAAAATTGCCGCCCTAGATCTTGGAGCGGATGATTTCGTTGCCAAGCCCTTTGGGATTGGCGAGTTGCTTGCCCGCATCCGCGTTTGCCTCCGTGCTACGCGCACGATGATGGCTTCGTCACAAAAACTGACACTTGGCGATATTGTTATCGACATCGAGGCGCACCGTGTGGAACGTGAGGGTGCCCTCATCAAGTTGACGCCAAAGGAGTTTGACCTCCTTGCGCTCCTCGCCCGCAACACCGGCAAGGTGTTGACCCATCGCCATATCCTCCAGACTATCTGGGGACCGGCGCATGTGGATGACACCCCCTATCTCCGCGTGTTTATCGGCCAACTCCGGCAGAAGGTTGAGATCAACTCCTCTGAGCCAAAACTGATTCTGACCGAACCGGGCGTGGGCTATCGGGCTTCATCCTCATCATTGTAAGCGGAATTGACACAAAGCCGACCCTCTATAACACCACGTTTGCCCCGTTCCCGGCGAACAACTCGCCGTCGCGGACATATCTGTTCAGCATCGCATCGGAGGCATGGCATTGCCGAGGATCGCCCCGACAAATGAGCAGGGGTTCGCCAGATGAAGCGGCCATCGCGCCTACCGAGTGCCGCAGCACATGCGGCGTGACTTCTGCGCCGAGTTCCGCCTTGGCCAGAACCTGCCCCCATAGACGCTTCGTTCCTACGAAGAGCCCTTCACCACTCTCCGCCGGGAAGACATAGGGCGAATGAGTCTCGCGCTGGATCGCGGCAAGCAGCGCACGGGCCGGAGCACCCAAGGGGCGGATGCTGCGTCCAGTCTTGGTGTCATCCAGCCGCAGCACCCCGTGTTCAATGTCGACCTCGGACCACTTGAGCCCGGCGATCTCGTTTCGGCGGCAGCCCGTCAGCGTCCAGAGGCGCACGATGTTGATCGCCTTCGGGTTCGTCTCACCTTCGGCCTCCAACGCGTCGAGGGCTGCACCGAAACGCTGGAATTCGGCAAGCGTCAGGAACCGGGTGCAGCGGCCATCGACCTTTCGGACGGCGGCGGTCTGCGCGGCATTCTCCGTCACGATGCCGCGATGCCGGGCGAAGGTCAGGACAGCGGAGAGATCGCGCACCACCTTACGGGCCGCGCCTTCGCCTCCCCGCACCTTCACTGTCGTTTCCTTCTTGGTGCGCCCGGCTGGGCCTTTCCAGCTGCGGGCGGATTTGCCTTGCTCGACATCGCGGAAGAAGCGTTCGATGTCGCCGGGACCAAGCTCCGCCACCCGGCGCTTGCCAATAAGCGGGGCGACATGATGCCGGAGCCTTGCGAGCGTGAAAGCCTTGGTCGTGGGCTTCATGGGTTCTCCCTGCCGGATGCCGCGCCGGATGAAGCAGCCCTCCTCGGCGTAAAGCTCGATCAGCTCCGTGACCGTCATCTCCTTGCGGGCCGTGAGACGGTTCCCGCCGGGGTCGTTACCAACAGCCACAGCACCAAGCTGTTTCCTGGCCTCGCGGCGGGCTTCCTCGGGGGTGAGCGCACCATGACGCCCGAGCGACATGAACCTCTGCACTGCCTTACGACCGCCACCATTGGCGCGGTAGCGGATGAAGTAGGTCTTCTGGCCCGAGGTCCCTACGCGCAGCCCGAAGCCCGCGAGTTCATCGTCCATGATGATGTAGCGGCTTGATGCCGGTTCTGCGGCGTCCACCACGCGCTTGGATAGCCTCGCCTTCTGCTCCTTCATCTTGCCTTCTCCCGAGCTTCAACCTTGTTCTGGTCAACACCGGGTCAACACCGAAACGGAAAACCGCCGATAAGTCCGGAAACGCTCAGGAAATGTAACACATTGTTTTAATTCATAAAATATAACGCAAGGAAAGCTGCTGGCATCTGAGGAAAGGCGAAAAATGACCTTGCCAAGGTTGGGGTCAAGGGTTCGAATCCCTTTACCCGCTCCATTTTCTCTCTTGCTTGTTGGCTGCGCTGATCGGTCTGGCTCCCCCAGGCCCGGCAGCGCTATTCCCGTCTGAGCAGGCGGTCGGCGATCAGGCTCTGGAGTCGCCGCGGCTTAAAACCGGCGCGCAAGGCCTCGGGATCGTAATCATCCCGAACCCATTCCATGAATGCCTTGCCCCTTGCCTCGCCCTGATCGCGGTAGGCTTCGAGAAACGCATCGAGAATGCCGGTCTGGGCGTAGCGGAAATGACCCTTGAGCAGGGAAAGCTCACTGCCGGCGGTGGCAATCGAGGCTTTTTCGACCACGAGCAGGTAGAGCGCGGCAAACAGTCCCGCCCGGTCCGCGCCGGATTTGCAATGCGCCAGCGCCGGGTAGTGCAGTCCTTCGAAAAAGGCGGGCAGCTGAAGCAGCGCATCACGATCCGGGGCATCACGGGAGCGCAGGACGAAGTCGACAATCACGATGCCATGCCGTTCCGCGGCGTCGCGCTCCAGCTGCCAGGCGCCGTGACTGCGCCCGCCACGAAGGTTCACGATCGTCTTCAGCCCCGCTCTTGCCATCCGTGCGATATCGCGCGGGGATGGCTGTGCCGAACGCCAGAGGCTTCCTGTGACCTTGTGGGTGTTCAGATGCACCAGCCGTAAAATGCCATGATCGACGAACAGGAGATCGGCCCAGGCGCGCAGCCGCTCCCGCATCGAGCCGATCGGGCGGTTCCAGCGCGCCTCGCGCCGTTCGCGGCGGGCAGCGTAATATTCAATCGGTCGATCAGCGCGAGCCATTTTTGCCGCTTAGCATCCCGTCCCTGGAATGGCAAAGCGGCATTCCGACCGGGATAGCCTGCGAAAGTGCTATATTGTGCGGTGCGAAAAACAAGGCTAGAGCAACCGGACCGGACAATATCGGAGTGATCCCATGCGCATCGACGCCATCGCCATCGGCAAGAATCCCCCTCACGATGTCAATGTGATCATCGAAGTGCCGATCGGCGGCGAGCCCATCAAATACGAGATGGACAAGGAGGCCGGCACGCTGGTGGTCGACCGGTTTCTCTATACGCCGATGCGCTATCCCGGAAACTATGGCTTCGTGCCGCATACGCTCTCGGATGACGGCGACCCCATCGACGTTTTGGTGGCCAACACACGCCCGATCATCCCCGGCGCCGTCATCAACGTGAAGCCGATCGGCGTCCTGCGCATGGAAGACGACGGCGGCGGTGACGAGAAAATCATCGCGGTGCCCTCGGACAAGCTGACGCAGCGCTATTCCAATGTCGTGAACTACACGGATCTGCCGGAAATTTCCTGGCGTCAGATCGAGCATTTCTTCCTGCACTACAAGGATCTCGAGCCCGGCAAATGGGTCAAGCTCCTCGGCTGGGGTGATGCCGCCGAGGCACGACGCCTGATTGTCGAGGCCATCGAGCGCGCGCGGCTGAAATAAGCGGCGCAATCGCCGAGGCAGCTGCGGAATCAAAGGCTTGCTGTTTCCCCGGAATCTGCGACTTTAGTCGCATCCAGCCACAGAGAATGTGCGCGGACAGGGGAGGGACGAGTCATGGAAAGCCTTATCATCCAGCTGATCAGCGGCGCGGTCGGCGGTAATGTTGCCGGCAAGGCAATGCCAAGTTTTGATTTGGGGACACTCTGGAATTCGGTCGCAGGCGTGATCGGCGGCGGCATCGGTGCGCAATTGATCGGCGCGGTTGTTCCGGGCCTGCTCTCGGGCGGCCTGAGCGTCGGCGGTATCGTCAGTTCGATCGCCTCGGGCGGCGTCGGCGGCGGCGTGCTGCTCGCGCTGGTCGGTGTTGTCCGCAATATGATGCAGAAATAATCATGCTGTCCGGCCCTCCGGGCGGTTGGCCGGACAGACTTCACCGCCGCAAGACGAGGCGCTTGGCGATCTCGTAATGCAGGCGCTCGGTCATGCGCCCGGCCACGGTGATCACGCCCTTGCCAGCGTTCTCCGGCAACTCGAATGCCGCGATAATCGCCATTGCTTCCGCAAGGTCGGCCTCCGAGGGTGAAAACAGGCGGTTTGCAGCCTCAACCTGGCCGGGATGGATCAGCGTCTTGCCATCAAAACCCAACCCCTTGCCCTGAAGGCACTCGGCCTCGAAGCCGGCGCTGTCCGTGATTGCGCCGTAGACGCCATCGAGAATATCGAGGCCGTAGGCCCGCGCGGCGAGAACGCTGGCCGAGAGCGCGTGCAGCAGGGCGAGCCGCGAGGGCGTCGACGGCAGGCGCATGTCCTTCACGAGATCGTTGGTGCCCATGACCAGACAGGCAAGGCGGGTATCCTCGGCTTCCGCCATCGCGGCGATGTCCGCGATCCGCAGAACAGCCATCGGGGTTTCAATCATCAGCCAGACCCGGATCGATTCGTCCGCGAAATGATGATCGAGCGCCGACTGCGCGCGCTCGACATCCGCCGGTGTCCGGATTTTCGGAAAGAGAATCGCCTGCGGTCCGGCCTGCACGATTTCGGCGAGATCATCCGCCAGAAGATCCGGCGCGTCGCCGCTCTCCGGAAAGCCGTTGACGCGAATCACGACCTCCTTGCCTGCGAAAATCCCGCTTTCGAGTGCGGCTCGCGCTCGGCTGCGGCCTTCAGCCTTGGCCTCGGGTGCCACGGCATCTTCAAGATCGAGAATGACCGCATCGACAGGAAGCGTTGCGGCCTTCGCCAGCGCCCGCTCGTTGATCGCGGGGACATAGAGCACCGATCGGCGGCGCGGGGACGGAACAGACATGGAGCGACCTTTCTGAGCGATCTGGCAGTGATTCGCACCCGGGACGGGTCCGGATCACCCTGATCGAACGGTGTTTGTGATGTGAGTTCAAGAGTGGATTTACCGTAGCCGCGCCCCATGTCCTGATGCCGCCTGCATTGACGCCATCTGCAGGCTGAGGCTTATGCCGCTGCAAAGCAATGAAAGGAGCGATCTGATGACCAGCACGACCCGTCGCGATCTCGTCCAGCCGACCTTTCCGACCCGTCTGCTCGAAGGCTATGCCGCCTTCAAATCGGCCCGGCTGCCGCAGGAACGCACCCGCTTCGAAGAGATGGCCGAAAACGGCCAACGCCCGGAAATCATGATCATCGCCTGCTGCGACAGCCGCGTCTCGCCGGAGGTCATCTTCGATGCCCGCCCGGGCGAACTGTTCGTGGTGCGCAATGTCGCCAACCTCGTGCCGCCCTACTCGCCGGATGGCGAGCTGCATGGCACCTCCGCGGCCCTCGAGTTCGCGGTCCAGGCGCTCAAGGTCAAGCATATCGTCGTGATGGGGCACGGCCGCTGCGGCGGTATCCATGCCTTTGTCCGCCGCAGCCGCAACCCCGATGACGACGCGCTTTCGCCCGGCGATTTCATCGGCAAGTGGATGACGATGATCTCCCCCGCCGCCGAGACTCTGCCAACGCAGGCCGGCGAGAGCGATCACGATTACGCCGAGCGGCTGGCGCTGACCTCGATCGGCAACTCCATCCAGAACCTGCTGACCTTCCCGTGCGTGAATATCCTGCACGGCCGCGGCCAGTTGCAGCTGCATGGCGCGATGTTCGATGTGACGACCGGGCTGCTGAAGACGCTTTGAGGTCGGGCGCCCTAGTAGCCGGTGTTGCGGTCGATCTGGTTCGGCAAGGTCTTGCCGGCCTCGAAGGCCGCGATATCCGCGAGAACGCCGGCGACAAGCCCATCCGGTGTCGAATCGGCGGAGACATGCGGCGTGATCACCACCCTCGGGTGGGCCCACAGCGGGCTTGTGGGTGCGAGGGGTTCGGGGTCGAAGACATCAAGGCTGGTGCCGAGCAGGGTGCCGTCATCCAGAGCGGCGAGGATATCCGCCTCGACCTGAAGCCCGCCACGTCCGGCATTGATGAGGAACGGCCCGCCGAGCGCGCCGTTCTGTGGCAGTTGTGCCAGCAGATCGCGGCTGAGGATGCCGCGCGTATCCTCGGTCAGCGGCAACAGCGAGACGAGGATGTCGGTCCGCGCGAGGAAAGCGGACAACTCGTCGGAACCGGCGAAGGAGTCCATGCCCGGAATGGCCTGCCGTGAGCGCGACCAGCCCGCGACCTGAAAGCCGAGCCGCATCAGCACCTCCGCCGAATCACGGCCGAGAACGCCCATGCCCATGATACCGACGCGAACCTCATGCGCACCCGGTTGAGGGAGCGGGCGCCACAGGCGTTCGCGCTGCTGGGCGAGATAGGCCGGCATCTGCCGCATGTGATAGAGCACCTGCAAGCTCACCCATTCCGTCATGCGCTTGGTGAGATCCGGGTTCACGATCCTGAAAATCGGCCGATCCGGCAGGGTCGTATCCGCAAGGAGAGCATCGACCCCCGCGCCGAGATTGAAGATGCCTTTCAGATTCGGCAAGCGCCCGAGCAATCCCGGCTGCGGCTTCCAGACTGCCGCGAAACGGATGGCGGCGGGGTCGAAGGGTTCGCGCGCGTCGATGATGGTCCGGCCCGTGCCGAGGCGGCGGAAACGCTCGAGCCAGGGCTCCGGTTTCCAGCCCTGAATGGCGATCAATATGGTCATCGGGGTGTCCTGTCTCGGGTTCGGGGCTGGCGCAGGCGCCAAGCTAGCCGCGCGGCATGCGGAGAGGGAAGGCCCCTGTCATTCTTTTTTCCGACCCGACCTGCGAGAGGCGTCATTTGCGCGGAAAACCTTGTTCTTGTGCGGGGCATTCCGGGCATGCCTCGCTTTACACGGCGGGGTCACTCCGCTAGTTTCCCGCCGTCGTCGGGAGAGATCGCTGCTCGCGCAGCGGCGCCGAAGGAGCAACCGCCCCGGAAACTCTCAGGCAAAAGGACCACGACATCGAACATCTGGAAAGTGGCGCCATCCGAGGCGCCCGCCGACGGGATAACATTCTCAGGCACAAGCGACAGATGGGGCGATCGACACCGGCACGCTGCCGGGGAGCGAGGTCGTCTGCATGCCGTGCCGGTTGAGCACCCATCAAGTCAGTCCATTTCCTGCTGCAGGCGCTTGCGAGCGCCCGCGGCTCCCATTCGCCTGTCCCGCCTTCACCGCCTGAGGAGCGCCTTGCCATGCCAGCCAACACCATGAACGCCCGCCCCGTCGTTGACTTTGTCCGCCGCCATATTGGCCCTTCCGCCGAGGATATCACGGCAATGCTCGGCGTTGTCGGCGCGAAAAGCCTCGACGCACTGATGGCCGAGACGGTTCCGGCCACAATCCGGCAGGCAAAGCCGCTCGCCACCGGCAAGGGATTGTCGGAAACCGAGGCGCTCGCCGAGCTGCGCCGGATCGCCGGGAAGAACCAGATCTACACCTCGATGATCGGACAGGGGTATTACGGCACGCTGACGCCCACCGTCATCCTGCGCAATATCCTCGAAAATCCCGCATGGTACACGGCCTACACGCCCTATCAGCCCGAAATCAGCCAGGGGCGGCTTGAGGCCATTCTCAATTTCCAGACCATGATCGCTGATCTCACCGGCCTCGATATCGCCAATGCCTCCCTGCTCGACGAAGCCACGGCGGCTGCCGAGGCGATGGCTGTTGCCCAGCGCGCCTGCAAGGCGGATCGCAAGGCGTTCTTCGTTGATCAGGATGTGCATCCGCAGACGCTGGCGGTGCTGAAGACCCGCGCCGAACCGCTGGGCTGGAAGCTGGTTGTCGGTGATCCCGACAAGGATCTGGAGCCCGAGGCAGTTTTCGGCGCGCTGATCCAGTATCCCGGCACGTCCGGCGCGATCCGCGATCCGCGCAAGGCGATCGCGGCCGTGAAGGCCGCCGGAGGCATCGCTGTCGTCGCAGCGGACCTGATGGCTCTGACGCTGCTCACCCCGCCCGGCGAATTTGGCGCGGATATCGCCGTCGGTTCGGCGCAGCGCTTCGGCGTGCCGATGGGCTATGGTGGCCCGCACGCGGCCTATATGGCCTGCAAGGATGCGCTCAAGCGCTCGGTGCCGGGCCGTCTTGTCGGCGTTTCCATCGACCAGCGCGGTAACCGCGCCTATCGGCTGACCTTGCAGACCCGCGAGCAGCATATCCGCCGCGAAAAGGCGACCTCGAACATCTGCACCGCGCAGGTTCTGCTGGCGGTGATGGCCTCGATGTATGCCGTCTATCACGGCCCGGATGGCCTCGCCGCGATCGCGCGGAGCATTCACGGGAAGGCCGCAACTTTCGCTGCCGGCCTGAAGGAAATCGGCTTCGCACCGGCTCATGGTGCCTTCTTCGACACGATCACCCTTGATGTCGGTGATCGCCGCCCGACGATCCTCAAGCGTGCGAAGGCCGCCCGCATCAACCTGCGGCTCATCGGCAAGACCGGGCTTGGTGTTGCTTTCGACGAAACCACCACACCGGCCACCATCGAAGCGCTCTGGGGCATTTTCGGCGGCGATCTCAACTACGCCGAACTCGCCGCGAAGAAGGCTGATGCCCTGCCATCGGCGCTCAGGCGCACGAGTGCCTTTCTCGAACATCCTGTCTTCCACCGCTACCGCTCGGAGACGGAAATCCTGCGCTACATGCGCAAGCTCGCCGATCGCGATCTGGCGCTCGACCGCGCCATGATCCCGCTGGGTTCCTGCACGATGAAGCTCAACGCCACGACCGAGATGATCCCGGTGACCTGGCCGGAGTTCGGCATGCTCCACCCCTTCGCGCCTGCGGATCAGGCCAAGGGCTACCAGGAGCTGTTCGAGACGCTTCAGGGCTGGCTGTGCGAGATCACAGGCTATGACGCCGTATCCCTCCAGCCGAACTCGGGTGCGCAGGGCGAATACGCCGGCCTCCTCGCGATCCGCGGCTATCACCGCTCACGCGGCGAGGGGCATCGTAACATCTGTCTCATCCCGTCTTCGGCGCATGGCACCAACCCCGCGACCGCCAACATGGTGGGGATGGATGTCGTCGTCGTCGGCTGCGATGCTGGCGGCAATGTCGATATGGCGGATCTTGCGACCAAGGCTGAGGCGCATTCGAAAAACCTTGCGGCGGTGATGGTCACCTACCCCTCGACGCACGGCGTGTTCGAGGAGGAAATCCGCGCGCTCTGCGACATCATCCACAAGCACGGCGGGCAGGTCTATCTCGATGGCGCGAACCTCAACGCGCAGGTCGGCCTCTCGCAGCCCGGCAAGTTCGGCGCGGATGTCAGCCATCTCAACCTGCACAAGACCTTCTGCATCCCGCATGGCGGCGGTGGTCCGGGCGTCGGCCCGATCGGCGTGAAGGCGCATCTTGCGCCGTTCCTGCCGGGCCATCCCGTGCTCGGCAAGTCCAAGGCCGGCCCGGTTTCGGCGGCGCCCTATGGTTCGGCCTCGATCCTGCCGATCAGCTACGCCTATATCCTGATGATGGGCGGGGCCGGGCTGAAGCACGCGACGGAAGTGGCGATCCTCTCAGCGAACTATATCGCCACGCGGCTCGATCCGCATTTTCCGGTGCTCTACAAGAACCACAACGGGCGCGTGGCGCATGAGTGCATCGTCGACCCCCGCCGGTTCAAGGACGATTTCGGCGTTACAGTCGACGATATCGCCAAGCGCCTCGTTGATTTCGGCTTCCACGCGCCGACGATGAGCTTCCCGGTGCCGGGCACGCTGATGATCGAGCCGACGGAATCGGAGTCTAAATACGAGGTGGATCGCTTCATCGACGCGATGATCGCCATCCGACGCGAAATCGCCGATGTCGAGAAGGGGCGTTTTAGCGCCGAGGAAAGCCCGCTGCGGCACGCGCCGCACACGGTGCTCGATATCGCCGATGACGGCTGGAACCGGAAGTATTCCCGCGCAGAGGGCTGCTTCCCCGGCGGTCAGAGCGCGATGGACAAGTACTGGAGCCCGGTTGGCCGCGTCGACAACGCCTATGGCGATCGCAACATCGTCTGTGCCTGCCCCCCGATGGAAGCCTACGGGCAGGCGGCGGAGTGAGCGGGATGACCGAGAGCGGCAGGGTTGCGCTGGTTACCGGCGCCGCGCGTGGCATCGGGCTTGCGGCAGCAAAGCGCTTTCTCGCCGAGGGCTGGCGCGTCGCGCTGCTCGATATCGACAAGGATACCTTGCGTGCGACGATGAAGGCGCTCGATGCGCCGGAGGCCACGCTGGCACTTGAGGTCGATATCGCCGATGCAACCGCCGTTTTTGCCGCTGTTGCGGCCGTCAAGGCCCGTTTCGGCCGGCTTGATGCGCTCGTGAACAACGCGGGCATCGCGGTGTTCAAGCCGGTGCTGGAGACGACACCGGAGGAATGGGCGCGCGTGCTCGCGGTCAACCTGACCGGCCCGTTTCTGGCGACATTGGCCGCCGCACCGCTGCTGCGTGAGCAGGGCGGCGCGATCGTCAACATCACGTCGATCTCGGGCCTGCGGGCGTCGACGCTGCGGGTTGCCTATGGCACCAGCAAGGCGGCGCTGACGCACCTCACCAAGCAGCAGGCCGTCGAACTCGCCAGTCTCAGGATCCGCGTCAACGCCGTTGCGCCTGGCCCGGTCGATACCGCGATGGCGAAAGCCGTCCATAGCCCGGAAATCCGGCGGGATTATCACGATGCCATCCCGCTCAACCGCTACGGGCTGGAAGAAGAACTGGCGGCGGCGATCTATTTCCTGTGCTCCGATCAGGCGAGCTACATTACCGGGCAGGTGCTGGCGGTGGATGGCGGCTTTGACGCAGCGGGCATCGGCTTGCCGACGCTGCGCAAGGATGGCCGCAACAGCTGACATTCAGCGCATGCAGGCGTTCATGGTCAGGAGCTGGTAGGTCGCGACGGGTTCGTTCGCGGTATTGGTGATCTCGACATCCCAGCGCACCTCGCCGTAATCGGCGTTGCGCGGCGCTTTCGATTTTACGGTCAGCCGCACCTTGATGGCTTCGCCGGGCTCAACCGGTTTGAGGAAGCGCAGGCCTTCAAGCCCGTAATTGGCGAGCACCGGCCCGCGCTTCGGCTCGACGAACAGCCCCGCCGCAAACGAGAGCAGCAGATAGCCATGCGCGACGCGGCCGGGGAAGAACGGGTGACCCTTCACCGCGTCCGCATCCATATGCGCGTAGAAGGTATCGCCGGTAAACTCGGCGAAATGCTCGATATCCGCTAGCGTCACGACGCGTTCCGCCGAGTGGAAGCTCTGGCCGGGCTCAAGCTCATGGAAGGCGTGGCGGAAGGGATGCTCGTCCTTTTCGATCTCCGGCGCGCCTTTCACCCAGGATTTCAGGAGGCTCGTCATCATCGCGGGCGATCCCTGCAACGCGACGCGGCGCAGGTGATGCTTCACCGCGCGCATGCCGCCGAGTTCTTCCCCGCCTCCCGCCCGGCCGGGTCCGCCGTGGACGAGATGCGGCATCGGCGAGCCGTGACCGGTCGATTCCTTTGCGCAATCGCGGTCGAGCACCAGCATCCGGCCATGAAACGCGCCGGCACCGAAAATCACCTGCCGAACCACCTCGGGATCATGCGTGACCAGCGAGCCAACGAGGCTGCCCTCGCCGCGATTGGCGAGCGCGATGGCATGATCAAGGTCGCGATAGGGCAGGATGGTCGCCACCGGGCCGAAAGCCTCGACCGCATGGACGGAAGCTGCTGCATCCGGGTTTGACGCCCTTAGCAGAACCGGTTGAAGAAACGCGCCCTTTTCCGCATCCACACCCTCAAGGGTGAGGCACGAGGGATCGCCGAAGACGATATCGGCATCCCGACGCAGGGTTTCGATCCGCGCGCGGACATCGCGGCGCTGGGCGAGCGAGGCGAGCGGGCCCATGCGGGTCGTCTCATCGCGGGGATCGCCGATACGGATCTTCGCAAGGCGCTCGGCCAGCGCCTTGGAAATAGCCTCAACCCGGCTCTCCGGCACGAGAATGCGGCGGATGGCCGTGCACTTCTGCCCGGCCTTGACGGTCATTTCGCGGACGACTTCGCGGATATAAAGATCGAATTCCGGCGTTTCCGGCGTCGCATCCGGCCCGAGGATCGCGCAATTTAGCGGATCGCGTTCCGCCGTGAACGGCACAGCGCTCCTGAGCAGGCCAGGATGGCTCTGGAGCCGCATCGAGGTTTCGAGCGAGCCGGTGAACCCCACCATATCCTGCCCGGTGAGGTGATCGAAGAGATCCTGCACCGAGCCGCAGACGAACTGGAACGCGCCTTCCGGCAGGATGCCGCTCTCGACGATGAGACGCGCCGCCGCTTCCGCGAGATAGGCCCCGCTTGTTGCAGGCTTCACGATCACCGGCATGCCTGCGAGAATGGCCGGAGCGAGCTTTTCGAGCATACCCCAGATGGGGAAGTTGAAGGCGTTGATCTCAACGGCGACGCCCTCGCGCGAAAGATACGCGTGCTGGCCGATAAAGCTGCCGGTTTTCGAGAGAGCTTCCACTTCGCCGTCGATCAGGAAGGTTTCGTTCGGCAATTCGCGCTTGGCTTTCGAGGCCAGCGTGAACACGGTGCCGATCCCGCCCTCGATATCGATCCAGCCATCGGAGCGGGTCGCCCCGGTGTGGAAGGAGAGCGCGTAGAGCGCCTCCTTGTGTGCGGTGAGGTGCTGGCCGAGGCGCTTGAGGAGTTCCGCGCGCTGGTGGAACGTCAGGTGACGCAGGGCCGGCCCGCCTGTCCTGCGGGCATGCGCGAGCATCCCGGCCATGTCGAGCCCGTCGGAATTGGCGTGGGCGATGATCTCGCCGTTTATGGCGCTGGCGATTTCGGCAGGGGAACCCTTGCCGGTAACCCAGCGGCCTTCCGCATAGCTTTTCAGCGTCATCATCGCGGGTTTCATTGTGTCCCTCCGGGGTGTCGACATGCGGTCGTCAGATACCGAGATAGGCCTTGCGGACATCGGCGTTGGCGGCGATCTCGCGGCCGGTGCCGGAGAGTGCGATCCGCCCGGTCTCCAGCACATAGGCGCGATCGGAAATCGCCAGCGCCGCATTGGCGTTCTGCTCGACGAGAAAAATCGTGATTCCCGTTGCCTTCAGCTTGAGGATCACGTCGAAAATCTGTGCCACGATGATCGGCGCGAGGCCCATCGAGGGCTCATCGAGCAACAGCAGGCGCGGATCACCCATGATCGCGCGGCCGATCGCGAGCATCTGCTGCTGGCCACCGGAGAGCCCGCCGGCAGCGAGGTGGCGCTTCTCGCGCAGGATCGGGAACATCGCATAAACGCGCTCAAGATCGGCCTCCGGAGCCTTCCTGCGGCGGTATGCCCCCAGACGCAGGTTGTCCTCGACGCTCATCGGCCGGAACACCTGCCTGCCCTCCGGCACCTGGATGATGCCGGCCGCGACGCGCGCATGGGGGGGGTGCGCGATGATCGGCTCGCCTTCGAAGGCAATCAAGCCGCCGGTAACGGGCTGGACGCCCGAAATCGCGCGCAGAAGCGTCGTCTTGCCCGCGCCGTTCGCGCCGATCAGCGTGACGATTTCGCCCTCGCGGATCGTAAGATCAACGCCATGCAGGACCTCGATCCGGCCATAACCGCCGACGAGACCGTGAATATCGAGCATCGCGGGGGCGGCGGCCACATCAAACTCAGTCATGGCTGGCCTCCATCGTGGGCAGGCCGGTGCCGAGATAGGCCTCGATCACCTCGGGCGCATTGGTGACCTCCTCCGGCGTGCCCTCGATCAGCATCCGGCCCTGCGTCAGCACCAGCACGCGGTCAGAGACGCCCATGACGAGCTTCATGTCATGCTCCACCAGCACGATGGCGACGCCTGATTTCGCGACCTCGACGATGATCTCGTCGATCTCCGCGGTTTCCGTGGGGTTGCAGCCGGCGGCGGGCTCATCCAGCAGCAGGATCTTCGGACGTGAAGCCAGCGCGCGGGCGATTTCGAGCCGCTTCAATTGGCCGTAGGAAAGGCTGCCGGCGGATCGGTTCGTCACGCCTGCGAGGTGGAGGCGTTCAA
The DNA here is from genome assembly GCA_009773635.1 of Beijerinckiaceae bacterium. GTDB lineage: Bacteria > Pseudomonadota > Alphaproteobacteria > Rhizobiales > Beijerinckiaceae > Rhabdaerophilum. Next base: position 52,389 of record WSYC01000013.1, on the reverse strand, counting down.
GAAGCGCCATCGCGGCATCGCGCGTCCCGCGGTTTTCACGCGCCGTCGACGGCAATCCGAAGAGGTGCGAGAGCGCCCGGCGCTTCTCGTGGACATGCGCGCCGACCATGACATTCTCGAGCGCGCTCATGCGGAAGAAGATCTGCAGATTCTGGAAGGTCCGCGCCAGCCCGCGTGCCGCCAGCGCCTCTGGCGGGAGGGTTGAGACATCCTCGCCCCCCAGCATCACGATGCCGCTTTCAGCGCGGTAGACGCCTGAGATCAGGTTGAAGAGCGTGGTTTTACCAGCACCGTTCGGTCCGATGATCGAGAAGATCTGCCCCGCGCTTGTCTCGAAGGTCACGCCATCCACCGCGTGGATACCGCCGAACGAAATCCCGATATTGCTGACGGACAAAAGGCTTATGGGATTGAGGAGGCTCACACTCTGTCCTCCGGCGCCTTGCGTTCGAGCAGTGCCTTGCGCAACGTCGGGACAATCCCGTCACGCAGGAAGATCATGATCGCAATGATGAAACTGCCGAGCAGGAGGTGCTCGTATTCGTGGAAGACCGTCAGCGCCTGCGGCAGGATGACCAGCACCGCCGCGCCGACGAGACTGCCGACGAGGCTGCCCATGCCGCCCAGCACGACCATCGTCACCAGCTCGATGGAGTTGAGGAAACTCGCGGTATCCGGCGTGATATGGCCGTTGAGCAGTGCCAGCAACGAGCCGGAAATCGACGCGTAAACCGCCGAGATCGAGAAGACGATCCCCTTGACGCGAGCGACATTGATGCCGGCTGCACGCGCGGCGACCTCGCTGTCATGCAGCGCGCGCAAGGCCCGCCCGGTCGAGGAATTGAGAAGGTTCTGTGCGAAGACGATCGAGATGATCAAGGTGCCGCCGGCGATCCAGTACCAGGCTTCGGGTGCCCGGATTCGCGTCCCCAACAGTTCGAGCCGGGGCACCGGCATGCCGTCCGGTCCGCCGGTGATGCGAGCCTCGTTGGTGAGCACCATCGCCACGAGAATGCCAAGACCAAGCGTCGCCACCGCGAGAAAATGCCCCTTGAGCCGGAGGATGGGGCGGCCGATTGCGAGCGCGAGCACGCCGGAAAACGCCGCGCCGAGAAAGATCGAGGCCAGTGTCGGCACGCCCCAATGCGTCGGCAGCAAGGCCACGGCATAGGCACCGATGCCGACGAACCCGGCATGGCCGAGGCTGACCTGCCCCGCGAACCCCAGCAGAAGGTTCAGTCCGACCGCCGCGATCGCCGAAATCAGCACGAGCGCGCCGACGCGGAAATAGTAATTTGACGGCAGCAACAGGCCAGCGAGCACGATGAGGCCCGTGACCAGCGCCAGTTCGGCCCAGCGATTGTTGATGAGGCGTGCCATCAGACGCGCTCCGCCGAGGGCTTGCCGAGAAGGCCCGAGGGCATCACCAGCAGCACGGCGATCATCACGAGGAAGGCGAAAGCATCCTTGTAGGTCGAGGACAGATAACCGGCGGACAGCGATTCGCAGAGCCCGAGCACCATGCCGCCGAGGATCGCACCTGCGGGCGAGCCGAGCCCGCCGAGCACCAGCGCCGCGAAGCCCTTCAGCGCCAGCATGGTGCCAACCTCGTAATTCGTAAAGGTGATCGGTGTCACCAGAATGCCGGCGATGGCGCCGATCGTTGCCGACAGTGCGAAGGAAATCGCGAGGATGACCGAGGTGTTCACGCCCACGAGTTGCGCGGCGAGGCGGTTCGCTGCCGTCGCCAGAACGGCCTTGCCGATCATGGTCTTGGCGAAAAACAGCGTCACCAGCGTCACGATCAGCGCGGAGCCGCCGAGCACCCAGAGCGCCTGCGGCAGGATCGAGGCGCCCATGAAATTCACCGGCGTATCCCCGGAGAAACCCGGCAGCTTGTGCAGCTGCTTGTCAAAAACGATCTGCGCGATGCCGCGGATGACGAGCGCGCCGCCGATGGTGATGATGATCAGCACAACGGGTGAGGCGTCTTTCGCAGGTTCGATCGCCAGCCGGTGCAACGCAACACCAACGATGGCAGCAACCGCGATCGCCAGCAGGATCGCCAGCGGCAGCGGAACGCCCGCCGCGACCGCGAAAACCGTGACCATGCCGCCGATCATCACGAACTCGCCCTGCGCGAAGTTCAGCACGCCCGAGGCATTGTAGATGATCGTGAAGCCGAGGCCGACGATTGCATAAACCGCGCCCACGGTGAGGCCGGACATCGTGAACTGGAGGAATTGCGCGAGCATGGGCGAACCGGGTCCTTCTGGGGCCTTGCGGCCGCCGGAGCAGGGATCGTCGGGAGCGTGGTCTGCCCGGCACGCCGGGCGGGCCGCAAGGGGTCGCTTACTCGGCGATGGCCCAGTCGCCAGCCTTGATTTCCAGCATCTTGAACGCCGTGAGATCGAGACCCATGTGGTCCGTCGGGCTCATCGTGAAGATGCCAGCGGTGCCCATAAAGCCTTTGGTCTTCTCGATTTCGTCGCGGATCGCCTTGGGATTGGCGCCGCCACGCTCGATCGCGCCGGCGAGGATCATCAGCCCGTCATAGGCATGGCCGCCGAAGGTCGAGACCGGCTGCCTGGTCGCATCCTGGAACTTCTTCGCATAGGCCTGCGCCACCGGCTTCTGCGGATCGGAAGCGGGGAGCTTGTCTGCCACCAGCAGGGCTGCTGCCGGGAGGCGAACACCGTTGGCCGCCTCGCCCGCAAGCTCGATGAACTGTTTCGAGGCGACGCCATGGCTCTGGTAGAGCGGCATGGTCATTCCGAGCTGGCGGAAATTCCGGGTGACGATCGCCGGACCCTGGCCGAAACCGGGGTTGACGACGGCCTGGATGCCGGCCTTTGCCTTGAGGTTCGTCAGCTGCGGCGTCATGTCGGTGTCGCGCGGGCCGTAGGATTCCTCGGCGAGGATCTCGATGCCGAAGCGCGCGTTCACCTTCACGCACTCATCGCGCATCGATTTGCCGAAACCATCGGTACCCGAGATCATGCCGATCTTGGTCAGGCCGCGCTTTTTCATGTCCTCGAAGATTTTCTCGCAGGCCATGCGGTCGGTGTGCGGGGTCTTGAAGACGAACTTTTTCAGAGGTTCGATGATCACCACCGCGCCCGCGAGCGAGATGAAGGGGATCTGTGCATCCTCGAACACCGGGCCCATGGCCATGGTCGTGCCGGTTGTCGAGCCGCCGACCATCGCGACGACCTTGTCCTCTTCGACGAGGCGGGTGGCGAAAGTGCGGGCTTTGTTGGCGTCTCCGCCGTCGTCATAGGTGATGAGCTGGAGCTTCCGGCCCTTGATGCCGCCCTTGGCGTTGATCTCCTCGACATACATTTTCAACGTCTTTTCCTCGGGATCGCCGAGGAAGGAGGCCGGGCCGGTGACGGAAAGCACCGCGCCGATCTTGATGTCCTGCGCCATGGCGGGCGCGAGCGAAAAGCCCGCGGCGAGCGCAAATCCGGCAAGCACCGGTGTTGATTTCAGAAATCGCATATCATCCTCCCACAGACGGTTCATGGTCATGGAGCCCCTGCGATCGGCAGGAGTCCGGCGTTTCTTCCCGAGGTCCGGATCGATTTTCTGATCCTTGTGATTATTAATTGACCAAGCGGTCGGACAATGCAAGTCTCCCTGCACAAAAAGAATCCGGGCCCGACAAAGGGCACGACGCACGGGAGGAAGACCATGAGCGACACCGTTCTTGTTGAACGGGATGGGGGCGTTGCGATTGTCACGCTCAACCGGCCGGACCGTCTCAACAGTTTCACCGTCGAGATACACATCGCGCTGGCGGCAGTATTGGACGGGCTCGCGTCGGATTCCGCCTGTCGTGTGGTGCTGCTGACCGGCGCCGGGCGAGGCTTCTGCGCCGGACAGGATCTGTCGGATCGTGCGGTTGCGCCCGGCTCGGGGCAGCGGAACGATCTTGGCGAAAGCGTCGAGAAGCGCTACAATCCGCTCGTCCGCCGCCTCCGAGGTATGGCGAAACCGGTGATCGTGGCAGTCAATGGCGTGGCTGCCGGTGCCGGCGCGAGCCTTGCGCTGCATGGCGATATCGTGCTCGCGGCGAAGTCAGCGAAATTCATCCAGTCCTTTGCAAAGATCGGCCTTCTGCCGGATACCGGCGGCACCTGGACGCTGACCAACCTTCTGGGCGAAGCGCGCGCCAAGGCACTGGCAATGCTGGGCGAGACGCTCACCGCCGAGCAGGCCGCAAGCTGGGGCTTGATCTGGAAGGCGGTCGAGGATGCCGAGCTGATGGCTGAAGCGCGGGCGCTCGCCGCGCATCTGGCGACCCAGCCGACCGCCGCGCTCGCCGCGATCAAGCAGGCGGTGCATCTTGCCGCGACCAACACGCTCGATGCCCAGCTCGACCACGAGCGCGACGAGATGCGCCGCCTCGGTTTCACCGATGATTACGCCGAGGGTGTTACGGCCTTCATGGAAAAGCGCGCGCCGCGCTTCACCGGAGAAGGTTGATCATGGCCGGTCGATCAAAAGACGAAATCGCCCGGATTTCCGCGGAAACCATGTGGGCCGAGGACAATGCCACCCGCGCGCTCGGCATCGAGCGGATTGCCGTCGGGCCGGGCAGCGCGACCATGGCGATGACCATCCAGCCGCATATGACCAACGGCCACGGCATGTGCCACGGCGGCTATATCTTCCTGCTGGCGGACAGCGCTTTTGCCTTCGCCTGCAACAGTCATGGCCAGCGGCATGTGGCGCAGCACTGCATGGTGACCTTTCTCGCGCCGGGCAAGCTCGGCTCGCGCCTTGTCGCGGAAGCCTACGAGCGCCAGCGCGCCGAACGCTCGGGGATCACCGATGTCACGGTGCGCGATGCCGATGGTACCGTGATCGCCGAGTTCCGCGGCCATTCGCGCTCCATTCCCGGCTCCCTTTTGCCTGAAGGCTGACCCATGCTGGACCTGACCCCGCCCCGCGCTTCGCTTGATCCGATCGAGATTGCCAGCCGCGACGAAATCGCCGCGCTTCAGCTCTCGCGGCTGCAAGCAACATTGCGCCACGCCTATGACAACGTGCCGCACTATCGCGCCGCGTTCGATGCCGCCGGTGTGCATCCTGATGATTGCCGCGCGCTCGCGGACCTCGCGAAATTCCCGTTCACAGCCAAGGCGGACCTGCGGGACAACTACCCCTTCGGCATGTTCGCGGTACCGCGTGAACGCATCGCGCGCGTTCATGCCTCATCCGGCACCACCGGCAAGGCGACGGTCGTCGGCTATACGAAAAACGACATCGACGTCTGGGCAGAGGTCGTCGCGCGCTCGATCCGCGCCTCGGGAGGCCGGGCCGGCATGATGTGCCACATCGCTTATGGCTACGGGCTCTTCACCGGCGGGCTCGGCGCGCATTACGGCGCGGAAAGGTTAGGCTGCACCGTCGTTCCGATTTCCGGCGGCATGACCGAGCGACAGGTGACGTTGATCGAGGATTTCCGTCCGGAGATCATTATGGTGACGCCAAGCTACATGCTCGCGATCCTCGACGAATACACCCGTCGCGGGCTTGATCCGCGTGCATCCTCGCTGAAGGTCGGGATTTTCGGGGCCGAGCCCTGGACCAACGCCATGCGCAGCGAGATCGAGGTGGCCTTCGACATGCACGCCGTCGATATCTACGGGCTGTCCGAGGTCATGGGGCCGGGCGTTGCCAATGAATGCGTGGAGACCAAGGACGGCCTGCACATCTGGGAAGATCATTTTTATCCGGAGATCATCGACCCCGAGACCGGCGCGGTGCTGCCGGATGGCGAGAAAGGCGAGCTTGTCTTCACCTCGTTGACCAAGGAGGCGATGCCGGTCATCCGTTATCGCACGCGTGACCTCACACGCCTGCTGCCCGGCACCGCGCGCTCAATGCGGCGGATGGAGAAGGTCACCGGCCGGTCCGATGACATGATGATCGTGCGCGGGGTGAACGTCTTCCCGACCCAGATCGAGGAAATCCTGCTTTCGCTCGAAGCCCTATCCGCCCATTACCAGATCGTGCTGACCCGCGAGGGCCGGATGGACGAAATGGAAGTGAAGGTCGAGGCGCGCGCCGAGGTCGGGGATGCCGCCAATGCCGCCGCGAAGCTGCTCGCCCGTCGGATCAAGGACAAGATCGGCATCACCGCCTGGGTCACGGTTCTTCCGCCCGAGGGGATCGAGCGGTCGCAGGGCAAGGCCCGGCGGATTGTCGATCTCCGGCCCAAGATCTGATCAGGAAGCGATGAGATGGCGCGCCCACGTGCGACAGACTACGACGACAAGCGTGCTGCGATCCTGCGGGAAGCGGCGGTCCTGTTCGCGACCCGCGGCTTCGACCGGACCTCGATGAGCGAGATCGCGCAGGCGCTCGGCGTCTCCAAGGCCTTGTTTTACCACTATTATCGCTCCAAGGATGCGTTGCTGTTCGATATCATCCGCAATCATCTCCTCGAGCTTGTCGAGGCCGCCGAAGGCGCGGATGACGCGGCCCAGCGGCCAGAGGCGCGGCTGCACGCGGTGGTCGTCGCCATCTTCGAATGCTACCGCGATGCCGATGCGCAGCACAAAATCCAGATCAATCACCTCGGCCAGCTCCAGCCGGAGCAGCAGGGCGAACTGAAGGGCTTCGAGCGCAGGCTCGTCGATGTCATCAGTGGTATCGTCGGCGCGATCAACCCCGGCTTGCCGCGCGATTTCATCCGCCCGGTTACGATGTCGATTTTTGGCACGCTGAACTGGAAATACATGTGGTTCCGCGAGAACGGCCGCGTCAGCCACGAGGATTACGCGGCGCTGGTCACCCGGATGTTCGTCGCCGCCATCCGGGCAGAGACTGCCGCCGTGCCGGCGCGCGCTGCGGGCTGAGTGGCCCGCCTCGCCCCGTTACATCTGGTCAAAATCAAGAATGACTTCAGCGGTTTTCGGCGTTGACTGGCAGGCGAGCACGAAACCCGAATTGGTTTCCCAGGGTTCGAGCGAATAGTTCACGGCCATGTCGACCTGGCCGGCCTCGACCTTGCACCGGCAGGTGCAGCACATGCCACCCTTGCAGGAGTATGGCAGATCGATCCCGGCGCGGGCCGCGGCATCGATGATATTCTCGTCGGAGGCCAGCATGTCGAACGTGTGGCGCCGGCCATCGAGCGTCGCGGTGACCCGCGAGACGATGGTGCCGGCGTCTTCGGTTGCGGGCGGGGTGAAATGCTGGCGCGGGGCGGCGGCCGTGAACAGCTCCGAGCGGATGCGGTCTTCCGCAACCCCGAGCGCAAGAAGCGCGGATTTTGCCTCGGCGACCATGCCTTCCGGCCCGCAGAGGAAGGCTTCATCGACACGCGTAAGGTCGACAACGCCCTGCGCGAGCGCATCGAGCCGCCCGGCGGTAATCCGACCCGAGAGCAGCGGCACATCCTGCGCCTCGCGGCTGAGGACATGCACAAGCGTGAACCGGTCGAGATAGCGGTTCTTGAGATCTTCGATTTCCTCGGCAAACATCACGGACGTCGTGGTCTGGTTGCCGTAGATCAGCGTGAACTGTGCGGCCTCGTCGCGCGCGAGCACGGACTTTGCTATTGAGAGCACCGGCGTGATGCCGGAGCCGGCGGCGATTCCGAGGATGTGGTGGCCGCGCGCGTTGAGCCTTGGCGTAAAACGCCCTTCCGGCGGCATGACTTCCACGGTATCGCCGGGCCTGAGGTTCTCGTTGGCGTAAGTCGAAAACGCCCCGCCCGCGACGCGCTTGATGCCGACGCGCAAGGCCCCCTCGTCGATCCCGGAACAGATCGAATAGGCGCGGCGGATTTCTTCGCCGTCGATCATCGCGCGCAAGGTGAGGTATTGGCCGGGCTGATAGGCAAAGGCGGGTTTGAGGCCATCGGGAACATCAAGCCGGATGGAAACGCTGTCCGGTGTCTCCCGGCGCACTTCGGCGATTTTCAGAGGATGAAAGCGGCTCATGGGGTCCTCAGATGCACTTGAAAGCGTCAAAAGGTTCGAGGCAGGTCTTGCAGCGCCACTGCGCCTTGCAGGCCGTCGAGCCGAATTCGCTGATTTTTGTCGTCTGACCGGAACCGCAGAGCGGACAGGCCGGTGCCTGCTCCTCGCCGAACAGTGCCCGGCGCGAGGATGAACCCTGTGCGGCCTTGCCGACCGGCGGCGCGATGCCGTAGGCGCGCAGCTTCTCCCGACCTTCCGCGCTCAGCCAATCGGTTGTCCAGGCCGGGGCGAGCACGGTCTTGATACGGGCATCCGCAAAACCGGCTTTGGCCAGCGCCAGCTGGAGATCAAGCTCCATCACCTTCATTGCCGGACAGCCGGAATAGGTCGGGGTAATCGTGACCTCGACGACGCCATCCCCGGCAACCGCCACGCCCCGGATCACGCCGAGATCGCCGAGCGTCAGCACCGGAATTTCCGGGTCGGCGACCGCCGAAATCGCGGCACGCGCCCGGAACAGCGCGGCATCGCCGGGGAGTGCGGCGACGGCCGTCACCAGTTCGCTCCGGGATGCGCGCGATGCAGGACCTGCATTTCCGCGAGCAGATGCCCGAGATGCTCGGTGTGCAGCCCCTTCCTGCCGCCGCTCTGGCCAGTGCGGACGGCAGGCCGCGCGAGCGTGGCCTCACCCAGCACATGTGCAAGCGTGGCCTCAAACGCCGACCGAACAGAGGCGGGATCGGGCGCGATGCCGGCGTCGATCAGCGATTGTTCGACCGCGTCCACCTCGAAGAATTCGTCGATGTAGATCGCGAGATCATCGAGCGCGGCCTGCGCGCGGGCGTGGCTTTCCTCGGTGCCATCCCCGAGGCGGATCACCCACTCCCCGGCGTGGCGGAGGTGATAGGCCATCTCCTTTTCCGCCTTGGCGGCGATGGCGGCCAGCGTCTCATCCTTCGAGCGGGTCAGCGCCGCAAGATACGGCACGGCGAAGGCGGCATAGAGAAACTGCCGCATCATCGTCACCGCGAAATCGCCGTTCGGTTGCTCGACCAGCAGCAGGTTCATGTAGTCGCGATCGTCGCGCAGATAGGCGAGCGCGTCCTCGTCCCGCCCTTGCCCCTCAATCTTGCCGGCGTAATCGTAGAATAGCCGTGCCTGCCCGATGAGATCGAGCGCGAGATTGGCGATCGCGATGTCCTCTTCCAGCGTCGGCGCATAGGCCGTCCACTCCGAGAGCCGGTGGCCGAGCACCAAGGCGCTATCCGCGAGCCGGAGGCAATAGGTGAAGAGCGGCGCGTCAGCAGACATCACATATGCCCCACTTCTTCCGGCACTTCGTAAAAGGTCGGGTGGCGGTAGATTTTCGAGGCCGTCGGCTCGAACAGCATGTCCTTGTCGACGGGGTCGGAGGCCGCGATCAGATTCGAGCGCACGACCCAGATCGAGACGCCCTCGGCGCGGCGCGTGTAGACATCGCGCGCCATGTGCAGCGCCATCGTATCGTCGATGGCATGCAGCGAGCCGACATGCTTGTGGCTGAGCCCGGCCTTGGGGCGGATGAAAACCTCGTAGAGCGGCATCGGCTCTTCGGTTTTGGATTGTTCAGACATCGGCTTTCCTCTCCCGAAGGGGTTATTCGGCGGCCTGGAGCGCTTGCCGCGCTGCGCGCTTTTTCGCATGAACGCGGGCGGCCTCGCGCACCCAGGCGCCGTCCGCCTCGGTCTGCCGACGCACGCGCATGCGCTGGCGGTTGCACGGGCCTTCGCCGGCAAGCACGCGCTTGAACTCGGACCAGTCGATCGGCCCGGTTTCCCAATGCTCGGTCGCCTCGTTGAATTTCAACTCGGGGTCCGGGAAAGTCAGCCCGAGGAACAGCCCCTGCGGCACGGTGGCATCGATGAATTTCTGCCGGAGATCATCATTCGAGAAGCGCTTGATCTTCCAGCGCATGGATTCACTCGAATGCTCGGAAACCGCATCCGGCGGGCCGAACATCATCAGGCACGGCCACCACCAGCGATTGAGCGCATCTTGCGCCATGGCTTTTTGCGCCGGTGTGCCGCGCGCCAGCGTCAGCATGATCTCATAGCCCTGCCGCTGGTGGAAGCTCTCTTCCTTGCAGATGCGGATCATCGCGCGGGCATAGGGCCCGTAGGAGCAGCGGCACAGCGGGATCTGGTTCATGATCGCCGCGCCGTCGACCAGCCAGCCGATCGCGCCCATATCCGCCCAATTCAGCGTCGGGTAGTTGAAAATCGAGGAGTATTTCGCCTTGCCGGCGAGCAGGGCCTCAACGACCTCCTCGCGGGAAACGCCAAGCGTTTCGCAGGCGGAATAAAGATAGAGCCCATGGCCAGCCTCGTCCTGGATTTTCGACAGCAGCACCGCCTTGCGCTTGAGCGAGGGCGCGCGCGTGACCCAGTTGCCCTCCGGCTGCATGCCGATGACCTCGGAATGCGCGTGCTGGGACACTTGCCGGATCAGGGTGCGACGATAGGCCTCCGGCATCCAGTCCTTCGGCTCGATCTTCTCATCGGCGGCGCACCGCGCCTCGAAGCGGGCAAGACGCTCGGGATCCTCGATAACCGCCGGTCCCTTGTCCTTCTGGTCGAGCGCCTGAGCATACATAAGGATCTCCCTGTCGCACCGTCCGGCGCGCGCCATCGGCAACTGTTGACGATGACTGCCTCTCCGCATCAATTATGTTACAAAAAACCAAAGCGTCAATGAATTTTGTTATATGTTGCGACGCGGCACGATTCACTTGCCCCCCGCAGAGATCCCCACGATCAATCGCGGAAGCGATGCGCGGCCAGCCACGCTTCCGATGCAGGCTGAAGATGCTGCATCAGGGCGACAAAAAGCGCGCGCGCTTCCACCCCGGCCCAGTCATCGGGAAGGGAATGGTGCGGCAGGATCGGGTCACGCAACGCCAACCGACGAAAGAAATGGACGGCAACCGTCCGCAGCGCGGTGGCGTGGGCAGGGTCGGGTGGCGCGCCGGAAAGGGTTGGGGCGAATGCCGTCAGGAAGCGGCGATAGCCCCTGTTGAGATCGTCGATCTGCCAGGCCTCGCGGACGGCCGCGATCAGTTCCGGCGTTGCATCGGCTTCTGCGCGGATGGTGCCGCCGGGCAACCTGCTCGCTGGTTCGCCCTCATGGCCCGGCCGGATGGCGATGGTCGGGCTGATGAATCGCCAGCCATCTGCTTCCAGTGTGACGCGCGCCTCCGCCCGGTTTTCCGCCCGTTCGGTGATCGCCAGCGCGAAGCGTCCGGTCGGCGAGGCTGGGATGCGCCCGTAGATCTGCCCGGAGGCTTTGGCGAAAGCGGTTCGGCTGGCCTCGCTCAGGCGGTAGAAGGTGTTTCGCCCGGTCTTGTCGCGCAGCAAGGTGCCATTGGCGACCAGGCGCGAGAGGTTCGTGCGGGCGATGCCCGGCTCGATCCCGAGCAAGGTCATCAGCGCCAGCAGATCGGCAGTCCAGACCGCCGGCGGATCGACACGGGCACCCCGGTCCATGACGGCATCGCCGAACACGGTCACGATCAGGGACCAGACCCTGAGTGGCGTTTCCGCGTGGAGGAGTTGGACGGGATCGAGGCGTTGCATGCCCATGCAAAGCCCTTTTCAGCGGCATTTTGTCAATGTCATCGATGCGGCCGAGGTGAATTCCGCGCGGCGTATCTTTGGCCGCGACCCCGTTTTGCGCTTGCTGACTTCAGAAAAGTAGGAATATTAGATCGAAAATCTAAAAGGACGTAGCTAAATGACAGTCCCGACATCATCGGCCCAGAAGTCGCTCGTCACACGGATCGACAGCGCCACGCGCAGCCTGCCCCCTTCCGAGGTGCGGGTGGCGCGCACGGTGCTGGCAGACCCGGAGGCGGCGGTGGCGGTGTCGATCGCAGCGCTGGCAGCCCGGGCCTCGGTCAGCGAGCCGACGGTGGCGCGCTTCTGCAAGAGCCTCGGTTTCTCCGGTTTCCGCGAGTTCAAGCTGGCGCTGGCCTATTCGATCGCAAGCGGCGTGCCCTATGTGCATGGCGACGTCGAGCCTGATGATACCGTCAAGACGCTGGCCGAAAAAGTGATCGACCGGGCGATGTCGACGTTTTCCGTGCTGCGTGACCGGCTGGACCCTGCGGCGCTTGAACAGGCCATAACCCTGATTTCAACGGCGCGACGGCTCGATTTCTTCGGGCAGGGCAACTCCGGGATTGTCGCCCAGGATGCACAGCACAAGTTCTTCCGGCTCGGCTTTGCGGCGAATGCCTACAGCGATCCGCATATCCATTCCATGGTCGCGGCGCTGACGAAGCCGGAGGATGTCGTGGTGGTCATTTCAGCCGGCGGGCGCACGCTGGATATCATCCGCTCGGCGGAAATCGCCCGGCAGACCGGCGCAAAGGTGATCGCGATCACAATCGGCGGCTCGCCGCTTGCGCGCGTCTGCGATCTCACGCTTGCGACGGACATGGTCGAGGATCAGGAGGTCTATTCGCCAATGACCTCGCGCCTGTCGCATCTCGCGCTCATCGATATTCTGGCCGTTGGCACGGCGATCCGGCTCGGCCCGGATATCGGGCGCGGGCTGGAGAAGGCCAAGGCCGCCGTGCGCGAGAAGCGGATCGCCCAACCCCGCCAGACCCAACGTCAGGCGGTGCCCCATGGTTGAGCGCGGCACGGCCCACGCCGATTCCACCCGCGCCCCGGCGACCCCGGAGCGGACCCCCGTTCCGCCGTTCGATCTCGTGATCTTCGGCGCATCCGGGGATCTGGCGCTGCGCAAGCTTTACCCGGCCATGGCGCATCGCGACAGCGAGGGCGTACTGCCGCCCGAAAGCCGGATCATCGCGATAGTGCATCAGGCCCGGCATATGCAGGATCTGCCGCCGCAGATCGTCGCGCGGCTTGCGAAGGAAGGGCTTTCTCCAGAGACGATCGACCGCTTCATGCGGCGGATCACGATCCTTCAGGCCGATGCGAACGATGCCGCAAGCTTCACGGGGCTCGCGGATGCATTGGGATCGTCACCGCACGTGCGCGCCTTCTATCTCTCGACGGCACCGGACCTCTTTGTGCCGATCTGCCGCAACCTTGCCGCGCATGGGCTGCTGGAGGGCGATGCCCGTCTGATCCTCGAAAAGCCGATCGGCCGTGATCTCGCCTCGGCGATGGCGATCAACGATGCGGTCGCGGCGGTCATCCCTGAGAACCGCACCTACCGGATCGACCATTACCTCGGCAAGGAAACGGTCCAGAATCTGCTGGTATTGCGGTTCGCGAACACGCTGTTCGAGCGCTCATGGTCGAGCCGCGATATCGATCACGTTCAGATCACGGTGGCGGAAACCGTGGGACTTGAGGCGCGTGCGGGGTATTACGACAAGGTCGGTGCGCTCCGCGATATGGTGCAGAACCACGTGCTTCAGCTGCTCTGCCTCTTCGCGAGCGAGCCGCCGAACCAGCTCGAAGCCGATGCCGTGCGCGATGAAAAACTGCGGGTGCTCAGGGCGCTGCGCCCGATCACCGGCGCGGATGTGGCCCGCGCGAGCGTGCGCGGCCAATATGCGCAGGGCTCGATCGAGGGCCAGGCCGTGCCGGGCTACACCGATGAACTCGGCCGTGCCAGCGACACCGAAACCTTCGTCGCCCTGCGCTGTGAGGTCGATACCTGGCGCTGGGCCGGCGTGCCGTTCTACCTCAGGACCGGGAAGCGGCTGGGGCTCAGGTCATCCGAGATCGTCGTGGTGTTCAAACCTGTGCCGCATTCGATCTTCGCGGGCGTCGCGCAGGAGGCGCTGGCACCGAACCGTCTCGTGCTGAGGCTCCAGCCGAATGACGGCCTGCAGTTGCACATGATGATGAAGGTGCCCGGCTCCGGGCGGCTCAAGCTCGTGCCGCGGACGCTCGATCTGAGGTATGACACGGCCTTCGATTTCCGGACGCCGGACGCCTACGAGCGGCTGTTGACGGATGTCATCCGCGGCGACCAGACCCTGTTCATGCGGCGTGATGAGGTCGAGGCGGCCTGGGCCTGGATCGATCCGATCATCCAGGGCTGGTCGGATTTCAACACACGCCCCTTGCGCTATCCCGCAGGGTCCTGGGGACCGAGCCATTCGATCGGCCTGATCGAGCGCGACGGCCGCAGCTGGGTCGATCCCGAAGATGCCTAACCGCCCGAGGAAAATGTCCGGAGCAGCATCGACCATAGGCGGCCGCGATGTTCTGGTCTGTCGTGCTTGAATGCCGCCTGCTCGACAGCACAGTGCCGGCTTTACGGCGTACTCTTTCTCGGCCACGGTAATGCACTTTGCCGACGATGTTCTGGTCCGGTTTCCTGACGATTGGGGTCTTGCGTGAGCCAGAGGCGACTTTTCGATACCCGCATGCTGATCTGGGGCTGCGCCTTCCTCGGGATCGCGGTTCTGCCCTGGCACATGCTGGAGGATGCCGTCTCGCCGGCGCGCCTGTTTGGCCTTGGTGCCGCAGAGGCAGATACGGCATCGGCGCTGGCGCAGGCCATGCGGTTCGGGCGGTGGTGGTTCTGGCCGGTTGTTGCCGGGCTGGCCCTGTCCCTGCCCGGCTTCCTGCCGCGTGTGTCCCGGCACCGGGCGGTGGGTTTTCTCGGTCTTGGCGGCGGCGCGGGGTTGGCGGCACTGGTGCTTCAGGGCTGGCTCATCGGCATCCGTGGCTGGAACTATCCCGCGCTGGAAGCGGCGTTTGGCCCGTTGGCCTCCGGCCAGTTCGGGCTTGGCATGGGCGGCGCACTGGCCTTTGCTGCCTTCCTCATCATGATCACGGATGCGCTGGCCTTCCGTGGCCTGTTTGGCGGCGATCGCTTTGTGGCCGGTGCGGTCGGCGTGCTCGCGGCGGCAATTGTCATCTTCACCATCTGGCCGGTCGCGACCATCCTGTCGCAGGCATTCCAGGCACCGCAGGGCGAGACGCTTGCGGCGGCCTTTTCCCAGCGCTTTCTCAGCGCCAAGGTCTGGGGTCTGGCGTGCCTGAATTCCAGGGCGGCCTGCGGCGTGGCCTGGAACACGCTCGCGCTCGCCACCGCCACCGCGACGGCCACCACCTTGCTCGGCCTCTGTTTCGCGCTGATCGCGACGCGGACCGGCTTTCCGTTCAAGAAAGGACTGCGGTTGCTGACCGTTCTCCCGATCATCACCCCGCCCTTCGTGATCGGCCTTGGGCTGATCCTGATCTTCGGGCGTTCCGGCATCGTCAATCAGGCGGTTGCGAATGTGTTCGGCGTCGAGCTCGGCCGCTGGATCTACGGGTTCAACGGCGTCTGGCTGGCGCAGGTCTTCTCCTTCACGCCGACGGCCTTTCTGGTGCTGATCGGCATCGTGCAGGGCATTTCGCCCTCGATGGAAGAGGCGGCGCAGACGCTGCGGGCAACCCCCTCGCGGATTTTCGGCGCGGTGACCCTGCCGCTGATGATGCCGGGTCTCGCCAATGCCTTCCTGATCGTCTTTGTCGAAAGCCTCGCGGATTTCGGCAACCCCATCGTGCTCGGCGGCTCGTTCGGGGTTCTGTCGACCGAGATCTTTTTTGCGGTGGTGGGTGCGCAGGTTGATTTTGGCCGGGCGGCGACGCTGGCGCTCATCCTCCTCGCCTTCGCGCTCGCGGCCTTCTTCATCCAGCGGCAGGTAATCGGCAAGCGCTCCTATGTTTCCGTCACCGGCAAGGGCGACGCCGGCCTCAGCCAGACGATCCCGACCTGGGTGCGCCGGACGGCTTTCGCCGTCGCGCTGCCGTGGGCGGCGTTGACCGTGACGGTTTATGCGTTGGCGCTGGCGGGCGGCTTCGTGAAAGTCTGGGGCCGCGACTGGACGCCGACGCTCCAGCATTTTACCCGCGCTTTCGCGATTGACTGGGGCGTCAACGGCATCGTCTGGGCCGGCGGCGCGTGGAGTTCGCTCTTCACCACGATCAAGCTCGCCGCCATCGCCGCACCGCTGACCGCCGGGTTGGGGCTGCTCGCGGCCTGGCTGCTCTCGCGGCAGCGTTTTGCCGGGCGCACGGCGCTTGAATTCGCGCTGATGCTGACCTTCTGCGTGCCGGGTACGGTGATCGGCGTTGCCTATATCCTGACCTACAACATCCCGCCGCTGGAAATCACCGGCACCGCGCTGATCCTTGTCTCCTGTTTTGTCTTCCGCAACATGCCGGTGGGCGTGCGCTCGGGCATGGCGGCGATGAGCCAGCTCGACAAGAGCCTTGATGAAGCCGCGATCACGCTGCGCGCCTCCACTTTCCGCACCTTGCGGGTTGTCATCCTGCCGCTGCTCAAGCCGGCGATCGTCACGGCGCTGGTCTATTCCTTCGTCCGGGCGATGACGACGGTTTCCGCTGTGATCTTCCTCGTTTCCGCGCAGCACGAGATGGCGACCGTCTTCATCATCAACCGCGTGATCAACGGCGATTACGGCCTTGCGATCGCCTATTCGACCGTGCTGATCGTGCTGATGATGGGTGCTATCGGCCTCATCCAGCTTGTGGTCGGTGAACGTAAACTGGGTCGACGCACGGCTGTTGCGGTTGATCCACAGTCCGCCGAGGGAGCGAAAGCATGAGCGTGAAGAAATCCGGCGCCGAAGTCCGCCTGACCGGAGTCGGCAAGCGCTATGGCAAGGTGACGGCGGTGAAACCGCTTGACCTCGTGATCGCGCCGGGCTCGATCGTCACACTGCTCGGCCCCTCCGGCTGTGGCAAGACGACGCTTTTGCGCATGATCGCGGGGCTGGAGCGGGTGTCCGATGGCCGGATCATGATCGGGGGGCGCGACGTGACCGATCTCTCTGCCGGGGAGCGCAATGTCTCGATGGTGTTCCAGTCCTACGCGCTGTTTCCGCACATGAGCGTGCGCGAGAACGTCGCCTTCGGGCTGATCTCCGAGGGGATGGCCAAGGCATCCGCGCATGCCAAGGCCGATGAAGCGCTGGTGACCGTGGGCCTGAAGGGTCTCGGTGACCGCCTGCCGTCCGAGATGTCCGGTGGGCAGCAGCAGCGCGTCGCGGTCGCGCGCGCACTGGTGCTGAAGCCGGATGTGCTGCTGTTCGACGAGCCCCTGTCCAACCTCGATGCCCGGCTCCGGCGCTCGATGCGCGAGGAAATCCGCGACCTCCAGCAGCGACTCGGCGTTACCGTCGTTTATGTCACCCACGATCAGTCCGAAGCACTGGCGGTGTCGGATGTCATCGTCGTCATGAAGGCGGCCGAGATCGCGCAGGCCGGCACGCCGCGCACTCTTTACGAGGAGCCGGCGAATGTCTTCGTCGCGACCTTCATGGGCGAGGCCAACAACGTGAAGGGCACCATCGAGGCCGTGAAGGACGGGCGCGCCAGTGTCCGGCTCGATACGGCGCTGCTCTCCCTGCCAGCGCGCGATCTCACGCCCGGACCGGTGGATGTCGTCATCCGGCCGGAGGCGATCCGGCTTCATCCGGCGGGCACGCCGAATGGCCTGCCGGCGACGGTCGCAACCGCGACCTACATGGGGGCGCACGCCGAATATAACCTCGAAACGCTGGTGGGCCGGTTGTTTGCCATCGCGCCGGAGGCGGATGCCCTCCGGAAGCCGGGTGACGCCGTGGTCCTCATCCTGGCCGAACGCGGCACGATGGTGGTCAAGCCGTAGGCGCTTCGCCGAGGTTGAAGCCGGTTCATCCGCCTCGCGCTGGAAGCGAAGCCGGGGATCGGCTAATCGTGTCCATCGTCCAGTCACAGGAGCCGCTGCCATGCCCACCCCGATCACCGACGTTCCTGCCGCCGCACCGGAGGTCGCGCTCGCGCATTTCGAAGCGATGCTCCGGTTCGAGACCGATTGCTGGGACACGCACGAGGCGCTGAAAGCCCCCGATCCTGATTTCGTCATTGTCGATGTCCGCGCCCCCGCGCTCTATGCCGCCGGGCATGTGCCCGGTGCGATCAATATCCCGCACGGCAAGATAACGGCCCGGCGGATGGAGGAGTTTCCGGCGCAGAAGACCTTTGTCGTCTATTGTGCCGGCCCGCATTGCAACGGTGCGAACAAGGGTGCCATCCGCCTCGCGCGGCTCGGGCTGCCGGTCAAGATGATGATCGGCGGCATCACCGGCTGGCTTGACGAGGGCTTCACGCTCACGCGGGAAGAGGCGGGTGCATGAGGGTGCCCGTGCTCAGGCTGCGATGGCCCATTGATCGGGATCGCCGGTCTGGCCGATCAGGGCGAGGCCCTGCGCGATGGATTCGAACTGGTCCGCCGATGTCAGCTTCTCCCGCCCGAAGCGCTCCGCGAACAGGCGCTGGACGGCCGGAATGAACGAGGTGCCGCCGGTCAGGAACACCTTTTCGATCTGATCGGCCTTGATATTGGAGGTCGTCAGGAGCTGGTCGACCGTTGCCGCGATGCGCGCGAGATCGTCGCTGATCCAGCCGTCGAAATCCGTGCGGGAAATCGTCTTCTGAATATCGATCGCGCCGTCGGCGAACCGGAAATCGACGGCCTCTTGCGTCGAAAGCGCGACCTTGGCCGCCGAAACCGCGCGATAGAGCGCGTAGCCGAGATCTTCCTCCACCAGCGTGATGAAATCCTGCAACGGTGCCGGTTCGAGCGCAAAGCGCGCGAGTTCGCGCAATTCGCGCAAGTCACCGCTGCCCTTCATCAACGCAAGCTCGTTCCAGCGCGCGAGCGTCGCGTAATAATGCGCCGGCAGCGTCAGCACCTTGCCGAACGAGCGGTAGCTCCCGCCCTTGCCGAGACGCGGTGCGACGACGCGGTCCACAATCCGCGCATCGAAGGTATCGCCGGCGATGCCGATGCCGGCATGGCCGAGCGGTTCGGCGCGCAGCACGCCGCCGGCGCGCGAGAAGCGCATGATCGAGAAATCACTGGTGCCGCCACCGAAATCCGCGACCAGCACGGTCGCGTCGTGGTCGAGATGGCGGGCGAAGGAGAAGGCCGCGCCGACCGGCTCGTAGACATAGCGGGCGGTGCTGACGCCGAGACGGCCGAAGGCGTCACCATAGCGCTGCATCGCCAGCGCATCATCGGGGTTCGAGCCGGAGAAGCGCACCGGTCGCCCAATGATGACGGGGGCACCGGCAAGGTCCAGATCGGCCCCCGCGTGGCGGATCAGCGTGCGCAGGAAGGCTGCCAGCAGGTCCTCGAACTGGAAGCGCTGCCGGAAGATGATGGTCGACTGGAAGCTGCGGCTGGCGGCGAAGGTCTTGAAGGACTGGATGAAGCGCAGCGCGGTGCGTGCCTCGAGAAAGCGCTCGATCGCCCAGGGGCCGCCTACGGCGTTCGGAGGCAGGCTGCTGCCCGGCCGTTCCTCCCGGAAACACAGCGCCGAGGCATAGGCGCTCTGGCTGGTGCCGCCATGCGCGAAACGCAGCGACTGGACGCGTCCGTCGCCAGTTGCGACCGCGATAACCGTGTTGCTGGTGCCGAAATCGATGCCGATCGACGCGGCGGGCAGGGCGCTCGACATGAGAAAGCGTGCTCGGACAGATTGAAAAGGGGCGCGATGTCTAGCGGCATCATGCCAGCCTGACAAGACCGGGATGTGTCAGGCGCCCAGACCAACCCCGCGCCGCTCCGTTTCAGGAGGGCAGTTCCAGTTCCGGACCGCGGAGCGGCCGGCATCTGTGAGGGCATAGATGCCGCGGTCGGCGCGCTCGAACCAGCCGTAGACGTTGCGGCTGAGGATTTTCGGTGCATCGGGCATCGTCGGTTTGAGATCGCGCGGGCGTCGGGGTGTCTCGGTCATTGCCGCCGCGCAGGCCAATGCCTGCTGGCGATAGGCGGTCATCACCGGCGCGCGGGTGCTGCCGCCGGCCATCGGGTCACCCTGCCGCTTGCGATGCTCGTCGACCACGCGGGAGCGCAACCGGGCGTTCTTGCGCGGCGCGGGTGCGACCGGCGAAACGAGAACCTCGACCTCTCCGGTAGCGGTAACCCCCAGCAGTCCGAACCCGAGATGGCGGCAGAGATTGCGGAAGCGCGAATCACTTTCGCGCCCCTTGCCCCGTTTCGAGAGCGGACCCGCGAGCCAGATCTCGTCGCCGATCCTGGCGCGATCGACGCCTTGCAGGACCAGTTCCAGGTTGAACGCCATTTTCAACTCGCCGATCACGACGACTGTCGGGTCATCCTCCTTGAGTGCGACGATGTCGCAACGACCGATTTCGCCCTTGACGGTGTAGCCGAGCCCTTCGAGGAAGCGTTTGACGGGCAGATAAAGCGTTGTTTCCACACGAAGTCTCCGGGTTTCCGGGATTCAGGCGCATGCGCCGGCGCATCGCGTCGAATCCTTCGGGCGTGATCATGCCGCAAGGGACGTTTCCAAACCGCAAACATCGCAGGACCGATAGGAAAGCGGGCGATCGTGCGGCTGTCATCTCTCTGTCGCATCATCGTGGCACCAGCCTCGTCATGGGAGATGCCACCATGTTCGAACCTGAATGCATCCGCATCCGAACGCTGTTCCTGTCGGATTTTCATCTGGGAACGCCCGGATGCCAGGCCGGCCTGCTGCTCGAATTCCTTCGCCGCTACGATGCCGACACGATCTACCTCATTGGTGACATCGTCGACGGCTGGCGGCTGAAGTCTGGCTGGTACTGGCCGCAACTCCAGAACGATGTCGTTCAAAAGCTGCTGCGCAAGGTGCGCAAGGGTACGCGCCTTGTCTATCTCCCCGGCAATCATGACGAATTCCTGCGCGATTATGTCGGTGTCACCTTCGGCAATATCGAGATCCTCGATCGTGCGCTTCACACCACGGCCGCGGGAGACGACTATCTCATCCTGCATGGCGACCAGTTCGATGTCGTCGTCGCGCATGCGCGCTGGCTCGCGCATCTCGGCGACTGGGCCTACGAATTCGCGCTGTGGAGCAATGGCATCGTCAACCGTATCAGGCGCAAGGCCGGACTGCCGTATTGGTCGCTGTCGGCCTGGGCCAAGCTCAAGGTCAAGAACGCCGTCAACTTCATCGGCAATTTCGAGTCCGTGCTCGCTGAGGAGGCGCGCAAGACGGGCGCTGCCGGCGTGATCTGCGGGCATATCCACCATGCGGCGGATCGCGAGATCGAGGGGGTTCGTTACATCAATACCGGCGACTGGGTGGAAAGCTGCACGGCGCTGGTCGAGGACTACGACGGCACGCTCAGGGTCATCCGCTTCGCCGAAGACCTGCGGTCGGCAGCCAACGCAGCGGCGGCCGAGGCCGTGGCAGCCAAAACGCAGCCGAAAGCGGCCTGATGCGCGTTCTCATCGCGAGTGATGCCTGGGAGCCGCAAATCAACGGCGTGGTCCGCACCCTCCAGCAGGTGAAACTCCATGCGCCGTCTTTCGGCATGACCACCGAATTCGTGACACCGGATGCGTTCCGCTCGCTGCCCATGCCCGGCTACCCGGAAATCCGGCTGGCGCTGGCATCCGCGGCGCGCGTTGGCGAGCGCATCGCCGCCTTCAGGCCCGATGTCGTCCATGTCGCGACCGAGGGGCCCATCGGCTTTGCCGCGCGCAAAGCCTGTCTGAAAGCCGGCTTGCCGCTCACCACCTCGTATCACACCCGGTTTCCCGAATATCTCCGGGCGCGCCTGCCGGTGCCGATCAGCCTTTCCTATGCCGCGCTCAGGTGGTTCCACAACGTGGCCGATGCCATCCTCGTGTCAACGGTTTCGCTGGAAGACGACCTGCGTCAGCGGGATTTCGGCAATCTTGCGCGCTGGTCGCGCGGGGTGGATCTCTCGCTCTATCGCCCGCGTTCGCCGGACGAGGACAAGGCTGAATGGCCGCGCCCGGTTTTCCTGAATGTCGGACGGGTGGCGGTCGAGAAGAACCTTGAAGCTTTCCTCAGCCTCGATCTGCCGGGCACCAAGGTGATCGTCGGTGATGGGCCGCAACGCGCCGAGCTTGAGGCGCGCTTTCCGGATGCGGTATTCCTCGGCAGCCAGACCGGTGCCGCGCTCGCAGACATCTACCGGCAGGCGGATGTTTTCGTGTTCCCGAGCCTGACCGATACGTTCGGCGTCGTCATTCTCGAAGCACTGGCCTCGGGCCTGCCGGTGGCGGCCTTCCCGGTGATGGGACCGCGCGACATTCTCGCGGGAACCGAAGGGGGCGTTCTCGGCCATGATCTGCGGGAGGCGGCGCTGTCCTGCCTGAAGCTTGATCCTGCCGGATGCATCGAGCTTGCGAAACGCTACGACTGGGCTGCATCGATCGGCCAGTTCAGGGCTACGCTCGCGCAAGCCTGCGAAAGCGCCAGAACCCGCACGCGATAGCGGACAGGCGCGGCGACCGGCGCGTCCCGGCGTTGCCTCCGAACCACTCTCATGATGATCCAGCGCAAAGACCTGCATCGGCATTGTGCGGCATTTGGCGGGACGGGCGTCTGCTGTGCTGGCATCGATCCGTCGGCAGATGGCTGCCTTCCCTGCATCAGGCTTGAATTCAATTTAGAATTATTCTAATTCCAAAACAGATTTAGCTGAGGTGACAGATGACAACCGGCCATTCGCGCCTTTCGGGCTCCGCGTCCCTCCATGACGATAGCCGCGCCGAGGAGGGGGCAACGCATGACGTGCATGATGCCGCCCCTTTCGAGGCGATGGCGCTCGTCCGCATCACGGTTTGTGCCCTCGGTGCAGCGGCGGTCTGGTTCCGGGTCTACGAGCCCGTGGCGTTCATCAGCGTGATTGGCGTTGTCGCGCTGGCCTTCGCCGGCTGGCCGATTTTCATCGAGGCGTTCCGCAATCTCGTCGCACGCCGGATGACCATGGAACTCTCCATGACCATCGCGATCATCGCGGCGGCAGCGATTGCGGAATTCTTCACCGCGCTGGTCGTGACGCTCTTCGTGCTGATCGCCGAGGAACTGGAGCATCTCACTCTTGCGCGCGGACGGCAGGCGATCCGCGATCTCGTCGATTTCATCCCGCGCGAGGCGCGCGTGCGGCGCGATGGCGAGATCGTGACGGTGGATGTCGATGCGGTTCTGCCCGGCGAAACCGTTCTGGTGAACCCCGGTGAGAAAATCCCTGTCGATGGCGTGGTGACCACCGGGCATTCCTACGTCGATCAATCCCGCATCACCGGGGAATCCATGCCCATGGAAAAGAAGGCAGGCGGCGCTGTTTTTGCCGGTTCGATCAACCAGATGGGCGCGCTTGAGATCCTCGTCGAGCGCGTCGGGCGCGATACCAGTTACGGCCGGATCATCCAGGTCGTTGAAAACGCGGAGCACACACGGGCCCCCGTGCAGCGGCTCGCGGACCAGATGGCGGGCTACCTCGTCTATTTCTCGTTCGCGGCGGCGGCGATCACCTGGTTCCTGACGCGGGACATCCGCGACACCATTTCCGTCGTCATCGTCGCCGGCGCCTGCGGCATTGCCGCGGGAACGCCGCTGGCGGTGCTCGGCGGTATCGGGCGCTCGGCGCGGCTCGGCGCGATCATCAAGGGCGGCGTTCACCTCGAAACCCTCGGCCGGGTCGATACGGTCGTGCTCGACAAGACGGGCACGCTGACGTTGGGCACGCCGGCCGTGCAATCCATCGCGCCTGCGGATGGCACGAGCGCGGAAACCCTGCTGCAACTGGCGGCAGCGGCGGAGTTCCGCTCGGAGCACCCGCTCGCCCGCGCGGTGGTCGAGGAAGCGATACAGCGCGGCGTCGAGATCCCCGAGCCTCACCATTTCCATTACACGCCAGGGCGCGGCGTCAGCGCCGGAATCGGCGGGCAGACCGTGCTCGTCGGCAACAGCAAGCTCCTGCTGGAGGCCGGGGTTGCCATGCCGTCCTTGCCGGCGAACGCGATCGGATCGGATATCCTGATTGCTGCGAACGGGGCCTTTATGGGCCAGATCGTCGTGGCGGATACGATCCGGCCCGAAGCGCGCGACGCGATGGCGCGGCTCGGCGCGCTCGGCATTCGCACCATCCTGCTCTCGGGGGACAGCGAGGCCGTGGCCAGCGCGGTCGCGCAAACGCTGGGCATTGCCGAAGTCGGCGCCGAAATGCTCCCCGAGGACAAGCTTGTCCGCATCCGCGCGTTGACGGCCGCGGGGCACGTGGTGGCGATGGTGGGCGACGGCGTCAACGATGCGCCGGCGCTGACGGCCGCCGATCTCGGGATCGCCATGGGTTCGGGCACCGATATCGCCAAGGAAAGCGCCGATGTCGTGCTGATCGGCAATGATCTGCTCAAACTGGTCGAGACCCTTCAGATCGCCCGCCGCACGCGCGGCATCATCTGGCAGAATTTCGGCGGAACGATTGCGGTTGACGCGCTCGGCATCCTGCTTGCCGCGTTCGGGTATCTCAACCCGCTGATGGCGGCGGCGATCCACGTCGGCTCGGAGCTGGCCTTCCTGCTCAATTCGGCCCGGCTTCTGCCGGTGGGTCGCGAGGTCGCACCTCTCATGCTGCCGGAAAGCACCCCGGTGCTGCCCATTGAGCCCCGGCAGGCGGCCTGACCGCGGGCAGTCGCCGGAAGGTCAGGTTGGCGCGGAACCCTCTGACGCAAGGTGTAGCTTCACCATCTCGGCGACGGAAGCGGTTCCCAGTTTCCCGCCGATGTTGGTGCGATGGGTTTCCACCGTCCGGGGCGAAACGGCGAGCTGGCGCGCGATGTCCTTGGTGGTGCACCCCTCAGCGACCAGGGCCAGGATCTGGCTCTCGCGGCGCGTGAGTCGGGCGAGACGGTTGCGGACGGCCTGCAAGGTTTCTCCCCGCGAGAGTCGCTGGTTCAGAAGATCGAGCGCGGCTTCAAGGGAGCTGACGAGCACGGCCTCGTCAATCGGTTTGGTCAGGAAATCGACCGCGCCGGACCGGAAAGCGCGTCGGCAGGCTTCGATATCGCCATGTCCGGTGATGACGATCACGGGCCAATCGCATCCGATTTCGTTCAGCCGGTCCTGAAGCCGGAGCCCAGTGATGAGCGGCATGCGGATATCCACGAGCAGGCATCCCGGCTGGAGCATCGGCAGGGTGTCGAGCAGCGCGACCCCGCTCTCGAAAGCCCGGATCTCGAACCCGGTCGTTTTCAGGAGCAGCGACAGCGCCTCGCGAACATCCAGATCATCATCGGCGAGGTAGACGAGCCCGCGTGACTTCACTCGGCCGCCTCCGGAATGCTGGTTTGCCTGTTCTGGCTGGCAAGAGGCAGCTGAACCAGAAGCTCGGCACCGCCGGCCTCGATATTCGCGGCCGAAATCGTTCCACCAAAGCGCTCGACCAGCGTGGTGCAGAGCGCGAGGCCAAGCCCCATACCCTCGCGTTTCGTGGTGAAGAACGGTTCGAACAGGCGCGCCTGAACTTCCGGCGAGAAGCCTGGCCCGTTATCGCGCACCCGGACGCTGGCAACACCCCCTTCTGTCGCCAGTCTGATCGTGATCTGCGCAGGATGGGGCATCCCGCGCGCTGCCTCGAGCGCGTTGCGAACGAGATTGAAGAGGACCTGTTCGAGCTGGATACGGTCTGCCCGTACCAGTCTCGCCCGCGTAGGGCCTTCAAACAGCACTTTCGCACCCACAGCTTCGGCGTCTGCCGCCGTGAGGTGAATGACATCGCGGATCACCGAGACGAGATCCACGATCTCGACAACCGGTTGCGCTTTTGTCACCCAGGACCGCAACTTGCCGAGAATGTCGCCGGCCCGCTTGGCGTTCCGCGCCGTGGCGTCGAACGCGGCCAGAATCGCGTTACGGTCGAGTTCGGGCCGGGCGGCGATGCGCCGGCCCGCCTGACTCTGGCTGAGAATGGCCGTCAGCGGCTGGGTAAGTTCATGCGCGATGCCGGAGGCAAGCTCGCCCATGGCGTTGACCCGGCTGGCGTGGGCGAGACGCGCGTCCTGTGTGGCGAGCAGTGCCCGCGCACCGGCATCCCGCGCCGAAGCACGCGCTGCCAGCATGCGGTCGAGAATGATCGCGCCAACCATCAGAGCGATGCCTGCGAGCAGGAGTGCTGGCCAGGGGAACAGCCCTCCCGGCTTGATCGGGCTCGCGACCCGCAGCAGCAGCGGCTGTGTCCGGCTGGCGAGTGGCGCCTCGAAGACAACCGGGGCAGTCTGCTCGGCGCTCCCGGTGCTCAGCAGGGCGCGCTCTTCCAGCAGCAACTGGATCGCTTCGGGTTTGGCGCCGAAGCGGTCGGTTTCGATCAGCTGCCGGAGATCGATCAGGAAAACGATGAGGTAACTCGACACCTTCCCCGGCGGCACGCGTTTGATCAGCATGATGCGCTCGGAACCTGCGACGGGCACCACGGTCAGCACGGCGGTTGAAGCGCTGATGGCATCAAATATCCCCTCCGGCACGAGGTCCGAGCCGAGCATCGGCGGTCGTGCGGGGTTTGCGAGGTCGAGGATATCGATCCCGATGATACGGGGATAAAACCGGACGATGCTCGCGGCCACCTGCCGGATCGCCTCGACCGGGGGCGGATCGGCTGCCTGCGCCAGTGCGGACAGACCGGTCATATGCGCATCGTGCTGGTCGACACGCTGCGACAGCACGCGGTGCAACGTCATGCCATCCGCGACAAGCGCGGCGCGCTGCTCGCGATAACGCCAGAGCGCGGTGCCCGATGCCATCAGCGCGAACAGCAGGGTCGCGCCGAGCCCGATCAGAAGCCGCCGTCGATGCACCGGAAAAATCATGCCGAAATGCCGAGCCTTTTCATCGTCGCAGAGTGTCGTAGGTGCCTTTTACCGCACTCGGGCCCGAAAGGCGAGGAAGCCGGAGCGTGCATCCCCGGCGTGCAGCTTGATCCCGGATTCGGATCGTGCGTTAAACGAGAAGGCGGCACCTTGGCGGGAGGATCGGATGAGCACGCGGATTTTCGATCTTTCGGGCAAGACAGCGCTGGTGACCGGTTCATCGCGCGGGCTCGGTCGGGCGATGGCCGAAGGCATGGCGCGGGCGGGCGCACGCATCCTCGTCAACGGCACCAACGCTGCGAAGGTCGACGAAGCCGTCGCCGAGATGCGCGCCGCCGGGCTTCAGGCCGAGCCAGCCGTGTTCGACGTGACCGATGAAGCCGCGATCATCGCGACGTTCAACCGCCTCGATGCGGCGGGCATTGCGGTCGACATCCTCGTCAACAATGCCGGAATCCAGTTCAGGAAACCGATGGTCGAGCTGGAGACCGTTGATTGGCAGCGCGTGATCGATACCAATCTCACCTCCGCCTTCGTCATCGGCCGGGAGGCGGCGAGGCGGATGATCGCGCGCGGGGGCGGCAAGATCGTCAACATCGGCTCGCTGATGAGCGCGCTCGGTCGCGCGACTGTCGCGCCCTATACGGTCTCCAAGGGCGGCATCAAGATGCTGACGCAGGCCATGGCCGCCGAATGGGCCGCCAGCGGCATTCAGGCCAATGCGATCGGCCCCGGCTATATGCTGACCGATATGAATCAGGCGCTGATCGACAACCCCGTCTTCGATGCCTGGGTGAAGGGTCGCACGCCGTCCAAACGCTGGGGGCGCCCGGATGAGCTGGTGGGCACCGCGATCTTTCTGGCCTCCTCGGCGTCGGACTATATCAACGGCCAGATCATCTATGTCGACGGCGGCATGCTCGCCGTCCTCTGAACCCGGAACAGGATTTTTCCATGCGTGCTCTGGTCATCCATGCGGCCCACGATCTCCGTGTCGAGGATTTCCCCGACGAGAAGCTGACCGGCGGACAGACGGCGCTTGGCCCGGATGAGGTGCAGGTCCGAATGGCGGCCGGCGGCATCTGCGGCTCCGACCTGCATTATTATCATCACGGCGGGTTCGGCACCGTGCGCGTCAGGGAGCCGATGGCGCTCGGCCATGAAGCCTCCGGGCATGTCATCGCCATCGGCGCGGCGGTCCGGCATCTCGGCGTCGGCGATCTCGTTGCGGTCAACCCGAGCAGCCCCTGCGGCGAATGTCCGTTCTGCCGGAGCGGTGCGTTGAACCACTGCGAGAACATGCGGTTTAATGGCTCGGCGATGCGCTTTCCGCACGTGCAGGGGCTGTTTCGCGATCACATCACCGTGCCGGCGGCGCGCGCCTTCCGGATGGAGGCGGGCATCAGTGCGGCGGAGGCGGCGCTTTGCGAGCCCTTCGCCGTGACCTTGCACGCGGCCAAACAGGCCGGCGATCTCGCGGGCAAGACCGTGCTTGTCTCCGGCTGCGGCCCGATCGGCATTCTCGCGATTGTCGCGGCCCGGCTTGGTGGCGCGAAGACGATTATCGCCACCGATATCACCCGGCATTCGCTGGCGGTCGCGAAGGCTTTTGGCTGCGACGATTGCATCGATGTTTCCGCCGGCGAGGGCCTTGCGCCCTATGCCGCGAATCGTGGCCAGATCGATGTCGCCTTCGAATGCTCCGGCAATCCCGCGGCGATGGCGGCGGCGATCGGGACGCTGAAGCCGCGCGGCCGTATCGTGCTCGTCGGCCTCGGCGGGGATGCGCCCATGCCCGTGAACATGATCGTGGCGAAGGAGCTGGAAATCGTCGGCACCTTCCGGTTCGACGCGGAATTTTCCCGGGCCGCGGAGCTCATCGCGTCGCGTGCTGTTGATTTGCGCCCGATGATCTCGGCCGTCTTCCCGCTCGATCAGGCGGTCGAAGCCTTCGCGCGCGCATCCGACCGGACGCAGGCAACCAAGGTCGTGATCGCGCTCTCCGAGCAGGCGAACTAGCCGCCGGGCGGCTCATCCGACGGTGTCGCGATGGCCTTTGCGGCGGCGAGTGCGGTAATTTGCGCCTCGGAAATGCCCCAGGCCCGAAGCGCTTCGGGCGTATCCCGCCGCGCATCCACTGGCGGGCCGCTGACCGCGCCCGGCGTGCGGCTGAAGCGCGGCGCGGGTGCCGGGCCGGTCACGCCATCGACCGTGACAGCCATCCCGCGCGTGACCGCGAGGGGGTGATTGAGGACTTCGTCCATATCGAGGACGGGCGAGACGCAAGCATCGCCGGTTGCGAAAATTTCCGCCCATTCGTCGCGGGTCTTTTGCGCGAAAACCGCAGCAAGACGCGCCCTGAGCACACCCCATTGCGCGCGGTCGTCCTGCGCCGGGAGGGATTCCCCGGCAAGGCCGAGCCGGGCGAGCAATTCGGCGTAAAAGCGCTTTTCGATCGCGCCGACGGCCATGAACTTGCCGTCGCGCGTGCGGTAGGTGGTGTAATAGGGCGCGCCGCCATCGATCGGGTTGGCGCCGCGCGCGTTCTGCCACAGGCCGGCCTGCCGCAACCCCGTCATCATCGCCATCAGGCTGTTTGCCCCGTCGATCATCGCGGCATCAACGATCTGGCCCCGGCCTGACCGTCGGGCTTCGAGGAGCGCCGCGAGCACGCCCATTGCGAGATAGAGCGCGCCGCCGCCGAAATCGCCGACAAGGTTCAGCGGCGGTAGCGGCGGGCCGTCCGCATGACCGATGGCGTGCAGCGCGCCGGTCATTGCGATGTAGTTGATGTCATGCCCGGCAAGATCTTTCATCGGACCGTCCTGTCCGTAACCGGTCATCCGCCCGTAAACGAGGCGGGGGTTGACGGCGAAGCACGCCTCCGGGCCGAGCCCGAGGCGCTCCATCACGCCGGGGCGAAACCCTTCGAGGAGGATATCGGCCTTGGCAATGAGATCGCGGACCGCTGTAACGCCTTCGGGCGCCTTCAGATCGATCGCGATCGCGCGTTTGGAGCGGTTGAGCAGGTCGTAGCGGATATCGACGTTGAAGCCGAGGTCCGCGGCCACCAACCGGTCGACGCGCAGCACATCCGCACCCATGTCGGCCAGCAGCATGCCGCAGAACGGGGCCGGCCCGACACCGGACATCTCGATGATCTTCACGCCTGCCAGTGGTCCCATGCGCGTCCCCCGGAACTCGTGCACTCCTTGTCGACCGATAAAGGAGAAAGCCGGAGCACACTACCGTTTTGCACCGACCTTGCGGTACCGGGGAATGATCCCGAGGGGGTGAACGCAATGGGTCAGATCAGCGATTTCGCCGCAAAGCCCAGCACAGCCGTCAGCGCCAGCGTCGGGATCATCCCGAGCTTGAAGCGGAAGACCGCAATGATCGCGACCCCCGCAAGCGCCGCGGCAACAGGATCGAGGCTCGACCACACCGGCCAGGGCAGATCGACCGGGCCGAATGTCGCGGTGCCAACGCTGCGGAACAGCGTGTGCAGGGCGAACCAGATCGCGAGGTTGAGAATGACGCCGACCACAGCTGCCGTGATCGCCGACAAGGCCGCGCCGAGCGCCCTGTCGCCCTGAAGCCGCTCGATATAGGGCGCGCCGAGGAAGATCCAGAGAAAGCAGGGCACGAAGGTCACCCAGGTCGTCAATGTTGCCCCGATCAGCCCCGCGCCAAGCGGGCTCAACACCCCGGGATCACGGAAGGCGGCAAGAAACCCGACATAAACCAGCACGAGGATCAGCGGCCCCGGCGTCGTCTCCGCCATGGCGAGGCCATCAAGCATTTCGCCGGGCCTGAGCCAGTGATGCGTTTCCACCGCCTGCTGCGCGACATAGGCCAGCACGGCATAGGCTCCGCCGAAGGTCACGACCGCCATCTTGGAAAAGAACGCGGCGATGGTCGGGAAGATGCTGTTCCAGCCGAAGATCTGCCCGAGAACAAGGATGGGCGCGACCCAGAGCATGCCGCAGATCGCAATGACCCTGAGGGCCCTGAGAACGCCAAGATCGGTCGCAGGCGGTGCGGTGTCGAGGATGGCGTCGAGTGTGGTATTTTTCTGCCCGCCTTTGCTGCCATGGCCACTGCCGGTGAAGAGATCCGGCCGGACGCGTGCACCGAAGTAGCCGATCACACCAGCGAGAAGGACGATGAGCGGAAACGGTGCATTGAATGCGAAAATCGCGATGAAGGCCGCGCCTGCAAGGCCGATCATCACGTTGTTTTTCAGCGCCCGCCGGCCGACACGCAGGACGGCCTCGATGACAACCGCCAGAACCGCTGCCTTCAGACCGAAAAACAGCGCGCCAAGCCACGCCGTGTTCTGGAACAGCGCATAGAGCGTCGAGAGCACCAGAATGACGCAGAACCCCGGCAGCACGAACAGCGTGCCGGCGACGATCCCGCCCCGGAGCCCGTGCAGCAGCCAGCCGATGTAGATCGCGAGTTGCTGCGCCTCCGGCCCCGGCAGGATCATGCAGTAATTAAGCGCATTCAGGAACCGGTGTTCGGAAACCCAGCGCTTGTCCTCGACGAGCACCTTGTGCATGAGGGCAATCTGCCCCGCAGGCCCGCCGAAACTCAGAAGGCCGATCCGGGCCCAGACGGCAAGGGCCTCCTTGAACGAAGGGGGCTCCCGAAACGCGGGGGCTGATGCTCCCGCCGTTGCGACAGACTGAAGGGTGTTCTCGCCCATCTCACGCCTTCCCGCCGGTTGCCGGCCAGGTATGGGCCTCGTCCGTCGCATCGCGGCACCAGCGATAGAAGGCATCGTAGAGCACCATGGCCGCATCAAGTTGTGCCAGATCGTCCCGGAACATCCGGGACAGTCCGAGCGAGGCGGCGAGCAGACCTGCGGCCTGGGGTGCGAGATCCGGCCGGGCGATATCCGCAGCGCGGACGATGGTGGCCAAGCGGTTCAGCGCCGGCGAGACAAGCCCGAATTCGGCGATCATCGTATCGAAGGTGCAGGTGTGATCCGGCGCGGCGGCCTCGCCACGATGGCTCCAGAAAATGCCGTCGATATCGAAGGGTGTCGCGCCGAATCTGTCCGCGACGGCAGGCACTTCCGCAGGCGCGACAAACAGGAAGACCGCGTGGGGATCAATGAAACGGCGGATCAGCCAGGGGCATGCGATCCGGTCGATCTTGGGGCGCGCGCGCGTCACCCAGATCGTGCGGCCCAGAGCATCGCGCGGGGGCAGGATCTGTATGGTGACAAGCAATTCCCCCGCTGCGCGCCAGGCTTCAAACCCGCCTTCGAGCGAGAAGGCTTCCGCTCCGGCGTGCCGCAGCCATGCCGCCGCGCCCTGGCTGAGCTTCAAGCCTTTCTGGCAGGAAACCACCACTTTCTGACCCGAGTAGCGAGAAGCCCAATCCGCGGCATCGTGGAAATCGTGCCGCCGGGAGGCCGGCAGGATCCGGGGGTCGGCGTCAAAATCCTCGTTGATCCGGACATCGAGGATAACAGGCGCATCCGGCGTGCCGACGAGGCGCGAGAGCTGGGCAACGGTAATTTCGGTTGGAGATGGCATGCGTCCATCCCTTTCAAGCTGGGATTGAGGACGCGAACGTTGGGCCGGAGCCTCACGGGGTCTTCGCGAGGCACCCCTTGAAGGCATACGTAGACGCCCCGATCGGGAGCGTCAAGAAGGCGATGCCGGATCGCCGCAACGCCATCGATCCGGTTCCGGGCTATGCCTCTATGCGCCTCATCCCAGCTCCGGGCCTCCAATACCCCGGTGATCACAGGAAGGGCGCCTTGTGCTAGAAGGTCATATCGTCGTCTGCATCTTCGGCGATCGGGGTCAATTTGCCATCCGCATGGCGGACCTGCGCGCGATAAAGCCGGAAAGCTGCATCGGAGTGATTGCACAGCGACTTGAAGGCCTGACTCGTGAGCCGGAAAGCCTTGCCATCCCAGCGCCAGCTGACCGCCTCGCCGCAGCCGCCGACACCGCGTCCCTTGTGCAGGCCCGAAATGGCGCCATCACCGGCATCCGCCCCCGAGACGCTCTCGTTCTTCCCGATCGTCAACGCCCCGGTTTTGCTATCGAGCATCTCGAACGGTGCATCCCGCAAAGTGCCGCTTGAGCGGTCAAAAAGGTAAAAAACCGACCCGGCCTGATAGGCTGCCCGCCAGCAGTAGACCTCCATGAGCAGGAGTCCCTTGTCGAGCGGATAGGCGGTGGGAGTTTCCTGCGAAGCCGGTTCCAGGCCAAGATCGCAAATCTTGCGATTGGTCGTTGCGCGGTAGTGCGCCATCACAGCCTTGCCGATCTTCGGCGCAATGGGCACGCCAGCGGAACCGCTTTCCGGCACCTTGACCGCTTTGACGATCGGGTAGGCGCGCGGCGGCATGGCCGACTTCTTCTCGCCCTTCGAAACGAAGGCGTTGCGGGCACCGATGCGGCCCTGCTGTTCATCCATATAGAGAAGCGCGGCCTTCAGTCCGGTGAGCGAGATGATCTCGCCATCCTTTTCTTCGCCGGGCATGGTCATGGTCGCGGCGTTTAACAGGCGGTTGATCACGCCGAGCAGCGGCTCCTGCGGCAGGGACGCGGCCCCCATCGAGGCCGGGGATTCGATCATCGCCATCTTGCCATCGATCAGGATGTGCTCCTCGTCGGAAATATCCTTTCCGTTGAAGCGAATGCGGATCTTGCCGTCGTAGCCCGGCGCGCGATCGATCCGCAGGCCCCAGCGTTCGCCGCCCTTGTCCTTGTCCGAGGTGCCGAAGGCGGAACAGGCGAGGGAATTGTCGCAAGCAATGCTCCACTTGCCGAACTCGCGATAGCCGGTGGCCTGGGCAGCAACAGGCAGGAGCGCCACAGCAGCAGCGCCTGCGAGAACAGTCCGATGCCGCATGCCAACCTCCGTCCAAACAACTCTCCGCTGCGATGCGATTATCTACTTTCGCGCGATGTGCGCAACCGCACATCGGGATGCAGCGGAACGGGCCTCAGTGCGCTTCGTCCCAGTTCCGGGCGGCACGGACATCGACCCTGAGCGGCACGCGCAGCTGCATCAGCGGATGCGGCGCATCCTCCATCACACGGGCGATCACGGGGATCGCCTTTTCGGCTTCAGCTTCCGGCACTTCGAACACGAGTTCATCGTGCACCTGAAGCAGCATCTGGGCGGGGGATTTCGCGAGCGCCAATGCGGCATCCATCCTCATCATCGCCCGGCGGATGATATCCGCAGCCGAGCCCTGGATCGGCGCGTTGATTGCCGCGCGCTCGACGAACGCCCGCTCGGAGGGGTTTTTCGAGGTGATGCCGGGGAAATGGCACTTTCTGCCGAAGATGGTCTCGACATAGCCATCCGCCCGCACCTTGGCTTTGGCAGCCTCCATGTAGTCCCTGATGCCCGGAAAACGCTCGAAATATTTCTTGATGTAGGCGCCGGCTTCTTCGCGGCTGATCGAGAGCTGGTTCGCCAGCCCGAAGGCGGAAATACCGTAGATGATGCCGAAGTTGATCGCCTTCGCCCGCCGCCGGATTTCGCTGGTCATCTCGGAAAGCGGCACGGCGAACATCTCGGATGCCGTCATCGCGTGGATGTCGATGCCATCAGCGAAGGCCTTCCTCAGTTGCGGGATTTCCGCGACATGCGCGAGAATGCGCAGTTCGATCTGGCTGTAATCCGCTGAAATCAGCAGCCGCCCCGGCTCGGCGACGAAGGCGGTGCGGATTTTCCGCCCCATCTCGTTGCGCACGGGAATGTTCTGGATATTCGGTTCGGTCGAGGCGAGCCGCCCCGTGGTGGTCGAGGCCAGCGAGAACGAGGTATGCACGCGCCCGGTCTTCGGGTTCAGATAGGTCGGCAGCGCGTCGGTATAGGTCGATTTCAGCTTCTGCATCTGCCGCCAGTCGAGCAGGCGCGCGGGGAGTTCGTGGCCTTGCGCCGCGAGGTCTTCCAGAACGTCTGCGCCGGTCGCCCATGCGCCGGTGGGGGTCTTCTTGCCGCCGGGCAACCCCATTTTCCCGAACAGGAGATCGCCGAGCTGTTTGGGCGAACCGAGATTGAAGGTTTCGCCCGCGAGCGCGTGGATTTCACTTTCCAGCCGCGCCATGCCCTGCGCGAATTCGCCGGAGAGGCGCGAGAGGATCTGCCGGTCGATCGCGATGCCGCGCGCTTCCATCTTCGCAAGGCAATCGGGCATACCGCGCTCGAGGGTTTCGTACACCGAGGTCATGCCCTCGGCGGCAAGACGCGGCTTCAGCGCCAGCCAGAGTCGCAGCGTGATATCGGCATCCTCGGCGGCATAGGCCGTCGCCTTGTCGATCGGCACCTGATCGAAGGTGACGCTCGCTTTGCCCTTGCCGGCGACCTCCGAGAACGGGATCGGCTTGTGGTGAAGATGGAGGGTCGAGAGCTCGTCCATGCCGTGGCCGTGCACGCCGGCATCGAGCACGTAGGAGATCAGCATGGTGTCATCGACCGGGTGGATATCGACGCCGTGCTGGTGCATCACGTTGAGGTCGAACTTGATGTTCTGGCCGATTTTCAGGACGGACTCGTCTTCCAGCAGCGGCTTGATCGCCGCGAGCGCGTCGCGCAAGGGAATCTGCCCGGCGCTGATGCCGCTGTCGAACAGGCCTTCTCCGCTCCTGTGCTGGAGCGGCACATAGGCCCCCCGCCCCGGCTCAATGGCGAGCGAGAGCCCGACAAGATCAGCCTGCTGGCTGTCGAGCGAGTTCGTCTCGGTATCGAAGGCGACGACGCCCTTTTCGCGCGCGGCCGCGATCCAGCGATGGAGGTCCTCAAGGGTGGAGACGGTCTCGTAGTTCTCGAATTTCACCGGCATCGCGCGCAAGGCGGCGAGGCGGGTGGCGGCGAGCGCCGCCGGACCGGTGGCGACGCCGCCCTCCGGCACCATCACGGCCTCGGCCTGAGAGCCTTCACCCACCTGCTGGATGGCGGGGCTTTCCGGCGGCTCGGCCCCCGCCGCTCCCTTGGCATAGGCAGGGTCAGGGGCGATCTTGTCGATATCGACGCCATAGAGATCGGCGATACGCTTGGTCAGTGTCGTGAATTCCATCGCTTTCAGGAAGGCGACGGCCTCGGTCGCGGTTGGCGCATGGGCAACCAGCGTGGCAAGCGGGGCTTCCACCGGCACATCCCGCACCAGCGTGACAAGCTTGCGTGAGACGAGGATTTTCTCGACCGTCTCGGGGTTGGTGAGCGTTTCCCGGCGCTTGGGCTGCTTGATCTCGCCCGCGCGGGCCAGCAGCGTGTCGAGATCGCCGTATTCCTCGATGAGTTGCGCCGCCGTCTTCACGCCGATGCCGGGCGCGCCGGGGACATTATCGGTGGAATCGCCCGCGAGCGATTGCACATCAACCACCCGCTCCGGCCCGACGCCGAAATAATCGCGCACTTCGGCCTCGCCGATCAGCCGCTCCTCGCGCTCGCCCGAGGCGGGGTCATACATCACCACGCCGGGCTCGACGAGCTGCATCAGGTCCTTGTCGGCGGAGACGATGGTGACCTCAGCGCCTGCGCGCACGGCCTCGCCGGCGTAGGTGGCGATGAGATCATCCGCCTCGTATTTCGCCATTTCCACGGGTTCATAGCCGAAGGCGCGCACCACGGCGCGCATCAGCGGGAACTGGGGGATCAAGTCCTCCGGCGGATCGGAGCGGTTCGCCTTGTAGAGCGGATAGAGCGCCTTTCGGAAGCTGTCCTCGGACTTGTCGAAGATCATCGCGAGATGCGTCGCCTTTTTGCCGCGCGCGCCCTCGCGGATGAACTGCACCAGTTTGGTCGCGAAAATGCGGACCGCACCGGTCGGCAGCCTGTCCGAGCGGTAATTGTAGCGCTGGTCCTGCCGGATCGACTGGAAATATGCCCGAAAAACGAAAGACGAGCCATCGACGAGGATGACGTGATCGCCGGGACCGGGTGCTCTTGGGCCGGGCTGCTTGATGCGGGGGGCTTCTGTGCTCATGGAGCGGTTATAGGGCCATATTGCCGGACCGTCAGCCCGAATGCATCACCGCCGCGCCCCTGTGCACAGCGGGCAACAAAAAACCGGCGGATTGCTCCGCCGGTTTTCGAAAAGTCGTGGATGGCCGGGCTAAACCCGGCCATGACGGCCAGAGGCTTGCACCCGCTGGCTTACTTCTTCTCGCCGGCCTTCTTGAGGGCGGCGCCGAGGATGTCGCCAAGCGAGGCACCCGAATCGGCCGAGCCGTAAGCCGCCATGGCTTCCTTTTCCTCGGCCATTTCCAGCGCCTTGATCGAGACCTGAACCTTGCGTGACTTCTTGTCGAACAGGATCACGCGCGCGTCGAACTTCTCGCCGGCGGCGAAACGGTCCGGGCGCTGGTCGCCACGATCACGCGCGAGTTCCGCGCGCTTGATGAAGGTCGTGAGATCCGAACCGACGATCTTGGCTTCGAGGCCGCCATCCTTCACTTCGATGACTTCGCAGGTCACGATACCGCCACGCTTGATGGTGTCGCCGGCATCCGCGAACGGATCGCCCTGAACCTGCTTCACGCCGAGGCTGATGCGCTCCTTCTCGACATCGACGTCGAGAACGATGGCCTTGACCATGTCGCCCTTCTTGAACTCGTCGATGACCTGCTCGCCGGCGCGGTTCCAGTCGAGATCCGACAGGTGGACCATGCCGTCGACTTCGCCTTCGAGGCCGATGAAGAGACCGAACTCGGTCTTGTTCTTGACTTCGCCCTCGACGAGCGTGCCGACCGGGTGACGCTCGATGAAGCTCTCCCACGGGTTCTGAAGCGTCTGCTTCAGGCCGAGCGAGATGCGGCGCTTGGTCGGGTCGACCTCGAGAACCTGAACTTCGACTTCCTGCGAGGTCGACAGGATCTTGCCGGGGTGAACGTTCTTCTTGGTCCAGCTCATTTCGGAGACGTGGATCAGGCCTTCGATGCCCGGCTCCAGTTCCACGAAGGCACCGTAATCGGTGATGTTCGTGACGCGGCCGGTGAACTTGCCCTCGACCGGGTACTTCGCCTCGATGCCTTCCCAGGGGTTGCCCTGAAGCTGCTTCATGCCGAGCGAGATACGATGGGTTTCCTGGTTGATCTTGACGATCTTGACCTTGACGGTCTGGCCCACGGTCAGCACCTCGGTCGGGTGGTTGACGCGGCGCCAGGCGATATCGGTCACGTGCAGGAGGCCGTCGATGCCGCCGAGATCCACGAACGCACCGTAATCGGTGATGTTCTTGACCACGCCGTCGATGATCTGGCCTTCTTCAAGGTTCGACACCAGTTCCTGACGCTGGCCGGCGCGGGTCTCTTCGAGAACCGTGCGGCGGGAGACGACGATGTTGCCACGGCGGCGATCCATCTTCAGGATCTCGAACGGCTGGAGCACGTTCATCAGCGGGCCGACATCGCGGATCGGGCGGATATCCACCTGCGAACGCGGCAGGAAGGCCACGGCGCCGTCGAGATCAACGGTATAACCGCCCTTGACCTGATTGAAGATGGTGCCCGAAACCTTTTCCTTGGCTTCATAGGCCTTCTCGAGGCGGACCCAGCTTTCTTCACGGCGGGCCTTGTCGCGGCTGATGACCGCTTCACCGAGCGCGTTCTCGACACGCTCGAGGTAAACTTCGACCTTATCGCCGACTTTCAGGACCTGATCGCGGTTCGGACCAGCAAATTCCTTGAGAGCAACGCGGCCTTCCGTCTTCAGGCCGATATCAATGACAGCAACGTCCTTTTCGATCGCAACCACCGTACCGGTGATCACCGAACCTTCAGCCGTATCGGCGGAAAGGAAGGACTCTTCGAGAAGCGCCGCGAAATCCTCGCGGCTGGGGTTGAAGTGAGCGGACATTAAAACTCCGAAAGCGCCCTGGTTGGAGGGCTGTGCGCCAGCACGTCTGGTTGGGGTGCGCCTCTTCCTGCCAGCCATCTCAATCACTGGAGATGCCACCCCCGAAGGGATTGCCGGCGCGTAAAACCGACAGGTCGAGACGATATTGAACCCGGCCATCAGGCCTGCGAGCAGGAGCCGATAGGCAAGGTGAGCCCGCAGCTAGCAAAAAAAGCCTTCTGCGGCAAGCAAAACCCGCGCTCCGGCGACGTGTCTCAGCATTTCTGCATGGCGCGGATCTTCTCGACGAAGTCCTTCCGGGAGAAACCATCGAGATCGACAAGCACGGGCACGTACTGCTTCGTCTCCGAGGTCCGCAGATAGGTCGAGAAGACAAGACTGTCCTTCGGCGGTTCGCTGACGTAGCAGAAATCCGGCTCCAGCTTGATCGTGAGGCTGCCCTTGCGCTTCTCGGCCTTGGCCTCCAGAGACCTGGCGCGGATCGCCTCGAACTTCTGGATCGCGGCCTCCGGCAGCTTGTAGGCGACAAGCTCGGTGCCGCCGCGCCTCTCGGCGCCCAGCAGCGCGAGTTCAGCCGGGCTCGTCAGGCGCTCGAGCGGGAACTCCTCGCGCAAGTCAGGGCGGCCCTCCTGCTTGATTTCGACCACCATGCGGTTTTCCCGCGCCTGATAGGCGCTTGGAATGCGCAGGGCCGCCCGGAGCGCGACAAGGTCGGTCGTTTCGAAATTGATACGGGACATCGCAAGGAGCGAGGTGACCGGGACGTGCGAGCAGCCGGCAAGAAAGCCGCCGAGCAGGGCTGCATAGAGAATACGAAAGAGGCGGAGCGCGTTGGTCATTGAATTTCTCATGATTGGCTGATTGGTGATTGACATAAAATTCTTATCGTTTTACATAAATTAAATGTCAACCCGCAATAAGGCGTCACCATGCAAAGCACCATACAGAGCCCGATGCCTGAAGCAGGGAGCCTCCACAGGGCCCTGCATCGATTGAGCACCGGCGTCTCGCTTGTCACGGTCCTCGTCATCGCGCTGGCCGTGTTCGGAGGCGGATATTTGCTGCTGTTTCCGCGCCAGGCAGCCGGCTACCTCGGCGTGGGCCCGGATCAGATCCACCTTGTCGGGGGGCTGGGCGGCATCCGGCTGCGGCTCCTGCTGGCGCTCGCGCCGGGCATTGCGCTCGTTGTTCTCGTGGCGCTGAAGGTCCGCACGTTGTTTGGCCGGTTTTCCCGCGGCGTGATCCTGGATCAGACCAATGCCCGGCTGATGTCGGTTATCGGACACCTGATTATCGCGGGCGGTGTCGTTTCCGCGCTTGAGCGCACGTTTCTCGTGCTGGCGTTGACGCTTGGAAACCCGCCGGGCCAGAAACATCTGGCGATTTCACTGTCGGTCAATGATTTCATCATCGCGTTGTTCGGCCTGTTCGTTCTTGCCTTCGGGCATGTGATCAGCGAAGGCGCGCGGATCGCGGACGAAAATCGCGGATTTGTGTGAGGGGATGTGCGAATGGCCATCATCGTCCAGCTCGATGTCATGCTCGCACGCCGCAAGATGAGGTCGCGCGAACTCGCCG
Organism: Beijerinckiaceae bacterium; assembly: GCA_009773635.1. GTDB lineage: Bacteria > Pseudomonadota > Alphaproteobacteria > Rhizobiales > Beijerinckiaceae > Rhabdaerophilum. The sequence goes on along the minus strand of WSYC01000013.1, from coordinate 12,373 downwards.
AGAAGATCGGCATCAGCGAGGTCAATCTCTCGCTGCTCAAATCCGGCAAGGTGAAGGGCATCCGCTTCGAGACGCTCTCGAAAATCTGCACGGTGCTGGCCTGCCAGCCCGGCGATATCCTGAGCTTCGAGGCGGGTTTGGACGAGGTGATGCCATCGCCGGATGAACCGGTTGGCATGCCTTGAAGGCCTTCAGCCGCGCGTGCCGCGTGCGGCGAGCAGCATCAGCCCGGCGATTGCCGCGCCGCCCACAAAACCGCCGAGGTGTGCCTGCCAGTCGATGCCGGGCACAAACAGCGTGATCGCGACATTGAGCCCGATGTTGATAACGAAAAACGACGCGGGCAGGGGAATGACCCGGCACAGCCAGAGCAGGAACAGCGCGCCGAGCAGCCCGGATGTTCCGCCCGAGGCGCCCGCGCCGACAAACGGCTCCTGCCGCATCAGGACCGATGCCAGCGACCCCGTGATGATCGAGCCCAGCAGCAGGATAGCGAGCCGGACGCTGCCGAAGAGGCGCTCCAGCGGCACGCCCCATGCCAGCAGGCAGATCGCGTTGGCCATGATGTGCATCAGGCTGAAATGCAGGAAGCCTGCCGTCAGCAGCCGCCAATATTCACCGTCGAGCCACTTGAGCGGCACGATGCCGCCCCAGTCGAGCACGGTTTCCGGGGCAATATCGAGCCCGCCCTGCGTATAGGCGAGCGCTACATAGGCGATGGTAATGACGGCCAGCGCGGCGTCTGTTGCCGGCGGCATGCCGGTGGTCTCATTCTCGCGCACGGGCAGATATCCTTCCTGAAGGCGTCGATTGTCTCTAAAGCGTGAGCATCATGAAGGTCGAGTTCGGGTCTGGCTTATAGCCCGCAAACGGCGCGCATTCGGCAAAGCCGTGGTGGGCATAGAGCTCGCGCGCGGGCCGAAAATAGTCGAACGAGCCGGTTTCGAGGAAAAGTCGGGCGAGCCCGTCCTTGCGCGCGGCGTCGATGATATGGCGCAGCATCACGCTGGCGACTCCTCTGCGCTTGGCCTCATTGGTGGTGCGCATGGACTTGATCTCGCCATCCCCGGCACTCATGCGCTTGAGCGCACCCATGCCGAGCAGCGAATCGGTGTCCCAGATCGTCCAGAAGGAAATCTCCGGCACCTGCATCGCCGAGAGATCGAGCACATGCGCGCTTCCCGCCGGTGTGACCGCCCGGTTCTCGGTAAAATGCAGCGTCAGCAGCGCGATGACACGCGGATCGGAGAAATCGCCGGGTCTGATCGTGAACATGAAAGGGCTACTCCAGGAAGCTGGCGATTTCTTCAAGCGGCTTCTTGTCCAGCGCGTGGCGCGGGATGGTGGCATCAACGGCAGGATAGCCGGTCACCAGCAGAATGTAAGGCTTCTCATTCGGCGGGCGCTGGCAGATCTCGTTGAGGAACCCCATCGGGCTCGGGGTATGCGTGAGGGTCGCAAGCCCCGCCTGATGCAGCGCCATGATCAGGAAGCCGGTTGCGATCGAGACGCTCTCGGGAACGTAGTAGTTCTTGCGCATCACGCCATCGACCGAAGCGCTGGAGCGCGCGCCGAAAATGGCGATGAGCCAAGGCGCTTCTTCCAGAAACGGTTTGTTCGGGTCGGTGCCGAGCGGCGCCAGCGCCTTCAGCCATTCCTCGCCGGCCTTGCCGGCATAGAAGGCGCGCTCTTCCTCTTCGGCAGCCACGCGAATGCGTGTCTTCAGCGCGGGATTGCCGATCACCGTGAAGTGCCAGGGCTGGTGGTTCGCGCCGTTCGGGGCAGTGCCTGCTGCCCTCAGGCAGGTTTCGATCAGCGCGCGCGGCACGGGGCGCGATGAGAAATCCCGCACCGTATGCCGCCGCGCAACCATCGCCCGGAAGGCCTCGGCCCGCGCCAGCATCTCAGCTGCGGGGTATTCCTCGTAATCCGGGAGCGGAACGGGGTGGAAATCCTTTGGAACATTTGCCATCAAACCGCTCCGGTTGCAGACTTCAGGTTCAGGTTTTGCAAATTCAGGTTTTGCAAGCTCTGGCTTTGCTCATGGCCAGCACCGCGGCCAGCGCGGCGGCAACGGCCTCCTCGATGCCGAGCGCGGTCGTATCAATCCGGACGGCGTCCGTTGCGATCACCATGTTGGGGGCATCGCGCGCATCCCGCGCAACGAGATCGGCGAGAATGTCGGCTTCGGACACCGCTTCGCCGCGCCCGGTGAGTTCACGAAACCGCCGGTTGGCGCGCACTGCGACATCCGCATCGATCCAGAGTTTGGCGGGCGCATCCGGCGCGATGACCGTGCCGATGTCGCGCCCGTCGAGCACGGCGCCACCGGGTTGATGCGCGAAATCCTGCTGGAACTTGCGCAGCGCCTCGCGCACCGGGGTCATTTTTGCGACGCGGCTCGCGGCCTCCCCCGCAAGACGTTCGCGCAGACGCTCGTCGTCGAGCCAGCTCGCGTCGAAACGCCGGGCGATTGCGGTGGCGGCGGTCTCGTCATCGAGATCGTGGCCCGCATCCCGCATCTTCTGGCCAACGGCGCGGTAGAGAAGGGCCGGACCATCGACCGCGATGATCAGGGGTCGACTCACGAGAAAACGCCTCCAAGCCGCGTCATCAGGGGCACGAAATCCGGGAAGCTCGTTGCAATGAAGCTGGTGTCGTCGACGCCCACCGGCTTTTCGGAGGCGAGCCCCATCACGAGAAAACTCATGGCGATGCGGTGATCCATATGCGTGGCCACGAGCCCGCCGCCCGGCGCCCGCACGCCCTTGCCGGAGACGATGAGATCATCACCGACAATCTCGTGCTGGACACCGTTCGCGGCAAGCCCGTCCGCCACCGCCTGAAGGCGATCACTCTCCTTGACGCGCAGTTCCTGCAGACCGTTCATCCGCGTCTCACCGGACGCGAAGGCGGCGGCAACTGCCAGCACGGGGTATTCGTCGATCATCGAGGGCGCGCGCTCGGCGGGCACAAAGACGCCCTTGAGCGCGGAATGGCGCACGCGGAGATCGGCAACCTCCTCGCCACCCTCGATACGGCGCTCCAGTTCGGTGATATCCGCGCCCATCTCGAGAAGGGTGGTGATCAGCCCGATGCGCAGCGGGTTCATCATCACCGAGCGCACTGTGATTTCCGAGCCCGGCACGATCAGCGCCGCGACAATCGGGAAGGCGGCAGAGGAGGGGTCCGCCGGCACCACGATCGGGCGCGGGGTCAGCTCCGGCCGGCCCTTCAGCGTGACCTTGCGGCCATGCGCGCCATGGTTCTCGCTGCGGATTTCCGCGCCGAAATAGGCGAGCATTTTCTCGGTGTGGTCACGGCTCGCCTCAGCCTCGATCACCGTGGTCTCGCCCGGCGCGTTGAGGCCGCAGAACAGCACGGCTGACTTGATCTGCGCCGAGGGCACCGGGGTTACGTATTCGATCGGGATGCAGTCGTGCGCGCCGCGGATCGTCAGGGGGCAGCGGTTGCCGTCGGCAGCGCTGATGACCTCGACGCCCATCTTGCGGAGCGGATCGAGGATGCGGCCCATCGGGCGCTTTCTAAGCGAGGCATCGCCGTCAATCGTCGCTGTAATCGGATGGCCGCCGATCACGCCCATCATCAGCCGCGAACCGGTGCCGGCATTGCCGAAATCGAGCACGCCCTTCGGCTCCAGCAGGGTGCCGACCCCCATGCCCAGAACGCGCCACGCGCCAGGGCCGAGATGATCCACCGTGGCCCCGAGTGCCCGCGCTGCCGCAGCGGTGCGCATCACATCCTCGCCTTCGAGCAGGCCGGAAACTGTCGTCTCGCCGACTGCCAGCAGGCCAAGGATCAGCGAGCGGTGCGAGATCGATTTGTCGCCGGGCACCGTGCAGGTGCCGCTGAGTGCGGGGGATTTTCCGGCCTGCATGGGCCGGATACCGGCTCCAGGGGCAGAGGAGCCGTGGACAGACGAGCCATGGGAAGATGGACCATGGGCCATATCGAAATCCTCTCGCAGCCTGTCAAACGCCGAACCGTCCACATCGTATCGACGGGACCGCAAATTTACACTCTTGCGCAAATTCGCTTCAACTAGCATTTGACACGAGAGGACGAGGCCACTAACGGGCTTCATCCAGTCTTTGCAAGCGGAAGTTTTTGCTTTGCAAGCGGAAGTTTTTGCCCCGGCCCGCTCCCCGGGCTCACCAGACAGGAACGCGAAATTGCCCAAGGCTGAACTCGGCACCAAGCGCACTTGCCCCGTCACCGGCAAGAAATTCTATGATCTCGGCCGCGACCCGGTCGTCTCGCCCTTCACGGGGCAGAGCTATCCGCGCGGCTATTTCGATCCGCAGCCGAAAATGGCCAAGGCCGAGGTTGCGGAGGATGAAGAGCTGGCGGTCGATGACGTGGCCACGCCCGATCTCGTTCCGCTCGAGGAAGCCGATGTCGCCGATGACGCCAAGGTCGTTGCCGATGACGACATCGACATCGAGGATGACGAGGACGATACTTTCCTTGCGCCCGAGGAAGATGAGGAAGACGACGATGTCGCCGATCTCATCGACGGCGATATCGAGGAAGACGAGGAAAGCTGAGGCTGCCTTCCAATTGGCCGGGCGCCGGGCGTGCTGCCCCGCCCGGATCGGGTTCGCTTTCGCATCATGATGCGAAAGAGTGACAAATCCTCTTGCAGCGCGGTTGGTCTTGTGACAATAACCGCGCCTCCGGTCGTCAGATCGGGTGCCGCATGCTTCCAGAGCATGAACGGAATGGGGCCATAGCTCAGCTGGGAGAGCGCCTGCATGGCATGCAGGAGGTCAGCGGTTCGATCCCGCTTGGCTCCACCAATTTTTTCAATAACTTAGACCATTCGCTAGCCATCGTAGACCAGATGGTCGCCCTCTATGTAAGCACCATGTAAGCAGCGGCTGGCCTTTCGTGTCAGCATCGCGATCTTTGTGGCTCTGCCTACCTCTTTCCTTACCCCGCGCCCTTCTCTTCCTGATATCCGCACGGTGTCCGCTTGCGGGCTGTTCCTTCTCTTTCTTTTCATAGAAAAAGAATAGAAGCCGTCCAGGTCGTCCAAGCCGTCCAAACGACGCCAGATCAATGGCTTGTAGTGGACGACCATGAAATCAGGGTCGTCCAAGGTCGTCCAGATCGCTGTCGGTTGCGGAGCGGCAACCTGCCCCCCCCCTTGTTGGGTCCTTCCGAGGGGTCCCCCCTTCTGCGGGCGGTAAGGCCCCGTAGCCCGGCCAGTTACACGGTTTCCAAATCAGGGTTGACGGGGTTGACGGACGGCTGTTCGGCTGCCCCGGCGTTGACAGATCGCATGACAAAGCGCGCTCCGGTTGTGGCCGTGCGTGCGTTGGTCCGCCGATGCAGGAAATGCCCCCTCGGTCGCGTGGCGGTTCTGGGGGCCTCAGGGTCGGGGTGCTCTTATTGTGACGGCTTGTCCATCCAGATCACATAGGAGCGGGTGCCAGAGTGCTTGCGCTCGAAATGCACGCCTCGTTCACGCAAGAGCGGTGCCGCGCGCTCCATGCGGTTTCCAAGCCCTTGCGCAGTGATTGGCCAAGCCCGACTGCGCTTCGTGGCGTCGGAAGCTATCCCGTTGAGCTTGTCGAGAAGCTCGGTCGGCGTGCCACTCCAGGCATCAACCGTGGCGTAGAGCTTCGCGAAGGCATGGATTGTCACCGCGACAGCATCCGCCTCGAAAGCAGAATTGGCAGCGGTGCGGCGATTGTCCATGTAGTCAGCCATAAAGGAGCCAGGCTTCCACCCGAGGCCGGGTTCACAGGCCGTCACCCATAGCGCGAAGTCTGCGAGGCGCGGCTTTTCCGGCAACACGGTCGTGGCGATATTGCGGAGTCCGGCAGAAATCCCGTCGAGCAGCGCGCCAAGCACCCTGGGCGCGGCTGCTTCCCAAGCGCGCCAAATCTCGGCTTCCGTTTGACGTTCTGCCGAAGCAATCGGCTTTAGGCGGATCGTGATTGTTCTGTCCGCGAGATCGGCACGCTCGGAAAGCGCAGGAATGCCATTCAGGATAATCGGGTTCGACAGGTTGATAACCGTCTCGTCTTTGTCGGAATGAAGGGTGCGTGCTGCAAAACCTGAACCGCTCGCGGCTCGGCAGAGCATGTCGGAAATCTCGGGATCGATCGATGAGATATTGTCGAACGAGAGCACCAAGGCATTCGCGGCAGCAACGGCAAAGTCCCGGATATCTCGGGGCAATTGCCGATGCATTGCACCATTGGGGTCTGTGAGCGACCGCAATACGCGGGCGAATGTTGATTTGCCCGTGCCCTGTTCGCCCTGCACCATCAGAATCGGGAAAGGTCCGCGCCCGGCAAGCCCGGCGAGCAGCCATGCGACCGAAAGCATGAAATCCGCTTCGCGTGCCGTGTTCACGAATTGGCGCAGGGTATCGATGCTTTCACCGGCCTCCGGTTCGGGAAGGGCACGCATCGATGATGACCGCACGAATGGGAGATCGTGCCGCTCGATAACCTTCCAGCCATTGGCCGCAACCTCGATGGCGCGCCAATCGGCATCGCAGAGATCAACATAGATTTTGCCATCGCGCTGGCCGGTGCGCATCCAAGGCGTTCGGGCTTGCCCCTCGTTGACCGCACGGGCTTCGAGCACGCGCAAGGCGTCCTCGATCGCCTGGGCACCAGGTGCGATTCCCATTTCCTCAAAGGCCCGAGCGGACAGCCAGTTCTTCAATTGCCGGGAGCGGATTGCCCAATTCTCGCGGTGCCCCTGCACCGGGATCGTGATGAAGCCTTCTCCATCCGGCGAGTGCCAGAGATCGCAAAATTCGGTGAGCTTCATCAAGCTGTCACGCTGCGCCGGCGCGCGCTTCCGTGCCGGGGCCTCACCTTGCGCGGTGTTATCTTGTGCAGGTGCCACATGCCGGATGAAGGGCTTCGCGGCTTTGATCAGCGCGGCGGCCTGCGCGGTCGTCCAGCCGTCCTTTTCGGCGTCGGCAGCATCCCAACCCTCGAGCATGCCGGAGGGCGGGCTGATAGTCACGACCGAACGGGCACCGGCATCGAGCGCGAGCCCGGCAACAGATTCCGCAAATTCGGCGCCAGGCTTGTCCGCATCCGGCCATATCGTCACGGCACGACCAGCGAGCGGGGCCCAATCGGCCTTCGTGGCGCTCTTCGAGCCGTTCGGGCTGGTGACCGCAACATGATCTGGCGCGAGCCGTGTCGCCGCATCGGCGCTCTTTTCGCCCTCACAGATCAGCACCGGAGCCGATGGCACGGCGGCAAGCCTGTCGAGCCCATAGAGCGGGCGCGGTGACGGCCAGCTTTCCCACCGCCATTGAGCCTTGCCGCCACCGGTAGGCCGGAACAGCACCAGCGGGCGAAATTGCTTGCCGTCCGGCCCGTCGAACCGGTTCACGTAGCCGAGTAGCTCGCCGACAGCATCCCGGTAGGTCCATCGGCCTGAGGGTTTGCCAAGTTTCGGATGCTTCTCCGGTGCCGCGGGCGCATCGGCCGGCACCGGAAGAACGGCAATCCATGCCGGCTTGTTCTCGGGCGTGCGTTCAGGATTCCCGCCACCGATCGGAGCGAAGGGATCAGTCTTCATAGGCGGAAATCCCGAGCATGTCGGCCACGCGCTTGGCGGCCTCGGCCTGGTTGAGGCCAAAGAGGTAAGCGGCGAGGGAAATCAGGTCGCCACCCCGATCGCCCGATGCCCAATCGCCCCACTTGCCGGTTGTGAGGTTAACTTTGAACGAGCCGCGCTTGCGATCGGAGCGGCGCGGGTTGAGCGCCACCCATTCGCCGGCCTCTCTCTTCCCGTCCGGGCACCAGCGCGGCACGATAAGCGAGGCGCGCGCGGCGGCTTCCCGCGCGACCCTCTCGAAGGCGATTTTCCGGCCGGGCGTCACGTCGTCCGCCTTTCCGGGCGGCCGCGCGCTTGCCATGCGTCGAGCGCGTCAAGGATGGAATCAAGCGCCTGCCCGTCGAGATGGCGGCCCATGGTGGCTTCGAGAATGCGGATAGCGGCGGTCGGTTCCGGCACGCCCCACAGGTAAGCGGCAAGCGAAGGCAAGCCGGTCCCCTTGGCGATTGTCCGCGTGAGACTTGTTGCCTGCCACCATGTCCCGTCACCGCCGATCAAGAGGGTAACATCGTTGGGAAGCTGCCTGGTGACGCAACCCTTGGTGATGAACTTGCGCCCGAGGATTGCCTTGAGCAATTGGCGACGAATGCCTGGTGCAATCTCGCTGATGTTGCTGTGCAGCCGCTTGCTGTCGGGTTCCCCGGTGCAAAAGGGTGCTTTCGGCAACAGGCGTTTTTTGTCCTTTACCTCGCCGATTACATTCAAGTCATAGCCGGTTTCGCGAAACAGCGAAGAAGAAGTCGGGCGGCATTCGTCTGCGACTCGGTTCGTGATGCGCGGCTTCCCGCCCCGCTCTTCGGCACCATGGTAATGCAGGCGCTCGCACCATGGGCACCAGACTGCAAGCCGCCCAGCGCTCAGGATGAAAGCAGCGCGAAGCGTGGTCCACCGCCGAGCGCGGCGACGGCCCAATTCCGTGATTTCTGTGGTCGGGGTGATGCTCATGGCGCGATCACTTCCCGGCAGCCTGCGCAACGGTCTGTGCCGAGGTGCTCGTGCGGGTCTGGCTGTCGAGCCACGATTCCAGTTCGGCGCGGCTATACCGGCAAAGGCGTCCAACTTTGTGAAATCGGGGGCCGCGCCCCTGAACGCGCCAAGCCTGCAAGGTTCTTGTGCTGATCCGAAGGAATTGTGCCGCTTCGGTTTCATCGAGAATTTCAAGTCGTTCTTTTGTCCGTTCCATAATTTGTCTCTCTTTATGAGCCGCCACGGGGTGCGACGACTTTCAGCGAGGGCAATCTGGTCACTGGACGAATTCTGGGAAAGAATGGGTTCGCGGTATGCTCGGATGCAAACCCCTCGAAGTTCTGAGGGGTTTGCAGGTGGTGTTTTTGAAAATCCCTCAGGAGATCGGAATCTATCCCTCTGCCGCAATCAAAAACCTGCCTTTTTCTTCATGAAATCCCGACACTTGCCGAGTGCGGCAAGTTCGGCGGCTGAAAGCTCATCGTCTTCCAGCTTGTGGCAACACCAATCGAGGACAGGGAAACTTCACTCACCTTTTGCTCCCTCCACGGAACAGAGGCGGTGCCTCGGAGAAGATTGACCGTCGATCGGCATGGGCTGCTGTCAGAACGTTCAAGGCCCGTTCGGATGGTGAGCCGACCAGACGAGCGGTCAGGGCTTCAACATCGCCGTTGCAATGCGCGGTTCGGGAGCAGAAGGGCTCTATGCCCAGTTCCTTCTCCAACGCGCGGAATTCGTGCCAGAGGAAGGCGTAGTAGCGGGTTAAATCTTCCCTCACCGGCTTGGCAGCCGGAAGAATCGCTTCGACCGGGTTGAGCGCCAGCGCGCCTGCGGGTGCGCCGATCAATCCGGCCGCGAGGGCGCGCCGGGATAGAAAAGTCTTCATCATGGTTGTTCCTTTCGGGATGAATGGCGCCCAGGCTGGCGCGCCTTGCCCATTTGGGCTGTCTTGCCGGCTGTGAGACTGCCGCCGTGCTCGGGCATAGGCCGGCAATCTACCCTCGCTGCTCCATCAACCTGTCGAGGGCTTCGGGCATTTCGGCATTGAGCAGGCGAATGCATCTGGCGATGCCAAGGATGGCCCCGAGCCGCTGGTTATCCGTGAAAAACTCGGTGCCGTCCGTCTCATCGGCGATGATCTCGATGGCGGATGCCAAACTGTTGACGGTTGCGGCCACATCGCCAGGGCCGGCTGGCTTCCGACCGATGAAGAGGCCGGTCTTAAGGTGAGAAAATGGATCGGACGGGTCTCTGACAGGAGTAGTCACGATGTTTCTCCTAATTTTGGAGGTGAAATCATCTTCCGAGGAAGCCCGAGCGCGCGCATCACGCCGAAAAGCGTGGAGAGGTGTGGGTTGTCATCCTCGCTCAGGGAGCGGTAGAGCGTCTCGCGCGACACGCCCATGTCCTTGGCGATCTTACTCATGCCTTTCGAGCGTGCGACGATCCCAAGGGCGTGTGCAAAATGCGCGGGATCATCCGCTTTTGCGGCTTCATCAAGGAATGCGGCGACGGCCTCAGGGGTTTCGAGATAGTCTGCCGCATCGAATTTGGTGGTTTCCATTTCAGACCTCCTTTGCGAGGCGCTTTGCCTCCTTGATATCCCGCGTCTGGCTCGATTTGTCGCCGCCCGCAGATGAGGATAAGGAGAATATCCTCCCGCTACACGAAATAAGCGCGGCGTGCCAATCGGAAGGCGGGTCGCATGGAAGTCGCTCAAATGAGAGGTGGCGTCAGGAATAGGGATTGAAGCCATTCGCATCGGTCGTCAGCATGTTGAGCAGCTTCGGGTGCAGGAAGAGCTTTTCCTTTGTTGTCTCGACCTCCGCCAGAACGCCGATTTCAACAAGCTGCTTGAGGTAGATTGATGCGGTCTGGCGTTTGGCGATGCCTTCGGTCGTCAGGTCGCCAATCCGGCAATAGGGCAGCTTGAAAATCAGGTTGACCAGTTCGTGGCTGTATATCTTCGGTAGCCGGCCGCGCACGAATTCCGCCGTGTGCTCGGCCAGGGCGTTGATCGCGCCGATCTTGGCGGTGGTCCAGATCGCCGTCTCTTCGATGCCTCTGATGACGTAGATCAGCCACGGCTCCCATGCCTGCCGACTCGTCACCTCTTGCAGGAGGCGATAATATTCCGGCCTGTTCCGTATGATATAGCGGCTTAGGTAGAGGATCGGCAGCGTCAGAAGCTCTTCCTGAATCAGGAACAGGCTGTTCAGCACGCGGCCGGTGCGCCCGTTGCCATCCGTGAAAGGATGGATCGCCTCGAACTGATAATGAGCAACGGCGAGCCGAATGAGCGGATCGACGGCCGTTTCGTTGTGGATGTAGCGCTCCCAATTGGCCAGCAGGCCACGCAGACGGTCCTCGCCTTCCGGCGGTGTATAAACGGTCTCCTGCGTGTTCTGGTTGACCAGTGCCGTTCCGGGCACCTTGCGCACCGTCATTTCAACGCCTTTGATCGTCGAGCAGATGCGTTCTGCCGTGCGTGTGCTGAGCGGATGCTGCTTGAGGCTCTGGAAGCCTTCGAACAGGGCGCGACCATAGCGAAGCGCTTCCTTCGTGGCGGGATCAGCGCTGTCTTCGACGCCGACGCTGCGGAAGAGCTTGTCTGTCGTCGTTACGATATTCTCGATTTCCGAGCTTGCCCGCGCTTCGAGCAGAGGCAAGGTGTTGATAAGCATGGCTTGATTGGGAATAAGCTTGGCGGCTTGCTTCAATTCCCCGAGCGCCGCGCGGGCAGTGATGCATTGTTTCAGGACGGCGCGCGTCTCGGTATCCGCGACCGGCGGCAACGGTGGCAGTGTGTTGTAAGGCTGGCCTGCCAGCCAATGCATGGGCTGATTGCTCAATGCCTATCCCTCCGATGCCGATTCGGACTGTCGATGCAATCGACACACCCGGAATATATGTCGATCATTTTCGATTTCATCGACGCATCTCAGGTTTATGTCGATGAGGTCGACACGTCAATCATGCCGTGGGTAAGGGCCGCATGTCTTAAAAGAGTATACCTTAGCAAGACGACGCAATGAGACGCTTTCCGCGTCTTATTAGAGTTGACTTTCGAATTATAAGACGACATAAATAAAGGGTCTAGAACCAAATAAGACAAGAGGCCCGGAAAATGACATGCATCGGTTACGCCCGCGTCAGCACGCAAGATCAGGATACCGCCTTGCAGGTCGCGGCCTTGCGCGCGGCTGGTTGCGAAGTGATCCGCGAAGAGAAGGCCAGCGGCACCAGCACCGAGAAACGGAGCGAGCTGGCGACCGTGCTTGATTTCCTTCGTGTCGGTGATGCGCTTGTCGTGACGCGGATCGACCGGCTTGCCCGCTCGATTGCCGATCTTCAAACGATCGTCCGCACGATCCGCGAAAAGGGCGCAGCCTTGGTCTGCACCGAGCAACCGGTGGATACTAGCACGGCGGCCGGCAAGGCTTTCCTCGACATGCTCGGGGTGTTCGCGGAATTCGAGACCAACCTGCGCCGCGAACGCCAGATGGAAGGGATTGCCAAGGCCAAGGCCGAAGGCGTCTACAAGGGCCGAAAGCCCTCGATTGATCGTGCCGCCATCGAAGCCCTGAAATCCGAAGGGCTCGGCCCGGCTGAAATCGCCAAGCGGCTCGGGATCGCTCGGGCAAGTGTCTATCGCGTCATGGGCGCGTCATAACAAAATGAACCAGAGGCTAGGCGGTGTTTACATTCACATGCAAGATCTTAGAGCTGCGACGAGGTTGAGGAATCCGGCGTAGTTTCTGGCGAGTTTGTCGTATCGCGTGGCGAT
>WSYC01000033.1 GCA_009773635.1 Beijerinckiaceae bacterium | reverse complement strand
CGTGCCGAAGCTCGAGAGCGCGAAGAACGGATAGCGGTATTCGACCCCGACACTCGGCATGCCCCGGAACAGATAGTTGTCGGCATTGCCGCCGAAGAAATTGCCCTGATTGTCGTTGCCGTAACGCCCGGTCGGGAACACATTGGTTGGATCGTTGTAGCCGGATTGCTTGACCTGCAAGGCAGCAAGATCGCCCTTGAGCCCGACAAACGGCGTCCAGACCTGGCCGACCGGATCGATGAACTGGCGGCGCCACGACAGGTCGACGCTCGTGCGCAGATACTGCCCGGCAAAGCCGCGCAGCAGGCACTGGCCGGGACGATAGGCCCCACCAGCTGCGGTCGCGCAAGCGTAATATTGCCCCTCGTTGGCATTGTAGAGAAGGCTTGGCGTAATGCCGCCGGTCAGAGGCTGATAGAAGGCCGCATCGCGCTGGATGGCCGCAGCATTGACCGTCAGCTTGAGTTCGCCGCCGATGCCATCCGGGGTGAAACGGCGATCAAAATCGAGAACCGGCGCGGCTGTGCCGATCTGCGGCTGCCAGTCCGCCGTCGAGACACCGAGGAAGTGATAGGCAGAGAGATCGAACCAGCTGCGCTCGCCGCGCCCTTGCAGGTAGATCTTCGACACCGATTCCGTGAAATAATTGTTCGCGAGGCTGCTCGGCTTCACCTTGTAATCGGCGTAGTAGAACTTGTCTGTCGCTATCGCGCCGTCCCAGCCGAAGGTCCATTTCTCGTTGAGATAGAACCTGCCGCGCGAGGAAATGCTGCCCCGGAACGTGCGGTTGCCCGCGCCAAGCCAAGGGGCTGCGTTGAAGGCCGAACGGTCCTGCTGGAAAATGCCGTTGGCGCGCAGGTTATACGAACCGTTCTCGGTCCGGTGCCGCCAGAACACATCAGCATGGAAACCCTGCCGCGACAGGTAGGTCGGCGTGAAGGTCACGTCATAGTTCTGTGCGATCGCCCAGTAGAGCGGCACGGACGCGCCATAGCCGAGGCGGGTCTTCGAGACCAAGTGCGGCGAAAGCACACCCGAAAGCCGCTGCACCGAAGGGTCCGGTGCGGCAAAATACGGGAACCACGCCACCGGCACACCGAAGAACTCGACACTCGCGTTCTCGTAATAGATGCGCTGCTCGGAATTGTTGTGGATGATGCGCGCGGCCTTGATCTGCCACAGCGGCGGCTTTTCCGGGGCTTCCTTGCACGGCTCGCAGGCGGTGAAGGTGCCGTTGTTGAACACGGTGCGCTCACCTCCCGTGCGCTCGGCGCGGGCGGCGGAGATCCGGCTCTTGGTCGTGGTCTCGACCCGAAGGCTGTCGATGAACCCGTCCTTGAAATCATCCGTGAGATCGAAGCGGTCACCGAAGGACTTGGTCCCGTCGGCCTCGGTCAGCTTGGCATTTCCCTCGGCGTAGACGCGCTTGTTCTTGCGGTCATAGGTCACGCGGTCCGCTTCGAGGACACGGCCCTGATAGTAGATCTGCACATCGCCGACGGCGCTCACCCGATCCTTGTCGCGGTCGTAAACGACCTCGCGCGCATCGACGAGCATGCGCGAATTCTTGGAGTTCGTTGCATTGGCGGCAATGCGGTCATTCAGGGTCTGCGCCTGTCCCGGAAGGGGGGCGACCAGCGTCAGGACGCCGAGCGCAACCGAGCCCAGAAGCGCTTTGCGAAACGTTAACCACTTGCTGCGAATCTTACGGAAGATCGGGCGCATCAGCCATCTTCCTTGTTCAGAAGCGTCAGAACGCCGAACGCGGAGGCAACAGAAGGCGCAACCCAGGCTGCGAATCCGGTCGAGATGACCCCCGCATTTCCCAGATCTCCGGCGACTTTCGTCGCTACATAGAGGGCAAAACCTGCGCTCACGCCACCCAACACCATTCCTGCCAGACCACCAGATCGTAAAAACTTTAAAGAAAAACAAGCGGCAAGCAAAACCATCGCGACAAGCAGGCCCGGACGGGCCAACAAGGTTTGATAAACAAGGCGATACCGCGTCGCGTCGAGCCCGGCAAGTTCCAGACGCGAGACAATTCCCGGAAGCGACCAGAATGACACAGCTTCGCCCGGTCCCAGCGATGAACGAACCTCGTCCGCCGTCAGGTTTGTGGCGAGAAGGTAGACACCCGGCGTCGTCGGTTCGACGTCCACCGAGGTCACCCGCGCCGCCCTGAAGCGCCAGTAACCGCGCCTGAGAACCGCCTCCGGCGCTTCGATCCGCTCGAGGAGCTGGTTGCGCTCGTCCATCACGTAAGCCGTCACGCCGCGCAGGGTATCGGTCGTCGGATCGAAAGCCGTCGCGCGCAGGATCGCCTCGCCGTCGACCGAGCGCTGGCGCAGCCAGACGACCTTGCCGAGGGTGACGCCGCCACGCCGGAAGACATGCGCTTCCAGAGCGCTCGCACGGGCCTTCAGGGATGTCGCCAGCGGGTTGTAGACCGTCGTGACAAGAACGCCGCTGACAAACGCGATCAGCAGCGCCGGTGTGAGGAACTGCCAGGCGGAAATGCCCGCCGCGCGCGCGATGACGAGTTCAAGCCTCCGGGAGAGGCCGATAAAGGCCACCATGCCGCCGAACAGCATGCCAAAGGGGATGACCTGCTCCGCCGTTGCCGGGGTGCGGTAGAGCGCGAGCTTCGCCATGGTGCCGGTGCTGGCGCCGACGGCATCACCCGCCCGGCGCATCAGTTCGACGAAGTCGATTGTATAGATCAGCACGAAAACCGTCGCGAACACGACGAGCATCGCCGCCGTGAACCGTTTCGCGAAATAGATGCCGAGAGTTGGCCCGATCATCGGCTGCTCCCGAGACGGGCAGGCATCAGGCGTTCAAGGCGGGCGGCAAGGGCGCTGCCTTCGAACCGGAACCACTGCCGGCGTTTGATAGGCCAGAACGTGCGATAGCCGATCACACCCCCCGCAGCAGTTGCGCCGAGCGGCACGAGATACATCAGAACAGCCCCGACAGGGCTGCGCACGGCAAGCCCCGCGGCGGCAAACCCCGCGATCCGCATCAGCACGAGCGCGATGACAGCACCGAAAATCGCGGCACCGCGCCCCTGACGGGTCGTCCGCGCATTGCCGAGCGCTGCAAAGGCGATCGCCAGCGTCGCCAGCGGGTAGAGCGGGTTGGTCAACCGGTCATGCAGTTCAGCCCGAAACCGCCCGTAGATCGATTTGACGTAGGCGTCGTCCCGGTTGATCCACAGCAATTCCGCCGTCGTGCGCTCGCGCGGCTTGAACTGATAATTGCCGACCGCCTGCTCGAACTGGTCGAGATCAAAAACATAGCGCTCGAAGGCGATGATCGCGCTGTCGCGCTGGGCTGTGTCCTGCCGCTGCATCGAGCCGCGCTCGAGAAGAAGATAGGTGCTTTTGTCGACCTCGGTGACCTGTCCCCGTGCGGCGAGGTAGGTCGAGGAGAGCTTCGGATCGCGCGCGTCGTGGATCATCACGCCGCCCATCGCGCCGCCGGGCAGGCGCTCGCGGAAATGGAAGACGATCCCCTGATCGAGGCTGACAAACGAACCTTCCTGGACAATCCGTGAGACGACATCGGCGCGGATTTTTGTGACAAGCTGGCGCAACGCCCTAAAACTCTCCGGCATGGCGTAGATGGTCATGAAACCGACGAGCAGGGCGACGATCACGGTCAGGATCGCCAGCGGCTTCAGGATCCTGCCGGGCGCGACGCCGGCGGCATTCATCACGATCAGCTCGCTGTCACCGTTGAGACGGTTCAGTGTGTAGAGCACGGCGATGAACAGCGCGAGCGGCGCGATCACCATCACCAGCGCCGGCAAGCCGAACAGCGTCACCTGAAAGAAGATGAAGAGCGTCTGCCCCTGACCGGTGATCAGATTCATTTCGCGCAGCGCCTGCGTCAGCCAGATCACAGCCGTCAGCGCGCCGAGGCAGGCGAGAAACGCGCCGCCGGCAATCCTGAAAATATAGCGCTCGATCAGCGACATGGCATCATCGGTGAACAGGTCTCGCGGCGGGGCCTGCACATGGCCAGGCTCTCCGCCTCTTTGGCCCGAAATCAGGGCAACGGCAAGGCAAACGAGGCCAGCAAACCGAGTTCCCGGATGAAAGATTGCGTAACAGGGACACCACGGCCTCTATGAAGGCGGCGCCGGCGTGTTCCCCGGTCCATCGACTGCCCATCTGCGAACAGAAGGCTGTCCTGCAAGCCATGGGACCCGCTCGATGAGCAGAGGGGCTTGCCGCGCGGGTCAAAGCACCCCACTTTCTGCGACGATCTGTCGCTGATTCCGCTTGCCCGCGCCATCGGGGACCACGCCTTGAGAGGAACTGGAATGCCCAAAACCCTGAAAATCACCGTCGCCGGCTTCGAAGAGGCCCTGGCCCCCGGCCTGATCGTTTTTGCCGGCAAGGAAGGCACGCTGGCGGCGGATGCCGGCCGGATTCTCGGAAAGGCATTCATCGCGCGGCTGAAGGAGGTCGCAGCCGCCGAATCGTTCACCGGCAAGGCCGGTTCGGCGTTCTCGCTTCCGGCAGAAGCAAACCTCGGTGAAAAACCCGTCCACGTTGTCGCCGTCGGCACCGAGAAGGGCGAGGCGCCGGTGGATTTCCTGCAGCTCGGCGGGCAGGTGCAGGCCAAATTGCCGAAAGGGCGCGACTGCTCGGTGCTGACCTATTTGCCGGCCGGCGAATTCACAGCCGTCGAAGCGGCCGAATTCGCGCTCGGCATGCGGCTCGCCGCCTATCGCTTCGACCGCTACCAGACCATCAAGAAGGGCGATGATGCCGATGCGAAATCGGTCACGGTGACGCTGCTGGTCGCCAACCCGGTCGCTGTCCGCAAGGAAATGAAGACGAGCGATGCTGTCTACGGCGGCGTCGAACTCGCCCGCGACCTCGTCAACGAGCCGCCGAATGTGCTCACGCCGGTTGAATTCGCCAATCGCGCCGCAAACCTCGACAAGCTCGGCGTCGAGATCGAGATGCTCGATGAAAAGGCGCTGAAGAAACTCGGCATGCGCGCGCTGCTCGGTGTCGGGCAGGGCTCCGCCGAGGAAAGCCGCGTCGTCATCATGAAGTGGCAGGGCGCCAAGGATGAGAAGGCTCAGCCGATCGCCTTTGTCGGCAAGGGCGTGGTGTTCGATACCGGCGGCATTTCCATCAAGCCGGCGCAGGGCATGGAAGACATGAAGGGCGACATGGGCGGCGCTGCGGCGGTCGTCGGCCTCATGCACACTCTGGCCTCCCGCAAGGCCAAGGTGAACGCGATCGGCGTCATCGGGCTTGTCGAGAACATGCCGGATGGCAAGGCGCAGCGGCCGGGCGATATCGTGACCTCGATGTCCGGGCAGACGATCGAGATCATCAACACGGACGCCGAGGGCCGCCTCGTGCTGGCGGATATTCTCTGGCACACCAAGCACAAGTTCAATCCGAAGTTCATGGTCAACCTCGCGACCCTCACCGGGGCGATCATGGTCGCGCTCGGGCAGGAGATGGCCGGGCTGTTTTCGAACAACGACGATCTCGCCAACAACCTGCTGAAAGCCGGCACCTTCTCGGGCGAGAAGCTCTGGCGGATGCCGCTCGGCGTGGAATACGACAAGATCATCGACAGTAAATTCGCGGACGTTAAGAACTCCGGCGGGCGCTACGGCGGCTCGATCACGGCGGCGCAGTTCCTCCAGCGCTTCGTGGATGGCTGCCCCTGGGCGCATCTCGATATCGCGGGCACGGCGATGGGCTCACCGCAGACGGATATCAACAAGTCCTGGGGCTCGGGGTTCGGCGTGCGCCTGCTCGACCGGCTGGTGGCGGAGAGCTACGAGGGGTAGGGCATCGTCGTCATGCCCGCCCTTGTGGCGGGTATCCAAGACTTGTACCTGTTGACGTGAAGTCGTGGATGGCCGGGCTAAACCCGGCCATGACGCCGGGGGGGGTGATGACGGACGTTTTGTTCTACCACCTGCAGGGCCAGCGGATGGAGGCGGCGCTGCCGCTTCTGGTCGAAAAAGCAGTCGAGAAGGGCTGGAACGCGGTGATCCGTTCCGGCTCGGAGGAGCGGCTTGCTGTGCTCGACGAGGCGCTGTGGTCCTACAAGGAGGACAGCTTCCTCCCGCATGGCCGCGAGGAGGAGGGGGAGGCGGAGCATCAACCCATCCTGCTGACGCTGAACGACATCCGCCCTAATGATGCCGAAGTGCTGTTTCTCGTCGATCGCGCGGCCCTGCCGGCGGAATACCCCTACGAGCGCGTGGTGTTGATGTTCGATGGCGACGACACTGAAGCGCTCGATGATGCCCGCGCCGCGTGGAAAGTGGTCAAGGGCCTTGGTCACCCCGCGACCTACTGGCAGCAGGACGGCGGACGCTGGGTCAAGAAGGCGTGAGGGGATGGGTGTCTTCAATACATTGCTGTTTCGCCGTCGATGCCCGAGATGTCGACGCATGGGCAACATGGAGACCCAGTTCAAATACGCGACAAGAACCGACGCAACACACTTAGAGACCTACAGGATAGGCGACCGTATTCCGTGGAAGGAACTAGGCGGTGTTTACATTCACATGCAAGATCTTAGAGCTGCGACGAGGTTGAGGAATCCGGCGTAGTTTCTGGCGAGTTTGTCGTATCGCGTGGCGATG
>WSYC01000012.1:99583-210932 GCA_009773635.1 Beijerinckiaceae bacterium | reverse complement strand
CGGGATGTTCGGCATGGTGCCGCGCTCCTCGACCTGCCGGCGGATCGCGTTTGAATCGTACCCCTTGTCCGCATGCAGGATTTCGCACGGCGGCAACCGCCCGCATCTTGTCGATGAAGGTGTGGCGGAAAGAGTGGAACACCGGCCCTCCGCGCTCAAAGCCGAGGGAGTCGAGGAACCGCCGAAAGCGCTTTGAAAACTGTGTGCTGAATTTCTGATCGGCAGGCGTGAGTTGGATATCTGGAAACAGGCGCTCGTCTGCTTTCACGGTTCCTGCCCAATCCACGAAGCCGATTTTCACTAGATCGGGGTGGAGGGGAACGAGCCGCTTGGCATTGTCGGTTTTCAACCGTCCCTCGATGCTGATGACGGGAATTTCGCCCACCCTCCGCACCTGTTTTCCGGTCAGTTGTAGAAGTTCCTCGGCCCGCGCTCCTGTGTAAAGAGCCAGCAGAGGCATCCAATAGGCGCTGTCCTTGATGATGAGATCACCCGGTTCAAGCCATTTGTGATCCGATTTGCAGCCCCGATAAACCGGCGCGTTGAAAATCCGCTGCAACTGCTCGTCGGTAAAGGGAACCCGCTTTTCGCTCTCGCCCTTTTCGGCAAAAGACATCTCATTGGCGGGATTTTCTTCAATATATCCCTGCTTGCGGGCGTGATCGAGCAATTGCCGGATGCACTCGATCAGGGTGTTCCGCCGCCGATTTGTCATCCGGGTTATATCGTCGCGGCCAGCACACGCCTTGGCGATCTCCGGGTAGCTCATCCCTTTGAAGGCATCGTATTTGCGCGCGTGAACCGGCAGGTTCAGCAGAACGTCCTTGATCATCCGCATCACAGGCTTGTCGATGGCAGATATCGAGGCTTCCACCCCGACAAGATCGGCGAGCAGGTCAAAGGCGCTCAGGAAATCGTAGCGGCGTTTGGTGGCAAACAGGGCGGGATTGTCTCCCTTGAACTCATCAATCACCGCTTGCAGCGGGGGGCTGTTAGAGGCGGGTGCCGATTGTCTCAATATTGCCGGGGTAGGAACGGCGGTTGCCATTTCCTGCTGTCTCAGAGCGATCAACTCAGGATCGACGATTTTAACCGGCTCATTCGGTGAAATATCCGGCCGGCAATCCTCTGGTGGTGGAAGCACGTCGGAGGATATGCGTTGGGCCGCATAGCTGTTGCGCTCAGCGGCGATCCTGATGGCGAATTTCCCGATCTGTGTCTTTCTCTCGACGCTCAGGTTCTGCGGAAGCCCATGCTTCTTGAGGAAGGCTTCTCCCTCTTGCAAGCAGCTATCCCGATCATTCAGCCTGCGGAGGTTGGCTTGGCGACCTTCCTGCATCGCGATGAAAACATCCTGCGCGAAGTCCTCGTCGTAGCGGTCAGGGTTTGCGCTCATCAGGTTGAAATATGGCCAATCCGCAATGATGCCGTCGATCTCCTTATGGAGTGCGCGCATTATCGAACTGGGAAAATCATATCGAATCATCGTCATCAGCGACGAAAATAGCCTATCCGAGAGCAAACTCCATGTCCTGCCCCGCAGGATGGCCGTCTCTTCGTCGGTGGTTCGCAGCGAGCGGATCAGGATCGTTTTGCCGACCGTAACTCGGAGGGAACGCGGAACCGCTCGCCGGAAATAATGGGTGGTGCCGATGAGGGTGAGGTGGGGGTGAACCTTCACAGGATCACCCGATACCGCTTTTCTACCACATCTCGGGTAGCCTCATTGTTTCCAATGAGTTGGACTGGGTTCTGTCCAATGGGGAGATGGTAGCAGTGAGTGGGCTCGAACCACCGACCTTGGCATTATGAGTGCCACGCTCTAACCAGCTGAGCTACACTGCCGTACCGGCTCCGGGGCAAACGCGCCGAAGCAAAGGATGCTGACCGGCGAACCAGCCTGCATCGGCGAGTTGCCTTAAAGGCCGGTTGCGCGCTGCTGTCAAGCCTTTCGCGCGGCCTTCATGCGGCTTCGGCGCGCGCATCGGCCGCGCGGCGATCCTTCAGCCGGACAACCGTGAAGAAACCGGCAAAACCGACCCGTTTGGCGGCAACAACCGCGAAACCCGCGCCCTCGGCCCATGCACGGATGCGGCCAAGCTGGAACTCGGAACGCCAGCCGACGCGCTTCGCCAGCGGCGCCACCGCGCGCTCGACCATGGCGAGCAGCCCCTTTTCGGCGCCGATGTGATTGACGAGAACGATCTCGCCGCCCGGCTTGACGACACGGGCGAACTCGTCGAGCGCGGCTTCGGCATCCGGCACCAGCGTGATCATGTATTGCCCGACGACGGCATCGAAGCTTCCGTCACGAAAGCCGAGGCGGCAGGCATCCATCACGCAGAGGCCGGTGACATTCGTGAGGTTCTTGGCCCGGATCTTCTCGGCGGCGCGATCCAGCATCGGCTTGGAGAGATCGATGCCGGTGACGGCATAGCCGGTCGGGTAATCCTCGAGCGAAAGGCCGGTGCCGACCCCCACTTCAAGGATATCCGAGCCACAGGCCATCGCCGCGCGGACAGCCTCCGTCCGGCCCTGCATCAGGATGCGGGAATAGACAGCGTCATAGAACGGCGCCCATTTTGCGTAGGCTTTTGTAATCGTTGAAAGGTCGATATCCTTGGCCATCTGATCCCCCCGGTGCCAATGTCCGGCTACTGTTTGCACACTGTCTGACAGTGAGATGTCAGGCCGCGCCCTTGATTGAATTGTCGGTCTGGTTTTTCGGCTGGAGCGGCGGTATCCGCCGCGCGATGGTGCCGCCGCCCAGAACCCGCGCCTGCGGCGAACCATCCGCGTAGAGAACGCAGGCCTGCCCCGGTGCAACGCCTTCCTCGCCGTCCAGCAGCTCGACCACGGCCCCATCCGGGCGCATGAACAGCTGCGCCGGCTTTGGCGCGCGCGTCGAGCGGACGCGGGCAAAAACTTCAAGCCCCTGCCCATCGGCGAGGGGCGCGTCCCCCAGCCAGTTGAAATCCCTGAGCAGGATGTCGCGGGTTGCGAGCGCCTCGCGCGGGCCGACGATGACTTCCGCCGCCGCGGCGTCGATCCGGACGACATAGAGCGGTTCGCGCGCCGAAATCCCGAGGCCCTTCCGCTGCCCCACCGTGTAGCGGATGATGCCATCATGCCGGCCAAGCTCGCGGCCATCGAGATGGCGGATCACGCCCGCGCGCATCGCCTCCGGTTTCAGCTTCTCGACCAGCGCGGCGTAGTTGCCGGAGGGAACGAAGCAGATGTCCTGACTGTCGGCCTTTTCTGCGATCGTGAGCCCGAGATCGCGCGCGATCTGCCGCGTTTCGGCCTTCGTCAGCGCCGCCAGCGGGAACCGCAGGAGGTCGATCTGGCGCGGTGTGGTTGCGTAGAGAAAATAGCTCTGGTCGCGGTCGAGGTCGATCGGTCGATAGAGCGCGCGATGCCCGTCCGGCATGAGGCGGCTTTCGACATAATGGCCGGTTGCGAGGCAATCGGCACCCAGTTCCTCGGCAAAAGCCAGAAGGTCACGGAACTTGACCGTCCGGTTGCATTCGACGCAGGGAATCGGCGTTTCGCCGGCGGCATAGCTCTCGACGAAGCGGTCGATGACCTCCTCGCGGAAGCGGGTTTCGTAATCGAGCACGTAATGCGGAATGCCGAGATGCGCGGCGACGTTGCGGGCGTCCTGAATATCCCGTCCTGCGCAGCAGGCACCGGGGCGATGCGCGGCTGCGCCGTGATCGTAAAGCTGGAGCGTGATGCCGATCGTCTCATAGCCGCGGCTCTTCATCAGCGCCGCGACAACCGACGAATCAATGCCGCCCGACATCGCCACAACGACGCGGGTTTGCCCCGGGGGCTTGGCAAGATCGAGATCGTTCAGCGCCATGACATCCAACCGGCGCACCCTCTGCGCCTTCGGCCCCATCCTTAGCGCTTCTTCCACCGGCTTTCCAGTCTCTGGCCGGAAGGGCGGCAGTTTTTGCCGGGCAGCGGCGGGAGAAGCGGTTTTTTCTGCCTTGAACCGGACGGAAGAAATATTGAAAAATTGATAAAAAACAATTGGTTAAATGATTTTCAAAACTGGCCTCCGGCTTGCTTGGTCATGCTCAACCCGCAACCTGGATCAGTGCCAATGCCAAGCGACGTGACCTTCTCCCTCGCCAATGCCCTCTCCGATTTCGCCGCCGCGCGCCGCGTGGATGCGAAGGGTGTCGAGGGAGGGGTAAAGCCGACCGGAGAAGATCATCAGGTCCAGAAAGCCAGCTTTGGCCATCTGATGCGCGAAGATCAGGCAAAGCCTCGCCCTGCCGCCGAGGCGCGCTCGCGTTCGGTTGATCCCCGCCCTGATCGGCCGAGCCGTGACCCGCTCAATAAGACGGGTCGCCGCGAGGGCCCGGACGCGGCAGAGCACGATCGTCGTGCTGCTGACGACAAGGGTGAGGCTTCCGAACGCCGCGCCCGCCCTGCCGAAGATCGCAACGAGGCCGAGCGGCCAGAGGCGAAGGAGGTCCGCGCGACCGAGCGGACCGACGAGCAGAATGGTATGAAGCCGGTTGCCGAGGATGAGGTCACCACGACCGCCGAGGCCACGCCGGAGGGCGCGAATGCCGAGCAGGTTGCCGATACAACCCCTGCGGCCACCGATGCCGCCACGGATATGATCAGCCTTCTCGAACGCATGATTGACCCCGGTGTCGCCGATGGAACGCAAACTGCTGATGCCGCGCAGGCGACCAATGTTGCCGCACAGCCGACCCCCGCACTCGTCGGGGGCGTCGTGACGACCGATCCCGACACGGTGGCGACTGGCGAGACCCCTGAAGGCACCGGCCCCGTGGGCGGTGTCACCGGCGTGCTCTCAGCCACGCCGACAGACAAGTCCGGGCCAGCGGTCAGCGTCCCCGGCCTGACCAATCCGGCCGAGGGTGCTGCTGAAGCCGGAAAGACGGCATCCAGCGAACCCATCGATCCTGCGCTGCTCAAGCCGGATGCGAAAGCGGCCGCCAATATGGAAGCCAATGCCGGGAAAACGGCGGGCGAAGCCGGTTCGGGCGAGACGCAGAAGAGCGGCAAGGGCACTTCGGTCGAAAGCTCCGCCGCCAAGACCACAGCGCCGAACCTTCACCCGACCCGCGCCGCGCACTTCGCCGATTTCCTCGAAGGGTTCGGCGGTTCGAACGCCATTCACCGCCCCGCGGACATTCTTGCAGGGCTGGATCGCCCGGTGATGGCCAGCGCACTCAATCGTGCTCCGGAAACCCTGCGCCCGACCCCGCTCCAGATGCTCCCGATCGAGATCGGCATGCAGGCGGTGCGCGGTGTGACCAATTTCCAGATCCGCCTTGACCCTGCCGAGCTGGGCCGTGTCGATGTCAAGCTCCAGATCCGTGAGAACGGCGAGGTCAATGCGAGCCTCGTCGTGGACCGGGTCGAAACCTTGCAGATGCTCCGCCGTGATGCCTCGACGCTTCAGAATGCCTTTGAACAGGCTGGATTGAAGCAATCGCCGGACGGGCTTTCCTTCTCACTGCGCGGCGAAGGCCGCGAGGGCCAGCAGCAGGACCAGCGCGCGCAGGGCGGTTCCGCCGTGGATGCGCTCGACGAGGTCGCGCTTCAGGCCCAGATCGGCGACGCCGTAATGCGCCGCGTTCATATCCCCAATTCCAGCATCGACCGCATGGTCTGAGCGCAACAAGGAACAGACAGATGGCTTCGATTGCAAATTCAGGGTTCGCCCTCGCTTCCTCCGCCCCGCGCGCTTCAGCCGCGGCCGCTGCGGCTGGTGCCAACACGTCGTCAAGCGCCAGCAAGAGCAGCTCCTCGTCGGCACGTATCGCGGATAACTTCGATCAGTTCCTGCAACTTCTGACAACGCAGCTGAAAAATCAGAGCCCGCTCGATCCGCTGGATACCAACCAGTTCACGCAGCAGCTCGTGCAGTTCGCGAGCGTCGAGCAGCAGATCAAGACCAACGACAACCTGTCGTCGCTCCTCATCACCAACAAGACCGCGAATCTCAACAACGCGCTCAGCTTTGTCGGTGCGCGGGTCACGGCTGACGGCACCACGAGTTCCCTCAAGAATGGTTCGGCATCCTGGCAGCTCAACGCGCCGCGCGTGGGCACTTCGACCATCACCATTCTCGATGCGAACGGTAACGAGGTTGCCTCGAAGCAGGTGACGCTGACCGCAGGCGACCAGACCTTCGGGTGGGATGGCAAGATGGCCAACGGTCAAACCGCACCGGAGGGTCAGTACAAGATCGTCGTCGCCGCCAAGGATGCGAACGGGCAGGCGATGGCCGTGAAGTCCGAAATCTCCGGTGTTGTCGATGGTGTGGATGTCACCGGCGACGTTCCGATCCTCCAGATCGGCGATATTTCGCTTCCCGTGACCCTTGTGAAATCGATTCGTCGATAAGTAGGGCAAGACTTAGGCGTTTTTTAAGATGCGGGCCCTTACACTCATGCTCATAGTCGTTGTGTTTTGTGAGCGTACCCATGAGTGAACCACTTCGCCCGCGCGTGAAGTATGTCATCGGCCCCGATGGCAGCCCCCTGACGATCGCGGATCTTCCCCCGCCCCAGACCCGTCGTTGGGTCATCCGGCGCAAGGCCGAAGTGGTCGCTGCTGTTCGCGGCGGGTTGCTCTCGCTTGAGGAGGCCTGTTCGCGGTATACGCTGACGGTCGAGGAATTCCTCTCCTGGCAGCATTCGATCGACGAACATGGTCTCGCGGGCCTGCGCACGACGCGTATCCAGCACTACCGCCAATAATCGGGCACGCCCGGCATCAATTCGGCCCGCTTCGGCGGGCCTTTTGGCGTTTTTAGCCCTCTTTTCGGGCCGTCGCCATCTGGCGGGCCACGAGCACGGCCTCGGCGAGGCTTGAGGGATCGGCGATCCCCTTGCCGGCGATATCGAAAGCCGTGCCGTGGTCGACCGATGTGCGGATGATCGGCAATCCCACTGTGATGTTGACGCCCTTCTCGATGCCATTGAGCTTGATCGGGATCAGCCCCTGATCGTGATATTGCGCGACAACGATGTCGAACTCGCCCCGGCGGGCGCGCATGAAGATCGTATCGGGCGGGTAGGGGCCTGAAACCGCCATGCCGAGAGCCTGCGCGCGGGCGATGGCCGGGCCGATGATCTCGATCTCCTCCCGGCCGAACAATCCGCCTTCCCCGGCGTGGGGGTTGAGGCCGGCGACGGCAATGCGCGGGTTGGCGATGCCAAGCGCCCGGCAACCTTCCTCGGCAAGCTTGAACGTGCGGGCAAGGCTCTCCGCAGTCACCTTGTCGAGGGCCTCGCGCAGCGAGACATGGATCGAGACGAGAATCACACGCAGCGGCCCTTCGATCAGCATCATCCCGAAATCGCGCGTGCCGGTCCGGTCGGCGAGGATTTCGGTATGGCCAGGAAAGGGAATGCCGGCGGCCTTGAGCGCCTCCTTGTGGATCGGCGCGGTCACCAGCGCAGCGATTGTGCCGGCCATGGCAAGATCGATGGCGCCGATGATCGCCGCATGCGCCAGCTTGCCGGCGCGACCGTCGACGCGGCCCGGAGCGACATCATCGGCGAGCGGGCCGACATCGAGAACCGCAAGGCTCGAATCAGAATGGGCATTGGGTAGAATTTTAGCCCCCGGCTTCAGAGCTTCGTCGCCCCTCCATGGCACGATGCCTCGCCTGGAACCGATCGCGAGAAGCGCACGCTGCATCACCCGGGGGTCGCCGATGACGAACAGGCCGGATGAGCCTTCGGCCTCGACGTATTTGGCAATGATTTCAGGGCCAATTCCGGCGGCGTCTCCCATCGTGATCGCGATTGGCAGGGTCATTGGACCTCCTCGTTGCCCCCGCCTTGACATCAGTCGGAGAGCCGAAATGAACAAAGATTTGCACAATGGTTCAAAAAAGGACGCCAAGTTAACGTCGCGGTAACCATCCACCGGGCAATTCTTGCCTAGCGCAGAAATCGCAAGCCACGCAAATCGTGGCGCGCAACATGTGGAATGGTGGGGCAGTGAACGGCATCCTTGAAATCGTGAACAGGCTTGGTCCGCAGCGCCTTGTTGCCATGGGCGCGGTGACTCTCGCGCTCATCGGCTTCTTCGCCTTCGTCATGACGAAGATGTCCGCGCCGGGCATGGGGGTTCTCTTCTCCGATCTGCCGATGGCGGATTCCAACACGATCATCCGCGATCTCGACAGCCGCGGCGTGAAATACGAACTGAAGCAGGATGGCGCGACGATCCTCGTGCCGCGGGACATGTCGACGCGGCTCAGGATGGAGTTCGCGGGCAAGGGCCTGCCGGCCGGCGGCAATGTCGGCTACGAGATCTTCGACAAGAGCGACACCTTCTCCGCCACCAGCTTCGTGCAGGGGGTCAACCAGCTTCGCGCGCTCGAGGGTGAGCTCTCCCGCACGATCAAGGGGCTCGACCGCGTCCAGCAGGCGCGCGTTCACCTCGCGATTCCCGAAAAGAAGCTCTTTGACCGCGAAAAGCAGAACCCGCGGGCCTCCATCGTGCTGAAGGTGCGCGGCGAGCTTGATGCGGGGCAGATCCGTGCCATCCGCCACCTCGTTGCGACGGCGGTTCAGGGGCTGAAGCCCGAGCACGTCTCGATTGTCGATGAAACCGGTCGCCTTCTCGCCGATGGTGCCGGCAATGAAACCGATGCCGCAGCCCTGGCGCAGGACAAGCAATCGGGCCATGAGCGCCGCCTGCGTGGTCAGGTCGAGGATATCGTCGCCAGCGTCGTCGGTCGAGGTCGGGCGCGTGTGCAGGTTTCCGCCGACATCGATTTCAACCGCGTCCAGCAGGTGACGGACAATTTTGACCCGGAGAGCCGCGTGGTCCGCTCCACGCAGACCCGGACGGAGAACCAGCAGAGCCAGGAAGCCAAGGACAATCAGGTTTCCGTCGCCAGCGAGCTGCCGCAGCAGAACCAGAACCAGCAGAACGCGCAGCAGAAGGATGCCACGCAGCGCAACGAGGAAATCGTCAACTACGAGATTTCCAAGACCACGCGCACCGAGATCATCGAAGCTGGCCGCATCAAGCGCCTGTCTGTCGCGGTGCTTGTGGATGGCATCTATGCCGCTGGCGCCAATGGTCAGATGGCCTACCAGCCCCGCACTGCCGAGGAGCTGGAGCGGATTGCCACGCTGGTGCGCTCCTCGATCGGGTTTGATCGGAACCGCGGCGATCAGGTCGAGGTCATCAACCTGCGCTTCGCCGAGGGCGTAACCCCGGTCGAGGGCAAGACGCCGACCTTCATCGAGCAGATGCTGGCGCTGACCAAGGAAGATGCGTTGCGGCTGATCGAGCTGGCGGTATTCGGCATCCTCACGCTGCTGGTCATGTTGCTGATCGTCCGGCCGCTGCTGCGTCAGATGGGCATCGGCGGCAAGGACAAGAAGGGTGATCCTGCGGCTCCGCCGCCGCTGACCGGCCTTCAGGGCGTGATCGCGGCTTCCGGCATGGCGGGGGGCAATGCCCCGGGCCAGCCGCTCGCGCTGCCGGCCCCGGATGGTGCGATGGTTCCCGCCAACTCCAATCAGCAGGGTAGTGCCAACGCGATCCAGAGCGCCTTGCAGCAGGGTGCCATCGATCACCTCGGCAAGATCGTGCAGGACAATCCGAGCGAATCCGTTGCCATCGTCCGGCAGTGGGTTGCGCAAACGCGCTGACGGTCGAGCTGGAAAATCAGACTGAGCAAGAATTCGGACCAAGAGGGTAAAGAACATGGCCAAGGCAGGAACAGCGGTCGAAAAGGCTCCGGAAGCAACCGGGCCGAACCGCGAGTTGACCCGTTTTCTCTCGGGGCCGGAAAAGGCTGCGATCATCCTGCTCGTGCTCGGCGAACGCTACGGCGCCGAAATCTGGAAGGAACTTGACGAGGATGAAATCCGCACGGTCTCGCGCGCCATGGCACGCCTGGGTGCCGTGACGGCCGAGGCAGTCGAGGCGCTGGTCGCGGAGTTCCTCTCGATGATGGCCCACGGCGGTGCTGTGACCGGTGACTTCGACCGGACCGAGGCCCTGCTCAACAAGATCCTGCCGAAGGAAAAAGTCTACTCCCTCATGGAGGAGCTGCGGGGGCCTGCGGGCCGTAACATGTGGCAAAAACTCGGCAATGTGCAGGATCAGGTTCTCGCCAACTACCTCAAGGGTGAATACCCGCAGACGGTGGCCGTGATCCTGTCGAAGATCCACTCCGAAAACGCGGCACGCGTGCTCTCGCTGCTCCCGCACGAATTCGCGCTCGAAGTGGTCAGCCGCATGTTGCACATGGAGCCGGTGCAAAAGGAAGTGCTCGACCACATCGAAGATACGCTGCGCACCGAATTCATCTCCAACCTGTCGCAGACCTCGCGGCGCGACAGCCACGAGATGATCGCGGAAATCTTCAATTCCTTCGACCGGCAGACGGAGAGCTGGTTCATGTCGGCGCTCGACGAGCGCAACCGCGATTCCGCGCAGAAAATCCGCGCGCTGATGTTCACCTTCGAGGATCTTGCCAAGCTCGATCCGGGCTCGACCCAGACGCTGATCCGCTTCTCGGATCGCGACCAGCTCGCCATCGCACTCAAGGGTTCGGCGCCCTCGATGAAGAAGTTCTTCCTCTCGCAGATGTCAACGCGCGCCTCGAAGAACATGGAAGATCTGATGGCCGGGCGCGGTCCCGTGCGACTCAAGGAGGTCGACGAGGCCCAGACCAAGATCGTGCTGCTGGCGAAGGAACTGGCAGCCAAGGGCGAAATCACCATCGGCAAGAACCGCGCCGAAGACGAACTGATCTACTGAGACCGGGGCGATCAGGAACATGGCAATGGCAGGCGAACGCAATGCATTCAATTTCGGCAGGGACTTCACCAAGTCCGGCCACAGCTCGCCCTTCATCGAGCCCGGCGCGCGGGTTCCCGTGCCCTTCGTCGAGCACGCCCGCCTTCTTGCCGAAGCGAAGGCCGATTCCTTCAACGCCGGCGTGGAGGAAGGCCGTCGGCTTCAGCGGGATGACGAGTCCATCCGCCTGTCCGCCTGCCTTGAAGCGCTGGGGGCCCGGCTCGAGATCGCGACGATCGAAATGCGGCGCCTTGAGGATAATGCCCGCAAGGAGGCGCTGGCCTTCGCGCAGATTTTTGCCCGCAAGATCGCCGGCCGCATGATCGAGAATGCGCCGTTGCAGGCGATCGAGGCAACAGCTCGCGCGATCTTCACGGATTTGCGCGGAACGCCTCATGTCGCGGTGCGCGTAGCGCCGTCGCTGGTTGACAGCTGCAAGACCCGGATCAGCCTGCTGATGCGCGAGAACGGGATCGAGGCGAAGCTTTTCGTCTTTCCCGACCCGGATATCGCTACCGGCGATTGCCGGATCGAATGGGCCGATGGCGGCGTTGTCCGCGAACAGGCCAAACTTGAAGCTCTGATTGACCGCTCCGTGACCCTTCTGTTCCCGGATCGTGAATAACGCATTTCCTCACTAGAAAGAGGCAGGAAAGACCATGTCGACCGAAGGCAATTTCCAGCTCCAGGATCTCGAATCCACGGCTGATCTCGTGGCCGCCGCCTATGGCAATGACGTTGAAGGCTCGCCTTCCGCCAAAAGCGCGGCCGACCTCGAACACGTTTTCGATGTGCCCGTGCAGGTGTCTGCCGTGCTCGGGCGCTCGAAGATGGGCGTCGGCGAACTCCTCAGGATGAGCCCGGGGCATATTCTCGAACTCGACCGCCGGGTCGGTGAGGCGATCGACATCTTCGTGAACGACCGGCTGGTCGCGCGCGGCGAAGTCGTGCTCGTCGATGACAAGCTTGGCGTGACCATGACGGAAATCATCAAGTCTGACCGCTGATCGGGCGGCCAGACCGGACTCTTGACGTGGACTAGAGCATTTTCGAGCGAAGTGGATTCCTGTTCGCGTGAAGAAAATGCGTCAAAACAATTGGATGGAGCGGGTGAGGTGAATGTGAATTCACCAAAGACGCTCTAGCGACGAAGGACTTGGGAGAGACAGCATGCGGCTTCTCATTGTCGGAACCTTGCGCGGTGAACTGATCACCGCGGCGAAAATCGCGCGGGAGCGGGGCGCTTCCGTCGCGCAGGTCGATGGGGTCGAGGCGGCGCTGTCGCATCTGCGGCAGGGCAAGGGCGCTGATCTCGCGATGGTCGATGCCAATCTCGACATCGCAGCCCTCTACAACGGCCTAAAGGCTGAGCACATCACGCTGCCCATCGTGGCCTGCGGTGTCGCCAACGACAAGCGCGCCGCTGTGGCCGCGATCGAGGCCGGCGCGAAGGAATACGTGCCGCTGCCGCCCGATCCCGAGTTGATCGCGGCGATTCTCGAAGCGGTCAGCCGTACGGAAACCTCGATCATCTACCGCGATGAATCGATGATGCGCGTCATCAAGCTCGCGCAGCAGGTTGCCGGCTCCGATGCCTCCGTGCTGATCACCGGCGAAAGCGGCGTCGGCAAGGAAGTCATGGCGCGGTTTCTCCACGAGAAATCGAAGCGCGCGGCGAAGCCTTTCGTCTCGGTCAACTGCGCGGCGATCCCGGATAATCTGCTCGAGAGCGAGCTTTTTGGCCATGAGAAGGGCGCCTTCACGGGCGCCATCGCCCGGCGCGTTGGCAAGTTCGAGGAGGCCGACGGTGGCACCTTGCTGCTCGACGAAATCTCGGAAATGGATGTGCGCCTTCAGGCCAAGCTGCTGCGCGCGATCCAGGAGCGGGTCATCGACCGCGTTGGCGGGACACGTCCGGTGCCGGTGGATATCCGGATCATCGCGACCTCGAACCGCAATCTCGCCGAGAGCGTGAAGGAAGGCTCTTTCCGCGAGGACCTG
Organism: Beijerinckiaceae bacterium; assembly: GCA_009773635.1. GTDB lineage: Bacteria > Pseudomonadota > Alphaproteobacteria > Rhizobiales > Beijerinckiaceae > Rhabdaerophilum. The sequence continues at coordinate 198,098 of WSYC01000012.1, read as the reverse complement.
CTCTACCGCCTCAACGTCGTGAACCTGAAAATCCCGGCACTGCGCGAGCGACCGAACGACATCATCGAACTCGCGAACCACTTCGCCAAGCGCTACGCCCAGCTCAACGGGTTGCCTGCGCGCGTGATCAGCCATGACGCCAAGCGCGTGCTGCTGGCGAACCCGTGGCGCGGCAACGTGCGCGAGCTTGAAAACACCCTCCACCGCGCCGTCCTCCTGGCGCAGGGGCTCGAAATCACACCGGATGCGATCCTGACGCCGGATGGTGATTCGATCAGTCGGACCGCCTCTGACGCGACCGCGCGTCGTGCCGCCGAAGCAGCGGAGGCCGCGACCCGCGCGCTGGTGGGCCGCACCGTCGCCGACGTCGAGCGCGAGCTTATTCTTGATACGCTCGATCATTGCCTCGGCAACCGCACGCATGCGGCGAAAATCCTCGGGATTTCGATCCGCACGCTGCGCAACAAGCTCAATGAATATGTTGCGGTTGGCATCGATGTCGCCGAGCCCGGCGCATCGCGCGTTGCGATGGCCTGACAGCCCGCTCGGCAACGTCTGCCCGGCACGAGGTTCGCCAGCCTGAATTGCTTCGGCCTGACGAATCTTCCCGCCTTGGTAACCGGACGTTAACCACAAACCCGGCAAAAATTGCCTAGGGAATTGTCAGGTGCAGCATCGGTTTTGATGGTTCGCGCCAGAACGATCTTCGGGGGATGCCGGCGACCAGTTGCCGGTTTGGCGTGATCGCGATCACGCAGGGGCAGGGCGAGAATGAGCGACGCAAGCGTTGGCGGCAGTGGCGGCGGTCTGAAACTGCAGCCCGGCGGCTATATGACGGCCAAGGAACTGGGGGCCTTCCTCAAGCGCGGCGATATCGCGCTGGCCATGGGCATCCTGACCATTCTCGTCGTGCTCATCGTGCCGTTGCCGCCGATGGTGCTCGACCTCCTGCTGGCGTTTTCGATCATCATTTCGGTGCTGATCCTGATGACCGCGCTGTTCATCGGCGCGCCGCTGGAATTCTCATCCTTCCCGACCGTGCTGCTGATCGCGACAATGCTGCGATTGTCGCTCAACCTCGCATCCACACGCCTCATCCTGTCGAACGGGCACACGGGCCATGGGGCGGCGGGGCAGGTGATCGAGGCCTTCGGCAACTTCGTGATGGCCGGCAATTTCGTCATCGGCCTGATTGTCTTCATCATCCTGGTGATCGTGAACTTCGTCGTCATCACCAAGGGCTCAAGCCGCATCGCGGAAGTCGCGGCGCGCTTCAGCCTCGATGCCATGCCCGGCAAGCAGATGGCGATCGACGCCGATCTCTCCGCCGGCCTTATCGATCAGGACGAGGCAAAAGGTCGCCGCAAGGCGCTGGAAGACGAAAGCGCCTTCTTCGGCGCCATGGACGGCGCCTCGAAGTTCGTGCGCGGCGATGCGATCGCCGGCATTCTCATCACCTTCATCAACATCGTCGGCGGCATCATCATCGGTGTTGCGCAGAATTCGATGAGTTTCGGCGATGCGGCGCGCGCCTACACGCTGCTGACCGTGGGTGACGGCCTCGTCACCCAGATCCCGGCGCTGATCGTCTCCACCGCAGCGGGCCTGCTCGTCTCCAAGGCCGGCGTTACCGGCGCGGCGGACAAGGCGCTGGCGAAGCAGCTCATTGGTTCCTCGAAGGCGCTTGGCATGTCGTCCTTCGTCATGGCCGTCATTGCACTTCTGCCGGGCATGCCGGCCATTCCGTTCCTCGGGCTCGCGGGCGTCGCCGGCTATCTCGCGATGCAGCTCGACCGTCGCCAGAAGCAGACGGATATCGAGAACGCCGCCCAGACCATGATGGACATGGCTGCAGCGGAAGCCAAGCCGGAGGATGCTCCGGTGCAGGAAGCCCTGCGTCTCGACGAACTCCGCATCGAGATCGGTTACGCTCTCCTCCCGCTGGTGCAGGGGCAGAACGGTGAGGACAAGATCACCGACCAGATCAAGGCGCTCCGGCGCACGCTGGCGAGCGAAATGGGCTTCATCCTGCCCTCGGTCCGGCTGGTGGACAATGTCCAGCTCGAATCGAACCACTACGTCATCAAGATGAAGGAAATCGACGCCGGCAACGGCATCGTCTTCCCGAACCAGTACATGGCGATGGACCCGGCCGGCGGGCAGGTGCAGCTTCCCGGCGCGCATCTTCTGGAGCCGACCTTCGGCCTGCCGGCGACCTGGATCGACGAGGCCTTGCGTGATGAGGCGCAGCTGCGGGGCTACACCGTTGTCGACCCTGCGACCGTTATCGCGACGCACCTCACCGAGATCATCAAGAACAACATGTCCGAGCTGCTCTCCTTCGTCGAGGTGCAGAAGCTCCTGAAGGATCTCCCCAAGGCGCATCAGGACCTGCTGAAAGAGATCGTGCCGGCCCAGATCGCCACCACCGGCATCCAGCGCATCCTTCAGCTGCTGCTCGCCGAACGCGTCTCGATCCGCGATCTCGGCACCATCCTCGAAGCCATCGCGGAAGTCGCCGGCGCGCTGCGCGATCCCAGAATGATCGTTGAGCATATCCGTTCGCGCCTCGGCCGGCAGATCTGTGCCCAGCACACCGGGCCGACCGGGCAGCTCGCGCTCATCACGCTGACGCCGGCGTGGGAAGACGCCTTCTCCTCCTCGCTGATTGGCGATGGCGAGGTGAAGCATCTCGCGATGCAGCCCTCGCGCCTGCATGATTTTGTCATCGCGCTGCGCGATCGCTTCGAGGAGGCAGCCCGGCTCGGCGAGTTGCCGACGCTCGTGACCTCGAACGCCATCCGGCCCTATGTCAGGATGATCGTCGAACGCTTCCGGCCGCAGACGGCGGTCATCGCGCAAGGCGAGATCCATCCCTCCGCCCGGCTCAGGACGGTGGGATCGATCTGAGGCAGGCGTCCGGGCGCCAGCGAAAACGGAAAATCAGGCGGCGTCAGCCGCCTTTTTCTTTCTGATCTGGTCGCGCTCGAACAGCAGGACCATGGGGATCGACAGTGCCAGCGGGATCAGGAGGTAGCACAGACGCCATACCAGCAGCGCGGCGAACACGGCCGTGGCCGGCACGCCTGGCATCACCGTGATGAACACGGTTTCCATCACGCCGATGCCGCCCGGAACCTGAAACAGCAACCCTGCCGAAAATGACAGCAGGAAGGCACCGAGCACGACAAAGAACCCGGGGTTTCCGGCTTCCGGCAGCGCGAAATAGATGATGCCGGCAGCCCCCAGCAGCTCCAGCGGCGCCGCGATCCACTGCCGCCAGACGACATTCATGCCGGGGTATTCGAGTGTGAAATTGCGGATCACCAGCGGCTTGAATTTAAGCCAGGCCCCGACAGTGTAGAGCACACAGAACCCGATCATCGCGCCGCCGATCACCATGACCAGCGTATCGGAGATCGGAATCTTGCCGAGCTTGGCAAGTGGCTGCACAAGGTGTGGCTCGAACAGCAGCACAAAACCGCCCAGCAAGATCGTGCCGAACGCGAAAGTAAAGGAACAGAGCGCCACGAGCACCGCAACCTCCCCGGCGCTGAGCCCCTTCGAGGTATAGGCCCGATAACGCACCATGCCGCCGGAGAACACAGAGCCGCCGATGTTGTGCGAGATGGCATAGGTCACGAACGAGCAGACCGTGATGAAAAGCCAGGAAATGCCCTTCTCGCGCTTGAGATGAATCAGGGCGATCCGGTCATACCACGCCAGCGCCAGATAGGCGGCGAGCGTCGAGAGCACGGCCATCAGGTAGCCCGAATGCGGGATTGCGCTGAGCTTGCCGCCGATCTGGAGGGCGATGATTTTCAGGCTTTCGACAAAGCCTGCATTGTCGAGAAGCGCGCCGGTTGCCGCATCCGCCGCTGCCTCCATCCGCAATTTCGAGTAGAGAACGTTGAGCGACCAGCCGACCGCGAGCAGGCCAACGAGCGGCCAGAACAAATCCTTGAGACGCTTCATGGTTCTCCCCGAACATTGCAGCCGGGAAACCGGATTGCTGGTGTGATCCCAGATCGGCTTCGTGCTGTCTTCCCCATCTTGTCACTGCCCGACCTTGCGGGGGCTTGCAAGGGCGCATTGCTGTGACCTGAAAGGCGAAGCTGGCTCACGAACACCAAAAGAAAGGCCCGCCGAAGCGGGCCATTTCAATAAGTGGAGCCGGGCGTAGATCTGAAAACTCAGATACGCCCTGCCGCATAGCGCATGCGGGCTGCGATGCGATCGGTTTCCATCTGATCGCGAAGCACCATCTCGGCGCGTTCGGCGGCCTTTTCCCGATCTTCGAGAATTTCGACCTTCTTAAGCTCCTCGAACGCCTCGTTCAGCGCGGCTTTGGCTTCCTCGAGCTGATCGTTGAGTTCGCCGGCCGAATGCAGAAGGTTGTCCCGGCGTGTCCGCGCGGCCTTTGCATAAGTCGGGTAAGCGTAATGGGCGGTATCCGAAATACCCGCACGCCGTTCCTCGTTCTCGATCTCGCGATCAAGGTCGCCAGCCATGCGCTGGAATTCGGCGATCATCGTCTCGATCTGTGAGACGCGGCGGCGCTTCTCGTCTACGTGGAACCGCTTCAGGCGGATCAGCGTATCGCGCGACTTCATGGTCTTTCTACTCCTTGACCGAACCCAGAATTACGCCTGGGGGGCCTGGTCACGTTTCCGGGGAAACGGCACCGAGGCGGTTAACAATATCCGCGAGACGGATATAGCTTTCGCTCAGGGAGGTTGATTCTTCCTTACCTTGTGAAAGAAAAGCTTCAAGATCCGGGTAAGCCTCGATTGCCTTGTCGACTTCCGGGGACGATCCGCGCCGATAGGCCCCGAGCCGGATCAGTTCTTCCATGTCGGCGTAGGTCGCCATGAGGTTCCGGGCGGCGACGACCGTATCGTAATACAGTGGGTCGCAGGAGCGCGGCATCGTGCGCGAAATCGACTTGAGAACGTTGATCGCGGGGTAGCGTCCACGTTCCGCGATCTTGCGTTCCATGACGATATGCCCGTCGAGAATGCCACGCGTCGCGTCCGCCACCGGCTCGTTATGGTCATCCCCATCGACCAGCACCGAGAAAATGCCGGTGATCGAGCCTGAACCGATCTCGCCGGGGCCGGCACGTTCGAGAAGCTTCGGCAGTTCCGCAAAAACGGACGGCGTATAGCCCTTGGTGGTCGGGGGTTCGCCGACATTGAGGCCGATATCGCGCTGCGCCATCGCGAATCGCGTGACCGAATCGATCATGCAGAGCACGTCGAGCCCCTCGTCCCGGAAGAATTCCGCGATCGACAGCGTGAGATAGGCCGCCTGCCGGCGCATCAACGCCGGTTCGTCCGAGGTTGCGACGACGACGACCGAACGGGCAAGCCCCTCCTCGCCAAGATCATCCTGCAGGAATTCCTGCACCTCGCGACCGCGCTCGCCGACAAGGCCGACCACCGCGACATCGGATGCGGCATTGCGCGCCAGCATCGAGAGCAGCACGGATTTACCCACGCCGGAGCCGGCAAAAATACCCATGCGCTGGCCACGGCAGGTCGTGAGAAAGGTGTTGAGCGCCCGCACACCCAGATCGAGCGGCTCACCGACACGTTGACGTTTATGAGCGGCGGGCGGTTCACCGCGAAACGGGTAGGGCCGGGGGCCCTGCTGGATCGGCCCTTTGCCGTCGATCGGCCGGCCGAAGGAATCAACGACGCGCCCGAGCCAGGCGCGGCCGGGCCGGATCGAGGCCCGCCGTGAGACGACATGCGCGGGGCAGCCACGCCGGAGGCCATCGATATTGCCGAACGGCATCGCCAACGCGCGGCCGGCATCAAAACCGACGATTTCGCACAGGATGCGCTCTTCCGTCTGGGTTTCGATGGCGATGAGACCGCCGAGTTCCATATGGCTGAGAGGGCCGACGATCTCGATCATCAGCCCGCGCACGGCAGCGACGCGGCCGAACACTTCCTGTTCGGCGATTTCATCGATCACGCTGCGCAAGGCTTCGATTGCCAAACCAGCCTCCATTCCGAATCGGGAGGAAGTGCCGGAGTGCGGCACTGATTCGCACCCGAATCACGAAGAAAACCTTACTCCATCTTTGGGGATCCGCGCGAGATCCGCACGGCGATGCTGCGTTGCAGCGTAGCCGTTCCGGGGCGCCGGTGATGGCGTGGTTTTAAAATAATGAGTCAATAGAATCGGTTATCGTGCGTAGTTCTGAATCTGATTCAAGGGTGTGATCGGAGTTGAATTGTTTTGATTCAATTCAATTTTTGCAAAAACAATGAACAAACAGCTTCAAGCTTGCCTTAACGAATTACACTTTGTTAACTCTTTGGGCGTAATTTGTGACAGAAGTTTTAAGACATCGACCGCGAGCCGGATCGTCTTCGACGATTTTTCGATTCAGTGCGCGGATCCAGAGGCAACGGTTAATTGGGGCTGGGGACCAGAAGATGCGCGTTCTCCTGATCGAAGACGACAACGCTACCGCCAAAAGTATCGAGCTGATGCTGAAGAGCGAAAACTTCAACATCTACCTCACCGATCTCGGTGAGGAAGGTATCGATCTCGGCAAGCTCTACGACTACGACATCATCCTGCTTGATCTGAACCTGCCGGACATGTCCGGTTACGAGGTTCTGCGCTCGCTTCGCGTGGCGAAGGTCAAGACACCGATCCTCATCCTCTCCGGCATGGCCGGGATCGACGACAAGGTGAAGGGCCTCGGCTTCGGCGCCGATGATTATCTCACCAAGCCGTTCCACAAGGACGAGCTGGTTGCCCGCATCCACGCCATCGTGCGCCGCTCGAAGGGCCATGCCCAGTCGGTCATCCAGACGGGCGATCTCATCGTCAATCTCGACCAGAAGACGGTGGAAGTCGCGGGGCATCGCGTGCACCTCACGGGCAAGGAATACCAGATGCTCGAGCTCCTCTCGCTGCGCCGGGGCACGACGCTGACGAAGGAAATGTTCCTCAACCACCTCTACGGCGGGATGGACGAGCCGGAACTCAAGATCATCGACGTGTTCATCTGCAAGCTCCGCAAGAAGCTCGCGAATGCCTCGGATGGCCGCAATTATATCGAAACGGTCTGGGGTCGCGGCTATGTGCTGCGCGAGCCGTCGGAAATCGATCAGCGCATTCCGGCCTGATCAGGTTTTCTGTCTCCTGCTGAAATTGAATAACCCGCGGTGCACCGCGGGTTTTTTCGTGTCCCGGGGGTCATTGAAGCGGGGCAGATGCACGGCAGGTCCGGGTACAGATCCGCCCGGCGCCGAGAAGGGCGCGTATCTCCGGGGTGTCGAAAGAAAAGCCTCAGGCCGTGCGCGCGGGAATCGCCGCCGCCTTCCGGGCCAGCGGCAGATGCAGCATCCGCTCTTTCGGGTGGCTTGCGAAGCGGTCGGTTACGCCGAAGGTCGATTCCGCACCGCCGAGCAGCATGAAGCCATCGGGCGCGAGGCGATCGGCGATCTTGTCGAAGATTTTCGCGCGGGTCGGGCGATCGAAATAGATCAGCACGTTGCGGCAAAACACGACATCGAAGGTGCCGAGCGAGCGCGGATCGTCCAGCAGGTTGAACTTGAAGAAGTTCACGCGGCGAACCACGTCCTGGCTGATTTTCCAGTTGTCGCCGTCCTTCTGGAAATACTGCAGCAGCATCTTCGTCGGCAGACCGCGCTGGACCTCGAACTGGTTGAAGGTGCCGGATTTGGCCTTGTTCAGGATGGCTTCCGAGATATCGGAGGCGTGGATCTCGACGTTCCTGCCGCCAAGCTGTGCCTTGAGCTCATCGAGGATCATCACCAGGCTGAACGGTTCCTGCCCGCTGGAGCAGGCTGCGCACCAGATGCGGATCGCCTTGCCGGGCGGGCGCCGCGAAATCAATTCCGGAATGATGATGTTGCGGAAGTGATCGAACGGGGCCTTGTCGCGAAAGAAGAAGGTCTCGTTGGTCGTCAGCGCATCAACGATACGCTGGGCCAGGCGACGATCGCCGCGCTCTGCCCGCGTCAACAGCTCGTCGATCGAAGGCAGGCTTTCCTCGCGCAGCACCGGCGAAAGCCGGGCCTCGATGAAATAGGCCTTCTCGGTCGTCAGCACGATGCCGGCGGCCTTGTTGATGAACTCGATCACGCGCAAAACAACGGGAGCACTCATGGGACGTTTCCTTCGAGCAGCGCAACCGCAAGCTCACCAAGTTTTTCCGGAGGTAACAGGGCATTTGCGAGGCCTGCTTCGGCAATCGATCCGGGGATGCCCCAGACAACGCTCGAAGCCTCATCCTGAACCACGACATTGGCACCGCGTCGCGCAAGATGGGTTGCGCCTTCTGTGCCGTCTCTCCCCATTCCTGTGAGGGCAATCGCCAGCGCTTCATTGCCGTAACTCTCCGCCGCGCTGGAAAACAGCAGATCGATTGATGGGCGCCACGGACCGCGCGCCTCTGACGGCAGCATCGCCATGACGTATTGCCCGTCCGGCTTCTTGCGGACGACGGTATGGCAGCCGCCGGGCGCCAGGTAGATCGTGCCCGGCATCAGCGGTTTGCCATCAACGGCCTCTGCGGCCGGCAAGCCGGCGTGCTGCTTGAGGTGCGAGGCGAAAATCGCGCCGAAAATCGGCGGCATGTGCTGCGCGATCACGATCGGTACACGGGCGAGTGCCGGACGCATTTTGGCGAGAACGAGCACCAGCGCCTGCGGGCCGCCGGTGGAAGCCCCGATAACGACGAGTTTCGGGCGTGTCCGTTCGAAGGGGCGAAGGCGAGGGCCGCCGGAGCGGTCCGCTGCCAAGGCGGTCGGGGGTGCCGGGCGAAAACTGGCGACCGGTGAGGCCGGCGTCGGACGGGCGACCGGGCTGTGGGTCGAAAAAGGAGAGCGGGCCGTTGGCACGACCGGACGGGCGGTGGGCACCGGGCTCTGGCGCGGCAAGGCGCGAACGCCGCCGACGGCGAGAACCTTCGCGATCAACGCCTGACGGAAGTCTGCCGAGGTCGAGACTTCGCGGTGATTGGAGGGCTTTGGAAGGTAGTCGGTAGCGCCCTTCATCAGCGAGCGCATCGTCAGCTCGGCACCGTGAACGGACAGCGATGAGACCACGATCACGCGCGAATCCGGTGATTTTGCGAGGATAAGCGGCAGCGCCGTCAGCCCGTCCATATCCGGCATATCGAGATCGAGCAGGATAATCCGCGGCGCTGCGCCGGGCAGGGCATCGATGATTTCCCGGCCGCTGCGATAGGTGCCGACGACCTCGACCCCCGCCGTTTCGCCCAGCCATCGGGACAGGAGGCCACGCACGACGACCGAATCATCGACAACAGCGACGCGCACTGCTGCCGGACCCGGTCTCGACATGTCTCGATGAGGCACGGCCACCATTCAGGAACTCCAGGGCGCGAGGCCCGACATACAGGGTGTGGCCTGCCCTTCTGGGCAGTGTTGAGATCGTCTCAGACGAGGCCGACCTCTCCGAATTTCGAGCTGAGAATTTCCTTGTCGAAGGGCTTCATGACGTATTCGTCGGCACCCGAATCCATGGCCTTGGCGATATGGCTGACGTCATTCTCCGTCGTGCAGAAGACAACCTTCGGCCGGTCGCCGCCGCTCATCTTGCGCAGGTTCATCAGAAATTCGTAGCCGTCCATGTTCGGCATGTTCCAGTCGAGCAGGATCGCATCCGGCATGCGCGAGGAGCAGCTGTCCATCGCCTGGCGACCGTCCTCCGCCTCGCCGATCTCGAAATCGAGGCCTTCGAGAATGCGGCGGGCGACCTTGCGGATGACACTGGAATCGTCAACGACGAGGCAATACTTCATGGAACCAATCCTTCTCAGGCCGCCTGCAGGGACATTGTTTCGAGCAAGGTGTGCAACTCGATCTCGATCATCAGTTCGCGATCGAGCTTGTGCACACGGCGGGTGAATCGCGCCCAGGTCGGGCTCATGTTGGCGGGCATGGCCTCGCTGGAATCAACAGTCAGGGAGAGGACGTCGCCGATCTCGTCAACGACGAGGCCGAAAACCTCGCCCTGCCATTCGACGCCGACCGCCATCGGTTCCTGATCGCTCTTCTGCTCGCTGCGGCGCGCGTTGAGGAGCGAACCGAGATCGAGGATTGTCACGATATGGCCGCGCAGGTTGACGAGGCCCGCGACGGCCCGGTCCGCCTTCGGAACCGGTGTCATCGCGTGGATCGAGAACACGTCGCGCACGGAGGTGATCGGCAAGCCGATCAGCTGGCCTTCAATCCGGACGGTGACGAGCTGGATTTCGTCGGCGATGGCGACATCCCGGCGCATGCGATGTTCGGCACTCATGCCGCAGCTCCCCATTCTGATGCCTGATAGCCGCCAAGCGTATCGCCGATCGAGCTGAGCAGCCCCTGGCGATCGAACTTGCCGACGAGATCATAAAGCCCGGCCGCCTTGCCTTTTTCGATCAGGCGCGGGCCGCCCCGGCTCAGGAGGCCGATGACAGGCGGCGCGCCGCTGGCTTCCCCGAGTTCCCGAACGAAACTGAACGCTTCCTCGCCGGATTGGTCGAGATCGAGCACGATGACCGACGGGCGCTGGTTGGCCATGGCCTGGCGGGCAGCCTGCATCGAGGGCAGGACGGCAATGCGGTAGCCAGCATTCTGAAGCAAGGGTGCGAAGAGTGCCCGGAAAAATTCCGATCCTTCGATCACCATGACATCGACATGATCGTCGGCCGTGACCGCCTTCTCGCTGCCCTCGGGAGCAACAAGCTCGGAGACATCGACAATCTCGACGGCCTTGCCATCGATGATCGTGGCGCCGATCGTGCCCGGTGTTGCATGGCTGGTGTCGATCTGGATCGCGACCTCGACGACATCGACGATCTCGTCCACGGCCATGCCGATTTCGCGATCCTGCTGGTGGAAGACCAGCACCGGCTGGCGCGAGTCGATCTCGAAACCATCCTGCGGGATGTAACCGAGGATCGGCATCAGGCGGCCCTGATACTGCACGATGGACCGACCACCGGTGTCCTCGATCTTCGAGCGCTCGAATTCCTCGAGGCGGCCGATGAACGAGAGCGGGATGGCCTTGAGGTTGGTGCCGCCTGCGCGGAACAGCAACAGCAGCGAGCGTTCGGCACCGGCGTGCAGCTCGGCCAGATCGACATCGGTCTGCCCGGTGATCTCGCGACCCGAATTCTCCATGACCGCACGGGCGACACCTGCCGGTTCCAGAATCAGGATCACCGAGCCATCGCCCAGGATCGTCGCGCCGGAATAGACCGACATGTGGCGCAGCTTGGACGAGATCGGCTTGACGACGATTTCCTCGGTGTGAAGGATCGAATCCACGATGATGCCGAAACGCTGGCCGCCGACGTGGCAGACCACAACGAGATCGTCGTTTTTCTGTTCATCCGCAGCGATTTCAGGACGGTCGAGGTTGAGGACATCCGCGACATCGACCACCGGCAGGAGCTTCTGGCGCAGGCGCAAGGTCGCCTGTCCGTTGAGCTTTTCGATACGGACCTCCCCGGACTCTTGCGTGCGCACGAGTTCGGCAACCGAGATCTGCGGGATCGCAAAGCGCTGCCCCGCCGCCTCGACGATGAGGGCGGAGGCAATTGCCAGCGTCAGCGGCAGCTTGATGGTGACCGTGAGGCCGCGTCCGGCGCGGGAGCGGAGATCGACGATGCCGCCGACCTGCTCGACGTGGGAACGGACGACGTCCAGCCCAACGCCGCGACCCGAGATATTGGTAATGGCTGCTGCAGTGGAGAACCCCGGTTCCATGACGAAACGCAGGATCTGTTCGTCGCTCATGCGAACGATATCGGCTTCGGTCGTCATCCCGTTGCGGATGGCCTTGGCCTTGACGCGTTCGATATCGATCCCGCGGCCATCATCCGAGACTTCGACGATGATGTAGCCGCTTTCCTGCGCCGCGCGCAGGTTGATGGTACCTTGCGCCGGCTTGCCGGCGGCGATGCGCTCATCCGGCATTTCGAGGCCGTGGTCGGCCGCGTTGCGGACCATGTGCAGCAGCGGGTCCTTGATCATTTCAAGGAGCTGACGATCGATTTCGGTCTCGGCACCGCTCGTGACGAGTTCGATCTTCTTGCCGAGTTCCTCGGTGAGATCCCGGATAACCCGGTTGAGCTTGGTCCAGGCGCTGCCGATCGGTTGCATCCGGGTCTGCATCACGCCGTCCTGCAACTCTGCCGTGATGTGCGAGAGGCGCTGGAGCGGTGTCTTGAAGTCGCCGTCGTCGCGCTGACGGGCGATTTCGAGGAGCTGGTTACGGGTCAGCACCAGTTCCGAGACCATGGTCATCAACCGGTCAAGCGTGCCAACGGCAACGCGAACGGTCTGCTTGGCGGCGGCATTGGCGTTGCCATGGTCCGATTCGGCGGTTTCGCCCGACGCTTCCGATTTTGCTTCGGGCTTGGGGTGAGCCGGCTTCTTCTCGGCCTTTTTCTCGACCTGCGGCGGGGGCGCTGCAACCGGCCCGGGATCGAGCAGGACCACCGGGTCCGGCCCGGGGGCATCGCGGAACGCCCGTTCAAGATCGTCGAGCGTGACTTCATCCTCGCGCAGGTTGCGCTCCAGAACCTGGAAGGCGATCGAGCCCTGCGCTTCGGGCTCGGGCGGAACGGTCATCGCTGCTGCCGGCACTTCGCCGTTGGCGAGCGCGCGCAAGGCTTCGACGAGATCCTCGTCGTCCCCTTCCGGCTCCAGGCCGCTGCGGTCCAGCTCGGCAACGATGCTCTTGATCCGGTCGATCGTCTTCAGGATCATCGTCACGGCCGGGGCCGTCACCGGCTTGCCATCGCGGAAGCCGCTGATGACATCCTCGCCGGCATGCGCGAGATGTTCGAGGCGCGGCAGGCCAAGAAAGCCGCAGGTGCCCTTGATCGTGTGCACGAGGCGGAAAATCAGGGCGAGCGTCGCGCTGTCGTTGGGGTCGCGCTCGAATTTGACCAGCTCGGCATCGACGATGTCGAGGTGCTCCGAGGTTTCGACCACGAAATCTTTCAGGAGATCGTCCATACCGTTTTGACCTGACTTGTTACGCGTGCTGCGTGACCAATTCAGCTAAACGTTGCCCTAGAAGGGTTTATGATTGGTTTTTTTTTGGGCTTTCCCGGAAACAAACCCTAAAAAGAATAACCCTAGGTTGCGGAGGTGGCGACTGGCTTCGCAATGATCGCAACTTGGGCCTCATCCACGCTCACGCCGATGTCCATGCCGCATGTTCTGGCGATCTCGCCGGTATAGAAGACCTGAAAGCCATGGGCATCCACGGTGCCGGTTTCGCTTTTTCCGGCCAGAAGATCGAGCACGTGCTGGCTCAGGCGCGGCTTTGGTCCGCGGGCGATGATCGAGAACTCCGGGTTTTCGGCGTCGCCCTCCATCGTGACATCGATGGTGCCGCCGATCGGAATCGAGGCCAGCGCGATCACGACGAGGTTCATCAGCAGCTTGACGCGGTTCTTTTCGACAAACAGCCGGGGCGTGTTCCAGTTGAGCGAGACCTTCTCGTCCTGCATGAACTGGGTGGTGAGCTGCTGCGCATAGCCGAGATCGACCGCACTGCCGGCGGAACCGGCGGCGCCAAACGCAATGCGCGCGAACTGGAGCCGGGCCGAGGCCTGCCGCGAGCTTTTACGGATCAGATCCAGCGAGAGCGCCTGCGTTTCCGGGCTGTCGTCCTCATCGAGGAGCTCGAGCCCGTTGACGATGGCCCCGACGGGGCCAACGGCGTCATGGCACACGCGCGAACACAGCAGCGCGGCGAGATCGAGGGCCGAAAGATCGATTGTCTTGAGCTCGTCTGCCATGAAGGTCTCCTCGGTCCATCGTCGATGGAATGTCGGCCTGTGCGCTCCAGAGCGGCCAGGACCATCCATCGAATGAAAGCGTGATACATGTGGCAAGCGCGCTCGCCAACCCCGACCTTCGGTTTTCATCCTTGAAAAACAGCCTTATGGTCGGATGCGTCGCGTCATCGTCGACTGGAGCCCGTGTCTGTGATGTCTGCTAGGGGAACCACATCCGATCGGACTGCCATTCTGACGCCGGAGAAGTGGTCTTCCGGGGCTCTTGATGATGTGGCGCGTCGCCTCGCGGAAATTGCCGCCGAGGCGGGGCTGACACTCGATGCCCTGCAAAGGAACGGCTGTTCCAGCCAGTACAAGGCCGATGGCTCGCCGGTCAGCGAGGCGGATCTTGCGGCGGAGGCCATCATCTCAGCGCAGCTTTCGCGCCTGTTTCCCGATGTTTCTGTCGTCAGCGAGGAAAACGCCGCCAGTCACGCGGTCAATTGCGGCGGGAGTTTCTTCCTTGTCGATCCGCTCGACGGCACGCGTGCCTATCTCGCCGGCGCCCCGGATTATTGCGTACTGATCGCACTTATCCAGGATCATGTGCCCGTTGCTGCTGCGATTCATGCGCCGGCGACAGGTCAGAGCTGGTGGGCGGGGCGCTCTGCCTATACCTGTGCAACGCGCGACTTCGAGGATGCCCGGGTGCTGGCGCCGCATCCGCCCCGGACCGGACCGCAGATCGCGGTTGTCAGCAGCCTGCACGCCGGCGAGGCAAGCCGGGCGCTGTGCCGGAGCCTCGATGTCGGGGAGATCCGGTGTGAGAATTCGGCGCTGAAGTTTACGCGTCTTGCCGAAGGCGAAGCGGATATCTACCCGCGGGTCGGCCGGACGATGCAATGGGATATCGCGGCGGGGGATGCGCTGTTGCGCGCGCTGGGCGGCGGGGTATTCGATCTCGAAGGGCGGCCATTGCGGTATGGCCTGGCCGCTTCGGGGTGGGCTAATCCTGATTTCATTGCCATCCGCGTTCAGTCGGGCCTGCACAGCGCCGGCTGACGGCGGGCTTCAGGGCACCAGATCCCGCTTCACTTGCGGCCAGTTTTGCTCGGCCGTCAGTCCGATCGACGGATCCTGCGCGAAGGCGTCACGTGATTCCGCGTGGCGGAACAGGAACACCCGATCCTTGTCGATCAGGAAGAATTCCGGGCTTCCCGCCACCACAAATCCTGCTGCGATGGCAACGGGATCGTGGCCACCGAAAGCGGGAAGATACGTCTGCGGGCTGCTCTCGAAGGCGATCCGGTTGGCGGTCGATTTGAAATACCAGACCTTGCCGCCGAAGACGACCTGCCGCCCGCGGTCACCGGGCACGGCGCGATGATCGATGAAGTATGCGACAGGATCAAACCCCAGCAAGGCCGCGCCGGTTATCGGATCGGCAATGATTTCGTCGTTTAGTGAGATGCCCTGAGGGTGTGCTGTCGAGACCAAGGTGGTGAGAGCCGCGCAAAGAATCGCCAGAAAGGTGGCGCATGTGCGCACGGCAAAGCAGGCCCGATTGTTGCGAGCCGGCATTTCGGCCTTGAGAACGCCGCTTTGTCGTTGAATTCTTGCTAGCATTGCGAATCGGGTGTCGGTCTCGTGTGTTCCTGTTTTTGAAGTCGTGCCGTCCAGCTCTTCTGCCCCAATCTTGATCGAGGTGCCCATGTTGGCGACTTGCCAGTCTTTCGAACCGCGCACTGCCTCCCGTGCGCCCTTCCGCCTTGCCGGCATTCTTGCCACCCTGATCATTGCCATCATGGCAGCATTTCCTTTCGGAGCTGTTGCGCAGCAGGCAACCAGGCCCGGCTCCGGTGCCACATTTTCCTCGCGGGAGCTGGTCGGCTCCGGCCATCGCTTCTTTGGCTCGGTTTCGCGTGGCCTTGCCCTGACGATTGAAGAGGCAACACGCCGCTGGGGCGAGCCGAACGGCTATATTCTCGGGCAGGAAGCCTCCGGTGCCTTCGTCGGGGGGCTTCGTTACGGCGAGGGGGTGCTCTACACCCGCAACGCCGGGGATCGGAAAGTCTATTGGCAAGGCCCATCCGTTGGCTTCGATTTTGGCGGAGACGGCGACCGGACGATGATGCTGGTCTACAAGCTCCCCCGTGTTGGCGACATGTACCAGCGGTTTGTCGGCATCGATGGCTCGGCCTATTTCGTCGGCGGGTTCGGGATGACGGCACTGACCGCCAACGACATCATCATCGTCCCGATCCGCTCCGGTGTGGGCGCACGCCTTGGCATCAACATCGGCTATCTCAAATTCACGAACCAATCGACGTGGAACCCTTTCTAGGCTCAAGCATGCATCGACGCTAATTTTTGACGACGATGCGATTTCGTGCTGAAGCTGCGCCCGGAAGGGTTTTCACGCGATGATTGAACTCACGCTGGTTTTTCTGCTGGGAATGCTGGTCGCAGGCCTTGTCTGGCTTATGCTGCTGCCGGCCTTCTGGCGCCGGGCGGTTCGTTTGACCTCCGAGCGGATCGAGAAGAGCCTGCCGATGTCCGCCAACGAAATCCGGGCCGAGCAGGACCGGCTCCGGGCAGAGCACGGTGTCGAGATGGCGCGTCTCCGCCAGGACATCGAGCGAGCCCAGGCGGGTGTCGTTGCTGCCAAGGTCGAGACAGGCGAACGTCTCAAGGCCGAAGCGGTCCTGCACGAGACTATCGCGACCGAACGCCGCCGCATTGCCGCGCTGGACGCCGAGATGGGGGCGCTGAAGGTCGAACTTCAGACGCGCGACATGCGCATTACCGAGCTTGTACAATCGCTGGATGCCGCGCAAACCGAGATTCGCGGGCTCGAAACGCAGCGTGATGCCCTGGCCGGCAGGCTCAACACGACGATCGATCTCGCGGAAAACCGGCGGCTGGCGCTGGATGAGGCGCGGGTTCTGGCCGACAGGGCACGCGAAGCCCATGACGAGGAAGCGCGGCGGGGTGCGCAACTGCGGCAGGAGCTTCAGGCACGTCAGGGCGAGCTTCGCGAGGTCGAACGGCGGTTGGCGGGGCTCGAGAACAGCGCCATCCTCACCCGGATACGCGGCGGTGAAGAGACGTATCAATCCGCAGCCGCAGGTAGCCAGTCACGGCAGGCTGGTTGATCCAGTTCGCATGCCGGAGTGCGACCAAGGTCGGCCAGTGCGAATGTCAACAAATGAAGATTTCGGTGCGGCGCACGACAGGTAACCAGAAACTGGCGCTCCCAAGGGGATTCGAACCCCTGTTACCCACGTGAGAGGCGGGTGTCCTGGGCCTCTAGACGATGGGAGCGTCTGTTATCGCGCGTCCTTGCGGGACGTGCGGGCCGGAAGCCGGTTGCTATAGGCATTCCCGAAGCGTATCGCAAGGTGAAACTGCTGGTGACCGGATGGTTATCTGCCGTGCCTTTTCCGCTTCATGCCGCGAAAGTTTCTGAATGGCCGAGACTGCTCACCTTCCCGTCATCGTCTTTGGCGCGCCCGATGCCGGAAAGCGGCTCGACAAGGCGCTGGTGGAGCATCTGCCGGCGTTCTCGCGCGTCCGGTTGCAGGCGCTGATAGCGGAAGGGCAGGTGCGGATCGATGACGCCCCGGAAACCAATGCCTCCCGCAAGCTCCGCGGCGGCGAGCGGGCTGTCGTCGATCTGCCGCCGCCTGTCGCTGCCGGGCCGGAAGGCGAGGCCATTCCGCTCGATATCGTGTTCGAGGACAAGGACCTTGTCGTGCTCAACAAGCCGGCGGGCATGGTCGTTCACCCGTCGAGCGGGCACGAGAAGGGCACGCTCGTCCATGCGCTGATCGCGCATTGCGGGGCAAGCCTCTCGGGCATCAACGGCGTTCTGAGGCCGGGCATCGTGCACCGGCTCGACAAGGATACCTCCGGGCTGCTGGTCGTCGCCAAGAACGACCGCGCGCACCGAAAATTGGCGGATCAGTTTGCCGATCACGGGCGCACCGGACCGCTGGAACGGCGCTATCTCGCGATTGTCTGGGGTGAGATGCCGCGCAAACACGGCACCATCGAGGCCGGCATCGCCCGCTCAAGCGCCAACCGCGAGCGCATGATGGTATCAAAGGCCGAGCGGGCCCGCTTCGCCATCACGCATTACGAGGTGCTGGAGGAGTTTCACGCCGGCGGGGTGATTATCGCCAGCCTGATCGCCTGTCAGCTGGAGACCGGGCGCACGCACCAGATCCGGGTCCATCTCACGCATATTGGCCATCCGCTGCTGGGGGATGGGCTCTATGGCAGCGGCTTCAAGACCAAGGAGCGCTTTCTCGGGGATGCGGCACGCGCGGCGCTCCAGCGGCTCGACCGGCAGGCGCTGCACGCCCAAACCCTCACCTTCGAGCATCCGGTGAGCCAGGACGTGCTGGAATTCAGCGCAGAGCCGCCCGCGGATTTCGCGGCGCTGCACGCGGCGCTTGCGGCGGGTTGACCTCGCAATCGCGAAGGCGTGAAGTCTGCCCCTATTTCGCCATGGATTGGATGTGGTATAAGCGTCATCAACGACGAAGGGTCTTGCACCGCGTCGATGGGTCTGCCGCTGATGGGGGCCCGAAGGAGGATGAATGTCTACTGCCGCTATGCCCATGATTTCGGGTGAGGGTGGGCTTTCCCGCTACCTTGCCGAGATTCGCCGCTTCCCGATGCTGGCTCCCGATGAGGAGTTCATGCTTTCGAAGCGCTATCAGGAATACGCCGATCCTGCCGCTGCCCACCGGATGGTGACCTCGCATCTGCGCCTCGTCGCGAAGATCGCGATGGGCTATCGCGGCTATGGGCTGCCGATCGGGGACGTCGTCTCCGAAGGCAACATCGGCCTGATGCAGGCTGTCAAACGCTTTGACCCCGACAAGGGTTTCCGGCTCGCGACCTACGCGATCTGGTGGATCAAGGCTTCGATCCAGGAATATATCCTGCGCTCGTGGAGCCTCGTGAAAATGGGGACCACCGCCAACCAGAAGAAGCTGTTCTTCAATCTGCGCAAGGCAAAGAGCAAGATTTCCGCGCTTGAGGATGGCGATCTTCGCCCCGATCAGGTCAAGGTCATCGCCACCAAGCTCGGTGTCGAGGAGCGGGAAGTCATCGAGATGAACCGCCGTCTTGGCGGTGATTCCTCGCTGAACGTTACCATGCGCGACGATGGCATCGCCGAGTGGCAGGATCTGCTCGTCGACGACACCGACAATCAGGAAGCGATCCTTGTCCGCTCGGAAGAGAGCAGCAACCGCCATGCCGCACTCGGGCAGGCGCTCGCGGTGCTCAACGAGCGCGAGCGGCGCATCTTCGAGGCCCGCCGCCTGATGGATGATCCGCTGACGCTGGAGCAGCTCTCCGACGAGTTCGGCGTCAGCCGCGAGCGTGTCCGTCAGATCGAGGCACGCGCTTTCGAGAAGGTGCAGGGTGCAGTGAAGCGCAACCTCGCCGCCATCGAGGCGCGGGTCTGATCGCCCGCTGACCAGTCAAACGGAAAAGGGCACCCGACGGTGCCCTTTTCTTTGGCAGGATGTGATCAATCTTCAGAAAGACGTCTGGCCGGAAGGCGCTTCCATGGCAGGCGGCTATTTCCAGTCGGCCAGCGCGTCCGCGATAGCCTTTTCGCCAATGGCACCCTTCTCGACGAGGATGGCGCCGCGCCGGCCGTTCACGAGGCGAACCTCGAAAACCATCCATTTCTGCGTGCGCAGCAGATCGAGGTTACGGGCGATGGCCGTGTCGGTCTTGTCGAGCCCGATCATGAAGACGTTGTCCTGCACGGGTACCACAATGCCGGAAAGCACCGTGCCGGCCTGGCTCTCGCGCTCGCGCCATTCGACAGCGCTCATCTCCCGGATGGGATCGATCACTTTCGGGTCGAAAATCACCATGACGGTGTGCGAGGCGTTGATGCCGGCATCCACGTTGCGGGCGATCGAGAAATCGATCGACAGCCCGCCTGACGGAAACTCGATGCCGGCGCGGAGTGACTTCTGCCCCTTCAGGGCGGGATCCGGGCCGAAGGTCCAGATCACCTTGCCTTCAAACTGGTTGGGGGCACCACCGGCAACTTCCAGCACCATGAAAGCACGGTTGGTCGGCGTCACCGCAGCGACTGTCGATCCGCCAGCCGCCGGGCCGCCGGGAGGCGAGCCTTGGGCAGCCTTGCCGTCTTCCTTGGTGGCCGGGGTTTGCACCGTGCCCGATGCCTTTGGCGGCGTCGTGGGGTCAACCGGTTTGGCCGGGGCATCCGTGCCGGCAAGACGGCCTTCGGTCTTCGAGGCATCCGGGTTTGATTCCGGTGCCGTGATGATCGGGGGTGTTTTTGCCAGATCCGGGCCATCACGCCGGGAAAGGGCGATCAATCCCATGACGGCCATGGCAACGATCGCGATGCCGGCGAACAGCGCGAGCGGCTTTTTCCGGGTGTCGGTTTCACCGGCTCGCCGCGTGGGCATGCGCGGGCGCAGCATCGGCTGGATCGTGACGTCATCCATCGATGCGTCCGCCATCGGCTCGGGGGCAGTTCCGGGCATGCCCGATGCACTGGCGAGATCGCCATCCCGGACCGGAGCATCCGGCTCCGCCTCACTCAGAGCCTCAGGCGTGGGCGTCGGAGGAACCGGTGCAGACTGAGGGGGAGGAAGGTCGTTGACCGTCGGGCGGCTGGCCTTGAACGGGCTCGGGCCGGTGATGCGCGCGGCGGGCGTAACCGGCGGGATGGATTCATCGATCCGGGCCGCCGCATCAGGGGCAGCGGAGGGTTTCAACTCGGTTCTTGACCCCGATTCAGCCCCGGAATCCGGCTTGATCTCGGATTCAGGCTCAGTCTTGAATTTTGCTTCAATCTTGGGTTCGGATGGAGCTGGAGGCGCGGTCGGCAACGCTTCGGCGGAGCGCCCGTTCTGCTCATCCTCAATGCGCGCGATCGTCTCTTCGAGGGCCGCAAGTTCGGCGCGGATGGCCTCGTCGCCCAGCGGAGGCTCGAATCCCCGAAGCTGCCGTTCCAGCGCCTCGCGCGCCCGGCCATAAATGGCGTGACGGTCGCTTTCCGGTCTGCCGGCAAGCCCCGCGATCGCGCGGCTGAGAAGGGGGTAGTAGTCCGCCATGGCTATCCTAATGTGCTCGCATTCTCTTCACGCGAAGCGGCTTTTCCTTCGCTTGGGAATGCTCCGGTCAGACCTCGAAGGGGTTTTTGACGAGGATGGTGTCATCCCGTTCCGGGCTGGTCGAAAGCAGGGCGACAGGCGCGCCGATCAACTCCTCGATGCGGCGGACGTATTTGATCGCCTCTGCGGGAAGATCCGCCCAGCTGCGTCCGCCGGCGGTGGAGCCGGCCCACCCGGGGATGGTTTCGTAGACCGGTTCAAGGCGCTTCTGCGCGCTTTCGCTGGCGGGCAGGTAATCGATCATATGCCCGTCGAGCTGGTAGCCGACGCAGACCTTGATCTCGCTGAAACCGTCGAGAATATCGAGTTTGGTCAGCGCGATACCATCGATGCCGGAGGTCTTGATCGTCTGGCGCACCAGCACGGCATCGAACCAGCCGCAGCGCCGCGGGCGCCCGGTGACGGTGCCGAATTCGCGGCCGTTCTCGCCGATCTTGCGGCCGATCTCATCGAAGAGTTCGGATGGGAACGGGCCTTCGCCGACACGGGTGGTGTAGGCCTTGACGATGCCGAGCACGAAACCGATCGCGCCGGGGCCGAGGCCGGAGCCGGTCGAGGCCTGACCGGAAACGGTGTTCGACGAGGTGACGTAGGGGTAGGTACCGTGATCGACATCCAGCAAAGCGCCCTGCGCACCCTCGAACAGGATGCGCTTGCCCTCGCGGCGGGCGTGATCCAGCGTGTCCCAGACGCGGTCCATATAGGGCAGGATTTTCGGTGCGACGTCGCGGAGCAGCGCGAGCAGCGCGCCGGCGTTGACCTCCTCGAGGCCCATGCCGCGCCGGAGCGCGTTGTGATGCGCCAGCATGCGATCGACCTTCGGGCCGAGTGCTTCGGGTTCGGCGAGATCGCGCACGCGGATCGCGCGGCGGCCGACCTTATCCTCGTAGGCGGGGCCGATGCCGCGCTTGGTGGTGCCGATTTTGGTGCCGCTGTTCGAACCTTCACGGAAGGCGTCGAGTTCGCGGTGCAACGGCAGGATCAGGCAGGCGTTATCCGCCAGCTTCAGCTCCTTCGGCGTGATAACGACGCCCTGGCTGCGGAGCTTCTCGATTTCCTCGATGAGATGGAAGGGGTCAACGACGACGCCGTTACCGATGACGGACAATTTACCGCCGCGTACGATGCCGGAGGGCAGCAGGCTGAGCTTGTAGACCACGCTGTCGATCACCAGCGTATGCCCGGCGTTGTGCCCGCCCTGATAGCGCACCACGATATCGGCCTGCTCCGAGAGCCAGTCGACGATCTTGCCCTTGCCTTCGTCGCCCCACTGGGCGCCGACCACGACCACATTGGCCATCGGTTCTCAATCCCGCTTGCTGGGGTGCATGGCCCGAAATCCGGCCATCACACCCGTCCTTAAAAGACCGGGATAACGAAAGGGCATCGCAGGGTAAAGCGGGAAGACTCCCGCTTTCCGGGGATTGCGCCTTTTTTACCATGCGCAACCGGTGGTAGGGAGGTCAGGGCAGGGGCGTCACACGGGTTTCGCGGGAGGCCGGCCAACGGATTCGGTAGGCCGTGATAAAGGCCTTTTCTTCCTGCGGCTTGAGTGTCGGCGTCCAGACGATGATGCCGCGCCGGTCATCGGGAGCCTCGGCATCCGGCTTGGTCAGCTCCGGCAGGCGCTCGACCGTAATCGCCTGATCCTCGCTGACGGGGATGCGATCCTCAATGATGATATTGACCGGGAAGCCGTGCAGGTTTTTCACGGTGGTCTTGAACTCGAACTTGTCGCTCTTGTTGGAGCTGAGGAAACCGGGCTCGCGCAGCTTCCGGCCCACGGGGACGCGGGCGATCTTCACACGGTCATCCGAGCCGAAGCCGAGCTTGGCGGTGTCGCCCGGCGCGACCAGCGGCAGTCGGCCACGTCCGATATAGGCCCCATCCCGGCTGAGCAGCACCTCGCCCGGCAGCAGGGGCGCTTCGCCGGATTGCTCGAAGCTCGCTTCGAGGAAGGCGGTGGGATCGATGACCGGAGCAGCGCGCAGGATGATCTTCGGATCGGGCTTCTCGCTGCCAAGGCGTACGCTTTTTTCGGCTCCGCCGGATGTCAGGGTGATCTTGCCGGGCACCAGGAACTCGGTCTGGTAGACGCCGGTCTCCATCTGCGCCTGCGCTTCCTCGATCGGTTTCGGCGCGGCGGGAGTATCCTGCTTTGCGTCGATCTGGCTTGCGACCATCTCCGCAGACGGTGCTGCCATGCGGTTCATGGACATCGGCCGCGCGACCGGTCGTTCATAAAACGCAACCTTCTCGCCGCGCAGGTGTGGTGCGGCCGTGCCGCGCGATACCGAGAGGGTGGAGAGCGTCAATTTGGCCTCGTTCCAGTCCTCACCCGAATTCTGGCGGATCATGGCGCGGCGGGTCATCTCGAGCTTTGGCGCCGCACCGCGCGTATCGAGCCGCGCATCGTAGATCGGCCGCCAGCCGGCACCGTTGACGCGATAGCTGATGGTCAGCGACAGTTTGGTTGCCGCGCCGGCTTCAACGCCGATCGTGGCAATGCGCAGGCTATCCTTTCCGGGCAGGACAATGCGGCCCGGCGGGCCCTCGAGCGCGCCGATCTCGGCATCGATCCGCTCGATTTCGAGGCGAAGGCCTCGCAACTCATCGTTGATCGCCTGCAGGTTCTTGCCAACGAGTTCGAAGGCCCTCGTCCACTGCTCAAGATCAAGTCTGGCATCCTTGCCCTCACCACTGCCCCCGTGCTGCGCGAGGCGCTGGATCATGGCCTTGCGGTTCTCGGCGGCGTCGACCTTGTCGGTCACACGGTCGCGCTCCGTCTTGAGCGCTTTCACCTTGCGCTGGTTGGCGGTCTTGTCTGCGTCGGGGATGTTCGCACGGAGTTTGAAATCAACCGTGCCGATCACGACCCGGTCGGTGGCACTGCCCTCGACCCGCAGCGATGCGGGGTCGAGCGAGGCCGGCAGATCCGGGATCAGGATTTCATGGTCGCCGGCAGGCACATCGAGCATGAGCTGGCGCTTCACGATGGCAGCGTCCGGGTAGAGCGTTACGTCAGAAACCCGGGATGCCCCATCCAGCGTCGCAGCGCTGGCAACCGTGACCGCTATCAGCGAGCAGGAGGCCATCAAGGTGGCCGCGGCCAAGCTGCAGTTCAAAATCTGTCGTGCCGGTATCGCCGTATGAAACATGTCATCGCTCCCATGAAAAATGCAATGCGGGAAAGCATCGCCGGGGCCGGGCGAAGGTGTGGCGGCTTCGCGGTGGAATTCAGGCGGCGCGCGAAAATGCGTGTGGCTTCACCCGTATTTCAATGAAATTCCTCAGTTCCGTCACCCGCTGGTCCGCGTCGAGCAGATCCGGTCCGAGCGCGTAGCGCCAGGCGATGTGGTTGAGGGACGGGTTCGCGCCAACAGCCATGAGGTCGGCGACATAGCTGTTCTTCTCGGCCTCATTCGCGAAGAACCCCTCGTTCATCAGCGCGCCCATGCGACGATCGATCAGGAAGGCGAGTTCGGCGAAGGAATATTCCGGGTGGTATTGCACGCCCCAGAAGGTGCCGCCCTCAAAGCGGAATTCGGCGGCCTGAACCTGCGAAACGGCATTGGATGCCAGCAGGGTCGCATCCGGTGGCAGCGTCGAGACCTCATCGAGGTGTGAGCAGGGCGCATCGAACGAGACCGGCCGCCCGGCCAGCAGCGGATGCTTGAGCCCTGCCGCCAGCGGTGTGATCCGGCGCGCGAACCCCATTTCGCGCCCGCGCGGGTTCGGCTGCACGTCGCCCCCCGCTGCGACAGCGGCGACCTGAAGCCCCCAGCACGAGCCAAAGAAGGGCACATTGGCACGGTAGACCGCGCGGGCAACCTCGACCTGCCGCATCGATTCCGGTTCCTGTTTCCACAGGTTCAGCGCCGAGCCGGTGATGACGACAGCGTCGTAATCCTTGAACATCTTGCCCTTGGGCAGGCTCGCATCCGCGTCGGTCGCATTGAGAATATCGTAGCTGCCGCCGCCGGCGATGCCCAGAAGGACGTTGCCATAACCTTCCGCCGGTGAGACGCCAGTGCCGGCGCGATAGCTCTCGCGGACATCGCGGATATTGCCTTCAATGATAAGGAAGCGCACAGACATGCCCACCTGCCGATCTCGTGTTGCGACCGGAATCGGATATCCTGCCTTGCCCTCCTGCACAATGACCCCCGGAAAATGTCATCAAAATTCCGTTCCCTCTCTTCGAATGCCTATCTCCTGCTGTCGCTGACCATGCTGTTCTGGGGCGCGCATGCGGTTGTCGCGCGGTTCTCGGTCGGCCAGATATCGCCGATGGTGCTGACAGCCGGGCGCTGGCTCCTCGTCGCGGTGCTGCTGGCGGCCTTCTACGGCAAGGAGTTGCGGCAGGCCCTTCCGGTCATCCGTGCTCACCCCGTCTATATGGGGATGATGGGGGCGCTCGGCTACACCGCCTTCAACGTGATGATGTATTCGGCGGCGCAATTCACCACGGCGGTGAACATGTCGCTGTTGCAGGGCGCGATCCCGATCTGCGTGTTGCTCGGCGCATTCCTGGCCTATCGCACGCCGGTGCGCGGGCTCCAGATCCTCGGGGTCGCGCTGACCATCTTCGGCGTGATCCTGACCGCGACCAACGGCCACCCCGAGCGCCTGCGCGAGTTTTCCTTCAACATCGGCGATATCCTGATGATCATCGCCTGCGCGTTTTACGCGGGTTACACAGTCAAGCTCAAGGAGCGGCCCGCCATTCCGAGCATCGTGTTCTTCGCGGCGCTGGCGGTTGTTGCCGGGGTGATTTCGCTCCCCTTCCTCGCAGCCGAGATTGCGCTGGGCAAGGCGCAGCTGCCGACGCTGAAAGGCTGGGCGGTGCTCGCCTTCGTCGGGATTGTTCCGAGTTTCCTTGCGCAGATCTTCTTCATGCGCGGCGTCGAGTTGATCGGCCCCGGCAGGGCCGGGATTTTCGCCAACCTCGTGCCGGTGATCGGCTCCGGGCTCGCGGTACTATTCCTTGGTGAGCCCTTCGGCTGGCACCATGCGGCCGCACTGGTGCTTGTTTTCGGCGGCATCGCCATCGCCGAACGCGCCAAGCGTTGATGCGAAAAGGGCGCCCGTAAGGGCGCCCTGATTGTCGTCCGGCAGCGGTTTGGGATCAGAACTTCAGTCGCCGCGCGCGCTTGACGTGCGGGATGGCGTGGATCGCTTTCAGCACATCGTCGCTGATGGCATCATCCACCGCGACGAAGCAGATCGCATCCCCGCCCGGCTGGTTGCGACCGAGGTTGAAGGTTGCGATGTTGATCTTGTTCTGGCCGAGCAAGGAACCGAAGTTGCCGATGAAGCCCGGCTTGTCGTCATTGCGGACGTAGAGCATGTGGGGCGCGAATTCCGCGTCCATCTTGATGCCGCGGATTTCGATGATGCGCGGCTTGCCATCCTGATAGACCGTGCCGGCGGCGTTGCGCGGCATGTCCTCGGCGACAACCTCGATATAGATGCGGCTTTCGTGCTCGCCTTCGGCGTGGCGCTTGACCTCATCGACCTGGATGCCCTTCTCCTTCGCGGTCATCGGCGCGTTGACCATGTTCACTTCCGGCAGGAAGGGACGGAGCACGCCGGTGATCGCAGCGGCCGTGATCGGGCGGACATTGAGGTTTGCGACCTCGCCCTCATACTGGATACGGATCGACTTGATCGGCGCTTCCGTCAACTGGCCGAGGAAGCCGCCGAGCTTCTCGCCAAGCGCGACGAAGGGCTTCAGCTTCGGGGCTTCCTCTGCCGAAATCGACGGGAAGTTCACCGCGTTGGTGATCGCGCCGGTCAGCAGATAATCCGACATCTGCTCGGCGACCTGAAGCGCGACATTCTCCTGCGCCTCGTTGGTCGAGGCACCCAGATGCGGCGTGCAGATCACATTCTCAAGCCCGAACAGCGGGTTCGATTCGGCAGGCTCCACCGAGAAGACGTCGAAGGCCGCGCCCGCGACATGACCGGACAGAATCGCATCCGCCAGCGCCTGCTCGTCGACCAGCCCGCCGCGCGCGCAGTTGATGATGCGCACACCCTTCTTGCACTTGGCAAGCGCCTCAGCCGAAATCAGGTTCTTCGTCTGCTCGGTCATCGGCACATGGAGCGTGATGAAATCGGCGCGACGGAGCAGGTCTTCGAGTTCCACCTTCTCGACACCGATCTGCACGGCGCGCTCCGGCGAGAGGTAGGGGTCGAAGGCCACGACCTTCATGCCGATACCAACAGCCTTGCGCGCGACGATCGAGCCGATGTTGCCGGCACCGATCAGCCCCAGCGTCTTGGCTTCAAGCTCGACGCCCATGAAGCGGTTCTTCTCCCACTTGCCGGCCTGGGTGGAGACATCCGCCGCCGGAAGCTGGCGGGCGAGCGCGAACATCAGCGCCACCGCGTGTTCGGCGGTGGTGATCGAATTGCCGAAGGGCGTGTTCATCACGATGATGCCCTTGGCGGTCGCGGCGGGGATATCGACGTTATCGACGCCGATGCCGGCGCGGCCGATCACCTTGAGGTTCGGTGCACCTTCGAGCAGCTTCGCGGTGGCCTTGGAGGCGGAACGGATGGCGAGGCCATCATACTCGCCGATCACAGCAGCGAGTTTGTCCTTGTCCTTGCCGAGGCTCGGATCGAAGGTCACGTCGATGCCGCGATCCTTGAAGATCTGCACGGCGGCGGGAGAAAGGGCGTCGGAGATGAGAACGCGGGGTTTGGTCATGGGATCACCTCAGGGTGTCATTCCCGACGGGCCAGAGGCCCGAGCGGGAATCCAGAAAAGGGGAAAGAAAAGGAAAGGCATGGATACCCGCCCCAAGGGCGGGCATGGCATTGTCAGCTGAGTGTCGCGAGCTGCTTGGCAAACGCGTATTCGATCCACGGGATCAGCGCTTTCACGTCGCGGGTCTGTACGGTCGCGCCGCACCAGATCCTGAGGCCCGGAGGGGCATCGCGGTAATGGCCGAGATCGAGGCCGGCGCCCGCCTTCTCCAGCGTCGCGACGACGCCCTTGGCGAACTCCGCCTGCTTGTCCGCCGGCAGCGCCACGACCTTGGGGTCGGTGAACTTGAGGCAGACCGAGGTGTTCGAGCGCGTCTTGGGTTTGACGGCGAGGAAATCGATCCACGGCGTGTTCTTCACGAAGCTGGCGATGGCGCGGGTGTTGGCATCCGCGCGCTTGACGAGGCCATCGAGCCCGCCGACCTTTTTCGCCCACATCAGCGCATCGATGTAATCCTCGACGCAGAGCATGGACGGTGTGTTGATCGTCTCACCCTGGAAAATGCCCTCGATCAGTTTGCCGCCGGAGGTCAGGCGGAAGATCTTCGGCAGCGGCCAGGCCGGCTTGTAGGTCTCAAGCCGCTGCACAGCGCGCGGGGAGAGAATGAGCATGCCATGCGCAGCCTCGCCGCCGAGCACCTTCTGCCAGGAGAAGGTGGTGACATCGAGCTTCGCCCAATCGAGGCGCTGCGCGAAAGCAGCGGAGGTGGCGTCGCAGATCGTGAGACCTTCGCGATCCCCGGCGATCCAGTCGGCGTCCGGCACGCGTACGCCCGAGGTCGTGCCGTTCCAGGTGAAGACGACATCGCGGTTCTTCGTGTCGATTTTCTTCAGGTTCGGTAATTCGCCGTAGGGCGCCTTGACGGTCTCGACATCGGCGAGCTTGAGCTGCTTGGTGACGTCCGTGATCCAGCCTTCGCCGAAGCTTTCCCAAGCGACCATGGTCACCGGGCGGGCGCCGAGCAGCGACCACATCGCCATCTCGACTGCGCCGGTATCGGACGCCGGGACGATGCCGATGCGGTAATCCGCCGGCACTTGCAGGATTTCGCGGGTGAGGTCGATTGCGAGCTTGAGCTTCGCCTTGCCGATCTTCGCGCGGTGCGAGCGGCCAAGCGGGGCATCAGCGAGGGCTTTAAGGGACCAGCCCGGCCGTTTGGCGCAAGGACCGGAAGAGAAAGTTGCAACGCGCGGGAGCGCGGCGGGGGCCGTCATCGTCATCTGTGATCTCCATCCTTACAGATGGGCGCCTCCCGTTGGGGGGAGATGTCCCGCCGATGGAGCTACGCCTGTTGCGGAGAAAAAGCAATCGCCCGCGGTGAGGAAGACGAAATTTCTTCTGTTCACCCGACAACAAAAACGGCGCGGGGAGCCGCGCCGTCCTGTCTTCGGTTTCGAGACCCTTCAGACGAATTCAGTACTTCCGCACCAGCGGGCCGGGCGCATACATCGGCGCGGCCATGTCGGCGAAGGCATAGCGCAGGCCGACCTTGATGTCGTGGCTGGCGAGGCTGTTGATCCGGACGTTGTAGGGACAGGCGCCGGCGCAGGTGACCTGACCGCCGTTGACGTCGCCGATGCGCAGGTAGCGGTAGGCAGCTTCGGCCTTCCAGTTCTGCGTGAGATCGTAGCCGACACCGGCGTGGAGGGCCCAGGCGAAGCGGGTCTGGGTTTTCGACGGCCCCGTGCCGCCGACAGCGCCGCCGGCGGTGAGATTGTAATCGGTCGTCTTGCCCATCGTCATCGTGGCAAAACCGGCGCCGACGCCGACAAACGGCGTGATGCGATGCCAGGTGCCGAGATCGACATAGGCGTTGGCCAGCGCCACGAAGCCGCCGACCTTGCCGGTGATCAGGTTGGAGTTAACCGGCGGGCCGGTGAAAACGTCGGTGTGCCGGTGCTTGGCATCGAGGCGATACTCGGCTGTGAAGTCCGTGCGCAGGTAGGAATTGTATTGGTAGCCAGCGCCGATCCCGATGAAATGCGTGCCGTCGATCGAGCTGTCGATCGTGCGCAGGCCGGCAACGGCCGGAACGGTGCGGATGCTGGAGTTGCTGTAGAGGCCCGTGCCGACATCGCCGCGAAGATAGAAGCCTCCGCCCACATCCAGCGGCGGCGGGGCCTGCATCATCGGCGGCGGCGGGGGCGGTGCAAGCATGTCTGCAGCCGAGGCGATGCCGGTCGAGGCGGTCGCCAGAAGTGCTGCAATACCCGCCGCACGAAGCGTCTGGAGGCTGCGCATGTGATATCCCTTCATGCATATCGAGCGGCCTTTTCATGCCGCTGGAATCGAACATTAGGAACCATGCCAGAACTTGGTTAAGGGGCGCTTAACCTTAAAAATTATCCCTAACATCTTCTGAAACAGCCTGAATACGGGCGCTTTCTCGCCGCCGGGCGATCCGTTTTACAGGGTGTTGGCGAAGTCCGCTCTGTCGATCAACTCGCGCGGGTGATCACCTCGATGACATCATCGACGACCTGCTCGACGCGGTCGCGATCATCGCCCTCGGCCATCACGCGGATCACCGGCTCGGTGCCGGAAGGGCGGATGACGAGGCGGCCGCTGGCCCCGAGCGTTGCCCGCAGCTTTTCAATCGCGCTGTTGACGGCATCATTGGCCAGCACCTGCGTGGAGCGCGTCTTCACGTTCTTGAGGATTTGCGGCAGCGGCTCGAACCGGTGGCAGATCTCGCTGACCGGGCGATTGTCGCGCCGGAGCACGGCGAGCACCTGCAAGGCCGCGATCAGCCCGTCGCCGGTGGTCGAATAATCGGACAGGATGATGTGGCCCGATTGCTCGCCACCGACGTTGAAGCCGTGTTCGCGCATGTGTTCGAGCACATAGCGATCCCCGACCTGCGTCCGGGCGAGTGTAAGGCCGACGCTGGCGAGATAACGTTCCAGCCCGAGGTTCGACATGATGGTCGCGACGATGCCGGGTTTGGTCAGCCGCCCGTCCTGCTGCCAGCTTGTCGCGATCACCGCCATCAGCTGGTCGCCATCGACGACATGGCCTTTTTCGTCGACGATCATGACGCGGTCCGCGTCGCCGTCGAGCGCGATGCCGATATCGGCGCGCATCTCGCGCACCTTCTGCTGGAGAGCATTCAGCGAGGTTGATCCGACATCGCGGTTGATGTTGAAGCCATCCGGCTCGGTGCCGATGGTGATGACTTCGGCCCCCAGCTCCCAGAGTGCTTCCGGCGCGACGCGGTAGCCGGCACCATTGGCACAATCGACGACGATGCGCATGCCGTCGAGATCGAGCGCGCGCGGCAGGGTGCGCTTGGCGAATTCGATGTAGCGCGCCTGCGCGTCATCAATGCGGCGTGCCCGGCCGATGGCTTTGGGCGGCGCGAGGCGGCCGGAAATATCCTGGTCGAGCAGGGCCTCAATCGCAGCTTCAACCTCGTCCGAGAGCTTGTAGCCATCCGGCCCGAACAGTTTGATGCCGTTGTCTTCGTAGGCATTGTGCGAGGCCGAGATCATCACGCCGATATCGCAGCGCATCGAGCGCGTCAGCATGGCCATACCCGGCGTGGGGATCGGGCCGGTGAGCATCACATCCATACCGATGGAGGTGAACCCGGCAACCAGCGCGGTCTCGATCATGTAGCCGGAAAGGCGGGTATCCTTGCCGATCAGCACGCGGTGGCGGTGATCGCCGCGCTGGAAGACGAGGCCGGCGGCCTGCCCGACCTTGAGCGCGAGTTCCGGCGTGATCTTGCCGTTCGCGCGCCCGCGAATGCCATCGGTTCCGAAATATTTCCGCGCCATGCTCATCCCCTATACCCACCCGATTGCCTTGCCGCATTCGGACCTGTCAGGCAAGTCTTGTCCTCAAATGCAGAAAACGGACCCTTAAGGCCCGTTTTGCTGTCAGTTCCAGGCGATTCAGCCTTGCTCAGCGGAATTTAACCTTGCGGCTGCGGCTCCATGCCGCCTTCGGCTTCGGGCGGACGCGGTTTGCCGGAGGTCGGCACGGCGGAACCGCGCGGCGTGGCCGGTTCGTCCGGGTCTTCACGCGTCGGACGCTTGCCGTCCATGAGAGCGCGGAGTTCATCGCCGGTCAGCGTCTCGAACTCGAGCAGGGCTTCGGCGATCGCGACAAACTGATCCTTGTTCTCGGTGATGATCTTGCGGGCGGCGGTTTCGCCTTCCTCGATCAACTTGCGGACTTCCTCGTCGATCAGCTTGGCGGTTTCATCGGACATGTTGGTGGTCTGCGATACCGAATGCCCGAGGAACACTTCCTGCTGGTTCGAGGCATAGCGCACGCGGCCAAGCCGCTCGCTCATGCCCCATTCCATCACCATGGCGCGCGCAAGGCCGGTCGCCATCTGGATGTCGCCGGTCGCACCGTTGGTGACCTTTTCCGGCCCGAAGGTGATGATTTCGGCCTCGCGGCCACCAAACAGCATCACCAGCCGGGCGAGGCTCTTCTCGCGCGACATCGAGTAGCGGTCGCTCTCCGGCAGGGTCATCACCATGCCGAGTGCCCGGCCGCGCGGGATGATCGTTGCCTTGTGGATCGGGTCGATGCCCGCCACCTTGAGCGCGATGATCGCGTGGCCGGCCTCGTGGTAGGCTGTATTCTTCTTTTCCTCGGCAGACATCGCCATGGATTTGCGTTCAGCACCCATCATCACCTTGTCCTTCGCGTCCTCGAACTCGAGGTGCGTGACGAGGCGGCGGCTGCGGCGCGCGGCGAGCAATGCCGCTTCGTTGACGAGGTTCATCAGGTCCGCGCCCGAAAAGCCGGGCGTGCCGCGGGCAAGCGTTTTCAGGTTGACGTCCGGTGCCATCGGCACCTTGCGGCAATGGACGCGCAGGATGCGCTCGCGGCCGTTGACATCCGGCAGAGGCACCACGATCTGGCGGTCGAAACGACCCGGACGCAGCAGCGCCGGATCGAGAACGTCGGGGCGATTGGTCGCGGCGATGATGATCACGCCCTCGTTGGCCTCGAAGCCGTCCATCTCGACGAGGAGTTGGTTCAGCGTCTGCTCGCGCTCGTCGTTGCCGCCGCCGAGGCCAGCACCGCGATGGCGGCCGACGGCGTCGATTTCATCGATGAAGATGATGCAGGGTGCATTCTTTTTCGCTTCCGCAAACATGTCGCGAACGCGGGACGCGCCGACGCCGACGAACATTTCCACGAAGTCCGAGCCGGAAATCGTGAAGAACGGCACATTGGCTTCGCCGGCAACCGCACGCGCGGTGAGGGTTTTACCCGTGCCCGGCGGACCAACCAGCAGCACGCCGCGCGGAATGCGCCCGCCAAGGCGTTGGAATTTCTGCGGGTCGCGCAGGAATTCGACGATTTCCTGCAGGTCTTCCTTGGCTTCATCGATGCCCGCAACATCCTCGAAGGTCACGCGGCCGTGGGCTTCGGTCAGCAGCTTGGCCTTCGATTTGCCAAAACCCATCGCGCGGCCGGCACCGTTCTGCATCTGGCGCGACATGAAGATCCACACGCCGAGGAAAAACACCAGCGGCAGCCAGTTCATGATCAGCGACATGTACCACGGGGTGTCCGCGTTCGGGGAGCGGTAGGAGACGTTCACGCCCTTGTCCCGCATCTTCTCCCGCAGCTTCTCGTCCACTGGCCCGTAGCTCTGGAAAGTGCCGGAACCATCGTTGAAGGCGCCCTGAATGTCGTAGCCGGACGTGATGATGCGTTCAACCTTGCCCTTTTCCACGCTGTCGACGAACGCGGAATAGGGGATTTCATGCCCGGCGGATCGCGTGGACGGGCTCTGGAAAACCGACACCAGCGCGAGAACCAGCAGGAGAATGATGGCCCAAAGGGCAATATTGCGGAAATTCGGGTTCATGGAGGGGGCGTCTCACCGGTTCCTTGGGCTTCCGGCAGAGGCCGGAAAACGCCCGTATCTGGAAGAGTATTTAGGCGTGGCAGAACCAATTGCCAAGAAGCGCGAAATCTTTTCGCGTCCTGCCGGTTAATTTCATCGCATTCAGCGCTTTCCGGCGGCGCGTTCAGTGCCTTTGGTGCTGCGGCGTGGAGGCGCTGTGCGCACCTCGAGATACCCGCCGCCATGAGCGATCACCGTCCAGGCCAGCGACTGGCGGAACGGCCGCTGATCCCGGATCGCCATCCGCAGGTTCTTGAGCAGGCGTTCGAGCTTGGCCAAAGAGATCTGCAGTTCCCGATCATTTTCGCCGCCGATCGCCAGCATCGAGCGCCGGAGCATCCGAAGTGCGAGATCGAAAGGCTCGGTATAGAACGGGTCGGCCTTCAGCCGGATCGCGCCGCCGTCCGGCGCGCGGCGGATGATCGCGCTTTCCACGGAGCGCCGCGCCACATGATCGAGGGCATCTTCGGAGCGGCGGGCGCGCGCGGCGAGTGTTCCAAGCCGCTCGTTTGTCAGCCCTTCGCCGGCGAGAATTGGCATCAGCGCCCGCATGCGGGTGCGGGTAAAGCGCGGGTCCTGATTGGAGGGGTCCCGTGCGTAGAGCCAGTTGTTCTGGGTGCAGGTGCTGACGAGGCGGGTCTTGGGCACTTCCAGAAACGGCCGGATATGCCGCATCGGGCCGCGCTCGATCTCAGGAGCAGCGCGTAGCGCCCCTTGCGGGCTGTTTCCTGATTGACCGCGCCGGAAGGCCCGTCGGTCCAGATAAGCGTGCAATGCGGCAGTTCGAGCTCGCGGCAGAAATCCGCGACGAATGCCGCTTCATCCTTCGATTCGGCCCGCAAACCGTGGTCGACGGTAGCGACCGCGAGGGGAGGAAGATAGGCGCGCGCCGCCGCACACAGCCCGAGCATGGCCATCGAATCAGGGCCACCGGAAACACACAGCAGGATGCCGGAGCAATCGTCGCTGCCCAGCGCGCCACGCAGCAGCGCCAGAGCCTCTTCCGCTGTCAGAGGAAGCTGGTCGATCAGGCCGCTGTCCTCGTCGTCTAGCACTGTGCCCGGCCCCTCTCGCGCTCGACCGCCTGCTTGATGGCAGCCGATGCATTGGGATATTTCTTGCCGACCTGCGCGAAGGTGCCGCAGGCTTCCTGGATCGCGCCAAGACCGCGCAGGGAAATGCCGAGCTTGAGCATCGCCTCCGGGGCTCTGGGCACATTGGAATATTTGCTGGTGACCGTCAGGAAATGTTCTGCAGCTTCGCGGTAGCGCGTGCGCCGCAGATAGCTCTCGCCGAGCCAGAACGTGGCATCGGGGACGCGCCGGTCCTTCGGGTAGGTGCGCATGTAATCCTTGAAAGCCCCTTCCGCGAGTTCGTAATCGCCGCGATCGACGAGGGATTTGGCGAAATCAAAGTCCGATTTGGCATCGCCGCGTGGCATATCCGTCACCGGCGGCGGGACAGGCGGGCGCCGCTGGCCGGAAACATCGAGCGGCGCGCCGAGTTCACCATCCTGTACCAGCCGACCACCGGGCGGCAGGGTGCCGGCCGACAGAGGAGCGCCGGGCGGCGTGGCGACGCCGGTCGAACCGAGCGGGCGGGGTGCGCCGGGCGCTGTATTTGACGTGGCAGGATCGAACGCATCGGACCGCTTCTGCGGCGTGACCGGACCCGGTACGGGCTGGCCGGCATTGGGGGCAGGCCGGATGCCGCCCCGATTGCCTTCGAGATCGCGGAAGCGCGTATCCGAATCGGTCTGGAAGCGCTTGATTTGATCTTCAAGCCGTCTGAGCTGAAATTTCAACTCATCGACCTGCCCGGTGAGGCGACGGTTTTCCGCCTCCAGCCGGTCGAGCCGGAGGATGAAATCCGCAGCATCCTGCGCACGGGCGATCGTGACACACTGCATCGCCCCAACGAAAAGGGCGATGAGCGTGAATGCAGCACGAGAGAAGCGGATCATCCTGACCATGTCTTCAGTCTAGCAGACCCCGGGAAGGGGAATAAAGCATCTTGTAGCACGAGGGTTATCGCCAAGGGTTGAAGATCAGCCCCCGGCCCCGCCGAGCACCGTCACCGCACGCCGGTTCTGCGACCAGCACGAGATGTCATTGCAGACCGCGACCGGGCGCTCCTTGCCAAACGACGTCGTGCGGATGCGATTGGCCCCGACGCCGCGTGCGATCAGATAGTTCTTGGCCGATTCGGAGCGGCGCGCACCCAGCGCGAAGTTGTATTCGCGCGTGCCGCGCTCGTCCGCATGGCCTTCGATCGTGAAGGAATAGCGCGGATACTGGTTGAGCCACTGCGCCTGCTTGTCGAGCGTTGCCTGCCCGGCGCTGTTGATTTCCGAGGAATCGGAATCGAAGAACACGCGGTCACCGACGTTGACGACGAAATCCTGGATCGATCCCGGCGTGTTGGGCCCTCCGGCGCCATCAACATTCGGATCGGTCTTGGAAGCGCAGGCGCTCAGAAGCCCGGCAACCAGCATGATGGCGGCGAAGCGCGAGACGCGCGCGGTGAAAAATGCGGGAACCATCCCAGATACTCCTTCGAATGAACGAACGTCATGCAACCCCGGATGGATCCGGTGTTGTTGAACTCGCCCCTTGAGAATTTCTTAAATTCCGTTGGATTAACGAAAGCTTCCGTCAAGCATGTTCAACGCCCAATAGAGGCGCCATGCGTGGCGACTTTGCGGCGAATGGTGAACAAAGTCTTGAAATTTCGTTGAATTCCGGTCGTCGACTCAAGCTGGTGCAATCCCCAGCCTTGCATCGCGCGTGCGGATCCAGGCGAGAACGGGGATGGCGATCAGCACCATCAGCGCCTTGCCGACGATCTGCCCGGTGAGAAACTCAAGCCCGCCGAAGGCCAGCCAGAGAAACACGATGCTGTCGACTACGAGCCCGACAAGGCTGCTCACGACCGCAGCCACCACCGGCCCGCGCCGCTGCAACGGCGTGAACACCATGAGATCGACGATTTCCGACAGCAGGAATGCGGCAACGGACGCCACCACCAGCGCCGGCGGGGCGAAGAGCGCCGAGAGAAGCCCACCCAAAGCGATGGCCGCAAAGGCCCAGTTCAACCCCAGCCGCCGCTGCACGAGATCGCGCAGCACCAGCGCGATACCGACCAGCAGCACACCGCTTGGGGCAGTCAAACCCGGTGCGACGGGGATGAGGCAGGGACCGTTCGGGACGCAGAAGGTGCCGACATTCTGGATCAACCAGTTGGCAGCAGGCACGCAGGCGGTGAAGGCGATGAGGAACAGAATTCCTTCGCGGCGGCGCAAGTTCTCGATTGTCGTCATGATTTGTCTCGCTTTGGCCCCGGCGCGATGCCTTGGAGCTTTGAGGGATCAGCCACCCTGTTTCAACGCTGCCTCAGTGCCAGATACCGCGAAAAACCGTTCGCGCGCAGCTCGCAGGCCGGGCATTGGCCGCAGCCGTAGCCCCGATCATGCCGCTTGTCACGGGGTCATTTCGCCGACAGCAGTGGCGACCACGCCGGATCGGACGCGAAAGCCGGCGTCGGGATTTGCACATCAACACGCCCGGTGACATCGACCATGAACAGCTTCGGCCCTGCGCCCGCTTCGCGAAAGAACATGATGTAGCGCCCGTTCGGCGCCCAGCTCGGGCCTTCGTTGTGATACCCTTCGGTGAGGATGCGCTCGCCCGAGCCATCCGGCTTCATGATGCCGATGGCGAAGGTGTTGCCCTTCTGGCGGGTGAAGGCGATGTAATCCCCCTTCGGCGACCACACCGGCGTTGAATAGCGGCCTTCTCCGAAGGAAATGCGTCGTGCGCCGGAGCCATCCGCGCCCATGATGTAGATCTGCTGGCCGCCGCCGCGATCGCTCTCGAACACGATCTGCCCGCCATCCGGCGAAAAGGATGGCGCGGTGTCGATCGCGCCGCCGGAGGTCAGCGGGCGGATGGCGCCCGACGCAATATCCGCCATCGCCAGATTGGTGTTGCCCGCGCTCTCGACGCTGAGCGCGAGCTGCGCCCCGTTCGGTGCGAAACGCGGCGAGAAGCTCGTCGCATTGCCGCCGACCACCGCGCGCCGGCCCGAGCCGAGGTCCAGCACCTGCACGTTGGCGCGGCCGGAATCATCGAGCGCCATGAAGGCGACGCGATCCCCGCGCGGCGAGAACCGCGGGGTCAGCAGGGTTTCATTGCCCGATGAGATCGCGCGGAAATTAGCCCCGTCCTGATCGATGATCGCGAGGCGCTTCTTGCGCTTTTCCTTCGGGCCGGTCTCGTCGACAAAGACGATGCGGGTGTCAAAAAAACCGGTCTCGCCGGTCATGCGCTCGTAGACCGCATCGGACGCGAGATGCGCGAGGCGGCGCCAGTTCTGGGGGTCGATCGCATGTTTCTGCCCGACGATCTGCTTGCCGGCGGTCGCATCCCAGAGACGATATTCCACGGCCATGCGCGCGCCGTCACGCACCACGCGGCCGGTCACGATGGCCTGCGCGCCGGCCTGTTGCCAGGCGGCAAAATTCGGGACGGCATCGAAGCCAAGCCCGCGCTCGGGGTGGCGGGCGGGGTCGATGGGCTCGAAGACGCCGGAGCGCTTCAAATTCGCCGCGATGATCTGGCTGACCTGCGGCCCCTGCGTATCCCCGCCGAAATCGACAATCGCGATCGGCATCGGCTTGAAATTGCGCGGGTTGAGATCGATGCAGAGCTCCCCGGCGCGGCAGCCGGCCTGTGCCTGCGCCTCTCCGGCGATGTAGAGCGGCGCAACCAGCGCGGCGATCAAACCCAACGCGAACAACACAGGGCGGAAGAGCTGGAACGGGCGGTTCATGGCGTGATGCTCATCTTGGGGGTGGCCATTAAATCAATTGTCGGGACGCGAGATGAAGATGGTGGTGACCTTCCACTGTTCGAAGGCACTCATGAAGCGATCAGGAACTTTGTAAGGCTGACATTGTCGCAGAGCACGAATACCGGCCTCTGCGAGAACTCGAAATGCTGGCTCGGCGGAGCTGTTCTGCAAGATCGGAGCACCGGAAAGTGTCCCATCTCTATTGAAATAGATCAGCGCGATCGGCTTTGTTTTGGGATTTATGCCCGACGGAACGGAGAGGCATCTCTCCATCTGTTCTTTGAGAATCTCACCGAGCTGTCCAAGCTGACTTGGCGACAATTTGGTTCCTGTCGCGGTCGCAGTCCCCGCCGTTGACCGGCTTGCAACAGCAGCCCCGGTCGCGCCCGTTGAGGCCGCCGGCTCTTTCGATTGATTGAGGACATTCCGGATGCGGTCGTTGCGCGCCTTTTCCTCTGCTGCTTCCTTCGCGGCCTGTTCCTTCTTCGCCTTGTCTTCGCGCGCCTTCTTCTCGTCGGCCTTGCGCTTGTCCTCGGCGCGTTTTTCAGCCTCCGCCTCGGCTTTCAGGGCATCATCAAGCTTCTTCTTGTCCTCGGCTGCCTTGGCCTGCGCGTCCGCCTTCAGTTTCTCATCGAGCTTGCGCTTGGCCTCCGCCGCCGCCTTGGCAGCATCCTCGGCCTTTTTCTGATCCTCGATCTTCTTCCGGCGCAACAATTCGGCCTTCTCGTCGATCTCGTCGTCTTCCTCGGCCTTCACCGGCGGGCTGGGCGTTGGCGGCGTCACGCGCAGTTCGGGCGGGCGCGTCGGCGGCACGATGGCGGCAAGTTTCGGTTCGGGCTCGGATTTCGCCTCCTGCTTCGAGGGGGCGACGGGCACGTCCTTCTTCTCAACGCCGGGGTCCTTGTCATCCTTGATTTCCGCCACGCGGTCGACGCGGCGCTCGGGTTCCTTGGCGATGATTTTCGAGGTCTTGTCGCCCTTCATCATCTCGTTGAAATCTTTTTCCGAGACGACATCGACCGCAAGCGCCTCGGTCGCCGGCTGGAACGGCTGCGCGGAATTGAAGGCATAGACGCTCGCAACGAGGAGCAGCGTATGCGCCCCGACCGACAGCGCGCCCCCCGGCTGACGCCAGTCGAGGAACCGCTTCACAGTGCCGCGAAGGTCGATCGCCACCGGGCGTTGCCTCCTTACTTCGTCGTCGCGGGCGCGTGGATCAGCCCGATTTTGGTATAGCCGGCCTTCTGCAGCACGCCCATCACCGCTGCGACCTTGCCGTATTCGACCTGCGCCGAGCCGCGCACGTAGATGCGCTCGTCAAAGCCCTGCTTGGCGATAGCGGTAATCTCGGCAGCCAGCGCTTCGAGCCTGACTTCCTTCTCCTGCAGCTTGATCACGCCCTTGTCGTCGATCGTCACGGCCAGTGGCTTCTGCTCGATGTTGAGCTGGCTCGCGCCGGTTTTTGGCAGGTCCACCGGCACGCCGGTCGTCAGCAACGGCGCCGCGACCATGAAGATCACGAGGAGCACCAGCATCACGTCGATGAAGGGGATCATGTTGAGATCGGCCATCGGCGCCGAGCGCTTGCCCCGCCGGCGCTTGCCGCTTCCCCCTCCTGCGTTCATTGCCATCGCCATGTGCGGTACCCCTCAGGCGACGTTGCGCGGGCCAGCCTGCCCGGCGCGTTCGTCGATCTGACGCGAGAGGATGGCGGAAAACTCATCCGCGAAGCTTTCGAGGCGGCCTTGCGTGCGCGAAACGTCCTTGACGAACTTGTTGTAGAGAATGTTGGCGGGGATCGCCGCCACCAGCGCGATGGCGGTCGCGAACAGCGCTTCGGCGATGCCGGGTGCGACAACCGCCAGCGAGGTGTTCTTCGACGCCGCGATCGAGCGGAAAGTGGTCATGATGCCGAAAACCGTGCCGAAAAGCCCGATGTAGGGGCCGACCGAGGCGATGGTCGCGAGCACCAGCAGCTTGGATTCAAGCCGCTCGACTTCGCGGCTGATTGAGACATCGAGCACCTTGTCGATGCGGGTCTGCAGGCTGGCAAAGCCGCGGCCCGAACCTTCGAAAGCGCGGCGCCATTCGCCCATCGCCGCCATGAACAGCGCCGCGAACCCGTCCGTCGTCTTGTTGGCGAGCGAGCGATAGAGCTCGTCGAGGCTCTGGCCGGACCAGAAAGTGTCCTCGAACTCGTCCATCCGCGCTTTCATCGCGCGCAGCATGATCGACTTGTTGATGATGATGGCCCAGGACCAGACCGACGCGCCCGCCAGCCCCAGCATCACCAGCTTCACGATGAAGTGGGCGTTGAGAAAGAGCGATACGAGCGAAAGATCGGTGGCAACGTCTGAGTGCGGCATCTCTGGTCCTTCTGTCCGGGGTTGCGGCGTGATCACCCGGTCGGCGCGGGGTAAACCCCTTGTGATGGTGGCTCTTGATCCGGTTTTGCGACCAAACTGAGGCATCAAACCCGAACGGGGCGCGACCACGGAGGATCGAACCCAAGCCATTCCATCAATCAACCCTTATGGTTAATGCTTGGTTTATGCGGCACTTTCCGCCCCAGCTTGCTGATCGCAAGAGTTGCGGGAAAAGAAGATACCCTTATGCCGTGCGGGCTCTTTACTGCAATGCAGCAAATTTTTCGCGCATCGCGTGAGGCAACCGCTTTGGTTTGCCGTTGCCGAGGAAAGCGATGGTGACATCGGCTGTGGCCAGCACCTCCGCGCCGCGCGCGAGCGTCTGACGCATTCCGATCGTCGCGCCGCCGATCTCGGTGACGCGGGTTTCGACCTCCACCATGTCATCCATGCGGGCGGGGCTTTTGAAGTCGATGCTCATGGCGCGGACGACGAAGCTCTGCGGCCCGCCCTCTGCCTCGAACAGCGCGCGCTGGTCGATGCCAAGGGCACGCAGGGCCTCCGTGCGCCCGCGCTCGAAAAAATGCAGGTAGCGCGCGTGATAGACGAAGCCGGAGAAATCCGTGTCCTCGTAGTAGATGCGGAGGGGGAGGGTTGCTCGTGCCATGGAGAGCCTTGTCAATGTCGTGTCATGAAACCGCGGTCAGCGCGTCATGATCGCCGGGTATGTTGCCCACTTGCAGTCCGGGGAGCAACGATCATGTCTTTCAAAGCCAGCCGCCGTACCGTCATGACGGGTATCGCCGCCAGTGTCTTCATGCCCGGCGTTTTGCGCGCTCAGGCGGACTGGCGCCAGGACATCAAGGAAATTCGCGTCGGCGTTTCATCCGCCGAAAACGAAACCGGTGCGCTCGCCCGCTGGGAGCCGGTTGCAAAATACCTGACCGAGGTCCTGGGCGTGCCGACCAGAACCTACCGTGTCGCCGACTATGCTGGCCTTGTCGAGGGGATGCGTGGCGATCA
Organism: Beijerinckiaceae bacterium; assembly: GCA_009773635.1. Lineage (GTDB taxonomy): Bacteria > Pseudomonadota > Alphaproteobacteria > Rhizobiales > Beijerinckiaceae > Rhabdaerophilum. Next base: position 156,223 of record WSYC01000012.1, on the reverse strand, counting down.
GATCGAGTGCTCGCGCTTCGGGCCGGCCGTCTATTCGCTCGGCCGCCGAGTCATGGGCGACAAGCTCAGGCCGATCTTCCGGGATGTCGATAACAACGGGGCCGAGGGTTATTATTCAGTCGTGATCGTGCGCGCCGACAGCCCGATCAAGACGCTGGCGGATCTCAAGGGCAAGCCCTTCCTGTTTGCGGATCCCAATTCGACATCAGGCTATGCCTTCCCGCAGTATTTCATGAAAAAGCAAGGCTTCGATCCGGCGACGCATTTCTCCGCCTCCGTGTTTTCCGGCAGCCATGAAAATTCGGTGATCGGTGTGGTGAAGGGGCAATATGAGGCGGCCTCAACCTATTGGACCAACGAGACCAGTGGCATGGTGCAGCGCCTTGAGGGTCGCGGCATGGTGGCCAAGGGATCGACGCGCATCATCTGGACCTCGCCGCTGATCCCGAACAGCCCGTTCTGCGTGCGCGCCAATCTGCCGCAGGCACTTCAGGATGCGGTGCGTGAGGCCATGCTCGCGTTGAAAGAGCGTGCGCCGGATGTTTTCAAGGCGCTCACCGACGGTCAGGTCAGCCGTTTCGCGCCGGCCAGACACGAGGATTACCTCGATGTGGTGGCCGTCATCGAAGAACTGGATCGCGAGCGCAAGCAGAAGAAGAGCTGAAGCCTCAGGCTTCCTCCTCACCCTCGAACAGCCCGAGCTGCGGCGGCTGCCGGCTCGGAACTGCCATGCCGAGGTGACGGAAGGCGGCATCGGTGAGAAGCCGCCCGCGCGGGGTGCGCTGGAGAAAGCCCTGCTGCAAGAGGAACGGCTCGATGATATCCTCGATGGCGTCGCGCGGTTCTGAAAGCGCCGCCGCCATGGTCTCGATGCCCACCGGGCCACCCGAGAATTTCTCGGCAATGGTGAGGAGATAGCGCCGGTCCATCAGATCAAGCCCGATCTTGTCGACATCGAGCATGGTGAGGGCTTTATCCGCGATAGCACGCGTCACCTTGTCCGCACCTTCCACAATCGCGACATCGCGCACGCGGCGCAACAGGCGGCCCGCGATGCGCGGCGTGCCGCGCGCCCGGCGGGCGATCTCGTTGGCGCCATCCGCGCTCATGCCGATGCCGAGCACCCGCGCGCCGCGCGTGACGATCAGCTCCAGCTCCTCCACCGTATAAAAATTGAGGCGGATGGGGATGCCGAAACGGTCGCGCAACGGCGTTGTCAGCAGGCCCGCGCGCGTGGTCGCGCCAACAAGCGTGAACTTCGGCAGGTCGATCTTCACTGAACGCGCGGCGGGGCCTTCGCCGATGATGAGATCGAGCTGGTAATCCTCCATCGCGGGGTAGAGAATTTCCTCGACCGCCGGGTTGAGGCGGTGGATCTCGTCAATAAACAGCACATCGCGCTCATCGAGGTTGGTGAGTTGCGCGGCAAGATCGCCGGCCTTGGCGATCACCGGGCCGGAGGTCGAGCGGAAATTGACGCCGAGTTCGCGCGCGACGATCTGCGCCAGCGTCGTCTTGCCGAGGCCGGGCGGGCCGACGAAAAGCACGTGATCAAGCGCCTCGCCGCGCGCTTTCGCGGCCTGGATGAAGACCTTCAGGTTCTCCTGTGCCTGCGCCTGCCCGATGAACTCGCCAAGCTGGAGCGGGCGGATGGAGCTGTCGACATCATCGTCGCGCTTTTCGGGGTTGAGGAGGCCGGGCCGCGTCACAGGATCATCTCCAGCTCCAGCGCATCACGGATCGGAATGTCCTGATAGCCATGCGTCCGCATGCCGGGCATGGTCGGGCGATAGGCGTCGACCCCGCCGACATAGAGGGTCGCAAACCGGAAGCCGTTTTTCTGGTAAAAGGTCAGCGCCGGCATGTTGTCGTTCGTGATCATGGCACGGATCGTCCGCGCGCCCTTGTCCTTCAGCACCGGCATCAGGGCGGCAAGCAGGTGCCGCGCGTAACTCTTGCCTTCCACGAGCGCATGCAGCGCGCAGAGATAGGCCGTCTTGTCCCGCAACGCCCAGCTGGCGAAGGCAACCAGTTTGTTCTCGGCATCATAGAGCCCGGTCGCCTCGATGGCCATGACATCGTAGACCTGCATCGCCACCATCATGCGTGTCGAGCCCCATGTGCCGACCATGAAGGCGGCAATCTCGCTCTTGTCCTCGATCGGACGCAGGCTCAGCATCGGAGGAATTTGTATCACGTCATGTACTCCCGGCTACGGCACTGGAGTGCCAGCGCCGTGTGATCCGCCAGCAGATGGCCGCACTGGCAAGAAGGGGGATGGCGACGCTCACGAAGGCGGCAAGGACGCCGGGAATGTTCGAAAGCCTGACGAGCGCGCCGGTCAGGATCGACAGAACGAGGCCGCAGACCGCGAGTGTGATGGCCAGCGCGAGCAGGAGGGAGCGAAGTGCAATGACATTTCCGCGTGCAAGGAAAATTCCGCCGATCGCGATGGCCAGCATGGCAACCGGTGCGCTCCCCAGAAACGAGAACAAGGCGAAGACGAAGCCTGCGCCGAACACTTTCGTGCCGACGCCGGTGCTTGCTCCCGGCAAATCGAAGAGCTGGACCGGCACCGCCATCACCCCGAGCAGGAACCCCGCGAGCGGCAGGCCGACCAGCATAAGGAACAGCGCGCTCTTGATGCGGCCGCTGCGGAGTGCGCTCTTGTGGATTTCGTCATTCACTTCGCCAACTCCCTCAGCCCTTGCCGGATGAGCGCGCCGGTTTCGGCGGCCTCGCCCAGCGCCGCCGCTGCCGCCGCGACTGCCGCCGCCGCCTGCGGCTGGCCATAGCCGAGGTTGATGAGCGCCGAAATCGCATCCTTCACCGGGCCCTTGACGCGGCCTTCGTCCAGCTCGCCGGCGAGCTTCACCACCGCCGGATCGACGCTGCCGAAGGCGGGTGCCTTGTCCTTCAGTTCGACGCAGATGCGCTCGGCGAGCTTGGGGCCGACACCGGAGGTGCGGGCGATCGCCGCCTTGTCTTTCATCGCGATGGCATTGGCGAGTTCGGACGGCTTCAGCGTCGAGAGGATCGCGAGTGCGACCTTCTGCCCGACACCCTGCACAGAGAGGAGGATGTTGAACCATTGCTGTTCGCCCGTGCTGGCAAAGCCAAAAAGCCGGATCATATCCTCGCGCACGACGGTCTCGATGTGCAGCGTTGCCGCCTCGCCCGGTTGCGGCAGCGCCTGCAACGTGCGGGATGAGCAATGCACGAGATAACCGACGCCGTGGACATCCAGAATTACGGTGTCCTCGCCGTAAGAGTCGATGATGCCCTTGAGTTTGCCGATCATGGTGCGTCCTCAATAGTGTCATTCCCGGCGACGGCGAAGCCGGCGGACGGGAATCCAGTTCTTACCAGTCTCTGGATTCCCGCTCGATGCTGCGCATCGTCGGGAATGACACGAACCGCTATCATCCCCGCACCCGATTATGCGCATGGCAGATGGCGATGGCCAGCGCATCGGCCATGTCATCGGTGCGAAACTCCGCTTTGGGCAGCAGCACCTTCACCATCAGGCGGATCTGCGCCTTTTCGGCATGCCCGGCGCCGACAACGCTCTTCTTGACCTGATTGGGCGCGTATTCCGCGACCTTGAGCCCGGCCTGTGCCGGCACCAGCAGGGCGATGCCCCGCGCCGCGCCGAGCTTCAACGTCGCCCGTGCATCCTTGTTGACGAAGGTTTCCTCGACCGCAGCCTCATGCGGCGCATGGTCATGGATCACGATGCGCAGCCCCTCGTGGATCGCGGCCAGCCGGTCCGCGAAATCGGCCTTGGGGGAGGGTTCCACCGCACCGCAGGCGACATAGCTCAGGCGCGAACCCTCGATCTCCACGATGCCCCAGCCGGTGTGGCGGAGGCCGGGATCGATGCCGATGATTCGCGTGATGGATTTGATTCGTGCAGAGGGCTCCATGGCCGCAAGTTATGCAGCGGAAAACGAGAACGAAAGGTGAAATGGCCACTGGGCCCGAAAATCTGTGGGTGGCCGGGTGCCCTGCGAGGCTGAAGGCCGAAGCTAGGAGCAACGCGACGCCGAGCAGGAAACGCCAGCATCCGTTGGGGGGAACCGCCCGAGAGAGCAGTCGAAAGGCTGCCCCTCGGGCAAGAAGTCACGCCGTGAGCTTGGCCATATCCTCGTCGGAAACCTCGAAGTTCGAGAACACGTTCTGCACGTCGTCGTCGTTGTCGAGGTTGTCGATGAGCTTCATCACCGATTGCGCCTTTTCGAGATCAACCATCACGTTGTTCTGCGGCTTCCAGATGCCCTTGGCGGAGGAGGGCGCGCCGAGGCTCGCTTCCAGCGCCTTCGAGACATCCGAGAGATCGGCGAAGGCGCAGAGGATCGTGTGCCCGTTCTCGTCGGAGATGACATCCTCCGCGCCGGCCTCGATGGCGGCTTCCATCACCGCGTCTGCATCGCCGGCGGTGGCAGGGTAGGCAATCTCGCCGATGCGGTCGAACATGAAGGTCGCTGAGCCCGTTGCGCCCAACTCGCCGCCCGCCTTGGTGAAATAGGAGCGCACGGCGGCAGACGTCCGGTTGCGGTTATCGGTCAGCGCCTCGACGATCAGCATCACGCCGCCGGGGCCACGGCCCTCGTAACGCACCTCGTCGTAGCTCTCCGCATCGCCGCCGATCGCCTTCTTGATCGCGCGCTCGATGTTGTCTTTCGGCATGTTTTCGGCGCGGGCGGCCAGCACGGCCATGCGCAGACGCGGGTTCATCGCGGGGTCGGGCGTGCCCATCTTGGCGGCGACAGTGATTTCGCGCGCGAACTTCGAGAACATTTTCGAGCGCACGGCATCCTGCTTGCCCTTGCGGTGCATGATGTTCTTGAATTGGCTGTGACCGGCCATGCGCTGCCTCGAAACGTGAACGGGGTGAAGGAAGTGGCGGGCTTATAGAAAAACTGGCGGGAAAAGGGAAGCCCGGGCGCGGTGAGGTTATTCCCACCCCTTCGGCAGGCTTGTCTCAAGCATCGGGCCGATGCGCACCGCCCAGCAGGCCTTGGCGAGGCCCGTTTTGTCGTCGGTCTCGACAGCGAAGCCGCACAGCGTCGCCTCGCCGTCCGGCACCTCGAAGCGGCCCGAGGGCGTCGAATGGAGGAAACGGTGCATCGGTGCAGTCTTCTCGCAGCCGAGGATCGAATCATAGTCGCCGCACATGCCGGCGTCCGTCAGATAGGCCGTGCCGCCCGCGAGGATATGGTGGTCGGCTGTTGGCACATGGGTATGCGTGCCGACGACGATGGAGGCGCGACCATCGACGAAATGCGCCATCGCCTGTTTTTCGCTGGTGGCTTCGGCGTGCATGTCGATCAGCATCGCGTCGCAACCGGCCCCGAGCGGGCAGGCGGCGATCTGCCGTTCGATCTCGACGAAGGGATCATCCGCAAGGCCCATGTAAACGCGGCCAATGAGGTTGATAACGAGAACGCGGCGGCCATCGCGCGCCTCAACAAGCGCGGAGCCGCGCCCCGGCGTGCCCTTGGAGAAGTTTGCCGGGCGGATCAGACGGTGCTCGCGCTCGATGAACACGAGCGCCTCGCGCTGGTCCCAGGAATGGTTGCCAAGCGTGACGGCATCGGCACCGGCATCGATGAATTCGTTGCAGATCGCCTCGGTGATCCCGATCGTTCCGGCGGAGTTCTCGCCGTTGATCACGACGCAATCGAGGTTCCAGCGGGCGCGGAGGGAAGGAAGGTGGCGTTGGACAGCCTCGCGGCCCGGTTTGCCGACGACATCACCCAGAAACAGAATGCGCATGAGGCCTCGAAATCAGGAAGAATTTTCAAGCGAAGCATGTCCCCGTGAAGGCGGGGATGAAACCGGTTCGCGTGAAGAGAACACGACCAGAAAAAACGCAGCCGATCCATGATCGGCGGCGAAAGAAAGTGCGGAGCCACAGAACCGGTGGAGTGTCGATCCCGGGAACCTACATAAGTAGGTGGGCGCCGTGTACCCGGACCCACGGGTCCGGATAGGTACAGCTCCCTAGGGATTGTTAAGGCCCCGGGGAATACGTATAACCTGCCGCATTCCGCAGCCCCGCAAGATCAATGTAAGCGCTTCGGGGCGAGAAGAGAAGGGGGCATCCGAGCGGAAGCACGGGTTGCACAGGCTGAATGCACCAATATCGGGATATTCCGCCTGCGACCGGGGCCAATCGGCTCAGTTGTCGGACTGCGGCGCGGCGAGCATGCGCGCCACGCGCTCGACGCGGCTGGTCAGCCCGTCGATGGCACCGGCGATCGCCATATCGCGCTGCGAGACGCCTTCCGCGGCCTGCGTGCGGGCGGCCCTGTCGGCCTCGATGGTGGCCTTGATCTCCTCGCCCTTGCGGCGTTCCTCAAAAAACTCGTCCGCGACCATCAGCGCGGCCATCACTGTGAGGCGGAGATCGCCGATTTCGCCGAAGCTTTCGCGCATCATCTTGATGCGACCGTCGATGTGGCCAGCGAGGCCTTCGAGGTGGCGTTCCTGGCCGTCCTCGCACGCCATGCGGAACTGTTTGCCATCGATCGTTACCGTAACCTGCGCCATGGGGTATCGCGTTCCTTGGCTCAGCTCTGGGTGAGACTGGTGCGGATGGCCGCAATCGCGCGGTCTATCCGGGGAGCGAGATCGCCCAGGCTCATTTCGGCGGTTGTGCGTGAGGACTTCTCCTCGTCGAGCAGCCGGGCGAGCTGGTGGCGGTCCTCCCGCATCAGCGAGAGCTCGGTCTCAAGCGTGGCGCGCGCGCGATCGCCGTCGGCATGGCGCAGCGAGACGGTGTCGAGCCGGTCAATCGCCGTGGACAGGCGCGCAAGCGCTTCTCGGATAGGATCGCTCACAATCGTTTTCCCATTGCCCGTTCCGGGCGGCGACCTGCTGTGTTGAGGGCCTGTCGCATACAAGAGACGCGGACCTTATGCAGCGGATCACGGCTTGGTCAACCGCGCCGGCGCGATTTCGTTACTTAAAAAAACGGTCGCATTTTGTTCAAACCCGGGCGGTTGTTCCACAAATTGCTAAGCGATCTTCCCGAGCAAAAGCGCTAAAAGCATGGCAACAAGTCCGGAAGCCGGGCGATTGGTGTTGACGGGAGGGATGTCATGCAGACGAGCCGCTATCACGAGGTTTATGCCCGCTGGCAGAGCGATCCCCAGGGCTTCTGGCGCGAGGCCGCTGCGGATATCGACTGGATCAAGCTCCCTCAAACGATTTTTGATCCCAAAGCCGGCGTCTACGGCCGCTGGTTCGCGGATGGCGTCTGCAACACCAGCCAGAATTGCCTCGACCGCCATATCGCCGCCGGGCGCGGCAACCAGCCCGCGATCATCTACGATTCGCCCGTCGCCGATACCCGGCGCACCCTGAGCTATTCAGAGCTGCTGCGCGAGGTCGAACTCGTCGGGCACATGCTGAAGCGCTTCAACGTCGGCAAGGGCGACCGCGTCATCATCTATATGCCGATGGTGCCCGAGGCGCTCGTCGCGATGCTGGCCTGCGCGCGCATCGGTGCGGTGCATTCGGTGGTGTTCGGCGGGTTTGCCGCGCATGAACTCGCGACCCGCCTTGACGATGCCCGGCCCACGCTCATCCTGGCAGCATCCTGCGGCGTCGAGCCGGGCCGGGTTGTGCACTACAAGCCGCTGCTCGACCGCGCAATCGCGGAAGCGCAGCACAAGCCTGAAACGACGATCATCCTTCAGCGCCCGCAAGAGCAGGCGAGCCTGATCGAAGGTCGCGATTATGACTGGATGGCCCTGCGTGCGGAACTGATCGCAGAGGGCGCCGGCCCGCTCGCACCGGAACCGCTGGCCGCGACGGACCCGCTCTATATCCTCTATACTTCCGGCACCACCGGCAAGCCCAAGGGCGTCGTGCGTGACAACGGCGGCCACATGGTGGCGCTCAACTGGTCAATGGGCGCGCTCTATGGCGTCGAGGCCGGCGATGTCTATTGGGCGGCGTCCGATGTCGGCTGGGTCGTCGGGCATTCCTATATCTGTTATGCGCCGCTCTTGAAGGGCTGCACCACCATCGTCTACGAGGGCAAGCCGGTCGGAACACCTGACCCCGGCGCCTTCTGGCGGATGATTTCCGATTACAGGATCAAGGTGCTCTTCACCGCACCCACCGCCTTCCGCGCGATCCGCAAGGAAGACCCCAGGGCCGAATACCTCGCCAAGTATGACCTTGCCGGTTTCAAGGCGCTGTTTCTCGCCGGCGAGCGCGCCGATCCCGATACCGTGAAATGGGCCGAGGACATCCTCAAGGTGCCGGTCATCGACCATTGGTGGCAGACCGAGACCGGCTGGGCCATCGCCGGCAATCCGCTCGGGCTTGGCATCCTGCCGGTCAAGCACGGCTCGCCGACGGTGCCGATGCCGGGGTACGATGTGCAGATCCTCGATGAAACCGGCAAGCCGGTAGAAGCGGGCAAGATGGGCTCCATCGCGATCAAGCTGCCGCTGCCACCGGGCTGCCTGCCGACGCTCTGGAACGCCGAAGAGCGCTTCCAGACCGGCTATCTCGCGGAATATCCGGGTTATTACAACACCTCGGACGCAGGCTACCGCGATGCGGATGGCTACCTCTTCATCATGGGTCGCACCGATGACATCATCAATGTCGCCGGCCATCGCCTCTCGACGGGCGGCATGGAAGAAGTTCTGGCGTCGCATCCTTCGGTGGCGGAATGCGCGGTGATCGGCGCGAAAGACAGCCTGAAGGGCGAGGTGCCCCTCGGCTTCGTGGTTCTGAAAGCCGGCGTGCATGCCTCGCAGGCCGAGATCGAGAAGGATTGCGTCCGTCTCGTGCGCGACCGGATCGGCCCGGTTGCCGCCTTCAAGCACACGCTGGTGGTCAACCGCCTGCCGAAGACGCGCTCGGGCAAGATCCTGCGCGGCACGATGAAGAAGATCGCCGACGGTGACGCCTGGTCGATTCCGGCGACGATCGACGACCCAGCGGTGCTCGATGAAATCGCAGGGGCGCTCAAGGCCGGATACAAGGCCGGCTGAGGGGTGGCGAGCCTTGCTTCGACATCGGGGGATCAGGCGGCCGCTGCCGTCTCTTCCTCCAGGGTGCCTGCGTCACCGCCCGGAATGAGGAACTCCGCGCTCGTCGTGCCCGGCTCGATCGCATCATTCTCCGGCTTCTCACCGTAGTCGTAATCGCTGTCCTTCGGATCGCCCCAGGGGTTGAGAACCTCGATACTGAACGGCGCGTAGTAGCCGACATTCCGCGTCATCACCGTAAGCTCGTGGCGTTTCGCTGTCGCGGCGAGCAAACTGTCGTGATAGGGCAAGCGCAGCCGCCGTCGATTGGCGGATGACATGATCTGCCCCCAGATGATGCTGGTTTCGTAATCGATACCATGCAGGTTCTTGCCGAGTTTACGGCGCATGTCCTGCATCCAGCCGCGCACGCGGCGCTGCTTGAATTCCTGCGGCAACTGGATCGCGCCGCCCTCCATGATCGCGAAGGTCACGACGCTCATGTGGACATCTTCAATCCAGAGATCGTCAACCGCCCGGCGAACGCGCCAGAACGGGCGGGGTAGGTGCAACTCCCTGAGCACGCAGGTATCAATCAGATAAGGCACGGATACGACTCCATATACAACCAAAAAGAGTATTTGATAAAAACACTACTTTTTGGTGTATTTGGTGAGCGCATCTCCCCATGACGCGCGCCGGTCGTGAGCCGAGGCTCACACCGGTTGCGCGGGGATGCCCGACTTACTCGTCGTCGTCGAGCGGCTTGAGATCTTTCAGCTTGGCGAAGACGTGCTCGGCGTCGAGCTCGACCTTCTTCTTCGGGGCTTCCGCCGCCGTCGTCATTTCCGCCGGGATCAGCGTCGCCCCGACATCCGGCACCACATTGGCCGGGCGATCCTTCGAGGCGCGACCGACTTCAAGATCGAGATCGATCTGCGAGCACAGGCCGAGGGTTACCGGATCGAGCGGCGCGAGGTTGCCGGCGTTCCAGTGGGTGCGTTCCTTGACCGACTGGATCGTCGATTTCGTGGTGCCGACGAGGCGGATGATCTGCGCATCCTTCAGCTCGGGGTGGTTCTTGAGCAGCCACTGGATCGCATTCGGGCGATCCTGACGCTTCGAGACCGGCGTATAGCGCGGGCCCTTGGTGCGCTTGAGATCCGGCAGGCGGACCTTCGGCTCAAGGAGCTTGAGGCGATAGTTCGGGTCGGCTTCCGCGCGCTCAAGTTCCTCGCGGCTGAGCTGACCGGCCTGCACGGGGTCGAGCCCCTTCATGCCGGCGGCGACGTCGCCATCGGCGATGCCCTTCACTTCGAGCGGATGCAGCGTGCAGAACACGGCGATCTGATCGAAGGTGAGGGCGGTGTTTTCAACGAGCCATACCGCCGTCGCTTTCGCCATAAGAAGCGTTGCCATCGATCCGTTCTCCTGAATGTCTTGTCTTCGTGTTGTCAGTTTACTGCTGCCACCCTGCCCGGGGGCAACATCCAGATACGCCTTCCCGTTCGCGCCGCCTTCCCCGGGCGGCCCGCAACGAGAAACACTCGATGCCAATTTGGGAATGCGCCCTTATACTGTCCGGATTTGATGCACGCAAGATTGGCATGCACATCAGCTTCGCGGAGAGCCCGAATGTTCAACGAGGACGCAGAACCGAGGAAAAAATCGACCCACGAGATCGGTCAGGACCTCTCGCCGCTCGCCATCGCCGAGATCGACGAGCGGATCGAACAGCTTCACGCCGAGATCGCCCGGCTGGCCGAGGCGCGAGCCCGGAAGCTCTCGACGCAGGCCGCCGCGGATGCCCTGTTCAAGCGGTAGATTTCGGGGGCATGTGCGGATTTCGCGAGCAAATCAGCAACATGGGCGAAAATACCATGCATTTGATGAAAATTGTACGAACTTAACGTCTCGTTAAGGCCTTTGGTTTAAAACGATGGGCGTTCCGGTTCGCCGGATCCCGAGTGGCTCCTGCTGCTCTGTTTGACGCCTCCCTGTTGGACTTTATTCAGGATCGCTCCGGCGATCCTTTTTTTTGGCAATTGCGGCAGGCGCGCGCCTCGGCGTTAACCATTCCTATACTGTCTTCATTTCGCCATCGCCTGATGGTGTTAGTCTTGCAGAAAGGTTCCTCATCAGCTCGCTCCTGTTCCGGCGCGGCACATTTTGATGACGGAGACCACCATGCAGGATCAAACACGCGATACAGTGATGGCAGGAATTGGAACCCAGGAAGCCGGGCTGCGCGCTGGCGCCGTATCCTTCACGGAACGCATGCTTGCGTCAGAAGGCTTCATGACACTGTTCCGCGAGGGCATGGGCCTCGTTGAGGCCACCGCCGGCTATCTTGATGGGGAAGGGCGTGTCGAATCAAAGAACCTCGACCGCAACATCGCCTTGGCCTACGCCAGCGAAAGCATGCGCCTGACGACACGGCTGATGCAGCTGACGTCCTGGCTCCTGCTCCAGCGTGCCGTGAACGAGGGCGAGCTCACGCGTGACGATGCGGAGCGCGAACACCGCCGCGTTGTCATCGCGATGCAGGAATCCTCGATCGCCGGGGATGTGTTCGAGCAGTTGCCGGAAACGCTCCGCGATCTCATCGACCGCTCGAAGAGCCTTCAGGTGCGCATCCAGCGCATCGATCAGGAGCTCAAGGGTCAGGCTCCCAAGGAGACAGCCAACCCGGTTGCGAGCCAGATCGGCCAGCTGGCGGCGGCTTTTGGCCGCAAATAAGCCGGGCATCGCATTTGCCTGCGCGGGCAAGAACCTGAATCCATGAAAAAAGCCCGCGAGAGAATCGCGGGCTTTTCAATTTGGCACTCTTCGAGAAGTGCCGGCGCCAGGCGCCGCCCGCACCCTGAAAGGCTTACTTCTTGCCGAAGTTGAGGCCGCCGAACTTCGACGTGAACTTCGAGACGCGGCCGCCGCGGTCCATCAGCTGTTGCGAGCCGCCGGTCCAGGCCGGGTGCGAGCTGGGATCGATATCGAGGCTGAGCTTGTCGTCGGCCTTGCCGTAGGTCGAGCGAGTGATGAATTCGGTGCCATTGGTCATGACGACCTTGATGAAGTGATAGTCGGGATGGATATCCGCCTTCATGGGGGGAGCCTTTCGAAAAAACCCGTCGACCGGACGCTCTCGCGCGCCGTACTGACGCCAGAACCTTGTTTGTGAGAGCGCCCCTATACATGAGAGTGCTTGACGGGACAAGCGCTGACCGGCCAAACGATGACGGGAAGTTTATGGGATGATCCGGGCCGTCGCGGTCCGGGCGTCTTCCGGGCGAGGACAAGGCGTATAAATGACTGATTTGCCACCCGAAGCGCCTGCGCCGGCACGGCGCCGGTCGATGCGCCCCGATTTTTCCTCGCTGGTCGTTCTCATCCCCTTCGCGCGGGCGGAGCGGGTGCGGATCGGCATCGCCCTCATGGCGCTTACCGCTGCCGCGGTGCTGACGCTTGCCGTGCCCCTCGCCGTGCGGCGAATGGTGGATTTCGGTTTTTCCGCCGAGAATCGGGGGCTTGTTGATGCCTATTTCGGCATGATCGTGCTGCTGACCTTCGGCCTCGCGATCTCCGCCGGCGTCCGCTACTACTATGTGATGACGATCGGCGAGCGCGTCGTCGCCCGCGTCCGCGCTGCCGTGTTCGAGCGTGTGATGCAGCTTGACGGCGCGTTTTTTGATTCCGCCCGTTCCGGCGAGATTGTCTCGCGGCTGACAGCGGATACGACCGAGCTGAAATCCACCTTCGGTGCCAGTGCCTCCATCGCGTTGCGCAATGCGATCCTGCTCATCGGCGCGGTCGCGATGATGATTTTCACCTCGCCGCAGCTCTCGGTGCTGGTGTTGCTCGCGATTCCGCTCATCGTTCTGCCGCTGGTCGCGGCGGGGCGGGGCGTGCGCAAGCGATCGCAATCCGCGCAGGATACGCTGGCGGAAGCCGCCTCCTTTGCCACCGAGAGGATCGGCGCGGTGCGCACGGTTCAGGGGTTCGGCGGCGAAAAAGCTGCGATCACGCGGTTCGCGGGCGCGGTTGAGGACGCTTTTCAGGCCGCGCGTGCCGCGACCGGTGCACGCGCCGTGCTGACCACGATCATCATCTTCATCGCCTTTGCCTCGATCACCTTCGTGCTCTGGACCGGGGCGAAGGCGGTAATCGCGGGCGAGATGAGTGCGGGGCGGCTCTCTCAGTTCGTGCTCTATGCCGTTTTTGCGGCAAGTTCTCTCGGGCAGCTGTCGGAGGTCTTCGGCCAGCTCAATCAGGCCGCCGGTGCAGCCCAGCGGATCGCCGACCTCATGGCGGTCGAGCCGAAGGTCAAAGACCCCGCCGAGCCGGTTGCACCCGCCCGTCCTTCCCGCGGCGAGATCGCCTTTGCTGGCGTCGCTTTCGCCTATCCGACAGCGCCGGATCGGCAGGTGATCGGCCCGGTTGACCTTGCGGTGCGCTCGGGCGAGCGGATCGCGATCGTCGGTCCCTCCGGTGCTGGCAAGACCAGTCTGTTCCAGCTGCTGCTGCGGTTTTATGATCCTTCGGCCGGCACGATTTCCATCGATGGCACATCCATCGACCAGCTCTCGCTCGCAGGGCTGCGCTCGCTCGTCGCGATCGTGCCGCAGGACCCGGTGATCTTCGCCGACAGTATCGCCGGCAATATCCGCGTCGCCCGCCCGGATGCGACGGATGCCGAGGTGCGCCACGCGGCCGAGCAGGCGGCGGTCGCGGCCTTCGCGGACAAGCTCGCCAACGGGCTTGAAACCGAAATCGGCGAGCGCGGAGTGACGCTTTCGGGCGGTGAGCGGCAGCGGATCGCGATCGCGCGGGCGATCCTGCGCAATGCCCCGATCCTGCTGCTTGATGAGGCAACCTCGGCACTCGATGCCGAAAATGAGCGCGCCGTGCAGGAGGCGCTCGACCGCGCCATGCTCGGTCGGACGGCGCTGGTGATCGCGCACCGGCTTGCGACCATCCGCAACGCGGATCGGATCATCGTGCTGGAAGCCGGACGCATCGTCGAGGAAGGCACGCATGAAGCGCTTCTTGCCAAGGGGGGCACCTACGCGCGCCTCGCATCGCTGCAGTTTACGGCGTGAGCGGCGTCTTCGCGGCCAAGCGCATCGTGTAGGTCGGGCGACCGGCGGCATTGGCGCCCTCGGCGACAATCACGAAGCCCTTGCGCTGGTAGAAGGTGATCGCGCGGGCATTGAACTGGTTGACCACCAGCCAGAGCGTCGGTCCGTGCCGTTTGAGCACATCGTCGAGCAGGGCATCCGCCGCGCCCGTGCCCCAGGCCTCCGGTGCAACGACGATCTGTTCAAGGAGGCTGGTTTCGCCTTCAACGAGCGTGAAGCCTTGCGGTACGCTTGCGTGCCACGCGACGCGAAACGCATAGCGCCCCTCTGCCGCCTCGCCAAACTGGCCGTGGATAAACGGCAGGCGGGCGGCAAAATCGATCTCGGGGTAGGTCAGCTGCCAGGCGGCACGCCAGAGCTCGGCAAGCGCCGGCGCATCGTCAGCGCGGCCGTCTGTGATGTCGATCATCAGCGCTCGGTCAGCTTGAGTTCAAGCCGCCTGTTGCGGGCGAGCGCCTCGGGCGTATCGCCGAAGTCGAGCGGCGCGTACTCACCGAAACCGGCAGCGACCAGTCTCTGCGGTGAGACCCCCTTTGAATTGAGGTAGCGCACGACAGCGATCGCGCGGGCGCTCGACAGCTCCCAGTTGTCCTTGAACTGCCCTGCGCCGGAGAGCGGCCGCTTGTCTGTGTGCCCATCGATCCGCGCCACCCACGGGATATCCGGCGGGATCGTGCGTTCAAGCTCGATCAGCGCGCCGGCGAGCTTGTCGAGCTCGTCCTTGCCCGCACCCTCCATTTCCGCGCCGCCGGAGCCGAAGAAAATCTCGGACTGGAACACGAACCGGTCCCCGACGATGCGGACATCGGGCCGCGAACTCAGCACCGTGCGCAGGCGTCCGAAGAAATCGGAGCGATATTTGTTCAGCTCCTGCACCCGCTGCGCCAACGCGACGTTGAGCCGGCTGCCGAGATCAGAAATCCGCATCTGTGCGTCTTTCTCGCGGTTTTCGGAGGTCGCGAGCGCGTTCTCGAGCGCCTGCAACTGCTGGCGCATGGCACTGATCTGCTGGCTGAGCAGGCTCACCTCGCGCAAGGCGCGCGTTGCCGATGCTTTCTCATCCTCCGCCGCGCGGGTGAGCTCACCGATCCGGGCCTGAGTGTCCGACGTGCCGGCGACGAGACCCTGCAGGCGTTCGCGCTCGGCGCGCTCGTTGGCGAGGGTCGCTGACAGCGTCATCGCGCGCTGTTCGCTGGCGGCCTTGGCATCCTTTTCGAGCGCGAGAAGGTCGGTGAGGGCCGAAAGACGCTGGTTGAGCTGCTGGAGAAAATCATCCTTACCGGCGATTTCGCGGCTGATGAAAAACTGCCCGAGCATGAAGACGGCCAGAAGGAAGATGAAGACGAGCAGCAGCGTCGAGAGCGCATCGACGAAGCCGGGCCAGTAGTCGATGCTCCGGTCGCGGCCGCGGTTGCGCCCGAGTGCCATCACTCGGCCTTCCGGTCGTCGGGCGCGGGCGCCTCGCGTGTGAGCTTTTCGAGCAGGCGCTTCAGGTCAGCCTGTTGAGCGGCCTGTGCTTCCACCCAGGTGCGGATCATCTGCTGCTCGCCCCGCATGTGCTGCACCATGGCCTGGATGCCTTCGGCGAGGCCGGCGATGGCCTGTGCCGAACTCCTGCCGGTTCCGGCGTCGTTCACCGCGCGGGAAATGCCGTCGAGCGCCATCCGCCACTCCAGCGACGAGCCGGTGGCGATCGGCTGGTCATGCACGGCGGCGGACAGCCATTCCTCGACCTCGTAGAAGAAGCGGCTTTGCGCCTGCCCGGCCTGCAGATCGAGGAACCCGAGGGTCAGTGACCCCGCGAGGCCGAAGAGCGAGGATGAAAACGCGATACCCATGCCGCCGAGCGGGGCGGCGAGCGAGCGCTTCAACTCATCGAACAGCGCGGTGTTTTCCCCTGTGCTCGGCAATTTCTCGATGACGCCGCCGATCGAGGATACGGTTTCGATGAGGCCCCAGAAGGTGCCGAGCAGCCCGAGAAAGATCAGAAGGCCGGTGAGATAGCGCGAGATCTCGCGACTCTCGTCTAACCGCCCGCCGATCGAATCGAGCACCGAGCGCAGCGTGATCGTCGAAATGCCGGTGCTGCCGATCTTGTCGCCGAGCAGGGCCGCCATCGGTGCGAGCAACACGGGATCGGAGGGTGCGGGTTTGGTCGCGTCTGCTTCGATCCGGCTGTTGACCCAGCGGATTTCGCGCACCAGCCGCGCAACCTGCGCGAAGGCAAAGACAATTCCGAGAAAAAGGACAAGAAAAATCAGCCCGTTCAGCGCCGGATTGGCCCAGAAGGCGACGAGGATCTGCTTCTGCATGACCAGCAGGACAAGGCCGGCCAGCACGAGGAACACCAGCATCCGGAACAGGAACAACCCCGGCGATGTCAGCCTGCGGCGGGTTTGCGCTTTCGCCATTCCATATCCCTCGAACCCCTGATCCCTGCACGGTGGAACCGTGCCTAGTCAAGACTGTTCGGCGCGGAATGGCAACCGCGAAGGCGTCGCGATCAACCGTTGGCGCTTGCGATGGTCTTGAGCAGTGTCTGATGCGCCACTTCGTTGCCGGCAATCACGCAGCGGCCTTCGAAGATTTTCGTGCCACCGTCCGGTGCCGTGGCATAGCCGCCGGCCTCGCGCACGAGAATGATCCCGGCAGCGATATCCCACGGCGAGAGGTTGCGCTCCCAGAAACCTTCCATCCGCCCCGCCGCCACAAAGGCGAGATCGAGCGCGGCCGAGCCAAGTCGGCGGATGCCAGCGCAACGCGGCATGACGCCCGCAAGTTCGCGGATGAACTGGCCATGGTCGCCCCGGCCCGCGTGCGGCACGCCGCAGCCGATCACGGCATCGGCGAAATCCGTGCGCGGCGAGACGCGCAGGCGGTAGTTGTCGCGTCCCGTCGCGCCGTTGACGAAGGCCCCCATCCCTTTTTCCGCGACGAACATTTCTTCGGTGATCGGGTTGTAGACGAGGCCTGCGACGATCTCATCCTCGCGTTCGAGACCGATCGAGATCGAGAATTGCGGAATGGAGTGCAGGAAATTGGTCGTGCCATCGAGCGGGTCGATCAGGAAGCGGTGCGATTTGTCGGTGCCATCCACCGTGCCGGATTCCTCCATCAGGAAGCCATAACCCGGCCGCGCCTTGGCGAGTTCCTGAAACAGGATGCGCTCGGCCTTCTTGTCCGCCTCGGAGACGAAATCACCGGGCCCCTTGCGCGAGATGACGAGCGACGGCAACTCCGCAAAATCGCGCTTGAGCGATTTGCCGGCCTTGATGGCGGCAGCCGTCATCACATTCATCAGGGGCGTGCGGATCATCGGGCTCGACCTTCGATTGTCAGGCAGGGAGTTGGGAAACAGCGGCAAAGAATGTTGCCAGCCTGTTGCTGGAAATCGGGCGGCAAGGCAAGCGTTATTGGTGCTGAAGTCTGCCGGGCGATCCCGTCAGCCGGGTTCGGCGAGGCTCAGCACCCGCGCTTTGGCGAGGCGGCGCGCTTCGGCGACGGTTTCCGCGGGGTCGGGCGTCTCGAACACCCAGGGACCGAGCGCGATGAATTCCGCGCCGGTGCCCGCGAGCGCCGTGACGGCTTCAAGGCTTTCCGCATAGGCAACGCAGGGCAGGGTGAAGATCGTCGCCCACCATTCCGCGCGTTCAACCGTCTGTGCCAGTGGCGGGATCGAGCCATCGGCACGCGGCTCGCCGAACATCACGTAATCGACATCCTTCTCACCGGCTTCCATCGCATCGTGGCGCGCTTTGAGGCCGCCGATGCCGACAATCCGGTCCGGCTTGAGGCTGGAGATCGCCTCGTCGAGCGCCTTGCCGGGCTTGCTGACATGCACGCCATCGAGCCCGAGCCGCGCGACGAGCCGCGAATCCTCGGGCATATCAATGACCAGTGCAGTGCCGGCTTCCTGCACAACGCTGCTGAGTGCTGCTGCCGGGCCTTTGAGTTCGGCGTCATTCTTTGCCGCGAAACGCGCGTGCAGCACGTCGATCGCGCCTGTCGAGAGCACAGGTTCGAGCTTCGCGCGGAAGGCGAGGGCGTCGTCAATGAGGGGTGTAATGAGATAGAATTGCGGGATCATCGGGGTCGTATGCCATAAAAACAGGAAAAGGGCGAATGCTGGATAGCATCCGCCGTCCTGTTGCTTCGGGTTCCCTCGCATAAGCTCGGGCGCGCATTCGCGCTTGCGAAGGCTTGGTGCCTTCGGTTCCCGTGGGATCAGGCGATCTTCGGGTCGAGCGCGCCCTTGGCGTAGAGCTTCGCCATCTCGCTGAGCGTGATGATCTTCTTGATCTTGCCGGCCTGGCCGGCGGTATTGAATTCCTCCAGCCGCTGCTTGCAGAGCGCGGTCATGGCTTCCATCGCGGGCTTGAGATACTTGCGCGGATCGAACTCGCCGGGGTGCTCGGCAAAAACCTTGCGGATCTGCCCGGTCATCGCCATGCGGTTGTCGGTGTCGATATTGATCTTGCGCACGCCATGCTTGATACCGCGCTGGATTTCCTCCACCGGCACGCCCCAGGTCGGTTTCATAACGCCGCCATAGGCGTTGATGATGTCCTGAAGCTCCTGCGGCACGGATGAAGAACCGTGCATCACAAGATGCGTGTTCGGCAGCTTGCGGTGGATTTCCTCGATGACATTCATCGCGAGCACCTTGCCATCGGGCTTGCGGGTGAACTTGTAGGCGCCGTGCGAGGTGCCCATCGCGATCGCGAGCGCATCGACCTTGGTTTCCTTGACGAACTTCACCGCTTCGTCCGGGTTGGTGAGGAGCTGGTCGTGGCTGAGCTTGCCCTCGAAGCCATGGCCGTCTTCCTTCTCGCCCTCGCCAGTTTCGAGGCTGCCGAGCACGCCGAGTTCACCTTCGACCGAGATGCCGCCGAGGTGGCTCATCTCCGTCACCGCCTTCGTCACGCCGACGTTGTAATCCCAGTCGCCCGGCGTTTTGCCGTCGGCTTTCAGCGAACCGTCCATCATCACCGAGGTGAAGCCGGCCTGGATTGCGGTCATGCAGGTTGCGGGCTCGTTGCCGTGGTCAAGATGCACGCAGACCGGGATATGCGGGTAAATTTCGGTCACCGCGTCCATCATGTGCTTGAGCATGATGTCATTGGCGTAGGAACGCGCGCCGCGGCTCGCCTGAATGATGACGGGGGCGTCGGCAGCATCGGCCGCGGCCATGATCGCCAGCGCCTGCTCCATGTTGTTGATGTTGAAGGCGGGCACGCCGTAATCGTTCTCGGCGGCGTGGTCGAGCAGTTGGCGCAAGGTGATGCGGGCCATGTCATGTTACTCCTTCGCGTGATCTTTTATTTTATGTATGCTTTTTAGGGGACTAGATCGGGCTTGCAATACAACAAGTAAGTTCCCCGTCTTTGATCCATCCCAGTTGTTTCCTTGAAACGAACCGTGCCGCGACCATTAGGCAAAAGACTCCCCACGAAATTTTCGATGATCCTCCCTTTGAAAACACGTTCACCCTCAAACGTGATTTCACTGGAGGATTGAGATTTTATTTTCGCGGGGGCTTCTCCTAGGCCAAAAAGCTGTTTGTGCTCGTTGTCAATTTTTAGTCTCCACCCTGTTCCGTGAGCATGAGTGTCGTCTTCCATTGTCATGTCCCAAGCACACAGAAGCAATTTGGGCACTTCAGCCTGAGCAACCGCATAGGGGCTTAGGACCATGAAAAAAGAACACCAGAAACAGCGGGCGTCATTCATCGCTGTTGTTACCCGAGCGCCTTGACCCCCGGCAATTCCTTGCCTTCCATCCATTCGAGGAAGGCGCCGCCGGCGGTCGAGATATAGGTCATGTCATCGGCCACGCCAGCGTGGTTGAGCGCGCCGACGGTATCACCGCCCCCGGCGACGGAAACAAGCGCTCCCTTGGTCGTAAGCGCGGCGGCAGCCTTGGCGACGGCGACGGTTGCCGTATCGAACGGCGCCAGCTCGAACGCACCGAGCGGGCCGTTCCAGACCAGCGTTTTCATGCCGTCGAGCTTCGCGATGATCGCCTTGGCCGATACAGGCCCGGCGTCGAGGATCATCTCGTCGGCCGCAACTTCGTTCACCGATGCTGCACGATGGGGCGGGTTGGCCCTGAACTCTTTCGATAGCAACCCATCCACCGGCAGGATGATCTCGCAACCGGCGGTCTTTGCCTTCACCTCGATCTCGCGCGCGGTGGCGACGAGATCATGCTCGCAGAGCGACTTGCCGACATTGACGCCGCGGGCGGCAAGAAACGTATTGGCCATGCCGCCGCCGATGACGAGGCAATCAACCTTCGAGACGAGGTTGCCGAGAAGATCGAGCTTGGTGGAAACCTTCGCGCCGCCGACAATCGCCATCACCGGGCGCTTGGGGGTTCCGAGGGCGGCATCGAGCGCCTTCAACTCGGCTTCCATCGTCCGGCCAGCGTAAGCGGGCAGCGCGTGCGCCAGCCCTTCCGTGGAGGCATGGGCGCGGTGCGCGGCGGAGAAGGCGTCATTGACATAGGCATCGCCGAGGTGCGCGAGCGCGGCGATGAAATCCGCGCCGTTCTTTTCCTCGGCCTTGTGGAAGCGGGTGTTCTCGAGGCAGAGCACGTCGCCATCTTTCATGGCAGCAACGGCCTGTTCGGCGACCTCGCCGATGCAGTTCGGCGCAAAGGCGATCGGCTGGCTCAAGCGTTTGGCAAGCTCACCCACCACCGGCGCGAGGCTCTCCGCCGCGTTGGCGCGCTCCTCGAAGGTCTCGCCCTTCGGTCGGCCGAAATGCGCGAGCAGGATCACCTTGCCGCCCTTGTCGGCGATGTCCTTCAGCGTCGGCAGGATGCGGTCGAGGCGGGTGGCATCGGTGATGCGGCCATTTTCCATGGGCACGTTGAGATCGACGCGCACAAGCACGCGCTTTCCGCGTGCAACGAGATCGTCGAGCGTCTTGAAGGCAGTCATTTCACGAGGCCGGGGAACAGTTTGAGAACGAGGACGACGAGAATGGTCGTCGCCACGGCGGTGATGAAGGCCGTGGTAACGAGGGAGACGAAGCGCGGCACCTTGTCGATCTTGGCGCGCAGCGTGGCGACTTCCGTTGAAAGCTCGACCGCATCCACCGATTTCGCCGCGATCTCGACGCGCTGCGCCGCGATATCAAGCCGGTGCTCGACGCGTCCGAAGAGCGCTTCGTAGCGTGCGAATTTCTCTTCGATCCGCGCCGCCTTTTCCTCGATGCGGCTGAGCTGGTCGAGGGCGGATTTCGGCGCGGTGCGCGGCGCAGGAGCCGGCTCGGCGGTCGGATCAACGGTGGGTTCGATGCGATCGTTCATGGCCGGCTCCTGTTGGGTTGGGCGAATTAAATCAGCTTGGCCATCGCAACTGCCGTATCCGACATGCGGTTCGAAAAACCCCATTCGTTGTCATACCAGGTGAGGATCGAGCACAGTGTGCCGCCCATCACCTTGGTCTGGTCCATGTGGAAGATCGACGAATGCGGATCGTGGTTGAAATCGACCGAGACGTTCGGCGCATTGGTATAGCCGAGGATGCCCTTGAGCGCGCCATCGGCCGCGGCCTTGATCGCGGCGTTGATCTCGTCCTTCGAGGTCTCGCGCTTGGCGAGGAACTTGAGGTCGACGACCGAAACGTTCGGGGTCGGCACGCGGATCGCGCCGCCATCGAGCTTGCCGTTGAGTTCGGGCAGAACGAGGCCGACAGCCTTGGCGGCGCCGGTCGAGGTCGGGATCATCGAGAGCGCCGCCGCACGGCCGCGGTAGAGATCCTTGTGCATGGTATCGAGCGTCGGCTGATCGCCGGTGTAGGAGTGGATCGTCGTCATCATGCCGCGCTCGATGCCGATGACATCGTTCAGCACTTTCGCGACCGGCGCGAGGCAGTTGGTGGTGCAGGAGGCGTTGGAGACGACGAGATGATCCTTCGTCAGCTTCTGGTGGTTGACGCCGAAGACGACCGTGAGATCAGCACCATCGCAGGGCGCGGACACCAGAACGCGCTTCGCGCCGGCTTCGAGATGCGCGGCGGCCTTGTCGCGCGAGACGAAAATGCCCGTGCATTCGAGTGCGATATCAACGCCCAGCGCCTTGTGCGGCAACTCGGCGGGGTTGCGGATGGCGGTGACCTTGATCGGGCCGGTGCCGACATCGATGGTGTCGCCGTCAACCTTCACGGTACCGTTGAACTTTCCATGCACTGAATCAAAGCGGAAGAGATGCGCGTTGGTCTCGACCGGGCCGAGATCGTTGATCGCGACGACCTGAATGTCCTTGCGGCCCGATTCCACGATCGCGCGCAGCACATTGCGGCCGATACGCCCGAAACCGTTGATCGCTACCTTCACAGCCATGTCTCTCTCCTTAGCCGGCACCCGCCGGACCCGATATCAACAAACTTTGGGCCGAATAAAGGCCCGAACCTGAACCGTTGCTAAAAGCCTCAGCGCTTCAGCTTTCCTTTAGCCGCTGCAACCACCGCTTCGGCGGTAATTCCGAAGTGTTGGTAAACCTTGCCAGCCGGGCCGGACGCGCCGAAGCCTTCCATGCCGATGAAGGTGCCATCAGCGCCGATGATCGCATCCCAGCCAAGGCGGATGCCCGCTTCAATCGCGATCTTCACCTTCGGACGGCCGATCACCTTCTTGCGATAGGTTTCCAGCTGCGCCAGAAAGCGGTCGATCGACGGCACCGAGACGACGCGGGCAAGAATGCCTTCCGCCAGCAGCATGGAGCGCGCTTTCACCGCGAGGCTGACTTCCGAGCCCGAAGCGAAGATCGTCACCTCTGCCCGACCATCGGCGCCGAGAAGCTCGTAGGCGCCTGATGCCGTGAGGTTCTTCGTGCCGGCATCCTTGCGGAGCTGCGGCAGGTTCTGGCGGGTGAGGGCCAGAACGGACGGGCCGGACTTGTTCTGAAGCGCGCAATCCCAGCTTTCCGCGGTCTCGGTGAGGTCGCAAGGGCGGAAGACATCGCAGTTCGGGATGGCGCGCAGCGCGGCGACATGCTCCACCGGCTGATGCGTCGGGCCATCTTCGCCGACGCCGATCGAATCATGCGTCATCACGTAAACGACACGCTGGTTCATCAGCGCCGAGAGGCGGATCGAGGGGCGGCAGTAATCCGAGAACACGAGGAAGGTGCCGGAAGCCGGAATGAGGCCTCCGTGCAGCGCCATGCCGTTCATCGCGGCAGCCATCGCGTGCTCGCGGATGCCGTAGTGGATGAAGCGACCCGAGAAATCGCCGGGTTTGACGATGCCCATGTCCTTGGTCTTGGTGTTGTTCGACCCCGTGAGATCGGCAGAGCCGGAAATGAGTTCAGGCAGCACCGGCGAGATATGCTCCAGCGTGATTTCGCCGGCACGGCGCGTCGCGATCTCCTGCGGCTTGGCGGCGGCATCAAGCTTGAGCGCCTTCATCGCCTTGGTGTAGGCCTTCGGCAGATCGCCGGAGAGCGCAGCCTCGAAGGCCGCCTTCGTCTTCGGCTTGGCCTCAAGCCGCTTGAGCCATTCGGCGCGGGCTTGAGCGCCGCGCTTCGCCGTCGCGCCCCAGAGCGCGCGGATATCCGCCGGGATCTCGAACGGCCCATGTTTCCAGCCGAGCTTCTCCTTGGTCGCCTTGAGTTCATCCGCTCCGAGCGGCGAGCCGTGCGAGGAGGACTTGCCCGCCTTGTTGGGCGAGCCGTAACCGATGGTGGTGACGCAGGCGATCAGCACCGGCTTGTCGGATTTCTTCGCGGCCTCGATGGCTTTGGAAATCGCGACCGGATCATGCCCATCGACGCGGCTGGCGGCCCATCCGGCGCTCTCGAAGCGCTTGAGCTGGTCAGTGGTGTCGGAAACCGAGAGCGGCCCATCGATCGAGATGCCGTTGTCGTCCCAGAGCACGACGAGCTTGTTGAGCTTGAGGTGGCCGGCGAGCGTGATGGCTTCCTGTGAAATGCCTTCCATCAGGTCGCCGTCGGAGGCGAGCACATAGGTCATGTGGTCGACGAGCTTGCCGAAGCGGTGTGCCAGCAGGCGTTCGCCGAGCGCGAAGCCGACGCTCATCGCAAGGCCCTGCCCGAGCGGGCCGGTGGTGGTCTCGACGCCCTCGGTGTGGCCGAATTCCGGGTGGCCCGGCGTTTTCGAGCCGAGCTGGCGGAAGGCCTTGATGTCATCGAGGCTGACACCCTTCACGCCGATGAGATGCAGCACCGAATAGAGCAGCATCGAGCCATGGCCGGCGGAGAGGATGAAGCGATCGCGGTCCGGCCACTTGGGATCGGCGGGATCGTATTTCAGATGATCGCGGAACAGCACCGTCGCGATATCGGCCGCGCCCATCGGCAGGCCGGGGTGACCGGATTTCGCGGCTTCCACCGCATCCATGGAGAGCGCGCGAATGGCATTGGCCATCGCGTCATGCATAGCGCGATCGAGCATGTAATTCCTATTCTCAGGAGCCAGGGTCTGTTCGCGCCTTCGTTACCAGCAAGCGCCCCTGAGTCAATCAAATCGAACCCGTAATTCAGGCAATCTTGTGCTCAAAGCCCGGTTGAGCGAGACTTTGTTGCCTTCATACGCGAAGGCTGTTGTTTATCGTGCGGTTCGCACCAAGAAATTTTACCGGGAGAAACCCATGGCCACCACGCAATACGAACGTGATCTTGACCGGCGAATGGCCAATTTCCAGCCGCTGACCCCGCTCTCGTTCCTGGAACGCGCAGCCAAGGCCTTCCCGGAGCGGTTGGCCGTCATCCATGGCGATGAGCGCATCCTCTACGGCGAACTCTATGCCCGCAGCCGCCGGATGGCCTCCGCGCTTCGCAAGGCAGGAATCGGCAAGGGCGATACGGTGGCGGCGCTGCTCCCCAATATCCCGCTGATGCTCGAGCTTCACTACGCCGTGCCGATGACAGCCGGAGTTCTCAACACCATCAACACCCGGCTCGACGCGCCCATGGTGCGATTCATTCTCGAACACGGCGAAGCCAAACTCGTGTTTGTCGATACCGAGTTCTCCGGGCTGCTCAAGGTGGCGCTTGACGGCATGGCCAATCCGCCACGCGTCATCGAATTCCGGGATGGCGAATGGAAAGAGGCAGGAAGTCCCGCCGCGCCTGTCGCCCTGTTCCTGGAAGAAGCCGACACGTTCCGGGCCACGGGCGATCTTGATGCCCGTTTTACACGACCCGATGATGAATGGGATGCTATCGCGCTCAACTATACCTCCGGCACCACAGGCAATCCGAAGGGCGTCGTCTATTCGCACCGCTCGGCCTATCTGATGTGTTTCGCCAACAGCCTCGCGACCGACATCGGCAAGCACCCGATCTACCTCTGGACGCTGCCGATGTTCCATTGCAACGGCTGGTGCTTCCCCTGGACGCTCTCCGCCGTGGGGGGCACGCATGTCTGCCTCCGCCACGTGCGGGCGAAGGCGATCTTCGACGCGATAACGACGCATGGCGTCACGCATCTGTGTGGCGCGCCGATTGTCATGTCGACGCTGCTGAACGCGCAGGAGGCGGACAAGTCCGCCTTCACCCACCGTGTGAAGTTCATCACAGCGGCTGCGCCGCCGCCCGAATCCGTGCTCGCGGCGATGAAGGGTGCCGGCTTCGATGTCGTTCACGTCTATGGCCTCACCGAAACGTATGGTCCGGCCGTCGTCAACGACTGGAAGGACGATTGGGACAGCCTGCCGGAGGCGGAGCGCGGGCCGCGCATGGCGCGACAGGGCGTGAATTACCCAGGCCTCGAAGACCTCGATGTGCTCGACCCCGAAACCATGCACCCCGTGCCCTGGGACGGGCAGACGATGGGCGAAGTGATGTTCCGGGGCAACATCGTGATGAAAGGCTATCTCAAGAACCCGAAAGCGAGCGAGGAGGCTTTTGCCGGTGGCTGGTTCCATTCGGGCGATCTCGCGGTGATGCACCCCGATGGTTATATCCAGCTCAAGGACCGCTCGAAGGACGTCATCATCTCCGGCGGTGAAAACATCTCCTCGATCGAGGTGGAGGATGTGCTCTTCAAGCATCCGGCGGTGATGCTGGTGGCGGTGGTCGCGCGGCCTGATGAAAAATGGGGCGAGCACCCCTGCGCCTTCATCGAGTTGAAGCCGGGTACCACGGTTTCGCAGGCCGAGATCGTCACCTATGCCCGCCAGCATCTTGCTGCGTTCAAGGTGCCGCGCACGGTGGTATTCTGCGATCTCCCGAAGACCTCGACCGGCAAGGTCCAGAAATACGTCCTGCGCGATCTGGCAAAACGCCTCGAATGAGGCCAGCGGCAGGCAGGGCGCGCGTTACCCCCGATTGTGGCAATTGGATGCGCGGTCTTCTTCACCGACGCGTGATGATGGCTCACGTTTGCCGATGCTTTCGTGAGCGAGTTGACACCCCCTGTTGATTGGCATGTGACGCCACCTCTCCCTAGATTCCATCCATCGAATGACGGATGGCGCGTTGCTCCGGCAACGGGAAACGGCCTTCCCGTCAAGCAATCACAGGAGAAGACCATGAACAAGATTTTGCTGGGCACCGCCTTTGCTGCGGCGCTCGCCGTCACCACCATTGCCGCTGCCCCCGATACCACACATGCCGGCAAGCCGGTTATGCAGTCGGGCGCCGAGTCGGATCATTTCGGCAAGCCGGTCATGCAGGCGGGCGCCGAGGCCGACCATCTGGGCAAGCCGGTTCGTTCGGCTGGCGCCGAGTCGGATCATCTGGGCAAGCCGGTCATGCAGGCTGGCGCCGAGTCGGATCATCTGGGCAAGCCGGTCATGCAGGCGGGCGCCGAGGCCGATCATCTCGGCAAGCCGGTTCGTCAGGCCTTCTTCTTCGGCCCGATCGCAATCGTTGCGCAGGTCGAACGCGCCTTGACCTGACGCAGTCAGAGCCCGCTTACAATCCAGGGCGAAACCACACAATGCGCCGTCTTCGTTCTGAAGGCGGCGTTTTTGTATCCGAGGCATTTTGGCGCCCGACAGGCCCTCTGAAGGCAAGAGCCGTCGTTCTCCGCTGTCGAGCCTCAGTGCAAGGAAGGCTTGCCTGTACCCGGGGCTTCCCGCAGGCGCAGGATTTCATCCTTCAGGACGAGCTTCTGTCGCTTCAGGGCAGCGATTCGCACGGTATCTTTGTTGGGGTGCGCCAATTCGTCGGCGATACGTTTATCGAGCGCCTGATGTTTGCGCTCCAGTTCGGCAATATGCGCCGTCATCGACATCGCAGAAACCTCCGTTCCCAGTGTCAGGATCTTGAGTGTGTCACAAACCATGGGGGGCACAAGTCCAAAAGTGAGGCGGCGCATCTTCCGTATTCGGCTGTGGACAACGCCGTTAGCGAAGGGTTAACGCGTTTCATGCTGCGTTGCGTGGGTGCTCGGGCCGCGAAATCTGCTAGAATTCGCACCATCTGAATATTGATCGGGTAGCGAGGAAAAAGATGCGGGTTCAGGTGTCGGACGAAGAGCGTCAGGCGCTGGAAGCGGAGTTGCACCGGCTCAATATCGAGCATCGCGATCTCGATGCCGCGATCGCAGCGCTCGAACAGCTCGGCTCCTTCGACCAGCTGCAAATCCAGCGGCTCAAGAAGCGCAAACTCTTCCTGCGTGATCGCGTTGCAGCGGTCTCTGATCGGCTGACACCGGATATCATCGCCTGAGATGAACCATCATTCTGCTTGCCAATCTCGCTGGCTTCGCCTAATGCGCTGACCCTTCATCAAGACCCCGGCGGGCAATGGCTGTTTTTCGGGGAATGCGGTGAACTGGAGGTCGGGGTGAAGCCTTCCGTTGCGATCATCATGGGCAGCCAATCCGATTGGCCGACGATGCGACACGCCGCCGAGGTGCTCGATGCGCTCGGTGTTGCCCATGCGGACCGGATCATTTCCGCGCACCGCACGCCGGAGCGGCTCTATACGTTCGCCAAGAGTGCACGTGCTGCGGGCTTCAAGGTGATCATTGCCGGTGCTGGTGGTGCGGCGCATCTGCCGGGCATGACAGCCTCGATGACAAGCCTGCCGGTTCTCGGCGTTCCCGTTGAATCCAAAGCGCTTTCGGGGCAGGATTCGCTGCTCTCGATCGTGCAGATGCCGGGCGGGATTCCCGTCGGCACGTTGGCGATCGGCAAGGCCGGCGCCATCAACGCCGGGCTGCTCGCAGCCTCGATCCTGGCGCTGAACGACGTCGGGCTGATGGACCGTCTTGAGGCCTGGCGCGCGAAACAGACCGCTTCCGTGGCGGATATCCCGGTCGACGGCGCCTGATGAACGACAGGCTTTCTCCCGGCGAGACCATCGGTATTCTCGGCGGCGGCCAATTGGCCCGTATGCTGGCGCTGGCGGCGGCGCGACTGGGGCTTTCCTGCCATATTTTCGCGCCGGAGGCGGATAGCCCGGCGTTTTCGGTTTCCACCCGCGCGACCCTCGGCGACTACCGCGATGAAGCCGCGCTGGCGGCTTTTTCCGCCTCCGTTTCCGCCATCACCTACGAATTCGAGAACGTGCCGGTGGAAACCGTGCGGTTTCTGGAGGGCCTGAGACCTGTGCGTCCGGGGTCAAAGGCGCTGGAGGTGACGCAGGATCGCCTCGCCGAAAAACGCCTTGCACGCGCGCTCGGGGCGCGGACAGCCGATTTCGCCGAGGTCAATTCGCTCGATGATCTGAAAGCCGCCATTGACCGGATCGGCCTGCCGGCGGTCTTGAAAACCAACCGCTTCGGCTATGATGGCAAGGGGCAGGCAAAAATCCTGACTGCCGCCGAAATCGCCGCCGCATTTGCGATCCTGCGCGGGCAGCAGGGCATTCTTGAAAGCTTTGTGCGGTTTGATCGCGAGGTTTCGGTTGTCGCGACGCGCGGTGTGGAGGGCGCCTTTGCGGCCTTCGATGTCACCGAGAACGAACATCGTAACCACATCCTGCATCGCTCGGTGGTGCCGGCGACGATTTCGGGGACGGCCGCGCGCGAGGCCATTGCAACCGCGCGGAAGATTGCCGAGGCGCTCGACTATGTCGGGACGTTTGCGGTCGAATTCTTCCTGGTCGACGAAGCCGGGCAAGTCATCGTCAACGAAATCGCGCCGCGTGTGCACAATTCCGGCCACTGGACGATGGACGGCGCCTTCACCTGCCAGTTCGAGCAGCATATCCGGGCCGTTGCCGGCTGGCCGCTGGGCGATACCACGCGCCTGGGGTCGGTCGAGATGATCAACCTGATCGGATCGGACGCGGCACGCTGGCATGAGATTCTCGCTGACGGGCGCGCGCATCTGCATCTTTACGGCAAGACCGAAATGCGGGATGGCCGCAAGATGGGCCATGTCAACCGGCTTCTGTAGTGTGGCCCGCGGGCGATGATGTGCGGTTTTCAGCCGGAAAAGCGCCAAATTCGACGTTTCAGCAGATAGACAAGCAATTTCGGATTTGATATACGCGCGCACTTCGGGGGTGCCTCGCGTGGGGCAGCCAGTTTTCCTGTCATAAGATCCATCGGAGCCAACGTTGCAGGTCCTCGTCCGCGATAACAATGTCGATCAAGCCTTGCGTGCGCTGAAGAAGAAGATGCAGCGCGAAGGTATTTTCCGCGAGATGAAGCTGCGCGGCCACTACGAGAAGCCGTCCGAGAAGCGCGCCCGCGAGGATGCGGAAGCCGTGCGTCGCGCCCGCAAGCTGCATCGCAAGAAGCTTCAGCGCGAAGGCCTGCTGCCGATGCCGGTCAAGAAGGTCAAGTAAGGGTCGGCAAGTAAGGGTCGGCAAGTAAGGGTCGGTTTGTGCCGGCCTCGGGTCGGAAGCAGGCAGGCATGCGAAAGCGCTCGTCTTTTCGGGCGCTTTTTTGTATTCAGAATGTGGTCGCGGTAATGCTGCAGCAAGTTTTCGCTGCAATCGTGCGGTAGCCGTGGCAGGAATGCGTGCAATCGAGCGTGTTCCCAGGGCGTTGGCGAGAAGAAGGGCTGTTTTGATGATCCGTGATGGATTTGTGGCGTCGGCCGGACGGCGGGACGCGTCGACATCAATCCGGGCCCTTGTCGTTGTGGCAACGCTCGCGACCGGCCTTGCTGCATGCGAAACCGTTGGCGGGCTGAACCCCACGGGGATCGCCGAGGTCGATGATGCCGCAGCCCTTCAGGCATCGCAGACCAACATCGGCTCGCTCTCCGGCGTGATCAGTGCCAATCCGAACGATCCACAGGCTTATAATACGCGCGGCGTCGCGCTGGCGAAGTCCGGCAAGTTCCAGGAGGCGATCGCCGATTTCAACCGCGCGATCCAGCTCAATGCGAACTATGCCGCCGCCTATACCAACCGGGCACTCGCCTTCCGGCAGATTGGTCGCAACGATGCGGCACTGTCGGATTTCAACCGCGCGCTGACAGCAGAACCCAATTATCACCCGGCCTATCTCGGGCGCGGCAATCTCTACCGTGCGCAGGGTAACCTCGCGGAAGCGATCGCCGATCTCGGCCGTGTCGTGCAGCTCAATCCATCGGGAGCTGAAGCCTACCACGGGCGCGGACTCGTCTATCAGGCGCAGGGCCAGCATCCCCTCGCGATTGGCGATTTTGATGCCGCGATCGACCGCAATCCTTACGTCGCGCCACCGTATCAGGCGCGCGGGCAAAGCCTGATCGCCATCGGCAAGTTCGATGCGGCGATCGAGGATTTCAACGCGGCGCTCAATGTCGACAATCGCAGCGCCGACAGCTGGGCCCTGCGCGGCATCGCCATGGACCGGGCTGGCAAGAAGACCGAGGCGCAGGAAAGCTTCCAGCGCGCACTCGCGATCGACAATGGCAATCGCATCGCGAAGCAGGGGCTTTCAGGCTCGCGCGGCGGCGGGTTGTTCTGAGGCGGACTGTTCCGCACCCGACCCGATCGATCACTCGATGATTTTGGCCATCTCGATCGCGACCGGGCGGAAGCCTGCGCGCGTATAGGCGGCTTCCGCGATCGCATTCCCCGCGACGAAGCTGAGCGTCACCAGACGGCGATCATGCAGTCTTGCCAGCTCTTCCGCCCGCTGCAGGAACAGCGCGCCGATCCCCAACCGCCGATGCGTGGGGGCGACTACGAGGTTCTTGATGTGGACATGCGCCTGCATCGGTGGCGGCACGAAAGCGCCGAATTCGGAGAGTTCAAGCGCGACATAGCCGACGATTTCGTCATTGACGATGGCCACGAGCTGCTCGCCGCGCGCACTGCGGATGGCGCGGGTATCCTCGTGCAGACAGGCGATGGCCGCCTCATGGCGGGCGTCGCGCATCGCACCAAGGTCGGCTTCGACGCGGTTCAGCTCCTGATGGAGCGCGACAACGGCCTCGAAGTCCGTCTCGCGGGAGTAGTCGCGCAGGGTTACGTCGGGACCGGCCATCAGCGGACCGCCAAAGTTTCGAGAAACGCCGGAACATCGCGGTCCGGGCCCTTGTCGTAGGGCACGACATGCGGCTGATCCGGGTAGAGCTTGCGCGTGACAGCGCCCGGCCTGCCGAGCGCGGCCAGCTTTGCCGAATCATCGGGCGGGATGATCCGGTCCGCGGTGCCATGCAGGATGAGAACCGGCGCTTTGGCCTCGCCGATCCAGAGATCGGAGCGGAACTGGTCGATCAGCAGCAGCGAGACCGGTAGCCAAGGATAATCCGCCTGCCCGCGCGCCAGCACGGAGAGATAGGGGCTGTCGAGAATGACGGCCTTCGCCTTCACCTTGCGCGCGAGATTGAGCGCGACACCCGTGCCCAGCGATTCACCGAAAATCACGATCCGCTCGGGCGGTATTGTTTTCGCGATCTCCGCATAGATCGCCTCGGCATCGGCGTGGAGCAGCGCCTCGGTCGGCGCGCCCTCGCTGCTGCCGTACCCGCGATACGACAGCGCGACGAGGCCCGAACCATCGGCGGTCATCAGCCGGAAGCGGCTGGTGCGGCGGTCAAGTCCGTTCGCATTGCCGTGAAAATAGAGGTAGGTCACGGCATCGGGCCTTGTCGCGGGCACGCGCCAGCCCGCGAGAACCGTGCCGTCAACGAGCTTGAGCCGGTAGGGCAGGGCACGCGGGATGTTCTGGCTCTCCGGCGAGATCCAGGCTGGCGCGGGCTTGTAGAGAAAGCTGCGCTGGAAGGTCGCCATGTAGCCCGCTGCCGCAAGATAGACCGCGGCAGCCAGTGCGAGCGGGATGCGTGCGAATGCAAGCCTCATCGCGCCAGCTCAGTGCGCGAGACCCTTGACGATTTCCTCGGTCATCTTCTTGGCGTCGCCGAACAGCATCATGGTGTTGTCCATGAAGAAGAGTTCGTTCTCGACGCCGGCATAGCCCGAACCCATGCCGCGCTTGATGAAGAGCACGGTCTTGGCTTTCTCGACATCAAGGATCGGCATGCCGAAGATCGGCGAGGCCGGATCGGTTTTCGCGGAGGGATTGGTGACGTCGTTCGCACCGATCACGAAGGCGACATCCGCCTGCGCGAATTCCGAGTTGATGTCCTCAAGCTCGAACACCTCGTCGTAGGGCACGTTGGCCTCGGCCAGCAGCACATTCATATGGCCGGGCATGCGACCCGCGACCGGATGGATCGCGTATTTGACCTCGACGCCTTCCTTTTTCAGCGTGTCGGCCATCTCGCGGAGCGCGTGCTGGGCCTGCGCCTGCGCCATGCCGTAACCGGGCACGATGATGACCTTGGAGGCATTCTTCATGATGAAGGCGGCGTCATCCGCCGAGCCCTGCTTCACGGGGCGCGATTCCTTTTCGCCTGCCGCCGCTCCGGTCGTCTCGCCGCCAAAACCGCCGAGAATGACGGAAATGAAGCTGCGGTTCATGCCCTTGCACATGATGTAGCTGAGGATCGCGCCGGAGGAACCCACCAGTGCACCGGTAATGATCAGCGCGAGGTTGCCGAGCGTGAAACCGATGCCCGCTGCCGCCCAGCCCGAATAGGAGTTGAGCATCGAGACGACCACGGGCATGTCCGCGCCGCCGATCGGGACGATCAGCAGCACGCCGAGCGCGAGGGAAACCGCCACGATCATCCAGAACACGACCTGGCTTTCGGTGCCGATGAAGAGGCCGATCAGCACCACCAGCAACACGGCGAGCGCGATGTTGATCGCGTGGCGCTGCGGCAGCATGATCGGCTTGCCGCTCATCCGCCCGTCGAGCTTCAGGAAGGCGATGACCGAGCCGGTAAACGTCACCGCACCGATGGCGACGCCGAGCGCCATTTCAAACAGGCTGGCGCCCTTGATCTTGCCGATGATGCCGATGCCGAAGGCCTGCGGCGCATAGAGCGCGGCGGCGGCCACGAACACGGCGGACAGGCCGACAAGCGCGTGGAAGAACGCCACCAGTTGCGGCATCTTGGTCATCTCGACCTTTTTCGCCATGTAGGCGCCGAACCCGCCGCCGATCGCGAGGCCGAGGATCGCAAGACCCCAACCACCAAACCCGGATGGCGGCGAGAGCAGCAGCGTCGTCACCATGGCGATCGCCATGCCGGACATGCCGAAGATATTGCCCTGCCTAGATGTCGAGGGGTGCGAGAGCCCGCGTAGCGCGAGGATGAAGAGGACGCCGGAGACGAGATAGAGGAGGTTGGCGATATTGGCGCTCATCGGCTCAGCCCTTCTTCTTGTACATGGCGAGCATGCGGGATGTGACGAGGAAGCCGCCGAAGATATTCACGCTCGCCAGCACCAGCCCGAGGAAGCCAAAGCCGCGCGCGGCGGTTGTGCCCTCCGATGTCAGCGAGACACCGACCGATAGCAGAGCACCGACGACGATGACCGAGGAAATCGCGTTGGTGACCGACATCAGCGGCGTGTGCAGCGCCGGCGTCACCGACCAGACCACGTAGTAGCCGACGAAAATCGCCATGATGAAGATGGCAAAGCGGAAAACCGTGGGGTCGACCATGCCGCCGGTGGCGGCAGCGGCGGCTGCGCCACCAACTTCAGCCAGCTTTTCGGCTGCCTGCAACGCGGCCTGCGCTTTCGCGAATGCGGCTTCAGCGGCGGCTTGCGCGGCTTTGGCCTGTTCGATGATCTGTTGCGGGGTATCTGCCATGGTCGTCTCCTCCGGCGAAGCGCGGGGTCGAAATCGAGTTCGGATTTAGGCTTTCGGGGCGAAGATCGGGTGAACCAGCGCCCCGTCCTTCGTGAGGCAGGTGGCTTTGACGAGTTCGTCGTCCCAGTTGACCGCCAGCGTGCCGGCCTTCTTGTCGATCATCGTTTCGAGGAAGGCATAGAGATTTTTCGCGTAGAGCGCGGAGGCCGTTGGCGCGAGCCGGCCCGGCGTGTTCGACCAGGCGATGAGTTTCACGCCCTTGTGGTCAGTGATGACATCCGCCACCGACAATTCGCAGTTGCCGCCGCGTTCAACCGCGAGATCGACGACAATCGAGCCCATACGCATCGATTCCACCATCGCCTTCGAGACGAGCTTTGGCGCTGGACGGCCGGGGATCAGCGCTGTGGTGATGACGATATCCTGCTTGGCGATGTGTTCGGCGACGAGCGCCGCCTGCTTTGCCTGATATTCGGCGGACATCGGCTTGGCATAGCCCGTGGCGGTTTCGGCCTGCTTGAATTCCTCGTCCTCGATGGCGACGAACTTCGCACCGAGCGAGGCGACCTGCTCTTTTGCAGCGGGACGAACGTCCGTTGCGGTCACGATCGCGCCGAGGCGACGCGCGGTCGCAATGGCCTGCAAACCGGCGACGCCGGCGCCCATCACGAAAACGCGGGCGGCAGGCACAGTGCCGGCGGCGGTCATCATCATCGGGAAGGCCCGGCCATAGACTTCCGCCGCGTCGATCACGGCGCGATAGCCGGCGAGGTTCGCCTGCGATGAAAGCACGTCCATCACCTGCGCGCGGGTGATGCGCGGCATCAGTTCCATCGCGAAGGTTGCAACACCCTTGTCCGCGAAAGGCTGGAGCGCCTCGGCGTTACCGTAGGGATCCATGATCGCAAGAACGATCGCGCCCTTCTTCATTTTGGCCGCAAGCTCACCCTTCGGGCGGCGCACGGCGAGGACGACATCGGCGTCCTTCAGCGCATCGGCGGC
Source organism: Beijerinckiaceae bacterium (assembly GCA_009773635.1). Taxonomy (GTDB): domain Bacteria; phylum Pseudomonadota; class Alphaproteobacteria; order Rhizobiales; family Beijerinckiaceae; genus Rhabdaerophilum. Next base: position 121,058 of record WSYC01000012.1, on the reverse strand, counting down.
ATTCTTGGCGATGGTGGCACCGGCGGCCTCGAAGGCGGCATCCGAAATGCTCGACGCAGTACCCGCGCCCTTCTCGATCACGAAAACCGCGCCAAGGGGCTTGAGCTTGAGAATCGTTTCCGGGGTTGCCGCAACGCGCGGCTCGCCATTTTTGGTCTCATCAAGAACAGCAATACGCATGCCGGCCCCCGTTATTCATGGCCAAATCTCAGGCGGGTGCCGAGCGAGAGTGGTTCGGCAGCATCCGCCACACAGGAACGCAACTGCCCGGAAAACCGGGAAGCCGCAAGGCTCTGGAATCAGAAGAATTTGGCGACAATCGCCGTCATCAGAACCGCGACAACGATGGCAAAAAGCCACGAAATCGTATTGGTTGCCGCGCCCGCCAGCAGCGTGATGCCAATCGAGCCAACGGTGCCCCATTTGATCAGCCCGGCGAAAAGGTCGAACGTCTTATCGTGCTCGGCGTAATCCATCGCGGGAACATCGTGGTGATGATTGTCGGCGGCCATGGGCTTCCCCTCAATTCCGTGTCGTTGGCGTTGCTTTCGCATCTAGCGGAAACTGCTGCGTCACGCAATTGCTTCAAAGCGTGAATGCTTGCGCCATGCACGCCGGGAAGGATGTCTCTAGCGGGCGCGAAGCCCGCATGAACTGGTCAGATCGTCAAGCCGGCACGCGCGAGCGCTGCGCCCTGCCGCTCCGCTACTGCCGCAGTGCTGAAACCGGCGATTTCATCGTTGAAAAGCCGGAAGAAATTCATTCTGGCATCGAGATGCAGGAACACACCACCGAGCCCGATCGCCGCCCTGTCCATGAACACGAATTCGCGTGGAATGGTCACCGGCCCCTTTTCTTTCAGCGCCTGATGCACGCGGGCGGCTTCCTTGCGGCCGTATTGGCCGGGCGAGACGCCATCCGCGATGGTGCGCACGCGGTCATCCAGCAGCGGACCGTAGATGAACCGTGCCCAGATGTTGAGGATCTCGACGAGATCCTTGGTCAGGTTCTTGAAGCCCCAGGTCTCGTAGGCCTGCACGGTACGCGCTTCGTCGCCTTCGAGAATGCCGCGATAGAGATCGACGACGCCGGCGACGAAGGTCGGCGGGAAAATGCGGATGCAACCGTAGTCAAGAAGGTTGATGCCTCCGGGCTCACCATTCCCGTCGCGGAACACCGTGTAGTTGCCGAGATGGGGATCGCCGTGGATGACGCCGTAATGGCTGAAGGGGTGCCACCATGCCCGGAACATCGCGGTCGCCAGCCGGTTGCGGATGTCCTGATCGGCGTCCTTGAAGCCCAGGATTTTCTCGCCGTCGAGCCATTCCATTGTCAGGAGGCGTTTTGTCGAGAGCGCCGGCAGGGTTTCGGGCACGCGGATCAGTGGCTCGTTGGCCAGCATTTCCTTGTAGAGTGCGGCGTGACGGGCTTCCCTGAGATAATCGAGTTCCTCGCGGATGCGGGCACCGATTTCCTGCTTGATCTCGGACGTGTCGATCACGCCATTCATCTGCCGATGCAGCGAGAACAGGAGGTTCAGCTGGCTAAGATCGGCCTCGACGGCCGATTCCATATCCGGGTATTGCAGCTTGCAGGCGAGTTTCCGGCCTTCCAGAGTGGTCGCGCGATGCACCTGACCGAGCGACGCGGCGGCGGCGGGTTCCTTCTCGAAGCTGCCAAATTTCGCCAGCCAGTCCGGCCCGAGTTCGACAGCCATGCGTCGACGCACGAACACATACGGCATCGGCGGCGCTTCGGATTGCAGTTGGCGAAGTTCTTCGGCGTATTCGGCCGGAATGGCTTCGGGGATGGTCGCGAGCAGTTGCGCGACCTTCATGAGGGGGCCCTTGAGGCCGCCGAGAGCGCGGGTCAGCGCCGCAGCGTTGGCGCGGTCGCCATCGCTGGTGCGACCGGCAATGAGGCTGCCCGCCATGCGGGCGGCCACGCCGCCCATATTGGCCCCGACACGGGCATAGCGGCTCGCGCGGGCGGAAAAACGGTTCTTCTCGGAATCAGACATGTCCTGAATATGGGGGCAGCCGCTGGAAAGTCAGCCCTCGACGCGCAATCAGCCCTCCATGCTCTCAAGTTCGGTAATCATGCCATCGATCACCTTGAGGCCGATCTGCCAGAAGGCGGGATCGCGTGCATCGAGCCCGAAAGGCTTCAGCAGCTCCGAGTGGTGCTTGGTGCCGCCGGCCGCGAGCAGCGCGAAATAGTTCTCGACGAATTTCGGGTCCGCACTCTGGTAGACGCCATAGAGCGAATTCACGAGGCAATCGCCAAAGGAATAGGCATACACATAGAACGGCGAGTGGATGAAATGCGGGATATAGGCCCAGAAGGTCTCGTAGCCTGCCGAGAGGTTGATCGACGGGCCGAGGCTCTTCGCCTGCACCTCCAGCCAGATCTCGTTGAGCTTTTCGGTCGTGAGCTCGCCATTGCGGCGCTCGGTATGCACGCGGCGCTCGAAGGAATAGAACGCGATCTGCCGCACGACGGTGTTGATCATGTCCTCGACCTTGCCGGCGAGGAGCGCCTTGCGGGCGGCCTGATCTTTTGTTTCGGCGAGCAGCTTGCGGAAGGTCAGCATTTCCCCGAAGACGGAGGCCGTTTCCGCCAAGGTGAGCGGCGTCGGCGCCATCAGCGCGCCGTTCGGCCCGGCGAGCACCTGATGCACGCCGTGGCCAAGCTCATGCGCGAGCGTCATCACATCGCGCGGCTTGCCGAGGTAATTCACGAGCACGTAAGGATGCGCCGAGGGCACGGTCGGGTGCGCGAAGGCACCCGGCGCCTTGCCGGGGCGCGTCGGCGCATCGATCCAGCCTTCATCGAAGAAGCGCTTGGCGATCGCGGCCATTTCCGGCGCGAAGCCCTTGTAGGCATCGAGCACGCAATCGCGCGCCTCGGTCCAGGGGATCGTCCGCTGCGGAACCTTCGGCAGCGGCGCGTTGCGGTCCCAGAATTCGAGCTTGTCCTTGCCGAACCACTTCGCCTTCAGCGCATAATAGCGATGCGAAAGGCGCGGATGTGCGGCCTCGACGGCATCGACCATCGCATTGACGACATCGCGTTCGACGCGGTTGGCGAGGTGGCGGCTGTCGGCAACATCCTCGAACCCGCGCCAGCGGTCGGAGATTTCCTTGTCTTTCGCCAGCGTGTTGGTGATGAGCGTGAACAGGCGGCCATTTTCGCCCAAAGTCTTGGCGATGGCCATCGCGGCGGATTTGCGCTTGCCCTCATCCGCATCCTGGAAGCGGGTGAGGGTGGGTTCGAGCGAGAGGATCTCGCCGTCGACGTCGAATTTCAGGCTGGCCATGGTTTCATCGAACAAGCGGTTCCAGGCCGAGCGACCGGTCGTGGATTTCTCGTGGAAGAGCTGTTCGAGCCGGTCTTCGAGCTGGAAGGGTTTGTCGAGACGGAGATCGACAAGCCACGGCTTGTAATGCGCCAGCGGCTCGGCCTGCATGAGGCGGTCCATCAAGGCGTCGTCGAGAAGGTTCAACTCCAGCGTGAAGAACAACAGCTCGGAGGAAGCGTTCGTCACCTTTTCCTGCGTGTCGCCGTAGAACTTGCCATGCGCGGGGTTGGTCGTATCGGTGGAGTAGATCAGCCCGGCGTAGGAGATGATCCGGCCCATACGGTCCTCGATCGCCTCATACTGGCGGATGATATCGAACAGCACCTTTGCGCCATCCGGTCCGCCGGCCAGCGCCGCGAGTTTGCCCTTGCAGGTTGTGGCGAAGGCCGACGCCTCCCGCTCCATCGCCGCGACATCATCCGCAAATTCGTGGGAATCCATGCCGGGATAGAGGTGCTCAAGCTTCCATTCCGGCAAGGGACCCAGCTCGGCGCTCGCGGGCTTTGCGTCGGCTGCACCGGGCTTCTGCGGCGACAGGACCTTCTGCGGAAAGGGGGTCTTCTGCGGGAAGAAGTCGGGGGTCATGGCCAGTTCTCTCTCCTGAGCCCGGAATTCGGTTCGGCAGTACCGGGAGCCTGACATCGAATTCCGGTCGATCCCTGCTCATTGGCGTATCGGGCGGCTTCAATCAATCATAGATCGAAAACTTCTTATCAGGATTTACAACCTGTTTACGTCAATCCGCGACACTGGTCTCGAAACGAAACAACCGGGCCGCGAATCGCTGTTCGGCTAACAGTTGAAAAGCAGCCTGATGAGCGCCACCGTTCTTGTTGTTGATGACGATCCCGTCCAGCGCCGTCTGCTGACCGAAATGGTGCGCCGCTTCGGCTATGAGCCCGAGGCTGTCGAGGGCGGGGCCGAGGCGCTCGATCGTCTGGCCGACAAGACCAAGCCTTCCGTAGACGCTATGGTGCTCGATCTCGTCATGCCCGATCTCGATGGCATGGCAGTGCTTGAGCGTCTGCATGCCATGGAAGATCGCCCTCCGGTTGTCGTGCAAACTGCGCATGGCTCGATCGAGACGGTCATCAGCGCGATGCGTGCGGGAGCCGTGGATTTCGTCGTCAAGCCGGTCGGCGCCGAACGACTTTCCGTTTCGATCAAGAACGCGCTCAGGGTCGATGCGCTTGAAGGCGAAGTGCGACGCCTCGCCAAGCGCTCCACCGGCGCGTTGAATTTCAACGATCTGACCTCGAACGCCCCGGATATGGCCCGCGCGATCCGGCTCGGCGAGCGCGCCGCGAAATCCGGCATTCCTGTATTGCTGGAAGGTGAATCCGGCGTCGGCAAGGAAGTCTTTGCCCGGGCACTTCAGGGCGCGAGTGATCGACGCGGCAAGCCCTTCGTCACCGTCAACTGCGGCGCCATTCCCGCCAACCTCGTCGAATCGATCCTCTTTGGCCACGAGAAGGGGGCCTTTACCGGCGCGACCGAAAAACACGCCGGCAAGTTCGTTGAAGCCAACGGCGGCACGCTCTTCCTCGATGAAGTCTCGGAATTGCCGCTCGATGCGCAAGTCAAACTGCTGCGCGCCATCCAGGAAGGCGAAGTCGATCCCGTCGGCGGGCGCAAAACCGTGAAGGTCGATATCCGCCTGGTCTCGGCGACGAACCGCGATCTCATTGAAGCTGTCCGGCAGGGGCGCTTCCGCGAAGACCTTTATTACCGCCTCAACGTCTTCCCGATCACGATCCCCCCGCTCAGGAACCGCCGCGAGGATATTCCGGCGCTGGCGCGGCGTTTCCTCGCCCGGATTGCGGCCGAAGAGGGCCGCTCTATCCGCGGCATTTCCGCCGAGGCGATGGCGCTCATTTCCCGTTTTGACTGGCCGGGCAACGTCCGTCAGCTCGAAAACGCGATGTTCCGCGCCGTCATCCTCTGCGAGGGCGACGAGTTGACCATTGCCGATTTTCCGCAGGTCGCGCAGGCGGTCGATGGCTTCGACGTCCGTATTCCCGCGCTCACGTCGACCCCCATGCCGCAGATGCGCCCCGAACGCGAGATTGTCCGCGTCGAAATCAAGGACCCCTCCGCGCTGACCCTGCTCGACCAGACCGGCGATGTCCGCCCGCTTGAACAGGTCGAGGGCGATACCATCCGCTTCGCGCTCGACCATTATCGCGGGCAGATGTCGAAAGTTGCGCGCAAGCTGGGGATTGGCCGTTCAACGCTCTATCGCAAGCTCAAGGAGCTTGGCATCGAAGCAGACGAAGCGGATGCTGAAACATTCGATGAATCACGAGTTGCTTAAGGATATTTCCGCAACAGGCATAATCTGAATAACTGCATTGTGCGTTGCCACACTTGACGGTGTTTCGTTTTCGTTGGACCTAGCGAGGTGACGAGGGATCATGGCTTTGATCGGTAACGAGGGTATTCAGGTGTCCGGTTTCAGAAAGAAATCGCTCCGGCCGGTCTTTCATGCGGGTTGCCTGCTCACGGCCTCGTTGCTGTCTGCGGCACTGATGATATCCTCCGGCGCTTTCGCGCAGACGGCCGAGCCGTCGCAGGCGGAGGTGGCCTTGCCCGTTCCGCCGGATGTTGCCGAGGCCACCGCCCGTGATCTGCAAAGCGTCGCCCGCGATGCGGCCCCGCCCACGAAGCCTGTCGAGAATCCAGTTGCGGCTGTCGAGAGGCTGGTGCTGCCGGAATTGCCGGTCGCCGATGCCAAATTCGACGATATCGCGCCGGGCAAGCCCGCCGTTGCGGCCATCGATCCCTCCCCGATCACCGATAAGCCTGTTGAACTGGCCCAGCCTGCGGCGGATGCCGGGGCGCTCGACCTGCCGGAGCCGCCGGCTGTTGTCGTTTCCGTTGAGGTGCCGAAAGCCGTCGAGCCGGCCGCTGTTACCGAGACCGTTGTCTCCGGTGTCAAGCCTGCGGAATCCGCACTTCGCCTCGATATGGACGAGACGCGTCTGCGGGCCATGCTGGAGCCCTCGCGCACCAGATATCGCCTGAAGCCGACTGAAATCGACGGGTTTGTCGCGGCCTATGCCGCCGCCGAATTCCGGCCCTTCTGGCTTGCGGAAAAGGGCGCGGATGTCCTGCTGTCGCCGAAGGTCGAGGCGCTCGCCGCCGTGTTGGGCGCAGCCGATCAGGACGGGCTCGACCCGGTCCGGCTCGTCTCCGCGCTGCCGCAGACCCGCAAGGGGGCGGTTCCTGCCGAGAAGCGCGCCGAGGTTGATGTTCAGGCCAGCCTCGCGGCGTTCCTTTATGCGCGTGATGCGCGGGGCGGGCGACTGGAGCCTTCGCGGCTTTCGGCACTGATGACCCCGACGCTCGCTATTCCCGCGCCAGGCGAAGTGCTCGACCGCCTCAGGGCGGCGGATGCTCGCGGCGTCGAAGGGGTGCTTCTCGCCTATCAGCCACAGCATGCAGGCTACAAGGCCTTGCGCAAATCGCTCGCCAAACTGCGCGAGGAGTTGTCCGCGCCGGTTCTCACCGGGTCGGTGGCGGGCGCCGAGGGCGCGCCGCACCCCACCGGGACGCTGCCCGCCAACTGGATGGAAGGTGCGCCGCTCCAGCCGGAGAAGGCGGATCCCCGCGTTTCCATGCTGCGCCTGCGGCTTGGCCTTAGTGCCACGGCCAATAATCTCTATGATTCCGAGCTTCAGAATGCTGTCAAAGCATTCCAGCGCGCGAATGATCTGACGCCGAATGCCCGCATCACGCCGAAAACACGTGCCGCGCTCGAAAATCCGAACGCGCCGCTCACCCTGGCAGATCGCAAGCCGGACCGGCATGCCCTCCTCAACGCGATGCTCGCGAACATGGAGCGCTGGCGCTGGCTGCCATCCGATCTCGGCAAGCTGCATGTGTTCGTCAATGTGCCGGATTTCCAGCTCAAGGTGATGGCCGATGGTGCGGTGGCGCATCAGGCCCGTGTGATCGTCGGCAAGCCGGCAACGCAGACGCCGGTTTTCTCGGACGAGATGGAACATCTCATCGTCAACCCCTCCTGGGGCGTGCCGGCATCGATCCTCAAGAAGGAATTCCTGCCGAAGATGGCGAGCGACCCGGATTATGCCGCGCGCCGCGGCTTTCAGGTGGTCCGCTCGGGCAATTCGATTTCGATCCGCCAGCCGCCGGGCGAGCGCAACGCGCTTGGGTTCATCAAGTTCATCTTCCCGAACCAGCACGCGGTCTACCTGCACGACACGCCGAACCGGAGCCTTTTCGGCAATGATGTCCGGGCGTTCAGCCACGGCTGCGTGCGCGTCGACAAGCCGTTTGCATTGGCCGAGCGCCTGCTCGCTGCCAGCACCGGCCAATCCGAGCAGCAGCTGCGCGGGTTGATCGGGCGCGGAGAGCGCATGATCAAGCTCACGGAAAAAATCCCGGTCCACCTGACCTATTTCACGGTTTTCGTGGACGAAACCGGCACTCTCCAGCAGCGGCGCGACCTCTATGGCCATGATGCCCGTGTGAAGAACGCTCTCCAGCTATGATCGAGATCATTGTCGGTTCGCATACGAAAGGCTAACAGTTTCCCTGTTAACCGGGTGCGAATCGGCATTTTTCTGCCATGATTTGGGCACAAGGGGTTCGGCTGCCATGAGAAAATGGCTGGCCGCCGCCCCCTCGGAGCGGCAGAGGGGAGCCTTGTGAGTTTGGGCCGAACCGTCATCAAGACCCTTGCGGACCTGAGGCTGCGTTTCGCGCTTTGGAACGTCGCGGCCTTTGGCTGCGCCATCACCGCTGCCCTGACGCTTCCTACGGCCACGCAGGACGCCAATGCCAATGGCGAGACGCGCTCGCTGACGATGTTCCACTCCCATACCAGTGAATCCCTCACCATCACCTACAAGCGGGATGGCTCGTTTGATTCAGGGGCCCTTGAAAAGCTGAACTGGTTCCTGCGTGACTGGCGTGTTGACGAGCCGACCAGCATGGCGCCGCAGCTCTTCGATGTGATCTGGTACGCCTACCGCGAGGTTGGCGCGAGCGATCCGATCCGGATCATGTCCGCCTACCGCTCGCCCGGCACCAATGCGATGCTGCGCCGGCGCAGCCGCGCTGTGGCGAAGGAAAGCCAGCACATGCGCGGCAACGCGATGGATATCCATATTCCCGGCGTCTCCATGGCGAAGGTCCGGGAAATCGGTATGCGCCTGCAACGCGGCGGCGTCGGGTATTATCCCTCCGCTGGTTCGCCGTTTGTGCACCTTGACGTCGGCTCGGTGCGTTCCTGGCCGCGCATGCCGCGCGAACAGCTCGAGCGCCTGTTCCCGGATGGCAAGACCGTCCACCTGCCAGCGGATGGCATTCCGCTCGCGAACTATCAGGCGGCGCTCGCCGAAGTGCAGGCGCGTGGCGGCTCGGCGCTCGATTACGATACGGTCACCACCAACCGTGGCAAGAGCCTCTGGGCGCTGCTGTTCGGGGGTGACGAGGACGAGGATGCCGGCCAGCCGGCCGTGCGCGGCCGCAACACCCGCGTGGCGACACGCGGTCGATCCGGGCAGCCTGCCGAGCAGGTGGCGGCACTCTCGTCTTCCGGCGACAACGTGATGTCGACCCGGGTGAGCTCGTTCGCATCGCAGGAAATCGCCCCGTCGCCGCGTGCGGCCCGCTCCGTGCCGATCGCCACACCGGCAGCAGAACCCATTGTCGAGGCGACGCCTGCGCCGAAGCAGACGCCTGCCGGCAAGGTCGAGCCGCAGCTCCAGATCGCCTCCCTGCCGGTGCCGCCGATCCGTCCGCGCGGTGCACAGCTTGAAAAGCTGGTGACGGCCTCCGAACCCATGCCGCCGATCCGCCCTGCAGGGCTGACGACGCTGGTCGCGAGCCTGTCACCGCCGGCGGCCCAGACGCCGGAACCGACCCCGGTTTCACCAACAGTGCAGGCATCAGCGGCCCCGGTTTCAGTTGCGGGGATGCCGCTGCCGCCGGTCCGCCCGCAGGCACCGGTTGTCGTTGCTGCGACTGCGGCTCCGGTTGCCGCGCCTCAGCCACCGGCTCCTCAGCCCGTCAATCTGCCCGCACCACCGTTGCGGCCTGCTCAGGCGGTAACCGCTCAATCGGGGACTGCGCCGGCGATCGTGTCGGAGCGTGCCGCGCCGCTTCCGGCCATCGTCAGCCGCCCGGCTGAGCCCGCCCCTGCGCCCGCGCCGGCCTTGACACAGGCCTATGCCGCGATTGCCGCACCGGTGCCGCCAAGCAGGCCGGTCGCTCGACCTGCCGAGCCGGCCCCTCAGGCGTCGGCGCCCCCGGCGGCACAACCCGTGCCTGTTCCTGCAACGCCCCCTGTTGCACGCGCTGCCCCGAAGCCGAAGGCGACGAACCCGAACGCGCTTCTGGCAACCGGCCCGGAGGCGCAGATGCGGCCCCGGACTGTCACTGCGGTGGCGGAACCCCCGGTCGAGCGGGAAGTGAAGAGCAGTGTGGTGGCGATGAAATTTGGCGCGACGCCGACCGGTTCTGCCGCACCGGCAGCCGGGTTTGGTGGTGCATTTATCCGCCCGCTCGGCGCGAGTTTCACCCGGACGGGCGAATAGCGAAAGTCTCGAAAGAAGGTGCGCGGCCCGCGAGAGGTTTTCTACTGCCAGCGCGCGCCCGATACGATCTGGCGATCTTACATTTCCATGCCGAGAGCGCGCAGATAGGTTTCCAGGATTTCCTCCTGCTCGCGGCGCTCGTTGGCGTCCTGCTTGCGGAGCGAGACGATCTTGCGCAGGATTTTCGCGTCGAAGCCGTTGCCCTTGGCTTCGGAGTACACTTCCTTGATATCGTCGGAAATCGTGCGCTTTTCTTCCTCAAGCCGTTCGATGCGCTCGATGAAAGCCTTCAGCTGGCCGGCGGTTGAGGGGTTGATATCATCCATCGAAAACGTCCTGTCTGGTGGCCCGATCAGGATCGGGCAGGGAATGTCCGGGTTGAAAATACTCTTGATCTCCGATCACCCGAAGAGGGTCGGACGGTCAAGCCCGATGTGCGAACTTTCGCGCGATCATGCGCTGATCGGGCGGGGCCATGCCGCCACGTGCCCTCAGGCAATCACCGGGTGGGCGCCGTAGTGATGCTGTTCATACAGGATCGGGTCCGCCAGCAGCGGTCGCAGGATGCCGGCGAGCCTTTTCCCCCAGGCCTCGGCGGCGGGCGCATTGTCGATCAGGTCCTGCCGGATCTCGACCAGGACATGCGCGAGCCCGCGTTTGAGACAATGCCGGTCGATGGTGTCGCCGGCATAGCCGCCCTGATAGGGCTCGTTTTCGCCGACGACGAGATCGCTTTCGCGCTGGAGGGCGTCCAGCAGCATGCGGTTGAGGCGAGGGTCGAAGTCCCAGATCACGGTGATGTGCCAGGGCCGGTCGATGCCCTTCATCGACGGGGTGAAGCTGTGCATGGAGACAACAGCCGGATTGGGCCGCACCGTGCCCGCACCTGCCGCCTGCATGGCATCAAGCGTGTGGGCAATCGCCACGTCGTAGGGCTCATAGAAGCGGGCGATGCGCGCATCGATTTCGGCCTGCCCGATACGGGCGTTGCCGGGCACAATGGCGCCATCGGCAATGCGCATCACCAGTGTGGGGTCGTCCGTGCCGCGATTGGGATCAATGAGCAGGCGGGAAAAGCGACTCATCACCGCCGGAGCATGAAGCTCTGCCGCCAGCGTGCGCGCAACCGTTTCCGCACCGATATCATAGGCGATGTGCCGGGCGAGCTGGGCCTGCGAAAGGCCGAGATCGGCATATTCGGCGGGAATGCTTGCCTGCGCATGGTCGCAGAGGATGAGAAGTCCACCCGCCGCGTTGCCGCCGACAATCTCGAACGCGGGATGGGATTGAGAGGCAATGGCCGCAGGCACCGCGTCACTCCGTCATGAAATCGTGATCGTGGCTCTTGGCCGATTTGCCAAGCTCTTGCAACTTTGTCAGACGCTTGCAACAGCCGTTTGGGTGCACTTGCTTGCGATTTGCCGGTGCGCCATCCACACGAGCGGTTCCCATCGCGGCGTCTTTGGTTAAGATGCCGCCATGTTTGATGCGATGAAAACCCGGACCAAGCGGCGGCACTGCCTGTCGATCTTCGATGCGGCGGTAGCTGCCGTCTCGCCTGCGCGGTTCCTGCCGCCAAACCTGCCAGAGCCGCCGGAAACCGGGCGGTTGATCATTCTTGCGGCGGGCAAGGCGGCGGGATCGATGGCGGCGGCTGCCGAGACGCATTATCTCGATGTCATGAAGTTTCCGGCTGAGCGCATGCTCGGTCTGGCGGCGGCGCGCCACGGCTACGGCGTGCCGCTCCGGGTGATGGAAGCGCTGGAGGCGGGCCATCCCGTGCCCGATCTCGCCAGCATCGCCGCGGCGGAGCGCATGCTCGCGATCGCCGATACGGCGGAAGAGGGCGATCTCGTGCTGTTCCTTCTGTCGGGCGGTGCCTCGGCCAATCTCGTTGCGCCTTCAGGGCGAATCACGCTCGACGAGAAGCAGAAGTTCACCAAGGCGCTTCTGCGCTCGGGTGCGCCGATCGAGCATATGAACGCGGTGCGCAAGCACCTCAGCCGCATCAAGGGCGGCCGGCTTGCGGCGCGTGTGGCTCCGGCGCGGCTGGTGACGATCGCGTTGTCGGATGTGCCCAATGACGATCTCTCGACGATCGGCTCCGGCCCGACAGTGCCGGATGTCACGACCCTGGAAGATGCCCGCGCGATCCTCGCCCGGTTTTCGGTGGAGGCTCCCGCCTCGATCACGGAAGCGCTGCTCGATCCCGCCAACGAAACGCTCAAGCCAAATGATTCGGCCTTCGCGAACGCCGCCGCGTTGATCGCGGCGCGGCCGATGGATGCGTTTGTCGCCGCAACCGAGGAGGCGCTGCGGCTCGGCTATCGCGTCGTCAATCTCGGCAGCGATCTTGAAGGCGAAGCGCGGGCAATTGCCGCCCAGCATGCGCAGGCCGCTTTCCGCGAGGCGGCAGTTGGCGGCAAGGTCGCCCTCCTTTCGGGCGGCGAGTTGACCGTCACGATCAAGGGCGACGGGCGCGGTGGTCCGAGCCAGGAATACGCGCTGGCGCTCGCGATCGCGCTTGCCGGCGCTGAAGGCATTGTCGCGTTGGCGGCGGATACGGATGGCACCGATGGCGGCGGCGGTGCGCCAACCGACCCTGCCGGGGCGATCATCGATCCGACGACGCTTGCGCGCGCATCCGAGCTTGGCATTGATGCGGCGGCCTACCTCGACAGAAACGATTCGACCGGCTTCTTCGCAGCACTGGGCGATCTTCACGCCTGCGGTCCGACACTGACGAACGCCAATGATATCCGGGTCATTCTCATCAGCGATTGACCCGCAAGGCCCCCGGCGCGATACGGACACCATGGAATTGACCAAACCCCCCTTCCAGAGACTGACAGGCGCCTCCAAGCCGGCGCTGCTCGCCGCGCTCGTCTGGCTTGGCTGGGCGCTGGTAACACCGGCCAAGGCCGATATGCGTGTCTGCAACGCGACGTCGGGGCGAGTGGGCCTCGCGATCGGCTATCTCGATGGCCCGGTCTGGGTGACCGAGGGCTGGTTCAACCTCAAGCCCAACCGCTGCGAGACGATTATCCGCGGCCGCCTCGGCTCGCGCTATTTCTATGTGCACGCTGTTGATTATGATCGCGGCGGGGATTGGAGCGGGCCCAATATCCTGTGCACGCGGGATGTCGAATTCTCGATCCGTGGCCCGCTTGATTGCTATGCGCGCGGCTTCGATCGCTCCGGTTTCATCGAAATCGATACCGCGCAGCAGCCGGACTGGACCGTTGAGCTGGGCGACGGCGGGCTCGTCACAGGGCGGTAGATGCGGGCTGGCGTGCCTGAACGAACAAGAAGACGAAAAGGAAGCGGAGCGGGATGCGACGGAATCGACGGACCAAACTGATCGCGACGCTCGGGCCCGCCTCGCAGGAGGACAATGTCGTCAGGAAGCTCTTTGAGGCGGGTGCGGATGTTTTCCGTATCAACATGAGCCATTCCAGCCATGCCGTGCTCAAGGAGCGCGTGGTGCAGCTGCGGCGGATCGAGGCCGAACTTGATCGCCCCATCGGCATTCTCGCCGATCTTCAGGGCCCCAAGCTCCGGGTCGGCACGTTTGCGGCCCCGCCGGTGATGCTGGAAAAGGGGCAGAGCTTCGTGCTCGACGCCGATACGACGCCGGGTGATGCGACGCGCGTGCATCTGCCGCATCCGGAAATTCTCGAAGCGCTCCGGCCAGGGCATCGCGTCTTGATCGATGACGGCAAGCTCCTGTTCGTTGTCACCGATGCGAGCCCGAAGCGGGTGACGATCCGGGTCGAGGTTGCCGGTGCGATCTCGAACAAGAAAGGCGTGAGCCTGCCCGATACGCTGCTGCCGAGCTCGGCCCTGACCGACAAGGATCGCGCCGATCTCCTCGCGGCGCTCGATGCCGGCGTTGACTGGATTGCGCTCTCCTTCGTGCAGCGGCCTGAGGATGTTGCCGAGGTCAAGAAGATCGCTCGCGGGCGGGCGCTGGTGATGTCCAAGCTCGAAAAGCCACAGGCCATCGAGCGGCTTGAGGAAATCATGGAATTGTCGGACGCGCTGATGGTGGCGCGCGGCGATCTCGGTGTCGAAATGCCGCTCGAGGTCGTGCCCGGCCTGCAGAAGCGCATCACGCGCATGGCCCGCAAGCTCGGCAAGCCCGTGGTGATCGCGACGCAGATGCTGGAATCGATGATTCTGAGCCCGGTCCCGACCCGCGCCGAGGTCTCGGATGTGGCGACCGCCGTGTTCGAAGGCGCGGATGCCGTGATGCTCTCGGCGGAAAGCGCGGCGGGGCAATACCCGGTCGAGGCGGTCGAGACCATGAACCGCATTGCCGAAGCGGTCGAAAAGGATGCCAACTACATCGTGCTGCTGGCGGGCCAGCGTACGCCACCCGAATCAACCGGCGCGGATGCGATTGCGGCTGCGGCGCGCAGTGTGGCGGAAACGCTCGATCTCAAGGCGATCGTCGCCTGGACCGCCAGCGGTGCAACAGCACTGCGTATCGCCCGTGAGCGACCTTATCCACCGATCCTGACGCTGACGACCAGCATGCAGACCGCGCGCCGGCTGGCGCTCGTCTGGGGCGTGCATGCCGTGGTGGGCGAAGACCCCAAAGACGTCGACGATATGGCCCGCCTTGGTGCGCGCATCGCGCGGGAGCAGGAGTTCGCCAGCCCCGGCCAGCGGGTCATTCTTGTTGCCGGCGTTCCCTTCGGCACACCGGGCGCGACGAACATGCTCAGGATCGCGTTCGTGGGGGCAACGGGATAGCCTTTGCGAGCGAAGTGGGCACCGGTTCGCGTGAAGCAAAGGCGTCAGAGAAGGAATCAGCCTTTGCGAGCGAAGTGGGCACCGGTTCGCGTGAAGCAAAGGCGTCAGAGAAAGAATCAGCCTTTGCGAGCGAAGTGGGCACCGGTTCGCGTGAAACAAAGGCGTCAGAGAAGGAATCAGCCTTTGCAAGCGAAGTGGGCACCGGTTCGCGTGAAGCAAAGGCGTCAGAAAAAGAATCAGCCTTTGCGGGCGAAGTGGATACCGCTTCGCGTGAAGCACAGGACAGCCGCCTAGATAGGCTGGCCCTCGACCTCCGGCCGCATTTTCTCGACACTGTCCCTGAGGTCGGAGAAGTGCGGGTAGATCTCCAGCGCCCGGCTGAACGCCTTGAAGGCGCCCTTGTTGTCGCCGAGACCCTTCAGAATGCCGCCGAGGCCAGCAAGCGCATGGTAGTGGCGCGGCTCGCGCGCCAGCGTCTCGCGCACGTCGCGGAAAGCAGCGTCCTGATCCTTGCGCACAAAGTGGATGATCGCCCGGCGGTGATAGGGTTCTGCCCAACCGGGGCGAAGCGAGATCACATAGTCCAGCATATCGATTGCGAGATCGAAATCCCGCGCGGCCATGGCCTCTTTCGCACGGGTGTAGAGCAGGTCCGCCGTCGCGCTGCCGGAACGCTCCAGTGCGCGTTCGATATCCGCCGCAACAACCTTGGCAGCGTTGGCGTTCTCCGCCTCCCGGAGCTTCTCGAACAGCTTGTCGAGGCGCTGGCTGCCACGCGGTGCGACCTCGCCCGCAGTTTCGGCGGGCTTTGGCGCCGGGGACTTCGTCTGGGCAAGTGCCGATAGGCCTGATGCCGTCGTGCCAGCCACCAGAGCGATGCCGAAGACCAGAGTGCGAGCGATGCGCTTTGTCATGATCAGCAGGTTACGCCGCCCGCGCCGGGCGTCAAGCAGTGTCGAGAGCTGAGCCCTGTGATCTCGCGACAAACGCGAAAAGGCGCCGCAACGGGCGCCTCGCGTGCTGCTGGAGCAGCCGTCAGACAGGGATGATCAGCCCTGACGCGCCTTGTAGCGCTTCTGGGTCTTGTTGATGATGTAGACGCGACCGCGGCGCCGAACCATCTGATTGTCGCGATGACGCTTCATGAGCGCTTTCAGCGAATTCCGGATCTTCATCGTCTCAACTCCAACCGGGGCGGGCCCCGTAAAAATCCGGACCGGAGCCCGAGGGCTCCCATCCGGGAGAAATGGTGGGCACGACTGGGATTGAACCAGTGACCCCTACAGTGTCAATGTAGTGCTCTCCCGCTGAGCTACGCGCCCGTCGAGGGCGTTGCCGACCTCGTAAAACGGAAGCGCCCGTATAGTCACCCAAATTGGAAAGGGCAAGCTCTTTTCGGGCGCGAGACTTCTTTTTGCTGGCCGCGGCGGCAGGGAAATCCGGCGGCCTGCCAGTGCGGTGGCTCAGGCCGCGAGCATCTGCTTGACCTGATTGACGAGGTCCTTGAGGTGAAACGGTTTCGAGAGGACGCGCGCATCCTTCGGCGCGTTCGATTCCGGGTTGAGCGCCACCGCGGCAAAGCCGGTGATGAACATGACCTTGATGTCGGGATCGAGTTCCGTTGCCCGGCGGGCAAGCTCGATTCCATCCATTTCCGGCATGACGATATCGGTCAGGAGAAGCTCGAAGGGCTCCTCGCGCAAGCGGTGATAGGCGGAGCGGCCATTGTCGAAGGATGCGACATCGTAGCCCGCGTTCTGCAACGCGCGAACCAGAAAGCGGCGCATATCGTTGTCGTCTTCGGCAAGGAGGATCTTTGTCATGCTGTTCTCATCTGGCCCGAGGTCAGGACCCTGATCGTGCTTTTCGGGCTTGTGCCTAGGTTTCGCAAAGAGCGTTAGGGATTTATGGTAAAGATCAGGTGTATATTTTCCATGAATCCCGGATCGATCGCTGGACGATGACGAGCCGGCACGGCATCATCGATTTCTAGGCATCGCGCTCAAGGAGACTTCATGGTCGCCTCCGACCCATCTGGCGCTGGTTATCCCGGCCCGACTTTGCCGGATGTGCCGGACGAAGGTCTCTTAGTCATTGAAGGTGGTGCGGAATCCGGTGGCCCGGTTTTCCTGAATTCTCCGCATTCGGGGGATGTTTTTCCGGCTTCGTTCCTTGAACGCGCCCAATTGCCGCGTCAGACCTTGCGCAAGGCGTCGGATCTTTATGTCGACGAGTTGTTCCTGCCAGCCGTCGCGCATGGTGTCCCGCTGATGCGCGCGCTGGTGCCGCGCAGCTTCGTCGATCTCAACCGCGAGCCCTTCGAGCTTGATCCGCGTCTGATTTCCGGTCCGCTGCCGGTGGATGCCAACACGCGATCCTTGCGCGTCGCCGGAGGGCTTGGCACCGTTCCCCGCGTCATTGGCGACCAGACCGAGATCTACGCCGGCAAGATCAGTCTGGAAGAAGCCTTGCACCGGATCGAGTATTTCTATGTGCCGTATCATCTCCGGTTGCATCGGGAGCTCGCTGAGCGCCACCGGCAGAACGGTCATGTCGTGCTGATCGATCTTCATTCGATGCCTTCACAATCCCTGCCGCGGGCGACGCGCAGCCTGCCGGACATCATTCTGGGGGATCGCTTCGGGACGAGCTGTGATCCGGCGCTGATCGATGCGGTCGAGCGCATGGCACAGGGGCTCGGGTTTCGGGTCGCGCGCAATCAGCCCTATGCCGGGGGGTATATCACCGAGCATTACGGCCGCCCGGTCATCGGCTGGCATGCTCTACAAATCGAGATCAATCGCTCGATCTATATGGATGAGGCCAGTCTGGAGCCGCATGCCGGATTTCGACAGGTTTCGGAGGCGCTGTCATCGCTCGTCGTGAGTCTTGTGGATTTCAAGGCATTCGAAAAGCGCACATCGGCCTTGCATTTTTCACAGAAGGCTGCTGAATAGGGGCAAGCGAGGCGCGCGAAAGAGCGTCCTCGAAAAACAAGAACGGTCACAGCCTGCGCAAGACGGGAAACGCCGCGAAAAACGAGCCGGAACCCGAATTCCGGCCAAAAAAAAGGCCGCACGAAGCGGCCTTTGAAAGTCTAGGGAGGAAACGCCCAAGGAGGGCATGTCACGAGGGCGAACCGTCGTGACAAGTGCAATATATATTGCGCTGCACAAAAAACAAGGCCTGTCGCATGCGATGGGTCTTTTTTTATGAATTTTGTTTTCCGGCGAGAATCGAATTTTATAGATAAGATCGAATTTACAATATATTACAGCATGTTGGCGGGTGTGTTGTTCATGCCCCAATTGGCCTTGCCGCCACAAGGAGGCTGGTCCATACGAGGATGATCACTGTTTGCTTGCCAAAGAGCCGAGGACCTATGCGCCCTGTCGATCTTTCTGCCTTCATCGAGCGTCTTGCGCAGGTCTCCGGCGAGGCGATCCTGCCGTTTTTCCGCACGCAGCTGAGCGTGGTCGATAAAGGCGCCGCGCAGAATGGTGACGGGCGCTTTGACCCGGTGACCGAAGCCGACCGCGCGGCCGAAACCGCGATTCGACGCCACATCAAGACGGCCTTTCCGACGCATGGCGTGCTCGGCGAGGAATTCGCCGATGACCAGCCGGATGCCGAATATCTCTGGGTCATCGATCCCATCGATGGCACGCGCGCCTTCATCTGCGGCTTGCCGGTCTGGGGCACGCTGATCGGGCTGATGCGCGGCGGTGATCCCGTCATGGGCGTGATGAACCAGCCCTATACCGGCGAATTGTTCTTCGGAGATTGCGGGCAGGCCCTGCTGAAAGGGCCGCGCGGCGAGCGCACCCTGCACGCCAGCCGCTGCGAGCGTCTCGCTGATGCCCATCTGATGACGACGGACCCGCGCCTGTTCAAGGGCGTGGAAGCTGCCGCCTATGCCCGTGTCGAGAGCGAGGTCCGCCTCGCCCGCTACGGCACGGATTGCTACGCCTTTGCCATGCTGGCGTCCGGGCAGGTCGATCTCGTCATCGAGGCTGGCCTCAAGCCGTATGATATCGTCGCGCTGATCCCGATCATCGAGGGTGCCGGCGGCACGATCACGACCTGGGACGGCAAGAGCGCCAAGGACGGCGGGCGCATCGTGGCCGCCGCAACGGAAGCCTTGCACAAGGCAGCGCTGGAAAAGCTCAATGCCGCCTAGGCAGGGTCTGCCTGAACTGCTTCTGCCGGCTGCTCTGAATCGCCGAGCTGCATGAACGCATCGAACGCGGTCCAGAACCCGGTCTGGACGGCGTCGCGCTCCATCAGGATTTCATGACGCGAGCCGTGCAGGGTGATCGCGCTGGCACCCCGCATTCTCAGTGCGAGCGCGGTCGACGCCCGGGCGTCCACGACCGTGTCGGCACCGGCGATCACCATCAGAACCGGCGTCCGGTTGGTCTGGCCAAAATCGTCTTCGGCAAACTCCGCCATGGCGTCGAAGGCCGCATCGGCCCAGCCGATCGTCGGGTCGCCGATGCCAAGCTCCGGCTCCGCCGCGATCCATCGGGCGCCATTGGCATAGCGGGCCGGATCGCTTGTGAGCGGATTGCCCTCGAACGGTTTTTCAAAAATGGAGTGCGGGCCACCCATCGGTACAAAGAAGCCGGAAAGACCGATTGACGCCAGCGCGCGGGCCAACAGCCGCAGGCCCGCCTTTCCTGCCATGCCGGCGATGCCGACCAGCGGCGAGGACAGCATGGCCCGCCGGAACGGGGCCTTGAGGGAAGTCCGGGTTTCGTCCCGGGTCAATGCGTGCAACGCGATGGCACCGCCGGTCGAATGCGCAAGCAGCCCGTAGGGTCTGGGCATCGCGCGGGCATCGGCTTCCGCTAAGAGCGCGTCGAGATCGAGGAGGTAGTCGCCGAAATCCTCGACATGCCCTTTCCGGGGATCGCGGAGCTGACGGTCGGAGCCGCCCTGACCGCGCCAGTCCAGCGAGGCGACGGCAAAGCCGCGTGCAAGAAGGCGGGTGAAGACCTCGCCGTATTTCTCGATGTATTCGGCGCGCCCCTGAAGAACGAAGATCGTCCCCTTGCAAGGCATCGCCGCGGGTTTCAGGAACACGGCGCGCAGGCGAACCCCGTCGGCGGCCTCGATGATCGCGAGGTCAGCACTGTCCGGAAACAGGAGGCCGTCGGGCGGCGGGACGAGATGGTCGAGCATGAGGGACGCCTGCGTGAAAAGGGAACCCTAATTCGCAGGTGAAACGCCATAGGGCAAGGGAGCCGTTGTGCTCTCGTCCGGGCAGGCTCGTGCGGAGGCTGCTTTTTCGGACGGATTTTCGGCGGGATCGAGCACCCGGAGGCCGATCAGGGTGTGGGTGCGGGCATCAAAAACGAGCCGCATCACCGCGCCATCCCGCGTCTTGACCTCGCCGACGAGGCTGTTGCCGCGCCGCTGGAACCCGGCCATCGTCGTCAGCTCGGCGGTGGTCTTGCCGTCGGCGGTGAGGTTGGGAATGCCAAGGCGCGCCGCGATCAGGTCCGGCCGGCCCTGCGATGCCGCGACAACCGCAAAACCGAGGCTTGCCAGCAGCCCGGCAGCCAGCACGACAAGGCGCGTCCGGGCCTTGCGCGACGACATCTTGCGCAAAGGACGCTTCTCCCCCCTCCCGGAGGGTTTGCCTGATGTGATCATGCGGTTTGACATCTGAACTTTCCGCGTCGGTCCCCGTAAGCAGGATCGACAGGTTTGGCTTTCGCACTCATGCCCTTCTAGGCCGCCAACACTGAACCCAGCCGTTGTCCGCTGTTCATCCGGTGTTCACGAAAATCGGGACCTTGGCAGCGCCGAGGGCAGGGGCTTGAAACGGCCGAAAGGCATTCCTACATCCTTGCTTGTGCAGGCCATGACGGCTGCACGTCCCCCGATCCGGCCCTTTGGCGGATCGTTCTGCATGTTGCTTCTAGGAGGATATGCCATGCGTTCCTATGATCTGACCCCGCTCTATCGCTCCACCGTGGGCTTTGACCGCCTGTTCTCGCTGATGGACCAGCTCGGCGCTTTCGAGCAGCCGACTGCAAGCTATCCGCCGTACAACATCGAGAAGCTCGGCGAGAACGAATACCGGATTTCGCTGGCTGTGGCCGGCTTCGCCGAAACCGATCTGACGATCCAGTCGGAAGCCAACCTGCTGGTGATCCGTGGTGAAAAGCAGGCTGAATCGAACCAGAGCGGCAATGAGGTTCTGTTCCAGGGCATCGCCGCGCGCCAGTTCGAGCGCCGCTTCCAGCTCGCGGATTATGTTTCGGTTGCCGCAGCGCGGCTTGAGAACGGATTGCTGCACGTTGACCTCGTGCGCGAGGTGCCGGAAGCCAAGAAGCCGCGGATCATCCCGATTGGTGACAAGCCTGCCCGCAAGACCGTCGAGCAGATCGCGGCCTGACCGGGCAGGGTCCGCCCCCGGGCCGTGATGCCGAGACCTCCAGCGCATAGAAAAAGGGGCATCTTCGGATGCCCCTTTTGGTGTTCCTGGACTGAAAAAACCGTGCCGGAAAGGCCCATGCCTCATTCGAGCGGGGCGACCGGAACGGAATTCAGCGGTGCCCAATCGGCCGGGCTGCGGGGAGGCGCGACGGGCGCTGGCCTGAGCGCGGGCAGGGCGCCTGACGAAGGAGCGGCACTGCCGGGCCGGCGCGGCGGCGCGGGAAGTTCCGCCACCGAGGTTTCCCCGGCCGGCGGCTCGCCGCGCGTTGACCGTGTCGGGTCCTTGCGGTCGGGGCTCAGGCGGTCCGGCGTACGCGCCGTATCGCTGCGGCGGGCGAAGCGCTAG
>WSYC01000012.1:20324-99566 GCA_009773635.1 Beijerinckiaceae bacterium | reverse complement strand
CGAAGCGCTCGAGAATCTCGCCATCGAATGCATCGACCACCAGCCGGACCGCCTGATTGCGACGGTCAATGGCGTCGATCACGAAAACATCGGGGCGCCGGGAGGCGACGCTCATGCCCGAGAACCCCTGATCGCGCAGATCCTCGAAAATTTCGGAAGCGCCGAGGCCAACAGGGCGACGTGGCACCGGCGGCGGCAGATACACAGGGCCACCGTAATACCCGCCGAAGACATGTGGGCGCGGGAAAAACTGGGCCGAGGCCTCATTCGCCATGCCAACGAAAAGCGCGATGCCGCCAGCCAGCGTTGCACCAACCGCGAAAATCCTGACCTTCTTCATCACAGAGCCTCCAGCTCCCGGACGCAGGGCATCATCTATCGTGCCAGGCAATCTGGCACGCGATATCCCTAATGCGCCATTAACGAGAGCAGAACAGGCCTGCGATTTGGGGCAAAATCATGATGATTTCCGCCCGAAATCGTTACGGTTTCGCGCTGTAGGCTTTCACATGGCCGATCAAGGCGTCGACATCCGCCGCCGTGGTGACGAAGGACGTCACCAGCCGTAGCACCACTTCATCTTCACCAACCGGGCTATCCGATGGCAGGGAGGTCTCCGACCAGTCGATGCATTTCACCCCGGCAGCGGCGAGATGATCCCAAAGTCCTTGCGAGACGATCGGGAAGACCTGGTTGATCTGCTGGTCCCAGCCGAGGCGAAGGCCGGGGATGCCCTTCAGCCCCTTGGCCAGCCGGGTGGCCATCGCATTGGCGTGCGTTGCCAGCTCACGCCAGTGATCGCCGTCGAAAAAGGCCTCAAACTGTGCGGAGATCAGCCGCTGCTTCGAGAGCGTCTGTCCGGCGCGCTTGCGCTTGAACCGGAAATCCTCCGCCAGCGCCGGATCAAAGAAAATCACGGCCTCCGCCATCAGGCAGCCGTTCTTGGTGCCGCCGAGCGAGAGCACATCGACGCCGGCCTTCCAGGTCATCTCCGCCGGGGTGCAGCCGAGCGCGACGAGCGCGTTCGAGAAACGTGCGCCGTCCATGTGCAGCCTGAGCCCGTGCTTCCTGCAGGTTTTTGCAAGCGCTGCGATTTCCGCCGGCGAATAGATCAGCCCGAACTCGGTGCCCTGCGCGATCGAGAGCCCCTTGATTGGCGGGCGCCGGGTGCCGCCTGGCTCGTTTTCGAAATGGATGTCGATTGTCTCGGGCGTGATCTTGCCGCCCATGCCGGGCAGGCCGGCGATTTTCGCGCCGCCCATGTAGAACTCGGGAGCGCCGCATTCATCATCGATGACATGGCTTTCGCGATGCGTGAGCAGGGTTCCCCAGGGCGGGCAGATCGCTGCCGCTGCCAGCGCATTGGCGGCGGTGCCGGTCGCCACCATGAACGCGGTCACCTCCCGCTCGAAGAAGGCGTTGAGCTGTGCTTCAACCCGTGCCGTCCAGGCGTCCGCGCCATAGGAGCCGGCAGCGCCGTCATTGGCGGCGGCGATCGCCGCGAGAATTTTCGGGCTCGCGCCGACGACGTTGTCACTAATGAAGTTCATGGAGGACCTGATTTTCGGGAAGCGCTTCGAGCGCAGCAAGGAAGACGGAGGGCGTCATCAAGTCCGATTTTTCGACCGGACGCAAGCGATGCGGATGCGAACCGTCCGCACTGTCGCCGGTGTCCATCGATCCTCGTGATGCAAAAAATGCATCGATTTGACGATTTGGATCGATAAAGTCGAACGTCAGATGCTTTCTTTCGAGCTATTTGCACAAATAGCAATTTTATTACGTAAAATGACCACATTTCGCAATAAATCGACAAAAATTCTTGTTAACGGCTCTTGTGCCGTCAGGTCATTTCTGGTTATGTGCGGAACCGATAGGACAGCGTTACTGACCTACTAAACAACCCCGTTTCCCGCTCCTTGGCTTCGCTGTGCGAAGACGGGGGCGCGGGAGGCGGGCTGAACGTGCCGGAAGAATCGTTGGCTGACCTTTCCGGGGCGGCCAATTCCCTGATTTCCAGCTTTCTGAGGAGCGGAAGATGACCACGAGAGAGACGATGTTTGAGGCCGTGACGCAACGCCAGACGGCGACTGCGCGCGCCACCAAACGCGCCACTCGCGGGCACGGCCGAAAGCAGGAACAGGAGATGGTCACGATGATCGACCCCGGCTTCCCGGCCGCCGAAGGCCTCTACGATCCCCGGCACGAGAAGGATGCCTGCGGCGTCGGCTTTGTCGCGGATATCAAGAACCGCAAGAGCCACACGATTATCGCGCATGGCCTGAAGATTCTGGAGAATCTCGATCATCGCGGCGCGGTGGGCGCCGATCCGAAGGCGGGTGACGGCTGCGGCATGCTGGTGCAGATTCCGCACCGCTTCTTCCAGGAAGAATGCGCGAAGCTTGGCTTCACCCTGCCGGAGCCGGGCCGCTACGCCGTCGGCCAGTATTTTCTGCCGCGTGATGCCGACGCGCGGGCGCGCATCGAAAAGATCATCGAGGCGACGATTGCCGCCGAAGGGCAGGCCCTGCTCGGCTGGCGCGATGTGCCGGTCGACAACAGTGACCTCGGTGAAAGCGTGAAGCCGACCGAGCCCTGCCACCGGCAGGTCTTTATCGGCCGCAGCGCGGATATCGCGGATGAGGAAACCTTCGAGCGCCGGCTGTTCATCCTGCGCAAGGTGGTTTCGCATACGCTTTATACGAGTCAGGACCGGTCGAAGGCTTCGTATTACCCGGTCTCGGTTTCGTGCCGCACGATCACCTACAAGGGCATGCTGCTGGCGACCCAGCTCGGCGGGTATTTCAAGGATCTCAATGATCCCCGTTTCGAGAGTGCGCTGGCGCTCGTCCATCAGCGGTTCTCGACCAATACCTTCCCGACCTGGCAGCTCGCGCACCCCTATCGCATGGTTGCACATAACGGCGAGATCAACACGCTGCGCGGCAACGTCAACTGGATGGCGGCGCGACAGGCTTCGGTCGATTCGGAAGCGTATGGCATCGAGATCGGCAAGCTCTGGCCGATTTCCTACGAGGGCCAGTCCGATACCGCCTGCTTCGACAACGCGCTCGAATTCCTCGTGCGCGGCGGCTATTCGCTCGCGCATGCAGTCATGATGCTGGTGCCGGAAGCCTGGGCCGGCAACCCTTTGATGTCCGAAGAGCGGCGCGCGTTCTACGAGTACCATGCAGCGCTGATGGAGCCGTGGGACGGCCCGGCGGCAATCGCCTTCACTGATGGCCGGCAGATCGGCGGCACGCTCGACCGCAACGGCCTGCGTCCCGCACGCTATTACGTCACCAAGGACGATCTCGTCGTCATGGCCTCGGAAATGGGCGTTCTGCCGTTTCCCGAGAGCGATATCATCACGAAGTGGCGGCTCCAGCCCGGCAAGATGCTGCTGGTCGATCTCGTCGAGGGGCGCATTGTCTCGGATGAGGAAATCAAGGCGAGCCTCGCCAAGGCCAACCCCTACAAGGATTGGCTTGATCGCTCGCAGATCGTGCTCGAAGATCTCCGCCCGGTCGAGCCGCGGGCGTCCCGCACCGATGTCAGCCTGCTCGATAAGCAGCAGGCCTTCGGTTACACGCAGGAAGACACCAAGCTCCTGATGGCGCCGATGGCGATCACCGGGCAGGAAGCCGTGGGATCGATGGGGACGGATACGCCGCCCTCCGTGCTCTCGGACAAGTCGAAGCTGCTCTATACCTATTTCAAGCAGAACTTCGCGCAGGTGACGAATCCGCCGATCGACCCGATCCGCGAGGAACTCGTGATGAGCCTCGTCTCGTTCATCGGACCGCGGCCGAACCTCTTCGATCTCGAAGGCAACGCGCGCCGCAAGCGGCTCGAAGTGCGCCAGCCGATCCTCACCAACGAAGACCTCGAAAAGATCCGCTGCATCGGCCATTTCGAGGACCGGTTCGACACCAAGACGCTGGATATCACCTACCCCGCCCAGCAGGGCGCGAAGGGGTTGGACCCGGCCGTGAAGCTGCTGTGCGACCGCGCGGAAGCGGCGGTGCATGGCGGCTACAACATCATCATCCTCTCCGATCGCATGGTCGGGCCGGACCGTATTCCCGTGCCCGCGCTGCTCGCCGTGGCGGCAGTGCATCACCACCTGATCCGCAAGGGCTTGCGCACATCGGTTGGCCTCGTGATCGAGACCGGCGAGGCGCGCGAAATCCACCACTTCGCCTGCCTTGCCGGCTATGGTGCGGAGGCCATCAACCCCTATCTCGCGTTCGAAACCCTCGTGGGCATGAAGAACGAGATGGAAATGCCCGATGAGGTCGATGAGGCCGAAATCGTCAAGCGCTTCATCAAGGCCATCGACAAGGGGCTCTTGAAGGTCATGTCCAAGATGGGCATCTCGACCTACCAGTCCTATTGCGGCGCGCAGATTTTCGATGCCGTGGGCCTCTCCAGCGAGCTTGTAAACCGCTTCTTTTATGGGACGGCGACGACCATCGAAGGCATCGGCCTCCAGGAGATCGCCGAGGAGACCGCGCGCCGGCACCGCGAGGCGTTCGGCAAGTCGCCGGTGCTCAGGAAGTTCCTCGATGTCGGCGGCGAGTATAATTTCCGCCAGCGCGGCGAGGACCATATCTGGACCTCCGAAGCGGTGGCGGACCTCCAGCACGCCGTGCGCCTGAACGCGAAGGACAAGTTCGCGGATTATTCAAAGCGCATCGACAACCAGGAGAACAAGTTCTCGACCATCCGCGGGCTGTTCCGCATCAAGCAGGCCGGGGAAATCGGCCTGAAGCCGGTCGCGATCGATCAGGTCGAACCGGCGGCGGACATCGTCAAGCGGTTCGCCACTGGCGCGATGTCCTTCGGTTCGATCAGCCGTGAGGCGCACGAGACCATGGCGCGCGCGATGAACGCCATCGGCGGCAAGTCCAACACTGGCGAGGGCGGCGAGGAAGCCGCGCGCTTCGAGCTGATGCCGGATGGTTCGTCGAACCCGCGCCGTTCGGCGATCAAGCAGGTTGCCTCCGGCCGCTTCGGCGTGACGGCAGAATACCTCGTCAACGCCGACCAGATGCAGATCAAGGTTGCGCAGGGTGCCAAGCCCGGCGAAGGCGGCCAGTTGCCCGGCCACAAGGTCGACGCGACCATCGCCAAGGTCCGGCATTCGACGCCGGGTGTCGGCCTGATTTCGCCGCCCCCGCACCATGACATCTACTCGATCGAGGACCTCGCGCAGCTGATCTTCGATCTCAAGAACGTCAACCCCAAGGCCGATGTTTCCGTGAAACTCGTCTCGGAAGTCGGCGTGGGCACAGTGGCTGCCGGTGTCGCCAAGGCGCGCGCGGATCACATCACCATCTCCGGCTATGAGGGTGGCACGGGCGCGTCCCCGCTCACCTCGCTCAAGCACGCGGGTTCGCCGTGGGAGATGGGCCTTGCGGAAACGCAGCAGGTGCTGGTGAAGAACCGCCTGCGCGGCCGCGTAGCTTTGCAGGTTGATGGCGGCTTGCGCACCGGGCGCGATGTGCTCATCGGCGCGCTGCTCGGCGCGGATGAATTCGGCTTCTCGACCGCGCCGCTGATTGCGGCCGGCTGCATCATGATGCGCAAGTGTCACCTCAACACCTGCCCGGTCGGCGTCGCGACGCAGGACCCGGTGCTCAGGAAGCGCTTCAAGGGCGCGCCGGAACACGTCATCAACTTCTTCTTCTTCATCGCCGAGGAAGTGCGGGCGCTGATGGCCGAGATGGGCTTCACCCGGCTCGATGATCTTGTCGGGCGGGTTGACCTCCTCGATACGCGCGATGGCATCGACCACTGGAAGGCCAAGGGGCTCGATTTCTCGAAGCTTTTCGCCGGTGCCGACGCCCCGGCAGAGGTGGCGCGCAAGCACACTGAGCGCCAGAAGCACCCGATCGACGCCGTGCTCGACCTCAAGCTGATCGGTGAGGCCCAAGCCGCGCTCGATCATGGCGCCCCGGTGAAGATCACCAGCACAATCCGCTCGGTGGATCGGGCGACCGGTGCCATGCTCTCGGGTGAGATCGCGCGGCGCTATGGTCATGCCGGCCTGCCGGACGGCACGATCGATATCACGCTCAACGGCACGGCAGGCCAGTCCTTCGGGGCCTGGGTGGCGGCCGGTGTCACGCTCAACCTCATCGGCGAGGCGAACGATTACGTCGGCAAGGGGCTTTCGGGCGGTCGGCTCGTCATCCGTCCGGCGGAGGATGCCGCCATTGTGCCGGAGAAGTCGATCATCGTCGGCAATACCGTGCTCTACGGTGCGATTGCCGGTGAATGCTACTTCCGCGGCGTCGCGGGCGAGCGCTTCGCCGTCCGCAACTCCGGCGCCATCGCGGTGGTTGAAGGCACGGGCGATCACGGCTGTGAATACATGACCGGCGGTGTTGTGGTTGTCATCGGCGAAACCGGGCGCAACTTTGCGGCGGGCATGTCGGGCGGCGTGGCCTATGTCCTCGATGAGGACAAAAGCTTCCGCTCGCGCTGCAACCTCTCGATGGTCGATCTCGAACCGGTCGAGGAGGAAGAGCTGCTGCTCGAACGCGATTATCACCATGGTGGCGATCTCGAGTTCAAGGGCCGCATCGACATCATGGGCGACATGTCGCGCCACGACGAGGAGCGGCTGCACCAGCTCATCGCCAACCACGCGCGCTACACGGGGTCCGATCGGGCGAAACACATTCTCGACCATTGGGCGGAGTTCCGCACCAGGTTCGTGAAGGTGATGCCGGTGGAGTATCGCCGTGCGATCCGCGAGATGGAAAAGGCGCGGCAGCTTCAGGCGGCGGAATAACGCTCCCCGGCCATTCGGCGGCGCGGCTGCGGCTGCGCCCCTTCACCCAGCATCGCATTTAGGTTAGACGGGCCGAAGATCGCGCGGCGATCTGGCGGCTGAAATCGAGGTCCCCAATGGGCAAGGTTACAGGTTTTCTTGAGATCGACCGGCGCGAGTCGAAGTATCAGCCGGCGTCCGATCGCATTCGCCACTTCCGCGAATTCACCCTTCCCATGGCGGAAGCCGATGTGAAGGAGCAGGCCGCGCGCTGCATGGATTGCGGCATTCCCTATTGCCATGGGCCGAACGGCTGCCCGGTGCACAACCAGATCCCGGACTGGAACGATCTCGTCTATCAGGACGATTTCCAGAACGCGCTGGAAAACCTGCATTCCACCAACAATTTCCCGGAGTTTACCGGCCGCATCTGCCCGGCGCCGTGCGAGGAGGCCTGCACGCTCAACCTCGAGAACGTGCCGGTGACGATCAAGACCATCGAGCAGGCGATCGCCGATCGCGGCTGGGCGAACGGCTGGATCAGGCCGGAAGCGCCGGAAAAGCTCACCGGCAAGCGCGTCGCGATTATCGGGTCAGGTCCGGCGGGCATGGCGGCGGCGCAGCAACTCGCGCGCACCGGCCATGAGGTTCATGTCTTCGAGCGCGAGCCGAAGGCGGGCGGGTTGCTGCGCTATGGCATCCCGGATTTCAAGATGGAGAAGCACCACATCGACCGTCGCATCGGGCAGATGACGGCGGAGGGGGTGACCTTCCACTACGGGGTCGAAATCGGCAAGGACAAGCCGCTGGCGAACCTGATGCGCGATTTTGATGCCGTGTTGATGGCGGGTGGCGCGGAAGCCCCGCGCGATCCCGCATTGCCGGGGCAGGACCTCGAAGGCGTGCACTTCGCGATGCCCTACCTCGTGCAATCGAACCGCCGCGTCGGCGGCGAGGCAGAGGCCGATCGCCCGGTTATTGCCGCCGGCAAGAACGTCGTCGTGATCGGCGGCGGTGATACCGCATCCGATTGCGTCGGCACCGCGTTCCGGCAGGGCGCGCTGGCGGTGACGCAGCTCGACATCCGGCCGCGCGCGCCGGAAATCGAGGACAAGCTCGTGATCTGGCCCTACTGGCCGACGAAATTCCGGACGTCCTCCTCGCAGGCCGAGGGGGCGGAGCGCGAGTTTCAGGCGGCAACGCTCGGCGTTGTCGGCAAGAACGGTCGCGTCACCGGTGTAGAGTGTGCCCGTGTCGACGGGAAGCGCAAGCCGATCCCCGGCACGGAATTCATCATCAAGGCCGATCTTGTGTTTCTGGCGATCGGGTTTGCCGGGCCGGTCAAGGCCGGCATGATCGAGCAATCGGGGGCTGATCTCGACAAGCGCGGCAATGTCGTCGCCAACGAGCAGGATTATCGCACGAAGCAGGACAAGCTTTTCGTGGCCGGCGATATGCGCCGGGGCCAGAGCCTTGTCGTCTGGGCGATCCGCGAAGGGCGGCAGGCGGCGCGTGCCATCGACGAATTCCTGATGGGCTCGTCCGAGCTGCCCCGCTGAGGGACTGGCGACCGAGCCTTCATGACGGAGCGGCTTTCCGTCAGGACAACAAAAAAGCCGGATGCCAAGGCATCCGGCTCTGCTTTTTCCCGGCGGAGGGTGTTACGCGCCGACCTTGAGCACCAGCGAGGTCTTCGCGGGCACGTCGATGATTTTCCCATCGCGCGGGTTGCGAGCCTTGCGGGCCGGGCGGGTGACGGCTTTGAAGCGGCCGAGGTCTGGCAGGGCGGCAAAACCACCCTTTGCCTGGGCAACCGCAACGGCTGCATAGGCGCGCGAAATGCGGTCGGCTTCCGCCTTGGTGATCTCAGCGGCTTTCGCCAGTGCATCGATGAATTCTGCTTGAGTTGCCATAGTTCCCGTTCCTGTTCGCCAGGATTTCCCGTTATGTCGGGGAATCCGGTTTGAAGACAAATAGTCTCACGCCCGAGGAATCGAATTCCCGTTTGTGTGCGCGAAACAATAGCCAGACAGTTGGCGTGTTCCAGATGGCGCGGTCGAAAAGCGTCGAAAACTGCCAGAATCCTGTGTGTAAATGGGCAAAAAAGCCTGTTTTATGCAAATCCTGCGTTCGGGAGGCCCTGCGGAGCCGCCGGGAAGTGCGCAAGAACAGCGTCGATAGGCTGCGATTCGGTGCCGACGATCACCTCGGCGGATGCTCCTTCAGCACACGTTCGGTGCTTGCGGGGAAGCGCTTGAGCTTTCCGGCCGGGCGGATCGGGCGGCGCAGCAACTCGCCACCGCAATTGGGGCAGGTGCCGCCAAATTTGTTTTCCGCGCACTCTGCGCAGAATGTGCATTCGAATGAGCAGATCATCGCTTCGCGCGCCTCGGGCGGCAGGTTCTTGTCGCAGCATTCGCAGTTGGGGCGCAGGGCGAGCATGGCAATCCTCGAATGGGAATCATGTCAGATGATTCAATTTCAACTCAAGTGGGGTGGGAGACGCAATAACCTTCGCATAGAATTGAGAGATACTCATCTCACGGAGAATCCTATGCCCTTCGTCCGCATCGATATGACGCCACAGTTCACGCCGGAAATGCAAATCAGGATCGCCGATGCCGTTCATGCCGCGCTTGTAGAGGCAGTCGGCATTCCTGCGGATGATCGCTTTCAGGTCGTCTCTGCCCATCATGCAGGGATCATCCACGATCGCAACTATCTCGGCATCGCCCGGAGTGATCAGATCGTGATGATCGAAATTCATCTTTCGTTCGGGCGCACGCTGGAGATCAAGCGGGCGCTCTTTGCCGCGATCCGGGATCGGCTCGTCGCGGTGGGCGTACGCGGCGAGGACATCATGGTGCATTTGATGGAGACCGAGATGGTCAATTGGTCGTTCGGCAACGGCATCGCCCAGTATGCCGACCGGATGCCGCCGCATCTTGCCGCCCGCTGACCTCCGCAGTTTGCCAGGGTCTGAAAATCGGGCGGCCGTTTGCCGCCCGACCCGAACACCTGAACCTCACGCTGCCTTTTGCTTCGGCGCGATTAGCTTGCGGTTGATCAGGCATTCCGCGATCTGGATCGCGTTGAGCGCCGCGCCCTTGCGCAGATTGTCGGAGACGCACCAGAAGTTGAGGCCATTCTCGACCGTCGCATCCTCGCGGATGCGCGAGATATAGGTGGCATCCTCGCCAGCGGCTTCGTGCGGCGTGATGTAGCCGCCGTTCTCGCGGCTATCGATGATGAGGAGGCCCGGCGCCGCCCGCAGGATCTCGCGCGCTTCATCCGCCGTGACCGGCTTCTCGAATTCAACGTTCACGCTCTCGGAGTGGCCGATGAACACCGGCACGCGCACGCAGGTTGCGGTGAGCAGGATCTTGGGGTCGAGAATCTTCTTGGTCTCGGCCATCATCTTCCACTCTTCCTTCGTGTAGCCATCCTCCATGAAGACATCGATATGGGGAATGACGTTGAAGGCGATGCGCTTGGTGAACTTCTTCGTCGTCACGTCCCGCGCCGAGAAAATGGCGCGCGATTGCTCGAAGAGCTCGTCCATGCCGTCCTTGCCGGCACCGGAAACCGACTGATAGGTCGAGACGACGACGCGCTTGATGCCGAAATGGTCATGCAGCGGCTTCAAGGCCACGACGAGCTGGGCCGTCGAGCAATTGGGATTGGCGATGATGTTCTTCTTGGTGAAACCGCGCACAGCCTCGGCGTTCACTTCCGGAACGATCAGCGGCACATCCTGATCGTAGCGCCAGGCGGACGAGTTATCGATGACGACGCAGCCCTGTGCGCCGATCTTCGGTGACCATTGCTTGGAAATCTCGCCGCCGGCGGACATCAGGCAGATGTCGGTATCGGAGAAATCATAGTGGTCGAGAACTTTCACCTTCAGCGTCTTGTCGCCGAAGGAGACCTCCTGACCGAGCGAGCGCTGCGATGCCAACGCCACCACTTCGCTCACCGGGAACGCGCGTTCGGCGAGGATATTGAGCATTTCCCGGCCCACATTGCCTGTGGCACCCGCGATTGCGACCTTGTAGCCCATCATGAAATTCCTGTTCTGGTCATTGGTTCTCCCCCGGGGACGTGAACCCTGCCTGTAGCGGGGTCTTGCCCTTTCCCCCGCCGGGGGAGGGCCCGAGATCGAGGATAAGCGTCAGCGCGTGAGGCCGCCTTTGGCGGTCACGGTTTTCGTCGTCGGTTTTTTAGTGAGCCGGACAGACATGGGACGCTTTCCTCGGCGGGAATGCCGATGCGACAGGAGAAACACAAATTCGTTCAAAAAGTCAATTCAGGCTTTGGGCTGAGTGCCCCGAAAAGCTGACCGGCAAGGAGCTGTTTACCCTGCGATCAGGTTGCGGCACGACGGTAACCGGATTGAACCTCTTCTCGCCCACCTTACCCCCGGGACAACGGGGAAAAGCGGAGAAAACTCCGCGAGGTGGGATGAGTCATGCGTGCACCGGGAGAAGGAAGGATCGGCGTTGCCGGAGATATCTCCGGCTTTGTCGTCGCCGAAGACCAGAGCCTTGAAGCCAGGATGAGCCGCTCGCTTGCCCGCACGCGTGCCGATGCCACGGCACAGGCCACCCGCTTTTCAGACCAGGCCCGGGCGAAGGCAGCTGAATTCCGTGCCAATCTCGCCGCATTGCGCGCAAAGCTGCCGGCGACGGGAACCCTTTCCGACGCGGCGCGACCTGCCGCAGAAACCTTGCCGAACGCTGCCCTCCCGCAGGCGCGTCGCTCAAGACGTCTGGCCGGCGTTCTCGCATTTTACTGGTATCTGCGCGGCCTCCAGTTTCATCTCGCGGATGCCGTGCGCAAGTTTGATCGCCGCAGGATCGGGGCTGCGGCGCTGCTGGTTCTGAGCGCGCTGGCCATCTCCGCCGCAGTTTTTCTACCTGAGAATGATCGCGACATTGCTGCTCCGGCCATGGCTTCGGCGGAGGCCAAGCCGGTGGCCGCCGTTCAGAAACAACGGGTTTCTGAGCCCTTGCCTGCGAGTGCTTTGCCTGCGAGTGCCGTGCCCGTGAACGCTTTGCCCGCACATTCCGGTGAGGCAAAACCCGACGTCTGGCAGCCGGTGAAGCGCCCGTTCCTGCTTTACAACCTCGAAGCGCCGGATGTGGAGGCGGGTGATCTTGTCCATCGGGTTGCCATGCGCGGCAAGAATGCCCGGCAGGACACAATGAGCTGGGTCGCACGCCAGCAGAAGAAAAATACGGCGCTCAGGCCGAACGTTCATCTTGTGATCGAACGGTTCGAGCATTCCGCCCCGACCTTCCGTCCGCTGTATTCCGATCTTGCGGCGCGGGCGGCGGAGCAGGGAGCCTCGATCGAGCGGATGAATGCGCCGGGTGACTTCATGGCGAAATTCGGCAGTGTCGAGGTCGCCGATGCCGTGCTCGCGACTGCCGAGCAAGGCCCGCTCGGATGCCTGATGTTCCGGCGGGTCGATACCATCGGGCTGGTCGTCGCAGGGTGGTATTGCGGCACGGCGCAGCGCCCGGCGGATCGGGTCAGTCTGGCGTGCTTCCTTGATCGGATCGATCTTGTCGGCGCCGGGCAGGATGGCGCGCTCAAGAAGCTGTTCGCGAATGCCGAGCGGAACCGGAAATCCTGCGCCGGGGCGCGGCAATCGGGCCGAAAGCTCACCTGGCTTGACCATGAAGCGCCGTTGCCGGCGCTCAAGCTTTCGGCGAATGTGGCGTCGACGAAGACGCGCTGAGCGGTTTCAGCCGCTGCAACAGTGGCACGCCAAACGCGAATTCGAGCGCCGATAAATTCCCTTTGCGCTTGCAATGCGCTTACGGGTCATTAATCACATTGAGCATATGGTTAACGCGGTCCAACCGCCGGAGATTCCCATGCGCATCCTCACCCTTGCCGCCCTGTGTGGCCTTACCATGACCGTGGCGACTGCCGCTGTCGCCCAGGATCGCCGGATGGTGATCGACGTGAAACCCCGTTCGTGGCTTGATGCCGGCAAGGTCGTGCCGGTGGGCTCGCTGCAGAACTACATGTATGATACGCAAGGCTTTTCGGATTCGAGCCGCTTCGGCTCCCGTGGCGGTTCAAGCCTGCTGCCGGACCGTTTCTCGTCGGGCCGTGGCATCACGGTCGAGACGCCGCACTTCCGCTATCTCGATTGAGGTTCCGGCCTCGCCACCCCGCGAGCATGAAAAAAGGGCGCCATCGGCGCCCTTTCTGATTCGGTCCTGCCGCCAAGCGTTGCTCAGACGCGCTTCTTGAGCGCGGCGACGATGGCATCGCCCATATCCTTGGTCCCGATCGCATTTGCGCCCTTGGCCGCGATATCGCGCGTGCGGGAGCCGGACGCCAGCACATCGGCGATCGCGGCATCGACAAGATCGGCGGCCTGACCGAGGCCGAACGAATAGCGCAGTGCCATGCCGAAAGAGCCGATCATCGCGATCGGGTTCGCAAGGCCCTGCCCGGCGATATCCGGGGCCGAACCATGCACCGGCTCGTAGAGCGCCTTGCGCTTGCCGGTCTTCGCATCGGGCGCGCCGAGCGAGGCGGAGGGCAGCATGCCGAGCGAGCCCGTAAGCATCGCCGCTACATCCGAGAGCATGTCGCCAAAGAGATTGTCGCAGACGATGACGTCATACTGCTTGGGCCAGCGCACAAGCTGCATGCCGCAGGCATCGGCGAGGTGATGATCCAGCTCGACATCCGGGTATTCGGTGGCACCGACCTTCGAGACCACTTCCTTCCACAGAACGCCTGAGCGCATCACATTGTGCTTCTCGGAGGAGGTGACCTTGTTGCGCCGCACCTTGGCGAGATCGAAGGCCACGCGGGCGATACGTTCGATTTCATGCGTCGTATAGACCTGCGTGTCGACGGCGCGCTTCTCGCCGTTCTCCAGCGTGACGATTTCCTTCGGCTCGCCGAAATAGACGCCGCCCGTCAGCTCGCGGACGATCATGATGTCGAGACCCTCGATGATCTCGCGCTTGAGCGAGGAGGCATCGGCCAGTGCCGGATAGCAGACAGCAGGCCGCAGGTTCGCGAAAAGCTCCATGTCCTTGCGCAGTCGCAGCAGGCCGGCCTCCGGGCGGTGCTCGTAGGGCACCTTCGCCCACTTCGGGCCACCGACCGCGCCGAACAGCACGGCATCGGCCGCCATCGCGGTCTTCATCGCGGCATCGGTGATCGCGACGCCATGCGCATCATAGGCGGAACCGCCGACAAGATCGGTTTCCGTCTCGAATTTTGCCACGCCGGCGCTGCCGAGGAAGTCGGCGACCTTCTTGACCTCACCCATGACCTCGGGGCCGATCCCGTCACCGGGCAGGAGAAGCAGATTGAACGAAGCCATGGCTGAAGACCTTCTGATGCAAGGTGGGCGTGCTGCACGCGTGACTGGCGCGCCGTGCGGGAGCGGGTGATGCTGTTGACTACAAAACACCTGTCACCGCTGCAAGTATTCTTGTGAGCCGAATGCGCTTTCCAGCGGCTGGTATCGCGCAATGGCACACCATTAACTGCATCCGGCGTTTTTACTCCCCTTTTGCTGTTGATTTTGCGACAAGGGAGCCCTCGAACGGGAGCTTGGCTTGACCCTTTCACCACGCAAGACGTTTCTGGCCGGATTTGCTGCGGCCTTCGTGTTGATCGGCACGGCGGTTGCGGGCTATTTTGTCTATGAGCAGGCTGGCGCCCCGGGCGTTGTCGTGGCGGGTGCTCCGAGTTTCCGCGCACCGTCGACGGATTACGGCCCCCAGAAGGTCGTCTATCACGTCTCGACCAAGGGCACCTGGCGCGATCGTGAGGCCGAGGCCTGGCGGTTGATCGCGGTGATCAACAATCACATCAACGCTGTCGAACCCGATCCGCTCGATCTCCAGATCGTCTTTCAGGGCGATGGCATCGATGCCCTCCGGCGCGCCAAGACCAACCCGCGGCTTGCTGCTGCCTTCGACGCGCTGCGCAAGCGCGGCGTGAAAATTCAGGTCTGCGCCAATACACTGGAGGCCTACAAGCTCAGCCTGGAGACGCTCTACAACGTCTCGGAGGTCGATCTCGTTCAGGCGGCCGTGGCGGAATTCGCCCGACTCCAGCAGCGCGGCTACAGCTACATCAAGTTCTGAACGCGCTAGTTCAGCGCGTCGAACACCTTGCCGCCCGGGCGTCCGGTCTGCGGCATGCCCAGCTTGGCCTCGACATCCTTGATCGCAGCGCGGGTAAGCGGGCCGATCGCGCCGTCGGGCTTGCCGACATCATACCCACGTCGGGTCAGCTTTTCCTGCAATTCCTTGCGTTCGGCGCGGGAGAGGCCGCGGTCATCCGTCGGCCATTTGCCGCGCACGCCCGGCCGGCCGCGCAAGCGATCTGACAGCACGGAAATCGCCAGTGCGTAGCTCTCGGCGGCGTTATAGGCATAGGCAGCGTCGAAGTTCTTCGTCACCAGAAACGCCGGTCCGTTGCGCCCGGCGGGCATCAGAAGCCCGGCAGCGGTGAGACCGGAAAGCCCGGAGCCGTCGATCTTGGTGATCCCGCGCGCCGACCAGCTTTCCAGCCCCTGCTTGGCTTTACGACCGGACGGGCCGGAATAGCTCGCGGGAACCTTGACCTCGTAACCCCAGCTCGCACCGGTGATCCAGCCGGATTTCTTGAGGTAATTGGCAGTCGAGGCCAAGGCGTCGGGGATCGAATCCACGAGATCGCGGCGTCCGTCGCCGTCAAAATCCACGGCGAGGCTCAGGTAGGTCGTCGGCATGAACTGCGTATGCCCGAAGGCGCCGGCCCAGGAGCCCCTGAGCTTGGAGGCCTCAAGATCGCCACGCTGGATGATCTTCAGCGTCGCCATCAATTCCTTGCGGAAAAAATCCTGTCGGCGGGAGCCAAGGCAGGCGACGGTGGAGAGCGCCTGCGGCAGATAGCGCCCGGAACCGATCTGCCCGAAATCACTTTCAACGCCCCAGACCGCGACCACCGTATGCCGGTCGACGCCATAGGCCTGCTCGATACGGGCGAGCGTGCCGGCATGTTTGGCGAGCATGGCCCGGCCGTCGGCGACCTTCTGCTCGTCGACGAGGGTTGCGAGGTAATCCCAGACCGGCGTGCGGAATTCGGGCTGGTTGTTCATCAGTTCGAGAATTTTCAGATCGGGCTCGACGCCCTTCATCGCGGCATCGAACGTCGCGCCGGAAATCCCGTTGCCCGCAGCCTGCGCCCTCAACCCGGCCACGCAGGAGGCGAAATCCGCGCGGGCAGGGGCGGTTGTGGCCATTGCGGCCAGAAGAGCTATGAGCAGGGGGCGGGGAAAAGGCGCGCGCATCGGGGTAAACTCCACATCAATGCGCGCGAATGTAAGGCAACAGGGTTAAAGGAGGTTAACCCTGCCGAAAATGCTGGAGCGAACCGCTACAGCCAGGGCCGCTCGATTTTCGAGGTTGTTTCGTAGTTCACGATTTTCGGTGCCTTCGCCATCGTGAGGCCGATGTCATCGAGCCCTTCCATCAGGCACTTCTTGCGGAAGGGATCGATCTCGAATTTCACGGTGCCGCCATCCGGGCCGCGGATTTCCTGCGCCTCAAGGTCCACCGTCAGCGTTGCGTTCGAGCCGCGATCGGCATCGTCGAACAGCTTGTCGAGATCCTCTGGCGAAACCGTGATCGGCAGGATGCCGTTCTTGAAGCAGTTATTGTAGAAAATATCGGCAAAACTCGTCGAAATCACGCAGCGGATGCCGA
Source organism: Beijerinckiaceae bacterium (assembly GCA_009773635.1). Taxonomy (GTDB): domain Bacteria; phylum Pseudomonadota; class Alphaproteobacteria; order Rhizobiales; family Beijerinckiaceae; genus Rhabdaerophilum. Next base: position 83,048 of record WSYC01000012.1, on the reverse strand, counting down.
AATCGAGCAGCGCCCAGGGGGCATGCTCGCGCGAGGAGCCGCAGCCGAAATTATCGCCGGCGATGAGGATCTCGCTCTTGCGATAGGCCGGCTTGTTCAGCACGAAATCCGGGTTTTCCTTGCCCTGCTCGTCGTAGCGCATTTCCGAGAACAGCGCGACGCCAAGGCCAGTGCGCTTGATCGTCTTCAGGAACTGCTTGGGGATGATCATGTCGGTATCGACATTCATCACCTTCATCGGGGCGGGGGTGGACGTCAGGGTCTTGAACGGCTGCATGGTGAACTCCTCGGGAGCGTTTTTAGCGAAATGCGGGCGGCAATCAACCAGCCACCGCCTCGATCTTTTCCATATCGGCATCGGAGAGGCCGAAGTGGTGGCCGATCTCGTGCACGAGCACATGCGTGAGCACCGCGCCGAGCGTTTCGACGTTTTCGGCCCAGTAATCGAGGATCGGGCGGCGGTAGAGCCAGACCATGTTGGGCGCCTGACCGGTGTCCGGCACGGCACCGGCCTCCGTCAGCCCCTGCCCGTGGAACAGGCCGAGGATATCGAAGGGCGTTTCAAGCTCCATCGTCTCGATGACTTCCTCGTCCGGGAAATCCTCGATGCGGATGATGACATCGCCGCACATTTTCAGGAAGGACGCGGGCAGGGCCTTGAAGGCCTCATCCGCCATCACCTCGAAATCCTCGAGGGTCGGTGCGGTCATCGGGGCCCATGACCCGGCAGGGAATCGCGATGTCGCACTCATAATTTATACCTGTCGCACACGTTCCGGCGTCATGCCCGGCCTTGGGCCGGGTATCCATGACTTACCTTGCTTCATGCGGGAAAGCGGACAAGTCAAGTCGTGGATGGCCGGGCTGAACCCGGCCATGACGGCGGAGCCACTACCACCACTTCAGCTGATGGCCGAAATACCACGCCAGCCCGACAAAGGCGATGAGCGAAAGGGAGCGCCCGATGCGCGTCGCCCAGACCTCGGTCGCGTCCTTCGGATCGGTGTCCTTCGCGCCGAAATGATCCCCGGCGCGCGCGAGGTTCGACGAGAGGAAGCCGCCGGGATCGTCGTGGTTTGAGGCGCGAGGATCGTGCGGCTTCCTGTCCATTTCACCCCACCGTCCGGATATCGACAAACTTGCCCGCAAGCGCTGCCGCCGCTGCCATGGCCGGCGAGACGAGATGCGTGCGGCCTTTAAACCCCTGACGACCCTCGAAGTTGCGGTTCGAGGTCGAGGCGCAACGCTGGCCGGGTTTCAGCTGGTCCGGGTTCATGCCGAGGCACATCGAGCAGCCCGGTTCGCGCCAGAGGAAGCCGGCGTTGATGAAGATCTTGTCGAGGCCCTCGGCTTCTGCCTGCTCTTTCACGAGACCCGAACCCGGCACCACCATCGCGTAATCGAGGCGCGAGGAGATTGTCTTGCCCTCGAGCACCTTCGCAGCGGCGCGCAAATCCTCGATGCGGCCATTGGTGCACGAACCGATCCAGACCACGTCCAGCTCGATGTCGGTCATCTTCGTGCCGGGGGTGAGGCCCATGTAGGCGAGCGCCCGGGTTTTGCTGTCGCGCTTCACTTCGTCAGCAATCAGCGAAGGGTCCGGCACGGAGCCGAGCACCGAAACCACATCCTCCGGCGAAGTGCCCCATGAAACGATCGGCGGCAGATTGTTGGCGTCCAACGTCACCACGCGGTCGAAATGCGCGCCGGGGTCCGATTTCAGCGTTTCCCAGTATTTCACGGCGCTGTCCCAATGCGCGCCCTTCGGCGCTTTCGGGCGGCCTTCGAGATAGGCGAAGGTCTTCGCATCCGGCGCGATCAGGCCGGCGCGGGCGCCGCCTTCGATCGACATGTTGCAGACGGTCATCCGCCCTTCCATCGACAGCGCCTCGATGGCCGAGCCCGCGTATTCGATCACCGAGCCGGTGCCGCCGGCGGTGCCGATCTCGCCGATGATCGCGAGCGCGATATCCTTGGCGGTAACGCCGCCCTGAAGCGTGCCGTTGACCTGAACCAGCATGTTCTTGGCCTTCTGCTGGATCAGCGTCTGGGTTGCCAGCACATGCTCGACCTCGGAGGTGCCGATACCATGCGCGAGCGCGCCGAAGGCCCCGTGCGTCGAGGTATGGCTGTCACCGCAGACGATGGTCGTGCCGGGCAGGGTGAAGCCCTGCTCCGGGCCGATGACGTGGACGACGCCCTGGCGCTTGTCGCGCTCGGAATAGTATTCAATGCCGAATTCGGCGGCATTTTTCGCGATGGTCTCGACCTGGATCCGGCTTTCCTGCTCCTCGATGCCTTTCGAGCGATCGGAGGTCGGCACGTTGTGATCGACGACGGCGAGGGTCTTTTCCGGCGCGCGGACCTTGCGGCCGGTCATGCGCAGGCCTTCGAACGCCTGCGGCGAGGTGACCTCATGCACAAGATGGCGGTCAATAGTGGTCGTCGAAGATTTTGTCATACAGGGTCTTGGGCGCGTTCATCTCATGCTCTCCTGATGCCAACCCGGAACGGAGCCGGCCAGCCTTCCATCAGAGGTCGGTTTAAGCGAAAGGCGCGAGGCTTTCCAGCCCCTTGTTGCCAGCCCTTTGTTGTAACGGCGTTTCACGAGCAGGCTCTCCCCGCAATCCGGGCGCTGCCGGGCAGCGGCAGATTTCGTCAGCGGGGCGACTATCCGGGGCCATCGTTCCGGTGTATAAGCCGCGCCGCTTCAGTCTCGCACTTGAATGATGACTCGAAAAGACGCAGGGGTTCTCAGTCAACCGGCGGGAGCTTGCAACCGGCGGAAGCTGCGATCAGGGGCTTGATCGCTTTGGAGCATTTCAATGGAAAAATCCGGCATGTCCGACTTACCGTCGATGAACGGCGCGAATACGGACTACACCGGCCATGAGATCGCGCCAAAGGGGTTCAAGCGCACTCTGGCCATGGCCGTTGGTTCCGTCGGTGTCGTCTATGGCGATATCGGGACGTCGCCGCTCTACGCGCTCAAGGAATCGCTGCACCATGCCGCCAAGGACGGGCTGACGCGCGCCGAGGTGATCGGCATCGTCTCGTTGCTGCTCTGGGCGATCATGATCGTCGTGACCGTGAAATATGTCATTTTCATCATGCGCGCTGACAACAAGGGCGAAGGCGGCACGCTCTCGCTGATGGCGCTGGCGCAGAAGGCTTTCGGGCGGCGCTCGATGCCGATTTTCCTGCTGGGTGTGCTCGGCGCCGCGCTGTTCTACGGCGACAGCATCATCACGCCCGCGATGACCGTGCTCTCGGCCGTGGAAGGCCTGAAGCTGGTGACGCCGGTGTTCGCCGATCAGTGGAACGTCATCATGCTCTCGGTGGCGATCCTGCTCGCCCTGTTCATGGTCCAGAACAAGGGCACGGCGAGCGTTGCCAATTTCTTCGGACCGATCATGGTGATCTGGTTCAGCGTGCTGGCGCTGCTTGGTGCCGTGCACATTTCGGATGATTACGGCATTCTGGCTGCCTTCAATCCGTATTATGCCGGCGCTTTCATGCTGAACCATGGCGTGATCGGCCTGCTGGTGCTGGGGTCCGTGTTTCTGGCGGTCACGGGGGCGGAAGCGCTCTATGCGGACATGGGCCACTTCGGCCGCTTTCCGATCCGGCTGGCGTGGCTGACCTTTGTCTTTCCGGCGCTGGCGATCAACTATCTCGGCCAGGGCTCCTTCATTCTCAAGCACCTCGACGATCCCAAGATGATCGCCGATCCCTTCTTCCTGATGGCACCGGACTGGGCCCTGCTCCCGCTCGTGATCCTCTCGACACTGGCGGCGATCATTGCCAGCCAGGCGGTGATCACCGGCGCATTCTCGCTCACGCAGCAGGCGGTTCAGCTCGGCCTCCTGCCGCGCATCGAGATCCGGCATACCTCGGAGACGCAACTTGGGCAGATCTACATCCCGCAGGTGAACCGGCTGCTGGCGATCGGCGTTTTCGCGCTTGTCTTCCTGTTCAAGAATTCGAGCGCGCTTGGTTCGGCCTACGGCATCGCCGTGACCGGCGCGATGCTGGCGGATACGGGTCTCTTTTTCATCGTGGCGCTGCTGGTGTGGAAATGGCCGCCGTGGCGCGTTGCGCTGTTCGGCATCCCCTTCCTCATGATCGATCTCGTGTTTTTTGGCGCGAACTGCCTCAAGATTCCTGAAGGCGCTTATATGCCGCTGCTGTTCGGTGCGCTGTTGATGTTGATGATGTGGACCTGGGTGCGCGGCACCCGCATCGTTTACGAGAAATCGCGGCGGGATTCCGTGCCGCTCAGCGATCTCATCAAGATGCTGGAGAAATCCAAGCCCGTCCGCGTCGCGGGCACGGCGGTATTCCTGACCTCGGACCCGGATACGGCGCCGGGTGCGTTGCTGCATAACCTCAAGCACAACAAGGTCCTGCACAAGCGCAACATCATGATGACCATCAATACGGTGCCGATGCCGCGTGTGCCCGAGAGCGAACGTCTCGTCATCGACGATCTCTCCGAGGATGTGAAGCGCATCATCGTCAAGGTCGGCTATATGGAAAGCCCGCGTGTGCCGCATTTCCTCGCGCTCGCGCGGCGGCGGGGGCTTGATTTCGATATCATGCAGACCTCGTTCTTCCTTGGCAAACGCACGATCAAGGCAGCAGCGACCTCCGGCATGCCGCTCTGGCAGGACAATCTCTTCATCTTCCTGTCACGCACGGCAGCGAATGCCACGGACTTCTTCCACATCCCGACCGGGCGCGTGGTGGAGCTTGGCGCGCAGGTGACGGTGTAATCGACGCGGCAATCCGCTTGCCTTCGCGCGCCTTGCTTGCGACCTTGATCGCCAGCAAGGAGGCCCCGATGGACCCGAAAAAGCTCGAAGCCCTGCGCGCGAAATACGCCGGCGCAGGCGCAACCGACGTGCATGATCCCGAATTCAGGAAGGTTGTGGACCTCCTGTTCACCGGCAAGGACAGGCGTGCAAAGCCCTATGAGGGCGTTTCCACCTTCCTCGATGCGCCGCTCAGGGCAGATGCTGCCACAAAAGGCGATTTTGCCGGCATCGCTATCCCGCTGATCGGGGTGCCGATGGATCTTGGCGTCACGCATCGACCGGGATCGCGGCTTGGCCCGCGCGCGGTGCGGGCGGTGGAGCGCATCGGGCCGTATCATGAGGTGCATCGCATCGTGCCGATGGCGGAATGCGGCGTTGCGGATATCGGCGATGTGCCGTTCCGCTCGCGCTACAGTCTTGAGCAAAGCCACGAGGATATCGAGGCGTTCTATCACGGCATCGCCAAAGCCGGGCTGCGACCGGTTTCTGTCGGCGGCGACCATTCGATGACCCTGCCGATCCTGAAGGCGCTCGGACAGAAGTGCCCCGTCGGCATGATCCATATCGACGCGCATTGCGACACGTCCGCGCCCTATGAAGGCACGCGTTTTCACCATGGCGGGCCGTTCCGGCAGGCGGTGCTGGAGGGCGTTCTCGACCCCACCCGCGTGATCCAGATCGGTATCCGCGGCAACGCCGAATACCTCTGGGAATTCTCCTACGAGAGTGGCATGAGCGTCATCCACGCCGAGGAATTCCACCGGCTCGGCGTCGACGCCACCATCGAGAGAATGCGCGCGGTGATCGGTTCCGGTCCGACGTATGTCTCCTTCGATGTCGACAGCCTTGACCCCGCCTTTGCGCCGGGCACCGGCACGCCGGAAGTCGGCGGGCTCTCGTCACGGGAAGCGATGGCGATCCTGCGCGGCGCTGCGGGCCTCGATATCATCGGCGGCGACGTCGTCGAGGTCGCGCCGCAATACGATGCGACGACCAACACCGCGCAGGCCGGCGCGCAGATGTTGTTCGAGATCGTCAGCCTTGTGGCACTGTCGCTGAAGAAGGGGAGGTAGGATTCCCTTTGCTCTGAATTCGGCAAGCGAATTCAGAGATATTCCTCGCACAAGCTCGGGCGCGCGGTCGCGCTTGCGCCGGCGAGAAGCCGGCGATCAATCCTCCGCCAGCCAGATCAGCGCATCCGTGAGATCCGAGCGCGCCTCTGCAAGCCCGGCGATCACGGTGAAGTGGTTTGCGCCGGCGATCTCCCCATAGAGCGTCGCGCAGCCCTTGCCCGCCCAGGTGTCGACGATCAGGTGCGATTGCCGGAGGTATTCGCTGCTCTCCGCGCCGCCGACGAAGGCGGTCAGCTGCGTGTCGGCGTTGGGCTTGAGGAAGGCGGGTGACAGCCGCCGCGCTTCTCTCGCGTCGAGCTTGAGCTTGTCGTTGATGCTCGTCGGCACCAGCGGTTCGAGCTCGAACAAGCCGGAGATCGCAAGGCCGGCAGGCACAAGATCGGCAGGCGCCGCGGCATCGAGCGATTTCCAGTCGGTCGCGAGCAGCATCGCGGCGAGATGCCCGCCAGCGGAATGGCCGCTGGCGATCACCTTCCGCCCGGTCTTGCGCCAGAGCGCCAGCGCCGCCTGCCGGGCCTGACTGACAATGGTGCTCATCGAAACCTCCGGGCAGAGGTCGTAGCTCATGACCGCGACGGACATGCCGCAGGCGTTCGGCCCTTTCGCCATATGGCTGAAGAAGGATTTGTCGAGCGCCTGCCAGTAGCCGCCATGGATGAACAGGCCGACGGGCTCGACGCTCTCTTGCGGCGCCGGGAAATAATCGAAGGTTTCCCGCGGCCTGTCGCCATAGGAGACATCCGCTTCATGGTGCGCAACAGCCCGATAGGCGGCAGAATCGCGTGCCCAGCCGGCGATATGCGCAGGGTGCTCGGGCACGCGGGCGCGGTTGTTGTATTCGGCTTCGAGGTCAACAGGCATGGTCGGGCTCACATCGTGGCGGTTGACGGCATTTCGCTCTCAAGCAGCGCGGAGCGCAAGGGAATAGCCGTCCTCCGGCTGGTTCAGGCGCACAAAATCGATGAAGCGCCGCGCGACCGCGGAGGGCGGCGTCATTGCGGGGAGGACGAACGAGGTTTCATAGGAAATTGTCGGGCGGAATGGCCGGAAGACGACATCGGCATGCTGCCGCAAACACATCGGGAACGGGTTGATGATGGCGACGCCGATCCCCGCGCGGACAAACTCATAGGCGGCAACCGCGGTCGAGACCTCGATCCGGGTGTTGGGCACGACATCCGCACCGAGGAACAATCGATCGAGCTGCGTGCGCGAGGGAAAACGCCGGACGAGCGCGATGAGCGGCACGCCATCAAGATCATGGGGCGTGATTTCCGGGCGCGCCGCGAGCGGGGACTGTGCGGGAATGGTGGCATGGGCATCCGCCGAGCGGAAGGCCACGAAGCGGACGCCCATATGGCTCTGCCCGGAATCGACGACACCGAGATCCATGTTGCCGTTCGCCACCATCGTCACGACATCGAGCCCCGAGCCGATCTCGATCTGGATGCGGGTCTCCGGCTCAACGCGCGAGAAGCGCGCCAGCAGATCATGCAGGAACCAATGCGCGAGGGTCGGCGGTGCAGCGATCCGGAGGATCGGGTTTGTCTCTTCCGGTCGCCAGCGCGCGCGTTCAAGGCGTTCAAGCGTCAGAAAGATCGGCTCGCTCTCCTGATAGAGCGCGAGGGCTTCAGCGGTTGGCAGGAGGCGCCCGCCCTCGCGGCGGAACAAGGTCAGCTCCGTGCGCTGTTCAAGCTGATGAATGGCCCGGGAGACCGCAGGCTGGGAAATGCCAAGCTTGCGGGCGGCGGCCGTCGTCTTGCCGAAGGTGATCAGCGTCCTGAGCACTTCGAGTTCGCGCAACGTGGGCCTGCGACCAGAGACGCCGGAATCTTCCTGCATAGAGATATACCGAAATGGTTATGAAGATAGTCATGACAATAACCGAAATGAATAATATTGTCACGCCAAGATCGCTGAACGCGACAGCTGCTTTCGTCAGATTCCCGTTGTCATTCCCTGGAATGGAATGAGAATGGCTCTGATGACCCTGGACCGGACGCAAGGTCCGGGCAGGCAAAACCGGGAGATTAAAATGGATAAGAACAGCACTATTGCATACCGACAAGCGACAACATGGCGAGGGGTATCCTTTGCGGTCGCCGCCATTCTGGCCGGCACATCGCCGCTCGCACTGCAGGCGCAGGAGCTGAAGATCGCGATGTCGTCCGAGCCGAGTTCGGCGGACCCGCACTATCATAACCTCACGCCGAACAATCAGGTCGTGCGGCATGTCTTCGAGCCGCTGGTCTTCCAGGATGAATTCCAGGCGATCGGGCCGGGGCTCGCCGCCAACTGGAAGATCATCGATGATGTCACCTGGGAGTTCAAACTCCGGGCGAACGTCAAATTCCATGATGGCTCGCCGCTAACGGTTGAGGATGTCATCTTCTCGCTGAACCGGGTGCCGAACGTGCCGAAATCGCCGGCGCCGAAAACCGCCTATGTGCGCGGCAAGACGATCGAGAAGGTCGATGACCTCACCTTCCGCGTCAAGACGGCGAAACCCGAAGCCCTGATGCTCAATCATCTCGCCAATATCGAGATCATGTCCGCCAAGGCCGCCGCGACAGCCACCACCGAGGATATCAACGCCGGCAAGGGCAACATCGGCACGGGGCCCTACCAGTTCGTCGAGTTTGTGCCGGGTGACCGCTTCGTGGTGAAGCGCAACGACGCCTACTGGGGCCAAAAGCAGCCTTGGGCGAAGGTGACGTTCAAGTTCATCAAGTCAGACCCGACGCGCGTTGCCGCGTTGCTCTCCGGCGATGTCGATGTGATCGAAACCGTGCCGACCGCCGATGCCCAGCGCCTCTCCAAGGAGCCGAAGGTTACGGTTTCCAGCGCGCTGTCGAACCGCCTCGTCTATCTCCACATGGATCGCTACCGCGCCGAGACGCCCTTCGTGAAGGGCAAGGACGGTGCCCAGATCAAGAACCCGTTCCATGATCTCAAGGTGCGGCAGGCACTCACCAAGGCTATCAACCGCCCGGCGATCATCGATCGCATCATGGAGGGCGAGGCGGTGCCCGCAAGCCAGATGCTGCCGGACAGCTACGCCGGCACCTCGAAGAAGCTGAAGCCGACGGCCTATGATCTCGACGGGGCGAAGAAGCTGCTCGCCGAGGCCGGATTCCCCAACGGCTTCAAGCTGACGATTGTCGGCCCCAACGGGCGCTACACCAACGATACCAAGATCATCGAGGCCGTCGCGCAGATGTTCACGCGTGCCGGCATCGAAACCGCTGTCGAAACCCTGCCGCCGGCGGTGTTCTTCAGCCGCGCATCGTCGGGCGGGCCGGACAAGCAGCCGGAATTCTCGATGATCCTTGCCGGCTGGTCTGCCGGCACGGGCGAGCCGTCGGATTCGCTGAAATCGCTGCTCGGCACCTATGACACCAAGCTCGGGCGCGGTTCGGCCAATCGTGGCCGCTATTCGAACCCGGCGATGGATGCGGTGCTCGACAAGGCGCTGGCGACGGTGGATTTCGACAAGCGGTCGGCGATGCTGGCTGAGGCGTCGGAAATCGCGATGAACGACATCGGCCTCATCCCGCTGCACTACCAGAAGAATTCCTGGGCAGCGAAAAAGGGCCTGAAGGTCACGGCCCGGACCGACGAGTACACGCTCGCCATGTCGGTCAAGCCCTGATCCCAAGCCGATCTTACTCTACTTCAGGTCCGGCACCTGTTGACATGATCAGGTGCCGGCGACAGGCGCGGTGAGGCGATGCCTCACCGCCAGCTGGCGCATATTCCCCATCCTCCCGGAGCGGCAGACCATGCTTGCCTTCATTATCCGACGCATTTCGCAGGCCTTCTTCGTTGTCGTGGCGATGGTCGTTCTGGTGTTCTTCGGCACCTATGTCATCGGCGATCCCGTGTGGATGATGGTGCCGGGCGATGCCACGCAGGAGCAGATCGAGGCTGTCCGCCGCGATTTCGGCTTCGATCAGCCGGTCTACGTCCAGTTCTTCAAGTTTCTGGGGGATGTGCTGCACGGCGAGTTCGGCCGCTCGTATGTGCATGGCTCCTCCGCCATCAACCTCATTCTCGACCGCATGCCGGCAACGTTGGAACTGGCCCTGGCGGCGCTGATCCTCGCGGTGCTGATCGGCATTCCGCTCGGGCTCTTCGCCGGGCTGAAACCGGATCACCCGGCCTCGCGCTCGATCATGGCGGTGTCGATCCTCGGGTTTTCGCTCCCCACCTTCTGGGTTGGACTGATGCTGATCATGCTGTTCTCGGTGATGCTCGGCTGGCTGCCGGCGACGGGACGCGGGCCGGTGGTCTCGATCTTCGGGCTGGAAACCTCGATGCTCTCGCTGGAGGGCTGGCGGCATCTCTTTTTGCCGGCGATCAACCTCGCGTTGCTGAAAATCAGCCTCGTGATCCGGCTGACACGCTCCGGTGCGCGCGAGGCGGCGCTGCAGGACTATGTGAAATTCGCGCGGGCCAAGGGGCTATCGCAGCAGCGCATCGTTGGCGTGCATATCCTCAAGAATATCCTCATCCCGATCGTCACAGTGCTCGGGCTGGAGTTCGGCAGCCTCGTCGCCTTTTCGGTCGTGACGGAGACGATCTTCGCCTGGCCGGGCATGGGCAAATTGCTGCTCGAAGCGATCCAGCGGCTCGATAGGCCGTTGATCGTCGCCTACGTGATGGTCGTCGTGCTCTTGTTCGTAACGATCAACCTCATCGTCGACATCCTCTATTCCGCGCTCGATCCGCGCGTGCGTCTGACAGGAACCCAGTCATGAGCCGTGTTGATCTCACACCGGTTGCCAAACCGCCCACCGCCAGACCGCAAGGCGAGCTGCGCCGGTTTATCCAGCGCTTCGCCGAGGACCGGGTGGCGCTCGTCGGTTTCGGGTTGCTGGTTCTCATTATCCTCGTCGCGGTGCTGGCGCCGGTCATCGCGCCGCAGAACCCCTATGATCTCGGCAAGGTCGACATCATGGATTCGCGTCAGCCGCCGGGCGTCAAGGCGGGGGACGGCTTCACGATGTGGCTTGGCTCCGATGGCGTTGGCCGCGACCTTGTCTCGGGCATCCTCTATGGCCTCCGTATTTCGCTGATGGTCGGCGTGATCAGCGGTGTGCTGGCGGCAACCCTCGGGCTCTTTCTCGGCCTGACGGCGGCCTATATGGGCGGACGGGTTGAAACCTTGATCATGCGCATCGTCGATCTCCAGCTTTCGCTGCCCTCGGTGCTGGTGGCGCTCATTCTGGTGGCGCTGCTCGGCAAGGGCGTCGACAAGATCATCCTCGCGCTGGTCGTGGTGCAATGGGCTTACTACGCCCGCACGGTGCGCGGTTCGGCACTTGTTGAACGGCGGAAGGAATACGTCGAAGCCGCGCGCTCGCTCGGTCTGAGCCATGCCCGTACCGTGTTCAAGCACATTCTGCCGAACTGCCTTGCGCCGGTGATCGTGATTGCGACGGTGCAGACCGCGCATGCCATCAGCCTTGAAGCCACGCTGTCGTTCCTCGGCGTCGGCCTGCCGCAAACCGAGCCTTCGCTCGGCGTGCTCATTGCCAACGGCTTCCAGTACATGCTTTCGGGCAAATACTGGATTTCGTTCTTCCCTGGCCTCGCGCTGCTGCTGACCATCGTTGCGATCAACCTCGTCGGCGACCGCCTGCGTGACGTGCTCAATCCACGGCTGGAGAAGTGACATGAGCTCTCCCGTTCTCGTCGTCGACAATCTCGCGACGCATTTTTTCACCCGCGATGGCGTCGTCAAATCGGTCGATGGCATTTCCTTCAACGTCATGCCCGGCGAGGTCCTGGGCCTTGTGGGCGAGAGCGGCTCGGGAAAGTCCGTAACGGGGTTCTCGATCATGGGGTTGATCGATCCGCCCGGAAAAATTGTCTCCGGTTCGATCCGCCTCAACGGCGAGGAGCTGGTGGGCCGCGACGACGCCTCGATGCGCAAGGTTCGGGGGAAATCGCTCGCGATGATCTTCCAGGACCCGATGATGACGCTGAACCCGGTTCTGCGCATCGATACGCAGATGATGGAGGCCGTGCAGGCGCATGAGGCCGTCTCCGACAAGGCGGCCCGCGCCCGTTCGGCGGCGGCGCTGGCCATGGTCGGCATCCCCGCGCCGGAAGAGCGGCTGTCGGCCTATCCGCATCAGTTCTCCGGCGGTATGCGTCAGCGCGTCGCGATCGCCATCGCGCTCCTGCATCGTCCGGCGCTGATCATCGCGGATGAGCCAACAACGGCGCTTGATGTCACCATCCAGAGCCAGATTCTCAGCGAGGTGCAGCGGCTGTGCGCGGAAAGCGGCACGGCGCTCGTCTGGATCACACACGATCTGGCCGTCGTCGCTGGCCTCGCGGACCGTGTGGCGGTGATGTATGCCGGCCGCATCGCCGAGCAGGGCCGGGTCGACGATGTGCTTGATCGACCATTGCATCCTTACACACATGGCCTCATCGGCTCCGTGCCCGGCGCGCATCTCGAGGGCACGCGCTTGCACCAGATCAGGGGTTCGACGCCATCGCTGGGCCAACTGCCGCCGGGTTGCGCTTTTGAGCCGCGCTGTGACCGGGCCGGGCCGGCGTGCTCAACCATGCCCGTGATCAGCCAGGCGTCGGACGGGCGTGCCTATCGCTGCTTCAATCCTGTTCCTCAACAAGGAGTGACGGCATGAGCGCCGTAGCCACCAATCCCGCTGCGCCGCATGCCGAACTTCTGCGCATCGAGGGGATTTCGAAGCGCTTCGTCAAGCCGGTCGATCTCGCGGGGCGCATCGCCAACCTGCTTGGCGCAAAAAACCGCGAGAGCGTTGTCCATGCGGTCGATAGTGTCGATCTCACGGTCGCGGAAGGGGAGGTTGTCGGGCTCGTCGGTGAATCCGGCTGCGGCAAGTCGACGCTGGGCCGCGTCATCGCCGGCATCCACGAGGCGAGCGAGGGCCGTGTCTTCTGGCGTGGGCAGGATATCGCCGAAATGGACGGGCCGGCGCGGCAGGTGTTCACGCTCGGCGCGCAGATGATCTTCCAGGATCCGATGTCCTCGCTCAACCCGCGCATCCGCGCCGGCGAAATTGTCGGCGAGGCACCGCGCGTGCACGGCCTCATGAACGGCGCTGCACAGGATGAGTATGTCGCCGGGCTTTTCCGGCAGGTTGGGCTCGATCCGACGTATCGGCGACGCTTCCCGCATCAGTTCTCCGGTGGTCAGCGCGCCCGTATTGGCATCGCGCGGGCGCTGGCGGTGCAACCGAAGCTGCTGGTGTGCGATGAGAGTGTCGCGGCGCTCGACGTCTCCATTCAGGCGCAGGTGCTCAACCTGTTCATGGATCTGCGCGAGGCGCTCGGGCTCGCCTATGTCTTCATCAGCCATGATCTCGGCGTTGTCCGGCATATCGCCGACCGCATTTTCATCATGTATCTCGGGCGGGTAATCGAAAGCGGGCGCAGCGCGGACATCTTCCGCGATCCGCAGCATCCCTACACACGCGCCCTGCTCGACAATGTGCCGCGGCTCGACGCCAGAAAGCGCAGCTTCTCCACTGTGAAGGGGGAAATCCCCTCGCCGCTGAACCCGCCGACCGGTTGCCATTTTCATCCGCGTTGCGGGCTGGCCGGGCCACGCTGCAGCCGGGAAACGCCGAAGAAAATCGTTGAGGGTGATGGCCGCATGGTGGCCTGCCATCTCGCCGATGGCGGCGTCGGATGAAGTCAGGGTTCACCGGAAAAGACTGCTATCGCCAGCGGTAATCGTCGCTGCGCCCGTCGCGCGGCGTGGGCGAGAGGCCACGGTCGAAGAGATCCCGCGTTGCGGGATCATCGAGCGGCTTGGTCTGGCGACCGATAAGTGTACTGGCCGTTGCGGTGGACGTCAGGGACCGGACTTCCCCGATATCAACGCGGGGCCGAACGATGGAGATCGGCGCCACCGTCGCTGCCGGAAGCGGGAGGGACACTTCCGCCGGCGTTGTCGACGGTTGCACGGAAGGTTGGATCGGCAAGACCGCAAGCGAGGCGCCGGCTTCAGGCTGCGGGCGCTCACCAATCCGTTTGCGCAACGGTTTTTCGACGAAAAAGGCGAGCTTGCGCTGACCGGCGGGGGTGAAATGGATGCCATCGGGACCGCGCAGGCGAACGGTATCGCCGATGACATCCGGCCCCGTCGCCGAGAAGGCGCCGGATTGGTCGGCAAAACTGTCGAAGATATCGATGAAGGTTTCGCCACTGGTGCTCACGCGGTCACGGGCCATCTCGTTGAAGCTCGCGACATCGGCGGAGAGCCGCGGCGTGCGCATGATCGGCAGACCAACCCAGACAAGTGGCACCCTTGCGGCCTGCGCGACGCTGATCACCGCATCGATACGCTTGCGATAGGCCTCACGCCACGGCTCGGTTAGCGGCTCCAGCGTGGCGTCGCCTACCCGTATCGCCTGCCGGTCGTTGACACCGACCATCACGATGAGCGCGGCAAGGCCGGGGTTTTCCGCGATGATCTGGCTGATGGCCTTTGGCCAATCGTGATAATCCTCGCGGACCAGACCCGACGCACTGACCGTCTTGGAACGGATCAGCAGCTCGGCCTTGAGGGCAGGATCGGCTTCCATGCCATAGAGCAGGGCTTCAGCCAGGGAATCGCCGATGATGGCGATCTTCGTGCGGGCCGTATCCGGAGGGGCCGGTGCCGTGATCGAGAAATCCGGCATGGTCAGGCCGAGCGTTGCATCATCCGGGAACCGTGGCCGGGGAGCATCATAGCGGCGGCGGGCGCGATAGGTCTGCGTGGCGGGGGCCGGAGCGGCGCGCTGCGGCACGATGATCCGCCAGCTCTGCACGGAAGCATCGCTTTCCGCGCGCGCGGTGCCTTCGCCTGAGAAAGCCGCAAACAGCGCCAGGAGGGCGATCGCGAACCGCTGTGTGATGGACAGATCGTGTGATGATCTCGTCATGACATCCTCGATCAGGGGATCATCCCAAACCCATCGCCCGGCAATAGAGCGTGCTGCGCGGCAGTGAAAGCCAATTCTGCCCCAGCAGCGTGCAGCAAAACAAGGAGCTATGGCAAATCTGCGGCGGATTGCCTGTCAGGGCTTCTGGCGTATGCGCGCAAGCAGGGTATGCGTCGGATATCCATCGGCAGGCAACCCGTGCCGGATCTGCGCCTTCTTGACAGAGTCGCGGCTCATCTCACCGATGCGACCGTCGATCTTGCCGACCGGCAGGCCCATGGCGACCAGCCGGCGCTGGAGATCCTTGGTTTCCTCAAGGCTGAGGCGCTTGTCGTTGCGCGGCCAGCTGGCCCGGATCGCCCCGCCGCCGAGCAGCCGGTCGCCGAGATGGGCCACGCCGAGCGCATAGGCATCGGAGGAATTGTACTTCTTGATGACGCGGAAATTCTCCGAGATCAGAAGCGCCGGCCCCCGGATGCCGGCGGGCAGGAACAGGCTGGCCTTGCCCTTGCGCGGCAGCGCGCTACCACTTGCGCGCGTAACGCCGGCATCGCCCCAGGTTGAAAACTCGCGGCTGCCGGTGGCGGAAGCGAGGTCGAATCCCGCCGGCAACGTGACCTCGACGCCCCAGGGCACGCCAGCTTCCCAGCCGAAACTGGCAAGATAGTTCGCGGTGGAGGCGAGCGCGTCCGGCACGGTGGACCAGATGTCTTTCGCGCCATCGCCATCATAGTCGACGGCGTATTTCATGAAGCTTGAGGGCATGAACTGCGTCTGCCCCATCGCGCCGGCCCATGAGCCGCGCATGGCCTTTCGATCGACGTGACCCTCTTCGAGAATGCGCAGGGCGACGAGCAATTCATCGCGGAAGAAATCATCGCGGTAACGTCGCCAGGCGAGGCTCGCCAGCGAGCGGATGACATCCATACTGCCGGTGTAGGAGCCGAAATTCGTCTCCATGCCCCAGACGCCGAGCACTGCCCGGCGGTCAACGCCGTATTTCCGTTCGAGATCGGCGAGCACGGAGGCATATTGCTCGGCCGCCGCGCGCCCGCGTTCGAGCCGCGCCGCAGAGATCGCGCTGTCGAGATAGGACCAGATCGGCTTGACGAATTCGCTCTGCTTTTTTGTCAGCGCGATGACCGAAGGGTCTGGTGTCACGCCGGCAAAGGCGGCATCGAAGGTCTTGCGGCTCACGCCCTGCCGCTGCGCATCCGGCCAGAGGCGAGAGATAAAGCCGGAAAAATCACCCTGACTGACAGGGACAGCTGCCGGCGTCGCCTTGGGGGCAGTAGTTTTCGAGGCTTGAGCTTTTGCAGCTTGCGTTTTGGGCGCAGCCGCTTTGGCTTTTGGCGCGGCAGGGGCCTGCGCGTGCGCGGGAATGCCGGGAAGCACCAGCATGGCGATGCAGAAGGCTTTCAACACGTGCATCCGCAGGCTCAGCATCGACGATCTCCCGAAACGAATCAGCTGGATTCTACGTCAAGGCCGGCGGATTTTCGCTCAGGAATTGCGCGTGGCCAGATGCCGCTCCCAGCCATGCGCGGCCTTCACGATCTCTTCGAGATTGTCGTGCTCCGGTTTCCAGCCGAGAACGGCGCGGATCTTGTCCGATTTCGCGACGATGCTCGCGGGATCGCCGGGGCGGCGCGGCACGAGATTGGCCTTGAAATTCACGCCGGTGACCTTGCGGACGACATCGACCACTTCCAGCACGGAGAAACCCTGCCCGTAGCCGCAATTCATGATCATGCTGTCGCCGCCGCGCCGGAGATAGGCGAGGGCATCGACATGCGCCGAGGCAAGGTCGGTGACGTGGATATAATCCCGGATGCAGGAACCGTCCCGCGTCGGGTAATCGGTGCCGAAGATATCGAGATGGCTGCGCTGGCCGAGCGCGGTCTGCACGGCGACCTTGATGAGATGGGTTGCATTGGGGGTGGATTGCCCCGAGCGGCCCTGTGGGTCAGCGCCGGCGACGTTGAAATAGCGCAGCGCGATGAACTTGAGGTCATGCGCGCGGGAGACATCCTCCAGCATCCACTCGGTCATCAGCTTGGAGCGGCCGTAGGGCGAGACCGGGTTCGGCGCGAGGTCCTCACTGACGGGAGCGCCGGAGACATCGCCGTAGACCGCCGCGGTCGAGGAGAAGATGACGCGTTTGACGCCGCAGCGAACCGCGGTTTCGAACAGGATGCGGCTCTTGGCGGTGTTGTTGCCGTAATACAGCATCGGGTTGACGACGGATTCCGGCACCACGATCTTCGCTGCGAAATGCGCGATCTCGGTGACATCGAATTCCTCGATGACCGATTGCACGAAGCCGGCATCGCCGACATCGCCGCCGCGCAACGCGACATTCGGCGGCAGCGCCCAGGGAAAGCCGGTCGAGAGGTTGTCGATGACGACGACCTTTTCGCCGCGGTCCGCAAGAGCGAGCACCATATGCGAGCCGATATAACCCGCGCCGCCGGTTACCATGATCGCCATCGGACAATCCTTCCCACTATTTTGCCACCCTAATGGTTCTAGTCATTCCCGGTTCAAGGAGCGTTAAGCTACACTCCGGCACTGCAGAACGGCGCGATCATCCCTGTGAAGACAGGTCACGCGCCCGAATAACCTGATGACAACAACGGATCGAGATCATGAAGCGTATTCGCAAGGCCGTCTTTCCCGTGGCAGGGCTTGGAACAAGGTTCCTCCCGGCGACAAAGGCCATGCCCAAGGAGATGCTGACGGTCGTCGACCGGCCGGTGATCCAGCACGTCGTCGATGAGGCCCGCGCGGCCGGTATCGAGCATCTGATTTTCATCACCGGGCGCAACAAGCACATCATCGAGGATCACTTCGACAAGCAGTTCGAGCTTGAAGCCACCTTGCGTGGTCGCAACAAGCTCGCCGAACTCGCTGCCCTCGAACGGGATACGCCGCCTGCCGGCGGCACCAGCTTCACGCGTCAGCAGGAGCCGCTCGGGCTTGGGCATGCCGTCTGGTGCGCGCGTGATATCGTCGGCAATGAGCCGTTTGCGCTGTTGCTGCCGGATATGCTGCATCTTGGCGTCAAGCCGTGCCTCGCGGAGATGATCGAGGCTTACGAGGCCAAGGGTGGCAACCATATCGGCGTCTATCCGGTGGCGGATGATGAAACGCATCAATACGGCATCGTCGATGTCGCGGGATCATCGGACAAGGTCGCCAAAATCGCCCGCATGGTCGAGAAGCCCGCGAAGGGGACTGCGCCGTCGAACCTTGCGATTTCCGGGCGCTATATCCTCCAGCCGACGATCTTCGATCTGCTGGAGAAGCAGGAGCGCGGCGCGGGCGGGGAAATCCAGCTGACTGATTCGATGCTTGAACTGGCGAAAACCGAGGCGTTTCACGCCGTGCGCTTCGACGGGCGGGTCTATGATACCGGTTCGAAGCTGGGCTTCCTCTCCGCCAACGTCGCCTATGCGATGATGCGGGCGGATATCGCGCCGGATTTCCGCAAGGCGATCACCGAAATCCTCGACCTCCGGTAAGGCCGGTCCCGCGCGATTATGGCGTTACGCGCATGCCGAGCATGAAGGTATGCGCGTTGTAGCTCTCGCCGGGGGCGTTGACGGTGGTTTTCTCGAAGGCATAGCTGCCGCGCAGCGCCATCATCCGGCTGAACTTGTATTCGAGCCGCATGCCCCCCGTCAGCGTGGTTTCGCGGCGGCTGACGCTGTCATACTCGGTCTTTCCGACGCCGAGCGTCGCCGTCGCAGTGAAATTCCGCAGGAACGCGTGCGTCAGCGTCGCCGTCCCGCGATAGGCGAGCGCGCCGGCGGAATTGGCGATCGTCGTCTCCGCGATCTCGCTCTGGGCGCGCAGGTTGAGCGTCGTCAGCGGCGAGATCGACCAGGTCAGCGCGGCATCCACGACCGGCGCACGCAGGTAGGCGAGGCGCGCATCCTCATAGGCCCGGAAGGTATAGCCGAGCGAGGCCTCGCCGGTCAGCGTGCGCGCAAGTTCGAAGGTTGAGCCAGCCCGGACCGTCAGGCCTTGCGAATCGCGGCGATAACCGCCTGCGTCCGCAGCGAGATCATGCACGCGCGTATCGATTCCCGTCTCGACAAACGGGCTGATCCCGGGCGTCACCTCATAGCCCGCGCGCAGGCGCAAGCCGTAGGTGGTGACGTTCCGGCTCTCCTGGCTGACGCTGACCCCACCCGATTGGGCGTCGGCATACATCAGGCGGTCGAGCGTGCCGCGCAAGCCAAGGCTCAACCGCCCGAAGCGCTGCGTCGCGCCGAGGCTCGCGCCGGTGGTGTAATACAGCGTGCGCGAGGAGATCCCGCCCGGCAGGTTCACCGATGTCGGGCTTTCTGTGTCCACGCGCCCGGTCAGGGCTGCATCGAGCGTGAGATCGCGGGTGGCATCGAGGCGCAGCGCGATGCGGGCATCGCCCTCCGGCCGGTTGGCGTTATCGACCGAGGTGTAGCCGGTGTAGCTGCCACGCAGGCCGAGATCGAGCTGGTGACGCGACCAGTCCGAGGTCGCGTTGACCTCGCCTTCGGTCCGATAGAAGGCGGAGGGTCGGCGCGTTGTGCCGGAGCGGGTGGCGTTGGTGTCATAGCCGCCATCGACCTGAAGAGCTGGGCGCAGGATCATCGTGCCCATCCTCACGCCGAGCGGCGCGTAAGGGTCATCCTCGCGCGGTGCGCGCCTGTTTGCCGGCGGTGTGATCGGGGTCAGCCCCGGCGCGACCGAGTAAGGGATTGTCGGCCGTCCGAGCGGAGGGGCAGTGGCATTGGCATCGGCAGCATTGCCGAAGCGGGTGCCGGTGATATCGCGCGGGTTCCGGTTTGCCGGGTTGGCCGGCACGCCGCCGCCTCCAGTTGGCGATGCGCCGGGAAAGCCGGAATTGCGCGTCTGGCCTGAACCGACCTGACGCTTTGCCGCGGTGTTGGAATTGCGCTTCAGGCCGAATTTCCGGCTGGCGGGCGGGCCATCGATATCCGAATCAGGTCCTCGCAAGGCCGGCCCCAAAGAAGACCCTGTGCGGATGCCTGTGACCACCGGCTGACCTGTCGAGCGGCCTTCGCCGTCGATCGCTCCGGGGGTGCCCGGCGTTTGCGTGCCGAGGATCTGCGCCTTGACGCTGCTGGAATGGGCTGCGGACAAGCCAAGCGCGATCAGCGCCGCCGGACCGAGGCGGGCTATCCAACTCCATTCGAAGCGCGTATCAGAGCGGCTCGTCAAAAGGCTGCCTTGGTGGCTCGGGGTTCAACCTGTTGCCAAGAAGTAAAGATCGAGGGTTAACGCTTGGTTTCCAACGCGGCAGTTTCTGCCGGGTTTGTCTGAACCGATCGATTTAATCCCGCGTGGAGAAGATCAAATGGCTCGACAAGCAGGGGAAGGCGTTCTTGAGAGCGCGCTCCGGTCCATCAGCACCGAAATCGCAGGGCTGGAACAGCTGCGGACGGCGATCGCCAACGGGTTGGGCAAGCCGTTCACGGATGCCGTCGCGCTCATCAAGGCTGCGACCGGGCGCGTGATCGTGACGGGCATGGGCAAATCCGGGCATGTCGGGCGCAAGATCGCGGCGACCCTCGCCTCGACCGGCACGCCTGCGCATTTCGTCCATCCGGGCGAAGCGAGCCACGGTGATCTCGGCATGATCCGCAACGAGGATGTCATCCTCGCGCTCTCGTGGTCGGGCGAGACGAGCGAACTCTCGGATATCATCGCCTATTCGCGGCGCTATCGCGTCGGGCTCGTCGCGTTCACCTCGAACCCGGAATCGACGCTCGCCAAGGAGGCGGATGTCGCGCTGGTGCTGCCGAAGGCGGAAGAGGCCTGCCCGAACGGGCTTGCGCCGACGACCTCGACCACGATGCAGCTGACACTCGGCGATGCGCTGGCGGTCGCGCTGCTCGAATCGCGCGGCTTCACGCCCGAGGATTTCCGGGCTTTCCATCCTGGCGGCAAGCTCGGCGCGAAGCTTACGTTCCTGCGCGACGTGATGCACCGGGGCGAGGCCGTTCCCAAGGTTGCCTCCGGCACCCGGATGGGCGACGCGATCGTCGAGATGACCTCGCGCGGCTTCGGCTGCGTGGCGGTTGTCACCTCCGATGGCATGATGATCGGCATCGTCTCGGACGGCGATCTCCGGCGTCACATGCGCCCGGACCTGCCGACACTGCTCGTCGATGATGTCATGACCCGCAACCCGAAAACCGTGCGCGAGACCATTCTGGCGGTTGAAGCCATCGAGTTCATCAACCGCTCGAAGATCACGGCGCTGTTCGTGCTTGATGATGCCGGGCGGCCGAGCGGCATCGTGCATGTGCACGACCTCCTGAGGATCGGCGTGGCCTGACAAGGGGTGGGCGCGTCTCGTGTCTTTGTTCTGCGGACGTATCAGGCCGGCTCGACGATCAGCGTCGAGCCGTCAAGTGACTTGACCTTCACCGCAGCACCTAGCGGAAGAGGTGGGCCGGAAACCCGCCAGACGGTATCATCGACCCGGACCTGGCCGATGCCGTTCTCGATCGCGCCGGACAGCACGAAGACCCTGCCGACCATGGTGATCGCGGGGTCATGCAGGTCACGCGCTGCGTCGTTCTCAACGCGCGCGCCATAGATCCGCCAGCCGAGCGCCCCGAAGGCAAGACCGAGAAGGCCGAATGTCGCGAGTTCGCCACCGGCGGAAAAGCTCATGGCCGCGGAGAGCCCCGCCATGGTGAGCGCCGCAAGGCCGATCCAGAGCAGGTAACTTCCCGGAGCGAGCAGCACTTCGAGCGCGATCAGGACAAGCCCGGCGCCAAGCCAGCCCCAGATAACGGGCAAACCGAGATAAATCATGGCGCCCTCTTATTCCTTGGCCTTGGGATCGGACCACGACCGCTTCGGGCCGTCGGCATTGCGCGGCGTTGTGGGGTCGCTCCCCAGTGCGGATTTCGCGAGTTCGGCGATGCCGCCGAGCGTGCCGACGAGACCAGACATTTCCGCCGGAATAATCAGGACCTTCTGGTTCGGCGCGCTGGCAAGCTTGCCCAGCGTCCCCACGTATTTCTCGGCGATGAGATAATTCAGTGCGGCGAGGTCGCCCTTGGCGACGGCATCGGACACCATGCGGGTGGCGTTGGCTTCGCCCTCCGCCTGCCGTTCACGGGCTTCGGCATCACGGAAAGCGGCTTCCTTGCGCCCTTCTGCGGCGAGAATCTGCGCCTGCTTTTCACCCTCGGCCTTCAGGATCGCGGATTGCCGCTGTCCCTCGGCTTCGAGGATCGAGGCGCGACGCTCGCGCTCGGCTTTCATCTGCCGGCCCATCGCGCCGACAAGATCGGCCGGTGGCACGATGTCCTTGATTTCGATGCGGGTGATCTTCACGCCCCAGGGCGAGGCCGCGGCATCGACAACCGAGAGCAGTTTCACGTTGATCTCGTCGCGATGCGAGAGCAGCGAATCAAGATCCATCGAACCCATGACGGTGCGGATGTTGGTCGTCGTCAGGTTGAGAAGGGCATAGTCGAGCTGGGCGACCTGATAGGTTGCCCGCGCGGCATCCACCACCTGATAGAAGATCACGCCATCGGCGCGGACAGAAGCGTTGTCCTTGGTGATGACTTCCTGCGTCGGCACATCCAGCACCTGCTCCATCATCAGGACCTTGGCGCCGACGGTCTCGATGTAGGGAATGACGAGGCCGAGGCCGGGTGTCAGCGTGCGATTGTAACGCCCGAATCGCTCGATTGTGTAATGCCGCCCCTGCGGCACCTGCCGGATGCCCGCCATCAGCGTGATAATGGCAAAGGCGACGAAAATCAGCGCGACGACTTGCCCGCTATCGACGATCATCCGGCTTCTCCTCTGGTTGACGCCCTCGCTGCGTCCACGCACAAGATGGCGGTGATGGAAGTCCCCTGCAAGGGCCTGTGCGGGGAAAAGCAGTCAGGTATCGGTTTTCAGGGCGTCGCCTTGCGAGCCCCCTGCTTGAGCTGTTCGGCCAGCCGACGCATGAAATCGCCGAGCTGGTTGCATTCGGCCTCCGAGAGCGCATCCATCATCTCGTCGAGCAGCTTGCACTCCTCCTCAAGCGCAAGATGCGTGATCCGCGTGCCTTCCTCGGTGAGGAACAGCCGGCGGACGCGGCGATCCTCCGCATCCGCATCGCGGCGGACCCAGCCGATGGCTTCAAGATCCGGCAGCGCCATCGACAGATTGGAGCGGCCGACAAAGATTTTTTCCGCCAGCCGCTGCTGCGTCATGCCGGGCTCATAGAGCAGGTTGGCCATGATATCGAATTGCGCCATCCGGAGCCCGAGCGGTACCAGGGCTGCTGCAAGGCGTTGCGCCCAGAGGGAATGAACGCGCGCGACCGCGAGCCAGTTCTTGAATCGGGGCCGTGTCCACGGCAGCTCCGGTGGCTTGCCGGGCTCCGATGCGGGCGATTGAGATCGTTCAGACATTTCCCCTCGGGTCGTAATTCGGGCCGTGCTGTCGATGCGTGACATTGAGCTCTTGATTTTGTTCAATCTTGAACTACAATGTTCAACATTGAACTTTATGTTTTCATCAGAGGTGTAACAATGGCACATGCAGCCCTGAAGGTCATCCGCCCCGTCATCCGGCTGTCCAGCACGCTCTCCCCGCGGACGGTTGGCCGGTTGGCATTCCGCCTGTTCTGCACACCGATCGGCCACGCCAGGATCAATGACGCCAACCCGAAGATCCGCGCCGCCAAGGCGGTGTTCGCGCGCGGCGAGCAGCGAATGGTTGCCTATGCGCGCGGCGTTGTGCGGGTCACATCGGTGAACCCGGAGCAGGAGCCGCGTGGCACTGTCCTGCTGCTGCACGGCTGGACCGGGCAGAGCCTCTTCATGTCCGGCTTCGCGGAGACGCTGCTGGCGAAGGGCTATCGTGTGATCGCGATGGATCTACCGGCTCACGGTGGCTCCTCGGGCACTCAATTGACGTTCCCGCTGGCGATCGAGGCGCTGACCGCCGCGGTGCGGGGCGAGGGCGAACTGGCGGGAATCGTCGCGCATTCCTTTGGCGGGTCCATCGCTCTTGCGGCGGCGGCCGGCGGGGTCGAGGGGTTCGATCCGGTCCCGGTCAAGCGGATCGTGACGGTCGCCACCCCGAAGGAGATGCAGGGCTACGGCCGGCAGTTCGCCGACGCGCTTGGGCTGACGCAGCGCGGGCATGCTGCCTTCGAGGATCAGGTCATGGCGCTGGCGGGTCGGCCCATGGCCAGTTTTTCCGGGGTCGACTATCTCCGTCGGTTCACCGTGCCAACCTTGGTCATGCACGCCCCCGATGACAAGGAAATCCCGTTTTCCGATGCGGAGGCGCTGGCTTCCGCCGGCGCACACGTCGAATTGCTGCCGACGCCCGGCCTCGGGCACCGGCGCATCCTGATGTCACAGAAGGTTCATGAGCACGCTGCGGAATTCATCTCCCGCAGCGGCCCCGACTGAGCGCCGGGCGTTTACCCCAGACTCCGGCGCTCCTTTTTATTCGGGCAGGTTCGTGCGGTTGCCATGTCGCGGCGTGCTCAGAGCCAGCCCATCAACTCCCGGCGTGCGATGGCCTCGATGACATCGATGCCACCTTCGCTGGCGTTCAGGGCGGGAATGTAGCTGAATTTCTCGCCGCCGTTGTGCTCGAAGATCTCGCGGTTTTCGCCGTCGAGTTCTTCCAGCGTTTCCAGGCAATCGGCAGAAAAGCCCGGCGCGATCATCGCGAGGCGCTTGACGCCGGATTTGGCGAGCGCCTCCACGGTCTTGTCCGTATAGGGCTGGAGCCAGGGGTCGTTGCCGAACCGGGACTGGAAGGTGATCTTGAAGCGATCCTTGTCGTAGCCGAGGGCTTCACGCAAAAGGCGTCCTGTTTTCTGGCATTCGCAGTGGTAGGGGTCGCCCTTTTCGAGATATTTCTGCGGCATGCCGTGGAAAGTGGCGATCAGCACCTCCGGCTCCCAGTCGAGCCCGGCGAGATGCGTGCGCACCGAGTTCGCGAGCGCATCGATATAGGCGGGTTCATCCGCATAGGCCGGTGCGACGCGGACGTAAGGCTGCCAGCGCATCTTCATCAGCGCACGGAAGGCTTCATCATTGGCGGTCGCGGTCGTCGCTGCGGCATAATGCGGGTAGAGCGGCAGCAGGAGGATGCGGTCACAGCCCTCCGCCATCAACGCCTCGATGCGGCTTTCGGTCGAGGGGTTCTGGTAGCGCATCGCCCAGTCGACGATGACTTTATCGTCGTTATTTCCAGACGCAAAATCTTCACGCGAACCGGTGCCCACTTCGCTCGATTTTGCTTTTGCAAAGCGTTTGGCCAAGCCCTCCGCCTGATCGCGGGTGATGGTTTTCAGCGGCCCTTCGTTACGCTCGTTGTTCCAGATCGTCGCGTAATCCTTGCCCTTCCGGCCCGGACGCGTCGTGAGAATAATGAGGTTGAGCAGCGGCCACCACAGGAGGCGCGGCACCTCAATCACCCGGCGATCGGAGAGGAATTGCTTGAGGTAGCGCCGCATCGACCAGTAGTCGGTGCCATCGGGCGTGCCAAGGTTGAGCAGCAGAACGCCGACCTTGCCCTTCTTGACGGGCGAGTGGCCCTCGGGAAGGCGGATGGCGCGCATTTCAGCTTCGGAGGCGAAGGGGGCGGGGATACGGGATGGCTTGATCATAGCCATTCCAAATAGCGTGCCCGCTGCGTTTGTTAAGCCCTAATCTTGCGCGGTTATCCGGCCGGGCGCTCGTCGGAAATGACCTTGCCGTCATTCGGCAGCGAGCCGACCGGCACGAGTTCGATCGCCCCCTTCAGGTTCGTGGTGGCCTGAAGCGCCTTGCCGAGCGCCGCCGCAAGATCGCCCGCGAAGCTCTCGCTTTCCGCGCGCAGCGTCATGACATCGGTTTCGTTCTCGCGGGTGACGATGAGACGCATCCGGCCGAGCCCGGGGTGCTGTTTTGCCACAGCATCAATCTGGGCGGGATCGACGAACATGCCCTTCACCTTGGTGCGCTGGTCGGCGCGGCCCATCCAGCCGGCGAGGCGGCGGTTGGTGCGCCCGCACGGCGAGGCACCATCGATGATCTTCGAGAGATCGCCGGTGCCGAAGCGCAGGAGCGGGTAATCCTTGTTGAGCCGCGTGACGACGATTTCACCGACCTCGCCATCGGGGAGAGGCTCGTTCGTGCCTGGCCTGACGATTTCGAGGATGATGCCCTCGTTGACGACAAGCCCGGCGCGCGCCTCGGTTTCGTAGGCGATGATGCCGAGATCGGCGGTTGCGTAGGCCTGATAGGCCTCGACACCCTTGGCGCTGATCGCGGCCTGCAGGCTCGGTGGGAAGGCAGCGCCGGAAACGAGAGCCTTCCTCAGCGAGAGCGCGGGCTTGCCGGCTTCCTCCGCCTTGTCGAGCAGGATTTTCAGGAAATCCGGCGTGCCGGCATAGGCATTCGGCTTGAGCGCGGCAATCGCCTCGATCTGCATCTCGGTCTGGCCGGGGCCGGCAGGAATCACCGCACAGCCGACTGCATGCGCGCCCGATTCCATGATGAAGGCGCCGGGCGTGAAATGATAGCTGAAGGTGTTCAGCACGATATCGCCCTTGCGGAACCCGGCAGCATAACAGGCGCGGCCCGCGCCCCACCAGTCCGCCGCATAGCCTTCGGGGTCGAAAATCGGGCCGGGAGACATCAGCAGGCGGCGCAACATGCCGTCCCCGGTCGTCGTCAGTCCGGCGAAGGGCGGCGCAACCTTCTGCATGCCCAGGAGATCGCCCTTGCGCAGCACTGGAATGGCGGCCAGCGCCGCACGATCAGTCAGGCTGGCGATGTCGATGCCGGCGAGCTGGCGGTCGAGCGCCGGTGCGGCAGGCCTTGCCCAGGCGAGAATATCCCGGAGTTCGCTGAACTGCGCGATTTCGCGCTGCTCATGCGGCCGGGTTTCCACGGCATCGAAAAAATCGCTCATTGTCTCGCTCCGGGTTGTTCAGCCGACCGGTTTCGCATTGTCTTTTCTGATCGCATGATCGGACGAAAAACCGGGGACCACTTTTCCTGATCATGCTTTGGCGAGAAACGCACCCATCCGCGCCAGCGCCCGCTCGATATTCTCCAGCGAATTGGCGTAGGACAGGCGGATGTAGCCTTCCCCGTAGACCCCGAAATCCGGGCCGCCGATGGTCGCGACGCCCGCTTCCTCCAGCAGTTGCGCGGCGAGTTTCTTGGCCTTCCAGCCTGTCGCCTTGATGTTAGGATAGGCATAGAACGCCCCGGTCGGTGTCAGGCAGGTGACATTCGGCAACGCGTTGAGCCCGGCAACAACGGCTTTGCGGCGACGGTCGAACTCCCGCATCATCGCGTGGACCGCATCCTGCGGGCCTTCCAGCGCGGCAATGCCCGCCCATTGCGCCGGCGCGTTGACGCAGGAATAGGAATTCACCGCAAGCTTGCGCGCGGCTTCATAGGCCGCCTCCGGCCAGACCGAATACCCCATGCGCCAGCCGGTCATCGCGTAGGTTTTCGACCAGCCGTTGAGCAGGATCAGCCGGTCGCGGATTTCAGGGTAGTTCAGCAGCGAAACGTGCACCGCGTTATCATACGTCATCTGGTCGTAGATTTCGTCGGACATCAGGGCGACGCGCGGGAAGCGCTGGAGGCCGGCAACCAGCTTGTCGATCTCGCTCTTCGGGGTCACGCCACCGGTCGGGTTCGCGGGCGAGTTGATGATGAGCAGCCGCGTTTTCGGCGTGATGAGCGCGAGCGTTTCATCGGCGGAGAAGGCGAAGCCGTTCTCCTCGCGGATCGGCACCGGGACCGGCGTCGCGCCGGTGAATTCGATCATCGAGCGATAGATCGGGAAGCCGGGATCGGGGTAGAGAATCTCGACACCCGGCTGGCCGAACATCAGAATGGCCATGAACATCGTCACCTTGCCGCCGGGGACGATCATCACCCGTTCCGGCGAAACACTCGCGCCATAACGCTTGTGCAGATCAGCCGCCACGGCCTCGCGCAGCGGCAGGATGCCGGTCGCCGGCGTGTAGCCGTGGTGCCCGTCACGCAGTGCCTTGATCGCAGCCTCGACGATATGCGGGGGTGTGGGAAAATCTGGCTGGCCGATACCGAGGTTGATGATGTCCTTGCCCTGACGCGCAAGTTCTGTGGCGCGAGCGAGGACGGCAAAGGCGTTTTCCTCGCCGATGCGGGCGAAGGCGGGCACGATGTCGAGCATGGGCATTTCCTAGTTTTGGTATACTGCATTTTTTATCTACACGAGGTCGCGGGATCGTGCTTGATTTTCAAGCCCACGATGGGCGATCTTCCCTATAAGATCAATGATCGGGTCGCTGCATCGCCCAGCGCGGTGCAGCGCGGACCCGACCGGAGGAAACAGTCGTGCTTCGGCCCATGGCCAGAGCAGACCAAAACAGGGTGCCGCTTTGTCCAGGAAGCCGTCGAAGTCCGGTTCTTTCAACAGGAAATCCAGTTCTTTGAGCAA
This sequence comes from Beijerinckiaceae bacterium, assembly GCA_009773635.1. Taxonomy (GTDB): domain Bacteria; phylum Pseudomonadota; class Alphaproteobacteria; order Rhizobiales; family Beijerinckiaceae; genus Rhabdaerophilum. The sequence goes on along the minus strand of WSYC01000012.1, from coordinate 54,686 downwards.
AAGATCTTTGCCCTCGAAGGCCAAGATTGCGCGTCTGCGCTCGCGCGACTGGTTCGACAATCCCGCCAACCCCGAGATGACCGGCCTTTATCTGGAGCGTTATCTCAACTTCGGGTTGACGCGCGAGGAGTTGCAATCGGGCAAGCCGATCATCGGCATCGCCCAGACCGGCTCGGATCTCTCGCCCTGCAACCGGCACCATCTGGAACTTGCGAAGCGCGTCCGCGAGGGCATCCGCGAAGCCGGCGGCATCGCGATGGAATTTCCGGTGCATCCGATCCAGGAAACCGGCAAGCGCCCTTCCGCGACGCTCGACCGCAACCTCGCCTATCTCGGCCTCGTCGAGTTGCTCTATGGCTACCCGCTTGATGCGGTTGTGCTGACCACCGGCTGCGACAAGACCACGCCGGCCTGCCTGATGGCGGCGGCGACGGTCGATATCCCGGCGATTTCGATGAACGTCGGACCGATGCTCAACGGCTGGTTCAGGGGGGAGCGCGCCGGTTCCGGCACGGTGGCGTGGAAAGCACGCGAGATGCTGGCGCGCGGCGAGATCACGCAGGACGAGATGGTCGATCTCGTGGCCTCCTCCGCGCCCTCGACCGGGCATTGCAACACCATGGGCACGGCCTCGACCATGAACAGCCTCGCCGAGGCGCTCGGCATGAGCCTGCCCGGTTCGGCCTCGATCCCCGCGCCCTATCGCGAGCGCGGCCAATGCGCTTACGAGACCGGTCGCCGCATTGTCGAGATGGTCTGGGAAGACCTTCGCCCGACAAAGATCATGACGCGCAAGGCGTTCGAGAACGCGATCCGCGTCAACTCCGCGATCGGCGGTTCGACCAACGCGCCGATCCACCTCAACGCGATCGCGAGGCACCTCGGCGTCAAGCTCGACAACAACGACTGGGACAGGCTCGGCTACGAAATCCCGCTGCTGGTGAACCTGCAGCCCGCCGGTGAATATCTCGCCGAGGAATATCACCGCGCTGGCGGTGTGCCGGCGGTGGCCGCCGAACTCATTGCCAAGGGTCTCATCCATGAAGATGCAATGACCGTGAACGGCAAGACCTTCGGCGAGAACAACAAGGGCAAGTTCGCGGAAGACCGTGCGGTCATCAAGGCGTTCGACGCGCCGATGAAGGCGAAATCCGGCTTCATCAACCTCTCCGGCAATCTGTTCGACAGCGCGATCATGAAGACGAGCGTGATTTCGGACCAGTTCCGAAAGCGCTATCTCGAAAATCCCAGGGATCCGATGGCGTTCGAAGGTCCCGCCTTCGTGTTCGACGGGCCTGAGGATTATCATCACCGCATCGACGATCCCAAGCTCAACATGGGCGAGGATGCGATTCTCGTGATGCGCGGCACCGGCCCGATCGGTTATCCCGGCGCGGCGGAGGTCGTGAACATGCGCCCGCCGGCCTATCTCCTGAACAAGGGCACGACGGCGCTGCCCTGCATCGGCGACGGGCGGCAATCCGGCACGTCGTATACGCCCTCGATCCTCAACGCGACGCCGGAAGCAGCTGTGGGCGGCGGTCTCGCGGTGCTCCGGTCCGGCGACCGCATCCGCATCGATCTCATGAAGCGTACGGCAAACATTTTGATCTCCGAGGAGGAGTTCGCCAAGCGCGCTGCCGAACTCAAGGCCGCGGGCGGCTACAAATACCCCAAGAGCCAGTCGCCGTGGCAGGATATCCAGCGCCGGATGGTCGATGGTCTTGCGGAAGGCATGACGCTCAAACCGGCGACGAAATATCGCCGCATCGTCCGCACCTACGGCACGCCGCGGGATAACCACTAAAATGCCGGGTATTGATCTCTCGGCCTGGACACCGCGTCCGTCGCCTGCGCCTGTGGTTCTGGAAGGGCGCTACGCCCGCCTTGAACCGCTCGACCCCGCCCGCCACGCGGACGGGCTTTTTGCCGCGCTGATGGGCGAGGGTTCGGCGAACGACCATCTCTACCTCTTCGAGACGACGATGAGCCGCGCCGATTTCCAAGTTTGGATCGAGGCGAAGGCAAAGCGCACGGACATCCAGTGCCATATTGTCATCGACCGGCAGACCGGCCGCATCGGCGGGCGACAGGATTTCATGCGGATCGACAACGCCCATGGCGTGATCGAGATCGGCTCCATCCACTGGGGGCCGATCATCGCCCGCAGCCGGGTGGCGACCGAAGCGCTGTATCTCGCCGCGAAGCACGTCTTCGATGATCTCGGCTATCGCCGCTTCGAGTGGAAGTGCAACAACGAAAACCTGCCCTCGAAACGCGCGGCGGAACGGTTCGGCTTTACCTACGAGGGCCTGTTCCGCCAGCACATGGTCGCCAAGGGCAAGAACCGCGATACGGCGTGGTTCTCCATGATCGATTGTGAGTGGCCGGCGATCCGGGCCGGATTCGAGCGCTGGCTGGATCCTGCCAATTTCGATGCCGATGGTCGGCAGAAACGGCAACTGGAGCAGTGCCGGGTCGGCACGTGATCAAAGCCGCTGATGTTCACATGAAAAAGCCGCTCGCGGTCGGAATGCAGGAAAGGGTTTGAAATGGCCGGACGTTTGAAGGGCAAGGTTGCTGTTGTCACCGCGGCGGGCGCCGGCATTGGCCGGGCGATCGCGGAAGCCTTTGTCGCGGAAGGGGCTGTCGTCTACGCGACCGACCTCAACCGCGACGCGCTGGAGGGCATCGCGAAGGCAAAGAAGATCAAGCTCGACGTGCTCAATGACAAGGCGGTCGCGAAGTTCGCGGAAAAGGTCGGAACCATCGACATCCTCGTCAACGCGGCGGGCTTCGTGCATCACGGCTCGATCCTCGAATGCGATGACAAGGCGTGGGATTTCTCGTTCGATCTCAACGTGAAATCGATGCACCGGATGTGCAAGGCTTTCGTGCCGGGCGTGCTCGCGAAGGGGGCCGAAAAAAAGACAAGCTGCTCGATCGTGAATATCGCTTCGGGTGCTGGCTCGGTCCGCGGCATCCCCAATCGCTATGCCTACGGCGCGACGAAAGCGGCAGTGATCGGCCTCACCAAGGCGATTGCGGCGGATTTCATCAAGCAGGGCATCCGGGCCAACGCAATCTGCCCCGGCACGATCCAGTCGCCCTCGCTCGATCAGCGTATCGCGGATCAGGCGAAGGCGTCCGGGCAGACACTGGCAGCGGTACGGCAGGCCTTCATCGATCGGCAGCCGATGGGGCGGCTCGGCCGCGCGGAGGAGATCGCGATGCTTGCGGTGTATCTCGCCTCGGATGAATCGAGCTACACAACCGGCCAGATCCACCTCGCGGACGGCGGTTTTGCGCTCTGAAAAGCCTTTTCGAGCGAAGTGGGAACCGGTTCGCGTGAAGAAAAGGCGACATTCAGCAATGAGAGACAAACAATGAAAATCCTGATTCTCGGTGCGGCCGGCATGGTCGGTCGCAAGCTGGCGCAGCGCCTGGCCAAAGATGGCCGAATTGGTGGTATTCCCATCAGCCGGGTGATCATGCACGACATCGTCATGCCGACTGCGCCAGCCGCAGCGCCCTTCTCATGCGAATGCCTCGCCTCCGATTTCGCGATGGCGGGCGGTGCCGAAAAGCTGCTGATCGCGCGCCCGGATGTGATCTTCCATCTCGCGGCGATCGTCTCGGGTGAGGCGGAGGCCGATTTCGAGAAGGGCTATCACATCAATCTTGATGGCACGCGCAATCTCTTCGATGCCATCCGCCGGATCGGCGATGGCTATTGCCCGCGCGTGGTTTTCACCTCGTCGATCGCGGTGTTCGGCGCTCCGTTCCCGGAGGCGATCGGCGACGAATTTTTCAACACGCCGCTGACAAGCTACGGCACGCAGAAGACCATCGGCGAACTGCTGCTGGCGGACTACACCCGCAAGGGGTTTTTCGATGGCATCGGCATTCGTCTGCCAACGATCTGCGTACGGCCGGGTCTGCCGAACAAGGCGGCCTCAGGCTTTTTCTCCAACATCTGCCGCGAGCCGCTCGCAGGCAAGGAGGCGGTTCTCCCGGTTTCGGATGAGGTGATGCACTGGCACGCAAGCCCGCGCGCGGCGGTCGGCTTCCTCATTCACGCTGCAATGATTGATGGCGCCAAGGTTGGGCCGCGCCGCAACCTCACCATGCCGGGGCTCGCCTGCACGATCGGCGAGCAAATCGAGGCGCTGCGCAAGATCGGCGGCGAGAAGGTTGTTGCCCGTATCCGGCGTGAACGCGATCCCGTTATCGAGAAGATCGTCGCAGGCTGGCCGCGCAAGTTCGACGCGAAGCGGGCGCAAGCGCTCGGGTTCCGCGCCGAGTCGAGTTTCGAGGATATCCTCAAGGTGCATATCGAGGATGAACTCGGCGGCAAGATCGCGTAGCGGACAGAGAACGTGCTGAAATAAGCGGTTCTCCCGTTTATTTTAGACGGCTAATCACCCCTTATTTGTGGAGTGGCCACGGCGTCTCCGGCACCGGGGTGAGTGGGCCGCGCCCTTCCGAAAAACTCACGACGTTGTCGACCACAAGCTGCCCCATCTTGTTGCGGGTGTAGTGCGACGCCGAGCCGACATGCGGCAGCAGCACGACATTTTCCAGCGGAAACAATTCGGAGGGGACCGCCGGTTCCTTCTCGAAAACATCCAGTCCGGCCGCGCCCAGCTTGCCGGATTTCAGCAGTTCCACCATTACGGGTTCATCGACCAGCGTGCCCCGCGCGACATTGATCAAAACGCCCGCCGGCCCGAGCGCCTCCATGACCGCGCGGCTGACGATGCCGCGTGTCGATTCTCCCCCTGGCGCGATGACCATGAGGATATCGACATCGCGTGCCATGTCGACCAGCGAGGCGTAATAGGGATAGGGTACCTCGGGCTTCGGTGAGCGGCTGTGATAGGCGAGCGCGAGCCCGAAGGCGGCGGCCCGCTTCGCAATGGCTGCACCGATGCGGCCAAGACCGAGAATGCCCATCTTCTTTTCTCGCAGCGAGCCGGTCAGCGGGAAATTGCCGGCGCTGACCCATTTGCCCTCGCGGACATAGCGATCTGCCTGCGGCAGGCGGCGCACGGTGGAGATCAGCAGGCCCATGGCGAGATCGGCGACCTCGTCGGTCAGCACATCCGGCGTATTGGTGACGACAATGCCGTTTTCGCCGGCCCATTTCGCGTCAACCCCGTCATAGCCGACACCGAAGTTACCGACGATCTGCAGGTTCGGAAATTGCTGCATGAAGGCCGCGTCAATCTTGCCGTGACCGGAACCCCCGACGAGCCCGCGGATCGCCTTGCCATGGCTGGCGATGAAGGCTGCCTTGTCGGCGATCTCGTAGAGACGGTGCACTTTCAGCCGCGCTTCAAGCCCCTCGCGGATGAGCGGCATGATCGGGCCGGTGATCAGCACTTCAAATTCGGACACGGTCTTCTCCTTGGCGATCCGGGAATGCGGATGAGGGTCTCATGATCGCAAGCTTCAGGCTGCGATCCCGCGTTCAGTAGACCCTGACGCGCGCCAAGTTTCAATCCTGCGGGATTGATGTTTCCGTGTCGATTCAGCCCGTGACGATCAATCCTCGTCGTCGCCCTCGTCATCAAGCCCGTTGGTGACATCATCGGGGTTGATGTGCTCGCCGAGCTGCTTGGTGATGCGGCGCAGGGATTTGCGCAGACGCTTGGCGTCCTTGCTGTCGAAAAGGTCGTTCAGTTCGGCCTCAAGCTGATCGGTCGCGATCCCGATTCGCTCCAGCTTTTCCCTCCCAAGCTCGGTCAGGCCGACGCGGACAACGCGACCATCGGGGGAATTCCCCTCCCGTCCGACGAGCTTCTGCGCCGACAGGCGAGCGATGGTTTTCGAGGCGGTGGGCGGGCGGACGCGCAACGTGCGGGAGAGTTCTCCCATCGTCATGCCGTTCTCGTGTTCCGCCAGAACCTGAAGCGCCTGTTCCTGGCCGGGGAACAGGCCGATCTCATCCAGCAGCATGGCCATGCGGGTGCGGTGCAACCGCGCTGCGAGCACCAGCTGAAACCCGATGGATTTGCGTCCTGGATGTTTCATCGATCTTTCCCCCGTTGCCATGCTACACCGATCAGCTTCCAAGATCGATCCCGATTGTGATGGCTGATCGCCTTTGGAATCGTGATCTTCAAACCCGGTCTGTTGCCGGGCAACGCTGCGCATCCCATGATGCAAGCAATCACACGATGCCGCTAACCGTTCGACACAGTTTGATGACAAGACGATGACAACGCCGCGAATTGGGATCGATATTTCCGGAATGACCTGCGCAGCCTGTGCGCAACGGATCGAGCGCGTGCTTCGCAAAGCGCCGGAGATCCGCGAGGCCTTTGTCGATCTCGCACAGGATCGTGCAGTGATTGCGCCGGGGGAAGGCGTGACGGCGGATGCGGCACTGAAAGCCGCTCTCACGGCCATCAGCGATGCCGGCTACGCAGGTTTCGCGCGGGGGGGCAGTCTTGCCGAGCGGCACGCCGGCAGGGAAAAGCGCGCCGCTGCGCTGAAGGCGGAAAGCGACATGCTGCGCCTCCGGGCGATCGTGGCGTTGGTCATCGTGGTGCCGTTCATGGTGGCAATGGGTATCGAGGTTTTCCAGACCGAGCACGCACATGTCATTCCACCGGCATGGCAACTGGGACTGGCGCTGGTGGCGCAGGTGTTCTGCGCCTGGCCGTTCTACGGGCGGGCGTGGGCGTCGGTGCGCAGCGGAGGCACGAACATGGATGTCCTGGTGGTGCTGGGCACCGCGACGGCGTTTATCATGAGCCTGCGGCATGTCCTTGATGGCTCGGCGCATCACGGCGCGCCGCTCTATTTCGAAGGCAGCGTTGCGGTGATTGCCTTCGTGCTCATCGGCAAGATGATCGAGCGCGCGGCCAAACGCGAGGCGGGCGCTGCCTTGGGCGCGCTGGCGGATATGCTCCCGGATGAGGTTCTCGTTCGCGATGCGGCCGGCGAGCGACGACTGGCGCGCGATCTTGTGTTGCCGGGCATGCAGGTTGTTGCACGGCCAGGAGCGATCTTGCCGGTCGATGGGCTGGTGCTCGAAGGCCATGCCTTTCTCGACGAATCAAGCCTGACCGGCGAAAGCATGCCGGTCGCCCGCGGCGTCGGCGACAAGGTGCAGGCGGGGTCAGGGGTTTCAGGCGGCACGCTCGTTGTCGAGGTTCAGGCTGTGCAGGACGAAACCCGGCTCGCGCGCCTCGCACGGCTGATCGAGGATGCCGGGCTCAATGAGGCCCCGGCGATATCTTTGGCGGACCGGATTTCCCATGTTTTTGTGCCGGCGGTTCTCGTGCTTGCCGTGCTGACCGCCACCGGCTGGCTGCTGGCCGGGGTTGGAGCGGAACGGGCGCTGATCATCGCAACCTCGGTGCTGGTCGTCGCCTGCCCCTGCGCGCTCGGGCTGGCAACCCCGATCGCGCTTGTCGCGGGCGCCAGCGCGGCAGCGCGGCGTGGCCTCATTCTGGCGGATCATGCGGCGCTCGAAGCCGGTGCCGGCATCACCAATGTTGCCTTCGACAAGACGGGAACCCTGACGGAAGGCAGACCGACGCTGGTGGCGATCCGCGTCACTGAGGGCACCGAGAAGGCTGCGCTTGGTCTTGCTGCGCGACTCGCGGCAGGGTCGGACCACCCGATCGATACGGCGATTGTCGCGGCGGCGCGCGCGCGCGGAATTTTTCAGGAGGGCATCGAAGCCTTCGAGGCTGTCTCCGGCGGTGGGCTTTCCGGCTTGGTGGAGGGCAGGCGACTGGCGCTGGGTTCGCGCGCCTTCATCGATCCGGCAGGGGTGGCGGATCAGGCTCTTTCCGGGCTGGTTGCCCGGCTCGACCCCGGCCAGAACGCGCTGCCGGCGAGTTATCTCGCCGTTGATGGCGTTCCGCGCGCGGTGCTCGTTGTCGGGGACCCACTGCGGGCAACATCGGTCGAAGCCATCACTGATCTCAGGGCGTTGGGCATCGGCACGATCATGCTCTCGGGAGACCGGCAGGAGGTGGTTGAACCCGTCGCGGCAACGCTGGGCATTGATGACGCCCGCGGCGGCCTGAAGCCCGAAGACAAGCTCGCCGTGCTCAATGGCATCATCGAGAGGGGCGGCAAGCTCGCCTTCGTCGGTGACGGGCTCAACGATGGGCCGGCCTTGCGTGCGGCGCAGGTCGGGATTGCGATGGGGACCGGGACGGAAGTGGCTAAGGGCGCGGCTTCGGTGGTGCTCGGGCGGCCCGACCCGCGGCTGGTGGCGGATTTTATCCGGATTGCCCGACGGACGCGGAATGGCATTCGCGAAAATCTCGTTCTGGCATTCGTGTTCAACGGCATCGCGATCCCGCTGGCGATGGCCGGAATGCTCTCCCCGGCGGTCGCCGGGGCGGCCATGGCGCTCTCGTCCGTTTCGGTCGCGCTTAATGCGGTCAGGCTCTCGCGAACGGCTCGGTAATCCGGCTCACAAAATGCGTGTTAAGGCTTGGGAAAGTCACGCTTAATTCACGAAAATTTTTTTGCGGGAAAAGCGTCGGTTTTTCTTGCATCGGGGGGGCGATGGCCGTATACACCGCCTTGCCCAATTTCGCACGTGCCTGTGGTTGCGTGCTGGTCGGCGGATCTCCGGACAAGAGGCCGGAAAAACGCCAGTCGTTGGAGAGCAAAGCGCAAGCCTTGTTTCTCTGAAGAACGGACCAGTAGCCGGAGGCGAACCGGCGGCCCCGCCCGAAGCGGGTGACGCAGCTCAAAGCAACGACGGAGCGGGCTTTTTTGGTCTCAGCCGGGTTCCAAGTCCGGCGAACTGAAGAGGCTTGTCCATCTTGCCGGGCGTGCGGTCGGGTCTTTCCCTTCCAAACGATGGCGTTTTTAACGGTCGACGTCGCTTGCTGCGATTTTGGCCGCGAAAAACCGTCATACGGCGCAGCGTCACCGCCGCAACGGGGTCTCTCCGACCTTCGCGCGGCATGGGATGCGAGTGACCCCTGTTTCCGCGCCTCCACCGCGCGGGCAAGGCGAAGTCGTATCCTACCGTGTCCATCGCCAATGCGGGCCGAGGTGCCCGCGTAAGGGATGCTGCCATGACTGATCGTATTCGCGAATTCCTCCGTACGCGCCGCGACGAGGGCCCGCGCCTCATCATCGATATCGATGTCGTCCGCGACAACTACAACGCCTTTGCCAAGGCGCTGCCGGACACGCGCGTGTTCTATGCCGTGAAGGCGAACCCGGCGCCGGAAATCCTGGAGCTTCTGGCCAAGCTCGGCTCGTGCTTCGATGCCGCCTCGATCGGCGAGATCGAAATGGTGCTCGCGGCCGGTGCTGCTGCTGACCGGATTTCGTTCGGCAACACGATCAAGAAAGAGCGTGACATCGCCCGTGCCTATGAGCGCGGCGTGCGGCTCTTCGCGGTCGATTGCGAAGCGGAAGTCGAGAAGATCGCGCGCGCCGCCCCGGGTTCGAAAGTGTTCTGCCGCATCCTCTGCGATGGCGAAGGTGCGGAATGGCCGCTGTCGCGCAAGTTCGGCTGCGTGCCGGAGATGGCGCCGCGCGTTCTTGAGCTGGCTCATCGTCTTGGCCTCGTGGCGCATGGCGTGTCGTTCCACGTCGGTTCGCAGCAGCGCAACCCGCTGATGTGGAACCGTGCGCTGGGCTCGGCTGCCGCGATTTTCCGCGAGATGGCGGAGCGTGGCATCACGCTGTCGATGGTCAATCTCGGCGGTGGTTTTCCGACTAAGTATCTCAAGGATGTCCCGGCCGTAAAAGCCTACGGGCAGGCGATCTTCGCCGCGCTCAAGGCGCATTTCGGCAACCGCATCCCGGAGACGATCATCGAGCCGGGTCGTGGCATGGTCGGCAATGCCGGCATCATCGAGGCCGAGGTCGTGCTGGTGTCGAACAAGTCCGACGATCCCGCGGATCTCCGATGGGTCTATCTCGATATCGGCAAGTTCCACGGCCTTGCCGAGACGATGGATGAGTCGATCCGCTATCCGATCCGCACCCCGCGGGATGGCGATGATCTCATCCCTTGCGTGCTGGCCGGACCGACCTGCGATTCGGCGGATGTGATGTACGAGAAGGAGCCGTATCTGCTCCCGTTCAGCCTCGAGATCGGGGACAAGGTCCTCATCGAAGGCACGGGTGCCTATACGACGACCTATTCGTCGCAGAACTTCAACGGCATGACCGGCCTGCGCCAGATCGTCATCTGACGCACGGCTTCTGCGCACACTCACGGGTGTGCGCCTTCAGCTTCCTCCCGTTCGGCGTGAGCGCGCCGGATATTGCCCATGGTCCCTGCCGGAAAACCGGCAACCACTTTTCCGGGGATCATGGGCGCGCGCTCATGGTGCGAGGGTTCTCTCATTCCTGATCCCGAGAGGACCACCCGATGGCCTATATCGATACTGAAAAACTCTTCGACATCCCCGCGCGGGAGCACTTGCTTGATCGCGCTTTCGGACCGAACCGCTTCGCCAAGACCTGCGAGCGTCTTCGCGAGGGCCGGCTGCCGGCGGATGGCCTCGCCTTCGTTGCACGGTCGGATGATCGTCTCGTGGCGACCTTGCGCTTCTGGCACATAGACGCTGGCGGCGTGCCGGCCCTGATGCTGGGCCCGATCGCGGTTGATCCGGTTTTCCGCTCCGGCGGTCTTGGCAGCGCGCTGATCCGGCACGGTCTTGCCCATGCGGCGGAATATGGTCATCGCGGCGTGATTCTGGTCGGCGATGCCGGCTACTATAACCGCTTCGGGTTTGAACGCGCGCCTGTGGCACGTCTGGAATTGCCTGGCCCGTTTGACGGTGCCCGTTTTCTGGGTGCCGAGCTGGTGCCGGCGGCTTTTGCTCGCGCACGCGGGCTTGTCCGGGCAACCGGGGCAATCTCGCTCCAGCAGGCGCGCGAGCTGGCAGACCGCCGAAAGGCAGCATAAATCTGTCGTTCACCCCCTCTAAGACTTGACGTTATCGCGTGCTCTCCGCAAAAGGCGGGCACGCGCGTGTTGTCCCTGTCCTGACTGAAGAAAGACGATTCCGATGACTGATTGGCCCATCCACGGCACGATTTCCGGCCCCATCGTCATGATCGGCTTTGGCTCGATCGGACGCGGCACGCTGCCCCTCATCGAGCGGCATTTCAAGTTCGACAAATCGCGCTTTGTCGTGATCGATCCCAGCGATGCCGATCGTGCGCTGCTCGATGAACGCGGCATCCGCTACATGCAGGCCGCAGTGACGCGGGATAATTACCGCGACATGCTCAAGCCTTTGCTGACCGAAGGCGCAGGGCAGGGCTTCTGCGTCAACCTCTCGGTCGATACCGGCTCGGTCGATCTGATGGAATTCTGCCGCGAACTTGGCGCGCTCTACATCGATACTGTGGTCGAACCCTGGCTTGGGTTCTACTGGGATAACTCAGGTGGTGCCGCAGCGCGCTCCAACTATGCCCTGCGCGAGACGTTGCTTGAAGCCAAGCGCAGGAAACCCGGCGGGCCGACGGCGGTGTCGACCTGTGGTGCCAACCCCGGCATGGTCAGCTGGTTCGTCAAGCAGGCGCTGTTGAATGTGGCCTCTGATCTCGGCTTGTCGTTCACCGAGCCGACGACCCGCGAAGGCTGGGCCAAGCTGATGGCGGATGCCGGCGTCAAGGGCGTGCACATTGCTGAACGCGACACCCAGCGTGCGAAAAGCCCGAAGCCGCCGAATGTCTTCGTCAACACCTGGTCGGTCGAAGGCTTCCTGTCGGAAGGCATGCAGCCGGCCGAACTTGGCTGGGGCACGCACGAGAAGTGGATGCCGGAAAACGGTCGCCAGCATGAATCGGGCTGCGGCGCCGCGATCTATCTCCTCCAGCCGGGTGCGAACACCCGCGTGCGCACCTGGTGCCCGACGATGGGCGCGCAATACGGCTTCCTCGTCACGCATAACGAGTCGATCTCGATCGCGGATTATTTCACGCTGCGCGATGCCTCGGGTAAGGTTCTCCATCGCCCGACGTGCCATTACGCCTATCATCCGGCGAATGACGCCGTGATCTCGCTGCACGAGCTGTTCGGCAATGGCGGGCATATCCAGCCCGAGCACCACATCCTCACCGAGCACGAGATCGTTGATGGCATCGATGAACTTGGCGTGCTGCTCTTCGGCCACAAGAACAACGCCTACTGGTATGGCTCGCAGCTTTCGGTCGAGGAGACGCGCAAGCTCGCGCCGTATCAGAACGCGACCGGGATGCAGGTGACCTCGGCGGTGCTCGCGGGCATGGTCTGGGCGCTCGAGAACCCGGACGCCGGCATCGTCGAAGCCGACGAGATGGATTATCGCCGCTGCCTTGAAGTGCAGATGCCGTATCTCGGACCGGTAAAAGGCTTCTACACGGATTGGAACCCGGCGCAGGATCGCGAGGCGCTGTTCCCCGAGGATGTCGATTATTCCGACCCCTGGCAGTTCAGGAATGTACTGGTGCGGTGAGGGAGAGTGATTCAGGGGGCAAATGCGGTAGTTTGATGATCGGAACGCAACGACATCCATGGCCCGCATTTTTGAACCCTCTGCCCCGATTTCAAGCGGAGGGAAGAGCCGTAGGAGCCCTGCCCAACATTGCGGGCGGGGAGGTTGCGTTCCACCTTTGCGGCGGCCGGTCTACAAGAACCGTACGGCCTCCACTACGTCCGCTTCGGTAATTTCCGCGATCGGCTTTTTCACCTTTACTGCCTGCGTCGCCTCGCCCGAGCGCAGCACGAGGATGAAGGTTTCGAGGCCGGGGCAGGCGGGATCGGCGCAGTCAACCTCGGAAATCGTGAGATCGAGACCAGCGGGATCGCCGAGTGCTGCCGAAACCCATGCGCGAAGGCGGGCCAGCGCGGCCTCATCGCGCGGGAGCTTCCTGCGGAAGGGGTTCGGGAAGAGGCTCATCGCCTTGTTTTTTCCTTCTCCATGCCCTTGTCCGAAAACCGGTTTCCACTTTTAGGGTGCATGGGTTCAGACCGGCAGCGTCAGCAGCCCGCCGCCGCCGCTCTCGGAGCCGAACGCGAGGCGCTTGCCGTCCTTGTCCCACGCGAGCGCGGTGATCGGTGTGCCATCCCCCCCCGCGCGCACCAGCAGTTCCGCCGCATCGGTGAAGCGGACGAGGATAACCCAGCCGTCCTCATAGCCGATGGCCAGCACCAGCGCTTTGGGGTGAAACGCCACCTGGCTGACACGCGCCGGGCGGATGCCGCATTCGCGCGGGGCCTTGCCGGTCGGACCATCCTTCGCGAAGGGCCAGACGATGGCCGCCTCCGCGCCGGAGGTCGCGAGCCAGAGACCGTCATAGGACCACGCAAACGAGCGCGTTTTTCCGGGATAGCCGGACATCCGCATGTGACCCTTGTCGCTGAGCCGCCAGCCGTGGAGCTGGTTCTCCTGCATCGAGGTCACGAGGAAGCGGTTGTCGGGCGAGAAGGTGATATCGAGGTGCGGACCCTTCCAGTCGAATTTTTCCGGCGCGGCGTCCATGTTCGGGAACCATGCCGTCGCCCCGTCGATATGCGCGATTGCGAGGCGATAGCCCTTGGGCGCGAAACCGAGCCCTTGGGGCGTTGAAGGCACCGTGAGGTCGCGGATTTTGCCCTTGCCGTCACGCGCCCGGACGGTCTTGCCGACGCTCCATGCGACCGAACCATCCGGCCCGAGTGTAACGGCATCGATCCAGCGCCCCTTCTCGTCGCCGAGGATATGCGTGGTGCCGTCAGGCTGTGTTTCGATCACCTTGCCGTCATCGCCGCCGGTGACGACGCGGCTCTGGTCCGCTGCAACCACGAGGATGGCGTCGTCGTGCGGGCGCAGCGCCGGCTTCTCGCGGCCAAGATGGATCGCGCCATCCGCCAGCACGAAAAAAGGCTGCTCGCCGAAGAACCCCGCCTTCAGCACGTGCTGATCGAAGGCGAGGGTGGTGACGCGATCGGTCAGCGTCTGGATTTGGGCGTTCGACATCAGGCTTGATCTTCTTTCCGCATGATCGCCACGAAAAACCGGAGGCCACTTTTTCGGATCAAGCGGATCACGCGGCGCAGGCGAGGAAGCCGGCGCGCAGGGCCTCGGCATCAAGATCGCGGCCGATGAAGACGATGCGGCTGACGCGCTTTTCGTCATTCTTCCAGTCACGTTGCAAATCGCCATCGAGGATCATGTGCACGCCCTGGAAGACAAAGCGCTTGGGCTCTTTGAGAAACGCGAGGATGCCTTTCGAGCGCAGGATGCTCGGGCCTTCCTTCTGCACGAGATCGTTGATCCACGGCATGAATTTCTCGGGATCGACATCGCCGTCATGGCTGATCGACACCGACTGGATGTGCTCGTCGTGGTAGTGCTTCAGCCCGCCATGGTGATGATGGGCATGATCGTGGCTGTGGTCATGGTGCCCGTGCGAGCAGCCGGGGCCACATTCATGATCATCATGATCATGGTGATGATCGTGATCATCCTTTTCGAGGAAGGCCGGCTCGATTTCGAGAATGCGTTCGAGATCGAATGCCCCGCGTCCGAGCACCGCATCGAGCGGCACGGCGCACTTCTGCGTCTTGTGCAGCGTCGCATAGGGGTTGATGCCGCGGATGCGGGCCTCGACCTCGCGCAGCTCGGCCGGGGTCACGAGGTCGGTCTTGTTGAGCAGGATCACATCGGCGAACGCGATCTGGTTCTTGGCTTCCGGTGCATCCTTGAGCCGGGCGGCAAGCCATTTTGCATCGGCCACGGTCACCACCGCGTCGAGGCGGGCCTTGTCCTGCACATCCTGATCGACAAAGAAGGTCTGCGCGACCGGCGCGGGGTCGGCGAGGCCGGTCGTCTCGACGATGATGGCGTCAAAGCGGCCCTTGCGCTTCATCAGGTTCTCGATGATGCGGATGAGATCGCCGCGCACGGTACAGCAGATGCACCCGTTGTTCATCTCGAAGATTTCCTCATCCGCACCGACGACGAGATCGTTGTCGATGCCGATCTCGCCGAACTCGTTGACGATGACGGCGTATTTCTTGCCGTGCGGCTCCGAGAGAATGCGGTTGAGCAGCGTCGTCTTGCCGGCGCCGAGATAGCCGGTGAGCACGGTGACGGGGATTTTGCCTGCAGGGGCGGGGGTGTGCGCGGGGGTGGTTGCGGTCATGGTCAGTCCTTCCGGCACCGCCATCCCGGCGGCGCGCCTGTTGGTTCGTTTGAAGCGAAAACTGCTGCCGGCTTCAAGTGTTTCTTGCGGCAAAGCCGGCTTTCGTGCGCCGGTTAATCCTTGAGTGCGTCAATCAGCATTTTCGCGTTGTGCTTCATCATCGCGATATAGGTGGGCGCCGGGCCTTTTTCATCGGAGAGTGCATCGGAAAACAGCGTGCCGCCAATTTTGGCGCCGGATTCGCGCGCGATCTGCTCCGCGATCTTCGGGTTCGCCATGTTCTCGATGAAGATCGCGCGCGCTTTCTTCTCCTTGGTGACGCGGATGATGCGTGCGACATCCTTGGCGGAAGGCTCGCTCTCCGTCGAAACGCCCTGCACCGCCTCCATGCGGAAGCCGAAATCTACCGCGAAATAGCGGAAAGCATCGTGGCTGGTCACGATCACGCGCTTCTCCTGCGGGATGGCGGTAAAACCCGCATCAAGCTCGGCCTTGAGCGCGCTCAGGCTGGCGAGATAGGCCTCCGCATTGCGCCGGTAGGTGTCGCCTCCCGCGGCATCGATCGCCACGAGGCCATCGCGGATGTTGATCACCGCGCGCTTCGCCGCCTCGATCGATTGCCAGGTATGCGGATCCGCCTTCGCGCCGTGATCGTGGTCGTGCCCATGATCGTGGCCGCCGGCGGCCTTTTTCGGCTTTTCGAGTGGTTTGAACCCGGTCGTCACGGTGATGACCGGCGCCTTGGTGCCCGACGACTTGATCAGGCGCGGCATGAAGCCTTCAAAGCCCAGCCCGTTGACGACGACGAGATCGGCTTCCTTCAGCGTCTTCGCATCGGCGGGGGTCGCGCGGTAGACATGCGCATCGCCGTTCGGACCGACGAGGGACGTGATTGTCGCGCGATCACCGGCCACGGACTTGGCGATATCGGCGAGGATCGTAAACGAGGCGACGATCTTGACGCGCTTCGCCTCCGGCTGCTGCGCCTGAGCCGGGATGGCAGCGAGGCAGGTCGCCGCAATCGCGGACAGCAGCATCCCGCGTCGGGATGTTATACCATTCATCACATTGCTCCGGCTTGGGCGAAAGAAGGTCATCGGGGTTCTCCGTCGGTGAGGGTCAGGCTTCGAGGTGGCGCTGCGGCAGGAAACGCCGCAGCAGGCCGTAAGGTGCGAAAATCAGCGAGGCAGCGTAGAGCGCGCCGGCAACCAGAATGATCGCGGGGCCGGAGGCAAGGCCGGCATGATAGGAAATCAGCAGTCCCGCGAGGTTCGACAGCATCGCAACCGGGACGGCAATGGCGATCATCGTGGCGACATCGTCGCTCCACAGGCGGGCTGTTCCGGCGGGCAGCATCATGATGCCGACCACCAGCAAGGTGCCGAGCGCATGGAACCCCGCGACGAGGTTCAGCACCACGAAGACCAGAAACCCGAGATGGAACAGCGAACCATACCGACTCACACCCGAGGCAAAACCAGGGTCGAGGCACTCCATCAGGATACCGCGATACCCAACCGCGAGCGCCGCCAGCGTGAGGCTGGCAACGGAAACGATCAGCAGCAGCGTCGGGTCATCCAGCGCGAGGATCGAGCCGAACAGCAGCGCGAGGATATCGATATTGGAGCGGCTCGCCGAGACCAGCGTCACGCCGAGCGCGAGGCTGATGAGATAGAAGGCCGCAAGCGCCATATCCTCCTTCACCAGCGTCGTGCGCGACACGAGCCCGGAGGCGAGCGCCACACCGAGGCCAGCGATCAGGCCGCCGATGGTCATATAGCCGAGCGAAATCCCGCCGATCAGGAAGCCGATCGCCGCGCCGGGCAGGATCGCATGCGCCATCGCATCGCCGATGAGGCTCATGCGGCGCAGCATCAGGAAAACGCCGATCGGTGCCGCGCCAAGCGAGATCGCGATGCCGCCGACCAGTGCGCGCTTCATGAACGGAAATTCGACAAAAGGACCGATCAGGGCATCGTAGAGCATGTCAGGCCGCCCTGTGGCATTCGGAGGCGTCGCGGTCGAAGGCTTCGGCCATCGCCCGGGCGGTGTCGAGGCGCGCGTCGGTCAGCACGGTTGTGGTCGGGCCAAGGCCGAGCGGATCGCGCGCCAGAAGCAGTGTTTTCGGGAAATGTGCCTTGACGAGTTCAAGGTCATGCAGCACCGCGAGCACGGTCCGGCCTTCGGCGTGCCACCGGTGCATGATCACGAGGAGATCGTCGATGGTGCGCGAATCGATGGCCGTGAAGGGTTCGTCGAGCAGGATCAGTTCGGAATCCTGCAACATCAGCCGGGCGAAGAGCAGGCGCTGCAATTGTCCGCCGGACAGCGTGCGGATCGAGCGGTTCTCGAAGCCGGTCAAGCCGACAGCGGCCAGCGCCTCCTGCGCGCGGGCCTGCTCGCCGCGGGAAATGCGACCGAACATGCCGCGCTTCCCGCACAGGCCCG
Organism: Beijerinckiaceae bacterium; assembly: GCA_009773635.1. GTDB lineage: Bacteria > Pseudomonadota > Alphaproteobacteria > Rhizobiales > Beijerinckiaceae > Rhabdaerophilum. Next base: position 37,118 of record WSYC01000012.1, on the reverse strand, counting down.
TCAGAGCGAGATCGAAAACGGATACCGGGAAATCCCGGTTGAGATCGCCGATCTGCGGCATGTAGGCGAGGCCGGAAAGGTGGTTGACCACGCTGCCGCTCAGGGGTGCGAGCCGCCCGGCAAGGCACTTCAGCAGCGTGGATTTGCCGCCGCCATTAGGCCCGACAATCGCAAGAAGATCGCCACGCATCACCGTTCCCGTAAGGTGATGCACCGCCGGATGACGGTCATAGCCAAGGGTCAGATCGCGGAATTCGAGCGCGATGTCAGCCATTGTGCATCGCCCAGAGCGTCAACAGCCAGAGCAGGCCGATCGCCGGCAGGGCCAGCACCAGCCGCTGGAACGCGGAAAGGCCGATCAGCGACAGACTCGGTATCGTGCGCGACCGGCGGTTCTTACCCGCGACATCATGGGAATGGTGGGCATGATCGGGATCGCCGTGATCATGATCATGCGCATGATCTGCATGGTCATGGTGTCCGTGGTCATGGTTCTCGTGCTCGCCGGCATGCGCCGGTTCGGGAACCAGAGTGATTGTTTTGGGAGTGGCGATCATCGAAAATGTTATAAAGTAACATTATCGGGTTGGCAAGGCTTCCTGCTGGCAAGAAGGTTTTCTGCGGGCAAGCTCTCTTGGCCAGCAGACGCGCCCGATCAGTGTAGCAAACCGGTGGTCGTCAATCGAAGAGCGGTTCGACCTTCGCCGCGCCACGCACGAAGCGGTAGGTGAGGTAGATGCCGGCGAGCAGGCAGAGCGCGACCAGACCCCAGGTGAATTCCTGGCCCCAGCCGGTGAGGCCGCCGACAGCCCAGCCGAGTGCGAGCGCTGCTGCGATGATCTCCGTGCCGACAAGAATCGCGGCGCAGATCACGGTGAGAGCATTCTGGCGGTTCAGGCGCTTTTCAGCCATGGTCGATGCCTTCTCGGGCGACGGCGGGTGCGCCTGCGGCCCTGATCACAAGTCGTTTCACAGTTCGCAAAACCGCTATATCGTTTTTACCGCCCGCGCAATCCGCGATTCCCGTTTCAACCAAGCCTTGCCGAGAGAGAAATGACCGAAACGCCGTCCTTTGGCCATGTTGCTGTCGTGGCCCCGCACGCCCTCGCTGCCGAGGCAGGGCGCGAGATTCTGGTCGAAGGCGGCAATGCGATCGAGGCGATGATCGCCATGGCCAGCGTCATTGCGGTGGTTTATCCGCATATGAACGCCATTGGTGGTGATGGATTCTGGGTCATCCGCACGCCCGATGGCAAGGTGCGCTCCATCGAGGCCTGCGGTTTTGCCGGCGCAAAGGCGACCATCAGCCGCTATCGCGACAAGGGCTATGATGCGATCCCGGTGCGCGGGCCCGATGCCGCGCTGACCGTTGCCGGCGCGATCGGCGGCTGGATCGAGGCGCTGGAGCTGTCAAAATCGCTTGGCGGAAAAATGCCGCTCAGGGAATTGCTCAAGCGCGCGGAAACCCATGCGACGGAAGGGGCGCCGATCAGTCAGAGCGAGGGACGATATTCAATTAAGGAGCGCGCGGAAATCCTCGGCGTGCCCGGTTTTGCCGCGCACTTCATGGGGGAGAATGGTGATCAGCCCAAGGCGGGCTCGATTCGCAAGCAACCCAAGCTCGCGGCGGTGTTCCACCAACTGGCGCGCGCCGGTCTCGCCGATTTCTATCGCGGAGACATCGCCCGCGAAATTGCGGCTGATCTCGAGCGGGTCGGCTCGCCGGTAACGCGGGATGACTTACGCACCTACGCGGCGCGCTGGCGCGAGCCGCTCGCGACGCGCATTCCCGGCGCGACGCTCTACAACAATCCGCCGCCGACGCAAGGACTGGCGTCGCTCATCCTGCACGGCGTGTTCTCCCGGCTCGACGCACCGAAGGCCGAGAGTTTCGAGCATATCCACGGGTTGATCGAGGCGTCGAAGCGCGCCTACGCGATCCGCGATCGCGTGGTCACCGATTTCGACCAGATGGCGGTTGATCCTGCGGATTATCTCACCGAGGCGCGTTTTGCCCGCGAGGCGGCGGCGATCCGCATGGACCGCGCGGCAGCATGGCCCTTTGCCAGCGCCGATGGCGACACGATCTGGATGGGGGCGGTGGATAAATCGGGCCTCGCGATTTCCTTCATCCAGTCGATCTACTGGGAATACGGCTCCGGCGTCGTGCTGCCTCAGACCGGCATTCTCTGGCAGAACCGCGGGCTGGCGTTCTCGCTTGATCCCAAGGCGCTCAATCCGCTCCAACCGGGGCGCAGGCCGTTCCATACACTCAACACGCCGCTTGCGGTGTTCGATGACGGGCGGGTGATGTCCTATGGCGCGATGGGCGGTGATGGCCAGCCGCAGTTTCAGGCGCAGATCTTCTTCCGGGCAATCCGCTACGGTCAGAGTCTCGGCAAGGCGATTGACCAGCCGCGCTTCCTCTTCGGCAAGACCTGGGGCAAGCCGAGTGCGACGTTGAAGCTCGAAAACCGTTTTGATGGCCATCTCATCGAGAAGCTTGATCGCGCAGGGCATCAGATCGAGATGATCGACAAGCCCTACGCCGATATGTTCGGCCATGCCGGCATGCTGATGCTCAAGCCGAAGGGCGGCGTCGAGGCCGTGCATGATCCGCGGTCCGATGGTGGCGCGCTGGGGTTGTAGAGCTTGTTCTTTGACGCATTTTATTCGCTCTCGCGGCCCTGCGGGTCACGCGAACCGCGGAGCACTTCGCTTGAAAAGGCGCGCGTCAGCTTCCGGCGCTCATCGCGCCGAGCAGCAGCGCCACACCAAGCGCGGCCAGCAGCAGCCCGGCCAAGAGTTCGATGACGAGCCCGAGCCGGCGCAGCACGCCGGTGCCGCCGGAAATCATGTTGAGCGCGATCACCTTCGCTTTGACGGCGATGAACGCAAATGCGCTGGTGCCGATCGCGGTACCCACGGCCATCGCGCCGACCGAGAGTGCGCCAGCAAGAAACAGGCCTTTCGTCAGCGCGAAAACGAGCAGGATGATCGCACCCGAACACGGCCGGATGCCCGCGCCGATGGCGGTGAGGACAAGCTCACGCGTCGAGGCGCGCGCCAGCATCGCGGGGTCACCGCCGTGGTCGTGTCCGCAATCAGGTTCGCAACTGGCCGCGCTGGCTGGCGAAAACAGCGCCCGCGCCTTGCGGAAGGCGATCCAGAGCCCCATCGCCACGATGATCAGGAAGCCGCCCTGCTCGACAAGCTCAACCGTGCGGTTCATCATCGCCGCCGTGCCGCTCATCAGGCCGGCGACGATGCCGACAACGCCGATCGCGATCAACGCCTGCACCAGCGCCGCGCCGAAAGCGAGGCCGATGCCGCGCTTGAGCGCGCGTTCGTTCGCAACGAGATAGCTCGCGATCACCGCCTTGCCGTGGCCGGGGCCGACGGCATGCAGCGCGCCATAGGCAAAGGCGAGCCCGACAAGCCCCCAGAGCGCCGAAGGGCTGGTTTCAACCGCGCTGATCGCCGCCGTCAGCGCCTTGTGGAATGCCGCCTGCTGCTGGAGCAACCAGCCGGTGATGCCGCTCACCGGCACCGGAGCTGACCCGCCGGGGACTCGGGTACCGAACGGGTTTGCCTGCGCGAGCGCGAGCACCGGCACTCCGGTGATCAGAAGCGTCACGAGGCTGGCGCGGAGCGCCGAATTCCGCATCTTCATTTGCAGTCGAACCGGACCGGGGCGGCCCAATCAGCGTTGCCGCCGGTGGAATTCAGCGACTGGAAGAAATTCTCGCTCATCTGTGACAGACGGCTGGTGACGGCGGTATTCGGTGTTGAAACCCGCGCCGTGCATGCGAGCTTGCCGCCCTCAACCGTCACCGGGACCTCCTTGGCGAAATCGAAGGCGACGAAATAGCTGGGGTCATAGACTTCCAGCTTCACGTCCTTGATCGCGAGTTTCTGCTTCTCGACCGGCAGCGTGAAATGCAGCGTCAGCGCCTTGCCATCATGGCTGAGGAAATAGTCCTTCACCGCGCCGAACTCGGACGTGGCCTTGCCCTTCCGGACGTAGGTGAAAAATGCGTATTCATGCAGCGATTCGACGTTCACCTGCGCGAGGCTGGCGAGTTCATCGCGGTCGAGCTTGCCGTCCTTGTTGGTATCAAGCCCGCTGGTCGAGAAGGCGGAAAAGGCTTCATCGAAGGTCCAGGCGTGGCGGATGGCGCTGATCTCGCCGGTATCGTCGAGCATCATCACCGATTTGACCGTGACCATCACATGCGGATGTGCCAGCGATGCGATGCTGCTCGCCGCCAATGCGAAGGCTGTGGCCGAACCTGTAATAAGGGAGCGAAAGTAGGCCATGCGTGCAGCGTTTCCTGATAGCCTTCGAGGCCGGGCGTGATCGTCAGTTGACCGGAAAATTCCGTTAGGCGCAATCCGTGGCATCACCAAGGCAGATGCAAACGGCATTTGCACAAATCGCGACATTTTATTGCGTGATATCGATGATTCATCCGGCTATAAATGTCAGCAATGCTGACGTATACTCAAGACCGAGAAGCGCGCAGAATACCGGAACAAACCGATGTCGGGATGCGCTGTTCAACCGGGGAGAGATCGATGGGCAAGCAGAATTCCCAGAAGCATTCGCCGCTCAAGGATGTCACGCTTGACGACAAGTACGACCTTGCGGCGGAACAGGTATTCCTGTCCGGCACGCAGGCCGTGGTGCGCCTGCTGCTGATGCAGCAGGAGCGGGATCGTCTGGCCGGACTGAAGACGGCAGGCTTTGTCTCCGGCTATCGCGGCTCGCCGCTGGGCGGGCTCGACCAGCAGATGTTCAAGGCCGGCAAGAAACTCAAGCAACACGAGATCGTCTTCCAGCCCGGCCTCAACGAGGATCTTGCCGCGACCGCGTGCTGGGGCACGCAGCAGGCCGAAATGCGCGGCGAAGGCAAGTTTCAGGGTGTCTTCTCGCTCTGGTATGGCAAGGGGCCGGGGGTTGACCGCACCGGCGATGTGTTCCGCCACGCGAACATGGCGGGCTCCTCGAAATTCGGCGGCGTCGTCTGTCTGTCGGGCGATGATCACACGGCGGAAAGCTCCACCAACGCGCATCAGACCGAGTTCAACTTCGTCGATACGATGATCCCGATCCTCAACCCCGCCGGGGTGCAGGAGATGCTGGATTTCGGCCTCCATGCCTTCGCGCTCAGCCGCTATGCCGGCGTCTGGGTGGCGCTCAAGGGTGTGAAGGACAACGTGGAATCGACCGCCTCGGTTGACGGCCGGCTGAATCGCGTCTCGATCCAGATTCCGAATGATTTCATGATGCCGCCGGGCGGGCTCAACATCCGCCCGAACGACAATTTTCTTGAGCAGGAAGCGCGCCTGCATGAATTCAAGCGGGCGGCGGTGCTGGCGTATTTCCGCGCCAACAATCTCGATAAACTGACCTTCACCGGCGGCAAGAAGCCCCGGATCGGCATCATCTCTGTCGGCAAGAACTACCTCGATGTCATGCAGGCGCTCGATATGCTTGGCATCGATGCCAAACGGGCGGACAAGCTCGGGCTGAAACTGCTCAAGCTGGCTTCGCCCTGGCCCGTTGACCCCGAGCGACTCAAGGATTTCGTCGCGGATATCGACCTCTGCATGGTCATTGAGGAGAAGCGCAGCCTCATCGAGGTGCAGGTGCGCGAGGAGCTTTACGGCTCCGCCCACCAGCCCGTTGTCGTCGGCAAGAAGGATGAAAAGGGCGAGTGGCTCTTCCCGGTCAAGGGCGCGCTTGACCCCAACGATATCGCCATCGCGATCGCGGAACGCCTGCTCGCGCGCGGCGCGGATGCGGAGCTTGCGGCGAAGCTGGAACCGATCCGGCAGGCGCAGGTGCATCTCGGCGAGGTCTCGGATATCGCGACCCGCATCCCGTATTTCTGCTCCGGCTGCCCGCATAACTCATCGACGAAAATCCCGGAGGGCACGCGCGCCTACGCCGGCATCGGCTGCCACTACATGGTGCAGTGGATGGACCGCGGCACCGAGGGCTTCACCCAGATGGGCGGCGAGGGTGCCAACTGGATCGGGGAAGCGCCGTTCTCGACGCGCGATCACGTCTTCCAGAACCTCGGGGATGGCACCTACAACCACTCCGGTATTCTTGCGCTGCGCTGGGCTTTGGCGGCGAAAACCAACATTACCTACAAGATCCTGTTCAACGATGCCGTCGCGATGACCGGCGGCCAGCACCACGAGGGCAACCTCACGCCGGATATGATCGCCCGGCAGGTGCGGGCGGAAGGCGTGGCGCGGATCGCGGTTGTTTCGGACGAGCCGGATAAATACGGCCCGGAATATACCTGGCCGGCGGGCGTCACCTTCCATCACCGCTCCGAGCTGATGCCGGTGCAGCGCGAGCTCGCCGCCATCGAAGGTGTCACGGTCATGATCTATGACCAGACCTGCGCGGCCGAAAAGCGTCGTCGCCGCAAGCGCGGGCTCTACCCCGACCCGGACAAGCGCGTTCTGATCAACGAGCTTGTCTGCGAGGGCTGCGGCGATTGCGGCAAGGCCTCGAACTGCGTGTCCGTTCAGGCGGTCGATACCGAATTCGGGCGCAAGCGGAAGATCGACCAATCGAGCTGCAACAAGGATTTCTCCTGCCTTGACGGGTTCTGCCCGTCGTTTGTCACGGTTTCCGGGGCCAAGCCGCGTCGCATTGCGGGCTCGGCAAAGGCGCTGGCGCTGCCCAAGCTCGTCGAACCCCGGATTCCTGATCTCGATGACGCCGCCTGGGCCGCGATCGTCACCGGTGTCGGCGGCACAGGGGTGGTGACCATCGGGGCAATTCTCGGTATGGCGGCGCATCTTGAGGGGCGCGGCTGCGGCATGATCGACATGGCCGGGCTCGCACAGAAGGGCGGCGCGGTCTACTCGCACATCCGCCTCGCCAAGCACCCGGAGGATATCCACGCGATCCGCGTTTCCGCCGGCATGGCCGATCTCATCCTCGGCTGCGATCTCGTCGTGTCCGGCTCGAAGAAGGTTCTGGCCTCCGTCAAACCGGAAGCGACGACCTTTGTCGTCAACACCGCCGAAGTGCTGCCGGGTGATTTCACCCGCAACCCCGACTATTCCCTACCGTCCGAGCGTCTGAAGCGCGGCATTACCGCTGCTGCCGGCAAGGACAAGGTGTGGTTTCTCGATGCCTCCAAAATCGCCACCGCGCTCTTCGGGCAGTCCATTGCCGCGAATATGTTCCTTCTTGGCTATGCCTACCAGAAGGGCGGCGTGCCGCTGCACGCGGATGCGCTGGAGCGTGCCATCGAGATGAACGGCGAGGCGGTGGCGATGAACCGCGAGGCCTTCCGCTGGGGCCGCGCGATCGCGCAGGCGCCGGAGCTGGCACGCGAGATTCTCGGCGGTGCGGACCATGTCTCGACGCATGCGCTGTCGCAGACGCTCGATGAGGCGATCGCGCGGCGCGAAACTTTCCTCACCGACTACCAGAACCGGGCCTATGCCGGGCGCTACAAGCATTTTGTCGAGAAGGTGCGGGCGCGCGAGGCCGAGGTGTCGCCGGGCTCGACCGCGCTCACCGAGGCTGTCGCGAAAAACCTCTTCAAGCTGATGGCCTACAAGGACGAATACGAGGTCGCGCGGCTCTACACCGGGCAGGCGTTCAGGAAGCAGCTTGCCGATGCCTTCGAGGGCGACGGTCTCAGCCTCACGTTCCATCTCGCGCCGCCGCTGATGGCGAAAGTAGATCCTTCATCCGGCAAGCCGAAAAAGATGACCTTCGGGCCATGGATGATGAAGGCTTTCGGCCTGCTCCAGCGCTTCAAGGGGCTGCGCGGCACGCCGTTCGACCCCTTTGGCCGCAGTGCCGAGCGCCGCGACGAGCGCACCCGCATCGGGCGCTATCGCGATCTCGTTGAGACGCTGCTGGCGGAACTCGATCCGGCCCGGCTGGCGCCGGCGGTGGAGCTTGCCTCACTGCCGGAGAAAATCCGGGGTTATGGCCATGTGCGGGCGAAAAATGCTGCTGAGGCAGATGCGCGTGAGGCCGAGCTTCTGGCGCGCTGGCATGCTCCCGACTTGCCGCTGCGCACCGCTGCCGAATAAGCGGGGTTCGGGCCCGCTTGCATGCGCTGCATTGCAGCGCGATAGTGAACGGGAAAATTGGTGTGTCAGGCGCCTTGCCTGACAATCCTGTCGTCTTTGTCCTGACGCCTTTGAAGGAACGGTCGTGATTTCGCTCGATACCCTCAAGCGCCATGCCATCTGGGCGTCCGAGCTGACGCCGGAAGAAGCGGAGCGCGCGCGCCGCGGCACCTCCGAAAAGGTTTACGCCAAGGGCGCGTATATCTGCCACCAGGGCGACCGTTTTGACCCCTGGGGCGGGGTGATGTCAGGGCTGGTCAAGCTGTCGACCGTGTCCGATGCCGGCAAGCAGGTCAGCCTTGCGGGGCTCGCCACCGGCGCATGGTTCGGTGAGGGCTCGATCCTCAAGAACGAGCCGCGCCGCTATGATCTCGTCGCCTTGCGCGAAACCCGGCTGGCGCTGATGGATGGCGCGACCTTCAACTGGCTCTTCGAGCACTCGGTTGGGTTCAACCGCTTTCTCGTGCGTCAGTTCAACGAGCGGCTCGGCCAGTTCATCGGTCAGGTCGAGAACGACCGGATGCTGGATGCCACCGGCCGCGTGGCGCGCGCGCTTTCCTGCATCTTCAACCCGCGGCTCAACCCCGGAGTCGGCACGCATCTCGCGATCACGCAGGAGGAAATCGGACTCCTGTCCGGCCTCTCGCGGCAGGTGACGAACCAGTCGATCAAGATCCTCGAAGCTGCGGGTGTGCTGCAGGCCGAGCGTGGCGGGGTGTCGATCCGGGATTGGCAGGATCTCGCGAAGTTCGGCACGGCCTGAGGTTCTGCCGATGGCAGGCGGGGCATCGTCTTCGGGGTGTCAGCAAAAATATATCAATCGAGCTGCTGGCGGGCCTACGTATTTCGTCGCATGAAGTGCGTTTTCGAGCGCTCGAACACAGCTTGTGCGGGGCCCGCGACACGAAATTGCGCCCGAAACGACAAAAGCCCGCATGAAATTACATGTGGGCTCGGAACCTTAAAAGCAAATCACCCCTATGTCTGTCAAGGCCAGTCTTGCGAAATGGGCCGCGTCCTGCGAACGTGGGGGCAATGATAAGTGATCCCGGCAAAAAAGCGGGATCGCACCCGGCGGAAACTAGACATTGGGGAGAGCGCACGTGTCGGCAAACGCCACGGCCAGTCTTGATACATTTCCGAAGTGGCTCCAGCACAATGCTGCGGTGCGCCCGGCGCGCCCTGCGATGCGCCACAAGGACCTCGGCATCTGGAAGGAATGGAGCTGGGCCGAGATCGACCGGATCGTCCGCAGCTATGCGCTCGGTCTGATGGCGCATGGCCTCCAGCATGGCGACAAGATCGCGATCATCGGCTCCAACCGGCCGAAGCTCTACTGGTCGATGATGGCGGCGCAGTGCCTTGGCGCGGTGCCTGTGCCGGTCTACGCGGATTCGGTCGCGGACGAGATGGCCTATGTGCTCGATCATGCCGAGGTGCGCTTCGCCTGCGTGCAGGATCAGGAGCAGGTCGACAAGATCCTCTCGGTTGCCGAACGCCTCTCGCGCATCGAGATGGTGTTCTACGACGAGCCGCGCGGGCTTCGTGATTACGATCATTCCCGCCTTCAGGCGATCGGCGATGTCATCGCACAGGGAGAAGGCATCCTGTTTGCCGATCCGGCGGCGGTCACGCGCCTCGAGCAGGCGATTGCGACCGGGCAGGGCTCGGATATCTCGGTGATGCTCTATACCTCCGGCACCACCGGGCGCTCGAAGGGCGTGATGCTCTCGGCATCAGGCTGCATCAACGCGGCGAAGGATACCGTGGCCTTTGACGGGCTCACCGACAAGGATCAGGTGATTGCCTACCTCCCGCTCGCATGGGTGGGCGATCACTACCTCAACTACGCGCAGGCGCTGGTTGCCGGCTTCACGATCAACTGCCCGGAAAGCCCGGATACGGCGGTGAACGACCGGCTCGAGATCGGCACGACCTTCGCCTTCGCCCCGCCGCGGGTGTTCGAGAGCATGCTCACCGGCATCATGATCCGCATGGAGGATGCGAGCTGGCTCAAGCGCAAGCTCTTCAATTATTACATCGAAGTCGCCCGGCAGTGGGGCGAGAAGATCCACAATGGCGAGAGTGTGCCGCTGCTCGCACGACTGAACTACATGCTCGGCGAAGTTCTGATCTACGGGCCGATCAAGAACGTGCTCGGGCTTTCGACCATCCGCATCGGCTATACCGCCGGCGAAGCGATCGGCCCGCAGCTGTTCTCGTTCTTCCGCTCGATCGGTCTCAATCTCAAGCAGCTCTATGGGCAGACCGAGGCTTTCCTTTACGTCACCTGCCAGACCGATACGGCCGTGCGCGCTGATTGCGTCGGCCCGGCGACGCCGAATGTCACGATCAGGATCGATGAGAACGGCGAGGTGCTTTACAAGTCACCAGGTCAGTTCGTCGGCTATTTCAAGGAGCCGGAAAAGACCGCGGAGACGATGACGCCGGATGGCTTCGTCAAGACGGGCGATGCCGGGTTCTTCGAGAAGGATGGCCAGCTCCGCATCATCGATCGCGCCAAGGATGTCGGTAAACTCAATAATGGCGCGCTTTATGCGCCCAAATACATCGAGAACAAGCTGAAATTCTTCCCCAACATCCGCGAGGTCGTCGCCTTCGGACAGGGCGAGGACAGCGTCACCGTGTTCATCAACATCGACCTCGTGGCGGTGGGCAACTGGGCCGAGCGCAACAACGTTTCCTACGGCTCCTACCAGGAGCTCGCGGGCAACCCGCAGGTCTATGACATCATCGCCGGGCATGTCGCCGAGGTGAACCGCCAGCTTGCCGATGAGCCGATGATGGCGCGTTCACAGATCGCGCGGTTCCTGATCCTGCCGAAGGAGCTTGATGCGGATGACGGCGAGCTGACCCGCACGCAGAAGGTGCGGCGCGGCTTCATCGCGGAGCGATACGCCAGCCTCGTCAAGGGGCTCTATGACGGCTCCAGCGAAGCGGCGATTTCCACCGAAGTCACCTTCGAGGATGGCCGCAAGGGCGTGATTTCCGCGCGCGTGAAGGTGATGGACGCCAAAATCTGGCCCGTGACGGCTACGCCGTCGCAGGCGGCCTGAGAACCGGAAGAGCGGACAAGAAACATGAAACGGCAAGCACGATGAAACCTTTGCGTCAGATCGAGCCGGGCGAGCAATTGCTGAATGTCGAGAACGTGTCGCTGCGCTTCGGCGGCGTCAAAGCGATCACCGATGTCTCCTTCGATATCGTCAAGGGCGAGGTGCGCGCGATCATCGGCCCGAACGGCGCTGGCAAGACCTCGATGCTGAACGTCATCAACGGGTTCTACCACCCGCAGGAAGGGCAGATCACCTATCGCGGCGCGACGCGTTCGAAAATGCGCCCGCACGTCGCGGCGACGCAGGGCATCGCCCGCACCTTCCAGAACGTCGCGCTGTTCAAGGGCATGACGACGCTCGACAATATCATGGTCGGCCGCACGCTGAAGATGCAGAAGAGCTTCTTCTGGCACCTGTTCCGCCATGGCCCGGCGATGAACGAGGAAATCGAGCACCGCAAGTTTGTCGAGGAAATCATCGACTTCCTGGAGATCGAGCATATCCGCAAGGTGCCGGTCGGCAAGCTGCCCTATGGCTTGCAGAAGCGCGTCGAGCTGGGCCGCGCGCTCGCGATGGAGCCCGAACTGCTGCTGCTCGACGAGCCGATGGCCGGCATGAATCTGGAGGAAAAAGAGGACATGTGCCGCTTCATCCTCGACACCAAGGAGCAATACGGCACCACGATCGCGCTCATCGAGCACGATATGGGCGTCGTCATGGACCTGTCGGACCGGGTGGTGGTGCTCGAATACGGCATCAAGATCGCGGATGGCACGCCTGATGAGGTGAAAGCCAACCAGAAGGTCATCGACGCCTATCTCGGCGTGGCGCATTGAGGGAACAAGAACATGGATATCCTTCAAAGCATCTTCGTCACCCCCTTCCTCGATATGGCTGGAGCGCCGGATCTTCTGGTCCAGACGCTGTGGGAGGGGCTCGTCTCCGGCGTGCTCTACGCGCTGATCGCGCTTGGTTTCGTGCTGATCTTCAAGGCCTCCGGTGTTTTCAATTTCGCGCAAGGCATCATGGTGGTGTTTGCGGCGCTGACGCTGGTCGGCCTGCATGAGAAGGGCGTCCCGGCCTGGCTCGCCGTCATCCTGACGCTGGGCGTGATGTATCTCCTCGCGCTCACGGTGGAGCGCTTCGTGCTCCGCCCGCTGGTCAACCAGCCGGATATCATCCTGTTCATGGCGACCTTCGGGCTCACCTATGTGCTGATCGGCGTTGGCGAATTCATCTTCGGCGGTGAACCGAAACAGATGATTGCCGAGCAGCTTTTCATTCCGCGCGGCGCGATCGACGTGAAGATGCTCGGCGGCCGCGTCACCTTCCAGAAGATCGATATCGCGGCGGCGGTGATCGCGTCCGTGATGATCGCGGCACTGGCGGCCTTCTTCCAGTATACCCGCATCGGGCGGGCGCTCAGGGCGGTGGCGGACAGCCACAAGGCGGCGCTGTCGGTGGGCATCTCGCTCAACCAGATCTGGGCGATCGTCTGGTTCGCGGCCGGTATCGTCGCGCTGATCACCGGCATCATGTGGGGTGCACGCTCCGAGGTCTCCTTCGGGCTCGACATCATCGCGCTGAAAGCATTGCCGGTGCTGATCCTTGGCGGCTTCACCTCGATCCCCGGCGCGATTGTCGGCGGGCTGATCATCGGTGTCGGTGAGAAGGTCGCGGAATTCTACTGGGGCCCCTTGGTGGGCGGCGGCATCGAAAGCTGGATCGCTTACGTCATCGCGCTCGGCTTCCTGATGTTCAGGCCGCAGGGGCTCTTCGGCGACAAGATCATCGAACGTATCTGAGAAGCGAGACCGGACCCATGTTTTACCGCGAAGCCGGCCAGTTCAAGAAGACCTACGCAGCCGATATGGCGGTGTTCCCGATCCTGCAGGACAGGATCGGCATTGCCGTCATCCTCATCGTCGCGGCGGTGGTGATCCCGCTCACGGGTTCGACCTTCTTCATCTCCTCGGTGATGATCCCGTTTCTGGTGTTCAGCCTCGCGGCGATGGGGCTGAACATCGTCACCGGCTACACCGGGCTGATCTCGCTCGGAACGGGCGCGTTCATGGGCGTCGGGGCGTTTGCCTGCTACAAGCTGACGACCATTTTCCCGAACGTGAACATCATCATCTGGATCCTCGCCTCGGGCATTTTCTCGGCGGCGATCGGCGCGGCCTTCGGCCTGCCGAGTCTGAGGATCAAGGGGTTCTACCTCGCGGTGGCGACGCTCGCGGCGCAGTTCTTTCTCGAATGGTGCTTCGTACGGGTGCCGTGGCTCTATAACTACTCGGCCTCCGGTGCGATCCAGGTGCCGCAGCGGACGCTGTTCGACGTCGCCATCACCGGCGCGAACGCGACGCCGACAACGCGCTACCTCGTGCTGCTTGGCATCGTCGTGCTGATGACCTGGGTCGCCTCGAACATCCTGCACGGGCGTATCGGCCGCACCTTCATGGCGGTGCGCGACATGGACATTGCGGCGGAGTTGATGGGTATCCGCCTCTTGCCGGCCAAGCTGATGGCGTTCGCGCTCTCGTCCTTCTACTGCGGGGTTGCCGGCGCGGTGATGATGTTTCTCTGGTATGGCGGCGGCGAGGCAGCCGATGCCTTCAACATCCGCCAGAGCTTCAACATCCTGTTCATGGTCATCATCGGCGGGCTCGGCAGCCTGATCGGTTGCTTCCTCGGCGCGGCGCTCTTGAACATCGTGCCGATCATCCTGAAATTCGGCTTTCCGGCCATCGGCATCGCCATTGGCTCGGAGACGGCGGAGCATCTCAACCATCTTCTGGTTGGCGGGTTGATCATCTTTTTCCTGATCGTCGAGCCGCATGGTCTGGCGCGGCTGTGGCAGATCACCAAGCAGAAACTGAGAACCTGGCCGTTCCCCTATTAAGGGATGGCCAAAACAGCTTCTTGCCGCCGGCACATCGGTGCGCAAGAGTGAACCAAGGGTCCGGAATAGGGCCTGAGCAAAGGAGGAACTGCTCATGAAACGTCACCTGACAGTTGCGGCACTCGCCGCGACAACTCTGGCTTCGCTGGCCTTGCCGGCGCAGGCGCAGGATTCGGTTTACGTGCCGCTGCTGACCTACCGCACGGGTCCGTTTGCCGGTTCGGGCGTGCATATCGCCAACGGCATGCGCGATTACCTTGAAATGCTCAACCAGCGCGATGGCGGCATCGGCGGGGCCAAGATCACGATCGAGGAATGCGAAACCGGCTACGACACCAAGAAGGGTGTCGAGTGTTATGAGTCGATGAAGGGCAAGAACCCGGTCGTGGTGAACCCCTACTCGACCGGTATCACGCTCCAGCTCATCCCCAAGGCGGCGGTTGACAAGATCCCGGTCCTCTCCATGGCCTACGGGCTTTCAGCCTCGGCGGATGGCGGCAACTTCCCGTGGGTTTTCAACCCGCCGGCGACCTACTGGGATGGCGCTTCGGTGTTCGTGAAGCACGTTGCGGCGGTTGAAGGCGGGCTTGAGAAGCTCAAGGGCAAGACGCTCGGCCTCATGCATCTTGACGCGCCCTTCGGCAAGGAGCCGATCCCGGTTCTCGAGGCGCTCGCGAAGAAATACGGCTTCACGCTCAAGCTCTATCCGGTCCCGGCCGCGCAGATGCAGAACCAGGGTTCGCAGTGGCTCGCCATCCGCCGCGATCGCGTGGACTGGATCTACAATCAGGGCTGGGGTGCCATGAACCCGACGGCCGTGAAGGAAGCGGTGAAGGCCGGCTTCCCGATCGACAAGCTCGTCGGCGTGTGGTGGGCCGGTGGTGACGACGACGCCCGCGCGGGTGAAGCCGCCGCCAAGGGCTACAAGACCCTTAACTTCCACAACACCGGCAACAGCTTCCCGGTGATGCAGGACATCCTGAAGCATGTCTTCGACAAGAACCTCAGTCAGGCCAAGCGTGAGCAGGTGGGCGAGAACCTCTATAATCGCGGGGTCTACAACTCGATGCTGATCGCCGAAGCCGTGCGCACCGCGCAGAAGATCACCGGCAAGAAGGCGGTGACCGGCGAGGATGTGCGTCGTGGTTTCGAGGCGCTCAACATCACCGATGCGCGCCTCAAGGAAATGGGCATGGAAGGCTTCGCCAATTCGGTCAAGCTCGCCTGCAACGATCACAATGGCCACAACAAGGTGTTCGTCTCGCAGTGGGATGGCTCCAAATACGTGAAGGCCTCGGACTGGATGGACCCGATGAAGGAAATCGTCCGCCCGCTGATCGAGCAGGAAGCCAAGGACTACGTGGCGAAGGACGCCGGCTGGCCGAAGCGCACCGCACCTTGCGAGAAGGGTGCCTGATCCGGCAACCGAACCCGATGAAGGGATGGGCCCTCGGGCCCATCCCGCCCCCGCTGCCAGAATTTGTGCCGGAGCACCCCATGCAGACTGAGATCGCTACCGAAACCATCGAGCCGATCCTCGCCGTCAACAACATCGAGGTGATCTACGATCATGTGATCCTCGTGCTGAAGGGCGTGTCGCTCACTGTGCCGCGCGGCGGCATCGTGGCCCTGCTGGGGGCGAACGGCGCAGGCAAGACAACGACGCTGAAAGCGATTTCCAATCTGCTCAAGGCTGAACGCGGCGATGTCACCAAGGGCTCGATCATCTTCGAGAACGAGCGCGTCGATACGATGAGCCCGGCTGACCTCGTCCGGCGCGGTTGCATTCAGGTGATGGAGGGCCGGCATTGCTTCGGCCATCTCACCATCGAGGAGAACCTCCTGACCGGCGCGTTCACCCGGCGTGACGGCGGTGCGGCGATCAAGCGCGACATGGAGATGGTCTATACCTACTTCCCGCGCCTCCGCCAGCGCCTGAAGTCCATGGCCGGCTACACCTCCGGTGGCGAGCAGCAGATGTGCGCCATCGGTCGCGCTTTGATGAGCCGCCCGAAGATGATCCTGCTTGACGAGCCCTCGATGGGCCTCGCGCCGCAGGTGATCGAGGAAATTTTCGAGATTGTGAAGGATCTCAACGCCAAGGAAGGCGTCTCGTTCCTGCTCGCCGAGCAGAATACCAATATGGCGCTGAAATACGCGACCTACGGCTACATCATGGAAACCGGCCGCATCGTCATGGATGGCGACGCAAAATCCCTGCGCGAGAACGAGGACGTCAAGGAATTCTACCTCGGCGTTTCCGAGGGCGACAAGAAATCCTTCCGCGAGGTCAAGAGCTACAAGCGCAGGAAGAGGTGGCTGGCCTAGAGCGTTTTCGAGCGAAGTGGATTCCGGTTCGCGTGAAGAAAATGCGACAGACCAAGAAATTGGAGCGTTCTCGTTGAATGCGAATTCACTGAGAATGCTCCGAGCACTATCGGAACGCCATCGTCACCCACGCCGCCAGAAATGGAAACGGCAGCGAAACAATCACGCGGATGAGCACCAGCCTGGCGGGCATCGAGGGCAGCTCCCAGGTGATCATGCGGTTGAAGGTCAACAGCGACCATGCGGTGACGTAGGCGATAACCTGCGCAAAATCCGCGCCCGCTTTCAGCGCTGCCGCGCCGAGTGCGTAGCCGACGACCGGCCCCCCTGGCGTCAGCGCTCCCGCGAGCGTCGCCAGCGCTGTTC
>WSYC01000012.1:0-20319 GCA_009773635.1 Beijerinckiaceae bacterium | reverse complement strand
GGCGTCAGCGCTCCCGCGAGCG
Organism: Beijerinckiaceae bacterium; assembly: GCA_009773635.1. Classification (GTDB taxonomy): domain Bacteria; phylum Pseudomonadota; class Alphaproteobacteria; order Rhizobiales; family Beijerinckiaceae; genus Rhabdaerophilum. The sequence goes on along the minus strand of WSYC01000012.1, from coordinate 20,297 downwards.
TCGCCAGCGCTGTTCCGGTGAGGCCGGAGTTCGGGCCGAACCACGCCAGCACCGTTTCCTTCGGCATCAGATGCGCGAGGAACCCCGAGCCGAGAATGCCGATCAGGAGGCGCGGCAAGAGGTGCAGGAATTGCCCTTTGGCATCGTTGAACCCCTTGATGAAGGTTGAGCGTCCGCGCTTCATCGCGATCGCGCTGAGCACTGCGGCAATGCCGGCGAGCAGGATCGTGAAGGCAAGAACGATCATGCCCCGTCCTTCTCCGAAGGTACGCGCGGCGCCAGCCGGTCAAAAACCGGCAGGCGTGCCATCAGCCCCAGCAGAAGCGGCATCGGCAGCGAGATCAGGAAGCGGAACAGCACGAAATCCGTGCCGAAGAACGGCATTTCCCAGATGATCGCGCGGTTGATGCCGACGAGAAGCCAGGCGGAAATGAAGGCGATCGCCGCGCCCCGGTCAGCGCCGCTCGCCATCAGCACCACGGCGAGCGGGAAGATCGTGAACGGTCCGGCCGGGAACAGCATGCCGATCAGCCCGGCAAGCGCGAGCCCCATCAGCCCGGAGCCTTCACCGACAAAACGCTCGATGGCTTCCCGGCTGATCAGCAGCCGGATCAGCGCCCCGATCAGGCAGCCGAGCATTACCTTCGGCAAGATCGCGGCGAAGAGCCAGAAATCCTCGGCAAGAATGCTTCCCGCAACGCCGCCCCCCTCCGTGATGAGCACATAGCCGGCCGCGCCGAAGGAAAGGCTCGCGACGATCGCGAGCCCCCAGTCCACCCGCTTGAGATAAGCGATGATCCTGTCACGCGCGCGGGTGTCGTCGGATGGCACAGGCTACTGGTCCTCGTCAGATTTTGGCGGAAGCCGCGGCGGCATCGATATGTGCGATAAGGCCTGATTCAAGCCTCAGCGTCGCTGCGAGCGCTGACAGAAAATCCTTCTCGTCCTGCGTATCCGGGTCGATCGCGAGGCGTGCGGCGGCATAGACCTGCGCGGCGTCTTCCGGCGAGGTGATGCCCTCGGCAAGGGTCGTGATATCCGCCGGATTGGCGAACTCGTTGTCGATGAAGCTGGCCGCTTCCGCATCAAGCCCGGCGGCCTTGAGATTGCCGGTGATCGCGGCGCGCTCGGTGGCATCGACGATACCATCCGCTGAAGCCGCCGCGATCATCGCGCGCACGAGGCGCAACGCGCGGGTCTGCTCGTTGGCCGGGGCAGGCAGGGCCGGCTGGCCGGGAAGCTCATTGGCCGCGCCCTGCAAATCGAGCAACGGCTTGCCGGCCTGATAATTCTGGAGCGCCTTGTAGGCGAGGCCGCCGATCAGCGCCATGCCACCCACGCGCGCGGCGGTGCCGGTGATCGCGCGGCCCGCGCCCGTGCCGAGCAGGATCGCGGCGAGACCACCGACAACAGCACCGGTGGCAAGCTGGTTCTTGCTCGCAAGCTCCTTGGCCTGAGTCAGGAAATCCGTCGGGGATTTGCCGGTCGCGCTGGTGAGCATCTCGCCCGCCTTGCCGGAGGCGCCGGTGCGGGCATCGATCTCGCTTGCAGCCTGTTTGACGCCGGAGGTCGCCTGCCCGAGCACCGAGCCGACCATCGAGCCCACCTGCCCGATGACCGAGCCGAGATCCTTGCCGCCGACCTGCGTGCCGGAACCGGATTGAACGAGAAGATCGAGCAGTTTCTTGGCGTCGAACATCGAAAAACCTCCTGATGAGAACCCTGCGCGGGCGCGCGGCGCATGATGTCGCCGAGCGCTATGGCGGAAGCGTGACGGCAGAGCGTTTTTCGATCAATCCCGCAGCAATTCGTTGATCGCGGTTTTCGAGCGCGTCTGCGCATCGACCGTCTTCACGATCACGGCGCAATAGGTCGAGGGGCCCCAGTTCTCGCCGGGCAGCGCCTTGCCGGGCACATTGCCGGAAACCACAACCGAGTAGGGCGGGACATAACCGATGTGCACCTTGCCGGTTGCGCGGTCGATGATCTTGGTCGAGGCCGAGATGAAGACGCCCATCGCGATGACAGACCCTTCACCGACGATGACACCTTCCACGACTTCTGATCGCGCGCCAACGAAGCAATTATCCTCGATGATCGTCGGGTTGGCCTGCAGTGGCTCGAGCACGCCGCCGATGCCGACGCCGCCCGAAAGATGCACGTTCTTGCCGATCTGCGCGCAGGAACCGACGGTGGCCCATGTATCGACCATCGTGCCCTCGTCGACGTAGGCACCGACATTGACGAACGAGGGCATCAGCACGACGTTCTTCCCGATGAAGGCCGAGCGGCGAACGATGCAATTCGGCACGGCGCGGAAGCCGGCGGCGGTGAAATCCGCAGCGCCCATGCCGAGGAATTTACTGTCGACCTTGTCCCACCAGGTCGAGCCGCCCGGCCCGCCGGAAATCGGTGCCATGTCATTCAGCCGGAATGAGAGCAGCACGGCTTTCTTCAGCCACTGGTGAACCACCCAGGCTTCCGGCCCGGATTTGCCCGGCGTGCGCTCCGCGACGCGCAGCTTGCCCGAATCAAGCGCATTCAACGCGGCTTCCACGGCATCCCGCACCTCACCCTTGGTGGCGGCACTGATGCCAGCGCGATTGTCCCAGGCGGCGTCGATGATGGCGGCGAGCGAGGTGTTGGGCATCCTGAATTCCTGTGCAGTGAAAGCGGGTTATGAGATGTGAGTTCTTGTTATAGGGCATGAGTTCCTGCCAGCTTGGTCCGGGATCGCGCGGGCCTTGTCAAGCGCCGGAACGTGTCCAGCTTACGCTTCAGGTGCCGGGCACCGGCATCAGTCGCGCCGCGAGACCCTCAAGGAACATCGGCAGATCATGCGTCACCGCGTCGAAGCGCACGCCATCCGCGCCGGGGCCATGCTCGACATACCGCTCCCAGTCTTCCTTGTGGTCGCCCCGGGTATCCGGCACCACCAGCACGGTGCGCATGCCCAGTTGCGCCGGGACTTCCAGATTACGCGGGATATCCTCGAACATCGCCGAGGTGACAGCGGAAATCGCATGCGCTTCGAGAAAGCGCTCGTAGGGTCGTCGCGCGGGTTTGGGGACGAACTCGCTCGCGACGATATCGAAGACATCCTCGAACAGGTGATCGATGCCGAGCTGGCGCATCGTGTCCTCGGCGTGGCGGCGTGAGCCGTTGGTGAAGACAAATTTGCGCCCCGGCAGATCGCGGATTGCGCCGGCAAGCCGGGCATCCGGCGGCAGGTTCGAGCGGTCGATATCATGCACGAAATCGAGAAAGGCGTGCGGATCGATCCCGTGTTCCTGCATCAACCCGTTCAACGTCGTGCCATGGGTCTGGTAGTAATATTTCTGGATCGCGCGCGCCGTCAGCCCGTCGACGCCCAGGAATTCCGAAATATAGGACGTGATCTTGGCATCGACCTTCGGCCAGAGATCGGCGTGCGGCGGATAGAGCGTGTTGTCGAGATCGAAGATCCAGGTGGTGACACCGATGAAGCGGTGGGCGCTTTTCGCGGGCATCGGCCTGCTCCCTAGATCGTCGTTCGGCTGAGCATGGCGGCGGAAAGCGTGCCCTCGTCGAGATAATCTAGTTCGCCGCCTACAGGAACGCCATGGGCAAGTCGCGTCACCTTCACGCCGGCTTCCGAAAGCAGATCAGTGATGTAGTGCGCGGTGGTCTGCCCTTCGACGGTGGCGTTGAGCGCCAGGATCACCTCGCGCACCTCCGGCGATGTCGCTCGGTCAACGAGTTTGGGCAGCGCGAGATCTTCCGGGCCAATGCCATCGAAGGGCGAGAGCGTCGCACCCAGCACGTGGTAGGCGGCACGGATGGCACCCGCGCGTTCGAGCGCCCAGAGATCGCCGACGCTTTCGACGACAACGATAATGGAAGTGTCGCGGCGCGGATCACGGCACAGCGTGCAGGGATCGGCGGTATCAAGGTTGCCACAGGTGGTGCAGGTGACGATGCGGTCTGCCGCAACACGCATGGCATCGGCCAGCGGCGAGAGCAGTTCCTCGCGCTTGCGCATGAGGTGCAGCACGGCACGCCGCGCTGAACGCGGGCCGAGCCCCGGCAACCGCGCAAGAAGCTGGATCAGACGTTCGATTTCCGGGCCGGCAAGGGATTGCGCCATGTGCCTATCAATCCTCTTGGGTCGACGCCCGGTCCTGTTTTCTTTTCCGACGCATTTTCTTCACACGAACCGGTTCCCACTTCGCTTGAAAATGCTGTCAAAACGGCAGCTTGAAGCCGGGGGGCAGCGGCATGCCGCCCATCAGTCCTTGCGTCTTCTCGGCGACAACCGCTTCGCTTTTCGCGCGGGCATCGGCATGGGCGGCGACGATGAGGTCTTCGAGGATTTCCTTCTCGTCCGCCACCATCAGCGATGGATCGATGGACAGGCCCTTCAGCGCGCCTTTGGCCGTGAGCGTCACCGTGACCATGCCGGCGCCCGAACGCCCCTCGACGAGGGTTGTCTCCAGCTCCTCCTGCATGGTTTCCATCTTGGCCTTGAGGCCACCGAGTTCTTTCATCATGCCCATGATGTCGCGCATCTGCGTGCTCCAAACCTGATTTGCCGATTGGCCCTAGAGATCGTCATCCGTGATCGCGGTGGGTTCGTCCATCCCTGTTGCATCGCTCTCATCCGGAACGGGGTCGCCGCCCATGCGGATATCGACGATTTCCGTGCCCGGAAAGCGTTCAAGGATGGCGCGGATCGCCGGATTGTCGCGCACGCCGCGCCGGTCTTCCTCGCGCGCTTCGACCGCCAGTTCGTGCAAGGTCGGTGCGAGTGCCTCGGGCGGGACTTCACGCGCGATCGAGATGCCCCAGCGCTTGCCTGTCCAGTCGAGCAGGGCTTTCGCGAGCCGGTTCGGCAATTCGGCCTCGGCGTTCGGCAGCAGCGCGATCTCGATCTTGCCGACCTCGAAACTCACCAGCCGGATATCGCGCTCCAGCGCGGTTTTCAGGCGGATATCCCGCTTCTCGGTCGCGAGCGCGACGAGCTCTGCCAGCGATGCCGGCATCACCGCATCCACCGCTTCCGCCGTCATGGGCTCGGCCGCACGCGCCTGCGCGAACCCCGATCCACGATCCGAAACGAGCCGCGGCGCATTGGTGATGGCCGCTTGCGGACCGGCAGGCGGCTGCGGCGAGGGGGCCTGCACCGGGCCGGGGGATATCGCGCCGGATTTGATGTCGCGGATCACATCGCCGGGGCTCGGCAGATCAGCTGCATAGGCGAGGCGGACAAGCACCATTTCGGCAGCGATTTTCGGCCGCGCCGCGCCCTGCACTTCGGCGAGGCCCTTGAGGATGATCTGCCAGGCCATGGTAAGCGCGCGGATCGGCACGACCTTCGAAAACGCGAGGCCACGCTCGCGCTCGGACTGGCTCAGCGCCGGGTCTTTGGCAGCATCAGGCACGAGTTTGAGCCGGGTGACCACATGCACGAACTCGCCGAGATCGGTGAGGATCGCGAGCGGGTCCGCGCCTTCGTTGTGCTGGCTCTCGAATTCGGTGAGCGCCTTGGCGATCTCGCCGGACATCACGGCTTCGAAGAGATCGATCACGCGGGTGCGGTCCGCGAGACCGAGCGAAGCCCGGACCTCCTCGGCGCGGACGTGCCCGCCGCCGTGCGAGATCGCCTGATCCAGGAGCGAGAGCGCATCGCGCATCGAGCCTTCGGAGGCCCGCGCGATCAGCGCCATCGCCTCAGCATCGACCTTGACGCCCTCCAGCCCGACGATGCGATCGAGATAGGCGACCATATCCGGCACCTCGATGCGGCGCAGGTCAAAGCGCTGGCAGCGCGAGAGCACGGTCACCGGAACTTTGCGGATTTCGGTGGTCGCGAACAGGAATTTCACATGCGGCGGCGGCTCTTCGAGCGTCTTCAAGAGGCCGTTGAACGCGGCCTTCGAGAGCATGTGCACTTCGTCGATGATGTAGACCTTGGTGCGCGCCGACACCGGCTTGTAGCGCGCGGCCTCGATGATCTCGCGGATGTTGTCGATCGAGGTGTTCGACGCTGCGTCCATCTCGATGACATCGACATGGCGGCTTTCGATGATCGCCTGACAGTGCACGCCGAGCATCGGCATGTCGATCTCAGGCCCATGGACCGTCTCGGTCTCATAGTTGAGCGCGCGGGCGAGAATGCGGGCGGTGGTCGTCTTGCCGACGCCGCGCACGCCGGTGAAAATATAGGCTTGATGGATGCGGTTCGACGAAAACGCGTTCGAGAGCGTGCGCACCATCGCTTCCTGCCCGACAAGGTCGGCGAAGCTCTGCGGGCGGTATTTCCGGGCGAGAACGCGATAGGCGCCGGGGGGAGCTGGCGTTTCCGTGTTCGCTGATGTCATCGAGCGACACGCTCCATCCTGTGCCGCGCTCCGGGCGGCTGGCGCTTGAAAAGCAAGGTGGGAGGCTGGAACAATGACCCGTCCGGTCTCGTTAGGGCTGCTTCCTTCCGGACCTGACCCGATTGGCGAGGGATACGTCCATCGCCAACCTCCCGCTCGCTATATCGGGCATCTTGCCGCCGAAAACAAGTCTTTGATGGCGGCCCATGCGGGGGCTCGCTTCGCGTCGCCGGGGGCGCTAGAACAGGCGGCAACGTCGCCACTTCGGAAGGATCGGGATCATGCAGGACCAGCACGCAGCGGAGGCCGGATTCGGGCTCGACCCACGCCTTCACGAGATCGGTCATCCGATCGGCGATTTCCCGCTCTGCCATGTCTTCCTGCTCGATGACGCGCGTTTCCCCTGGGTGATGCTGGTGCCGCGCCGCGCGGGGATTTCCGAGATTCTCGACCTCGCCGAAGCCGACCAGCAGCTGCTGTTCGGTGAAATCATGCGCGCGGCGAAGGCCTTGCAGGCGGTCTCAAAGCCGGACAAGCTCAACATCGGCGCGCTCGGCAATATCGTCCGGCAGCTGCATGTGCATATCATCGGGCGTTTCCAGTCCGATCCCGCCTGGCCGGGGCCGGTGTGGGGGCATGGCGAGCGGATGCCGTATCCCCCGCATATGGTTGGCCCGCTGGTCGACCGGCTGGCAAAAACACTGGGTTTGTGAGGCGCTTCAGATGAAGGATCAGGTTTCCGGCCTTTCCGCCGAGATCGAGGCGCTGTTCTCGCCGTTGATGGAGCGGCATCCGCCGGCCGGGCTCGGTTTTGCGCATGGCGCGCTCGATCGTTCCGCCCAGATGCGCTCGCGGCCTGAACTCATCGAGGCCCTCCGGCAGGGGGGCGAGGCACGGTTCTATGCCTTCTGCGGCGACAACGCCCTGCTCAGGCGGCAGGGTGACGGGGCGACTCCGCAGTTTCTGGCACATGAGCTGCCCTTGCCCGCTCAGCACAGGGAAGTGATTTTTCTCGGTCGTGACGGTGAGGCCGGGCGATTCGCGGTGCTGATCGCGCCGGAGGCCGAGGAGGCGCTGAAGGAGAACGCCAGCCTGCTGGTGATCGGCCTGCGCGCGCTGGCGCTCGACGAGCGGACGCGGGCCGCCGATCTCGGTGCGATCGCGCAAGGCAAAGCCATGCTGCACTGGCACGCGACGCACCGTTTCTGCGCCAAGTGCGGTGCGCCGAGCCGGATCGCCGAAGCCGGCTGGAAGCGCGTCTGCACGGCGTGCGACGCCGAGCATTTCCCACGCACTGATCCCGTGGTCATCATGCTCACAGTGGATGGCGACAGATGCCTGCTCGGCCGCTCTGCCCGGTTCCCGCCCGGCTGGTATTCGACGCTCGCGGGCTTTGTCGAGCCGGGCGAAACCATCGAGGATGCCGTGCGCCGCGAGACCTTCGAGGAGGCCGGCATTATCGGCGGGCGCGTCACCATCATGGCCAACCAGCCGTGGCCGTTTCCGGCCAGCCTGATGATCGGGGCCTACGTCGAGGCGAAATCGACCAAGATCGCGGTTGATCTGGATGAACTCGAGGATTGCCGCTGGTTCAGTCGCGATGAAATCAGGCAGATGCTTGCCGGAACGCACCCGGATGGCCTTGGGGTGCCCGCGAAAATGTCGATCGCGAGCCACCTGATCCGGCATTTTGTGGGGGAGTAGCAGGGTGCGTGTCATTCCCGACGGCTCGCGCTCTTAGCGCGTCGGGAATGACACCCATGGACTGATTTGCCTCACTCCGCCGCGGGCAGCACTTTCTGCCGGTAGGGGTGCGCCGGGTAGGTGCCGAGAACCGTCAGTTCCTTCGAGAAGAAGGCCAGTTCCTCCATCGCGCGGCGCACAGCCACATCGTCTGGATGCCCCTCGATTTCCGCAAAAAACTGCGTCGCGGTGAACTGGCCCTCGACCATGTAGCTCTCGAGCTTGGTCATGTTGACGCCGTTGGTCGCAAAACCGCCCATCGCCTTGTAGAGCGCCGCTGGCACGTTGCGGACACGGAACACGAAGCTCGTCATCACCGGGCGCACGGAGGGCGCTGCATCCTGCTGCTCGCGCGAGAGGATGATGAAGCGCGTCGTGTTGTGATCCTCGTCCTGCACGTCTTCGGCAAGGATTTCGAGTCCATAGACGCTCGCCGCCAGCCTCGGCGCCAGCGCAGCGCGGCTCAGGTCATTGGCTTCGGCGACCTGCCTCGCCGAGCCGGCGGTGTCGGCCGCCACTTCTGCGCGCAGTTTGAGTTTCTTCAGGATTTTCCGGCACTGGCCAAGGCCCATCACATGGCTCTGGACAACCTTCAACGTCGCCAAAGTTGCGCCCTTCGGCGCCATCAGGTGGAAATGGATGGGCAGGAAATGCTCGCCGATGATATGGAACCCGGATGTCGGCAGCAGATGATGGATGTCGCCCACGCGGCCTGCGATCGAGTTCTCGATCGGGATCATCGCAAGATCCGCCGTGCCATCGCCAAGCGCGGCGAACGCGTCCTCGAAGGTCGCGCAGGGCAGGGCCTGCCAATCCGGGTACACCTCGTTGCATGCGATTTCCGAATTCGCGCCGCGCTCGCCCTGGAACGAAATCACCTTGGCCATGATACTGCCTTTCGTATTGATCCCCTCGCATAAGCTCGGGCGCGCGTTCGCGCTTGCCGAAGGCTCCGGTAGACCGGGCGCCTTCGGGATTACTGCTTTCCCGCCAGCATGGCCCGCGCCCGGTCGAGGTCTTCCGGCGTATCGACGCCGCCCGGGACGGTTTCCACCATCACGATGTCAATCCGCATGCCGGCCTCAATGGCGCGGAGCTGCTCCAGCTTCTCGCGCTTTTCGAGCGGTGAGGGCGGCAGTGAAACGAACCGCGCCAGCGCCTTGCGGCGATACGCATAGAGGCCGATGTGATGGAGAAGATCGCCCTCGCCCCAGGGGGCGGTCGCGCGCGTGAAATACAGTGCCCGGAGGTGCCGGGCCGAGATCGGCGAGCCGATGGCTTTCACGACCTGGCTGGCCGTTTTTTCGTCTTCTCGTGTGATGACAGCCGCCAGCGTCGCGATATCCACAGCCGGATCAGCAAGCGGCAGCATCGAATCCGCGATGATGCGCGGATCGATCGTGGGCAGATCGCCCTGCACATTGACGATGATATCGTGTTTGCCATCGGGATCGAAGGCTTCGATGGCCTCGAAAATCCGGTCCGAACCCGAGGGGTGGTCCGAGCGGGTCATGACCGCGATTCCGCCGGCAAGCCGGATCGAAGCGGCGATTTCTACCGCGTCCGTCGCGACAATCACCGGTCCGATGCCCGCTTCCATCGCCCGGCGCCAGACATGCACGATCATCGGTTGGCCATGGATATCGGCCATGGGTTTGCCGGGGAGGCGAAGCGCGGCCATACGCGCGGGAACGACGACAACGGGGTTCGACATCAGGAGGTTCGTTTCAATTCAGGCCATCGGGTTGATTGCGTCTGATCTATCGGGCAAAAAGGAGTACGTGGGGCGCGCTTATACGGGTTGCCTTTCACTATTGAAAGCGGGTAATCAGCGGCTGGATTCTGATAGGGATGCTGCGACGCAGGGGCGAACGTGGCATCGGCTGTGGCGAGCAGAGGTGCGGGCATGGATGCGAATGAAGTCAACAAGGTTGCCGGTGCCATTCTCGGCATGCTGACACTGGCGATGGGGATCGGGTTTTTCTCCGGCGCGCTGGTGTCGCCCAAGCCGCTTGTGAAGGCCGGTTACGAGCTGCCCGACAACACGGGTGCCGCGACCGCCACTGCTGCTGCGCCGGCTGCCGCCGCGGAACCGATTGCCAAGCGGCTCGCTTCGGCAGATGTCGCCAAGGGCGAAGTTGCCGCCAAGAAGTGCGTCTCCTGCCACCAGTTCGTCAAGGACGGCAAGAACGGCACCGGCCCGGCGCTCTACGGCATCGTCAACCGCGCCAAGGGTGCTGCTGCCGGCTTCAAGTATTCTGCCGGTCTGCCGGCCAAGGGTGGCAATTGGGATTACGCGGCGCTGGACGAGTTCATCGCCAACCCGAAGGCCTATATCGCGGGCACGACGATGGGCTTTGCCGGCGTTGCGCGTCCTGATGAACGCGCCAACATCATCGGCTATCTCCGCTCCCTCGCGGATACCCCGGCACCGCTGCCGCAGTAAGCGCAGCGGGTTCGGACGGCGTGTTTCGGGAAGGGGCCATTGCGGCCCCTTTTTCTTTGGTCGAATTTCTTCTTGGGCCGGATGTCGGCGCTCCCGCCAAAACCGCGTGAAAAACCATCCTTGGTTCTGGTCATCGCCAATCTTCGCGGCATAGTGCAGAACGGTAAAAAAGCGCGTGATTCGCGCGAGGTGGGGGCGGAAACGGATGCGCCGGAACGACAAGCATGGCTGCGGGTCTGCTGCTTCAGGGATGTCCTCAACCGGCCTGACTCGACGCTCCACGCTGGCGTTCGGCGTGCGGATCAGCGCGGGCCTTGGCGTTGCCACGCTGCTGCCATCGCGGCTTCTGGCTCAGGGAGCGGGTGACTTCGGCCCGGAAAGCCACGGGATGTCGATTTTCGGCGATCTCAAGTATCCCGCCGATTTCAAGCATTTCGACTATGTGAACCCCAACGCGCCGAAGGGCGGCGAGATCGCGCTTCAGGTCGGCAGCGTTGGCGGCAACCAGACCTTCCAGACCTTCGATACGCTCAACATGTTCTCGCAGAAGGGCAATGGCGCGGCGGGCATGGGGCTGATCTTCGATCAGCTGATGGCCGGCTCGAACGATGAATCCGATTCGCTCTATGGCCTCGTCGCGAAATCCGTCCGGGCGAGCGCGGATGGTCTTGTCTATCGGTTTGCGCTCCGGCCCGAGGCGCGGTTCCATGATGGCGCGCCGCTCCGGGCGGAAGATGTGGTCTTCACGATCCAGACGCTCCAGAGCGCCAAAGCCCACGTGAGCTACCGGCAGGTGCTGCGCTGGGTCGAGAGTGCGAGCGCGATCGATCCCTTGCTGCTCGAAGTGCGGTTCAAGCCCGGTCGCAGCCGCGAATTGCCGTTGTTCGTCGCCGGACTGCCGATCTTCTCGAAGGCGTATTATGCCACCCGCGATTTCGAAGCTTCGACACTGGAAAGCCCGCTGGGCTCCGGGAGCTATCGGGTCGAAAAACTCGATCAGGGGCGCTCCATCGTTTTCCGTCGCGTCGCGGATTATTGGGCCAAGGACCTGCCGGTCTCGGTCGGGCAGGGGAATTTCGAGCATATCCGCTACGAATATTTCCGCGATCGCGAGGCGGCGTTCCAGGCATTCACCGCCGGGGCGTTTTCGTTCCGGGAGGAGTTCACCTCGGTGATCTGGTCGACGCGCTACGTGTTTCCGGCGGTCAAGGACGGTCGCGTCAAGCGCGACGTGATGCCGGATGGTCGACCCTCGGGCACGCAGGGTTGGTTCATCAACGCGCGCCGCCCGCAGTTCCGCGATCCGCGCGTGCGCGAAGCCATCGCGCTCTGCTTCGATTTCGAGTGGACGAACAAGAACCTGATGTTCGGCCTCTACAAGCGGACGAATTCCTACTTCGAGAATTCACCCCTGAAAGCGGAGGGCAAGCCTTCGCCCGAGGAACTGGTGCTGCTCGAATCGCTGCGGGGCCAGTTCCCGGCCAGCGTGCCGGCGGAAGTCTTTGGCGAGCCTTATTCGGCGCCGGTTTCTGATGGCAGCGGACAGGATCGCGCGATCCTGCGCCGGGCGGTGCAGCTGCTGGCCGAGGCCGGCGCGAAAAAGGGCGCGGATGGCCAGATGCGCCTTGCCGATGGCACGCCGCTTTCCATCGAGTTCCTTGAGGACGATAACACCCTGAACAAGCACACCACGGGTGTCGTCAACAACCTCAGGCTCATCGGCATTCCCGCCGCGATCCGGGTGATCGATGCCGCGCAGTTCGCACGCCGGGTGCAGGAGTTCGATTTCGATCTCGTGATGCGGCGCTATTCGATGTCGCTGACCCCCGGTGAATCGCTGCGCCAGATTTTCGGCTCGGAGGCGGCAAAGCTTGTTGGAGCGCGCAACCTCGCCGGTGTCGCGGACCCGGCGATCGACGCGATCATCGACAGGATCATCGGCGCGAAAACGCGGGGCGAACTCACCATTGCCACCCGCGTGCTGGATCGGCTGCTGCGTGCGGGGCGCTACTGGGTTTCCGCCTGGTATTCCGCCGAGCACAAGGTCGCCTGGTGGGATATGTTCGGCATGCCCGGCCCCATTCCGCCGATGGCCGGTTCGTCCGACGGGGCGGCCGCGGCGCTGTGGTGGTATGACGCCGAAAAAGCCAGGAAACTTGGTAAATGAGCGGGATTGGCAAATAGATGCTCGCCTATGTCATCCGCCGCCTTGCCCTGATGGTGCCGACACTGCTCGGCATCATGGCGCTGTCGTTCGTCATTATCCAGTTTGCACCGGGCGGGCCGGTGGAAAAAATCATCGCGCAGCTGCAGGGGCAGGATTCCAGTACCTCCGGCCGCATCGGCGGCGGTACGGGCGGGGATATCGGCGCGAACGCAGTTGCCTCCGATGCTGGCTCTGCCTATCGCGGCGCGCAGGGGCTCGACCCCGCGTTTATCAAGGAGCTGGAGAAGCAGTTCGGCTTCGACAAGCCCGCGCACGAGCGCTTCGGCAAGATGATCTGGGATTACGCGCGGTTTGATTTCGGCCGCAGCTTTTTCCGCGATGCCAGCGTGATCGATCTGATCAAGGAAAAACTGCCGGTCTCGATCTCGCTCGGGCTCTGGATGACGCTGATCGCTTACGCGATCTCGATTCCGCTCGGTATCCGCAAGGCGCTGCATGACGGCTCGCCCTTCGATGTCTGGACCAGCGGCGTCATCGTCGTCGGCTACGCCATCCCGAGTTTTCTCTTCGCGGTGCTGCTGGTGGTGCTGTTCGCCGGCGGCTCATTCTGGCAGATTTTCCCGTTGCGCGGGCTGACCTCCTCGAATTTTGCCGAGCTGAGCACGGGCGGCAAGATCCTCGATTACCTCTGGCATATCGCGCTGCCGCTCTCCGCGATGGTGATCTCGCAGTTCGCGACGCTGACGCTTTTGACCAAGAATTCCTTCCTCGACGAAATCCGCAAGCAATACGTGCTCACCGCCCGGATGAAGGGGCTGTCGGAAAACCGCGTGCTTTACGGCCATGTCTTCCGCAACGCGATGCTGATCGTGATCGCGGGCTTCCCCGGCGCCTTCGTGCATGCCTTCTTCACAGGGTCGCTCCTGATCGAGAACATCTTCAGCCTCGACGGCCTCGGGCTTCTCGCGATCAGCGCGACGCTCGACCGGGATTATCCGGTTGTTTTCGCGACGCTCTACATCTTCTCGCTGCTCGGGCTCGTCGTGACGCTGGTGACCGATCTCACCTATACGCTCATCGATCCACGCATCGATTTCGAGGCGCGCGATGTCTGAGCAGGCGTCCCCCGCGATCGGTCTTTCCGCCGAGGAGCGCGCACCTGTCGCGCCACCGCTGCCACCACAGAAGGGGCTCATCAGCCGCTTCGTGCGCCTGTCGCCGCTCAATGCGCGCCGCCTCGCGAACTTCAAGGCCAACCGGCGTGGTTACTGGTCGTTCCTGATTTTCACCGTGCTGTTCGTGCTCAGCCTTTTCGCCGAATTTCTGGCGAATGACCGCCCCATCATCGCGCGCTACAAGGGTGAGTGGCTCTTCCCCTCGCTGGTCGAATATCCGGAAGAGAAATTTGGTGGCTTCCTCGCCGTGACCGATTACCGCGAGCCGGTGATTGCGGCGGAAATCAATGCCAACGGCTTCATGATCTTCCCGCCGATCCGCTTCCATCATCGCACCATCCAGCGTGACCTGCCGGTTCCGGCTCCGAGCCCGCCGACCTGGCGCTTGACGGACGCGCAATGCGCAGCCGTCGCCCAAAAGCGCGGCGGAACGGGCTGCAAGGATATCGAATGGAACTGGCTCGGCACCGATGATCGCGGGCGCGATGTCGTCGCGCGGCTGATCTATGGCTTCCGCATCTCGGTGCTGTTCGGGCTCATTCTCACCATCGCTTCATCGTTCATCGGTGTCGCCGCCGGGGCGGTGCAGGGCTATTTCGGCGGCAAGACCGACCTCTTCTTCCAGCGCTTCATCGAAATCTGGACCTCGATGCCGCTGCTGTTCCTGCTCATCATCCTCTCGGCCGTGATCACGCCGAGTTTTCTCGTGCTGCTTGGCATCCTCATGCTGTTCAAATGGACGGCGCTGGTGGGGGTGGTGCGCGCGGAATTCCTGCGCGCCCGCAATTTCGAATACGTCAATGCCGCCCGCGCGCTGGGGCTCTCTGATCGCCAGATCATGATCCGGCACATGCTGCCGAACGCGATGGTCGCGACGCTGACATACCTGCCATTCGTGCTCAACGCCTCGATCACGACGCTGACCTCGCTCGATTATCTCGGCTTCGGTCTGCCACCGGGCTCGCCCTCGCTGGGCGAATTGCTCCAGCAGGGCAAATCGAACCTTCAGGCGCCCTGGCTCGCAATGTCCGGTTTTGTGGTCATCGCGGGCATGCTCTCGCTGCTGATTTTCATCGGCGAGGCCGTGCGCGATGCGTTTGATCCGCGCAAGAGTTTTGCATGAGCGCGCCGATGTCCGCCCCCCTCGTGTCCGTCCGTGATCTCTCGGTTGCCTTCCGGCAGGGCGGGCGGACGAGTGTCGCGGTTGATCATGTCTCCTTCGATATCCATCGCGGGGAAACGTTGGCGCTCGTTGGCGAATCCGGTTCGGGAAAATCAGTTTCCGCGCTCTCGGTCGTCAAGCTGCTGAACTACCCGGCGGCCTCGCACCCGTCCGGTGACGTTCTGTTCGACAAGGACGGCACGTCCGTCGATCTCCTGACGGCATCCGATGACGTCTTGCGCACCATTCGCGGCAACAAGATATCGATGGTGTTTCAGGAGCCGATGACCTCGCTGAACCCGCTCCACACCATCGAGCGGCAGATCGGCGAAATCCTCGGCACGCATCGGGGGCTCTCGGGCGAAGCCGCGCGGGCGCGTGTGCTTGAACTTCTGACCAAGGTCGGCATTCGCGATCCCGAGAGCCGCCTTGGTGCCTATCCGCATCAGCTTTCCGGCGGGCAGCGCCAGCGCGTGATGATCGCGATGGCGCTCGCCAACGAGCCGGACCTTCTGATCGCGGACGAGCCGACAACCGCGCTCGATGTCACGGTTCAGGCCAGAATTCTCGACCTCCTGCGCGATTTGCAGCGCGAGACCGGCATGGCGATGCTGTTCATCACGCATGATCTCGGCATCGTCCGCCGCATCGCGCATCGCGTTGCAATCATGCGGCAGGGGAAAATCGTCGAGGAAGGCGCGGTTGCCGATGTGTTCGGCGCGCCGCAGCACGCCTATACGCAGGCGCTGCTGGCGGCCGAGCCAAAGGGCGAGCCGGCGCTGCCGCATGCTGATGCGTCGGCGGTGGTCGAGGTCCGCGATCTCAAGGTGCATTTCCCGATCCGTACGGGCGTTTTCAAGCGGGTCACGGGCCATGTGAAGGCGGTGGACGGCGTCTCGCTGAAAATCCGTGCCGGGGAGACGCTGGGCGTCGTCGGCGAATCCGGTTCCGGCAAGACAACGCTCGGGCAGGCGATCCTGCGCTTGATCCGTTCCGAAGGGCCGATCATGGTGCTCGGCCGTGATGTGCAAGGGGTGGGCTACGACGCGCTCCGGCCGATGCGGAAGGACATGCAGATCGTCTTTCAGGACCCCTATGGCTCGCTCTCGCCGCGCATGTCCATCGCCGAGATCGTCGCCGAGGGGCTCTATATCCAGCAACCGAAGCTCGAAGATGCCGCCGCGCGCCAGATCGTCGCCAGGGCGCTCGATGATGTCGGGCTCGATCCGGCGGCGATGGATCGTTACCCGCACGAGTTCTCCGGTGGCCAGCGCCAGCGCATCGCGATCGCCCGTGCGATGGCGCTCGACCCGAAATTCGTCGTGCTCGACGAGCCGACCTCGGCGCTCGACATGAGCGTGCAGGCGCAGATCGTCGATCTCCTCAGGGCGTTGCAGGTAAAGCGCGATCTCGCCTACCTCTTCATCAGCCATGACCTGAAGGTCGTCCGCGCGCTCGCAAGCCACGTGCTGGTGATGCGCAATGGCCGGATTGTCGAGGAAGGTCCGGCGGCTACGCTGTTTTCCGAGCCGCAGGAAGAGTATACGCGCGCGCTGTTCGATGCCGCCTTCCTGCGCTGAAGCGGTTGTTGCGGAATATTCATGAGTGCTGCGCTAGAGAGCCTCACCTGAACAGAATGGACCCCTCTTGATGTCTTTTTTCCCCAAGCCCCTGACCTCTGTGGCCCCGAATACGCGTGCATTCGAATCCAACGCACTCGTCAAACCAACCGGCTTTCGCGAATATGATGCACGCTGGTGGTTCGGGCATCCGGCCTCCGACAAGGCACCGGAAATCAACCTGATGGGCATTCAGGCGCTGGGTCTTGGCATCGGCACCTACCTCAAGGAACGCGGTGTCGAGCGCCGCATTGTGGTCGGCCATGATTTCCGGTCGTATTCGTCGTCGATCAAGCTGGCGCTGATCGCGGGCCTGATGGGCTCGGGATGTCAGGTCGTGGATATCGGCCTCGCGCTCTCGCCGATGGCGTATTTCGCGCAGTTCGCGCTCGATGTCCCGGCGGTGGCGATGGTGACGGCCTCGCACAACGACAATGGTTGGACCGGCGTCAAGATGGGTTGCCAGCGCCCGGTGACCTTCGGGCCCGACGAGATGAACCGCCTCAAGGAAATCGTGCTCTCCGGCGCTTTCGCGCTCGATGGCGGGGGCGGTTATACCTTCGTCCCCGATCTCTATGACACCTACTACAAAGACCTCACGGATCGGCCGAAACTCAAGCGCAAGCTCAAGGTCGTCGCGGCCTGCGGCAATGGCACTGCCGGCGCGTTCGCGCCGCAGATCCTCGAAGCGCTCGGCTGCGAGGTCATTCCGCTCGATGTCGAGCTTGATCACACCTTCCCGCGCTACAACCCGAACCCGGAAGACATGGAAATGCTCCATGCCATCGCCCATGCGGTGAAGGAGCATGGCGCGGATGTCGGCCTCGGCTTCGATGGCGACGGCGATCGTTGTGGCGTGGTCGACAACGAGGGCAACGAGATCTTTGCCGACAAGATCGGTGTCATGCTGGCGCGCGATCTCTCGAAGCTGCACCCGAACTCGACCTTCGTGGTCGACGTGAAATCGACCGGCCTGTTCGCGACCGACCCGGAACTGATCCGCCTCGGCGCGAAGGCCGATTACTGGAAGACCGGGCATTCGCATATCAAGAAGCGCGTCACCGAGCTGAAGGCCCTCGCAGGCTTTGAAAAATCCGGCCACTTCTTCTTCAATGCGCCCGTGGGCCGCGGCTACGACGACGGCATCGTCACCGCGATTGCGGTGCTCGACATGCTCGATCGCGCGCCGACGAAATCGATGGCCGATCTCTACCGCGATGTGCCGAAGACCTGGGGTTCGCCCACCATGTCCCCGCATTGCGAGGATGAGATCAAGTACGAGGTTGTCGTCCGCTGCGTCAAACGCATCGAGGCGATGGCCAAGGCCGGCGAGATGATCACCGGTCAGAAAATCCGCGATGTCGTGACCGTCAATGGCGTGCGCGTCACCGCCGAGGACGGCACCTGGGGCCTCATCCGGGCGTCCTCGAACAAGCCGGAGCTGGTGGTCGTTGTCGAAAGCCCGGTTTCCGAAGCGCGCATGCGCGAGATGTTCAAGGCGATTGACGCGATCCTGCGCGAGAATCCGGAAGTCGGCGCCTACAACCAGACGATCTAGCCGGTAGCACCGGCTGATCCTTACACCGCAAACCCGTGCGCCGCGACTTCACGGCGCAAGTCCGTCTCCGGCGTTACATGCACGGTCGCAAAGCCCATGTTGCGCGCCGTCGCGATATTTCTGGCGCTGTCGTCGATGAACAGACAGTTTTCCGCGCGCTGGCGATACCGCGTGAGGAACACCTCGAAGATTGCAGGATCGGGCTTGATCAGACGTTCATGCGCTGAAACCACGATGCCATCGAAGCTCTTGAGGAAGGTGAACCGCTCCTGCGCCTCCGAGAAAGTATCCGCGGCGAAGTTGGTGATCGCGTAACAGGGAACGCCTGCCTGTTGTGCATCGCTGAGCACCGCGGCGTTCGCGGGAAGCGCATGCGGCACTGTTTCATGCCAGCGGGCGCGCCAGGCGCGGATGAGGTCGGCCTTGTCCGGGAAGAGGGCGATGCGCTCGGCTTCTGCTTCGGCCCAGGAGCGGCCACGATCCTGTTCCAGGTTCCATTCCGGCGGCAGCACATTGGCGAAAAAGGCGGCCCGCTCCGCCGCATCGGGGATGAGCCTGGCGTAGAGATGGTCCGGGTCCCAATGGATCAGGACGTTGCCGATGTCGAAAACAAGAACTTTTGGCACGGCAGCCCTTTCATCTGCGGATAGATACAGCACAATTCAACCCTAGGGTCCATGCCCTCCAATTTCAATGAAACGGCATGGATTTGATGCCTGAAATGGCAGGAGGAAGCCGATGCCCATGCCCTTTGGTGTGCTGGAAGTCTTCGGTTTGATCTGATCTCTTTTGTCGAAATTATGGGAATAAAGTCCAGTATAGGTGTAGAAATAACGTCTGCTTCCTGGTGCGAGACCGCATTAGTGTCGTCGCGTGGACCCGGGATGCTGTCGGTTACCCGGAAAATGCGTTCCAAAGTGAGACGGTCTGTGGCGAGATTTTCCAAAGCGGCACAAATTTTCTTTTGGTTGAATGGCATCAAATAATCGCGTTTTGATTGCATTTTCAATCTCATGGCCATAATTGGCATGACGCGTCACGATGCGTCCGGTGTTTGGCACACGGATTGATCGGGAGAAACCACGACCTTGCGTCAAACCAGAATTGGTACGGCGGGATTCGAAATGGATAATGCCAGGAGCCCGTGTTTTCAGGAAATCAGGACAGCGCGTCCGAGCGCGCAGGCCGGTTTTCCTGACACGCATCCACCATTTCACCCTGCGCCGCAGAATAGCGTTCACGCTCGTCCATTCCCGACTGGTGAAGGATAACGCTATGCTCGACCGTGCCGTGACTCTTCTGATCTGCCATCCTCAAGCCGATGCTGCTGAACTCCTTGCCGAGCGTCTGCGGGATAGCAAGATCATCTCCAGCATTTCCATCATGGCGGCGCAGAATACTCCCTGTCCGCAAACCCAGCCGGATATTGCCATCATCCGCCCGGAATTTCCACCCGCGGCCGATGGCGGCTCGCTTGCCCTCCTGCATGGAAATCTCGGCCGACCGAAGCTGGTTGCCCTGCTG
This sequence comes from Beijerinckiaceae bacterium, assembly GCA_009773635.1. Lineage (GTDB taxonomy): Bacteria > Pseudomonadota > Alphaproteobacteria > Rhizobiales > Beijerinckiaceae > Rhabdaerophilum. Next base: position 544 of record WSYC01000012.1, on the reverse strand, counting down.
GAACCCTGGGAAACCCTGAGTGTTCCGCACCTCCATCAGCTCGGGTTTTGCGCCTTTGTGGATTCCGGGGCGGAGCAGGAGGCCTTCGAAGTCGCGATCGAGGTTGCGGAGCAAGGTGGCATCTATCTCTCAAAGGCCCTTGCGGAAACCCTGTTCGCGCCGACGGATGACAGTCGCAAGAAGTCTCTGGCCGCGATCGGGCTGACCGCGCGCGAAAAGCAGATCCTGCGGCTGATCGCGGTCAACATGAGCAACAAGGATATCGCACGTAAACTTGATCTTTCCGTGCGCACGGTCGAGACGCACCGGCTCAATATCCGCAAGAAAACGAACGCGGGGAACTGGCGCGAGCTGTCCGCCGTGGCCGAGCGGCTTGGCCTTCTGGCTGATTACGATTATCGGGCCGGCCTTGCCGAGCGTGTGCCAGCGCCGGGGTTCCACGAGGACTAGGGTCCAGACTCATAACCAGTAACTGACGGTTGCCGCGATGCAGACTGCGGCGAGGAAGTTGACGGCGTTCCGGTCATAGCGGGTGGCGACGCGC
>WSYC01000011.1 GCA_009773635.1 Beijerinckiaceae bacterium | reverse complement strand
CCGCTCATCCGCCTATCGCACCCCGCCCTGGGGCAAGACCGATCAGGACTGGTTCGCCAACGCGGTGATCGCGGTCGAAACCGGTCTTGCACCGCTGGCGCTGCTGGAGGCCTGCCTCGCGATCGAGGTTCGCCTTGGCCGCATCCGCCGCGAACGCTGGGGGCCGCGCCTCATCGATATCGATCTCTTGCGCCACGGCCGGTCCGCGCGCACATCCGAATATCTGACCCTGCCGCATCCCGCGATGCACGAGCGCGCTTTCGTGCTGATTCCGTTGCAGGAAATCGCGCCGCGGATCAAGGTTGCCGGCCAGCCGATCAATACCCTGCTGGCGGGGCTCGACACCGCCGGCATCGAGCCGATGGCCGCGCTCTGATCGCAGCGCCGGACAACAAAAAGCCGGGCATCGCAGCCCGGCCTTCAAACATTTGCGATCCGCCCGCTCAGGCGCGGCGGGCGCGCTCCAGCGCCCGCCAGGCAGCCGGCAGCAGGGCGGTGCCCAGTGCGGTCTTGAGGACGGTAGCAGCATAGAACGGCGCCACGCCGAGGACATAGGCCTTCTCCGCGCCAAACAGTGTCGCCAGCCAGAGATAGCCCGGCACGAAGATCAGCGCATGGCCCAGCGTCATCACCGCGAGCGTGCTCAGGACGCCTTTGGTGTAGCCACGCTCGGCGAGAAAACCGGTGACACCGGCCGCGAGCACGAAACCGGCGAGATAGCCGCCCGTCGGGCCCATCATGTAGGCCGGGCCAGCACCCGCGCCAGCGAACACCGGCAGGCCGGCGGCCCCTTCGGCGAGATAGGCGAGCACCGTGGCGACGCCCATGCGCCAGCCAAACGCTGCGCCGATCACCAGCACCACCAGCGTCTGCAGCGTCATCGGCACCGGGTAGAACGGCACCTGCACTTTGGCGGAGAGCGCAAGAAGGCCCGTCGCGATGAACACAATCGCAACATCGCGCAGGAGGCTGCGCCGCCCCTCGAGGCCGAAGGCTTCATTGATCAAGGTTGAAGTTGCCGCGCGCATTGCCATCTCCTGCCTGTCGCCAATCCCATGCACCGGGGAGCCGCCGGAAGGGATCGGCGTTTCAATCGGTGTTATCGTCGTATAAGCAAGTCGCAGCCAAACGTAAAACCCGATTTTCGCCAACGGGTGCAACTTTCGCCGGATGGAGCCTGTCGCGTGGACCTTGATTTTGACCGCAGCGCGCCCGCGCAATCCGGCATCCTCATCCCGGTCGCGCCCGGCATCCGCCGCATCATCGCGAACAACCCGAGCCCCTTCACGTTTACCGGCACCTGCACCTATGTGGTCGGACGCGGTGACGTCACCGTCATCGATCCCGGCCCGGAAGACGAGCAGCAGATCGACGCACTGCTGGCGGGCCTTCCGGGCGAACGCGTCGCCCGCATCCTCATCACGCATACCCACCGCGATCATTCCCCCGCCGCGCGCCAGCTACAGGCCCGCACCGGCGCACCGATCATCGGCTGCGGCCCGCATCGCGCGTCGCGCGCGGCGCTGACCGGCGAGGTCCGCCGGCTCGACGCCAGTTCGGACCCTGATCACGCCCCCGACCGAATCCTTGTGGATGGCGACGTGCTGGAGGGCGAGGACCACGCCTTCCGCGTGATTGAGACCCCCGGTCATACAGCGAACCACCTCGCCTTCGAACTCGTCGATACCGGCATGCTCTTTTCCGGCGATCACGTGATGGCATGGTCGACCTCGATCGTCGCGCCGCCGGATGGCGCGATGGGGCCCTATCTCGCGAGCCTCGAAAAGCTGATCGCCCGCGAGGAGGATCGCGCCTATTGGCCGGGCCATGGCGGACCTGTCGTGGATCCCCGGCGCTTTACCCGCGCATTGCTCAGCCATCGCCGCCAGCGCGAGACGCAAATCATCGAGTTCCTCGCCAAGGGCCCGGCCCGCATTCCGGCGATGGTGGCGGCCAATTACCCCGGCCTCAATCCCGCGCTGGTCGGCGCGGCGGGGCTCTCCGTCTTCGCGCATATCGAGGATCTCATCGGCAGGGGTGTCGTGAACACCGAGGGGGATGCCACCCTCGAAAGCCAGTTCGTGCTTCTCTGATACCGCCGGCCCTCGCATAAGCTCGGACGCCCTCATTTGATTGTTTTCGCATCCGCTTTGTCCGCCAACCGGTATCCACTTGGCGGGCGGATGCGCTAATCACCCGGATTGTTGATTTCCTGCACGAGCCGCTGGATGCGCGCGGCGTTGGCACCGAGGTCGTGCCGGCCGATGCGCGAGGCCGAACGCACATCGATCCGCGTTTCGCTGCCGGTGCTGCGAAACCGGATCGTGATATCATCGCGAAACCGCATCAGGCGGGATTCCTCGATGGCCTCGATGCGCCCGATGCCGCGCCGGTCATCCGGGCGGACTTCCTCGATGACGCGCCATTTGAGTGTCCTGACTGCCTTGGCAACGAGCTGGAACGCTTCTTCCGGCTCGTTTTCGAGCACGATCGTCCGCAGGAACGGGTAGGCGCGCTCCTGCGCCGCGCGCCGGCCGCGCTCGATCTCCGGCGGAATCCACCCTTCCCGCGCAGCGACAACGGCGCGCGTCGAGGAAAATACCGGGGGATCGTCGAGGTTCGTGGAAATATCGTTCATCACCGGCAGACGCAGCGCGCGGCTCGCGAGAACGGCGGGATAGGCGAGCACCAGCCCCGCCACCAGCATCGACCAGACGGTTCGTCCGAGGCCCGCGCTGCCGCGCCGCCAGATTTCGAGCAGCGCGACAAGGCCAACCGCAATCGCCGCCGTGGCCAGCACTACCCCGCCCGTCACCGCGGCCACGCCGGGCAACGGCTCGACCTTGCCGGAGCGCACGGCGAGCACCGCGACAATGACAACGCCAACCGCCGCGAACGCCAGCTTTTGCGTCACAGGGGCGAGTTTCGACTCCGGGATCGGCGGCAGACGATATCCCATGGTCAGGGCGCCTCTTTCGCCGGTTTGACAGTCTGCGCGCAGATTGCCTTCAATGCCGCCCATTCCTGTGCTTCGAGAATGGGTTTACCGCCCTTCGGGATTGCGGCGGCGAGCGCCTCGACCGCCGCGATGCGCTCGGATGTCACGGGGTGTGAACTCAACGCATCGAAAATCGTCGGCGTGGCATTGCCAAGCGGCGAAATCCGCCGGAAGAAATCATTGATTGCGCGCGGATCAGCCCCGGCGCGGCGCATGAGGTCGACGCTCACTCTGTCGGCCTCGCTCTCGGTCTCGCGCGAATAGGCCGAGCCGAGCATCATTTTTGAGAGGATCGCGATCGTCGACCCCCCGGTGATATCGCCGAGCACTGCGCCGATCAGCAGCGAAAGGGCGCCGTTATGGATCAGCCCGCGCATCGCGTCGCGGTGGACGACATGACCGATCTCGTGGGCGAGGACGCCGGCAACCTCATCCGGGCTCATCGCCTTGTCGATGATCGGGCGGAAGATAAAAATACGCCCGCCCGGCAAGGCGAAAGCATTGGTCATCGGTGTATCCAGAACGTCCACCCGCACCGGCGCAGGCAGGTTCGCCCCGGCAGAGAGCCGCGAAACCATCGCCTGAAGCGCGGCCGTGCCGGCGGATGCCTCGCCGCCGCAAAACGCGATCGGCTTGTCTTTTTCCTTGGAGAAATACTCAAGCACCTGGGGCTCGACGCTGCGCCCGAGCGCGGCCTCCCAGCGCCAGGGCACCATCGGCGCGGCAACGCGCGCGAGCACCGGCAGACCGACAAAGAACAGAAAGGCGAGCGAGGCCACCGCCAGCGCGCACCAGAGCGCGATGCGCATCGCGCCGGCTTCGCCCGCTCTTCCACGCCCGAAACTGGCCAGCATGCTGCCGAACTCACGCTGGAACGCCTCCGCCGACGCGATGAGCCGCTCGCCGGTATCGAGGTTCTGCCGCACACGGTGCAGCTGCACCTCGGGTGTCAGCGCATCGATACGCGCCTCGGCGTAGGGCCAGAGGATCGGCGCACGCCCGTCCGGCAAGACGATTTCAAGGCCCGCAGCAACCCGGCGCAACGTCACCGCCTGCGCGACGGGCCGGACACCATCGAAGTAGCGGGCGAGAATATCCATCGCATCAGCCCGCGATGTCGAAGCCGGTGTCGAAGGCCTCGCCAACGCCGATTGCATCCTGCCCGGCGGTCTGGACGATGGCATCGAGCGCGGCGACATTCGTCACCGTGATCGAGGCGACGCGGAGCGCCCAGAGTTTCCGTCGGAACAGGATTTCTGTTGTCAGCACCATCGCCATGAACGCGCCCGCTGCCAGCAACACGAGTGGGGCCTGGACGACGGCACCGACGTCATTCGGATTGACCGGGATACGCGGGCGGATGCCCATGATCCAACCAAGCACGATGGCGCCGAGCGCGATCCCGATCAGGAGCAGGTAGTAACGCACCCAGATCCAGATGACCGATCCACCATTGAGATCCGAAGCCAGTGAAATGCCACCGAACGATGTTCCGCCAACAAACGACTGGAACTCGATGACGCGATAGTTCACCCAGGCGAAGGGCACCGCGAGCAGCATGGCGAGCGCAAGCAGCCCCAGAACCAGGCTGTTCGAGCCCAGCGTCGACACCAGCACCGAGCTGACAACAAGCAGCAGGAAGGCGAAAAGCGCCAGAAACCACAAGAGCAGCCAGCTCTTCATCAGCGGCTTCGCCCGTGCGTCGAAAGCGCCCTGCGCCGAACCATACCAGGTGTTCTCGGTCTTGTAGCGCTCCAGCGCGCGGCGCAGATACGGAAACACAATCCCGAGCGTCAGCACGGTCAGGATCAGCCATTTCACGGTGTGGAAGAGATAGCCAAGCCCCGTGCCGGACTGGTGGAACCGCACGCCGCGATAGCGCGTCCGTGTCAGCCGGTAGCGCCGCGCCCGATAGATGAGCACCTGCACCACCGCCGGCATGATGAACGAGCCGAGGATCGTCGCCAGAATCGGGCCCAGCACCTGCCCGCCAAAAAGGCCGACCAGCGTCACGCCGAAATAAAGCGGCAGCACGATCGCGAGCGCGATCAGGAAGCCGACAAAGAGCTCCTTGCCTGTGCCGGTGTATTCGAATCCGTCGCCAGCCAGCGTCGTGTTGCGCCAGTAGTAGCGCCGGAGCGCCGTGCGATACCAGAAGCGGTAGATGCCGAGCGTCAGGATGGTCAGCAGCGTGCCCTTGATCACCAGCCAGGCCAACGGCGCCATCACCGGAACGAGTCGCTCGGATGGGGCAACAGGCGGCATCACGCCGGATGGCGGGGGTGGCAATGTTTCGCTGCGCTGGATTGTCGGGATGTGCATTCGGCGCTTTCCGGTCAGAAGAAAAGATAAATCAATCCGTGTTCAAAGTGCTTTACAGGGCGCAAAGGGTTTTGAAACCAACCCGTGTTCTCATCTTTGCTTGTTTGTGGCATGTGCGACGGACAAGGAAAAGCGGATTGACAAACCCTTCGTCAAAACGTGGAACTCCGTCGACGTCTGGAACTCTGCTATGCCAAATCGTGTTGCTCCTACCCCGGCCCGGATCTGGTTCCGCTTCCTGCGCCTGCACCAGCGCGGGCATGCGGCCATGTCGCAGCGTTTGCGGACCCTGGGGCTCTCCGTGGCCCAGTTCGATCTTCTGTCCACGCTGACGGAAAGCGAAGGGATCACACAGCGTGATCTCGCTGAACGGCTTTACGTCACCAAAGGGAATGTCTCCGGGCTGGTGGACCGTCTGGTCGAGGCCGGGATGGTCGATCGCCGCGCGATTCCGGGTGACCGGCGCTCCTATGCCCTGCACCTGACGGCCGAGGGTCGTCGGGCCGCGCTCGCAGGCATGGAATCCCAGCAGCTTTTCGTCGAGGAGACAGTTGGCCAGCTGGCGAAAACCGATCTCGAACTGCTCGACAGTGTCATCAGCCGCTGGCGGGATACGTTCAAGGCGCTCGAGCACAAGGCTGAAGCGCAAGCCCCGGCTGAAAAGCAGCCCTCCCCCCGGAAGAAGCAGGGCGCATAGCGCCGCGGCTTCGCGCTTGCCGGGTCGTCAACGCTTGCCAAATCATCAGCGCCTGCCGCGATTTTTCCACGATTCGGTCAAACGGCCCCCATGATGCGCTGGCTTATGCTCCCTCATCAGGTTCAGGAACGAGCCTGGCGACACATGGGGAAGAAACAATGATGCCGGCCTCGCTTCTTGCTGAAGCCATCCGAAACGAAGAACCGCTCCACGTCACCCGCGAGCGTCTTGCGACGCGGGACCATGTCGCGCGGAACTATCGCGCCATCGCACTGCCTGCCCTCGCGGCCGCCACGCAGCGGGTTGCCGCGCTCAGGGCTGCCCGGACTTCCGGGTCCGTTGCCGCTGTGACCACGACCACGCAGAAACAGGCCTGATCTTACAAGATTCCTGATCCACTCTTAGGGCTGCCCGGACTTCCGGGTCCGCTGCCGCTGCGACCACGACCACGCAGAAACAGGCCTGATCTTACAAGATTCCTGATCCTCCAAGACCTCATACCTTTCGCCCCTCTGAACGATCGCCCTTCGGACCCCCCGCAAGACGCGAAACGAGACCAGAACAAACAAAAAGGCGGCTGAAAAGCCGCCTCTTTCATTCCGTCAAAGCCTGCTGCCCTTAGAGGACGACGACCTTGGCGCCGATCTTGACCCGGTTGTAGAGGTCGATCGCGTCGATGTTGTGCATGCGGATGCAGCCGAGCGACACCGGCTGGCCGATCATCTCCGGCTCGTTGGTGCCATGGATGCGGTATTCGGTATCCCGGCCCTTCTCGTCATGGAGATAGAGGCCACGCGCGCCGAGCGGGTTGTTCGGCCCTCCCGGAACGACGCCCGGCAAACCCGGCACCATCTGACGGGCGGTCGTGCCCGGCGTCCAGGTCGGCCATTCGACCTTGCGGCCGATGGTCGCAGTGCCGGACCACTGATGCGCATCCTGGCCTGGTGAAATCTCGTAGCGCAGCGCCGTGCCGCCTTCCTCGATGAGATAGAGGAAACGGGCAGCCGAATCGACCACGACCGTGCCGGCCTTCTTTTCGCTCGTCGGATTCGGGAGCCGGAAGCGCGCGCGGGCTGGATCGAGATCGCGGTTCAGCGACTTCGGCGCCAGCGCCAGCAGCTCGACATCCCGTGACGACAGCGTCGGGTCCGGGAAGGACGAATAGTTGCACGCCGCTGCGACGAGGCAGAGACCGAGGGCAACGGCGGGGCGAATGAATCGATAAATGTTCGTGTGCATGGCCGGACAAAAACAGAGGAAGGTTGCGCTTTGCTTAACGCCCAATGAATTGTTGTCATAGTGCATCAAAGCCACACTCGCGCCAAGGTATGCATTTTCCGGGGCATGTTTTTCTTGACCGCACTGTGCGCCATCACACACCTATAGCGCCTTGCGCCGCACCTGCCGGGGGATATTCGTGACGACACTGCTGATTTCCGATCCCCTTTTCCTCGATCACTCCATGCCGGCCGGACATCCCGAGCGGCCGGATCGGCTCAGAGCGGTCGAAAAAGCGCTCAATGATTCCCGCTTTGCAGGCCTCTTGCGCGAAGGCGCCGCCGAGGGCGAGCTTGACCTCGCGATGCTCGTCCACCCCGAAGACTACGTCCGCGAGATTGCCGGGCACGCACCGCAAGAGGGGCTGGCCTTTCTCGATGCGGATACCTCGATGTCACCGGGTTCACTCCCGGCGGTGATGGCGGCGATGGGTTCAGGCCGCCGGGCGGTCGGTGCGGTGATGTCTGGCGAATTCGCCAATGCCTTCGTCGCCGCCCGCCCGCCCGGCCACCACGCGATGCGTGAAACCGCGATGGGGTTCTGCCTGTTCAACACCATGGCGGTGATGGCACGCCTCGCCCAGAAGGGCGGCGCGAGCCGCGTTGCGATCGTTGATTGGGATGTGCATCACGGCAACGGCACGCAGGATATCTTCTGGGCGGACAAGGATGTGCTCTTTGTCTCCAGCCACGAAATGCCGCTCTACCCCGGCACCGGCGCAAAAGACGAGCGCGGCGAGCATGGCTCCATCGTCAACGTACCGTTGCGCGCGGGCGACGATGGCGTCACGTTCCGCGATGCCTTCGAATCAATCGTCTTCCCGCGCGTGATCGCGCACCGGCCGGATATCATCCTGATTTCGGCGGGGTTTGATGCGCATCGGCGCGATCCGCTCGGCAATCTCCGGCTCGAAGCACGGGATTACGCCTGGGCAACCGAACGGCTGATGACGATCGCCGCGAAGATGTGCGGCGGGCGCATCGTTTCCCTGCTCGAAGGCGGCTACGACCTCGAAGGGCTTTCCACGTCAGTCGCCGCGCATGTCGAAACACTGATGGGGGCGTGAAGCGGACGTCATGCTCGGGCTTGGCCCGAGCATCCATGACTTTTGAATTCACACAAATCGAGAGCAAGTCGTGGATGGCCGGGCTAAACCCGGCCATGACGGCAGGAGCCTACAGCCCCTCCGTCCCGTCGATCTCGATCCCGAACGCCGAAAGCCCTACAAACGCGCGCGTGCCGCCTGTCGAGAGATTGCGGATCGAGGAAACGCCGAGATCCCGGAGGATCTGCGCCCCGAGCCCGACCTCACGCCAGGCCTGCTGGCGCACGGCTTCCGAGGAGGTGCTGGTATCGAACCCGGCCTTGGGCACGCCGGCCGTGCCATCGCGCAGGTAGACCAGCACACCGCGTCCCTCGGCCTTGAAGCGCGCAAGCGAAGCCTCGATCGTCTTGCCGCCGCCGAAGACATCCGTCAGCGCATTGGCGCGATGAAGACGCGTGAGCACCGAACGTCCGTCGCCGATATCCCCGTAAACCAGCGCGATGTGCTGGACTTCATCGAACGGCGTCGAGAACGCATAGCCGGTGAGTTTTCCCACCGAGGTCTCGACCGGAAAGGTCGCAACCCGCTCGACAAGCTTCTCCCGCGCCTGCCGGTAGGCGATGAGATCGGCGATGGTCACCAGCGTCAGCCCGTGTTTTTTCGCAAAATCCGTGACCTGTTTGCCCTTGGTGACCGTGCCGTCGTCGTTCACAAGCTCCGAGATCACGCCGACCGACGGCAGGCCCGCGAGGACGCAGAGATCAACCGCCGCCTCGGTGTGGCCGGAGCGCATGAGCACGCCGCCATCGCGTGCGATCAGCGGGAAGATATGGCCGGGGCGCACGAAATCACCCGCCTGCACGTTGCCATTCGCCAATGCGCGGACGGTTCCGGTGCGCTCCTCGGCGGAAATGCCGGTGGTCAATCCCTCACGATAATCGATCGAGACGGTGAACGCGGTGGTATGCGCACTGTCGTTCACCGCGACCATCGGGTCGAGCCTGAGGCGCCGTGCATCGGCAACTGTGATCGGCGCGCAGACGATGCCGGAGGTATGGCGCACGATAAACGCCATCTTCTCCTGCGTGCACAGTGACGCCGCGACGATGAGATCGCCCTCGCCCTCGCGGTCATCGTCATCGGTGACAACGACGATCTGCCCCTCCGCGATCGCCTTGATCGCCGCCTGAACCCGGATGCTGGTGTCGTGCATGGAAAATCCTCGTGATTGGGGAGAAAGGCCGAGGAAATCATTCGGCGTCACCGCGCCGCCTGTGGCCCTGGCAATGCGCTCCGCCGCCTCGCGCCCGATCCATGGCGCATCGTTTTTGCACAGCTGCGTGATCGATGCGGGCGAAAGCCCCACCGCAGCGGCAAAATCGATGCGCTTCGTCTTGGATTTGGCGAGCCAGGCTGAAAGCTTCATGCCTCAGAAATGAGCGCGCACGACCGCGCTGTCAATGAAAACGGTCCGTCATTCCAGATAAATTTTAATGACAATGAAATTTCAGCCCATCGGGCTGCAAATTTCCACCTGAAAGCCGTTGAGATCGCGCACATAGGCGACCACCTGCCCCCAGGGCTTTTCCTTGGGTGCGATCAGCGACAGCGCACCGGCAGCCACAGCTTTGGCATAGGCTCCCGCGACATCCTCGGTCACGAAGGCAATCTCGCTTGCGGCGGGGAGTTTGTTGGGGCGCATCGGCATGAAGTCGAAGAAGCCATCAGAGGCCAGAAACGTCTCGGCGCAGAAGGCGAGCGTGGTTTCTCCGGTGGCAAGCGTGCCGAATTCGCCGCCCTCGGTCATCATGCCGCGCGTGCAGCCGAAGGCCGCCTCATAAAATGCCAGCGTTGCTGCAACATCCGGCACGTAATGAATCACCCAGCCAAGCTTCATGTCAGGTTCCCATCTGCCCGCGATGCCTGAGAAAATGGTCCGCCAGCACGATGGCCATCATCGCCTCGCCCACCGGCACGGCGCGGATGCCGACGCAGGGGTCATGCCGCCCCTTGGTAAGGATTTCCGTTTCATTGCCGAAGCGGTCCACCGTCTCGCGTGGTGTCAGGATCGACGAGGTCGGCTTGACCGCAAAGCGCACGACAATGGGCTGGCCGGTCGAAATCCCGCCGAGAATGCCGCCCGCATGGTTGGCCATGAACACCGGCTTGCCATCGTTGCCGATGCGCATGGTGTCGGCGTTTTCTTCACCGGTGAGTTCCGCCGCCTCGAAACCGGCGCCAATCTCGACGCCCTTGACCGCGTTGATCGACATCATCGCAGAGGCAAGATCACTGTCGAGCTTGCCGTAGACCGGCGCGCCGAGCCCCGCCGGCACGCCTTCGGCGACAATCTCCAGCACCGCACCGATCGACGAGCCGTTCTTGCGGATACCGTCGAGATAATCGGCATAGAAGGCTGCCGCCTTTGCATCCGGGCAGAAGAACGGATTATTGCTGACCTCGTTCCAGTCCCAGTTCGCGCGATCGATCTTGTGCGGTCCCATCTGCACCAGCGCGCCGCGAACGCGCATCCCCGGCACAACCTTGCGGGCAATCGCACCAGCGGCGACGCGCATCGCTGTTTCGCGCGCCGAGGAGCGCCCGCCGCCGCGCGGATCGCGGATGCCGTATTTGGTATCGTAGGTGAAATCAGCGTGGCCGGGGCGATAGGCCGTCGCAATCGCCGAATAATCCTTCGAGCGCTGGTCGACATTCTCGATCAGAAGGCCAATCGACGTGCCAGTGGTGCGCTGGATACCATCGCTTTCCGTGAAGACGCCGGAAAGAATTTTCACCGTATCCGGCTCCTGCCGCTGCGTCGTGAATTTCGACTGGCCGGGGCGGCGGCGATCGAGATCGGCCTGAATATCGGCTTCCGTGAGCGGGATCAGCGGTGGACAGCCATCCACCACACAGCCGATGGCCGGGCCATGGCTTTCGCCGAAGGTGGTGAAACGGAAGAGGTGACCGAAGGAATTATGCGACATGGCAAGGGATCTAATTGAAGCCCTAGCCCTTGGCAAATGCTCCGTCGCCTCAGCCGTGTGTCCGCACCGCCATCCGCACCGCCGGGGCGCCGCCCCAGACCGTGTTGGCGGGAATCTGCTCGCCCTTCATCACCAGCGTCAGCGAATGGAGCCGCGCGAAATCACCGACCTTGGTGTCGTAGAGAACGGTGGCGAACGAGCCGATGGTGACGCCGTTGCCGACCTCGACCCGCCCTACCTTCATCACGCGATCCTCGTAGAGATGCGTCTGGAGGCAGGAAAGATCGTTCATCGCGACGTGATCGCCGATGGTCACGCAGTCGAACTCGGTGATATCGGTCGTATCCATGTAGACGCCCTTGCCGATCTTGGTGCCGAAACAGCGCAAAATCCACGGCAGGAACGGCGTGCCGCGCAAGTGCTCCAGCAGCACCTTGCCGCCAAGACCCCAGTAGAGCACGGCCACCGCCTCGGTCTTCATCGCCCACCACGACCACATCGGCTTGGCGACGGGCTTGTAGACGCCCATCAGCCCCCATTTGATCGCGCAGACGCAGAGCACCATGACAACCGGCATGACGAGGCTCGCCGCGACAAACCAGCCGACAGCCGCGAACCAATCGCCGCGATCCGCCGCAGGGTTGATGTAGAAATAGACCGCGATCGAGCCGAGCGTCAGGAACAGCATCGTCGGGAAAGTGGTGTGCAATCCCTCGAACACCGCACGCCAGAGCTTCATGCGCAAGGGCGGCTCGTAGGTCAGGTTCTTGGCGATATCACCGAACTGCTGGCGAACCGGGAACTTGATCGGCGGTGAGCCGAACCAGGTGTCCTTCTCGTCCGTGGTGCCCGAATCCGGCGCGCGGGATTTCACGCCGATCAGCGTGCCCTCCCTGAGGTGCGCGCCATGCGCGATCACCGCGTTGTTGCCGACGAAGACATGCGGCTCGATGCGCGTTTTCCTGAAGGTCACCCAGCCGCGGTGGATATCCTCGTCGCCGAGCGAGCATTCATCGGCCATGAACGAGCCCTCGCCGATCGAGATCAGGTCATAGCGCGCGCCGATATTGGTCGAGATTTCCGCCCCCTTGCCGATCCGGCACCCCATCAGGCGATACCAGCCGCGCATATAGATCGTCGCGTAGAGCGAGGACAGCGTATCGAGTGAAACCTCGGTTGCGAGGTTGATCGTCCATTGCCGGAAGTAGAGCCAGGAGTTGAGTGAATAGGTGCCTTCCTGCAGCCGCTTCGGCATCAAGACCCAGCGGATCATGATGACAAAGGCCATCGTGAAGACAACAAGCGCCGCCCCCATGATCCAGGAGACGATGGGCAGCACGTGATACCACTCGACGCCCGGCAGCGTATCCACCAGCAGCGCTTCCACCGCGTCGAACACGAAGAAGGCCGGGAACAGCGGCATCAGCCCGATGGCCGAGAAGGCCAGGATCATCAGTCCGTAGACCCAGTATTGCATGTGCCGCCAGATCGGGCCCGGCAGCGATTTTTCCGGCAGCGCCGCGATATCGACCATACCGGTCTTCTTCGCCGGCGAGCCGTCCCAGATTTCACCGGGCGCGACAACATGATCTTCGGTGAGGGCGGTCATGTCCTCGATGCGGGCATCCGCGCCGATCCGGCAGCCCGACGGCACGATGGTCTGGTTGCCGATATAGGCATCGCGCCCGATCGTGACCTCGCCGATGATGAGTTCGCCGGCGATGATCTCGGCATTGGCGATATTCGCCTTGTGGCCGATCGAGGCTCCAGAGCCGATTCTCACGAGATCCGCCGCGCCGAATTCCGCATGCGCGATCATCACGCCTGAACCGATCTTCGCGCCCATGAGGCGCAGATAGAGCCGCATGATCGGCGAATTCGCGAGATAGCTCGGATGCACCAGTGCGTTGAGCCGCTGCACGAACCACCAGCGATAGAAATACGCACCCCAGAGCGGATAACGCCCCGGCTTCGTCCGCCCGATCACCAGCCACTTCAGGATGACAACCAGGAACAACGTGCCGAACTTGATCGAGACATAGGCGGCGCAGAGCACGCCGACCGTATCCCAGAACGACAGCTCCTTCTCGCTCACCACCATGAAGGTGATGAAGACGCCAAGCCACTGCAAGGTAGAAATCGACAGGATGAGTGGCATCGCCATTGCCTGCGCCACACCGCAGGCGAAGCGCTTTGCAAAAGATGGCGGCTCGAACGAGAGGTCCGGCGGTGGCGCATCCGTCTTGGGGAAGCGCTCGTCGAGCATCGCCCCGATCTTCCGGAAGGTGCGGAGCTGGTAGATATCCTGCAACGTGATGCCGGCGAACAGCGGCGTCTCACGCACGATGGAAATGAACTGCGCCGCGATCAACGAATGACCGCCAAGATCCATGAAAAAATCGGCGTCGAAGGTGATGGCCCGGCCGGGCAGCACCTTCTTCGCGGCGGCAAGTAGAAGCGCCTCTGTCTCGGTCGAAGGGTGTTCTTCCTCGCCATCGGCGACGATCACCTCGGCGAGCGTCATCGCTTTCAGCGCCTTGCGATCCACCTTGCCGGAGATGAGCCGCGGCAGCGATTCCACAGGCTCGAACCGCTCGGGGATCATGTAGGCCGGCAGGCGGCGCTTGAGTTCCTCGCGCAGCGTGGTGGGCACGATGATGCTCTTTGCTTCCGGCACGACGAAGGCGACGAGCCGATCCATGCCGCCATCATTGCGGACAACGACCGCCGCCTGAAGCACGTCATCGGTATCGGCGAGCGCGCTTTCGATCTCGCCGAGTTCGACGCGGAAACCACGAATCTTGACCTGATCGTCGATGCGGCCGTGGAAGGCGATATTGCCATCCGCGTTGAGGCTGACGGCATCGCCCGAGCGGTAGAGGATGTGGTCAAAACCGTCACCCTCGAAGGGGTTGGCGATGAATTTTTCCGCCGTCAGCTCCGGCCGCGCGAGGTAGCCGGAGGCAACGCCCGGCCCGCCGATCAGCAATTCGCCTTCCTGACCGGGGCCAAGCAGATTCAGGGCATCATCGACGATGTAGCAGGTGTAGTTGGGAATCGGGCGCCCGATGGTCACGGGCCGGCCGGGGAGCACCTCTTCCAGAGTCGCGACAACCGTCGCCTCGGTCGGACCATAGGTGTTGAAAATCCGACGTCCCGGCTTCGACCAGCGTTCGACGATGGCCGGTGACAGCGCTTCGCCGCCGAGCAGGATCAGGCGCAACGACGGAATATCCTGCGGGATCACCGAGAGCAGCGTCGGCACGGTGTCGATCACCGTGACGCCCGCCTCTGTCAGCAGGCCCGGCAGGCGCTCGATATCCGCGATGGTCTCGGGTGTCGCGACGACGAGCGTGGCCCCCGCGAGATAGGGCACCCAGATTTCTTCCATCGAGAGATCGAAAGCCACCGACGCGCTCTGGAACACCACGTCGTCGCGCGTGATGCCATAGACGGCATTCGACGAGCGCAGGAAATGGCAGATGTTGCGCTGGCTGATGACGATGCCTTTCGGCACGCCGGTCGAGCCGGAGGTATAGATGAGATAGGCCGGATCATCCGGGCTCGAGAGCACCGGCACCGCCGTTGCCATCTCGTTGACGGCCAGCAGGGTTTCCGCCGCGTGGAGCGGCAGGTCGAGCGCGCGCGCCTTGGTCAGCCCGGCCTCATCCGTGACAAGGCCAAGGCCCTGCGCATCGTTCAGGCAGGTGCCGATCCGCTCGACCGGGGCATCGGCATCGAAGGGCAGAAAGGCCGCGCCGCTTTTTGCAATCGCGACCTGCGCCAGCAACAGGTCGATGCCGCGCGGCATCCACAGGCCGAAAACCTTGCTGGGGCCGGCACCAAGCGCGGCGAGCTTTTCCGCTGCCCTGTCGGTCGCGGCATCGGCCTCGCGCCAGGTGACGTCACGACCGCCGGAGCGGTAGAGAACCTTGTCGCCTTCGCGGGCAGCGCCAGCACGGAAGATATCGGCAAGAACCTCATCCCGGAGCAGCGAGGGATCACGCAGGCCGACCAACAGCGCGCGCGCGGCATCCGTCGCTTTCCGCGAGGTCTCAACACTGTTCATCTCGTCTCCGATTGCCCGAGCCCCGAGCCTGTTTCCCCGGCTGCGCGCGATAAACAGCCAGTTTGCGCCCGAGTGTCAATCCGGTGTGGCTGAATCACAACGGAAATCCGGCGCAACTGGTGATTAAACTACACAACCCCCGCTTCTCATTGCTGTTTTTGTGCCCGGCGTCCTGAACCCGGACTGAATGCAGGTTGCGTAATGCCAGCGCGGTTCAGGCATGGCCCGGCGCGGGCATCCAGCGCATGGAGCCCTTCGAGAAGACGAGCACCTTGCCTTGCCAGATATCGGCTGTGACGGCGTTCTCCGGTGTCATGCCGCCACAAAGCACCATCATCACCCGCGCGATGCCGCCGTGGGCCACGACGCAGCTATCCTCGCGGATGCCCGAAAACCAGTCCGATACACGCTCCATCACCATGGCGTAGCTCTCACCGCCCGGCGGCTGGTAGGTCCAGCGATTGCGCTCGCGCTCGCGCGTGCCGATCGGGTCGCGCGCCCGGACTTCGTGCCAGGTGCGGCCTTCCCAGGCCCCGAAGCCGATTTCCCGGAGGCGGTCATCGGGCGCGTAGCCGAGAGGATCGAGCCCGAGGCTTCCGCGCAGGATTTCCACGGTCTGCCGTGTCCGGCGCATCGGGCTCGCGTGGAAAGGCAGCCCCTTCAGCAGGCTCTCGTCTGCCGGAGATGGCATGATCTCGCCGAGGTGCCGCGCCACGATGCTCGCCTGTTCGCGACCACGCGCGTTCAGCGCCGTATCCGTGCGGCCCTGCAACCGGCCCTCGCGGTTCCAGTCGGTCTCGCCATGGCGGATGAAGTACAGACGCGGCATGGCCTACTGGATGACCACCTTGGCCGAAACCTCGCGGATATCCCCGGTCGGGTAGATCACGCGATAGACGAAGGTATCCTCGCCCTTGAAGCGACGCTCGGCGCGATAGAAAACCCCGAGCCCGCTCGGCGAGGTGCCGATGCAGTTGGTTCGCGGCGCGCCCGGAACGGCGCGAAGATTGATCGCATTCGGCCGGAAATTGATTTTGCCGTTTTTCGGCTGCGTCGTGACCTCGACCCTCGGGTTGACCCCGACCTTGCACTCCTTCGAGAGCGTCAGGTAGGTCGCTAGGAAAGTGTCGACCCCGGTGCGGCCCTTGCGCTCGACCTCGGATTTCACGATTTTCGTCTCACCCGCGGCCGCCGAAGCCGGCGCTGCGGGAGCCTGCTGCCCACCCGGCACTTGCGGGGCGACGGATTGAGCGGCGGCCACACCCAGCCCAAAGGGCATTGCCACCCCGAGGGTAACGATCAGCGCGAGAGCGCGAAGGGCGTGGTGATGTGATGTCATTTCCCGCTCAATCCTTGTCGAAATCTCTATTCCGTCTTGTCGAGCGACATATCCGGCGCTTCCGGGTTCTTCATGCCGACGATGTGGTAGCCGGCATCAACATGGCTGATCTCACCGGTGACCCCGCGCGACATATCCGAGAGGAAATAGACGGCACTCTCGCCGACTTCCTCGGTGGTCACGGTGCGGCGCAGCGGCGCATTGTTCTCGTTCCATTTCAGGATATAGCGGAAATCGCCGATCCCGGAAGCGGCCAGCGTCTTGATCGGGCCGGCGGAAATCGCGTTGACGCGGATCGCCTTGGGGCCAAGATCCGCCGCAAGATAGCGCACTGACGCCTCAAGAGCCGCCTTCGCCACACCCATCACGTTGTAATGCGGCATCCATTTCTCGGCGCCGTAATAGGTCAGCGTGAGGATCGAACCGCCATCCGTCATCAGCTTTTCGGCGCGCTGGGCGATCGCGGTCAACGAATAGCAGGAGATCAGCATGGTTTTCGTGAAATTGCCCTCGGTCGTCTCGACATAGCGGCCGGTCAGCTCGTCCTTGTCCGAAAAGGCGATGGCGTGGACGAGGAAATCGATCTTGCCCCAGTGGCGCTCGACCTCGGCGAACACCGCATCGATGGTCGCGCCTTCCGTGACATCGCAATGTCCGACGACGAGCGCGCCGAGTTCAGCCGCGAGCGGCTCGACCCGCTTCTTGAGGGCATCACCCTGATAGGTGAAGGCGAGTTCCGCGCCAGCGGCATGCGCAGCCTTGGCGATGCCCCAGGCAATCGACATCTTGTTGGCTACACCCATGATCAGGCCACGTTTGCCGCGCATCACACCACTCAGCCGGTGCTCATCCTTTGCCATCGTCATGCGTGTTCAATCCCCGAAATATGCAGCACGGCCGTCAAGGCGTCACGGCGCAAGGGCCGCGAAAGTCCGCCTTCCATACCGCGTTCGGAGCAAGGTTCAAGCACGTCGATAAAAAAAGGCGGCGGACCTCAGCCGCTTTTCCGCCGGAAAAACCCTTCGATCTCCGGGTCATTCGGGCCAAGATCAATCTGGAGCGTGACGTAGAGATCGCCCGTCTGATCCTTCAGCGGCAACCCCTTGCCACGCAGGCGCAAGGTCTTCCCGCCGCTTGTCCACGCGGGAACCGTGACTTCCACCGCCCCCTGGAGCGTCGGAACGCGCACGGAGCCGCCGAGCACGGCATCGCGGATCGGCACGGGAACGGCGATGCGCAGATCCGCTCCGTCAAGCGTGAACAGAGTATGCCGACTGTAACGCAAAGTGACCAGCACGTCCCCGTTCGGACCCCCGAACGGCGAGGGATGGCCCTGCCCCTTGAGCCGCATTGTCGCGCCATTGGCGACGCCCTTGGGCACGGACACTTCGACAGTGCGCCCATCAGGCAGCGTCACCCGCCGGGTGCCGCCGCCGGCGACCTCCTCCAGCGTGATGGCCGCCTCAAGCTCCACATCCTCACCGGGCGGAATGGGCGAGCGACGGTGCTGCCCGGCATGCGCGCCGCGCGGGGCCTCCTTGCCACCGGTTTCGAACTGGCGGAAAATATCCGAGAAGATGTCGCGCGGATCGCCCTTGCCGCCACCGCCGAAATCGAACCGGAAGCCGCCTGCCCCCCCTTGCGGCCCACCGAACCCGGCGGGATCGAAGCCGGGATGCATCGACGCGCGCGGCTTGCCTTCGGCGTCGATCTCGCCGCGATCAAACGCCTTGCGCTTGGCGTCATCGCCAAGAATTTCATAGGCGGAATTGATTTCCGAGAAGCGCTCCTGCGCTTTCGGGTCGGTCTTGTTGTAATCAGGGTGAGACGCCTTGGCGAGCTTGCGGAATGCGCGCTTGATCTCGTCAGCATTTGCATCCCGTTTGACGCCCAGAACGGTATAGGGATCCCGCATTCGTGCACCTTGTCTCGATACCTGACCTTGATACCTGGCCGCAATATCCGGCCACGATATCCGATAAAAACCATCCGGCCGCCAGTTTGCCCCGGCAAAGGCGGTTATTCCCCTTCTAAATGGGTGTTGTCGGTGATTCCTGCAACATCCGGGATTCCTGCATCGCCCGGAAAATCTCTCCACCGCTGAAAAGCCGACACGCCCGGGCAAAAGCCGGCTCATGAGGCCAACGCGCGGCGCCATTGCGCGACAAGGCCGTCACTCGATCAGATTGGCCTGGGACTCCAGCATCGAGGAGGTCGGCGCCGGCAGGGCCTGGCGCAACTCCGCCCCAGCATTCTGGGGGCCGGTACGAATTTTCGCCGTGGTCTCGGACGCTGCCGGCTGCACCTGCCGCAGGGCCCATTCGCCGGGCCCGATCCGGCACGCCTGCCCGCTATGCTTGATCTCACGCGGCGGCGCTCCGGCTGCCCCCTGCACGATCGTGGCGGTGAAAGGCCGGCAGACCGTATTGTCGATCAGCACCATATTGCCAGCTGCAGCGAAGCTGCCTTTGCGCTTCGTTGAAGGATTGTCCCAGTTCACCGGCTGGCCGGACCCTTGCGGATCGACCGCGAGCGAGAGTGCCGCCTGCGCCCGGCGCCAGTCCTCGTCATCGAGGGAGGGGTCGAGCGGGGACGCCGCACGCGGCACGCTGGCGGTGGTTTCCGGGTCGCTCTGGAGCGAGGCCAGATGCATCGTCAGGCTGCATCCGCCAGCGGCGAGAGCCAGTCCGGCGGCAAGAACGACGGGGGCCATCGCCAAGGACTTCATAACAAGGAGCCGATTGCGCAACGCGCCCGGCGCATTATATCGGTCATCAGGCCCGGCAAACGGATCGGACCGGGAAACTCCCGGACCGGCCTTCTGGCCTGATGTGAACCTTGCACGACGCAGCACGACGCGACCCCAGTGATACAACGGCACCCATTAGAGATCGGAAGCGTTAATGACCGGTGAGTCCCACGAAACAAATGATCCGTTTGCGCTTTTCCGTGAATGGTTTGACGAGGCAAGTGCACGCGAGCCCAACGACCCCAACGGCATGGCGCTCGCCACCGCTGACACGGACGGCCTGCCCAACGTGCGCATGGTGCTGATGAAGGATTTTGACGCCAAAGGCGTCGTTTTCTACACCAATACCGAGAGCCGGAAGGGCTGCGAGCTCGCCGAAAACCCGCAGGCAGCGGTTGTGTTTCACTGGAAATCCCTGCGCCGGCAGGTGCGGTTCCGCGGCCCCATTTCCCGCGTGAGCGATGCTGAGGCCGACGCCTATTTCGCCTCGCGCCACCGCGACAGCCGCATCGGCGCCTGGGCTTCGAAGCAATCGCGCCCGCTGGAGGACCGCTTCGCGCTCGAAAAAGCCGTGGCACGCGAAGCCTTGCGATTCGGCCTCGGCGAAGTGCCACGCCCGCCTCACTGGACCGGCTTCCGCCTCGCGCCGCTCTACATCGAGTTCTGGCAGGACAAGCCGTTCCGTCTGCACGACCGGCTGGTTTTCCGGCGCAGCGCCATCGATTTGCCGTTTCAGACCGAGCGGCTTTATCCTTAAGCCAAGTCGACCTCAGCCCAACCTGCCCCCCGGGCACTGGAGCACCACCATGGAAAGCCAACGCAGCAATGCCCCCGCCGAGAAGCGCACGCTGCTGCTGACCGGCGCGTCGCGCGGCATCGGCCATGCCACCGTCAAGCGGTTCGCCTCGGCGGGCTGGCGGGTTCTGGCCTGTTCGCGCCAGCCCTTCCCCGAGGATTGCCCCTGGGATGGCGGGCGCGACGATCATATCCAGGTCGATCTGGCTGATCCCGCCGATACGCTGCGCGCGATCGACGTCATCAAGAGCCGCCTGCCCGATGGCCGCCTGCACGCGCTCGTCAACAATGCCGGTATCTCGCCGAAGGGCGCCGGCGGCGCGCGCATGTCCGCGATCCAGACGCCCGTTGAAGACTGGACCAAGGTGTTTCAGGTCAATTTCTTCGCGCCGATCCTCTTGGCGCGCGGGCTGATCGACGAACTCAAGGCCACCAAGGGCGCGGTGGTGAATGTCACCTCGATCGCGGGCGGGCGCGTCCACCCCTTCGCGGGCGCGGCCTATGCGACCTCGAAGGCGGCGCTCGCCGCGCTGACGCGGGAAATGGCCTCGGATTTCGGGCCGATGGGTGTGCGCGTCAACTCGATTTCACCGGGTGAGATCGATACCGCCATCCTCTCGCCCGGCACCGAGAAGATCGTCGAGACGCTGCCGATGCGCCGCCTCGGCACGCCCGAGGAAGTGGCAAAGGCCATCTATTTCCTGTGCACGGATGCCTCGTCCTATGTGACCGGCGCGGAGTTGCACATCAACGGCGGGCAGCATGTCTAGCGGGCATTTTCAGCAAAAGTGGGCACCGGTTTTGCGCCCGAAAATGCGAGCAGGAATATAATGACACATTTACCCCTTCGCCCCGTGCTCGCGGCCTCCATCGCGGTGTTCCGCGATGGCAAGGTGCTGCTGGCACAGCGCGCCAAAGCCCCGGCGCTGGGGCTTTACTCGCTTCCGGGCGGACGGATCGAGCCCGGCGAAACCCTGCGCGATGGCGTCTTGCGCGAGTTGAAGGAAGAGGTCGGCCTCGTCGCCGATGTCGTCGGCTTCATCGATCACGTCGAGCATATCGAGCATGGCCCGGATGGCACGCTGAACGCCCATGCCGTGATCGCGGCTTTTGCCGGCCACTGGCGTGCAGGCGAGGCGATGCTGTCCGACGAGGTTTCCGACATTCTCTGGGTCGACCCCTTCGCCCCCGGTGATCTGCCGATGACACGCGGATTGCACGACGTGCTGGCGCGGGCGGCCGACCTGATTTCAGGAAGAGCCGCGTGATCAAGGCGCGCCTGGTCCTCCGCGCGGTCATCCTCGGCCTCCTGACACTGACGGCCTCCGTCGATACAGGTTTCGCGCAGCAGCAGCCGCCGCAACAGCAACAGCGCACGCGGCCCGTGCAACGCAAGAAGGCGGTGCCGGAGCCTGTTGCACCCGCGCCGAAAGCACCTGCCGCTCCGGCAAACGCGCAAGAAAAGCCGCTCGTCGAGCTTTCCGAGGCGATGGGAGGACTGGCCTTCATCTCCCAGATCTGTTCGCCCGCCGTCACCCCCAATCCCTGGCGCGCCCGGATGGAGGCGCTGCTCGAGAGCGAAGGCGAGAACTCCGGTGTGCGCGAGAAAATGGCCGGTGCGTTCAACGCAGGATTTTCCGATTATTCGACAACCTATCGTCAATGCACGCCGGCATCCCGCGCGGCGCGCCAGGTTCTGATGCGCGACGCCGCGCGCCTCGCGCGTGACATTGAGCGGCGCTTCGGGAGTTGATGCGAAAAAATCGCGTCATCCACAAAGGCAATCGACTGCGTTAACGTTTTCTCAACGTAAGGCTCGCAATCGCGCTGCGCCCGGTCTAGGGTTTCCTCATGCCCTCTCCGGGGGGACGCGCGGTGGGGACCGCCATCGAAAGTAAGGCCCGGCACAAGATCGGGCCCTCGACGCCATAAAATGAGTGGGCTGCCCGGTGAACCGGCTGGCCGGACAGGATGAGTAACGTGCAAACCATCGACCAGCTCGGCCAATCGAACGATTCTCTTTATGCTGATCAGCGCCGCGCGGCCTATTCCTATGTCTCGGAGGCCTTCGCGGAAGGTCGCTACGACGGCATCGACGGCGATTGCCTCGCCCATGCCGCGCTGTTCGCCGCCTTCGTCGAACTGGTGATGACCTATGGCGAGGACGCCGTGGCCAAATTCGCCGAGCGCCTGCCTGAGCGCATCAAGGCCGGAGAATATTCGCTCACGACGAAGAATTGAGCGTTTCTCTCGCGGATTGAAAGTCAAGGGCTGGTTCACCAGCCCTTTTTTGTTGGCCGGTTTCAGCTGAGCATCATGCCCTTCAGCGCTTCGGGCTTCTTGACCTCGATTTCGACGAAGGCAATCGGGTGGTCGGAGCCGTTCATCACGTCATGGGTGATGCCGGCGGCGCGCATGTAAGCCTGCCCCTGTTTCAGCGGCACATCGGTGATCTCGGTGCCGTTGTGGATGCGCAGGATGCCCTCGGTGATCATGATCACGAAATAGGGCCAGCCGTGCTGGTGCCAGCCGGTGACGGCGCCGGGCTCGAAATCGTAACGGGTGATGCGGACGGTATCGTCATCCTGCTGGAGCGTCGGCACAGCGGGGATCTTGCATTCGAACATGGGTCTGCTCCCTCGGGATTTGCGTGGGCATCTCCCCTCTCGGGATCATGCACCGGCAGTCCGCAGGAGCGCAATGACGGCCACGCCGCCCAGCGCCGCGATGATGTCGCTTTTCGTCATATGCATGATCGCCACCACTGCCGCCGAGGCAATCCATTCCGGCGGGCCGCCCCGGACAACCGAGATCGCGACAATCGCGGACATCACGGCCAGCGGCGTCGCGCGGAGTGCAGCCTCCAGTCGCGGCGTGATCTGCACGAAGCGCATCGCGAAAAAACCGAAGGACCGGCAGAAATAGGAACTGACGGCCATTGCCGCGAGCAGGATGAGAAAATCACCGTTGTTCATCGCGTCGCGCCATCCGCCGGCGTGCGCAGCCAGGCGACCGCTCCACCCGCAAGCCCGGCCACGACAATCGCGGAGCCATAGGCGCCCATCCCGGCACCGAGAATGCCGATTGCCGCAGCCAGCACAATGACCGGGATATCCGCGCGTTTGCGGGTGAGCCCGGTGGCCATCGCCGCCGCGAAGGCAGCGAAGAAGAAATCCAGCCCGAGACGCTGCGGATCAGGCACGATGTTGCCGGCAACCGCACCGATCCAGGTGCCCAGAAACCAGACGAAGCATCCGCTTGCGCTCGAACCAAAAACGAAGCCGGCGTCCCTTTCGCCGCGCTCGTAGGCATCCATCGACACCATCCAGCTGCCGTCGCCCAGAATAAAGAGCGTGCCGTAGGATTTGGCCGGCGGCAGCGCGCCGAGCCAGGGCCGCATCGTGGCGCTGAAGAGCGTGTAGCGCGCGTTGATGACAAGGATGGTCGCGACCAGCGCCCAGGCCATCGCGGCAAGGCTGGAGGCCCCGGCGTTGAGCACGCCGATGGCAGCAAGCTGAGCAGAGCCGGAGAACACCGCGATGCTCATGGCAACCGCCTGCCATGCCGAGAGCTTGGCCTGAACCGCCATGAGCCCGAAGCCGGCGCCGTAGACGAAAACGCCGACGCTCAGCCCGGCGGTTCGCTTGAGACCACGCAGGATGCCGGCAAGCGTAAAGGTTACAGGGGCTGTGTCGCTCATGCCGAGGACTGCAACGCGTCCCCGAACCGCACCGCTTCGCCGGTGCCGGGGCCGGTCAACTCGCCCTGCCACATCACCTTGCGACCGCGCAGGAAAGTACCGACAGGCCAGCCGATGACGCTCATGCCATCATAGGGAGTCCAGCCGCATTTCGAGGCGATCCACTTGTCGGTGATCGTTTCGCGGCGTTTGAGATCGACGATGGTAAGATCGGCGTCATAGCCCACCGCGATCCGCCCCTTCGCCGCAATGTTGAAGAGCCGCGCCGGACCGGCGGAGGTGAGATCGACGAAGCGCTCCAGCGTCAGCCGGCCGGCGTTGACATGGTTCAGCATCGTCGGCACCAGCGTCTGCACGCCGGTCATGCCGGAGTGCGAGGCCGGGTAGGCGTGATGCTTCTCCTCATGCGTATGCGGCGCGTGGTCCGAGCCGAGAATATCTGCGACGCCATTGGCGATGCCCTGCCAGATGCGGTCCTGATGCGATTTGTCGCGCACAGGCGGGTTCATCTGGGCGTAGGTGCCGAGGCGCTCGTAACACTCGGGCGCGGAGAGCGTGAGATGGTGCGGCGTGACCTCGACACTCGCGACATCCTTGTGGTCGGCGAGGTATTCCATCTCGTCACCGGTCGAGACGTGCAGGACGTGCACACGCTTGCCGAGGCGTCGGGCGAGCGTCACCAGCCGCTTCGTCGCCAGCAGCGCCGCTTCCGCATCGCGCCAGACCGGGTGGGACGAGGGATCACCGGGCACCCGAAGGTCCATCCGTGAACGTAAACGCGCTTCGTCCTCGCAGTGGAACGAAGCACGGCGGGTAATCTTTTTCAGGATTTTGGCGAGGTTCTCGTCATCTTCCACCAGAAGATTGCCGGTGGAGGAGCCGATGAACACCTTGATGCCTGCTGCCCCCGGCAGCTTTTCAAGCATCGGGATCTCCTCGATATTCTCCGCCGTGCCGCCGACAAAAAACGCGAAATCGCAATGCATCCGGTGATGCGCGGCGGCGACCTTGGCCGCCAGCGTTTCGGCGGAAGTGGTGTTGGGATTGGTGTTCGGCATCTCGAACACGGCCGTCACCCCGCCCATCGCCGCCGCACGACTGCCGGTTTCAAGGTCTTCCTTGTGGGTGAGGCCAGGCTCGCGGAAGTGCACCTGCGTATCGATCACGCCCGGCAGGATCGTGAGCCCCCGGCAGTCAATCACCTCGGCTGCTTTCGCGCCGGAGAGCGCGCCGATGGCAACGATTTTCCTCCCGGAAAGCGCGAGATCGCGGATCGCGCGGCCATCCTGATTGACGATTTCCGCGCCGAGCAGGACGGTGTCAAAAGCCTTGGTCGCACTAGCCTTGGTCGCACTCATGCCGGTTGTTCCTTCCTGTCGCTCCCGCATCATCATCCGGGTGGGGCCCTTGCTCAAGGCCCGGATGGGACTTATCTGCGCAGGATGAGCGAAACAAGCCCCGGACATTCACCCGCCCCGCACCCCGCCGCCACGCCGACCGCGATCCGGCTGGAGGAACGTGCACTCATTGCCGTTGCCGGCGCGGACGCGAACCATTTCCTCGGCAATCTCCTGACGGCGGATATCGCGGGGTTGACGCCCGGTTCGGGCCGGCTTGCAGCGCTCCTGACCCCGCAGGGTAAGATCATCGCGGATATGCTGGTATTTGACGCCAGTGACGATGAACCGCTCTATCTCATCGATGTCGCCCGTGCTTTTGCGGAAGAACTCGCCCGCAAACTCACGCAATACCGGCTTCGGGCAGCAGTTTCGATCGATCTCCTGCCGACAGAAACCGCAATCGTCGCCTGCCTTGATGCCCCCGCGATCACCGGCGAGGATTTCTACACCTTCCCCGACCCCCGCGATTCCGCGCTCGGCCAGCGCCTCTATGGCCCCGCGGAGGCGATACGGGCTGCAACGGCGCATCTCCGGCAGGGCGAACCGGCCACCTATCACGCGCGACGGATTGCGCTGGGCATCCCCGAAGGGGGGCGCGATTACCTGACGGTCGATACTTTCCCGCACGAAGCCAACCTCGACCAGCTCGGCGCCGTGGACTTCAGGAAAGGTTGCTACATCGGCCAGGAAATCGTCAGCCGGATGGAACACCGCGGAACGGCAAGAACCCGCGCGCTTTGTGTCCGGTTCCTCAATGGTTTCGGCGTGCTCAGCGGCGCTGAAATCATAGCCGGCGAGAAAATACTGGGCAAGATCGGCGAATGTGTTGGCGATCGATCGATAGGCTTTATCCGGCTGGATCGACTGGAAGAAGCCGCTGTTGCAGGCGAGGTTGTTTCATCTGGCGGCGTGCCAATTGCGATTGAAAAACCTCACTATGCTCGTTTTGTAACCCGTTCGGTTTAAAACCTAGAGGTGATTGATTCCACGGCGCTATATGCTAATTTTGTCTGCGCTACATTTGGAGTTAATCATGAATCCTTTATTTATAATGGAATCGATTGAAGAAAGTGCTGCAGAAACCGAAACTCTCCTCAGTATTCTGGCCAGCCGTAGACGTTTGATTATCCTTTGCAACTTGATGGCGTCCGGGGAAATCCCGGTCGGCGAGCTGATGAAACGGCTCGATCTCGCTCAATCCGCCCTCTCCCAGCACCTAGCCCTGATGCGGGCGGCCGGCATCGTCAGCACCCGTCGTGAAGGCACGACGATTTACTACTCGCTGACGGACACGCGAACGAAGAAACTGCTCACAGCCATCATGACGATCCTGTGCCCGGAGATGGTCCCCAGCCTGAGCAAGGCTGAGGCCGCGTAAGGTCTGGGGGCGCGGGTTTTTGACCCCGATTGTCGTTCGGTGCTTGCAAGCAGGCGCGCGAAAAGGCAAACCGGAGCCATGGCCTCGCCCCCCAGATCACATCCGAATTCTACCCGGAGCGCTGCGCCGCGCGCCTGGCAGCGGATGCTTTCCGGTCGGCGGCTCAATCTCCTGGACCCCTCGCCGCTCGATATCGAGATCGAGGATATCGCGCATGGACTGGCGCGCGTCGCGCGCTGGAACGGCCAGACGCTCGGCCCGCATATCTATTCGGTAGCGCAGCACTCGCTTCTCGTCGAGGAAATCGCGCTGGCGATCAGCCCGCAGGCCGGCCTCAAGACGCGGATGGCGGTTCTCCTGCACGACGCCGCCGAATACGTGATCGGCGACATGATCTCCCCGTTCAAGGCGATGATCGGCGAGGGCTATCGCGAGACCGAAACCCGCATTCTGGAAGCGGTGATGCGACGGTTCGGATTGCCGGCGCCGATGAGCAAGCTCGCAACGGATCTGGCGAAAAAGGCTGATCGGGCAGCCGCCTACCATGAAGCCACCCGGCTCGCAGGTTTCTCGCCAGCTGAAGCCCGCGAGATTTTCGGCGAACCGTTTCGCCTTGGAAAAACCGCGCTGGCGCTGCTGGAACCGGTCCCGATCGAGACCGCGAAAACCCTGTTCCTGGACCGCTTCACCGCACTGGACCTAGAACTCAGCAACAGCCAGCCTCAGACACCCTAGGGGCTGGCCCCTAGAGTGATATCCACCTTCCGGGAGAGAACACGATGCCCAGAATTCACGTCTGTTCGCTTCAGCGCCTTCATGCCACGGCAGAGGAAATCGGTGCCCGCGACGTGGTGACGCTGATCAAGAACATCGGGCAGGTCAAAACCCCGACGGCTGTCGCGCGCGGGCGGCATCTGGCGCTTGATTTCGCCGATATCATCGCGCCGAAAGAGGGCGAGGTCCTCGCCAGCGAGAACCATATCGAGCAACTGCTGGCGTTCGTGACGCGCTGGAACCGCGAGACACCGCTGATCGTGCATTGCTTTGCCGGCGTCAGCCGCTCGACCGCCGGAGCGTTCATTTCCGCCTGCGCGCTGCGACCGGACCGGAGCGAGGCCGATTGGGCGCAGGCGCTCCGCGATGCCTCGCCCACTGCAACGCCGAACCTGCATCTGGTGACGATGGCGGACCGCATCCTCGGCCGCAACGGGCGCATGGTGACCGCGATCGAGGCGATCGGGCGCGGCGCGGATTGCTTCGAGGGCGTGCCGTTTGCCCTCGATATCGGCCAGAAACGCAGCGTCTGACGCGGAGCCGCCATGGCCATTTCCCCTGCCAGCCATTCCACCTTATCGATCGAAATCAACCTCACGGCGGTGATCATGGCCGTCAAAGCGGATGAACCGGTCGTCTATGCCTCCTCGCTCGGCGCGGACCTGCCGCCGGGACTGCCCTCCGGGCCGTTCGATCCGCTCAATCACCGCACGCTGGAACTGGGTCTGCGCGGTTTCGCGCAGGATCAGGCCGGGCTCGACCTCGGCTATGTCGAGCAGCTCTACACCTTCGGGGATCGTGGACGGAACGTGCTCGACGGTTCCGCCGGCGCCCTCCCCTCGCCGCATATCGTCTCGATCGGCTATCTCGCGTTGACCCGCATCTTTCCGGGCGCGACGGACCCTTCCAATTTCCTGCCCCTCTACGCCTACTTCCCTTGGGAAGACTGGCGCGGCGGCAAGCCGGCGCTTCTTGATCGCGATATCCTGCCCGCGCTGACGCAATGGGGAGAGGAAGCCGAACCGGAGCACAGCGGCGACAGGCGCGCGCTCTCGCGGAAAGAACGCATCGCGCTGCATTTCGGATCGGACGGCCTGCCGTTCGACGAGGAAAAGGTGCTGGAGCGCTATGAGCTCCTCTACGACGCAGGCCTCGTCGAGGAAGCGATCCGCGACCGCCACAAGCCTGCCGCGCCCCTCCCCGTCCAGCTTGGCGCGACGATGGCTTTTGATCATCGCCGCATTCTCGCCACCGCGCTCGGGCGCATCCGGGGCAAGCTGAAATACCGCCCGGTGATCTTCGAGATGATGCCGGAGACCTTCACGCTCACGGATTTGCAGCGCAAGGTGGAGGCGATTTCCGGCCATCACCTCCACAAACAGAACTTCCGCCGCCTCGTCGAGACCGGCGGACTTGTCGAACCCACCGGCGGGCAGACGACCACCGGCGGTCGCCCGGCGGCGCTGTTCCGCTTCCGCCGCGAAGTGCTGACCGAGCGCCCGGCGCCGGGCCTGCGGCTCGGAAGGGGGACATAGCATCGCCGTCATGGTCGGGCTTGGCCCGGCCATCCACGACTGGCGGATGCTTGAGCGTGGATAATCCCTCAGCCCTGTTTCCCCGCCGCGCAGTTTCCCATATGGTCCTTGCATGAGCACTTCTCCCGACAAAACCATCCCCGCCGATATCGCCGCCCTTCCCTTCGAAAAGGCGATGAGCGAGCTTGAAACCATCGTCTCCGAGCTGGAGCGCGGTGAGGTATCTCTTGAAAAATCCATCGAGAAATACGAGCGCGGCGAACACCTCAAAAAGCGCTGCGAAGCGCTCTTGAAGGAAGCGGAGATGCGGATTTCCAAGATTTCGCTCTCGGCCAGCGGCGAACCTGCCGGCGCCGTGCCGCTCGACCCCGAGAAATAGCGGGCGGTCCGAGCCGGCCCTGCTGATCGCTCTTCACCAAATCGCGCATTGAACGCAAGGCGTCGAGCCGATACAGCAGAACCTAACGTTTTATTTCCGGAGACTTCCGTTGGCGATCTCGACGCCCCTGCTCGATACCATCCATACACCGGCCGATCTGCGCGAGCTGGATCAGACCCAGCTCCGGCAGGTGGCGGATGAACTCCGGCTCGAAACCATCGATGCCGTCTCGGTCACCGGCGGGCATCTTGGCGCGGGGCTTGGCGTTGTCGAACTCACGGTAGCGCTGCATCACGTCTTCAACACGCCCGATGACCGGTTGATCTGGGATGTCGGCCATCAGGCCTATCCGCATAAAATCCTCACCGGGCGGCGTGATCGTATCCGCACGCTGCGTATGGGCGGCGGGCTTTCCGGTTTCACCAAGCGGGCCGAGAGCGACTACGATCCGTTTGGTGCGGCGCATTCCTCGACCTCGATTTCCGCCGGGCTCGGCATGGCCGTGGCGCGCGATCTTTCGGGCGGCAACAACCACGTCATTGCCGTGATCGGCGACGGCGCGATGAGCGCCGGCATGGCTTACGAAGCCATGAACAACGCCGGTGCCATGCACTCGCGCCTGATCGTCATCCTTAACGACAACGATATGTCCATCGCCCCGCCCGTGGGTGCGATGTCGGCCTATCTCGCGCGGCTCGTCTCCGGCAAGACCTATCGCTCCTTGCGCGAGACGATGAAGCAGCTCGCCCAGCGCCTGCCGAAGTTCTTCTACGACAAGGCCCGCAAGACCGAGGAGTTCGGCCGCGGCTTCTGGACCGGCGGCACGCTGTTCGAGGAACTCGGCTTCTACTATGTCGGGCCGATTGACGGCCATAACCTCGACCATCTGCTGCCCGTGCTGCGCAATGTGCGCGACAGTGACACCGGTCCGGTGCTGATCCATGTCGTGACACAGAAGGGCAAGGGCTACGCACCCGCCGAAGCAAGTGCCGACAAATACCACGGCGTCCAGAAATTCGACGTCATCACCGGCAAGCAGGCGAAAGCGCCCTCCAACGCCCCGAGCTACACGAAGGTCTTCGCACAATCGCTGATCAGGCAAGCGGAGGCGGACGAGAAGATCGTCGCCGTCACGGCCGCGATGCCCTCCGGCACCGGGCTTGATCTCTTCGGTGAGGCCTTTCCGAAACGCATTTTCGATGTCGGCATCGCCGAGCAGCACGCGGTGACCTTCGCGGCAGGCCTTGCAACCGAAGGCTACAAGCCGTTCTGCGCGATCTATTCGACCTTCCTGCAGCGCGCCTATGACCAAGTGGTGCACGATGTCGCGATCCAGAACCTGCCGGTGCGCTTCGCGCTCGACCGCGCCGGGCTGGTCGGGGCCGACGGGCCGACGCACGCCGGGGCCTTCGATGTCGCCTACCTCGCCTGCATCCCCAACATGGTGGTGATGGCAGCAGCCGATGAGGCCGAACTCGTGCATATGGTCGCGACCGCCGCAGCGCATGACGCCGGCCCGATCGCCTTCCGTTATCCGCGCGGCGACGGGGTCGGTGTCGAAATGCCGGAGCGGGGCGAAGTGCTGGAAATCGGCAAGGGGCGGATGATCCGCGACGGAAGCCAGATCGCGATTCTCTCGCTCGGCACCCGGCTTGGCGAGGCCCTGAAGGCCGCCGAGGAGCTGGAGAAGCAGGGCCTTTCCACTTCAGTCGCCGATGCCCGCTTCGCAAAACCCATCGATACGGATTTGATCCGCCGCCTCGCAACAAGCCATGCCGTGCTGGTGACGGTCGAGGAAGGCTCCATCGGCGGGTTCGGCGCGCAGGTCGCGCAGTTCCTCACCGACGAAGGCCTGCTGGATGGCGCCCTGCGTTTCCGCTCGCTCGTGCTGCCGGATTGCTATCAGGACCACGATAGCCCCGCGAAAATGTACGCCGATGCCGGGCTGGATGCGAAGGGTATCGTTGCGAAGGTGCGTGATGCCGTCGGCATTGACGCCCCCGCGGCCAAGAGCACCGGGCACGCCGCGAGCGCCTGATTGCAGCCTCTCAGCAGCGTTGCCGGAAATCGGTTTGACAAAGCGCTTGTCATTTTGTTCTTGTTATGTTCTTGTTGTGCCGGGCAGTGCTTATTTCAATAAGGGAATAGACCGTGCGGGATCAGGATCTGGCGACGCTTCGCGCGCTCAACGCAAAATTCATCCATAATTTCGTGACCTGCGACGTGCCCTCGCACAACGCGATCATCGACCCGGACTTCGTGTGCATTTCCCCGTCAGGTTCCGTGCATGGCCGGGTGGAATACCTTGAGGCATGGGCCACGGACTTCGATCCCGAGGTGATCCTCTACTGGGACATGCGGGATGAGGATATCCGGATCTTCGGCGATTTCGCCCTCGTGCGGGCGACGACGAAGTGGGTCCGCCGCCTGAAGGGGCAGGATGTCACGGGCATGACGATGTATACCGACACCTACCGGCGCGTGGGCGGCCGCTGGCTCTGTGTTCAGGCCCAGCTCACGCCCGTCACGCCGGAGAACTTCACGGCGGATACGGCGATCGTATGCCGCTATATCAAGGGCGTGCTCCAGACCTGAAACACACCCTCGAAACCTGGTCAGATCGCCAGCCTGCCAGTCTTGGCAGCCGCATAGCGCTCGCCGATCTTCGACCAGTTGGCGACATTCCACCAGTTGGCGAGGTATTCCGGACGGCGGTTCTGATACTTCAGGTAATAGGCGTGCTCCCAGACGTCGTTGCCGAACAGCACCATCTGGCCGTCCATCAGCGGCGTATCCTGGTTGGGCTTGGCGGCGAGCGCGAGCTTGCCATCCTTCGTCACGGTGACGAAAACCCAGCCCGAGCCGAAGACGCGGCCGCCGACCCCGTTGAAATCGGCTTTCATCTTGTCGAAGCCGCCGAGGTCGCGGTCGATGGCGGCCTTCAGATCGCCCTCGGGCGCCTTGGCACCGCCGGGAGTCATGATCTGCCAGAACATCGAATGGTTGGCATGGCCGCCGAGGCTGTTCTTCGCCCCCATGCGGGTGGCTTCGGGCAACTGCTGCCATTCCGCCAGCAGCTTCGGAATCGGCGTTGAGCCGAGAACGCCGTTGTCCTTGGCGAAATTGTTGAGATTGGTGATGAAGGCACCGTGGTGACGCTGGGAATGGATTTCCATCGTCATCGCGTCGATATGCGGCTCAAGCGCATTGAAGGCATAGCCGAGTTGCGGCAGCGTGAAGGGGCCGGCGGGAGTCGCTGGAGCTGCGGCCTGCGCGAAAACGCGTGGCATGGCCGGCAATGTAACGGCAGTCGCCGCGCCCGCGAGAAAAAGCCGGCGGGAAATTGATGTCTTGCTCATGATGGGTTCTCCTCCTATCCCGGTTTGGGGGGCTTCCGGCGATCTTGCACTGTCCGAAAACGGGCCCTCTGTTTTGTCTAACACGCCATCGCCTTCTCTGGATGCATCGGGGTTCGATAATTTCTGTGGCACGTCAACGCATCGACCAGCTTCTGGTGGACCGGCGGATTTTTGAAAGCCGGGCGCTCGCCCGCACAGCGGTCGAGGCAGGCCTTGTGCGCGCCGATGGCGTCGTGATCGACAAGGCGTCCCGTACCGTTGCAGTGGACTGCAGGCTGGAAGCCGAGCGGCCGTTCGAAACCGTTTCACGCGCCGGGCTGAAGCTCAGGGCCGCGCTCGATCATACCGGGCTCGACCCCGCCGGCATGATCTGCCTTGATCTCGGCGCCTCGACCGGCGGGTTTTCCGATCTTCTGGCGCAGCGCGGCGCGGCACGCGTCTACGCGGTGGATGTCGGGCACGGGCAATTGCACAGACGCCTTGTGGGCCACCCGCGCATCGTCAACCGCGAAGGCGTCGATGCCCGCCAGATTGATGAGGTCCATGTCCCCGACATCGTCGATCTCGTCGTCGCCGACCTCTCGTTCATCGGCCTTGCCAAGGCCATT
Source organism: Beijerinckiaceae bacterium (assembly GCA_009773635.1). Taxonomy (GTDB): domain Bacteria; phylum Pseudomonadota; class Alphaproteobacteria; order Rhizobiales; family Beijerinckiaceae; genus Rhabdaerophilum. The sequence goes on along the minus strand of WSYC01000011.1, from coordinate 81,637 downwards.
CCTGCCGGGCTCGCGCGGCTGAAGCCGGGCGGCTGGCTGATCGCACTGATCAAGCCGCAATTCGAGGCCGGGCCGAACGCCGGCAAACGCGGCATCATCCGCGATGAGGCGCTCCACGCTGAAATCGTTGCGCGGGTGAGCGCGGAGATCGCCGCGCTCGGCATTGATGGTATCGAGGTCATCCCTTCCCCAATCGAGGGCGGCGATGGCAATCGCGAATTTCTGCTCATCGGTCGGAAGGCCGGGCAGAGCCCATTTTCTCCCGAAAGGACATTGCCGTGACCACAACCCTGCTCGACATCGAGGCCATCGGCCTCAAGGGGGATGGCATCGCGCGGCACGAAGGCGAGCGGCTGCACATCCCCTATGTGCTGCCTGGCGAGCGCATCCGGGCGGATATCCATGCCGAACGCGCCGATTGCGTCGAGGTGGTGAACGCCAGCGCGGAGCGCACCCAACCGCACTGCCCGCATTTCGGCACCTGTGGCGGCTGCGCGTTGCAGCATTGGGCTCCGGCTGGAGTTGCGGGCTGGAAACGTCAGCGCATTCTCTCTGCGCTTGGCTTTGTCGGCCTTGACGCCCCCGTCGGCGAAACGCTGGATGCGCATGGTGCGGGCCGCAGGCGTGTGACGCTGCACATCCGCCAGATCGACACCGAGAAGCAGACGAAAATCCTCGCCGGGTTCATGCGCGCGAAAAGCCATGACCTCATCGATCTCGACGCCTGCCCGCTGCTGGTGCCGGCGCTTGCTGCCGCGCCCGATCTTGCCCGTGAGGCCGGGATGACCCTGCGCACAATCGCCAAGCCACTCGATTTTCAGGTGACCGCGAGCGAAGAAGGGCTCGATTGCGATATTCGCGGCGCCGGGCCGATTTCCGAAGGCCTGCGCCAGAAGCTGGTTGCCTTCGCAGTGGCAGCAAACCTGCCGCGCCTGACGCTGCATGGCGAGCGGCTGGTGGAAGCGCGCGCACCACGCATCGTGTTCGAGGACAATCCGGCACTGTCGGCCTTCCTGCCGCCAGGCTCATTCCTGCAGGCAACCGCCCGCTCCGAGGCCATGCTCTCGGCGCTGGCGCTGGAGGGCCTTGCCGGCGCGAAACATGTCGCGGATCTCTTCTGCGGCCTTGGTCCCTCCAGCCTCAGGCTCGCGCGGAAGATGAAGGTCGCGGCCTTTGACTCCGACAAGCCTGCCATCGACGCCCTGCAAAAGTCGATCCGCGCCAATCCCGGCGGCAAGCCGATCACAGCCGAGGCGCGCGACCTCTACCGCCGCCCGTTGTTCGCGCCGGAACTGAAGCCGTTCGACGCCGTGTTGCTCGATCCGCCCCGGCAGGGCGCGGAGGCGCAGGTGCGTGAGATCGCAAAATCCAGGCTCGGCCGCGTGGTTTATGTCTCCTGCGACCCCGAAAGCTTCGCGCGGGATGCCAAACTGCTTGTAGCCGCCGGGCTCGGGTTGACGAAGATCACACCGGTCGACCAGTTCCGCCATTCCCCGCATGTGGAGCTCGTGGCCGAATTCCGGCGCTAGTCGCCGCCACCGCCATCCCCCCCGGAATCGCCGGACCAGCCGCCGCCATCGCCACTGCCGCTCTCTCCGGAGCTTTCCTTGTTGCGGTCACGCCAGATCGACCACGCAATTCGCGCAAAGACCCCTGCGGGAACGCCAATACAAACAACGGTAACCAGCGTATCCATCATCCCGGTCTCCCTGCCCGTCCTCACCCGAAAAGATCATCCTTCGGCGCTGCGTCCAGCGGCACAAGCTCGAGCGCATCGTCGTCAAGCGGCTGCATCATCCGGGCCACATCCGGATTCGCGGTTTCCGGCGCAAGCCAGGCGTCGAACTGCCGGGGCTCGAGGATCACCGGCATGCGGTCATGGATCGCGGCCAGCACCGCATTGGCGGATGTCGTCAGGATCGCGGCGGTGTCGATCTCCGATCCGTCCTTCGATTGCCAGCATTCCCAGATGCCGGCGAGCGCGAGCGGCCCCTGCATCGGCCGGCGGACGAGAAAGGGGCGCTTCTTCCGGCCCTTGTCATCCAGCTTCTGCCATTCGTAAAAGCCATCGGCGATAAACAGGCAGCGGCGGCGCTTGATCGCGTTGCGGAAGCTCGCCTTCTCGAACACCGTTTCAGACCGTGCGTTGATCAGCAGCGGAAATTCCTTCTCGTCCTTCACAAAACCGGGGATGAACCCCCAGCGCACGAGTGCGAAGCGGCGCTCGCCGTTCTCCAGTCGCACGATCGGCACCGCTTGCGTCGGGCGCACATCCTGCCGGGGCGGAAAATTCGGCTGGTCCGAAAATCCGAAATAGCTGCGCACGGCCTCAGGCGGCAGGGTGATCGCGTAGCGCCCGCACATTGTTTTTCAGCTCCTCGCATAAGCTCGGGCGGCCATTCGGCCTAGGAAAGCAAGAAATTCAGGCTCCTCGCATAAGCTCGGGCAGCCTACAGCCAGCGCTTGAGCTTGAAGAAAAGATAGGTGCAGGTGGCCGCGAGCACCATCATGATCAGCGCCATCGGATAGCCGTAACTCCATTCCAGCTCCGGCATATTCTTGAAGTTCATGCCGTAGCTCGAGGCGATCAGCGTCGGCGGCATGAAGACCACCGCCGCCACCGAGAAGATCTTGATGATCTTGTTCTGCTCAAGGCTGACGAGCCCGAGCACCGCATCGAGCAGGAACTGGATCTTGCTGGAGAGGAAGGTCGCGTGATCCTCGAGCGACTGCAAGTCGCGCAAGGTGGTGCGGACTTCGGCACGCAATCCGTCACCGAGGCTCGCCCCGGCCGTGTTCGCGGAAAGGAACAGCAGCATACGCTCGATCGAGACGAGGCTCTCGCGGACCTTCGAGATGCGGTTACCTTCCATACCCATGGTCTGGAGCGTGGTGCGGAAGGTGTTGACATCCGCCCGCTGCGCCGAGTTCGGCTCGAAGATGACCGATGACACCTCGTCTATCCGCTCGCCGGACAGCCGGAGGATTTCGGCGGCACGATCGATCACGGTTTCGAACAGCGCGATCAGCACGTGATCGCCCGAAGCCGTGCAGGCACCTGGCCGCGACATCCGGTTGATGAACATCTGGAACGAGCGCGGCTCGTCATAGCGGACGGTGACGAGCTTGTGATCCCTGAGGATGAAGGAGATCGGCACCAGAATCGGACTTTCGGTGCCCGATTGGCACAGGATACGCGCCGACATGTAGCGCACACCATTCTCGACGTAGAGCACCTCGGAGGGTTCGATATTCTGCGATTCCTCGCGTGTCGGGATATCGATCCCGAGGGCCAGCTCGACCCGGCGATCCTCTTCGCGGCTCGGGTTGATCAGATCGATCCAGACGGCATTCTCCGGCACACTGTCGGCTGAATCGAGGCTCGTGCGGTCGAAACCGCAGCGCTGCTCGTGTGCTGGCAGCTGGGCCTGCGTCAGGTCGGTCGCACGCGGCAGATGGGCGATGATCATGCCGGTTCCGCTCCCTCTGCCTGCTCTCTGGAATGCGCCTATCGAGCGCATCCCGGGCTGCGTGGCAAGCAGAAAATGTGGTTCTGCCGGCTCAGGATTTCAGGGGCCCGTAACTCGCGCATGCGGGCGGAATACTGTCCTCGGGCACGAAGAAATCCGGTGTCAGCGCCTGCGTCGGGTCCGCGCGATAGACATCGAAGTCCCGCACACCTTCGCCAGCCATGAAGGTATCGTCGATCAGGAAGTTGCCGGTGAAAGTCTTCGCGTCCTTGGTGACAATCATATGCGCGGCATCGGCGAGGATTTCCGGCGTGCGCGAGGAGCGCATCAGCTGCTCGCCGCCCAGAATGTTCTTCACCGCTGCCGTCGCAATGGTTGTGCGCGGCCAGAGGGCGTTGACGCCGATGCGGCCCTTGGTCTCGCCCGCAAGGCCGAGCACCACAAGGCTCATGCCGAATTTCGCCATGGAATAGCCGGTGTGGCCGGCGAACCATTTGGTCTTCATGTCGAGCGGCGGCGACAGCATCAGGATATGCGGGTTCTGCGCTTTCGCGAGATAGGGCAATCCGCATTTCGAGACGAGATAGGTACCACGCGCGTTGATCTGGTGCATGAGATCGAAGCGCTTCATGTCCAGCGCCGCCACGGGGGCGAGGTTGATCGCGCTCGCATTGTTGACGACGATGTCGATGCCACCGAAATGCTGCGCGGCGGTTGCAAAGGCGGCTTCGGTCGCGGCATCGTCGCGGATGTCGAGCTGCAACGGCAGCGCCTTGCCGCCCGCCTTCTCGATCGCCTCCGCAGCGCTAAAGATCGTGCCCTCGAGCTTCGGATGCGCCTCCGCGGTTTTCGCGGCCACAACAATGTTCGCGCCATCCCGCGCGGCGCGCAGGGCGATGGCAAGTCCGATGCCGCGCGAGGCACCGGTGATGAACAGCGTCTTTCCATTCAGGCTCATGACGGGATTTCCTTTGCTTTTTTGATCATGCGCCGCAGCGGGCAAGAATAGGGAAGAACTCAGCTCTTGGGACGGCTGAGAAAAGCTTCGAAGGCGGCGCGGGCCTCCGCTGACTTCAGCCGTTCCGCGAAGGCTTTTGCCTCCTCGTCGATGCGTGCCAGCAAGCGGTCGGTGTCGCCCCGCATCAGGCGGCGGGAGATTGCAACGGCCTCACGCGGCTTGGCTGCGATCGCCGCCGCGCTCTCGAACGCCGCCCTTTCAAGGGCTCCCGGCGTGACAACCTGATTGACAAGACCTGTTGCCGCGGCCCGTTTCGCGTCAAAACGCGCGCCCATCACCAGCATTTCGAAAGCGAGGCGGTGCCCCATCAGCTCGGGCACGATAAGGCTGGAACCAGCCTCCGGTACAAGAGCAAGATCAACGAAGGGCGTTGCGAACACCGCGCGCTCGGAGGCAACAGCGTAATCGCAATGCAGGATCATTGTGGTGCCAATGCCGATTGCACCGCCATCGACCCCCGCGACCAGCGGCTTGGCGTTGGCAACCAGCGCCTTCAGGAAGCCGATGATCGGCGCGCCGAGCGAACCATTCATCGCAAAGCCGATGAAATCCTTTATATCGTTGCCGGCGCAGAAAATACCGGGCTGACCCAGGATCAGCGTCGCGCCGATGGCCGGATCGGCATTGGCCTCGATGAGCCCTGCCGTGAGCGCATCATACATCGCGCCGGTCAGGGCGTTTTTCTTGTCCGCCCGGTTGAGCGTCAGCACAAGGACGGCACCTTCGCGGTGCGCAAGAACGGTCTCGGTCATCGTATCCTGCTTTCTGGCTCACTCGGCAAAGGCGGCGTTGATCGCCTCGGCGCCATCGAGCACCGAAGCCTCGATGCCCGGCGCGGCGCTCGCAAGGTTTTCCGCGAAGAAGCGCGCATCGCGGATACGCAAGGCATGGCGCGGATCACTGTCCCCCGCCGAGATCGCGACCCGGGACGCCAGCGCCAGATCCGCAAGATAGGCGCCACCCGATGCGAGCGCGAACAGCCTGAGGTAGGGCGTTGCCCCCGCCAGCGCGGCGTTGGGATTGGCCTTCAGATTGTCGAGCATGTAGTCGGTCGCCCGTTCCAGAGAAGCAACGGCAGCCTTCAGCCGCTCGCCGACGCGCTGGAAACCCGGATCGTTGATCGTGCCGGCCTTCTCGGCGGACTGGCGATAGCCGGCGATCATCGCGCCGACGCGCTTGCCATCCGAGAGCGGCAGCTTGCGCATGACGAGATCGATCGCCTGAATGCCGTTGGTGCCCTCGTAAATCGCGAGGATGCGCGCGTCGCGATAGTGCTGCGCCGCGCCGGTTTCCTCGATAAAGCCCATGCCGCCATGGATCTGCACCCCGGATGAGGCGACCTCGATGCCGATATCGGTCGAGAACGCTTTCGCAACCGGGGTCAGGAGGCTCGCCTCCTCATGCGCGATGCGGCGCGCTTCTGCATCCTCAAGCCGGTGATAGCGATCAAGCGCCGCCGCTGTGACGAGGCACAGCGCCCGTGCCGCCGCCGTCTTGGCGCGCATCTCGAGCAGCATACGCTTCACATCCGGGTGCTCGATAATCGGCGAGGCCGCTGGCGCACCGACAGCACGACCCTGCTTGCGATCCTGCGCATAGGCCAGCGCCTGCTGGTAGGCGCGCTCCGCCACCGCAACGCCCTGCACGCCCACCGCAAGGCGGGCATTGTTCATCATCGTGAACATGCAGTTGAGGCCCTTGTTCTCCTCACCGACGAGATAGCCGATGGCACCGCCGTTATCGCCGAAGATCATCGTTGCGGTCGGCGAGGCATGGATGCCGAGCTTGTGCTCGAGCGCGTGGCAACGGACATCATTGCGTGCACCAAGGCTGCCATCGGCATTGACCACGAATTTCGGCACCAGAAACAGCGAAATCCCGCGTGTGCCGGGAGGGGCACCCGGCAGACGCGCGAGAAAGAGATGCACGATATTTTCGGTCATCTCGTGGTCGCCGTAGGTGATGAAAATCTTGGAACCGAAGATGCGATAGGTGCCATCCCCCACCGGCTCGGCACGCGAGGTCAGAAGCGCGAGGTCCGAGCCGGCTTGCGGCTCGGTGAGGTTCATCGTTCCGGTCCATTCGCCGGAGATCATCTTCGCGAGGAAGGTTTGCTTGAGATAGTCCGAGCCATGCGCGGTGACGGCCTCCACCGCCCCCATCGTCAAGAGCGGATTGAGCGAGAACGCGAGGTTCGCCGAATTCCAGATTTCGGTGCAGGCGATATTGAGCACTACCGGCAGCCCCTGCCCGCCGAATTCCGGGTCCGCCGCGACGCCCGCCCAGCCACCTGCCGCCCAGTCACGGTAGGCTTCTGTGAAGCCGGCAGGCACGACGACCTTGCCATCGACGAGCCGCGAGGTTTCCTTGTCCCCGGTGCGGTTCAGCGGCGCGATCCGATCCTCAGCGAATTTGGCAGCTTCCTCGAGCACGGCCTCGGCAACGCCATCCGCGAGATCGGCATACAGCCCGTTCTCCAGACCATGATCCAGCCCGGCTGCATGGCGCATCGCGAACAGGATATCCTCAACCGGGGCACGATAGGTCATGATCTTCCTCCCGAGCGGGCCTGGTCCGGTTCGGTTCGGCGCCCGCGCATTTCTTGTTTGGAACCACCATAGCAAACCGCTAGGACGTTGACATCCTGAAGCCGAAGACGCCGCGGATTGGACGCAGGGGTTACAGCGAGATTTAGTTTACATATGAACTATTTTGATGCAAGCACCAATTTGACCGGACAGCACCCTGAGGATGAAATTCCGTCACGGAGGCTGCATCCTGACACGCCGGACCGGCCTGCAACTGTCAGAAACACGACAGTGGGGGCGCGGCATCATGGCTGAGCCCGATCACACATCTGCCCGCCCGGTGATGGCCACACAGCGCCTTGGCACCACACCCGCCGATCTTGCCCGCGCTGGCGAGATTCTGGCGGCCGGGCGGCTTGTCGCCTTCCCGACCGAAACCGTCTACGGCCTTGGCGCTGATGCCACCAGCCCGGAGGCGGTCGCGCGGCTCTATGCCGCCAAGGGGCGGCCGAGCTTCAACCCGCTGATCGCGCATGTGCCGGACCTCGCGGCAGCGTTCAGCCTCGGGAATTTCCCGCCGCTTGCCGTGAAGCTGGCCAAGGCCTTCTGGCCGGGCGCGCTGACACTGGTGGTGCCCGCCACGCCCACTTCCCCCGTCTGCGAACTCGCGCGTGCCGGCCTGCCATCTCTCGCGATCCGCGTGCCCGATCACCCGGTCGCGCAGGCGATCCTGCGCCGGGCGGGCCGGCCGATCGCCGCGCCCAGCGCCAACCGCTCCGGCCACATCTCGCCGAGCCTCGCCGCGCATGTCGCGGCGGATCTCGACGGCATCATCGACGCCATCGTTGACGGCGGACCGACCGCGATCGGCGTCGAATCCACCATCCTTGGCTGCCTTGATGACACCGTGGTGATGCTACGCCCCGGCGGCATCGCGCGCGAGGCGATCGAAGCCGTTCTCGGCTTCGCGCTGAAGGACGCCGCCGGTGACGCCGAAGCGCCGCTGGCGCCCGGCCGCCTCTCCTCGCATTACGCACCGGAGCACACGCTCCGGCTCGGCGCGACGACCGTCCGGCCCGGCGAGGCCTGCCTCGGCTTCGGGCTACCCTTGCCGGAAGGCGCGATGCCGCATCTGTCGCTCAATCTTTCCGAGCGGGGCGATCCTGCCGAAGCCGCTGCAAACCTCTACCGCCATCTGCGCGCGCTCGATCAGCTGTCCACCACCGGTATTGCGGTGGCGCCGATCCCGGCGCACGGGCTCGGGGAAGCCATTCTCGATCGCCTCGCGCGCGCCGCCGCGGCGAAGTAGCCCACCCCCCCGGAAACTCCGTAGAAACCCGGAGTGCATCAACGCAAGGTATGCTGTATTTTGCAAACTTGATCGTGCAATTTTGAAGGTGTCAGATCGAATGCAGCCTCTCGCCTGGGATGATTTCCGCCTCGTTCGCGCCATTGCGGACCATCGATCGCTGGGCGGGGCGGCGGAAGCGCTGGGTGTCAACAATTCAACCGTGTTCCGCCGGTTGAATGCGCTGGAAGAGCATCTCGGCGTCAGGATTTTCGAGCGCGCCCGTTCCGGCTATCTCCTGACATCCGCTGGCGAGGAAATGGTCGCGCTGGCAATGCGCATGGCGGAATCGATCATCGAATTCGAGCGCCGCATCGCCGGGCAGGACGTGCGCCCCTCGGGCGAATTGCGCGTCACCACCACAGATACGATCTTCTCCCACCTTGTCGCGCCGATGTTCTGCGCTTTCCGGCAACGTTTCCCGGAAATCACGCTCGATTTCGTCATCGACAACCGCGCGCTGAACCTCTCGCGCCGCGATGCCGATGTGGCGATCCGGGCGTCCGTTGATCCGCCGCAGAGCCTCGTCGGCCGCCGCGTTGCCACCATCGGCTGGGGCGCCTATGTCTCGAAGGCGCTGGCTGCCGAAGCAAAGCTCGACCTTGAAAACGTCGCCGCCCTCTGCGCCGCACCCACGCGCTGGGTCGGCCTCGGCGATCCCATCGTCGGCACGGCGGGCGGGCGCTGGGTCGCGGCCAATGTCGCTCCGGAGAGCGTCGTCGTGAAGGTGAATGCGGTTTCAACGCTCGCAAGCGCGATCGAGGCCGGGCTCGGCCTCGGGCTCTTGCCCTCGTTCATCGGCGCACAGCTCAAGAATGCCGTGCAAATCCCGGCGATCCGGCCGACATCGGAAACCGGCATGTGGGTCCTCACCCACCCCGATCTCAAGAAGGCGGCACGGGTGCGCGCCTTCCTCGATTTTTTCGGGGCGGAGCTCGCAAAAAAACGCAAGCTGATCGAGGGCGAGGAAGGCTAGGTCACCTTCTCAGGTTGCGGCCTGCACCTGCCAGCGCCCGGGCGCGGCCTTCTCGATGATCGGCAGGTTGATGAGGGCCGAGGCGACCCCGAGCCCGACCGAGAGCCACCAGACGACATCATAGCTCCCCGTCTTCTCGAACAGGATGCCGCCGAGGTAGACCCCGAGAAACCCGCCGACCTGATGCGAGAAGAACGCGAAGCCATAGAGCATCGCCATGTAGCGCGGGCCGAACATCAGGCTGACGAGGCTCGCCGTCGGCGGCACGGTCGAAAGCCACAACAGCCCCGTGAACGCACCGAACGCGAGCGCCGAAAGCACGCCCACGGTCGTCTGCCAGCCGAACACGCTCACCGGCTGCGCGATATAGGGGATCGACATCAAGAGCCCGATCGTGACGATCGAGCGCGCGAAATAGATGATCGCGAGGATCCAGCGCTTCGGCATGCGGTTGCCGAGCCAGCCGGCGCTCAGTGACCCCACGATGTTGAAGATGCCCACCAGCGCGAGCGTCCAGCCGCCCACCTCGGGCGGCATGCCGACATCCTTGAAATAGCTCGGCAGATGCACCGTGATGAATGCGAGCTGGAAGCCGCAGGTGAAGAACCCGATCACCAGCAGCACATAGGAGCGGTGCCCGAAGGCCTGCACCAGCGCCTGCATCACGCTCTGGCTTTCGGCCGAATTGAGCGGAGCCTCGGATGCCTTTTTATTCGGCGGCGTCGCCACCGCGAGCGCGAGGGGCAGCACCAGCAGCGTCAGCCCGGCGAAGATCAGCAGCGCGTTCTGCCAGCCGTAATCGCGGATCAGGCCGACGCCGAGCGGCGAATAGAGGAACTGCCCGAACGAGCCGGCCGCCGTGCCCATGCCAAAGGCCATGGAGCGCTTTTCGGGCGGCAAAATCTTCGAGAACGCCGCCAGCACGAGGTTGAACGACGAGCCGGAAAGCCCGAACCCGATCAGCACGCCGGAGGAAATCGCCAGCGTTGCCGGATCGGTCGAGACGGTCATCATGTAGAGGCCGGCGGCATACATGATCGCACCGACCCAGAGCACCCTGAGCGTGCCGAAGCGATCGGCGATCGCGCCCATGAAGGGCTGGCCGATGCCCCAGAACAGGTTCTGCAGCGCGAGGGCGAAGGAAAAGACATCCCGCCCCCAGCCATTGGCGGAAATGATCGGCTGCTGGAAAAAGCCCAGCGCGGAGCGCGGGCCGAAGGTCAGCATCGCGATGGCGCAGCCGCACAGGATGACAAGCCCGGCGGGAAGCGCGCGGGAAGCGGTATTGTTCATGATAAAACTCCAAAGTTGAACAAAACCTAGAGTATTTCCGGAGTTTGGCGAGAGGGGAAGCGGCCGGAAATGGGTGAGATTACGCCATGCCGGGTGAGGCTGGCTCGTGTGCCGGAGGTGTCATTCCCGACGGCGACAAGGCCGCCGAGCGGGAATCCAGTCCACTTGCCTCAAGATGGATTCCCGTTCGCCGCTGCGCGTCGCCGGGAATGACACTGACCACCGTCATGCTCGGGCTTGGGGCGGGCATGACAGCGCGTTCTTACCCCGCGATCTTCGAGAAATCCGCGACCTGCCGCGTCACCCGGCGCAAGCTGGCCAGCAGCGCGAGTCGGTTGACGCGGATGGCGGGATCGTCGGCATTGACCATCACCGCCTCGAAGAAGGCATCGACCGGCGCGCGAAGGCCCGCCATAATCCGCATTGCGCCCTCGAAATCCTGCTTGCTCAGCGCACAGGCAACCGCCGGCGTGGTGGCCGCCAGCACGCCGTGCAGGGTCCTTTCTTCGGTCTCGACAAAGCGGGCAGCATCGGCGGCGGCTTCGAACGCGCCCTCGCCGTCCTTCTTTTCCTCAGCGCGGAGGATGTTCGCCGCGCGCTTGAACCCGGCGAGCAGGGATTTGCCGTCCTCGGTATCGAGGAACTTGCCGAGCGCCTCGACACGGCGGACGACGAGCAGGAGATCGTCATTCACCTCGCCATTGGCGAGCACGGCATCCACCAGATCGTGCCGCGCGCCGCTGTCGCGGAGCATGACCTTCAAGCGATCATGGAAGAAGGAGAGGAGGTCTGAGGAGGTCTGAAGAAAACTCTCAAACTCTTCGCGAGAGGCAATAGGCCTGTCACGTTCCATTATCGCTTCTAGGCTCTGTTCAGTGCCAGGAATTCCTGCACCAGCCAGATTACCTAGAGTTCGCGCGCTCTCCATTAGGAAGCGGATTTTCAATTGCGTTTTGAGTCTACTGAGTGGCCCCATCAAGCTTGGAACTAGAGAAAGTCTCACCCCATTCTCCACCAGCAACCTAATCACACCCAGAGCCGCACGCCTGAGCGCATAGGGGTCCTTCGAGCCAGTCGGCTTTTCGTCGATCGCCCAGAAGCCCACCAGCGTATCGAGCTTGTCCGCGAGCGCGAGCGTGACGGAAACCTTGTCCGTGGGCACCGAATCCGTCGGCCCCACAGGCTTGTAATGCTCCTCGCAGGCCGCTGCGACGCTCGCATGCTCGCCATTCAGGCCAGCGTATTTGCGGCCCATCAGGCCCTGAACCTCGGGGAATTCGCCGACGACTTCGGTGAGCAGGTCCGCCTTGCACAGCCTTGCCGCGCGATCCACCAGCGCCTCATCCGCGCCGGTGACCTTGCACAGTTCCTTGGCCAGCGCGCGGATGCGCTCGATGCGATCCCACTGCGACCCGAGCTTCTCATGGAACGTGACCGTCTTGAATTTTTCGAGCCGCTTGAACTCGCGGTCCTCGGCGTAAGTCTTGCGGTCGGTATCCCAGAAGAATTTCGCATCCGAGAGCCGCGCGCGGATGACGCGCTCGTTGCCGCCGATGATCGTGGCACCGCCGTCCTTCGCCTCGATATTTGCCGTCAGCAGGAACTTGTTGGCCAGTTCTCCCCCCATCGCCTTCGCTTCTGCGCCATCCTGTTTTCTAAGCACGAAGCACTTCTGGTTGGCGCGGATCGTGGCGCGGATCACCTCGGCGGGCACATCGAGAAACTCTGGCTCGAAGCCGCCCATCAGCACAACCGGCCATTCGACAAGGCCCGCCACTTCTTCGAGCAGCCCCTCGTCCTCGATCACCTCAAGGAGCTGGGCCGAGGCGAGATTGCGCGCATCGGCGCGGATGATCTCCTTGCGCCTGTCGGCATCGAGCACGACCTTGGCGGCTTCAAGCTTGCTGACGTAATCATCGAAACGCCGCACCTGAATCGCGGCTGGTGCCATGAAGCGGTGGCCCCAGGTGATGTTGCCGGCTTTCAGGCCATCGACATCGAAGGGCACGATCTCCGGTTCCACGGTCTCGCTGCCGAAGGTCGCAACGATGCCGCGCAGCGGCCGCACCCAGCGTAAAGAGCCGGGCGAGGCGCTCGCAGCGCCCCAGCGCATCGATTTCGGCCACGGAAACGATCGGATCACCGCCGGCAGGATTTCGGCCAGAACGTCCAGCGTCGCGCCGCCCTTCTTCTCGATCACGGCGACGTAGAACTCGCCCTTCTTGGGATCGCTCTCGATCTTCGCCTGATCGAGCGAGGTCAGCCCGGCGGATTTCAGGAAGCCCTGCACCGCGCCCTCGGGCGAGCCGACGCGCGGGCCCTTTTTCTCCTCGCGCGTATCCGGCTGGCGCACCGGCAGGCCGGCAATCGTCAGCGCGAGGCGGCGCGGGGTCGCGAAGGCTTTCGCGCCCTCATAGGTCAACCCGCGATCCACCAGCGCGTTGGTGACCAGCTTTTTCAGGTCATCCGCCGCCTGCCGCTGCATGCGGGCCGGAATTTCCTCGGAAAAAAGTTCGAACAGAAGATCGGGCATTGTTGATCCGAAATTGCGGCCGCTGGGGCCCGAAATACTATTGTCCCTGCGCACCAAGCTTGAGCAGGGCAGACAAGCGCCAGCCGTCTGTCTTCGCAGGGTTGACGATATCGTCGACCTTCCAGTCCTTGCCTTCGAGCACTACCTCGTAGAACAGCGTCACTTCCGGCCCGGTCTTGAACTGCCTGAATTTCACCACGACAACAGCGTTGCCCGCGCCGCGCGGCTCGACCGAATATTTCAGCGTCTTGCGGAAATCGTCATCCGAATCCTGCCCGGAGATGATCGGGTCGAAATCGAGGCCGGAAACCGCCTCGTTGAGCTGTTTCGATTTTTTCACCGCCGCAGCATAGAGCGCGCTGAGCTTTTTCGAATAGGGGCGCTGGGCGTCCTTGGTCTTGGGGTCATAGACCAGCTTCACCGCCGCAAGCGGGGTATCGAGCGCCGGCTTTCCTTGCGCGAAGGCGGGGGCGGCACACAGAGCGAGGGCAGTAGCGAGAACAAGGCGACGGTCCATCATGCCCCACCCGCCTCAGTCTTGATCCATGCCGCACCGCAGGCTTTCGCCAGTTCGCGCACTTCGCCGATGTAGCGCTGGCGGTCCGTCACCGAGATCGCCCCGCGCGCATCCAGGAGGTTGAAGGCGTGGGAGGCCTTGATGCACTGATCGTAGGCCGGCAGCACCTGAAGATGGCGCCCCTCTCCGCCATTCTCTTTCAGGTTTTTTGCACCCTGCGCCAGCAACGCCGCGCATTCATCCTTGGCGCGGGTAAAATCGCCGAGCAGCTTCTCGACATTCGAAAACTCGAAGTTGTGCCGGGAATATTCCTCCTCGGCCTGCTTGAAGACATCGCCGTAGGTAACCTTGGCGTCGCCTTCGAGCCCGTTGAAATTGAGGTCGAAGCCGCGATCAACGCCCTGCAGATACATCGCGAGACGTTCGAGACCGTAGGTCAACTCGCCGGCCACTGGCGCGCATTCCTGCCCGGCAACCTGCTGGAAATAGGTGAACTGGCTGACTTCCATCCCGTCGCACCAGCATTCCCAGCCGAGACCCCAGGCGCCGAGCGTCGGGCTTTCCCAGTCGTCCTCGACGAAGCGGAGATCATGCAAGGCAGGGTCGATGCCGATGGCATAGAGGCTTTCGAGGTAAAGCTCCTGCAGGTTCGGCGGCGAGGGCTTCAGGATCACCTGAAACTGGTAGTAGTGCTGGAACCGGTTGGGGTTTTCACCATAACGCCCGTCCTTCGGCCGGCGCGAGGGCTGCACGTAGGCAGCGTTCCACGGCCTGGGACCGAGCGCGCGCAGCGTCGTCGCCGGATGGAACGTGCCCGCGCCGACTTCCATGTCATAGGGCTGCAAGATGATGCAGCCCTTTTCTGCCCAGAAGCGCTGGAACGTCAGGATCAGCCCCTGAAACGAGCGTTCGGGCCGGAGGGGGGCAGGAAGCGGTGAGGTTGCTGTCACAGGAATGCACTCGCGCGATAAAGCCGGAGCCTTCCGCTTAACCGAGGGACGGGCCGAGCCGCAAGCGTTTCCTCCGGGGAAGCTCACCCTCCCGATGCTCCTTTTGCGCACCCGGCACCGGCACCACACCGGATGCTTCGGTGTGCGCTGGCGCACAGCCGCGCAACCCTCGCTTGCGCATTGTGCCGATCAAGCGCCGGGCAACGGCACCACGATCACAAGGCATCAGGCCAAAAAATCAGGAGAGCGACCATGCAGCGTGCCGTCACCTCGAAATCCGCCAAGCGCACCCTCAGCCAGTTTGCTCTGGCGCTGGCACTGTCCGTCGGCACCTTTGGCGGCATGCTCGGTTTCGCATCCCTGACCGAGCCGGCCCAGGCTGCGGGCAGCGGCGCCCAGCAGCAGGTGGCAGCCACCACGACCCCGACAGCAGCCCCCGCCCCGGCTGCGTCGGCTCCTGCGGAACGTCCTCAGCCGCGCGTTGTCCGCATCAACGGCTTTGCCAATTGCGCGGTCGTCAAGCAGGTCAATGGTGCCAATGGCAAGCCAGCCGAATTCCGCTGCGATCGGTCCATGTAAAAAAGCAGCGCAGGACCCCCGGTCGTCCGCTGCCGTTTCGCTCGTGTTCATTTTCCCTATCCTAGCATCCTCACCGGGCGACATGAAGGGAGACACTTGAATGACCAGAGCTTCGCACTTTGTCCTCGCTGCTCTTTTCGCAGCACTTCTTGGTGTGGCAGGCCTTGCGCCCGTGCGCGCCGCAACCTTGCCGTCGGGCCCGTCGATCGCGCTCGATCAGGCTTCAAAGCCGCAGACGGATACGGTGCAGTACTATCGGCGGCGCTATTATCGTCCTGTCCGGGTTTACCGCCGCCCCTATTATCGCCCGGTCCGCGTCTACCGTGCGCCGGTCTACTATCGCCGCTGCGTCCTGCGGCCGCGGGTTGTCTGGACGCCCTACGGCTATGTCCGCCGCATGGTGCGCGTTTGCCGCTACTGAGCGACGATCGGTTTCATCGATCAGGACGGGCGGGTTTCCCCGCCCGTTTTTTGTGTGCGGCACAGATCATCCTGAGGGTCGCATCGGGAGCCGCATCTGCCCGGCGTGAAGGCGCGCAGCCGTATCGGTAAAGCGCCCCTCCGGCCCATGGAGCACGAGCGGCGGCAAGACCACCAGCGGCGCACGCGAGCCCTTGCGGGCGGAAACCAGCACCCGGATCGCAGGCGCCTCCGCCTCCGGGTGGACGAACCGCAGGTGCACCGCGCCAAGACGCCGCCCGCAGGCCTCCATGAGCTCGGGCAGCGCATCCGCGCGGTGGATCAGCACCAGTTCTCCCCTGGGTGCGAGAATGGTCACGGCATTGGCGAGTTCGACAGCACGCAGTCAAAGGCTTCACGCAGGGCAGCCGCCTTGCCGAGGGCGAAGGCATCGCCGGCATGCAGTATGACGCGCGCATCAAGCCCGTTCCGGCCAATGTTCTGCCGGGCCAGATCGAGCATGGCGGCATCCCGCTCGATCAGCATGACGCGGGCATCCGGGTTGGTCTGTGCGGCGCGCAAACCAACCACTCCGGTGGAAGCGCCGAGGTCGGCAATCGCCCGCGCTTCGGGCGGCGTCGCGGCGGCGAGCAGAACAGCATCCGTTCCGGCACGATGGCCTTTTGCAGGCTGGAAAAGGTGGAGAGCACCGGCAAAAAGGGAATCATCACTGGTTGCAAGTGCCGGTGTTTCTCCCTTTCCGCGCCCTGCGACCACGTGATTTTACCCCCGAAAGCCGTGCCAAACGTACTGGCCAGTGCAGGGGCACGTTGCATTTCGTGCTGCGAGCGTGCAAGCGTAATCCGTAGCAAATCGTTCTTTCCGGCCACGGCTGGCACGCGGAAGGGACCGTCTCGCGAGGATTGGTTGTGGGTGTTGTCGTTTCCTTCGGTGAAAAACCGGAAGCTGAAAGCATTGATCGTCTGGTCGCGCTCGTCCGCGAGGATATGGTGCGCGTCAACGAAACCATCCTGTCCCGCACCGGCTCCGATGTCACGATGATCCCGGAAGTCGCGCAGCACCTGATTTCATCCGGCGGCAAGCGTCTGAGGCCGATGTTGACGCTCGCGACCGCCATTCTGAGCCGCTATGCGGGCCAGGGCCATATCAAACTCGCGGCCTCCGTCGAGTTCATGCACACCGCCACGCTGCTGCACGACGATGTCGTCGACGAGAGCGACCTGAGGCGCGGCAAGCCTTCCGCCCGCAAGGTCTGGGGCAACGAGGCGAGCGTGCTCGTGGGTGATTTCCTGCTCGGGCAAGCGTTCAAGATGATGGTCGAGGTCGGCTCGCTCCAGTGCCTCGACGTGCTCTCGACCGCCGCCGCCGTGATCGCGGAAGGCGAGGTGATGCAGCTCGCCGTTGCCAAGAACACCGCAACCACCGAAGACGAATACCTCGCCGTGATCCGCGCGAAGACCGCGGCGCTCTTCGCTGCCGCCGCCGAAGTCGGCCCCATTCTCGCCGACGCGCCGGAAGACGCGCAGAAGGCCTGCCGCTCCTACGGCCTCAACCTCGGCATTGCCTTCCAGCTCATCGATGACGCGCTCGACTATGGCGGCACCGCCGCCAAGCTCGGCAAGAACGTCGGCGACGATTTCCGCGAGGGCAAGATCACCTTGCCGGTGGTGCTCGCCTATCGCCGCGGCTCGGATGAGGAACGCACCTTCTGGAAGGGCGCGCTGGAGGCCGGCAACTCAACCGACGCCGAACTGGCCCGCGCGATGGAGCTTCTGAGAAAACACCGCGCTCTTGAGGACACGATCGAACGCGCGCGGCATTATGGCTCGATGGCCAAGGATGCGCTGGCGCTGTTCCCGGCCTCGCCGATGCGCGATGCGCTCGATGAGGTCGTGGATTTCTGCGTCAGCCGCGCGCATTGAGAAAAAAAGCAATTCGGCTAACGCCTCAAGGGATTGAGATCAGTACGTCGGGAGCCCAAGAAACTCCTTCACCCGAATATCATTAGCGTTCCTACGGTCGTCTTTCTGATTCAAAATAGCCTGAACCGCTCTATATTTCGCACTTTTTGTGCTCTTTGCCACACCATCGCGGCCTCTTGGTGCACTGGGTGATTTGTCAGGTGGCAGCGAAAGTCCAATTTGGACCGTATGATCGTCTGTGCGTGTCGCCTTGGCTTCGACATGTGCAAGATCGGTCTGCCATTTTCGACCTGCGGTCGTTAAATCAAGCTTCGGATTTGCAGAGATTGAAAGAACTGTCTTGAAATTCAACGTCTCCGCCATTTCGGGAATTTTGTCTTTGTTTTCTTTGTCGACGAGGACTTTCATTTCGTTGAGATCTATGAATGTATTTATAACCTCTGAAAGACCAACGCTTCCAGTTATTGGATACATAACATTCACCCCTGACGATACATTAAAGCAGTCATTATCGCTCATTGAGTCAAGCAATTTTTTGAATTCCTCAACGATTGTAAAAGATCTTATATTTGATCTTTCTCTATTATTAGATGACGAAATCCCGAGACCGATGGAACCTCCAGTCAAAGGTTTCAACAAATCCAATCCAACATTTATATCGTTATTCTCCTTAATATTGAATGTAAATTGATATGCTATTGCAGAATTATCGTATTTTTTCACATATTCGGCAGTTTTCATGTCTAGATCATAGTAATTCACATTTTTGAATGATAAATTTCCTTTTTTCAAAGCTTCTCCAATTTTATATGTCTTTGCCGGTGCATCATCTCGCATCAAGAACATAATTGCCCGCTCAGCAATTGCTGATCTCGCTTCACATCTAATTTTTCTGACTATATCGACTGTATTCACCCCCGAATAATTCTCCGGCAGCGGATGCGTGGCGCAACCTCCCAGACCAGCGGTCGCCAACAAGAATATAAGCCTGTTCTTATTCATTTTTTTGCCCTCCCCTTCTGAAAATATTCACAACAAAGGAGAAAAGTCGAGGTCACAACCTGTGATTGGAAAAATTTTCTAAATCCCGCCGGTCAGCACCGCATCCTCAAGGAAAAACAGGTCGGTATCCTCCGGCTTTGCGCCGGCCGCCGTCAGCATCGCATGCACCTGCCCGCGGTGATGCGTCTGGTGGTTGAAGAAATGCGCCACCAGAAACCAGTAGGGTTTTGACACCTCGCGCCCGGCGGCGCCGGAATACCAGGTCATGTCCCCGGCGAGCCATTCCTCGGTGACACCCTCGGACCAGAGGATGATGGCCTCATCAACGGCGAAGCGTTCCCTCTTCAGATCGTTCCACTCCGGGATACGCGCCGCAGACTCGGCGATGCCGCCCTGCGGTTTCGGGGTTCCGGCAAAACGGTGCATCCAGATGGAATCACCCCACAATAGGTGATTGAGCGTGCCCTCGATTGAATTGAAGAAGGCCCCGCGATCCTCGCGGCGTTCATCCGGCGAGAGGGTGTCGGCGGCGGCATGGATCGAGCGGTTCTGCCAACGGTTGTAACGCGCCATGGTGCGGATATAGGCAATCGAAATCATCTGATTACTCCCGGCTTGGCCTGATCCTCTGCGGGATATCCCGATCCACCAAGAGATTTTCGCTCCCGAGGGCCAAAGACCTCACGCTCAGAAAGGCAGATTTATCCGGCACGGGCGAACCCACCAGTGAGGATGACTCATCTGGATTGAATCCGCAGCATCCTGCGCTTCGGCAAGCGTCTCGAATAGCCCGAAACAGGTTGCCCCCGAGCCGGACATGCGGGCAAAGCGGCAACCGGGCACGGCACGCAGCGCATCAAGGGCCTGCCCGATGGCCTCGGTCACGGCCATGGCCGGCGCCTCAAGATCGTTGCGCATGGCAGCAAGGATGCGCAGCGCCGGATCGCCGCTCGCGCTTTCCGGCGGACGCAATGGCGTGAAATCCTCGCCCGGCTGAAGCGCGAGCGCGCCAAAAACCGCGCGGGTCTCAACCGCGACGCCCGGATTGATCAGCACCGCTGGCATCGCCTCGCCCATCAAGACGGGTTCAAGGTCATGGCCGATGCCGCGCATGATGCAGGGCTTGGCCTCAAGACACACCGGGACATCCGCCCCCAGCGCCCGCGCGAGCGCCATCAGGCGCGGCTTGGCAAGCGCAATCCTGTTGGCGCGTGCCAGCAGCCGCAGCGCCGCTGCCGCATCGCTGGAGCCGCCACCGATGCCGGAGGCTACCGGCAGGTTCTTCGTGAGGTGGAACTGCCCGGTCGCCGCACCGGGAAAAGCTTCGGCAAACAGCCGGGCGGCTTTCAGGACGAGATTGTCCTCATCAGCCGAAAGCGCCGCCGCCATCGGGCCATCAAGCGTCAAGGCAGGCACCGCGCCGGGTTCAAGCGCCAGATCATCGCCGATATCGGCAAAGCTCACGAGGCTTTCGAGGCTGTGATAACCATCCGCCCGCCGCCCGAGGACGTGCAGGTAGAGGTTGATCTTCGCAGGGGCGAATTCCCGGAGCACGGCTGCGCCGGGGTCAGCCGCCGTTCGGTTTGGGCGGGGCGGCATTCGCCGCCGGGCCATCCGCGAGGCCGGTTTCGAGCTTCCTGGTGATCTTTTCGAGATCCTCGGGCTCGGGATTGAGCGTCAGTGTCTGGCTCCACTTGAAGCGGGCTTCGCGCTGGCGGCCGACGCGCCAGTAGGCATCGCCGAGGTGATCGTTGATCGTGGGATCGCCTGCCTTGAGCAGCACGGCGCGCTCGAGTTCACGCACGGCATCCTCGTAGCGACCTAGACGGAAATAGGCCCAGCCGAGCGAATCAACCACCGCCCCGTCCCCCGGCGCCATTGCTACTGCCTGCCGCAGCATCTCGAAGGATTTGTCGATATTCATATGCATATCGACCCAGGAATAGGCGAGATAGTTCATCACTTGCGCGCGTTCCGCCGCCTCGCGTGGCGAGCGTGGCTTGGGCGGCAGCAGATCGAGCGCCGCGAGGAAATCCGGCTCCGCCTTCGCCCATTGCTTGGAGCGCTCGTAACCGATGGCGCGCCCGAACAGCAGCGGCCAGTGCCGCTGCTCCAGCTTGGCGACGGATTTGATTGCGGCATCATAGACTTCAATCGACTCAACCCAGCGCTTCTTGACGCGCAGGATGGCGCCGAGCGTATCGGCGGCCTCAAGGTCCTCCGGATGTGCGGCGAGCAAGGTGCGCAACACGATGATCGCCTCATCGGTTTTTTCGAGCCGCTCGAGCGAGGTTGCCCGGCCGATGGCTGCGCGGTTGGCGAGCGGCGAGGATGCCGGCACCATCTGGTAGGTTTCCGCCGCCCGCTCGTTCTGCCGGAGCTGCTCGAAGAACTCACCGAGCGTGATCGCGATCACCTCGTCTTTCGGTGACAGGAGGCGTGCAAGCTGGAGGTAGATCACCGCCGTCATCGGATCGCGCGAGGCTGCGCCGACAGCGCCAAGACCGTAGAACACCTCGGCCGCGCCTTCGGTGACGCTGCCGACCAGCGGGGGCAGCGCCTCGCCTTTGTCGAGCGCCTGGAACTGCCGGTCGAGATAGGGCTGCGACGTGTTCCGCGTCCGCCACTGCGTCACGATCTCCTTCGCTTCGGCGATCTTGCCGCGGCGGGAGAGGATGCGGGCATAGGCATCCGTGACGCGCATGATGCCGTTTTCGGTCTTGTAGGCGTTGGCGAGGCGCGTTTCGGCCTCCACCGGGCGCTTGCCGAGATCAGCGATCAACCCGCCGAAGAACTCGCGATAGCCGCGCAGCTCGTTCTCCTTGAAACGGTCGATGCCTTGCAGCGCGCCGGCGACATCCCCCGCCCCGGCCTGAGCCCAGGCGCGCAGCAGGCCGATTGTCAGATCCGCCTCGCGGGCTGAACCGCCGGCCCGGTCAAAGCTTGCGCGGGCGCGGTCATATTGTTTCGCCTTGAGCGCCCGCACCCCGAGCGCGACATGCGCCAGCGCGTTGGATTTGTCGTGGCGGATGGCCCGTTCCGCCAGCCGGAAGGCCTCCTCGTGGTTGCCGTCGACAAGCTCGGCCAGAAACGCCTGATCGAGAAGCCCGGCATTGCGCGGATCGGCTTTGAGCGCCTCGCGGAAATATTCAGCCGCCGCCGACATGTCGCGCGCGGTATTGGCCACGACACCGGCCAGAAACGACCCGGATGCGCCGTTACCGCTGACGACGCGCGCAGGCGGCGTTGCGGCCAAGGCGGTTCCCGTCACAAACGCAACAGCCATAGACAGGACCAGCGCCCGGAGCGCGGTTTTCCCGGCCTGATGTTTCCCCGGCGTTTGGGTGAGGCGGAAGCCTGAGCAGAAATCCATACTGATGTGCCGATCCGGATGAGCGCGACGAGTCGCAAAAAAAAGCATTGATCTTCCCGGTTAGCATCGAAACAAGGCCGCAGAAAGACCCAAACAGCGGGATAGCGCTGGCGGCATTTTGATTTTGCCGGCTGCACCGTCGCCGCACGGATTTGTGATCCGTCCGTGCGCACCTCGTGAAGTGACAGCGGGGCAGCGGGGCGGCATGGTCGCGGCGCCTGCTGAGAGGCAGCGCCAGCCAGATTTTCCTCAGGAGACTCCCGACCATGTCCCGGCCGAACGAATTCACCCTTGCCCGCCGCACCCTGCTTGGCGCCGCCGTTGCGCTCGGCGTTTCCGCCATCGCCTTTCCGGCGCTCTCCCTGGCGACCGGTTTCGCCCCCTACACGAAGAGCACCTTTGACGCTGCCTTGAAGGGCTCGAAGCCGGTCCTCGTGCATGTTCATGCCGAATGGTGCCCGGTCTGCAAGAAGCAGGAATCCGTGTTCAACGAACTTTCCGGCACCGGTAGCCTGAAGAACGTTTCGGCCTTCGTCGTCGATTTCGACAAGGAAACCGAGTTCAAGAAGGCCAACAACATCGGCAGCCAGTCGATCATTCTCGTTTTCAAGGATGGTAAGGAAGTCGCGCGTTCCGGCGGCGTGACCGACAAGGACCGGATCGCGACCTTTATCGGCGCGGCCCTTCAGTAAGCCTGCAGCCGATATCCCTTCCGCACGAAGAACTGGCCGGTCGACGATCCCCCCTCGTCGGCCGGTTTCTTTTTGACCGCCGTTTGCCCCGCGTGGCCCGTTACATGTTCGGATAGGTCGGCCCGCCGCCGCCCTCGGGCGCGATCCAGGTGATGTTCTGCGCGGGGTCCTTGATGTCGCAGGTCTTGCAGTGGACGCAGTTCTGCGCGTTGATCTGGAACCGCGGGCCGGTCTTTGCGGCTTCATCCGCGTAGATGACCTCGTAAACCCCCGCCGGGCAATAGAGCCGCGCCGGCTCGCCGTAGACGGGCAGGTTCGTGCCCACAGGCACCGAGGCATCCTTCAGCGTCAGGTGAACTGGCTGGTCCTCCTCGTGGTTGGTGCCCGAGAGGAACACCGAGGAGAGCTTGTCGAAAGAGATCACGCCATCGGGCTTGGGGTAGGCGATCGGTGTGACCTCTGCCAGCGGCTTCAGCGAGGCCGCATCGGTCTTGCCGTGCTTGAGCGTGCCGAAGAACGAGAAGCCGAAGAGTTCGTTCGTCCACATATCGAGCGCGCCGAGCGGGATGCCGATCCAGGTGCCGAACTTCGACCACAGCGGCTTGACGTTGCGCACCTGCTTGAGGTCCTTGCCGATCTCGCTCGCACGCCAGGCGGCGTTATACGCCGCGAGTTCATCGTGGCTGCGCCCTTCGCCCAGCGCCTCCACGATCTTGTCTGCCGCGAGCATGCCGGAGAGCATCGCGTTATGGCTGCCCTTGATGCGCGGCACATTCACGAAGCCGGCCGAACAGCCGATCAGCGCACCGCCGGGGAAGGCGAGCTTCGGCACCGACTGATACCCCCCCTCGGTGATCGCCCTTGCACCATAGGACAGGCGCTTGCCGCCCTCCAGCACGTCGCGGATCATCGGGTGCTGCTTGAAGCGCTGGAACTCGTCAAACGGCGAGAGCGTCGGGTTCTGATAGTTCAGATGCACAACAAACCCAATCGAGACGAGATTGTCGTCGAAATGATACAGGAACGAGCCGCCGCCGGTTTTCGCATCGAGCGGCCAGCCGAACGAATGCTGAACAAGGCCCGGCTGGTGCTTTTTCGGGTCGATCTGCCAGAGTTCCTTGAGGCCGATGCCGAATTTCGGCACATCCGCGTTTTTGTCGAGGGCGAATTTCGCGATGAGCTGCTTGGCAAGATGGCCGCGCACGCCCTCGCCGAAGAGCGTGTATTTGCCCATCAACGCCATGCCGCGCGTGTAGGTATCCTTCATCTCGCCACCACGCGAGACGCCCATGTCGCCGGTGGCGATGCCGATCACCGCGCCCTTGTCGTCGTAGAGCACCTCCTGCGCGGCGAAACCGGGGTAGATTTCCACCCCCAGCGCCTCGGCGCGCGCCGCCAGCCAGCGGCACAGGGCACCGAGCGAGATCACGTAATTGCCGTGATTGTCGAGCAGCTTCGGCATCATGAAGTTCGGCAGCCGCATCGCGCCGGCCGGGCCGAGGAAATAAAACCTGTCCGCCGTCACCGGGGTCTTGACCGGACAATCCGGATCGTTGCGCCAGTCGGGGATCAGCTTATCGAGGCCGATGGGATCGATGACCGCGCCGGAGAGGATATGCGCGCCGATCTCGGAGCCCTTCTCGACGACGACGACCGAGATCTCCTCGCCCTTCTCAGCTGCGCGCTGCTTGAGCTGGATCGCCGCCGAAAGCCCGGCCGGACCGCCGCCGACGATGACGACGTCATAGTCCATCTGGTCGCGTTCGGGCAGTTCCATGGCGTTCCCCCTTCAGGCTGGCAGCAGCAAATAATGCCCTTGATAGTTCATATATGAACTGTTTTCAATCCGGCTTATTTCAAACCCTTGCTTGTTCTGGATATTCTGGCCCATTAGAAATGCAAGGACGAAGAGACAAGAACAAAGATGCAAGAATGAAGAGCCGGGCGCGCTGAATGAAGCGCACGGCACCGGCAACCAGCGGAAGGAGGGCGAGGCATGCAGATGGAAGCAAATTCTCCCCGCCAGATTCTCGAATTCCTGCTGGCGGCGGGCGTTGATGTCGCCATTGGTGACGAACCCGTCAACCGGTTGCTGCCGCAGACGACTGCGCCCATCGCCGCGCTTCCCGCTGCACCGGAAGAAGGCCCCGGGCGAAACAGGTCTGCCGCTGCAGTCACACCTCAACGCCCTGTCCCCGCTTTTCCTGCCCATACTGCGCCTGAAGATGCCATCATGGCTGCGCGCACGCTGGCGAAATCCGCCCCCGATCTCGAAACACTGGAAAAGCTTCTCGCGGGCTTCGAGGGCTGCGCCCTCAAATCCACCGCCTCGCGGCTGGTTTTTGCGGATGGCGCGCCGGGCGCGAAACTGATGATCATCGGCGAAGCGCCGGGCCGCGACGAGGACGAGACCGGCAAGCCCTTCGTCGGACGCGCCGGGCAATTGCTCGACAAGATGCTCCACGCCATCGGCCTTGATCGCTCGAGCGTCTATATCGCCAATATCGTGCCGTGGCGGCCGCCGGGAAACCGGACACCGACGCCGCAGGAAATCGCGATCTGCCTGCCGTTCATCCATCGTCAGATCGAGCTTTCAGCGCCCGATGTGCTGGTGACCATGGGCGCGCCGGCAACGCAGAACCTGCTCCACCAGAAGGACGGCATCCTGCGGCTCCGCGGCCGCTGGTTCGACTACGACGCCGGCAACAGGAAAATTCCGGCACTGGCAACGCTGCATCCGGCCTATCTGCTGCGCCAGCCGGGACAGAAATCGCTGGCGTGGCGCGACTTGCGCGCCCTCGCCGTTCGCCTGCGCGACGGGCATTCAGCCCCCGTATAGCAAGAAGATGATTTCGTTCGGCGCAAGAGCTTGATATCAGCAGGCTTGATATCAGCAGGCTTGGGTTGCTCGCGGCAAGGTTGCGCGACAGTTAGACAGGGTGGAGGCTTCCAATGCGTCTCGACGGGATCGAGGAATCGGAAAACGTCGAGGATCGCCGTGGCGAAGGCCGCGACAATCGCGGCGGCATGAATTTTCCCGGCGGTCGCGGCGGCCTCGGCTTCGGCACGATCGCGCTGCTCACGATCGTCGGCTGGGCGCTCGGCATCAATCCGGCGATCCTGATCGGCGGTGCGGAAATCGTCTCCGGCGCGCGCAACGGCGGCCAGGTGGTCTCGCGCCAGAGCGCCCCGCCGCGATCCTCGTCGCAGGAGGAAGAGCAATTGCGCGTCTTCGTCTCGCGCGTTCTGAAAACGAATGAAGACGTCTGGCAGCAGGTTCTGCCGCAGCAGCGCGGCGTGCCGTTCAAGCGCGCGCCACTGGTCCTTTATCGCGCCGGCACGAACTCGGGCTGTGGCAGCGCTGAAGCGGCCATGGGACCATTCTATTGCCCCCCGGATGGCAAGATCTACCTCGACATGAGCTTCTTTGCGGAAATGCGCACGAAGCTGCGGGCGGGCGGCGATTTCGCCTATGCCTATGTGATCGCGCATGAAATGGGCCACCACATCGAGAACCTTCTTGGCATCTTGCCCAAGGTGCAGCAGGCGCAGCAACGGCTTTCGCGCCGCGAGGCGAACGGGCTTTCGGTGCGCGTCGAGCTGATGGCGGATTGCCTCGCCGGCGTCTGGGCCTACCACGCCAACCAGCGCTGGCGCGTGCTTGAGCAGGGCGATCTTGAAGAAGCGCTCGCCGCCGCCGCCGCGATCGGCGATGACAAGCTCCAGAAGCAAAGCCAGGGCTATGTCGTGCCGGACAGCTTCACGCATGGTTCCTCGGAGCAGCGTTCGCGCTGGCTCCAGCAGGGGCTTCGCACCGGGCAGGTCCAGTCCTGCGATACGTTCAATACCCGCGCGCTGTGAGAGCGCGCATGCCTGCAATACCCGCGCGCTGTAGCGGCGCGCATGCCTGAAAGAAGCCCCGCGATGATCCGGACTTCCCACCTTCTCCCGCTTCTGGCTTGCCTGATTGCAGCCACACCCGCCTCGGCGCAGCAGCCGAATCGCGCGCTCATCCTCGAATGCATGGCCTGCCATGGCGATGACGGCATCGCGAAGGACAAGGACGTGCCGCATCTCGCCGGCCAGAACTACGACTATCTCCTCAAGCAGATGCGCGACTTCCAGAAGGGCCGGCGTCCGCACAAGGAAATGCGCGTCATGAGCCGCCTGATGGACGACGCGGAAATGCAGGAAATCGCGGATTTTTACGCAAGGCTGCCGCGGTAACCGTGCCGGACATCGGCGCAGCTACCTCAGATCCACCCGCGTCACGCTTGCCCTCAGCCGCACCAGTGCCTTGCCGTAGTGCACGGCGAAAGGATCGAGCTTTCCCTGCGCGATCTCGCGCGCACGGCCGGGCGGCAAGAGGAGCACGGCATCACGGTTCGTCCGCCCGGTCAGCGCATTGAAAAAATCGCCCGCCGCGCGGATCGGTGAAGCCAGACCGGGGCGGGATACCGGCTCGGTCGCTGCCGGCCGGTTGCCGAGCACGGGGAGCCTGTCCGCGAGCAGTGGCCAGAAATCCGGCCCGATCTGCACCCCCGTATCCAGCACAAGAATGCCCACACCCGGCGCATTGACCACCGCGCGGGCGAATCCTTCGCGCCAGTTCTCCGCGGTCAGGATGCGGCACCCGGCGGCGTCCGCGATCGAGGAGAGGTCGTCGTTTGCTTCACGGGCGACGAGAACCGCCGTCCCGACGAGCCCTTCGACAACCCCGCGCACGAGCGGGCCGAGGGTCGCGGTGAGCGCAAGCGGCTCCTGGCGAACATCGATAACCGCCGTCAGCATGGGCCTCTGCCACTTCGAAGGGGCGCTCCATGCGCCGGACGCTTCACCATCATTGCCTCATGTTGCAATGCAGCATTTCAATTTGCAAGCAGGTTCTGCATGCGTGCTCTGCAAACATGCCTGAACGCACGCCTGTTTCATCTCCCCCTGCGCTCCAGCGGTTAAGGACGGGCCGGCGTCCCCGGACAATCGCCCTTGACTCCTCAGATGATTTTTGTTCCTATTTTGTTCTAAATAGGGATTCCGATGTCGCTGCCCGCTCTGTCCGTAAACACCGACCTCGCCCCCGCCGATCTCGCGCGGCTGGAGCGGATCACGACGCCACTCGCCGAGGCGGCAAGGCGCGGACGCGGCGCGGTGACCAATGTCTCCGGGCGGTTCGAGAAGCATCAGGCGGAAGCTTTCGATGATGGCTGGGGCGAGCCTGAGGAGCTGCCTCCCTTCCGCACGCAAACGACGATGGAACGCGCGGTCACCATCATCACCCGCAACACCTCGCCGGATATTCCGTTCGACCGCTCGATCAACCCCTATCGTGGCTGTGAGCACGGTTGCTCGTATTGCTATGCCCGGCCGAGCCACGCCTACCTCGGGCTCTCGCCGGGGCTCGATTTCGAATCACGGCTCTTTGCGAAGCCGAACGCCGCCGAACTGCTGGAGCGGGAACTGGCGATGCCGAAATATGTCCCGCGCGAGATCGCGCTCGGCGCCAACACCGATCCCTATCAGCCGATCGAGCGGCAATACCGGATCACGCGGGCGATTCTGGAAGTGCTGGCGCGAACCAGCCATCCGGTCACCATCGTCACGAAATCCGCGCTGGTGACGCGCGATGTCGATATTCTCGCGCCGATGGCCGCCAGAGGCCTCGTCCGCGTCGCGCTGTCGGTGACGACGCTCGACGGCAAGCTCGCGCGCACCATGGAGCCGCGCGCTTCGACACCGGCAAAGCGGCTCGACGCGCTCCGGCATCTGAAGGACGCCGGCATCCCCACGACGATGCTGATGGCACCGATCATTCCCGCCATCAACGACCACGAGATCGAGCGGTTGCTGGAGGCCGGGGCAGAGGTGGGCGTGAGCGAAGCTCATTACGTGTTGCTACGCCTGCCTTTGGAACTGCGCGAGCTCTTCCGCGAGTGGATGCTCACGCATTACCCGGGCAAGCTCCGGCACGTGATGTCGATCGTGCAGTCGACGCGCGGCGGCGCGGATTATGTCGCCAAATTCGGCGAGCGGCAGGTGGGAACCGGCGTTTTCGCCGAACTGATCGCCAAACGCTTCCGCCTCGCGACCGAGCGGTTTGGCCTGCGTCGGCGTTCGGGTGGCAAGCTGCGGACGGACCTTTTCACGCCGCCCACATTGCCCGGCGGGCAGATGTCGCTGTTCTAGCTCTTGACGAAAAGCACGCGCAGGAGAATCGCTGTCGTGATCACCGCCAGCAAGAGCACGATCAGCCGCGTGAACAGCCCGCGCCAGTTGATGGCTTCGGGCTGTCCCGAGGGCGCCATCGGCGCATCGATCCACATGCCGAACCACGGCCAGCGTGCCTTGCGTTTCGGCGTGCCCGACGCAGCAGCCGGCATCACGATGCCGCTGGCGCTGGTGCGATACGCTGCGATGCGCGCGTCCGAGACCTCGCCAACCAGAAAAGCCTCCTCCTCCACCGCATCCGGCGAACGGGCGTGGCGGGCGTGAAATTCCTGCCGGAAGGCCATGAGGGCGCCGCGATGCAGGGCATAGGCGACATGACCGACAGCATCGGAAGTGTCGGGCACGAAGCGCGCGAGCACCGAAGCTTCGTCCAGTTTCGCGGCGTTTCTCCCGCCCGTTCCATCCGTCATGCGGTCCTCGTTGCCTCCGGTCGCATCGCCCAATGCCTGGCCGCGTTGACTGCGACCGGGTAAATGCCGGATCATTCCTTCCGGCATTGCTGGCAGAATGCATGCCAATTGACCATCGGGGAAGCATGTCCATTCACGAAATCGACCCGATCCACGCCATCGAGGCACGCTGGCAGCAGCAAGGGCTGTCCCGAATCGCGGGGGTCGACGAGGTCGGGCGCGGGCCGCTGGCCGGGCCGGTTGTTGCGGCAGCGGTTATCCTGCCTGCCGGGTTCGACAGCGCGGGAATCACGGATTCAAAGGCGCTGACAGAAAAGCGCCGGAACGCGCTGGCGGAGCGCATCCTGCGGGAGGCTGAGGTGGGCATCGCCTATCTTTCCGCTCCGGTCATTGATCAGCTCAATATTCACCGGGCGACGCTGCTGGCGATGCGCCGCGCCATCGAAGCCCTGCCCGAGCCGCCGGATGCCGTGCTGTGCGACGGGAAGTTCACCCCTTCCGGCCTCGCCTGCCCGGCTGCCGCGATCATCAAGGGCGACGCGCGCTGCCTTGCCATCGGCGCGGCGTCGATCGTGGCGAAAGTCGCCCGCGACCGGCTGATGCAGACGGCGGCTTTGCATTTTTCCGGCTATGGATTTGAAAAAAATGCCGGCTATCCCGCTCCGGTTCACAAGGCCGCGCTCCTCAAAATCGGCCTTTGTCCGCTCCACAGGCTCAGTTTTGCCCCGTGCAGGGCGATTTTGACGGGGGAAGCTGACAAGGCGTTCTGAAACGGGACAATCAGCGTGAATCGCTCGTAAACCTCACCTTCACCCGTGCTCGCCATAGTCCGGATCATTGTTGTGTAACCGGTGCGGCTGTCATGCGTATTTACCGCTCGGAAGCGACAAGCCAGAGGCCTCGGGATCAGGTTTCGCGTACCCGAAGCTTCGCTGCTCAGGCCGGCTTGTCTTTTCGTGACCAGATTCTGAACGAAGATTGTCTTGAAGCGCTGGCAAAACTGCCGGCGGAATCCGTCGATCTCGTCTTTGCCGATCCGCCCTATAATCTCCAGCTTGCCGGCAGCCTCACGCGCCCGGACCAGAGCCTCGTCGATGCCGTCGACGACGACTGGGACCAGTTCGCGAGCTTCGCTGCCTATGATGATTTCACGCGGGCCTGGCTTGCCGGCGCACGGCGTGCGATGAAGCCGAACGCGACGCTGTTCGTCATCGGCTCCTACCACAACATTTTCCGCGTCGGCTCGATCCTGCAGGATCTTGGCTTCTGGATTCTGAACGACATCGTCTGGCGCAAGGCCAACCCGATGCCGAATTTCCGCGGCCGGCGCTTCACCAACGCGCATGAGACGATGATCTGGGCGGCGCGCGACGCCGGCGCGAAGAAATACACCTTCCATTACGAGGCGCTCAAAGCCGGCAACGAGGATTGTCAGGCGCGCTCCGACTGGTATCTGCCGCTGTGCACGGGCGGCGAGCGCCTGAAGGATGCCAAGGGCGCCAAAACCCACCCGACCCAGAAGCCCGAGGCGCTTCTCCAGCGCATCCTGCTCTCGACCTCGAACCCCGGCGATCTCGTGCTTGATCCGTTTTTCGGCACCGGCACCACCGGGGCTGTCGCGAAAAAGCTGGGCCGGCACTTCATCGGCATCGAGCGCGATCCGGTTTACGCCGAGGCAGCGGCTGCGCGCATCGATGCTGTCGAGCCGCTTTCCGCTGAATTACTCAGCCAGCCGACCTCGAAACGCGAGGAGCCGCGCGTGGCTTTCGTATCGCTGATCGACGGCGGGATGATCGCGCCGGGCACCGA
Organism: Beijerinckiaceae bacterium; assembly: GCA_009773635.1. Classification (GTDB taxonomy): domain Bacteria; phylum Pseudomonadota; class Alphaproteobacteria; order Rhizobiales; family Beijerinckiaceae; genus Rhabdaerophilum. The sequence continues at coordinate 50,572 of WSYC01000011.1, read as the reverse complement.
GCTCAGCGACATCAAGGGGCGCTATTCGGCCATCGTGAGGCCGGACGGCCAGATTCAGGCCAATGGCATTGTCGGCTCGATCCACAAGATCGGCGCGCTGGTTCAGGGGCTTCCGGCCTGCAACGGATGGACCTTCTGGCATCTTCGCCACGGCAACGAGCGTGTCGTGATCGACAGTTTCCGCGCGGAAATCCGGGCTGCGCTGAAGGCGGCTTAATCCGCCGCCGCGATCACCTTCCGGAACAGTGTCGGCAGCGGTTCGCTGTCGAGATCAGCGATAGCGACCCAGCGCATGTCCTCCGGTGCGGGGACAGGGCCGGGCATGGTGGCCGTGTGAACCGTCAGCCGCAGCTCGAAATGCGTGAAGACATGAACAACGGGCGCGTTGAGCACCAGCCAATCCGCTTTGAGCGGCGGAGCAGCGGCAGGCGCCTCGCCCTCGCTCCAGCCTGAATTCGGCACCTCCGTCATACCGGCCAGCAGGCCCTTGCCCGGCCGCGTGCGCAACAGGATACGCCCTGCCCCATCGTGCACGACATAGGCGGTGCCGAACCTGACCGGTTTTGCTTTCTTCGCCGCCTTGACCGGGTATGCGGTTGCTGTCCCGGCTTTCGCCGCGGCACAGAACGGCTGAAGCGGGCAGATGAGGCAATCGGGGTTTCGCGGCGTGCAGACGCCCGCGCCAAGATCCATCAGCGCCTGCGCAAAATCCCCCGGCCGCGCTGACGGAACCATCGGTTCGAGCGCCGCGCGGATTTCCGGTCGCGCGGCTGGCACCGGCGTGGCGATAGCGCCAAGGCGTGTGATGACCCGCTCGATATTGCCGTCGATCACCACGGCAGGCCGGTCGAAGGCGATCGCGGCGATCGCGGCGGCGGTATAGGCCCCGACCCCCGGCAGCGCGCGCAACCCCTCTTCCGTATCCGGGAAGACACCGCCCAGCGTGCCGACGACATGCCGCGCGCAGGCGATCATGTTGCGGGCGCGTGCATAATAGCCGAGCCCGGCCCATGCGGCGAGCAGCGCCTGATCATCCGCCGCCGCGAGTGCGGTGATATCCGGCCATGCCGCCAGGAATCTCGCGAAATAGGGTTTGACGGTTTCCACCGTCGTCTGTTGCAGCATGATCTCGGACAACCAGACGCGATAGGGCTCCATCCGCTCGCCCGGCAAGGCCCGCCACGGCAGGATGCGGCGATGCCGATCATACCACGCCAGCAGCGCCACGCTGCGCAGATCGCTTTGGGGGTTGGCGTTGATCGCGGGAGTTCCTACCATGGCCCCTCATCGCAGAACCTGCCGGTGACGCCAAGATCGCATCGCGGTATCAAGATCACCTCGGGCGATTGTCCCGCGCCGGAAAAGGACCACCATGGCCACTCCCGCCTCGCCAAAAACCGGCTATCGTCGCGGAGCCAAAGCGCTCGGCACGCTGGTGCCGGAGGCGGTAGCCCCTGTCTTGCGCGAACGGGGTTTTGCCTCCTCCGCTATCCTCACCGATTGGGCTGAAATCGTCGGGCCGCATCTTGCTCAATGGACGAGCCCGGTGGAAATCCGCTGGCCACGCCGCCCGGGCGAAGCCGCCGCGCCGCCAACCGCCGCACGTCCCACCCGAACGCGCAGCGAACAGGCGAGCCGGGCGACGCTGATCATTGCTTGCCCCGGCGCTTTCGCACTCGATGTGCAGATGGCGACGCCCGGTATCATCGAAGCCGTCAACCGCCGCCTCGGCTTTGGCTGCATCGGCGCGCTCCAGATCCATCAGGCCCCGCGCCCGGAGCCCAAACCTGTCAAGGCTTCACGAAAGGTTGATCCCGCACTCCTGCGGCAGGTCGAGGGCACCCTGAGCGATATCCGGGAACCGGATCTGCGTGCCGCGCTGGCGGCTCTGGGCGCAGAAATCGCGGCGGGAAAAGGCCAGAAGCCGTGAACGCAACCGCCGGCACGGCGTGCATATGGCTCCTTCATCTGCCATGAAATGGCCATCGAGCACTGGAATTGCCGGGATGCCAACGCGCTGACGCTTGCGTTTGGCCCGCCATTGGAAATATCTGATCGAACAATCCGGCCCTGGCCATCGTTGGCAGGCCCGGCCATGAAGGAGACGTCGATGATTGCGCGCATGCCCCGGCAAAAAGCTTTCCATTTCGGTCGTTCGTGGGCAGCCATGCTGCTGGCCGGCGGGCTGGCGTTCGGGCTTGCGGCCTGCAACGAGGACAAGAAGGCGGAAGCTGCACCGCAGAAGCCGGTGGCCGCGTCCGGCAAGACGCAATCCGCACTGCTTCAGCCCGGCCCGCTCGGCGACAAGATTCTCGGCAAGGACGATGCACCGGTCACGATCGTCGAATACGCCTCGCTGACCTGCTCGCACTGCGCGAATTTTCACGCCAACACCTTCTCGGCGCTGAAAGAGAAATACATCGATACCGGCAAGGTCAGGCTGATCTTCCGTGAATTCCCGCTCGATCCCTTGTCGACCGCCGCCTCGATGATGGCGCGCTGCTCGACCGAACAGCGGTATTTCCCGCTCGTTTCCGTGCTTTTCGCCCAGCAGCGCCAGTGGGCGGGCTCCGACAAGCCGCTCGATGAGCTGCTCGCCATCGCCCGGCAGGCCGGTTTCACACAGGAAAGCTTCGAGGCCTGCTTGAAAGACCAGAAGATTTATGAGGGTCTGAACGATGTGAAGAAGCGCGGTGCCGAGGTGCATGGCGTCAACTCCACACCGACCTTCTTCATCAATGGCGAGATCCGGCGCGGTGACATGTCGATCGAGGAGATCGACAAGGTGATCGAGCTGATCCTCAAGAAATAGTCCGGCGCGGCATCACTCTCGCCTGCCGCCGGACATCAGAAAACGGGTGACCGCAACGTGAAGTTCGAGCGACTGCGCCTTGCAGGGTTCAAGACCTTCGTCGAGCCGACGGAGATCACGATTGCGCCCGGGCTGACCGGCGTCGTCGGCCCGAACGGCTGCGGCAAATCGAACCTTGTCGAGGCGCTGCGCTGGGTGATGGGCGAAACCTCGTCCAAGTCGCTGCGTGGCGGCGGCATGGACGATGTGATTTTCGGCGGCTCCACCACCCGGCCCGAGCGCAACCATGCCGAAGTCTCGATCCGCATCGGCACGCCGCCGGATGATCTGCCCGGTCACCTCGCCGGCGCGAGCGAGATCGATATCTCCCGCAAGATCGTGCGCGAGCAGGGCTCCACCTACCGCATGAACGGGCGGGAAGTGCGCGCCCGCGATGTGCAGATTCTCTTCGCCGATGCTGCCAGCGGCGCGCGTTCGCCCAGCCTCGTCCGGCAGGGGCAGATCGGCGAGATCATTGCCGCCAAGCCCCAGCATCGCCGCCGCATTCTCGAGGATGCCGCCGGTGTTGCCGGGCTTCATGCCCGCCGCCACGAGGCCGAACTGCGGCTCCGGCAGGCCGAGGATAACCTCACCCGCACCGAGGACGTGCTCGGCCAGCTCGACCGGCAGATCGGCGAACTGAAAAAGCAGGCCCGCCAGTCCGAGCGCTACAAGGCGCTGGCGGCCGAAATCCGTGATCTGGAAATCCTGCTGCTCGCCTCCGGGCTGGAAAAAGCGCAGCGCGAGGCGGCTCTTGCCGGGCGGGACCACGATCTTTCCGTGCGCGCCATCGCTGTCGCCATGGCGGAGCAGGGCGAGACCGAGCGCCAGCGCGCGGTTGCCGAACACGAGATCGACGGCCTTCGCCGCACCTCTGCCGAAGCTGCCGCCAGCCACCAGAAGCTGCTGGTCGCCCGGGAGACGCTGGACAACGAAATCCGGCTGGCGCAAGCCCGTCTCCAGGAGATCGCAGCCCGGCAAATCGAGGCCCAGCGTGACGTCGAAGCCGCCCGGCGGCTCCTCGCCGACGCCGATGCGACCAACGCGCGGCTCGCGGAAGAAGATACAGCCCTCGGCGCGACGATCGAGCAGGAAGAGGGCGCGACTGCCGGTGATGACGCCGCTGTTCAAGCCTTTGAAATGGCCCGGAAGCAGGCTGAGGCGGCCCTCGCCCGGCTCCAGACCGAGGCGGCGGAATCACACGCCGCGCGCCGGGCCGCCGACCAGCGCCTTCAGGAAGCAAACACCCGCTTCGAGCGCCTTGAGCGCGCGACCGGCGAGGCCGAGCGCGAGCTTGCGGCTCTCAATGCCGGGGATGAGGCGCTCCGCCACGTTGAAGCGCTTCAGGCGACAGCCGATGCCCGGCTCTCGGCCTACGAGCAGGCGCTGACGGCGGCGGAGGCCGCGGAAAAGGCAAGCCACGCCGCCCGCGCGGCCGAACAGGCTCTGCGCCCGCGCCTCGCTGAAGCCGAGCGATTGCTCCAGCGGCTGGAAACCGAGGCGCGCACGATCCGCAAGCTCGTCGACAACTCCGAGCCCGGGCTCTGGACGCCTGCCATCGATCTCATCCGGGTCACGCCGGGGTTCGAGGCTGCGCTGGCCGCAGCCCTCGGCGAGGATCTCGAAGCCGCCGTGGAAACCGGCGCGGCGCGGCACTGGACCGAGACCGGCCTTGACGCCACCACTCTGCCGGCCCTGCCGGATGGTGCGGAAGCTGTCACCGCGCATGTTACTGCCCCCGCCGCGCTGCTGCCGCGCCTGTCGCAGATCGGGCTCGTGACGCGCGATCAGGGCATGGCGCTGCAGAAGCATCTCCGGCAAGGGCAGCGACTTGTCACGCGCGAGGGCGATCTCTGGCGCTGGGATGGATTTACCGCCCGCGCCGAGGCCCCAAGCGCTGCCGCGCGCCGCCTTGCCGAGCGCAACCGCCTCACCGAGATCGAGGCCAACGCAGAAAACGCCAAACTCAAGCGCGACGAAGCCCGCAGTGCGCTCGATACCGCCCTCGCCACGCTTCGCAAAGCACAGGAAGCCGAATCGGCAACGCGCGAGGCCGCCCGCCGGGCAGCGCAGGCGCGCGAAGCCGCCAATGCCGACCTCGCCCGCGAACTGCGTCGCACCGAAGAGGCCCGCCTTCGGCTCGAAACGCTGCGCAACCGCGTCAGCAGTCTGGCAGCGGACCGGGATGAAGCGGACGACTATCGCAAAGCCGCCGCTGTCGCCTGCGCAAGCGCGCCTGAAGCGCAGGACTTTTCGCAGAGGCTGGCGGCTTCCGGGGCGGAACTCGCCACAGCGCGCCAGCGTGAATCCGAAACGCTTCTTGCCCGCAGCCAGCGCCGGTCCCGGCTTGAGGCGGCGCGACAGCGGCGCGCAGCGATCGCGGGGGAGCGCACAGCGTGGACCACCCGCATGGCACAGGCACGCGAGGCCAGCGCCGAGCAAGCCGAACGGCTTGACAAGCTCAAGGCCGAGGCCCAGCGGCTGGAAGGCCTGCCGGATGCGCTTGGCGCGCGACGCCGGACAATCGAGGCCGATATCGAGGCGAGCCGGATCGCCAGCAAGGCCGCCGATGACGCGCTGGCGCTCGGTGAAACGGCCTTGCGCAAGGCGGATGACGACGCCCGTTCGGCGCTTGGCCGCCTCTCGGATGCCCGCGAGGCCAGCGCCCGGCTTCAAGCCTTTGCCGACCATGCCCGCGAACGCCTCGCGCATGTCATCACGACCATCGAGGAGCGGATCGAGGGCCCGGTTTCCGGCCTCGCCGCGCATCTTGCCAAGCTCGCGGACGCAACGACGCGGACGCCTGACGAAATCGAGGCCCGGCTGATCGACCTTCGCCATGATCGGGATCGCCTCGGCGCCGTGAACCTCCGGGCTGATATCGAGCTGGCCGAGATCGAGACCGAGCGCGGCAATCTCGCCAGCGAACGCGAAGATGTCGTCGAGGCGATCCGCCGGTTCCGCCGCGCGATCGAGACGCTCAACGCCGAGGGTCGCACCCGGCTGCGGGCGGCGTTCGATGTCGTCAACGGGCATTTCGGCCGGCTGTTCGAACGCCTTTTCGGCGGCGGCTCGGCCGAGTTGCAGCTCGTCGAGGCGGACGATCCGCTCGAAGCCGGTCTTGAAATCCTTGCCAAACCGCCGGGCAAGAAGCCGCAGTTGCTCTCGCTGCTGTCAGGCGGCGAACAGGCGCTGACCGCGACCGCGCTGATCTTCGCGGTGTTCCTCACCAACCCCTCGCCGATCTGTGTGCTCGATGAGGTCGATGCGCCACTCGACGATTCGAACGTCGAGCGCCTGTGTGACCTCCTGCACGACATGGCGCAGGAGACCGAAACCCGCTTTCTCGTGATTACCCACAACCCGATCTCGATGGCGCGGATGGATCGGCTCTACGGCGTCACCATGGTCGAGCGCGGCGTGAGCCAGCTCGTTTCGGTCGATCTCGCCGAGGCGGAAAAGCTCGCAGAGGCCGTTTGAGCCCGCTTCACCCGCTGTTTCTGCTGCATTGCGGCAACAACAGGCCGGCCTTGAACTAATGCCGGAGACGCTGGCGGGCTTTTAGGCCGTTATCTCTCCTTGACACTGGCATTCACGCCTGATTAACAGCGCCACGACGTGGGTTCGCTTCAAGCGGCCCTGTCGTGTCTTTTCGCGCCTTCACTTCGAGGGCGCGGAACGTCCCTGACGGGAGGTCGGACAGCATGGGTAAGCCGGAGCCGCATTCGCCCGAACCGGGCAAGAAGGATCCGCTGACCGAAGCTGCCGAGCTCAAGTCGAGGCTGGAAGCGCTGAAGGTCGATCTTGGTGACGCTGTTGCCAGTGAAAAGGCCGAAAGCATCAAATCCGGTCGCGGGCAAGTGTCGGGCGGGGCGCTCGGGGTTGGCATGCGGGCCGGGTCTGAATTGACCGCCGGCGTGCTGGTCGGATGCGGGATCGGGTATCTGCTCGACCGGCAGTTCGAGACGTCACCGCTGTTCCTGATCATCTTCATGATGTTCGGGATGGCGACCGGGTTCTGGAATGTCTACCGCATCGGCATGCGCAAGAGCGGCACGCCGGACGGTAACGGGAAATAAGGCGGATGCCATCGGACGATGGCGCGATGCAAAGGTGCCATCGGAAGATGGCGGGATAAAGGAAGAGAAGCGTGGCGAGCGGGAACGAAATCGATCCGATGCACCAGTTCGAGATCAGCAAGATTGTTGAGCTCAAGCCTCTCGGTTTCGATATTTCCTTCACGAATTCATCCCTCTGGATGGTGATCGTGGTCGCGGTTGTCAGCCTGATCACACTGGTGGGCACCTCGTCGCGCTCGATTGTGCCGGGCCGGCTGCAGACGCTGGCCGAAATGGCCTATGAATTCGTCGCGAGCCTTCTGACCGGCGTCACCGGCAAGGAAGGCATGCGCTTCTTCCCGCTGGTGTTCTCGCTGTTCATGTTCGTGCTCACCGCGAATTTCCTCGGGCTGATCCCGGGTTCGTTCACCGTCACCAGCCACATCATCGTCACCGCGGCATTCGCGCTGCTGGTGATCGGTACCGTGATCGTCGCCGGGTTCATCAACCACGGCACGCATTTCCTGCATCTTTTCGTGCCGTCGGGCCTGCCGGCAGCGTTGCTGCCCTTCATCATGCTGATCGAGATCATCTCGTTCCTGTCGCGCCCCATCAGCCTCGCGCTGCGTCTCTTCGGCAACATGCTGGCTGGCCACGTCGCGCTGAAGCTGTTCGGCGCGTTCACGGTCGGGCTGCTCGGCGCCGGTGCTGCTTCCATTCTTGCGCCACTGCCGCTGCTGACGGCGGTTGCATTGACCGCGCTCGAGTTTCTTGTCGCATTCCTGCAGGCCTACGTCTTCACGATCCTGACCTGCGTTTACCTCAACGATGCGCTGCATCCGGGCCACTAAGCCCATCAGCCATCCGGAGCCGAATTCTTCCCGTTTAAACCGTTCCACCAAGGAGATGACCATGGAACTCGTAGCTGCTGCAACCCTCGCCAAGTACATCGGTGCCGGCCTCGCCTCGATCGGCATGGGTCTCGCCGCCATCGGCGTCGGCACCATTTTCGGCAACTTCCTCTCGGGCGCCCTGCGCAACCCGTCGGCCGCTGACGGCCAGTTCGGTCGCGCGTTCATCGGCGCGGCGCTTGCCGAAGGTCTTGGCATTTTTGCCTTCGTCGTCGCGCTCATCCTGCTCTTCGTCGTGAAGTAAGCGGGAGCGGCCCGTCCGGGCTGATTCGCGATATCCGGGATGGCGGCCTCGCCATCCTGTATCATTTCAAGATGGCGGTGACGCCATCTCTCTCTTCTATGACGGCGGTTCCGCCGTCCTGGGCCTGCATCCGCAGGCTTTCGTTCCAATGCTCGGGAGCGTTCGATGCGCCTTATCGTCACGCCGTTCATCGTGGCAGCAACCGCAACTTCGGCCTTCGCGGCTGAGGGTGGCGGGTTTCCGCCCTTTGATTCCTCCACGTTCGGCGGCCAGCTCTTCTGGCTCGCGATCACGTTCGGCACGCTCTATCTCCTGATGAGCCGGGTCGCGCTGCCGCGCATCGCCTCGATCCTCGACGAACGCCAGACCACGATCGACACCGCGCTGACTGCCGCGTCCACCGCACAGAAGGCGGCTGAGGCGGAAGCGCAGGCGCTCGAGCAGGCGCTGGTGAAGGCCAAGACCAACGCGCAGGCGATCGCCATCGAGGCGCGCGCCAAGAGCGCCAAGGAAATCGATGCCAAGCGCCACGCTGTCGAGACCGAGCTTTCGGCCAAGATGGTCGCTGCGGAAGCCTCCATCACCGCGACGAAGGCCAAGGCCATGGCCAACGTCGAGGATATCGCCAAGGATGCGGTATCTGCGATGATCGAGCAGCTCACCGGCAAGGCCCCGACGGCTGCCGCCATCGGCAAGGCTGTCGGCGCGGCCGGCGGCGAATAAGGAAGGGCGAGACGATGTTCGGTGCAGAATTCTGGGTCGGCGCGGCCTTCTTCATTTTCCTGGGTATCCTTGGTTACCTTGGCGTCCACAAGAAGCTCCTTGCCGGGATCGATGCCCGCGGCGAGAAGATCGCGGCGCAGCTTGGCGAAGCCGAGCGGCTTCGCACCGAGGCGGCAGCCCTGCTGAAGACCTATGAGGCCAAGCGCGCTGCGGCTGAAAAGGAAGCGGCCGAGATCGTCGCTGCGGCGAAGGAAGAGGCCAAGCGCCTCGAAGCCGACGCGAAGGTCAAGCTTGAGGATTTCGTCAAGCGCCGCACGGCGCAGGCCGAGCTGAAAATCAGCCAGGCCGAGGCACAGGCTACCGCCGAGGTGCGCAGCGCGGCTGTCGAACTCGCGACCAAGGCTGCGGCCTCGATCCTCAGCGCCGGCAAGGGCGACGATGCCTTCGCCGCCGGGCTCGCCGAGGTCAAGGCCAAGCTCAACTGAGGTATGCTGCATCGGTAACGAAATCAGGCCGCTTCCGAGCGGCCTTTTTTGTGTCTTGGAAACGGTTTCATGCCATTCTCGTAGCTCATGACACTTGAACCGGATTGTTCCATGCCCATTTTGAGCCGCCTCATCGGCAGCCTGCTTGCGATCTTCGCCACCTTCTCCTCCGCCAGCGCGGATGAATGGGTCAGTTTCCCCGGACGAGGCGGGGTGACTCTCAAGGCACTGATGATGAAGCCGGAAGGGAATGGACCCTTTCCCGCAATTATTGCCATGCACGGCTGCGGTGGCCTTGGCGGCCGCTCCGGGATCAACCCTCGACACGCGGACTGGGGCGAGCGGCTGCGTAGCTCCGGCTTTCTGGTCATTTTCCCCGAGAGCTTTTCCTCGCGAGGGCTCGGCTCGCAATGCACTGTCCGAAACCGCGATATCGATCTTTCCGACCGGGCGAAGGATGCATTTGCCGCAGCGGAATGGCTTGCAGCACGGCCTGACGTCAACAAGCGCAAGATCGGACTTCTCGGCTGGTCGAACGGCGGCATGGCGCTCTTGCACGCCACGAATGCCGGACGGAGCCCCACCGGCGTTGATTTCAGCCGCGCGGTTGCCTTCTATCCCGGTTGCAAGACCATCCTGCGCAAGGGCTATTCGCCGCGCCTGCCCGTGACCATCCTGCATGGCCTTGCGGACGACTGGACAGCGGCTGAACCGTGTCGCGCGTTACCGGGTGTGCGCTTCATCGGATACGACGGCGCGTATCACAATTTCGATCACCCCAACCAGCCGCTGCGGACGCGCAAGGCCGCCTATTCGGCCAACGGCACTGGCACGGTCACGATCGGGACGGACTCGCGCGCTCGGGAGGATTCGATCAGCCGGGTGATGTCGATTTTCCGGGGCATGTAAGACACAGGAGCGACAGAACACGAGAGGGCAGCGCGGTGGCGGCCGCCCTCGTGACCATGCGGCCCTCTTTCGGGCTTACTCGCCGATCAGCGCCTTGTAGGCGGCTTCATCCAGCAACTCAGCCAGTTCGGCCTTGTTGGCGAGCTTGATCTTCATGAACCAGCCCTTGCCTTCCGGGTCTTCGTTGATCGTGGCCGGGGTGTCCGGCAGGCTGGTGTTGACCGCCACGATCTCGCCGGAGACCGGCGCATAGACGTCCGAGGCCGCCTTGACGCTTTCGACAACCGCCGCTTCCGCACCCTGTTTGAAGCTCTTGCCGACGTCCGGCAGCTCGACGAACACGACGTCGCCGAGCTGGGCCTGCGCGTAGTTCGTGATGCCAACCGTTGCGGTATCGCCGTCAACGCGGAGGTATTCGTGGTCCTTGGTGTAGTAGGTTGTCATGATGATCTCCCGGAGGCTGACGGAAAAAGATTGCGATTAGCGGAAATAACGGTGCGGTGTGAACGGCATGGCGACGATACGGGCCGGCAGCTCCTTGCCGCGCACGATGAGCGTGACCGGCGTGCCAACCTTGGCAAAGGCGGCTTCGACGTAGCCCATGGCGACCGGGCCATTGACGCTCGGGCCGAAACCGCCGGAGGTGACAACACCGATCTTCCGGCCATCGGCGACAATCTCCGTCCCCTCGCGCGCGGGCTGGCGCCCCTCGGGCAGGATGCCGACACGCAGGCGTGACGGGCTTTCCTTCAGCTCGCGCTGGATCCGCGCCGCACCGGGAAAGCCGCCTTCCTCGCGGCGACGCTTCTGGATCGACCATTTCAGGTCCGCCTCGATCGGCGAGGTCGTCGTGTCGATATCGTGGCCATAAAGGCAGAGCCCGGCCTCAAGCCGCAGCGAATCACGCGCGCCAAGGCCGATCGGCTTCACACGGGCATCCGCCAGCAGGCGATCACAGAATGCGGTGACGTGCTTGGCCGGGATCGAGATTTCCACCCCGTCCTCGCCGGTGTAGCCGGAGCGCGAGATGTGAAGATGCGTCCCGTCCAGCACCGCATGGTGGTAAGTCATGAACGGCGTCGCCGCGATGCCGGGGATGAGCCCCGCAAGAACCTCAACCGCTTTGGGCCCCTGAAGCGCGATCAGCGCCAGCTCATCCTCGATCCGCAAGCCGACGCCCGTCGGCAGATGCGCCGCGATATGCTGATAATCCTGAACCTTGCAGCCGGCGTTGACGACGAGATAGGCCCAGCCCTCGTGGCCCTCATAGGCCGACCGTGTGATCATCAGATCGTCGAGAATGCCGCCATCCTCGGCAAGCAACTGCGAATAGCGCTGCTGGCCGGGCTTGAGGTTGAGGATATCCGCCGGCACCAGCGCCTCGATCGCGCGCGCGGTTTTTTCCCAGCTGTCGGAATGCACGAAGCACTGGCCCATGTGCGAGACATCGAACAGCCCCGCGTTCTCGCGCGTCCAGAGATGCTCGGTGAGGATACCGTCCTTGTATTGCACGGGCATGGAATAGCCCGCGAACGGCACCATGCGCGCGCCCTGCGCGATGTGCCAATCATTCAGCGGGGTGAACTTCAGGTCTTCGGTCTCAGGGCTTGCCGCCATCGTCTCTCCGGCTTGCGCCGCCTCCGTCGCATGGGTTGAGGACGCCCCGATTGGTGCGATCCTGCCCCCTCTGTCACGGAACCTGAGAGATTTCGCGGCAGGCCGGGACCTTCCGCTTACTCCGTCGGTGGAAGGCCGATGCTCGACCGTCGCTTTCCAGAGCGGCTTTTCTCGCGCGGTCCGTGGTGCCTGAGCGTTTCCGGGGCGGTTGCGCCTTCGGCGGCGGAGCAAAACGAACCCCGCTCTCTCCCGCGCGGGAGATGGCCTATACCGCCATCGGTAACGGTTTTGACCCCGGTGTCAACGCTGCCGCTTCTTCTTTCCGGGGGCAGCCTTCGCGCCCTGTGGATCGAGCCCGATCAGGATCGAATAGGCTTCACCGGGATCCTCGGCGGTAATCGGCACGTTGATCGTGTCGTCAATCACCACGAAGGCGGCTTGCGTATCATTCGGCGGAATGACGACACTGGTCGGCAGCGCCTTGGAATAGACGGTCTGGCCGTTGGCACGCACGGCGAGGCGCACAGGAATGGTGTAGGTGCCTGGTTTGCCGGCATCGCCAAGGATCAGGCGCCCCTGGATGCCGACCTTGACGCGCATGGTTCCGCCTGAAAACGAACATTCGCGCGCAAGGTCATTGATCGCCGCTTGATGCGAAATACCGCGGGCCTGCCCGGCCTCACCGACGCGATAGGCGGCGGTGCCGTCGAGAATTCGCGTTTCAGGGCAGGTATAATCGCGCGATTCCTCGATTTTCTGCTCCGGCAGCTTGGTGTTGGCGAACAGGATCCGCTCGGTGACGCTTTTTTCGGTCTGGCTGACGGTGTTCGATGTGCTGCACCCGGCAAGAAGGCCAGCGCCCACGACAACCGCAGGCAGCAGAATGGCGAAGCGGCGGGCCGCAGCCCCCGGCAGGGCAAAATTGGAAACGACGATGCTCACGGTCATCAATCCTTACTGGAGAAGCGGGAAACCCTGATCGAACCCGGCCAGCGTCACCGGCAGGCCGCGCCCTTCCTCGGGCGTCAGAAACACGGCGAAGAGCGCGATCTTGCCCTTGCGGAAGCCTTCGATCAAGGTGCTGTCCATATCAACCTCGGCCACGCATCCCGATTCGAGGCAGCGGACGAAACCGGTCGAGCCGATTTCCTTGTCGTCGATCTTCAGCCCGAGCCCGCGCGGCAACAGGATGCCCAGCGGCGCGATGATGCGCAGGACGGGGCGGCGAATCATCGGCGCGCCCGGGTCCTTCTTGCGCAATTCCGCCGTTCCCGCGGTATCCTCGACCTTGAGAACGACAACGGCCAGATTGAGATCGGATTGATCGAGCACGTTCTGGATCAGGATGCACTGTTCGGCACCATTGGCAGAGGGCTTGTCGCAGCGGTGCTGCCAGTCCCCGTATTTGGCCTTCAGCGTGCCTTGCGCGGCGGCGCCGGTCGTCAGCAGGAAAGCGAAGACAAGACCCGAAAAGGCAAGCCCGAAACCCGTTCGGATCCATGGTCTGATATGCGTCGAAATGTGCACGGTGGATATGCTCCCGGACTCTTTCCCCTAGCGTTTGCTTGGCCTAACAGAGAAGCTGAGGCTGTCAAGAAAGCTGGTGTTGGTTGATGCATCCTCAATCTCGGCTTAACCGATGCAGGAGAAGCTCGATCTTGTGCACATCCCGGCTTTGCCTCGTCAAAATTGTGGCGTAAGGGAAGCGTGGATGTGGCGCGTGTGAGCTTGCATCCCATGCGCGAGTATGGAAAGTAAATCCTGGGTCACATGCGTCTTTCCGCATGTATCCGAACTCCCGACGAGCTGGCAGCTTTTCGGTGAGGGGCAAATATCGGGTTCCGCAAAGGCGAACCACCCCGAGGCTCCGTTGCCGGAGCGCCGGGCACATCTAGGGGAGTGGCATCGGCCATGGCTTTGACTTCGATCAAAATCGCTCGGCAGCACTGCGCGGCGACATTTCGTGCGGCCTCGGCCGTTCTTGTTGCCGCTCTTGGCCTCTGGCTTGTCTCGGCGGGTGCTGCGATGGCGGCGGCCGGCGACGGCTTGGCGGTGGACTGGCAGATGGATTTGCAGAAGGCGGCGACGCCGATCGCCGAATTCATCCACAGCTTCCACACCGGCCTGCTGATCACCATCACGGTCATCACGCTGTTCGTTCTGGCGCTGCTGATCCTCGTTTCCGTGAAATTCAGCGCCAGGAAGAACCCCGTGCCGTCGCAGACGACGCATCATGTCGGGCTTGAAGTCGCCTGGACACTGATCCCGGTGCTGATTCTGGTCGTGATCGCGATCCCCTCCTTCCGCCTCCTCAAGGAGCAGATCGTCGCGCCGAAGGCTGACCTCACGATCAAGGCGACCGGCGCCGCCTGGTACTGGAAGTTCGAATACGCCAAGGACGCCGGCGGCGGCTTCGAGTTCGAGGCCCGGATGCTCTCGGACGAGGAGCGCGCCAAGGCTGTCAAGGACGGCAAGGGCAAGAAGGAAGATTTCCCGCGCCTGCTCGCCGTCGACAACGAAGTTGTCGTGCCCGTGAACAAGAATGTTGTTGTTCAGGTCACGTCGGTTGACGTGATCCACGCCTTCGCGGTCCAGTCTTTCGGCGTCAAGGTCGATGCAGTCCCCGGTCGCCTCAACCAGACCTGGTTCCGCGCCACGCGCGAAGGCATCTACTACGGCCAGTGCCAGGAACTCTGCGGCAAGGACCATGCCTTCATGCCGTTCGCCATCCGCGTTGTCTCGGAAGAGAAATACGCGGCCTGGCTGGCTGACGCGAAGAAGAAATTTGCCGCTGCCGGCGATGCGCCGGTCCAGACGGCCGAAACCACCCTTTCCGCGCGCTGACCCGTGCCCTGATCCAGAACTCGACAGGAGTTAATTGAAATGGCTCACGCTCACGCTGCTGATGACCATTCGCACGACCTTCCCACGGGATGGCGTCGCTACGTCTATTCGACCAACCACAAGGATATCGGCACGCTCTACCTGCTGTTCGCCATCATGGCAGGGCTCGTCGGCGGCTTCCTGTCGGTCATGATGCGCCTCGAGCTTCAGGACCCGGGGCTGCAGTATTTCACCAACCCGCACACCTTCAACGTGTTCGTCACCGGGCATGGCCTCATCATGATCTTCTTCATGGTCATGCCGGCGCTGATCGGCGGTTTTGCCAACTGGTTCGTGCCGATCATGATCGGTGCGCCGGACATGGCTTTTCCGCGCATGAACAACATCTCGTTCTGGCTGCTGCCGGCCGCTTTCGGCCTGCTGCTGATCTCGATGTTCGTTGAAGGCCCGCCTGGCGCGAACGGCGTCGGCGGCGGCTGGACGATCTACCCGCCGCTCTCGACCTCGGGCCAGCCCGGTCCGGCGATGGATTTCGCGATCCTCTCGCTGCATATCGCGGGTGCCTCGTCGATCCTCGGTGCGATCAACTTCATCACCACGATCTTCAACATGCGCGCGCCGGGCATGACGCTGCACAAGATGCCGCTCTTCGCCTGGTCGGTGCTGGTGACAGCCTTCCTGCTGGTGCTCTCGCTGCCGGTTCTCGCCGGTGGCATCACCATGCTGCTGACGGACCGCAACTTCGGCACGACGTTCTTCGCGCCCGAAGGCGGCGGTGATCCGATCCTGTTCCAGCACCTGTTCTGGTTCTTCGGCCACCCGGAAGTCTACATCCTGATCCTGCCGGCCTTCGGCATCGTCAGCCACATCGTGTCGACCTTCTCGCGCAAGCCAGTGTTTGGCTATCTCGGCATGGCCTACGCCATGGTCGCGATCGGCTTCGTCGGCTTCATCGTGTGGGCGCACCACATGTACACCACCGGCATTTCCCTTGCCGCGCAGCAGTATTTCGTTGCGGCGACGATGGTGATCGCGGTCCCGACGGGCGTGAAGATCTTCTCCTGGATCGCGACGATGTGGGGTGGTTCGATCACCTTCCGCACGCCGATGGTCTGGGCGATCGGCTTCATCTTCCTGTTCACGGTCGGCGGCGTCACCGGCGTCGTGCTCGCCAATGCGGGCGTGGACCGCGTGCTGCATGATACCTATTACGTCGTGGCGCATTTCCACTACGTGCTCTCGCTCGGCGCCGTGTTCGCGATCTTCGCGGGCTGGTACTACTGGTTCCCGAAATTCACCGGCTACATGATCCCGGACTGGATCGGCAACCTGCACTTCGCCATCGCCTTCGCCGGCGCGAACATCCTGTTCTTCCCGCAGCATTTCCTCGGGCTCGCCGGCATGCCGCGCCGCTACGTCGACTATCCCGACGCCTATGCAGGCTGGAACAAGATCTCGTCCTACGGCTCCTACATCTTCGCCTTCGGCATGCTGGTGTTCTTCTACGGCATCTATGTCGCCTATTCGAAGAAGGTGAAGGCCGGCAACAACCCCTGGGGTGAAGGCGCGACGACACTGGAGTGGACGCTGACCTCACCACCTCCGTTCCACCAGTTCGAGACGCTGCCGCGCATCACCGGCGGCGGCCACTGACACGATATCCGGGCATCCCCAAAGGGGGTGCCCGGGCTATCGGCAAGGCGCGACAGGTTCGCGCTTTCCCGATGGTGACCATCGCGTATTTTCAAAGGCAGGGCCTTGCAAGGTGAGTGAACTGGGTGCCGAGCTTCGGCGCGAGACTCTGATCTCGAATGCCGATCCGGAAGATTTCATCGCGCTGCTGAAGCCGCGCGTGATGAGCCTTGTCGTGTTCACGGCACTGGTCGGGCTGGTGCTCGCGCCGGGCTCCATTCACCCGGTGATCGGGGCGATCGCCATCTTTGCGATCGCGATCGGCGCTGGAGCCTCGGGCGCGCTCAACATGTGGTATGATGCCGATATCGACGCGATCATGAAGCGCACGGCGAACCGCCCCATTCCCGGCGGCCGTGTCACCGAAGGTGAAGCGCTCTCGTTCGGAATGTTCCTCTCGGTATTCTCGGTAATGGTGCTGGGGCTCGCGACCAACTGGGTCGCGGCGGGCCTCCTCGCCTTCACGATTTTCTTCTACGTCGTTGTCTACACCATGGGCCTCAAGCGCCGCACGACGCAGAACATCGTTATCGGCGGTGCCGCGGGTGCCCTGCCCCCGGTTGTCGGCTGGGCAGCCGTGACCGGCGGCGTCGCCATCGAACCGATTATCCTGTTCGCGATCATCTTCCTGTGGACCCCGCCGCATTTCTGGGCGCTGGCGCTGGTGAAATCCGAGGATTACGGCCGCGCCGGCATTCCGATGTTGCCGAATGTCGCCGGTGAAGCCCATACGCGGCTGCAAATCCTCGTCTACACGCTCATTGTGGTGCCGGTCGGTCTCCTGCCGGTCTGGTTCGGGTTTGGCGGCATGCTCTACGCGGCAGTGGCCGGTGCCGGCGGTCTGGCGATGCTTTACTGGGCTCTCGACATCTACCGAGCCAAGGCCGATGACCGCTTCCGCAAGGCGTGCTGGCGCATGTTCGGTGGTTCGATCGCCTATCTTTTCGCGCTGTTTTCGGCGCTCTTGATCGAGTGGTCGGTCACGCGATTGAGCCCCCTGCTCGCCGGTTTGAAGGGGGTTTTCGCATGAGCGCCCTGCCGGATGATCCAAAACTGGCGAGTGGTCCGAAACTGGCAAGTGATCCGAAACTGGCAAGTGATCCGAAACTGGCAAGTGATCCGAAACTGGCAAGTGATCCGAAACTGGCAAATGATTCAAATTTGGATGGCGTGCGGCTGACCGACGCGGAAAAGGCACGCCAGAGCAAGCGCAACCGCGCGATCGGCTATGCGATCGCCGGGCTGTGCATCGTTTTTTACCTGATCACCGTGTTCAAGATGGGCCCGGCGATCATGAAGCGACCGCTGTGAGCCGCCGATGAGCAACGCCTCCCGCTCTCAGATGCCGAAGGTCGAAGCACCAGCGCCGGTTGTGGTGGATGACGCGCGCAACATCCGCGTCGCAGGGTATGTCGTCGCCGGTTTCCTGTTCATGCTCGGCGCATCCTATGCTGCCGTGCCGCTCTACGACCTCTTCTGCCGCACGACGGGCTACGGCGGCACGCCGATGGTCGCGAGCCGCGCGCCGGACCGCATCTCCGACCGGGTTTTCACGATCCGCTTCGACGCGAATGTCGCCGCCGGCCTCGGCTGGCGCTTCGAGGCGGAAACGAGCGAGATCAGCATCCGCGCCGGTGAGGTCAAGACCGTCGCCTACACCTTGCGCAACCCGCGCGCCGAGCCGACAACCGGTATTGCCAGCTACAACGTGACACCCGAACAGACCGGCGGCTATTTCAACAAGATCGCGTGCTTCTGCTTCACGGAGCAGACGCTCGGCGCGGGCCAGTCGCGGACCGAGGAAGTCGTGTTCTTCATTGATCCCGATATCACCAAGGTCCGGGAACTCGATCACATCCATACGATCACCTTGTCCTACACGTTTTTCCCGGCAAAAAGCGCGGCAAAGCCACTGGCCGATGCCGGTCAGTTGACCGGCCCGCGCGTATCTGCAGGCGGAACCGTTTCGAAATAGGCAGACCTTACTGTAGAACAGACGAACCCGAGACCAGACGCCCAAAACGCACAACGATCTAAACAAGACGACCTGAAAATAGAGGGGCCCATACCATGGCCGATGCACACGCCAAGAACCACGATTACCACATCCTGCCCCTGAGCCCCTGGCCGTTCATCGGCTCGCTCTCGGCCTTCGTCATGGCCGTCGGCGCGGTGATGTGGATGAAGAAGATGACGCTTGGCGGCCTGCCGCTCGGCGGCGCGCTGTTCTGGGCCGGCCTCATCGGCGTGCTCTACACCATGTTCGCCTGGTGGAGCGATGTGATCAAGGAAGCCCATGCGGGCGACCACACCCGCGTAGTGCAGATGCATCACCGCTACGGCATGATCCTGTTCATTGCCTCGGAAGTGATGTTCTTCGTCGCGTGGTTCTGGGCCTATTTCGACGCGGCCTTTTACGCCAACGAGGCGATCCAGTACTCGCGCACCGAACTCACCGGCGGCCATTGGCCCCCGAAGGGTATCGCGGTGTTCAACCCCTGGGACCTGCCGCTCTTCAACACACTGATCCTCTTGACTTCGGGTACCACGGTCACCTGGGCGCACCATGCCCTGCTGCACGATGACCGCGACGGCGTGAAGAAGGCGCTCTGGATCACGGTTCTGCTCGGTGCGCTGTTCACCTGCGTGCAGGCCTATGAATATAGCCATGCGGCCTTCAAGTTCTCGGGCCATATCTATGGCGCGACCTTCTTCATGGCGACGGGGTTCCACGGCTTCCACGTTCTCGTGGGCACGATCTTCCTCGCGATCTGCCTGATCCGCGCCTACAAGGGCCACTTTACGCCCAAGCAGCATCTCGGTTTCGAGTTCGCGGCCTGGTACTGGCACTTCGTTGACGTGGTCTGGCTCTTCCTCTTTGCCGCGATCTACGTCTGGGGCTCCAACTGGGGCGCCGCGGCAGTCGCAGGCCACTGAATGCCACCAGCGGTATGATCAAGGGCGGCGTTTGCCGCCCTTTTTCGTTTCGATCCCTGTTGTGTTCCCTCGGGAGGCGCGCATGAGCAACGACAATGACAGGCCCTATGACGGCCCGGAGGCGGATGCCGTGTCCGCCGGACTGTCCGGCCGTTGTCCGCGCTGCGGCGAAGGCAAGCTGTTCGACGGCTTCCTGACCACCGCCCCCTCGTGCCGTGCGTGCGGGCTCGACTACAAATTCGCCGATTCCGGGGATGGCCCTGCCGTCTTCGTGATCCTGATCGCCGGGTTCATCATCGTCGGCCTGCTGCTCTGGACCGAGGTGAACTACGAGCCGCCGATCTGGGTACACCTCGTGATCTTCCTGCCGCTCACATTGATCGTCTGCCTCGGCATGCTCCGGCCGCTCAAGGGGGTGATGATCGGGCTGCAATATCGCAACAAGGCCGAGCAGAGCCGGCACTGAGAGTTTGGAAGCAGGCATGTCGCTCAAGACAAAGGCCTTCATCGGCTTCATTGCCGCCATCACGCTGTTTCAGGCCGGCCTCGGGTTCTGGCAGTGGAACCGCCGGGCGGAGAAACACGCGTTCATTGCCGCAATCGCGGAGGCAGCGCAGAAGGCACCAAGGCAACTCGCGGAGGCGAAACTCTGGGACCGTGTTGTCCTCACTGGCCGCTATCTCCACGACAGGACCGCCTATGTCCGCTCGTCCCGCCCCGACCCCAAGCCGGGTGCGCGGGATGCCGAGGGCCGGGCACCGCCGGCAGGAAGCTTCGGCGTTGTCGTGATGACGCCGTTTGTCACGCGCAATTGCGCGGCGGATGAGCGCTGTGTCCTGACGACCGTCTATGTCAACCGCGGCTTCGTGCCGACCCCGCCCGACGGCAAAATTCCCGCCTTCGAACGCCCGGACGAGCCGGTGACCCTGACGGGTTTTCTCCGGCCCAGCGAGAAGGCGAGCTTCCTCCAGCCGGGAAATGACCCTGCGCGCGGGGTGTATTTCTTCCGCACCATCGAGGAAATGGCCGTTGCAGCCGGGTTGTTCGGCGCAGATCAGCCAGCGCCCGCCCGCTACGCCCGGTTCATCGACCGGCAGGCCGATCCCAAGGAGGCTGCACCGCCTTTTGGCATCGAGGTCCGGGATTTCCTGAAGACGATCCAGAACAATCACTTTGAATACGCATTGACCTGGTGGGCGTTGGCGCTGACCAATGTCGTGATCATGGGTGTTTTTCTCGTCACACGGCGGAAAAGAGACGCCGCACCGCGCTGACAAGCCGGACAGAATTGGGTATCGAACAAACGATGCGTTACATCTCGACAAGGGGCGAGGCCCCAACCCTCGATTTCGCCGATTGCCTGCTCGCCGGCCTTGCCCGCGACGGGGGGCTTTATCTGCCGGAAAGCTGGCCTCAGATCAGTGCGGCCGAGATCGCCGCCTATGCCGGCCAGCCGTTTCACGCGGTTGCCTTCGATGTGATCCGCCGCTTCACCGGCGGCGCAATCCCTGATGCCGTTCTCGCCGAGGCGACGAAAGCAGCCTACGCCAGCTTCGCGCACGATGCCGTGACGCCCTTGCAGCAGATTGGGCCGAACCGCTTCGTACTGGAACTGTTCCACGGCCCGACGCTCGCGTTCAAGGACGTCGCGATGCAGCTGCTCGCGCGGCTGATGGACCACGCGCTGGAGCGCAAGGGCGCGCGCGCGACCATCGTCGGTGCCACTTCGGGCGATACCGGCGGCGCGGCCATCGAGGCTTTTCGCGCGTCGAAGCGTTCGGATGTCTTCATCCTCTTCCCGGAAGGCCGCGTTTCCGACGTGCAACGCCGGATGATGACGACACCAACCGAGAAGCACATCCATGCCATCACCATTCCCGGCACGTTCGACGATTGCCAGAACCTCGTGAAGGGCCTCTTCAACCACCTTTCCTTCCGCGACGAGATGCGCCTTTCCGGCGTCAATTCGATCAACTGGGCCCGGATTGTTGCGCAGGTGACGTATTATTTCGTCGCGGCCGTCGCGCTGGGCGCGCCGCATCGCAAGATCGCCTTCTCGGTTCCTACCGGGAATTTCGGGGATATTTTCGCCGGCTATGTCGCCAAGAAGATGGGCCTTCCGATCGAGACACTGGTGATCGCGACCAACTCGAACGACATTCTCGCCCGCACGCTGGCCACCGGCCGCTATGAGATGGCGGGGGTGGAGGCGACCTCCTCGCCCTCGATGGATATCCAGATTTCCTCGAATTTCGAGCGGTTGCTGTTCGAGGCGTCCGGCCGTGATGCCGGGGCTGTCCAGCGGATGATGGCGGGGCTCAAGCAGTCCGGCGCGTTCACGCTGCCACAAAAAGTGCTCGACGCCATTCGTGCCGAATTCCGCGCCTATCGCGCCAG
The DNA here is from genome assembly GCA_009773635.1 of Beijerinckiaceae bacterium. GTDB lineage: Bacteria > Pseudomonadota > Alphaproteobacteria > Rhizobiales > Beijerinckiaceae > Rhabdaerophilum. The sequence goes on along the minus strand of WSYC01000011.1, from coordinate 28,904 downwards.
TGAAATCGAGGTCGGCGACGCGATCCGGCAGACGCGGGAACGCGCGGCCTACACGCCCGATCCGCACACCGCGACGGGGATTGTCGCGGCTGAAAAGGCGGGGCTTGATCCGGCCCTGCCGGTCGTCGTGCTGGCAACGGCAGCCCCGGCGAAATTCCCCGATGCCATGCGCGACATCGCCGGCATCAAGGCGCCGCTGCCGGCACGGCTTGCGCATCTGATGACCGACAAGGAGCGCATGGAGCCTGTCGCCAACGACCTTGAAGCGCTCGAAACCTACATCCGCGCGCATGCTGGCACATCACCCGTCGGCAAATCCTTCCCCAACAAGGGTGTCTGAGCCGTGTTGCGGCTGTTCTCAGCCTTTTCAAGCGGCCTCCGCCCGGAGATGCTGATCTGCGACGTCGGCGCGCTGCGCCTGCGCTTTCCACGGCGCGATGATTTCGCCGCCTGGGCGGATATCCGCGAGCGATCCCGCGCCTTTTTGCAGCCCTGGGAGCCGGTCTGGCCCGTCGATGATTTGACAAAAGCGGCCTTCAACCGCCGAATGGACCGCTACGAGCACGAAATGCGGGCGGACAGCGCCTACCCGTTCTTTCTCGTCGAGAGGGCCAACGGCACCATCCTGGGCGGGCTGACGCTGGCGAATATCCGCCGCCGCGCAGCGATGAGCGCCTCGCTCGGCTACTGGATGGGCGCGCCTTACGCTGGTCAGGGCCTGATGTCCGAGGCGGTCCCGGCGCTTTGCCGCCATGCCTTCGGCCTCCTCGCGCTGGAGCGGATCGAGGCCGCGTGCCTGCCGGAAAACGCAGCTTCGATCCGGGTTCTTGAAAAAGCCGGATTCCGGCGTGAGGGGTTCGCGCGGGGCTATCTTTCCATCGCCGGCGCCCGGCGCGATCACATCACGTTCGCGCTTCTGAAATCTGATATCACTCCGCTTTAGCCGGGGACGGGGAACGGGGTGCACATCTCCAAGCTTGCCCCGTTCGTGCCTGCCCGCTACTGCTCAGCCATGGATTTTGCTTTGTCTTCCGTCACCCGAGCTTTCGACGCATCAGGCGCCGCCGCCTTCGCGGCGGTCCTGCGTCGTGTGTTCGGGGCGCTGGCCATGCTGATACTGGCTGCTGCCCTGCCGGCGCTGGCGCTGGAGGCGGTGCGCGTCGTGCCGCAGGCGGATGCAATCGACTTGTTGCCGGTGACCCAATCGCAGCAATCGCGCGATGACCGCATCGAAATCCAGACCGCACGCGACGCCAACGGCATTGTTCGCCGCATCGAGGTTCAGGCGCGTGAACCGGGCTCGCGCCCGCGCTGGATCGCCTTCGCGCTCGCCAATGAATCGAACGAGCAGATCGAGCGCATGCTGGTCGCGCCGCGCTTCAAGCTCGCGGGCTCCGGCGTGTTCTGGCCCGATCTTGCCTCCTCGCGCATCGAGGCGATCACCGCAAGCCATGGCTACAAGCCCGAGCGCGAGGAAGCGGCGGAAGCCGATATCTTCCTCATCACGCTCGAACCCGGCTCGGTCGTCACCTTCGTGGCGGAGTTGCGCGGCAACCGCCTGCCGGAGCTGACGCTGTGGGACCCGGATTCCTACAAGGACAAGCTGAATTCACTGACCCTCTATCGCGGCATCGTCACCGGGATTTCGGCGTTGCTGGCGATCTTCCTCACCATCGTGCTCGCCTTGCGCGCCGCGCTGATCTTCCCGGCCTCGGCGGCGCTCGCCTGGGCGGTGCTGGTCTATCTCGGCATCGATTTCGGCTTTGTCGGCCGGTTTTTCGGGCTCCGGCCCGAGATCGAGAACATCTATCGCGCCGGCGCGGAAGCAGTGCTCGGCGGCACCTTGCTGGTGTTCCTGTTCGCCTACCTCAATCTCAACCGCTGGCACGCGCGCTATGCGCATATCACGCTCGTGTGGCTCGGGCTGCTGGCGGCGCTGATCGCGCTCTCCTCGATCGATCCGGCGGTGGCGTCGGGCATCGCGCGGATTTCCATCGCCGCGATCGCGGTGATCGGCTTCGTACTCGTCGTGTTTCTGGCCCTGCACCGCTACGACCGCGCAACCATGCTGGTGCCGACCTGGTTCATGCTGCTCATCTGGGTTGCAGCGGCGGGGCTCGTCGTCAACGGGCAGATCTCGAACGATATCGCGACCCCGGCCCTGCTCGGCGGCCTCGTGCTCATCGTGCTGCTGATCGGCTTTACGGTGATGCAGAATGTCTTCACCTCCTCTTCGGTTGCCACCGGAGCGGTGCCGGATGCCGAGCGCAAGGCGCTGGCTTTTGTTGGCGGCGGCGATCTCGTCTTCGACTGGGACGTGAACGACGATCATCTCCACGTCAGCCCTGATCTGGAAGCTCACCTGGGGCTTGAGCGCGGCGAGCTGGAGGGGCGGGCTTCGGCGTTGCTCGACATCATCCACCACGTCGACCGGGACCGGTATCGCACCATCCTGAGCGCGCTCGTCGAGCAGCGGCGCGGCCGCATCGCGCAGGACCTGCGCCTCGTTGCGCGTGACGGCTCGATCGTCTGGTACCGGCTCAAGGCCCGGCCGGTCGTCAACCGCGAGGGCGAGGTCGTGCGGGTTGTCGGCACACTCTCGGATGTGACCTCGATCCACCTCGCGCAGGACCGGCTGCTGCATGACGCCATCCACGACCATCTGACCGGCCTGCCAAACCGGCGGCTGCTGCTCGACAGGCTGGAATCGGCCCTCGTCAACACCAAGAACGGCGGGCCGAAGGCCCCGAAGCCGAGTCTGGTGGTGGTCGACGTCGACCGTTTCAAGCAAATCAACGAGCAGATCGGCTTCAATGCCGGCGACATGGTGCTGTTGACGATTGCGCGGCGGCTGGCGCGCATCGTCCGCTCCGGCGATACGCTCTCGCGCCTCACCGGTGACAGTTTCGGCCTTGTCATCGCCTCCGAGCAAGACCCGCAACGCATCATGGCGCTGGCGGACCTCGTGCGCCGGGCGGTCTCGACCCCGATCACCCATGGCGAGCGGCAAATTTACCTGACCGGCTCGGTCGGCATCGCTTTCGTCGACGATGCGACGATGGTGGATCGCGAAGCCTTCGTCCGCAACGCCGAACTGGCCGCGATCCACGCCAAGCGCACCGGACGTGACCGTATCGAGGTGTACCGGGCGTCGATGCGCTCTGCGCCGCAGGACAAGCTGTCGCTGGCGGCGGACTTGCGCAAGGCGCTCGAGCGCAAGGAGCTTGAGGTGCAGTTCCAGCCTATCGTCCGGCTGGAGGATCGCTCGATCGCGGGCTTCGAGGCGCTGGTGCGCTGGAACCATCCGCGTCTTGGCCGGCTGCCGCCGTCGGAGTTCATCTCGATTGCCGAGGAAACCGGGCTCATTGTCGAACTCGGCATGTTCGTGCTGGAAACAACCGCGCGCGAATTGCTGCTCTGGCAGCAGAACCTCGTTGTCGATCCGCCGATATTCGCCTCCGTCAATGTGTCGAGCCGCCAGCTCATCCGCAACGATCTTCTCGCCGACGTGAAGAACGTGCTGATCCGCTACCCCGTGCAACCGGGTTCGCTCAAGCTTGAAATCACCGAAACCCTGGTGATGGAAAACCCGGAATACGCCGCTCAGATCCTGCAGAAAATCCGCGATCTCGGGGCGGGCCTCGCGCTCGACGATTTCGGCACCGGATTCTCGTCGCTGTCGTATTTGCAGCGTTTCCCGTTCGATACGCTGAAAATCGACCAGAGCTTCGTCCGCCACGATGACACCGGCAAGCGGCCGCTCATCCTGCGGTCCATCGTCGGCCTCGCGCATGATCTCGGCATGAGCATCGTCGCCGAAGGGGCGGAATCGGAAGCCGATACGGTCGAGCTGTTCCAGCTTGGCTGCGAGTTCGCGCAAGGCTACGTCTTCGGCCCGTCGATCAACATCGAGCAGACGCGCAAGCTGATCGGCATCAATCCCTGATTTCAGGCGCGCCCGGCATCCTGCGACAGGAAGGCGGGGTCAATCCCCAGCGTCTTCAGCGCCCGGTCATATTTGGTCTCATGATCGTCCCCGAAGATGAGATCAGCATCGAGCGGGCCGTGCAGCCAGGTGTTTTCCCGGATCTCGTGCTCGAGCTGCCCGGCGCCCCAGCTGGCATAGCCGAGGGCAAGGACCGCGTTCGCCGGCCCCTCCCCGCGCGCGATCGCCCGCAGCATGTCGAGCGTGATCGTCAGACCGATCGTCCCGGCAATCGGCAAGGTCGATGCGCCGATCACGACGTCAGTCGAATGCAGCACGAAGCCACGCGCGGTTTCCATCGGCCCGCCCTTGACGACGCCGATCTTGCCGACGCGCTCCGGCAAATGGGGCGCCTCGTCCTTCTCGATGATCTCGAGCTGGACCAGCAGATCGGGAAAGTCGATGTTGCGGGCGCGCTTGTTGACGACAAGGCCCATCGCACCTTCCGACGAATGCGCGCACAGATACAGCACGGTGCGAGCAAACCGTTCATCCGCCATGCCCGGCATGGCGATGAGCATCTGCCCGTCCAGAAATCCGGGCTTGGCGGCGCGGCGAAGGCTGTCGATATCCATGCCCAAGAATTACAAGCGAAACCCGGCTTGCCAAGAGGCAATCCGGCGCATCAGGCCGCAAGCTGATGTAAAAGGAATTTATTCACAGCCTCTCGTGCGCCCGTTCGAGGTGCCATCGTCGATGTCGCGCCGTGCTCACGCGATTGTTCATCGGTTTTGAACGGCTCATGCGGCATGATGGCCCCATGAAGCACGTAACCCTTCCGGCTCTCGCCTTGACCATCACCGGCTTGTGCGGTCCCGCGTCCGCACAGGATGTCCTGGCGTCGCCCTGGCTCGATTTCCGCGAGGCAAGGGTGCGGCTGGTAGCCGCGCAGCTTGATCCGAAGATCAGACCGCTCGTCGCCGCCCTCGAAATCCAGCTCGCGGATGGCTTCAAGACCTACTGGCGCACAGCCGGCGATTCCGGCGTGCCGCCGATGTTCGATTTTACGCAATCGACAGGCATGGAAGCCATCGAGGCGCGCTACCCCTTCCCCTCGGTGTTCGATGACGGCGCGGGCGGCAAGGCCTGGGGCTACAAACACGCAGTGGCTTTTCCGATTGCTGGCCGCAGGATTGACGGAGCCTTCATGCTCCACCTCAAGCTCGATTTCGCCGTATGCGGCACCATGTGCATCCCCCTCAGCGGCGAGGTGCAGTTTGACCCCGCAAAGGCCGAACGCCTCTCCGGCAAAGACGCCGACATCCTTGACCGCGCCGCGCTCACCTTGCCCACGGAGCTTGCCGCCGATGCCGCCCCCACGCCGGAGATCACCCGCCAGCAGCCGGCTGATCCGCCGGTCTGGGCGCTGCGCCTGCCCTATCACGGAGCCATCGGGGAGTTTGCGGCCTTCCCGGAGGCAAAGGGCTTTCTTGAGGTGACCGGGGTCGCCGCCGATGGCCCCGGTTTTGCGAAAATCACCATCACAGGACAGGCCGCGCCGGGCAGCGGTGGCCTCTTCGGCCCGGTGCGACTGACCTATGGCAGGCCCGGTGCCGCCTATGAGCGCATGATCGATCTCGACGTGGCGCGCACTCCGCCCTAAATGAAGGGAACTTCGCATCAGGCGAAGACCTCACAAGCGCAGGAACACACCATGCCGATCGCCCGCGGAGAACGCCTTCCGGATGTCACCTTCCGGACGATGACCGACACCGGACCCAAACCCGTCACAACCGCCGAAGTCTTCGGCGGCAAGACCATGGTGCTCTTCGGTGTGCCCGGCGCCTTCACGCCGACCTGCCACAAGACGCATCTGCCCGGCTTCCTGAAAGAAGCGGAGGCCTTCAAGGGCAAGGGCATTGCCGGCATTGCCGTTGTTGCCGTCAACGACCCCTTCGTGATGGCGATGTGGGCCAAGGAAACCGGCGGCGAAGGCGTGCTGACCTTCCTCGCCGATGGCAACGCCGAATTCGCCAAGGCCGCCGGCCTCGATGTCGATCTATCGGTTGCGGGCCTCGGCACGCGCTGCCGCCGCTTCTCGATGCTGGTCGAGGATGGTGTGGTCAAGAAGATCAACATCGAGGAAGCGCCGGGCAAGGCCGAACTCTCCTCGGCGGAAACGCTGATCTGCCAGCTCTGATTCCCAGCTTTTGATTCCCGACTTTTGATTCCCGACTTTTGATTCCCGACTTTTGATTCTTGGCGTGCCGATCTGGCCTTCAGGCTGATCTGGCACGCATCTCGGCAATGGCCGCGCGGGCAAGCTCGTCCGCGCGCTCGTTCATCGCGTGGCCGGCGTGGCCCTTGACCCATTTCCACTCGATCTCGTGGCGCTGAACCGCCGCATCCAGCGCCTGCCAGAGGTCGATGTTCTTGACCGGCTTCTTGTCAGCGGTCTTCCAGCCGTTACGCTTCCAGCCGTGAATCCAGCCGGTGATGCCGCCCTTGACGTATTGGCTGTCCGTGGTGAGGACAACGCGGCACGGCCGCTTCAGCGCGTCAAGCGCGGCGATAGCGCCCTGCAGCTCCATGCGGTTGTTGGTGGTATCCCGCTCCGCACCGGAGAGCTCGCGCGTGGTGTCACCAAAGCGCAGGATCGCACCCCAGCCGCCGGGGCCGGGATTGCCGGAGCACGCGCCATCGGTCCAGATTTGAACGGTGTTCGACGTTTCAGCCATTCTCTATTTCGGCCCTTGCATGTGAACGGAGCAATGCAAGGGCGTTCCTCGCATAAGTTCGGGCGCGCCGTCGCGCTTGCAACAGCCAGCGGCCAGCGCCGATGGCTGTTGGTGTCATGATGCCTATTCCACCAGCCCGTAGGCGGTTGCAGAGGCCACGGATTGGTGGAAGCGCAGCTTCTTCCAGTATTCCATGGGATCGAGCGGGCGCACGAGCGCGCCGTGCGGCACATTCAGCCAGTCGACGAGCCGCGTCAGCAGGAAGCGCAGGGCTGCACCCCGGCACAGGATCGGCAGGGCATCGATCTCGACACGGTTCAGTGCGCGCTTGGCGCGATAACCTGCGATAAGCGCCCGCCCCTTCGTCATGTTGAAGGAATAGTCGCTCTCGAAGCACCAGGCGTTGAGGCAGATCGCGAGATCGTAGGCATAGGCATCATTCGCTGCGAAATAGAAATCGATGACGCCGGAAAGCTGGTCGCCAACAAACAAGGTGTTGTTCGGAAAGAGATCGGCATGGATCACGCCCGCCGGCAGGGAGCGCGGCCAATGCGTTTCGAGATCTGCCAATTCGTTGCGGATCGCGATGGTCAGTCCTGGCGCGACATCATCGGCACGCTCGCCGGCCTGTTCGGCCAGCGGTCGCCAGCCGGCAACGGAAAGCGCATTCTCGCGCGCAAGCGTGAAGCCCTTGCCGGCCTCGTGCAGCGCTGCGAGCGTCGTGCCCAATGCCCCGCAGTGGGTGGCCGTGGGACGGCGGTAGGACACGCCCTCCAGAAAGGTGACGATCGCCGCCGGCCGCCCGGCCAGAGTGCGCAGCGCCTTGCCGTCATGCCCCTTGACCGGGAGCGGGCAATTGATGCCGCGGTCCGCCAGATGCCCCATCAGCCCCAGAAAAAACGGCAGATCATCCTTCTTCACGCGCTTCTCGTAGAGCGTGAGGATATAGCGCCCGCTGCCCGTCTCGATCAGGAAATTCGAGTTCTCGACGCCTTCGGCAATGCCCTTGAACGACAGCAGCGGGCCGAGATCGTAGCCCTTGAGGAATTCCGTCAGATCCTCGGCGCTGACATCGGTATAGACAGCCATGACTTCCCCCTCCATGTGCCCGACGTGCGATGCACGACCAGCACTTTTGACGTGACAGCGGCGCAAACGCGGTGATACGCCTCGTCATCACGTGTCGTCAAACAACAATGGCCCGGCGGGGTTCGATCGTTCATGCTCTGGGCCCTGTTTACGGTGATTGCTGCGGCATCGCAAACGATGCGCAACGCCCTCCAGCGCGATCTGACGGCAAAACTCGGTGTCGTCGGCGCAACGCACGTGCGCTTCCTGTTCGGCTTTCCCTTTGCCGTGCTCTTCCTCGGGCTGATGGCGGGATTGACGGGCGATACCATCCCGCCCGTTGCCCTCTCCGTGCTGCCGCCGGTGGCAATCGCCGCGCTGGCGCAGATCGGCGCGACCGGGTTGATGCTCGCGACGATGAAGTCGAAGTCCTTCGTCGTCACCACAGCCTACACGAAAACCGAACCGGTTCTGGTGGCCATTTTTGGATTGATCTTTCTCAATGAAGTGCTCTCGTTCGGCGTGGCGCTGGCCATCCTCATCGCCACCGCCGGGGTGCTGATGACGGCATGGCCGAAAGAGGGGATGAAGGACTGGTCCTTGCCCGCGCTCGCGCTCGGCCTCGCCTCCGCCGCGATGTTCGCGATCTCCGCCATCGGCTTTCGCGCCGCGATCCATGCCCTGCCGACGGGCGGCTTCGGTATCCGCGCCTCGACCATTCTGGCACTGGGGCTGTTGTTCCAGTCGATTTCGCTGTCGCTCTATCTGGCCGTGACCAATCGCGCTGTGCTCGCCTCGATCCTCAGGCTGTGGCGGCCCTCGCTGCTGGCAGGCTTCATGGGTGCCTTTGCCTCGCAGTTCTGGTTTCTCGGTTTTGCGCTCGCCCCGGCGGCGAAGGTTCGCACGCTGGCGCTGGTCGAGGTGCTTTTTGCCCGCGTTGTTTCCGGCAAGCTCTTCTCGGAAAAACCGAGTGCGCGCGAGGGCCTTGGTCTCGTGCTGATTGTGGCCGGCGTCGCGCTGCTCTTGAATTTGTAGCCCGATAGACATCTCAGGCACTGCCCGTCATGGCCGGGTTTAGCCCGGCCATCCATGACTTCGTGAATTCTGAAGCAGGCAAGTCGTGGATACCCGCCCCCAAGGGCGGGCATGACGCGGTGCGTGTTACCGATTTACGCGCCTTCCGGCCTGAGTGTCTTGGGAAGCGGGAAAAACACGCTTTCGTCCGCCGTCGAGACCGTTTCGACCTCGACGCGGTAGCGCGTCGCGAAGGCATCGATGATCTCCTCGACCAGCACTTCCGGGGCCGAAGCACCGGCGGTAATGCCGAGCGAGCGGATGTCCCCGAACAGCGCCCAGTCGATATCCTCCGCACGCAGCACCAGCCGGGCTTTCGCGCAGCCGGAACGTTCCGCCACCTCGCGCAGGCGCTGCGAATTCGAGGAATTGGGCGAGCCCACTACAATCATCGCGTCAACATCCGGCGCGACGCGCTTGACCGCCTCCTGCCGGTTGGTCGTGGCGTAGCAGATATCTTCCTTATGCGGCGCGGCAATCGCCGGAAACCGAGCCTTCAGCGCCGCGATCACCGCCTCGGTATCATCGACGGAGAGCGTCGTCTGCGTCACGAACGCAAGCGCCGTTCCGGCCGGGAAGGTGAGGCTTGCGACATCCGCGACCGTTTCGACGAGCGTCACTGCGCCATCAGGCAGTTGGCCCATGGTGCCGACGACCTCCGGGTGACCCTCGTGCCCGACAAGGATGACCTGCCGCCCGCGCTTGTGGTGGATTTCGGCTTCGCGGTGCACTTTGGTGACGAGCGGGCACGTCGCGTCAATCGCGAAGAAGCGTCGCGCTTCAGCATCCGCCGGCACGGATTTCGGCACGCCATGCGCGGAGAAAATCACCGGCGCATCGGTCTGGGGGATTTCCGAGAGCTCGTCGACGAAGATCGCGCCCTTGCGCTTCAACCCTTCGACAACGTAGCGGTTATGGACGATCTCATGCCGGACATAGACCGGCGCACCGTATTTCCTGAGCGCCTCCTCCACCGCATCGATCGCGCGGACAACGCCGGCGCAGAAGCCGCGCGGCGCGCACAGGCGGATCAGGAGCAGCGGCTTTTCAGCGGGCAGGACGACCATCGTCACGGGGTTCCTTGAGGGGAGCGTGCAGCGGTTCTGGCGTGCGGGCAAGGCAGCGTCAAGCCTGCCAACGGATGCCCTGCGGTTACCTTTCGTGAAGGACGATTCGGTGAAATCCGTCAAAATCCGATGGTTAGCGCACCTTAACCGAGCTTTTTAGGGGTTTTTGGCAAGGCCGGGCGTTAGCCTCCTTCCATGATCGGGGGACAAAAGAATTCTCCGACAGGGACAGGCGTTAAACATGAAGACGAGCCATCACACCGATGGACCGGGCGGCCTCGTGCGGCCCGGTCCGGGTGACCTTGCAGCCTTCTATGCCAACGACAACCGCGCACGCTTCCCCGTGTCGGTCGCCGGGGCACGCGGGCTGGTGCTGTCGACGGAAGCCAGCAAGGGCGGTTTCCATTTTGCGACCATTCGCCTGCTGGGACTGGATAGCTCGCTCTCCGAGCCGCTGCACGTCGTCTGCGAGCCATGGGATATCATCGCTCTCTGGCGTGGCCTCGGGCGCGATCTCAACCTGCCGCTGTTCCTCCGGGATGTTTCCGGCGCGATGACCCCCATCGCACCGCTGACCGGGGAACGGGTCTACGCCCGCCGCCATGGCTCCGCCCTCTCGGGGCGACGCCCGCGCTTTCTGGCGCGGCGGCGGGCACCGCTTGTGCCCTTCGCTGCGCAGGCGCAGCCGACGCGTCGGACACGGCCCTGAGGTGAGATCGCGCCTGCCGCCTCAGGCGGCGGCGAGAACCGCATCGAGCGCAAAGCCCGCGAATAACAACAACCCCGCATCACGGTTGGAACGGAAGAGGCGCAGGGCAACACCCGCGTCATCGCGCTTCACGGCCCGAACCTGCCAGCCAAGATGCGCCGCAAACGCGGCAAACCCGATCCAACCCGCAGGGCCGATACCGATGATCCCCATCGCCGAGCCGATCAGCGCGAGCGTCAGCCCGAACATCACAGCGATGAACAGTCGCACATGCTCGCCATAGGCCCGCGCGGTCGAGCCGATGCCGACGATCGCATCGTCCTCGATATCCTGCAGCGCATAGATCGTGTCGTAGCCAACCACCCAGGCGATCGCGCCGGCGTAAAGGAGATATCCGGCGAGCGGCACCGTCCCGAGATGCGTTGCAAACCCCATCAGCGCGCCCCAGGCGAACGCCAGTCCCAGCACCAGCTGCGGATGGTTCGTGAAGCGCTTCATGAAGGGATAGACGACCACCGGCAGGAGGCTGAGGAAGCCCATCACCATGCTGAACCGGTTGAACTGCAAGAGCACCACGAGGCCGATCGCCCCCTGAAGCGCCAGAAACACGAAGGCCTGCTTCACGCTGATCTGGCCGGAGGGAAGCGGCCGGGCCTGCGTCCGCGCCACTTGTCCATCGAGATCGCGGTCCGAGATGTCGTTCCAGGTCGAGCCAGCACCGCGCATCGCGATCGCGCCGATCAGAAACAGGATCAACGTTGCGAGCGACGGCCAATGCCCCGCAATCCGCGCGGCGAGCGCCTCGCTCCACCAGCATGGCAGCAAGAGCAGCCACCAGCCGATCGGCCGGTCAAGCCGCGCCATGCGGGCGTAAGGTCTGGCGGCGGGGGGGAGATGTTCGACGAGGCTTTGCGGCACGGCATCGGGCGTGGCACCCGCTACCGCCCCGCGGTTCTCAGGGCTCACAGAGCGCCCTTGGGCAATGTCACGCCGCCGCCGACGCGGGGCCCGCGTGGTGCGGCTTCCTGCGCGCCCTGTGCCTGACGCTTGGCGGCGGTGCAAATCTGCCCGCGCACCTTGACGCCCTGCTGCGTGCCCTTCTTGAAATCCTCGACGAAGGGCTCGGGCAGCTGGCACCAGGCCTGATTGTCTTCCATCCATTTCAGCATTTCGGCTTCGGATTTCACGAGTTCGTTGAAGATGTTGCAAGCAGCTTGCGCGGTCGGCTTCTTCTTCTGGAAGGCATTGATGCGCTGGATGATCGTCAGCCGCACGCCGCCGTATTTGTCGAGTTCAGCCTGGCACGCAGGCGTCAGCGCGCTCGCCTCGGTGGCGCAAAGCCCGACAAGACCGGGGAGAAGGGCGAAACCAAGCAACAGCTTTTTCATCGGGAAACAGTCCTCTTGCTCCCCGGCAACCGCCGGGAAACCAGTGTGGTGGAATGGCAGGAGATCGATTGACATCCAGCACAAAAAATCAAGGCGATTTTTGGGAATTATCGCATATTGATGCGCGGTTCGACGAATTTTATGCAAGCCACCCCGTTTTTTACCGTCATCCCCCTGGACGCCATGGCCCGTTACGATTTCGCCACCCACCGCCTTCATGTTGCCAGCGATCTTTCTGCCGGGGCCATCGTGCCGCTTGATCCGGGGCAGCAGAACTACCTCATCCATGTTCTCAGGATGGAGGAAGGTGCAAAGCTGCTCGTTTTCAACGGGCGGGACGGCGAATGGTCCGCGCTGCTGAAAAAGCCGACCCGCAAGAGCGTCGTGCTGCTGCCGGAGACACAGACGCGCCCCCAGGAGGCCCCGGGCCATATCCGCTTTGCCTTCGCGCCGCTCAAATCCGCGCGGCTCGACTATGTCGTGCAGAAGGCGGTGGAAATGGGTGCCGGGCGCATTGTGCCGGTGCTCACCCGCCGCACGCAGGTGAGCCGCCTGAAAGAGGAACGCCTCGCCGCCAATGCGATCGAGGCCGCCGAGCAATGTGGCATTCTCGGCGTGCCCGTCATCGAGCCAGAGATGAAGCTCACTGCTTTCCTCACCGGCCTGAAGCCTGATACGTTGCTGGTCTTTTGCGACGAGGATGCCTCAATCGCTGATCCCCATGCGGCGCTGATCGCGGCGGGGCATGCGGCCCCGACGCTCACCGGCATCGCCGTTCTGATCGGTCCCGAGGGCGGTTTTACGCCGGAGGAGCGCACTGAAATCCTCAGGCACCCCCGCGTATGCCAACTTGCCCTCGGCCCGCGCATCCTGCGTGCGGATACCGCCGGCGTTGCCGCCATGGCATTGGTCCAGACCGCGCTCGGCGATTGGCGAGGCTAGACCAAGCACTGTGAAGGCGTGCGCCCGCCACAAGTCGGACATGAATTTTTCTCAACTCTGCCACCATTGTAGCAGTTCGGTCGGATACCTATACATCAGGACAACGCTGGGGTGCTTCGCGCGCCCTCCTTCTGTCGCTCCCTTGGATTTCATCTGGTGTTTTCGAGGGTTTTTGGTGTTTTTGCATCTTCATGCGCGAGATTTTACAAGTCTCTGCGTGAAAATGCCCTGATTTGTCCGAGGAATTCATGGCGCGGGATACGGTTGATCTGACCCCGATCGAAGGGCGCGACGCGCTCATTGGCTGGTTCGAGCAGGGCTGCAAGCCGGCAAGCCAGTTCAGGATCGGAACAGAGCACGAGAAATTCCCGTTCTATGCGGCGGATCATTCACCTGTCCCCTATGAGGGCAAGCGCGGCATCCGGGCGCTGCTGGAGGGCATGCAGGGTCTGCTCGGCTGGGAGCCGATCATGGAAGGCGACCACCCGATCGGTCTCTTCGATGTCACCGGCGGCGGGGCGATCAGCCTTGAGCCGGGTGGCCAGTTCGAGCTTTCGGGCGCACCTCTCGAAACCCTTCATGAAACCGATTCGGAAACCGCCGCGCATCTCGCGCAGGTCAAGGAGGTTGCCGATCCGCTTGGCATCCGTTTTCTCGGGCTCGGCATGTCGCCGGTCTGGACCCGCGCCGAAACGCCGGTGATGCCGAAAGCACGCTACACCATCATGCGTGCCTATATGCCGAAGGTCGGCGCCTACGGGCTCGACATGATGTTCCGGACATCGACGGTGCAGGTCAACCTCGACTTCGCCTCGGAAGCCGACATGGTCAGAAAGCTCCGGGTAAGCCTCGCGCTTCAGCCTGTCGCAACCGCGCTCTTCGCCAATTCCCCCTTCACCGAAGGCAAGCCGAACGGTTTCCGGTCGATGCGCTCCGAGATCTGGCGCGATACGGACAATGCTCGCGCCGGCATGCTCCCCATCGCCTTCGAGGATGGCTTTGGCTTCGAGGCTTACGTCGATTATGCGCTGGATGTGCCGATGTATTTCGTCAAGCGCGGCGATACCTATCACGATGTTTCCGGCCAATCCTTCCGAGATCTGCTGGAGCGCAAACTGCCAGGACTGCCCGGTGCCTTCGCCGCGACATCGGACTGGGCGAACCATCTCTCGACGATCTTCCCGGAGGTCCGGCTCAAGCGCTACCTCGAAATGCGCGGCGCCGATGTCGGTCCGCGCCCGATGATCACGGCGCTCTCCGCGCTCTGGACCGGGATTTTCTACGATACCGCCAGCCTCGATGCCGCCTGGGACCTCGCGAAAAGCTGGACCGCCGCCGAGCGGCAGCAGCTTCGCGACGACGTGCCGAAGCAGGGCTTCACGGCCCGCATCCGGGACCGCAGCGTGCAGGATCTCGCCCGCGAGATGCTCGCAATCTCCCGCGCCGGGCTTGCCCGCCGCCACCGGCTCGATGCGCAGGGGCGTGACGAAACGCGCTTCCTCGATCCGCTCGATGCCCTTACCCTGCGCGGCAAGACGCAGGCGGATGATCTCCTCGCGCTGTTCCATGGCGAATGGCGGGGTTCGGTGAAACCCGTATTCGAGGCGCTGGCCTACTAAGGACGCGCCTACAAGGGCCCAACCTATTCCGCCGCCAGCATCGCGTTGCGGGCATCAAACGAAAGGTTGTCGAGGCTCTGGACGATGTGATCCGCCAGCGCGTTGGTGACATGGTCGCGCGCGGACGGATTGCGGAGCAGCGCGATTTGCACCATCGGCAGATCGGGAAAGCCTTCTTCCGTCGTCAGGACGCGCATGCCGGTGCGGATCGCGCTCTCCGGCAGCACACTCACTGCCATGCCCGCAAGCACGACCGCCCCGACGGCCGCTGAGTTCCAGCTGACATAGAGCACACGGAACGGAATGCCGTTCTGGTTGAGGCCCGCTGTCGCAGCCCGCCGCCAGTTGCAGGTATCGCGCCCCAGCGCCAGTGGCACCGGGCGCTGCTCATGCGTGCAATGACGCTGCGAGGTCACCCACAGCAGCTTTTCCTCGCGGATGATCTCGCCCACGGCGCGGCGCTCGGAATGGGTGATGATCGCCATATCGATCTCGCAGGCTGCGAGATTGGCGACGAGACATGGTGTCGGCTCGCAGACCACCATCACCTCGATGCCGGGGTTCGAGGCGGTGAAGCGCGCAAGAATCTGCGGCAGGTAGCGCTCGGCGTAATCGTCGGGCACGCCGAGCTTGACGCGCCCCGTCAGCTTGTCCTGCCGGAACGAGGCGACCGCCTCATCGTTCAGCCGGATCATCCGGTAGGCGTAGTCGAGCAGGCGCTCGCCATCCTCGGTGAGCTTGGCCGCGCGCCCTTCCTTCATGAAGATCTCGCGCGACAACCGCTCCTCCAGCCGCCGGATCTGCATGGAAACCGCGCTCTGCGTCTTGTGGACGATTTCCGCCGCGCGCGTGAAGGAGCCGGTTTCGGCGATCGCAATCAGCGTCCGGAGGTGATCATTGTCGAGCACGGGCAGCATGCTGGTGAACCTTTCAGAGCGAACATTCCAATTTGTGATGAATATATAAAAAACATTCGTTTTGGAAATGCAAGCCCATCTTCTATAAGACAAGCACTCGAAAGGAGTGACTGCCCCCGATACCGGAGGCTTTTTTCAAAGGAACGGACCATGGCTATTTTCTCAGGTTTTCTGACCTCCCTCCTGATCGCTGGATCCAAGGGTGTTGTCCGCATTCAAACCGCCATGGCCAACCGTCGCGCTGCGAAAGAGCTTCTCACCTGGGACGAGCAGGCGCTCAAGGACATCGGTCTGACCCGGAGCGATGTTCGAGGGGCCTTGGCAACCTCCTTCCACACGGATCCCACCCATTCACTTTCCCTGATCGCGGCCGGATACGAAACCCGTACCCGGCGGGATGGCGCGAACCGCCCGATGCCTGCAGGCCCCAAGCCTGCCGGTGCCGTTGCGGTGAGCAAGGGCCGGCTCGGCAATCTCCCCTCCGCCGAGCCGGTTCTTTGCGCCTGACGCGCCAAAACCCGGCGATCGACTCCAGCCGGGCCTTCGGGCCCGGCTTTTTCATGTCTTGATAGCAACCGGAATTCAGGCGGCCCGATGAAACGTGACGATGTTGTCAACCTTGGCCTGCTCAGCGCCGTCATCATCGCGTGGTCCACGAGCTGGATCGCCCTGAAAGCGCAGACGGGGGTGATCGCGCCGGAAGTCTCGGTCTTCTTCCGCTTTCTGCTGGCCGCGCCCTTTGTCTTCATCTGGGCCAGGATAACCGGTGCCCGGCTGGCACTCTCGCGCGGCGAGCACATCGGCAGCGCCCTGATGGGCGTCTGCATTTTCTCGACCAACTTTATCCTGTTCTATCATGGTGCAGCCTATCTGCCGTCCGGGTTGCTCTCGGTGATCTTTTCGCTGGCTTCCGTCATCAACCTCGGCCTCGCCTTTCTGCTCTTTGGTGAGCGGGCCTCGTCAAAGGTGCTGATCGGCGGCTTGCTCGGTTTCCTCGGTGTCGCGCTGATGTTCGAACCGGAGATCGAACGCTCGGGCGGCAGTCCGCTCGTATTCAAGGGACTCGCATTCTGTATCGTCGGAACGCTGTGCTTCTGCATGGGCAACATGGTGTCGAGCCGGATGCAGAAGCGCGGCACCCCGGTGATCGGCGCGGCGGCATGGGGCATGCTCTACGGCACGCTCTGGGCCGGGCTTCTGGCGCTCGTGCAGCGTGCGGAATTCACGGTTGAGTGGACCTGGCCCTATCTTGGCGGCATGGTCTATCTCGCGATCATCTCCACGGTGATCGCCTTCCTGACCTATCTGACGCTGCTTGGCCGCGTTGGCGCCGGACGCGCCGGCTACGCGACCGTGCTGTTCCCGGTGTTTGCGCTTCTGATCTCGGCAGCGTTCGAGAACTACCGGCTGACATTTTTCGCGCTGGCCGGGCTTGGTCTGGTGGCCATCGGCAATTTTCTGGTGCTCAAACGCTAAAAAAGCGCCCGTTCCGGGGAACGGGCGCTGGAACTGTCGCAAGAGCAAGGACCGGGCACGAAAAACGCGCCCGGTCCTGCTGTTACAAAATCAGGCCACCTTGCGGGCAATCGCCGGTTCGCTGCGCGGGGCCGTTGATGCGGCTGCCGAGACATAGGCACCAAGCTTGGCCTCGTGTTCCGCATTGCGAGCACCGAACTCAAGACCCTTGTCGAGCGTGACCCAGCCCGAACGGTCGGATTCACGGCTGACATGCTTGTCGTCCGATTTCCGGCTATCCTGTGCCTTCTGGGCCTCACTGCGGCGATCGGCTGCGGCATCGAGCGCCTTGCCATGCAGGTCCCGGACATCGTCGGTGAGGGTCCGCATCGCCGCCGTCATCAGTTCGGCAAAGCGATTGCGGGTTTCTTCGCCGCGCGGCAGACGAATCACCGTTTCCGGGGCAACTTCGCCCTTGGCTTCGACCGGCTCAGCGGCCTTCACCGGCTTTTCAGACTTGGAAGCTTCTTCAGACTTGGAAGCTTCTTCAGACTTGGAAGCTTCTTCAGACTTGGAAACCTCTTCGGATTTGGAAGCCTCTTCGGCCTTGACCGGCGGGGTCGTGCCGGAAGCCGCCGGCGGTGTGCTGGCATTCGATGCCGGCGGCGTGCTGGTTCCCGGTGTCGAGGGCGTGCCCGCACCACCAGAGACCGGCGGCGTAGTCACTCCACCCGAAGCAGGCGGGTTGGCCGAAGCCGGCGGATTGGCCGGGGTCGGGGCCGGGTTGGCCGGCGGCGGCACCAGACCCGTGAACCGGTCCCGATTGCTCTGGAGATCTGCATTCATCAGCGAGAAATCGTTCATCTCGGTCTGGAGACGGAGATATTCGCCGCGGGTCAGGCCGCCGTTGACGAGCTTGTCCTCGAGCGACTGGATCGACTGCTGATCCTTCAGCAAGGCAATGCCTTCGTCATTGGTCAGCGCGCCGTTATCGAGGCCGCGGGTGATGCTCTCGAGCTGCTGGGCCTCACGCTGATCGACGTATTTCACATCGACAAACGTATCGGCGAGCTTCACACCATCGGCGTTGCGCTGAAGATCATACAACTTGATCTCGGCGCTGTTCATGGCGCTCGAAAGGCCCGTCGCCTCGCGCCAGTCAACCCGGCCATTGGCGAGGGCGACTTCCTCAAGCTTGTTCACCTTGTCGAACTCAGCCACAACCTGTGCCGCTTCGTCTGCCGTGAGGCTGCCGAGCTTCACACCCTGCTCGAGCTGCTTGATGAGATCAGCCTGGCGCCGGTCGACATCAGCGGCATAGTTGTAGCTGCCGACGTTGGTGCCGACCCCGTTCGAGCGGGCGCGGTTGATATCATCAGCGGTTTTGCGCAACTCGTCGAGGAGCTGCTTCTGTTCACCGGCGGTCAACTTGCCGCCGCTGGCACGCAGCTTGGCCTCGACATCGCCGATTTCCTGCTGACGGGCGAGAAGGTCTGCTGCTTCCTGGGCGGTGAGCGAACCATCCTTGATACCGTGCTGGATGCGGGCTGCAAGATTATCCTGAACCGTGTCCAGCTCCTTGCCGTCGATGCCTTCGAGGCTCGAGAGATTGGCGCCCTTGTCGTTGTTCGACAGGGCCTGAATGCGCCCTTCGGCACGATCCAGCATCCGGCCGAGCTTGCGCAGCTGCTGGGCGGTCGGGCCGCCTTCCTGCAGCTGGATCTGCTCCGCATAGGTGGCGATCGCTTCCTGACGCTTGAGCATCCGCGCGCCTTCACCCAGCGTGAACGAGCGGTCATAGAGCGCCGCACCGATTTCCTGACGCTGCAGATAGGCCTGCGCGTTCAGCTCGGAGAGCGCCGGGACGGCTTTCCTGGTGACGGTGTTCTGTGCGGTCGCAGGAGCAACCGGTGCCGCCTGCTTGATGGCGACCCTGGACGCGGCCGCAAGAGCGGCCGAAGCCGCCGTCGATGAAACATTCTGGATCATTACAGTTCCCCATTGCCCAGGCTTTCTGCCTGACAGGGAGGGGACTAGCGGCTCAGGTTCTTATATTCGCAAAACGTGAAATATAAAATTCTATGCATCCGTGAAATACACAGCATTTACGTTGAACCCGCAGGATCAGGGCAAACCCGGTGTTGCCCCGATCACTCAAATGCAATGTAAACCGGCGCTGACGGCCCGGTTGTGATGAAGTGCACGCCGGGATTACTTGCGCTGGGTGAACTGCCCAAAAATCTGCTGCAATGCGTCCATCTGCGTCGACTGGACCTCCTTGCCGGTTTCGAACATGCCCTTGAGCATATCGAGCCCCGAGGCCACAGGATCGGGTGCAGGCGGCGGAGGAGCAGGCTGCGGACGACCGCCGCCCATCATCTGCCCGAGGATATTGCCAAACATACCGCCAAGACCACCGGCCTGCGGTTGCGGCTGAGCCTGCTGCCCACCCATCATCTGGCCGAGGATATTCCCGAACATCCCGCCCGCCGGGGACTGCGCCTGCGGGGCCATGCCCTGCCCCAGCATACCGCCGAAAATATTGCCGAGATTGCCCATGCCGCCGGTCTGTCCACCCTGCATCATCTGACCGAGAATGCCGCCAAGGCCATTGTTCATGGCGCCCTTGAACAACCCGCCGAGCACCATGGTCGCGATCATCGGCAGCATCTGCTGCATCATGGTGGCCGGAAGCCCCGCGAATTGCGCAGCCTGCGTGGCAACCGCCTCGGAAATCTGCGGTGCACCGAACATTGCGCCGAGCGCGTTCTGTCCCTGATCCTCGAGATTGTCTGGAATGCCATCGCCGTCGGAATCGAAGAACTGCGCGCTGTTCTGTCCCTGGCTGAGCGATGACAGGATTTTCTGCCAGCCTTCCATGGTCTCAGCCTGCTGCTGAAGCCCCATCGACATCGCCGGCAGCACGGCTTCCACGGCCTTCTGGGCCTGCTCGGTGCCAATCCCGAATTGCTGAGCAAGGGTGTTGTAGGCGTTGCCGCCCTGCGCTGCCTGCATGATTTCAAAGAGATTGACCACGAACGCCCCTCCAGTCTCGATCGAAAATCGATCCGGGAAAGGATAGCGGGTGATCAGGACAGCCGCAACGACTTGTTAAGCCGGTGCCTGCCCCGCCGCAGCCTTGAGTTTGACGCGCACCTCGACCTCGCCGATCGCCCGGAACACCACCCAGACAGCCGCGATGCCAAAGACCAGGCTGCCGACAATCAGCCCGACGATCGCTCCCTGAACACCGGCCATCGAAGCCCCGAGCCATGCCAGCGGCACGGTGCCAAGCGTCGCCCGCCCCCAGTTGAAGGCGGTCGAATACAAGGGAAATCCGAGATTGTTGAAGGCCGCATTCGCAATCAGGACAAAGCCGATGAAAACCCAGGCCATTCCACCGACGAGGCAGAAGAACGCGACGTATTCCGCCGTTGCGCCGCCAACGCTGAACAGCGCCGTGATCTGGTGCCTGAGCACGATCAGGATCGCCCAGGCCGCCAGTGCGTAAAGGCCGCCGAAAATGAACGCATCGCGCATCGCCTGCCGCAACCGGTCATAGAGGCCGGCGCCGAGATTCTGCCCCAGGATCGGACCAATCGCGCCCGAAAGCGCGAAGAGCGCGCCGAACGCCAGTGGCACCAACCGGTCGAGGATGGCGTTCGCGGCAATGGCTTCAGCTCCGAAGGGCGCAAGGATACGCATGAAGAACAGCCCGCCGACCGGCGTCGCCACGTTGGTCAGGATGGCCGGAACGGCAATATCGAAGAAGGCCTTCGCATCCTGTTTCATGTCGTGCCAGCGCGGCCATTGCAGAAGCTTGTGGACACGAACAACGCTGGAAAGCCCAACCGCCGTAAACACAACCCTCGAAATCACGGTCGCGATCGCAGCGCCATCCGTGCCGAGGCCCGCCCCGAAAATGAGGAGCGGGTCCATCGCCGCCGTCACGATACCGCCGAACAACGTCACCT
The DNA here is from genome assembly GCA_009773635.1 of Beijerinckiaceae bacterium. Lineage (GTDB taxonomy): Bacteria > Pseudomonadota > Alphaproteobacteria > Rhizobiales > Beijerinckiaceae > Rhabdaerophilum. The sequence continues at coordinate 8,028 of WSYC01000011.1, read as the reverse complement.
GCATCGCCCGGCGTGGGTCGCCTACCGCGCGCAGGAAACCGGAGAGCATCATGCCGGCGGACATCAGGATATTCGCTGGCAGCGTGATCCACAAAAAGCGCGACGCCACATCCTTCGGCACCCCGCTTGCGCCGAGCTTGTCGAGGATAAACGGCAGCAGGGCCAGCAACAGGATGGAAACAGCCGCACCAAACAGGCAAGCAAATGCGACGGCACTGGCGGCTCGCTGCCGGGCCAGCGCCCGGTTGCCCGCGCCGATCGCCCGCGAAACGAGGGCAATCCCCGCGATCATCGAGCCGATATTGGCGGAAACCGCGAGATAGAGCACCGTAACCGCATAGCCGACACCAGCGGTCAGCTCCGTGTTGCCGAGGCGCGAGATATAGAACAGCGACAGGAAATCCACGACGAAGATCGCCATCAGGCCGATGGCCCCGGTCACGGTCATTTCAATGACGTGACGCATGGTCGAGCCTTGCGTGAAACGGGGTGGTGTTCCGCCGGCGGGCGGCGGGTTCGGACGCGCAGGCGCATTCATGAGGAGGCTCCCGTCACGCCGTCCTGATCGACGGCGCCGGTGTGAGAGGGATTCGGGTTGAGCGATATATCGCGCCCTTTGCGTTTGGGTTCAACCAGTGGCTCCGGCGTGATCGTCGCCCCGTGGAGCAGATCGCTGCCACCGAGGATGCCCTCATCCCGCTGGCGATAGAGCCGCTGGATATCCCGCTTGCGGACATCCAGCCGCACGTCCTCCGCTTCATCTTCGGAAAGACCAAGGCCCATCAGCGCATCACGACCGAACCCGAGGGCGGAATCGAAGGTCTCGCGAACCGGCAGTTTTACGCCGCGCTCCATCAGGTCGAGCGCATGGACACGGTCATAGGCCCGCACAAAAAGCTTTGCCTGCGGGAAAGCGCGCACCGCCATCTCGGCGATGGTGGAGGCCGCCTCGCGATCATCGACGCAGATGGCGATCACCCCCGCCTTTTCCGCCCCCGCCGCGCGCAGCACATCGAGCCGCCGGCCATCGCCGTAATACACCTTGAAGCCGAATTTCCCGGCCGCGCGGATGCGGTCGATGTTGCGATCGATCACCGTCACATTCTTTTCCGCCGCCAGAAACATCTGGTTCACCACCTGCCCGAAACGGCCAAACCCGATGACGAGCACCTCACCCTCGGCACCATTAAAGTCTTCCTCGATCGTATTGTCGCTCGCTTTGCGCTTCTCAAGCCAGCCGAGGAACGGTTCGAGCAGCTTCACCAGCACCGGCCCGAAAAACATCGTCAGCGCGGCAATTGCTGTCAGGATCGAGGCATGGCGCTCCGACACCAGCCCCAGGCTATCCGCCAGCGGCACGATGACGAATGCGAACTCGCCGATGGTCGCCAGCAGGACGGCCGCCCGCGCCGCATCGGAGATGCCCAGCTTCGCCACGCGCAACAACAGGTAGTTCAGCGTCGCTTTGTGCGCGAGGATCAGCAGCGCTCCCCCCAGAATCAGGCCGAGGTTTTCCTGCACGATTTTCGCGTCGATCCCCATGCCGACGCTCATGAAGAAGAGGCCGAGCAACAACCCGCGGAACGGCTCGATATCCGCCTCGAGCTGGTGCCGGAAGTTGCTCTCCGCCAGCATCAGGCCGGCGATGAACGCGCCGAGCGCGGCCGAGAGCCCGACATGGTGCATCGCCTCCGCAGAGCCCAAAACCACCAGAAGCGCGGCGGCGGTCATCACCTCGCGCGCATCGGTGCGGGCAAGGAGGCGGAAGAACGGGTTGAGCAGGAACCGCCCCGCCAGGATGAGCGCGATCAGCGCGCCGATCGCCAGCGCGATCTCCGGCAGATGCCGCGCTACCGCCTTGCTGCCCGCAGCGGCCCCCGGCAGGCCGCCCAGCAACGGCATCACCGCGATGAACGGCACGATCGCCATGTCCTGGAACAGCAGGATCGCAAAACTCTTCTGACCATAGACCGTCGACATCGCACCACGCTCGCCCAGCACCTGCAGCGCGATCGCGGTTGCCGACAGCGCAAAGGCAAAAGCGACTGCGATCAGCCCGGCCCCGGCCAACCCGCCGGCCCTGAGCAGAATCAGCAGCGGCACCATCGCCACCACGACCTGCGCTAGACCGAGGCCGATGATATCCCGCCGCATCGACAAGAGCTTCGAGGGTTTGAGTTCGAGCCCGATCACGAACAGGAACATCACGATGCCGAGTTCGGCGATCGAACGGAGCGTTTCTGGCTCCCGGAACAGCCCGAGGCCAGACGGCCCGATCACCACGCCCGCCGCCAGATAGCCAAGCACCGCCGAAAGCCCGGCAAACCGGAGAAGCGGCACCGCGACAACGGCGGCACCAAGAAACACGAGCGTCGAGGCAGTGGCCCCGAGAGCGGCAGGATCGGCCATGATTTTCCGTTTCAAGAAGCAATCTGCGGGAAGCAATCTGGATGGCGGCGTGCACGAGTGTGTGCTGCAGCGCCCTCACCTATGTAGGCGCTGGCGCGGCAATTGCGATATGCCCGCTAAAGCCCTATTCGTTTTTCGGGCGCAACGATGCGCAAAGGTCGCAATATCAGGAGAGTGACATGGACAAGCTCGTCGGTGTCGGCACAGGACAGGTGCTTGGCGTGGCCGTGAGTTACATCGCGGTGCTGGTGGTTCTCTGTCTGGTGCTGTCGGTGCGCGTCATTGCACACCGCCGCGCGCACAAGATCGGCATCGGTGATGGCGATGACCGCGACTTACGCCGCCGCATCCGCGCGCACGGCAATTTCAGCGAATACGCACCGCTGCTGATGATCGTGCTCCTGGCCCTGCCGCTCGTCGGCGCGAAGGAATGGCAGGTGCACCTCGTGGGGATGGTGGGGCTGGTTGGCCGCACCCTGCACGCGATCGGCCTGTCCCGATCGGGCGGCGCGAGCCTGCCGCGCGTTGGCGGCATGGTGCTCACCTTCACGGCACTGGCTGTCGGCGCCCTTGCTCTCCTTGTTCTGGCGTGGCGTTGATCGCGTGAGCAGCCTGGAAGCCACCCTCCCGCATCTTCACGCGGCGATGCTCGACATCGCGCGCAAGGCCGGAGAGATCGCGTTGCGCGATTTCCGACCGGGGTTCCGGACGAGGGCACAGGTGACATCGAAGGAAGGTGGCTCGCCCGTCACCTCGGCGGATCATGCTGTCGATGCCTACCTGCACTCCGCGCTGCCGGCAGTTGCGCCGCTGGCCTATCACTCCGAGGAGCAGCCCGAATTCTGGCACAAACAGGATCGCGCGCGCGATGATATGCCGCACGCCGCCTTCGTTGTCGATCCGATCGACGGCACCCGAAATTTCGTCGAGGGCGGAGACGCCTGGTGCATCGTGATCGGCGTCCTTGCCAAAGGTCACCCCGCTGCGGGCGTCGTGTACATGCCGGCGCGACGCGAGACCTTCTCGGCCTTTCGCGGCGGCGGTGCCTTTCACAACGGCATCCGGCTTGCCGGCCAGCCTGCCGCCACCACACCGCTCCGCGCCACCGGACCACGACCGATGGTCGAATGGCTTGGCCTGCGGCTCGATCAACAGCTGGTGCAAACGGCACCCGTACCCGCCCTTGCCCACCGCATGCTCAAGCCACTGACCGGCTACGCCGATCTCGCGCTCGCCAACGCCGGCGGGCATGACTGGGATATCGTTGCCTCGGCTTCCATCCTCAGCGAGGCTGGTGCGGCGCTGATCACCGTCGAAGGAACCCCGCCGGTGTATCGCCTCGATGGCGGCGGACATCCCCGCCTGATCGCGGGATCGCAGGCGCTGTGCAAGAAAATCGGGGCTTCACTCTTGACGGATACGGTTTGATTGCGGATCGAAGCGCGGAGCACGTCGCGGGAAGCGAATCCCGCTTTCAGCACGTTCAACCAGACCACCACGACCGCGCATCGGCACATGGGATTGCGATCATGACCAACGAAACTGACGGCAAACAGCTTCTTCATCTCGTGTTCGGCGGCGAACTCGAATCGATCGACAGCACCACCTTCCGCGATCTGACCAAACTCGACATCGTCGGGATCTATCCTGATTACAGAAGCGCGCATGTCGCCTGGAAGGGCAAGGCGCAGGCGACGGTCGACAACGCGCAGATGCGCTATTTCATCGTCCACATGCATCGCCTGCTCGAACCCGACGCAGGCCATTGATGGCGCGCCCGCGCTGATGTTTCGCAAGATCGGTCGTTCCCGCTTCATCCAGCATGCCATCGGCGCGGTGCTGGCCGGCTATCTCTGGCTCGTGAAGCGGACGAACCGCATCATCTACATCCCGGATGATGTCTACGGCCCTGTCGATGACAACGCGCCGGTGATCATCACGTTCTGGCACGGCCAGCACCTGATGCAGACCTTCTACCGGCGGCCGAACGACCGCTGCTATGTGATGATTTCCCGCCATGGCGATGGCGAGATCAACGCCCACGCCGCCGAACTCCTCGGCATGTCCGTCATTCGCGGCTCCGGCGCGCAGCGGGCCGATCAGGTCAAGAAGCGCGGCGGCATCCAGGCGCTCAGGCAGTTGCTGAACCTGCTGGAGACCGGCAATCACGTCTCCATGACCGCCGATGTCCCCAAGATCAGCCGCGTCGCGGGCGATGGCATCATCGCGCTGGCGCAACTGTCCGGTCGCCCGATCCTGCCCATGGCGGTGGTGTGTTCGCGGCGCTGGGATATCGCGAGCTGGGATGCAGCCAGCGTCGGCCTGCCGTTCGGGCGCACGGCAATTGTGGTTGGCACACCGATTTCTGTCGCGCGCGAGGCCGATGATGCCGCCAAGGAAGCCGCACGGCGCACGGTCGAAGCCGAACTCGACCGCATCTATGCCGCCGGCTATGCGGCACTCGGCTCACCCTACCCCGGCGCGGATCGCCCCGGCATGATCGCAGCGCGCGAAAAGCGCCGTGCCGAGGCGGAAGCCGCGCTCGCGGCGCGGGGCTGAGCCGACGATGAAGACCCCGCTCGCCCTGCTTATCTATCGCGCCCTGGGGCACATTGCTGCCCCCGCGCTGGCGCTGTTCCTCAAGCGGCGCATCGCGCGCGGCAAGGAAGACCCTGCCCGGCAGAACGAACGCTGGGGCCGCCCCACACTGCCACGCCCCGATGGCGTGCTGATCTGGCTGCACGCGGCGAGCGTCGGCGAGACGATGTCGATCCTGCCGCTGATCACCCGGCTGGCCGGCGCCGGACGGCATGTGCTGCTGACGACCGGCACGGTGACCTCGGCAGCCCTCGCTGCCGCGCGCCTGCCGGAAGGCGCGGTCCACCAGTTCGTGCCGCTTGATCTGCCCGCTGCCGCCCGGCGTTTCATCGCGCATTGGCGGCCCGACCTTGCGGTCTTCTGCGAGAGCGAACTCTGGCCGACGCTGATGCTGGAAACAAAGCGGGCCGACATTCCGCTCGGGATCGTCAACGGCCGGATGTCGGCGCGTTCCGCAACGCGCTGGCGGAAATTTCCAACCATCCCGCGCGCGCTTCTGGGCGATCTCGCCTTTTGCCTTGCGCAGAGCGAGGCTGATGCGGCGCGCTACGCGGCTCTCGGTGCCCCCGCAGTGGCCGCCGGTAACCTCAAATTCGATGCCCCGCCGCTCCCGCTTGATCTCGATGAGGCGGAGCGTCTCACCAAGGCCATCGGTCGCCGCCCGGTCTTTCTGGCGGCATCGACGCATCCGGGCGAGGAAGAGCAGGTTCTTGATGCCGCCTGCCACCTGCGCGAACGCGAGCCCGACCTTCTGACCATCATCGTGCCACGGCACCCGCCGCGCGGTGAGGAGATCGCGAAACTGTGCCTCTCCGGCGGCATTGTTCCGGCCGTCCGCAGCCGGGGCGAGATGCCGGACAAGCACACGACGCTCTATCTCGCCGATACGCTGGGCGAACTCGGGCTGTTCTACGCGCTGGCGACAGTGGCTTTCATCGGGGGATCGCTGGTGCCGACCGGGGGGCATAACCCCATCGAGCCCGCCAAACTCGGCGCACCCATGCTGCACGGCCCCGAGACCCATAACTTCAAGGATATCTTCGCGGCCTTTGACGCGGCCGGTGCGGCGGTCGCCGTCGTGGACAGCGCCATGTTGGCCCACGAGGCCGGTTGTCTGATCGGTGACGATGCCGCGCGGTCGGTGCTGGTTGCCAATGCCCGCGCCATCGCGGCAGCGAACGAGGGCGCGCTCGAGCGAACCCTCGGCGTCATCGAGGCGCTGCTTCCGGGGCCCGCGCCATGAAGATGCCCGCGTTCTGGCAGCGCGACGGCTCGCGCCTCGCGGCGTGGCTGCTGCACCCTTTCGGTATCGTTTATGGCTGGCTGACGCTGCGCCGCTTGAAGCAGCCGGGCTGGCGTGCGCCCGTGCCGGTGATCTCGATCGGCAATTTCACCGCTGGCGGCGCGGGCAAAACCCCGACGGCGATCGCCGTTGCGCAGGCACTCACCGCGCGCGGCGAACGCCCGGCCTTCATCACGCGCGGTTATGGCGGACGCGAGCGCGGCCCGCTTCTGGTTGATCCGTCGCGGCATTCTGCCGGCGATGTCGGCGATGAGCCGCTGCTGCTGGCGCGCTACGCGCCGGTGATCGTCGCGCGCGACAGGGCCGCCGGTGCGCGTCTCGCCACCACCGGCGGCGCGAGTTGCCTCGTGCTCGACGATGCGCTCCAGAACCCTGCTTTGATCAAAGACTTCTCGCTGGCGGTGATCGACGGCGGCTTCGGCTTCGGCAACGGCGACTGCGTGCCGGCCGGGCCGCTCCGCGCCCCTGTGGGCGCGATGAAACCTTATGTCGATGCGGTTCTGATCATCGGCGACGACGAGATTGGGTGCGAGAGCGCCTGCCATGGGCTCTGGCCGGTGTTTTCTGCGGCAATGGTCCCGGATCCCTCCATTGCGAAGGCCCTTGCCGGTCAGCAGGTTGTGGCCTTCTGCGGCATCGGCCGGCCGGAGAAATTCCGGGAGACGCTCGAAGCATCAGGGGTAACCGTCAGCGCGTTTCACGCCTTCGGGGATCATCATGTTTTCACGGATGCCGAGGCAGAGCGCCTTCTCGCCGCCGGGACGGGCGCGCGGCTCGTCACCACCGAAAAGGATCACGTCCGGCTTCGCGGAACGCCCACACTGGAGCGGCTTGCCCAGGCGGCACAGGTGGTCCCGGTGATGATTACGCTGGAGGAAGGGCTTGTCGAAGCCCTTTACCGGGCGCTTGATTCGGCGCGCAGCCGCTGAAGAATGGCCTCGGGCCCGGCATAGGCTTCCTGCCGCTCGGCGCTCCAGTAGCGCAAATCGTCAAGCCGGATCGGCTGGCCGGTCACCCCGCAGCGGACAAAGCTACCCTGCCGGATGATGCGGTACTCGCTGTCGGTATATTCGAGCATCGCCTCGGTCCCGAGGGTTGGAATGCCGGAGCCGGCTGGCAGTTTGATCATGCTGGTTCTCGCTTGCCTTTGTCGTCGTTGCTTTAGGCCGATGACCGCCGCGCGGCAAGATCAGCGTGAAGCAAGATCATGCGGCTAGAACAGGCTGCCTTGGCCACCCTGAGGAGGGCGGGGCTTCGCCGGCCGTGCCAGCGGCGGTTTGGCAGCGCCATCGCTGCCCGCCGTGACCCCGACGCGCCCATCGGCGAATTCAATCGAGAGTGCCTGCCCGGCTTCAACGGCGGCAGCAGCGTGCAGGATGCCGTCGCGCTCGTCGCGGATCACGGCATAACCGCGCGCCAGCACGCGGCGATAGCCCAGCGATTCCAAGAGCTGCGCCCGCGCGCTGAAGGCCTGCCGCTTTCGGTTAAGCTGGAGTTCGAGCGCCGGCTTCAGCCGGATGCCGAGCTTGTCGAGATCGGCCCTGCGCCGGGTGGAATCGCGCCTTTCGAGCGTCAGTCGCGCCTGCATTGCGCGGCTCAAGCGAAGTTTCATCTGCTCATAGGTCTGCCCAGCGGACTTGACATGACGGTCTGCAAGCGGCTTGAGGCGGGCGTTAAGCCCGTCGAACCGCGCCCTATCGCGCGCGAGCCGCGCCGCC
>WSYC01000010.1 GCA_009773635.1 Beijerinckiaceae bacterium | reverse complement strand
CTGGAAGAACTGCTTCTCGCCCGTGCTCTACCGGCACAGAAACGCCATCGAGCGCATGTTCTGCCGCCTGAAGGACTTCCGGCGCGTCGCCACCCGCTACGACCGGAACGCCGTCAACTTCCTCGCCGCAGTCTGCATCGCGGCAACCGTCAGTTACTGGTTATGAGTCTGGACCCTAGTTCACGAGAATATGCAGCACATCATAAGATATTGTCCGTTTGGCCTGCGCCCATTTCTAAATGGCGCCCCCGTTGTAGGATGTGGGGAATGAACGAAAAAGACATATTGCGCTTGAGAGACGCCGCAATCCGCCGCGCCCTGAACACGCCGCCGCAACCGACGAAAAAGCTCGTCGGCACAACGGAGCGTGCTCAAGAAATGAAGGAGAGTCGAGTCAGGAAATCTCGCCAATCCAAGAAAGGAACTGGCGAACCCTCCGGCTCCGGCGCTTAGGCTGCGCGCTCTTTGTCAGGGCGTTGATAGGTGAGCCGCTTTCCGGCTGCGCCACGGATCGCGCGGCGCGCGCGTTCGGCATCGTCTACGCCGAGCTTGGAACGGTTTGAATACCGAAAGTCAAATTCATAGAGATAACGCTGCAAGTGCTGTTCGCCGCAATGGTGGTAGATGCCACACATCCCGCGCTTGAAAATGCCAAAGAAGCCCTCAACCGTGTTCGTCGTGGTTTCGCCGCGCGCGTATTCACCGCTGCCGTGGTTGACGGCCTCGTGCTGTGCGAAGTTCTTGCCGGGGTTCTTGTACCACTGCGCTTCGTCAGTATTGAGGATGCTGTCGAGCACGACATGTGCGCCAAGAACACGCTTGATCGTCGGGATGGTCAGATCATCCACCTTGATCGACACCGAGCGCCCGCCGCGCTCAACCATTGTCAACACCTTGCGCTTGGTGGAGGTGCCGCGCTTCGCCTGCCAGCCCTTGCCGGTGACAAAAGTCTGATCGGGCTTGCCGATATAGGTTTCGTCCACCTCAACCGTCTTGTCCTTGCCGCCAAGCGGTTCGGGGTCATGGTCGTGCATCGCCTCGCGAATGCGGTGCGCCATGAACCACGCCGTGCGATAGGAACCAAGGCCAAGCTGACGCATCAACTGGTGCGCGGAAACGCCCTTCTTGCTCGACGCCATGAGGTGGAAGCCAAGCGCCCACTTGTGCAGCGGGACATGGCTGGATTCCATCACCGATCCAACCGTCACCGTGTAGTGCTCTCGGCACGCCTTGCAGGAATAGAGACCGGGGCGATGGGACTTGCCCTGAACGAGTGTCGCCTTCTCAAGCGCACCGCAATGCGGACAAACCGGCTTGCCATCCGGCCAGCGAATGCCCTCGAAATGAGCGCGGGCGGCAGCTTCGTCATGAAAAATCGGATCAGTGAGGTTCGTCATAGGCTTATCTCCAATGACGAGAACGATAGCAGAAAATCACGTTATGTAAAGTGCATAAGTTCCTTTTTTGTTCTCGTTTTCATACCATTCACGCTAGCTGCGCAGCCCCGGCGCTTCCTGCCCCGTGCGCGCGACGTATTCCGTATAGCCGCCGCCATAGGTGTGAATACCTTCCGGCGTCAGCTCCAGCACGCGGTTGGACAGTGCGGCCAGAAAATGCCGGTCATGGCTCACGAACAGCATCGTGCCCTCGAACTGCGCCAAGGCAGCGATGAGCATCTCCTTCGTCGCCATATCGAGATGGTTGGTGGGTTCGTCGAGCACCAGCAGGTTCGGCGGATCGAACAGCATCAGCGCCATCACGAGGCGGGCCTTCTCACCGCCCGAGAGCACGCGGCAGCGCTTCTCGACATCATCGCCGGAAAAGCCGAAACAGCCCGCCAGCGCGCGAAGCGAGCCCTGCCCCGCCTGCGGGAAGCTGTCCTCCAGCATCTCGAACACGGTGCGCTCACCGTCGAGCACATCCATCGCGTGCTGGGCGAAATACCCCATTTTGACGCTGACACCGATCGATACCGAACCGCTGTCCGGTTCGGCAGTGCCAGCCACCAGCTTGAGCAAGGTCGATTTTCCGGCGCCGTTCACACCCATCACGCACCAGCGCTCCTTGCGTCGGACATGGAAATCGAGCCCCTCGTAGATCGTTCGCCTGCCGTAGCACTTGTGGACGCCCTTGAGGCTGATGACATCTTCGCCCGAACGCGGCGGGGGGGCGAAATCGAACGCGACGCTCTGCCGACGCCGGGGCGGTTCGACCCGCTCGATCTTGTCGAGCTTTTTCACGCGGCTCTGCACCTGCGCGGCGTGGCTGGCGCGCGCCTTGAAGCGCTCGATGAAGTTGATCTCCTTGGCGAGCATCGCCTGCTGGCGTTCGAACTGCGCCTGCTGGTGCTTGGCGGCCAGCGCGCGCTGCTGCTCGTAGAAAACGTAGTCTCCCGTGTAGGAGGTCAGCGCACCGCCATCGATCTCGACGATCTTGGTGACGATGCGGTTCATGAATTCGCGGTCATGCGAGGTCATCATCAGCGCGCCGTCGTAATTCTTCAGGAAGGCTTCCAGCCAGATCAGGCTTTCGAGATCGAGATGGTTCGAGGGCTCGTCGAGCAGCATCGCATCCCTCCTGAGAGAAGCCGAGGCCATCGAGAACTTCCCGTGCGCGGCCATCGAGCGCATAGCCGTCGAGCTCCTCGAAGCGCGCCTGCACCTCGCCGTAGCGCGCGATGATCTCGTCCATCTCATCGGCGCGGTCCGGGTCCGTCATCGCGGCTTCGAGGTCCTTGAGCTCGGCTGCGACCGTGCTCACCGGCCCGGCCCCATCCATCACTTCCGCGACAGCGCTGCGGCCGGCCATCTCGCCGACATCCTGACTGAAGTAACCGATGGTGATGCCGCGATCGATCGCCACCTGCCCCTCGTCCGGACTTTCCTCGCCGGTGATCATGCGGAACAGCGTCGTCTTGCCCGCGCCATTGGGGCCGACAAGCCCGACTTTCTCGCCCTTGAGCAGCGCGGCGGAGGCCTCAATGAACAGCAACTGGCTGGAGTTCTGCTTGGAGATGTTTTCGAGGCGAATCATGGCTTCCGAGGCGAAGATGGTTTCAAGGTCCGGGGTGTATTCCGGTGCCTTAAGCCAAGTGGCCGTGTAACGGAAGGGCCGACGCCCTCACGCCGTCATGGCGTGGGTAATCGCCGCGAAGTGGCAGGCCGCCGCCGCCGTGACAAAACTGTGCCAGATCACGTTGTTGAACTTCAGGTTCTTCCAGACGTAGAAGGCGACGCCTGTTGAATACAGCAGGCCGCCGATGGCCAGCAGGATCATGGTCAGGCCCGGCAGCGAGGACACCAACGGTTTGATGGCCGCCACAGCGACCCAGCCGAGCATCAGATAGATGCCGATCGAGAGCTTGTCGAAGCGGCCCGGCAAGGCAACCTTGAGCACGATGCCGGCAATGGCTCCCAGCCAGACGACGAGCGCGAGGATCAGCGCCCAGGTGGTATCGCTCACCAGCGTCAGCAGTGGGGTATAGGTGCCCGCGATCATCAGGTAGATCGAGGAATGGTCGAACCGGCGCAGCAGCCACTTCAGCGAGGACGGCGGGGCCATATTGTAGGCCGCCGAAAACCCGAACATCGACAGGACCCCAACGCCGTAGACCACGACGGCAGAAAGTTCGAGCCCGCCGCGCTTGGCGAGCACCAGCACGATCAGCACGGCAAGCCCGATGACCGAGGCAAGCAGCGCCACAGCATGCACGAGCCCGTCCGCCACCAGTTCGCCCTGGCTGAACGGGCGACGTGTGAGGCGGGGATGGTTTTCAGGCAGGGACATCGGGCCGTTTCCTTCAGCGCGGCACCCGCCGCTTCCGCAACAGAATAATACGCGGACGGCGCCAGCGAAAGCCCGTTCACGACCCCTCCCCGTGCGCCTTCCGTGCGCGGTGGCACAGCGCGAAGGCTCCCGCCAGGTGACAAGCGTGCATTGCATGCAGCCGTTGGAGATTTCAGATGGGATATACGCTAACCGGCCAACCGATTTCCTTCGATCCGAACGTCTATCGACGCATCGAGCTCTACGACGTGGCCGTCGATCAGGGCTTGCCGGCCGCGCTCGGCTACCAGACCGTGATGACGCTGAAATCCAGCTGGGTTGGCATCGAAACGGTCTACAATCTCAATGCGATGGTGCGGATGGAGGGCAACAAGCCCGTCTGCCTCTATTACGTCGCGTATAATGTCCGGCTGGAGCGTCCGGAATTCTGCATCGGGCCGCTCCAGCTCAACGATTTTTGCGAGAACATCACGCTCTACACGCTCGCCGCGACCAATTTTTTCGGCGTGATGGGCCACAAATCCAAGCGCGACGTCAAGCGCATGCGGATGGCCCAGGCCGCCGTCCGGGGTGATGTTGTCGAGATGGTCAAGCTTTACGGCCAATACTGGGTCGCCGCCCTGCAAGACCCGGAATGGTGGATCAGCAGCACGATCACGGCCGCCACGATCGTTCCGGCCAAGAACTACGCGACACGCGTTGCCGAGCGGGAAATGGCCTACCAGCGTGCCCTGCGCACGCGCCACGCCGAGCAGTATCAGGTCACCCGCTCGATCCGGGTGCTGAGCCGCCCGGAAAAATTCTTCCATATCATCCGCAATTGGCCGGCGTTTTCGATCTATGCAGAAATCCGCCGCACTGGCGGGTTGCGGCTGTCGACCAATCCGAAGACTGGCGCGCAATACGGTGTCGGCGCCTATGCCTACGGCGCGCAACGCCCGCGCCCGGTTGACTATGACTATTTCGAGTTCACCGCCCCTCCCGGCACCGCGGTCGAGTTGATCGAAGCGCCGGGCGAATCGTTCTATCGCCTGCTTCCGCCGGAAGGCGATGTCCTGAAAGTCAAATTCGACGGGCATAGCTTCTCGCCCGAGGAAATGCGGATCGGCGAGGCGATGGTCGGCGATTGATGCCGGCTATCACAGATCAGCATCGCGCAGCCAAGCATCGCACACGCCATCACCGTCCCGGATAGGCGGGCTCCCGTCGCTCGATCCAGGCGTCGAGCCCCTCGCGCAGGTCAGCGGTGGGGACCATCCGCGCGAACTGCTCGCTTTCGACCAGCAACCCTTCCGCGATCGGCAGGTTGATCCCGCGCGTCACCGCGCTCAGGATGCTGGCCACCGCGAGCGATGAGTGCCGGAGGATCCGCCGGGCGAGATCGTGCGCAGCCGGCATGAGGTCATCATGCGCCACCACCTGGTTGACGAGCCCCAGCTCCAGCGCGCGGGTCGGTGAAAAGCGATCGCCGGTCAGCAGCAATTCGAGCGCGCGCTTGCGTCCGGCGACCCGCGGCAGGCGCTGCGTGCCGCCAAAGGTCGGGGGCATGCCGAGGTTGATTTCCGGCTTGGCGAATTCCGCCCGCTCCGAGGCGATCGCCAGCGGCACAGCTTCGGTGATCTCGCAGCCGCCACCGAAGGCGATTCCATTGACAGCAGCAATCACAGGCTTGGGATAGGCCTCCAGCCGGGCGGTCATCCCCTGTCCGCGCCGCACGAAATCACGGATCGGCGCTTGCCCACCCCTCCCCACACTGCCGGAAAACTCGTGGATATCGCCCCCGGCGGAAAACGCGCGTTCCCCAGCCCCGGTCAGGATGATCACCCCGACAGTGCGATCGGTTTCAAGCAAATCCAGCAAGCTCATCATCCGGTCGGCCAGCGCGTAGTTGATGGCGTTGAGCTTGGCGGGGCGGTTGAGCGTCAGGGTCGCGATACCCTCTGAAATGGTGCAAAGAACAGGGTCGGTCGCAAGGTCGGTCATGGCAAATCTCCGGGGTGTGTCCCGCCGGCAAGCTGGCGAAACCCCGCGCTGCACACAAACGCGAATTCATGAACCGGAGTGAATATTGCTCAACTCGACACCATGACACACTGTGAATTTCAGGCCGCTTCGACCCCGGCTTCCGCCAGAACCCAGCGCTGGAAAGCCCGGATTTCGCGCCGCGTCTCCTCCCCCGCCGGCGCCGCCAGCCAGTACCCCGTCTCGATATCGACGGCGCATTGCACCGCCCGTACCAGCCGGCCGGAAGCGATGGTCGCCGAAACCAGCGGATCACGCCCGATGGCGAGGCCCAGCCCCTGTGCGGCAGCACTTGTCGCCATATGCACCGTGTCGAAATAGAGATGACCGCGCGGCTGCGGGCATTCCAGGCAGGCTCCCGCCAGCCAGGTCGGCCAATCATGCTCGACCGAGGAGACATGCAACAAGGTGACACCGGACCAGTCGAGCGTGCCATCGGGCCGCTTCAGCGCGTTGACATAGCTTTCCGAGCCAACAGGATAGAGTACTTCGCGGAGCAACAGGTGCGACGTTGTGCCCGGCCATGGTCCTTTTCCCATCCGGATCGCCAGATCCACGCCATCGAGCGGAAACAGCGCTTGCCGATGCGAGGTATCGATCGAGACCGAAATCTCGGGATAACGCGCCGTGAAACGACCAAGGCGCGGCACGAGCCATTCGGCTGCAAAGGTCGGTGCGACCGACACCGCGACCCGCCGCCGGTCCGGACCGGAGATGATCCGCTCGGTGCCGACCCCGATCATCGACAGCCCTTCGGCGACGTAAGGCAGGTATTGCCGTCCGATCGGCGTCAGGTCGATTGCCCGTCCGGAACGCTCGAACAACCGGGCTTCCAGCCATTTCTCAAGCGTATCGATGCCATGGCTGACAGCGCTCGGGGTCAGCCCCAGTTCGGCGGCGGCAACCTTGAAGCTCTTGTGCCGCGCGGCGGCCTCGAAAATCCGGAGCGTGGCGAGTGGCGGCAAACGAAGCGGCATGAGCGGATCCATGGCGTCCGGGCGAAGCCCGGGCAATCAAGTTGAGGAATACTCATGTGACATTGATGAGAGCACCGATCAAGAGAGCAAGAGCACCGGGCCGGGTTGAATCGGCATTCCGCGCTGTGCGCCGGCGCACAGTCCGGGACGGCGCACCCTCGCCTAACACCTCGATTGCACAAACACAGGATTGCTGTTCATGCTTCGCACCCGCGACCTCTCTTTTTTCCAGACCCTCGGTGACGGCTATCTGCCCGGCCATCTCGGCCTTGAGATCCTCAGCATCGACGACGGCCGGTTGACCGCGCGCATGCCGATCGCGCGGCACCATCTCGCGCCGAACGGCTTTCTCCACGCCGGCGGCATCGTCACACTGGCGGATACCGCCGCCGGCTACGCCACCATCGGGCACCTGCCGGAGGGGGCATCGGGCTTCACCACCATGGAGCTGAAAAGCAATTTTCTCGGCACAGCCCTTCAGGGCGCGATCCGCGCCGAGGCGCGTGCCCTCCATCTCGGCGGCACGACGCAGGTCTGGGATTGCACGGTGACCAACGAGGAAAACGGGCGCACGATCGCGCTGTTCCGCTGCACGCAGATGATCCTCTATCCGCGCGCGAAATAGCCGCGCGCCGGGCTTATTCCGACGCGCTGTCCGCCGCTTCGAAATAGAGCCGGCGCAGCTCGCGTGCGAGCGGGCCGGGCTGGCCGCCGCCGACGATCTCGCCGTCGATGGCAACGACCGGCATGACGAAGGTCGTGGCACTGGTGAAGAAAACCTCCTCAGCCGCCTTTGCCTCCTCGACCGTGAACAGGCGCTCGACCAGCGTGAGGCCGTGCTCGGCCGCAAGCTTCATGACGGTCTGCCGGGTAATGCCCGGCAGCACCGCATTCGACAGCGGCCGCGTGACGATCTCGCGCTTCCCGGTGATGATGAAGGCGGTGGATGACGCGCCCTCGGTCACGAAACCGTCCTCGACCATCCAGGCCTCGGCAACGCCGGCAGCCTTGGCAGCTTGCTTTGCCAGCACCTGTGCGAGCAAGGCGACGGATTTGATATCGCGCCGCGCCCAGCGCAGATCCGGCACGGTAATGATCGGCACACCGGTGTCGGCGGCGGGGTTTTCGCGCAGCTTGCGGGTTTGCGTGAACATCACCACCGACGGTGCAATATCGGGCGGGCAGGTGAATTCGCGCTCGTAGACGCCGCGCGTCACCTCGATATAGATCGAGCCTTCGGCAAGGGCGTTACGCCTGACGAGTTCGCACTGGATGGCGACCCACTCAGCGATTGTGTGCGGATTGCGGATGCCGATTGCGCCGAGCGAGCGGTCGAGCCGCGTGAGATGCGGCTCGTTGTCGACGAACTTGCCGTCGAGCACCGCCGTCACCTCGTAAATGCCGTCGCCGAACAGGAAACCGCGATCCATGATCGGAACGGTAGCCTCCTCGATCGGGCAAAAGCGCCCGTTGACATAGACGATGCGGGGCGCGGTGCTGGCGGACATGAGGGCGATTCCAAGCTGAGGTTTGCGATAATGCGGTTGCGGTAGTCGATTGGTCAATGTGCGCGGTCGCCAGACGGCATGGCGTATTCAGCGGCTGCCGAGCCGGTTGACCACGGCATTGGGGCGGATGCGCGCATCGAGTTGCGGCCGCCCCCGTTTCAGCAGCGACCAGAGGCGGGAAACCGCCGGGTTGACATTGGCCCGGTCGCGGAAGGCCATGATCGAGAGCGGCATCGACCAGCGCGCGCCCCCGATTGGCACCAGCGCATCCTTCGGCACATGCGCGACCGTGCTTTCCGGCAGCCACGCGATGCCGTGTCCGGCGATCGCCATGTCGCGCAGGATATCGGACATGTCGCTTTCGACAACCTGCCGCGCATGCGCGATGCCGCCGGCGCTGTCGACGATGAGATCGACAAGGCGCGCGAAATAGACGCCGCTCGAATACATCAGCAGCGGCAGCGGCTTGCCCGCCTCGCCCGGAAGCGCATAGCCCTCGCGCTTGAGCAGGGCCGGGCTGATGAAGGGTCGGAAAAAATCCGTCTCGATCTCCATGCCCTCGATCCGCTCGGGTTCCGGGTGAACCGGCTGCTGGGCGGCATGAAAGCAGATCATCATTTCCGTCGCGCCGGAGAGAAAGCCGATCCCGATATCATGGACATTGCCGACGGTGATTGTCGATGTCAGACGCAGCTCGCGGCTCCAGTGCGACCACCAGGCCGGGAAGCGTGCTGTCGCCAGCGCAAACGGCAGGGCGATGCGGATATGGTCGGCGCGCTGTTCGGGAATGCCCTTCAGGTCTGCCCGCGCATCGAGCACCTCGGCAAGAATCCGGCTTGCGGTGACGCGAAACTGCTCACCCTCGGGGGTGAGTTGCGTCGGCAGGATCGACCGATCGATCAGCGCGACACCAAACCAGGCTTCAAGCTGCTGGATGCGGCGGCTGAACGCTGCCTGCGACGTGTTCCGCATCGCCGCAGCCCGGGTGAAATTCCCGGTCTCGGCCACCGCCAGAAAGTCCTGCAACCAGCGAATTTCCATGCTTTTCTCCCGGATCTGCTGACGTAAGCCGTCACAGAACGCACGCTGTGATGGTAGGCGGGGAGGCAAATGCCACGCCAATGCGTTTTTTGCATCGAAAATGACGATCCCGCCACAGCTATCTTCGGCTTCCGCTCTGCCTTGGGTGAACCCCGTGCCCGATGGAGTGCCTTGCGCCTTGCAAATCTTGCATTGGCAACCGCACGATGGTGCGCGCATGATCCATGGCGTTCCCGACCGCAAAACCGACCGGACCTGTGAGGCTGCCATGCTCGTAAATGCTCCATACCTGATGTTTCTTGGCGATGTCGGCGATCAACTCGCCGCCAAGACCGCGCATGGCATCGTCGACTGGCGCCGTGAGTGGTGCCTCGGCCAGCTGCGCCTGCCCAACTGCAAGGCCGATCTCGGCATTCCCGAAATGTCGATTTCCGAAGCCGCCGCCAAGGGCGTGAAGACCATGATCGTCGGTGTCGCCAATGCCGGCGGCGTTCTGCCCGATCACTGGACGGCCGTCATCGTGGCCGCAATCGAAGCGGGCATGGATGTCGCGAGCGGGCTGCATACGCGGCTTGGCTCCAAGCCGGAAATCGCTGCCGCAGCCGCCAAGCACGGCCGCAAGCTGCTCGATGTCCGCCATTCGCATGAGCGGTTCGACACCGGCAAGGGCACCAAGCGCCCCGGCCTGCGCCTCCTCACCGTTGGCACGGATTGCTCGGTTGGCAAGAAATACACCGCCCTGGCGCTGGAAAAGGGCATGCGGGATGCGGGCATGGACGCCGATTTCCGTGCTACCGGCCAGACCGGCGTGTTCATCTCCGGGCGCGGCGTCGCAATCGATGCCGTGGTCGCGGATTTCATCTCGGGTGCCGTGGAATGGATCGCCCCGGCCGCAGCTCCGACGCATTGGGACCTGATCGAAGGTCAGGGCTCGCTGTTCCACCCGTCCTTCGCCGGCGTCAGCCTCGGGCTGCTGCACGGCGCGCAGCCGGATTGTTTTGTGGTCTGCCACGAGCCGACCCGGACGACGATGCGCGGCGTGAAGCACCCCCTGCCCTCGATCCAGGATGTCATCGACCTCACCATCCGCTGCGGCGCGCTCACCAATCCGGCGATCCGCCCTGTCGGCATTGCCGTCAACACCGAGAAACTTGGCGAGGACGAGGCCAAGACCTATCTTGCCAGCCTCGCCAAAACCCACGATCTTCCGGCAACGGACCCGATCCGTTTCGGAGTCGCGGGCATTGTCCAGAAACTGGCGGAGATGTATCCGCAATCGGCCGGAAAGGCGTAGGGAGCAGCATGCGTCACCTTGAAACCGCCGTGGAGCGCTGGCCGATCGCCGGCAGCTTCACGATCTCGCGCGGCAGCCGTACAGAAGCCGTCGTCGTTGTCGCCACCATCACCGATGGCGGGGTGTCCGGCGCGGGCGAATGCGTGCCTTACGCGCGCTATGGCGAAAGCATCGAGAGCGTGGTGGCGCAGATCGAAAGCGTCGCACCCGCCATCCGCATCGGGGCCTCGCGGGTGGAGTTGCTCGCGCTGCTGCCACCCGGTGCTGCCCGCAATGCGGTTGATTGCGCACTCTGGGACCTTGAGGCGAAGAAGACCGGCAAATCGCTGGCCGAACTGGCCGGCATGGCGCAGCCCAAACCGATGATCACCGCCTATACACTCAGCCTCGGCACGCCCGAAAGCATGCGCGAGGCGGCGGAAAAGGCCGCGCATCGTCCGCTTCTCAAGGTGAAACTCGGCGGCGAAGGTGATCCCGCCCGCATCGCCGCCGTGCGGGCCGGTGCGCCGAATTCGCGCATCATCGTTGATGCCAACGAGGGCTGGCGGGCCGAAACACTCGCCGCCAATCTGGCAGCCTGCGAGGCGGCGGGGGTCGAACTCATCGAGCAGCCGATGCCGGCTGGCGTCGATGCTGCACTGCACGGCATTTCGACGGGAATCGCGATTTGCGCCGATGAAAGCATCCACGATGCCGCGAGCCTCGCGCACCTGCCGGCCTGGTATACCGCGGTGAACATCAAGCTCGACAAGACCGGCGGTCTGACGGATGCGCTGGCGCTGCTCGCTGCGGCACGCGCGAGGGGGCTCAAGATCATGGTCGGCTGCATGCTCGGCACGTCGCTCGCGATGACGCCTGCCGTTCTCCTCGCGGAAGGGGCTGAATTTGTCGATCTCGACGGGCCGCTGCTGCTTGCAAAGGACCGCGAAGGCGGCCTGACCTATGATGGCAGCATTCTCCATCCACCGGCCTGAGCAACGCACCGGTATCGGCCACCCGCCTGTGGGGGCCTTTACGCCCATAGCTGCCGCGCTCAAGATCAGCGTGAGTCGGAAGGCAGGGAGTTTGCCGTCATGAATATCGGGTCTGTTGTACCTGCGACCGTGCCCCCCTGGGCACGGGCGATGACAAACGCGGTTGATTTTAACGCCGAGCAGGAGAAGTTCGGCCAGATCTGGACGTTTCTCGGCTTCGATTTCGACATCGCCAACCGCGATGACTGGTTCCGGACGACGCTAGGCGGCAAATCGATCTTCGTCCAGCGCTTCGAGACCGGCATCCGCGCCTTCGAGAACCGCTGCGCGCACCGCTTCTATCCGCTGCGGACCGAAGACAAGGGCAACGGGCCGGTGGTCTGCGGTTTTCACCACTGGCGCTACAACGCCGACGGGTTGGCGCTCGGCATTCCCAAATGCCCGGAGATGTTCGGCAAGACCCCGCGCGAAATGGATGCGCGCCTCCCCGCCGTCGAGATCGCGCAATGCGGACCGATGATCTTCGGGCGCTTTCCCGGCGGGCCGGATACACCCCTCAAGGAATGGCTCGGCGACGGCTGGGATATCCTGACGCACCTGACCGCCAGCACCCGCCCGCTGACGCGGATCGACACCCTCGTGAAGGCGCACTGGAAGCTGCTGATCGAGATTTCACTCGATGATTATCACCTCGTCGCCGTGCACCCGACGACCTTCGGCAAGAGCGGCTATCTGCCGACAGAAATCCTGCGCTATGTCCATTTCGGCGCCCATAGCGCCTATATTCCCGATGGCGACGCGGCGGCGCTGGGCACGCTGGCCAGCCAGTGCCGCGATGGAAGCTACCGCGCCCGGCGCTATCGCATCTTCCAATTCTTCCCGAACCTCATCGTCGCTGTCGCGCGGGCGATCGACTATCTCGGCGACAGCTACTGGTATCTCGTGGTGCAACACCTTGTGCCCGAGGCGCACGACCGGACGCATGCAACCTTCCGGATTTTCCCGCTTCCATTTGTCAAGCCTGCAGGCCCTTTGCGACGCCTGATCCGCGCGTGGACACAGCCTTTCATGGTAAGGTCCTTCACCTATTTCGCGCGACGCGTGCAGAAGGAGGACAGCGAAGCCTGCGAAAAGCTGCAAACCGTGGTCGGGCAGGCAGGCGATGAGCAAACCCTGGCGCTGCAGGAAGCGCGCATTGGCTGGTTTGAGCAGGATTATGCCCGTGTGATCGCCGGCACGCTCGGCGACGTCAGCGCACGAACCGTCGAGACCCTTCCGGTCGACAATCCCGCTTCCTGACGGCTGACACGCGGCCGGTTTTCACAATCGCGTGAGGTCGGCCCAATTGCTGCGCTGCGACGCATTTCTGTCCAAGTCTTAACGAAACTGCAATTCGACCTATGGGAAATGCGCGCACTATGGCGTGCGTGATCGTTCCGCATTTCGCCGCAGTTCCCCGGCAAGGTTGAGGGCATGGCAGTTTCAACGGGAAATCCGGCAAAGCGACGTTTTGCCGCTGATCGTGACTTGCGGATCGACTTTTTCCGCGGGCTTGCGCTTGCCATGATTTTCATCAACCACATCCCCGGCAACCCGCTCAGCATCCTGACCCAGCGCGCCTGGGGCTTTTCGGATTCGGCCGAAGTCTTTGTGCTGCTGGCGGGCTTGGCCTCGGCCCTGGCCTATTCGCGTTTTTTTGATCGCGGCGCAGCCAGTGCCGGCGTTGTTGCTGTCGCCTCCCGCATGTGGTCGCTCTACATCATGCATCTGATGCTGTTTCTGGTGGTTGCGGCGCTCTGTGTCGTCGGCGCAGAACGGCTCAACGAGACGAGCTATCTTGAAACGCTCGGGTTCGACGTTTTCCTGCAGGCACCGGCAGGCTTTATCGTCAATGTGCTGACATTGAGCTTCCTGCCCGGTTATCTCGATATCCTGCCGCTCTATATCGTGCTGCTGGCGATGGTTCCGGCATTGATGCTGCTCGCGCGGCGGCACTGGGCGTTGCCGCTGGTCGCGGCGCTGACGCTCTACGGCATCGCGCATCACGCGAGCATCAACCTGCCGAACACACGCACCGCGCGCGAGTGGTTCTTCAATCCGTTTGCCTGGCAACTGCTGTTTGTGATCGGTTTCACGCTGGGCCGCGTGATGCTGTCGCCGGGCGGCTTCCAGCTCGAGATCTCCCGGAAGGTCCGGCTGGCGATCACGCTGGCTGCGAGCCTCTTCACGCTGGCGGCCTTTATTATCGTCGCGCCGTGGCGTGAAATTCCGGGCTACGAGAACGTCATTCTCGTCAACCCGGCCTCGCTCGGCACGTTTTCGAAAACCGATCTGCCGCTGGTGCGGCTGGTGGATATTCTCGCCAAGCTCTGGCTGGTGGTCATGCTGGTCGATCGCGGCGCAGCGTGGCTGCGGGGCCGCGTGGCGCGGCTGTTCATCGCGATGGGCCGGCATTCGCTGGAAGTTTTCGCGCTCTCGACCGTGCTGGCCGTGGCTGGCGGTATTCTGGCGAGTGTCTACGGGTTCCAGCCCTGGCTCGTCGCCACCCTTAACCTGACCGGTCTGGCCGGGATGGCCGGGCTCGGCTGGCTGCTGGAATGGCGCAAGGCGGCCACAGCCTCGCTCGCCGCCGAGCCACGCACTGCGGCCACCATGGCGGAGCGCGGTTGATGGTCGCCCCCCGCCTTCCGCTTGGTCGCAGATTGAGCCGGGCGGTGGTGCTGTTTTGTGGCCTGCTGGTGCAGCCGGTTCTGGCAGCCGGTCCTTCCAGCCCCCCGCTTGTGGAAGTCCCCAAAATCCAGCCGTCCGCGGTTGCACCGCCTGCGGCGCTTGCCGCCGCGCAGCCGATTTTCGGCACCCCGCGCGACTATCCGCTGATGGCGGCGAGCCAGCCGACGAGCCTCCTCGGCACGCGCGATGGCGGGCTCTGGTTTGCGGCATCCGGTCTTGGCGCCATCGGCCGGCTCGACCGGGCGAGCGGCGCTGTCACCTATTATCCTCTGGGCGTTGGCGCGCGCCCCTATGCGATCGCCGAAGCGCCGGACAGATCGATCTACGCGGTCGATCGGGCGCTGAACGTCCTCCATCGCCTCAACCCCGAGACAGGCGAAGCCACGCGCATCGCCATGCCCGGCGATCTCCCCTTTCTCGATCTTGCGGCGCTCCGCATCGATCACGATGGCAAGATCTGGTTCTCCGGCGCAACCGGCTGGCTCGGCAGTCATGATCCTGCCAGCGGGCAGACGGATGTCTCCTCGCATGAGGATCTTCTTGGCCTCGCCGGAAGCGCCAGCGGGCCGAACGGGGCGATCTGGTTTGTCGCCGGCAAATCCGGCCGCATGATCCGGATCGAGCCGCGTCGCTTCCGTCACGATTCGATGGCGGTGCCCGCGGATGTTCACGGCGTTCGCGGTCTTGCCGCGGGCCCGAACGGCGAGGTCTGGATCGCTGCGGCGCGAACGCCGACGCTCGCGCGCTACTCCGGCCGTGGCAGTTGGCTCTCCGTGCGGCTCCCGTGGCCGGATGCACGCTCGCAGGCGCTGGTGGTGCGGGCTGATGGCATGCTGTTCGCAGCCGATGTCGGTCGCCGCAAACTCATCCGCTATCATCCCGTGCTGGAGCGTTTCGACGAGGTCGGCGATCTCGGCACCGGCGGCACCATCCGGGCGATGATCGATCTCGGCGACGCCATCGCCATTGCCGATATGGGTGCGGACAGGATCCGGGTCTTCCCGGATGATCCGGCGAAGCACAACTAGGGATCAAGCCCCCATTTGCTGCGTGATGTTTCCCGCCGGGATCGGCGCTCAGCGCTCCATCGTGACGGCGGATACCCGCTTCATCAGGCTTCCCCGTGCGATCTGGTTGGCGAGCAGCTGGCCGGTGCAGAAATGCGCGAGCTGGGTCATATGCAGGCCATCAGGCTGGACAAGCTCGGTCGGGGTTGCCTCGCGCGTCTCGATCATGCGCTTCATGAAGGCTTGCCGGTGGAAATGGACGACATCCGGCTTGCGGCCGGCATCCTCGATCGCCGCCTGCATGGCCGGCGTATCCTTGTCATGATCCACCATCGGTGAGGTCTGAAGGTCGACGAGCACAACCGGCACATCATGGGCCTTGAGTTCGTCGAGCGCGGTTTTCATGCGGTCGATGGCCCCATCGACGCCATCAAGCTGCAACACGTCATTGACGCCAAGTTGCCAGACCAGCAGATCCGGCTTGAGGCTCAGCACATCCCGCTGAAGCCGGTCGACCATCTTGGCGATGGTTTCGCCGCCCCTGCCCTTGTTGACGATCTCGACCGGCGTCAGCACCTGCCGCGCAAGCTCACGGCCGAGGACCGAGGCAAAAATCTGGTCGCGTGGCATATCCGGCGTGCCCTCCGTCGAGGAGGAGCCAAGCGCGACGATGCGGATGGGTTCGCCGGAGAAAACCTTGTTCGCCAGCGCCGGCAGGCGCTTTTCGAGCCCGATCGCTGCTTCGGCTTTCGCACAGCGCTTCTCGAAGGCCGCCGCAGGGCCGCTCGCCAGCCAGAGTACCAGAAGCAGGAAAAAGCTTGCGAAGGCCGCAATCTCGATTGTGGTGCGAAGACGCTTTTGCTGGCACGGCAGCGCGCTTGCGCGCATCAGGATACGATCACGTCTCATCAGCCCCCCGAGGTGCAGACCCCTTCATTCGCGAAGGGAAAACCGGGCATTCTGCCTCTTTTGATACAATTATCATGAATTCACGGGCTGTGCGAGTCGCTGTGGCCGGCATGCCGGAATGTGGTTATCGCGCTTCAAAGGCAACTCTCCAGGCGAAATCAAGCCAGGCGGGGTCAAAATCATGCCCGCCGGGATGAAGGCAGAAGTCCAGCACCTTGCCGGAGGTGCAGCCATCGATCCGCTCACACGCAAGCGCGCCCTCACGATAGGCCCTGCTGCTATCGACCGGGCAGGCGTTGAGCCGTCGCATCATACCGATCGCCCGGCGGACATCGCCCTGCCGGAACGCGCCATTGCGGATCGGCCGGCCTTCGAGCGGCACGGTCCGGTCGGCAAGGCCGTGGATCTGGACCAGCGTCTGCGCCCCGCTCGGGCAGGTCTCGGGCTGCGGCAACCAGAAGGTGCCGGCGATGGCGAGAAAGGCAGAGAATTTCTCGCCGCGATGGCAGGCGAGGTTCCACACCATCGCCGCGCCCTGACTGAAGCCGGAAACGAGAAGCCGTTTTTGGTCAACAGGATAGCGCTTTTTGAGATCTTCGAGAACGGAGTCGACGAATGCGAATTCATCGCGCAGGGATGAGGGCGAACCCGGATGCGACCAGGTATTGCCTTCTCCGTGCGGCACCACCAGCAGCACGCCTTTCAGATCGGCGAAGGCCCTGAGATCCTCGCGCGCCAGCATGTCGGCGGCGCTTTCGCGGTAGCCATGGAAATGGATCAGCGCCGGCAGCGGCTCCTTGCCATCCCAGCGCGCGGGCGCATGCACCATATAGTAGCCAGTCGACACCCGGCACAGGCCGTCGGGTGCGCATTCCCCCGCGGCGGCATCAGCGCTGGCGGTCAGGAGAAAGCCGAACAGCGCGAGAATGCCTGTGAGCCGATCCATTGCACGCGAGCATGCCATGGATCGGCGGATTGTCAGGTCACAATCGGTTGACCGGCCGGAAAGCGGTTGCCGCCAGTCTCACCCCATCGTCGGGATGACGAAGCTCGCGCCATCCTTGATGCCCGAAGGCCAGCGCGAGGTGATGGTTTTCGTCTTCGTGTAGAAGCGGAAGGCATCGGGCCCATGCTGATTGAGATCGCCGAACGACGAGCGCTTCCAGCCGCCGAAGGTGTAATACGCCAGCGGCACCGGAATCGGCACGTTGACGCCGACCATGCCAACCTGAACCTTCGCCGCGAAATCACGGGCGGCATCGCCATCGCGGGTGAAGATTGCGACACCGTTGCCGTATTCGTGGTCGTTGCAGAGGCGCAGCCCTTCCTCGTAGTCCTTCGCGCGGACGACCGAGAGCACGGGGCCGAAAATCTCTTCCTTGTAGATGCGCATATCCGGCGTCACATGATCGAACAGGCAGCCGCCGACATAAAAACCCTTCTCGTAGCCCTGCATGGTGAAGCCGCGCCCGTCGACGACGAGCTTTGCGCCTTCCTTCACGCCGATATCGACGTAATCCTTGATCTTGGCTGCGGCCGCCGCCGTCACCACCGGGCCGAAATCGGCGGAGCTGTCCGTCGAAGGGCCGATCCTGAGGCTTTCGACGCGGGGAACAAGCCGCTTGACGAGTTCGTTAGCGGTCTTCTCGCCCACCGGCACCGCGACCGAGATCGCCATGCAGCGCTCGCCCGCCGAGCCATAACCCGCGCCGATCAGCGCATCGACGGCCTGATCCATGTCCGCATCCGGCATGATGACCATGTGGTTCTTCGCGCCGCCGAAGCACTGCACGCGCTTGCCGTTCGAGCAGCCGCGGCCGTAGATATATTCCGCGATCGGGGTCGAACCGACAAAGCCGATGGCCTTGATATCAGGGTCATCGAGGATGGCGTCCACCGCTTCCTTATCGCCGTTGACGACGTTGAAAATGCCCGGCGGCAGCCCCGCTTCAAGGAACAGTTCCGCAAGCCGCATCGGCACGCCGGGATCACGCTCCGAGGGCTTGAGGATGAAGGCATTGCCCGCAGCAATCGCCGGGCCGGCCTTCCACAGCGGGATCATCGCCGGGAAGTTGAACGGGGTGATGCCGGCGACAACGCCGAGCGGCTGGCGCATCGAGTAGATGTCGATGCCGGGGCCAGCGCCTTCGGTGAACTCGCCCTTCATCATCTGCGGCGCGCCGATGCAGTATTCGATGACCTCAATGCCGCGCTGGATATCGCCCTTGGCGTCGGCAACGGTCTTGCCGTGCTCGCGGGCGAGGATATCGGCGAGTTCATCGTTGGCCTTCGCGGCGAGTTCGAGGAATTTCATCAAAACGCGGGCGCGGCGCTGCGGATTGGTTGCGCCCCAGGCGGGCTGGGCCGCCTTGGCATTGGCGACGGCGGCACTCATCTCGGCCTTCGAGGCAAGCGCGACCTTGCCGCGCACCGAACCATCCATCGGCTGGAAAACCTCCGCAAAACGGCCTGATGTGCCGGCAACCTGCTTGCCGCCGATATAGTGCCCGTAGCTGATCATGGTGCGCTCCCGCCAAGGTTGGATCGAAAAACTGACTCTGGATGATGCGGTTTCTTTCATACAAAAAAATGCAACTCAATCCTTGATACTGCGGTTCTGATCTGCAATTTCTGGCATTCAAGATCGGAGAGATCATGGATTGGGATAACGTCCGCGCGTTTCTGGCTGTCGCCCGGCAAGGCCAGTTCCTTGGTGCCTCGCGCGCACTGCGCGTCAATCAGGCGACGGTGGCGCGGCGCATCACAGCGCTCGAAGGCACATTGCAGGCCACGCTGTTCGAGCGTTCCACCACCGGTGTCAACCTCACCGAAGCCGGACGCCGCCTGATGGCTCATGCCGAGCGCATGGAAAGCGAGATGCTGCAAGCCGAGGCAGACCTCAGGCAGCAGGATATCCATCTCTCCGGCCCCGTGCGTATCGGCGCGCCGGACGGGTTCACGACCTATTTCCTCGTCCCGATCATGGCGTCGCTGCTCGAGCGCCACCCCGGCATCGATATCCAGCTCGTACCGATGCCGCTGACCGTTTCACTGGCCCGCCGCGAGGTCGATATCGCGATCACGCTTGAAGAACCGGCGGCCGGACGCGTCGTTTCGCGCAAGCTGACCGATTATTCGCTCGGCATTTTCGGGCAGCGCGATTACCTCGATCGCATGGGCCATCCGACAGCAGTTGAAGATCTCGCAGCGCATCGTCTGATCGGCTATGTCGAGACCTATGCCTTTTCCTCCGCCCTCAATTACGTCGAGGATCTCCTGGGCGGCAACCGCACCGCGTTCGAATGCGCGAGCGCGGTTGGGCAGGTCGAGGCGGTCAAAAGCGGCGTCGGCCTTGGCGTGCTCCACCATTTCATCGCCGCCGGCCTGCCGGATGTCGTGCCCGTGCTGCCGGAGCGGCGCGCCCGGCGCAGCTACTGGCTGGTGATCCACGAGGATGTGCGCGCGCTCGGGCGCATCCGCGCGGTGGTCGATCATATCGCTGGTGAGGCCTCGCGGCGGCGCGGCCTGTTCAACGCCCCTGCCTGATGCACCGGAATGCACTGGCCGGGCTTGTGAAATCCCGCCATCCGTTCCATGCTGGAATTGGTATGACCAATTGACACGCGACGATCGAACGTCGCCCCGGAGAAACGCCGATGCCCACGCCTCGCACCCTGCGCCTCAATGCCTCCGACAATGTGATTGTCGCACTGGAAACGATCGAGGCCGGAACAGCGCTTGGCGGGGGGCTCACCGCCCTCACCCGTACACCGCGCGGCCACAAGCTGGCGGCGACAGCGATTGCCGCCGGGGATACGATCCTGAAATTCGGGCAGATCATCGGCTTTGCGAGCGTGGACATTCCCGCCGGCACCTGGGTGCACGAGCACAATGTGGTGATGAAGGATTTCACCCGCGACTACGCTTTCTCCAAGGATTACGTGCCGACAAAAATGGTGGAGAAGCCCGCGACCTTTCAGGGCTACAAGCGCGCGGATGGCCGTGTCGGCACCCGCAACTACATCGGCATCCTGACATCCGTGAACTGCTCGGCCTCGGTCGCGACCTTCATCGCCAAGGAGATCGAGCGCTCCGGCATTCTCAAACATCAAGGGCGAGGGCTATGATGTCCTCAAGCGCACGCAATGGGGCTATGCCACCAACCCGAACATGGGCGCGGTGCTGATGGTCGGTCTCGGGTGTGAAGGCTTCCAGATCGGCCGCTGGAAGGATGCCTACAACATCCAGGAAAGCGACACCTTCCGCTCGATGACCATTCAGGAGGTCGGCGGCACGAAAAAGACCGTGATGAAGGGCGTCGAGGCCATCCTCGAGATGCTGCCCGTCGTCAACAAGGCGGTTCGCACCACCCAGCCCGCCTCCGAACTCGTGCTCGCCCTGCAGTGCGGCGGCTCGGACGGCTATTCCGGCATCACCGCCAACCCGGCGCTGGGGGCTGCCGTGGATATCCTCGTCGCGCATGGCGGCACGGCGATCCTCTCGGAAACACCGGAAATCTACGGCGCGGAGCACCTCCTCACCCGCCGCGCGGCCAGCAAGGCTGTCGGCGAGAAGCTCGTCGCGCGCATCAAGTGGTGGGAGGATTACACCGCCCGCAACAAGATGGAGATGAACAACAACCCCTCCCCCGGCAACAAGCTCGGCGGCCTCACGACCATTCTGGAGAAATCGCTCGGCGCAGCAGCGAAGGGCGGCACGACCGCGCTCACCGCCGTCTATGAATACGCCGAGCCGGTCACCGAGAAGGGCTTCGTCTACATGGATACGCCGGGGTACGACCCCGTGGCGGCCACCGGGCAGGTCGCGGGCGGCGCGAATGTGCTCGCCTTCACCACCGGGCGCGGTTCGGCCTATGGCTGCAAGCCGACGCCCTCGATCAAGCTCGCGACGAACAGCTATATCTACACGCAGATGATCGACGACATGGACATCAACTGCGGCGATATCATCGACGGCGTTTCCATCGAGGCAAAAGGCCGCGAGATTTTTGAGCACGTGCTACGCGTGGCGAGTGGAGAGCACACGAAATCCGAGGCGCTCGGCTATGGCGACGCCGAATTCGTGCCGTGGACGATTGGCGCGACGATGTGAGGGGTTCGGCACAGGCCGTCATGCTCGGGCTTGGCCCGAGCATCCACGACTTGGGCTACCTTCGTAAGGGAAGTCGTGGATACCCGCCCCAAGGGCGGGCATGACGCAGGAAGAATTGACGCGGGCAAAAACCCGCCTCACGATGGTTCCATATCCTTCAGAGTCCCCCACCCCCCATGCTCGATCTTCCCACCCTCGCCTCCTTTACGCTGCTCTGGCTTGCGATTGTGCCGACGCCCGGCCCGAACGTGCTGATGGTGACGCATGTCGCGGTGACGCGCACGCCGGCGCATGTCGCCTTCGCCATTCTCGGCAACCTCGCGGGCATCGCGCTGCTGGCAAGCCTTGCGCTGATCGGCTGGGCCGCCGTGCTCGAAGCCTTTCCGTGGCTGCGCCTCGGGGTCAGCGTCTTCGGTGGGCTCTACCTGATGTGGGTCGGCTGGAAGCTGATCCGCCGCGCGCGCATGGCACCCTCCGCCCTACCCCCGGCCGCCAGCGCGCCGGATGCCTTGCGCAAGACCGCGCTCCTCGGCCTCGTCACGGCGCTCTCGAACGCGCAGGCAATCCTGTTCATCACCTCGATCTACGCGGTGACGGGCATCCTCAACGCCAATCTCGCGACCGGCGTCGCCTCGATCGCGATCATGCTCACCTGCAACGCCACCTATCTCGCAGCCCTCGGCTGGCTGTTCCAGCGCGAGAAGATCCGCATCGGCTACGCCCGCTTCCGCCGGGTGCTGGAAGGCACCATCGGCACGCTGTTCCTCTTCTTCGGCGGTCGGCTGCTGTGGCGTGCGCTGGTGCGCTAGAGCCGACTACTTTCCATACTCCAGCGCCCGGATCACGCCTCTGAGTTCCGCCAGGCCCCGCAAGCGCCCGATGGCGGTATAGCCGGGGTTGGTGCGCTTGGTGGCATTGAGATCATCCAGCATCCGGTGGCCGTGATCGGGCCGGAAGATGATCTCCGAGCCCGGCGCGCGCTTCGCATTCTCTCTCAGCAGCTTGCCGAGCACGCCGACCATATCGACATCGCCATCGAGATGATCGGCCTCGAAGAACGAGAGGCCATCAGCGTCGCGCCTCGTCGCGCGCAGGTGCGCGAAATGGATGCGCGGGCCAAAGCGCTCGGCCATGCCCACGAGATCGTTCGCCGCGGAGACGCCGAGCGACCCCGAGCAGAAGCAGATGCCGTTCGCCGCATTCGGCACGGCATCGAAGAGCGCCTGATAATCGGCCTCGGATTTCGCGATGCGCGGCAGGCCGAACAGCGGCCGCGGCGGATCATCCGGGTGCAGCGTCAGCTTGACGCCCAGTTCGTCCGCGCGCGGGCAGACGGCAGCGAGAAACTCGACGAGGTGGCGCCGCAGGCGCGCTTCATCGATCTCCGCGTATTCCTTCAGCTTTTCGCGGAATTTGGGGATGGTCATCGGCTCGGTGGTCGAGCCCGGCAGCGCCGAGGCGATCACCATCACGAGGTAGTCGATATCTGCCTGGCTGAACGTGTCGAACAGCGCCTTTGCCTTCGCGCGGACATCGGCGGGGTAGTCCCGCTCCGCGCCGGGGCGCTGGAGGATATGGAGTTCGAAGGCGGCGAAACGCAGGTAATCAAAGCGCAACGCCTTGGCGCCGTTGGGCAATTCCCATTCAAGGTCGGTGCGGCACCAGTCCACCACCGGCATGAAATTATAACAGATGACCTTGATGCCTGAGGCTGCGAGCGCCTCCATCGAGGCAATCCAAGCGGCGATCGAGGTTTTCGCCGCGCCGCCCATGCGCTTCACGTCATCCGGGATCGGGATCGATTCCACTACGCTCCAGCGGAGCGGCGTGCGTGCGGGGGCGGACCGCTCGATGATCGCGATGCGCTCCTCGACCTCGCGCCTCGTCCACGCCTGCCCGATCGGGATCTGGTGCAGCGAGGAGACGATATGGCTCGCCCCCGCCTGCCGGATATCATCGAGTGAGACCGGGTCATCCGGGCCATACCAGCGCCAGCCCTCTTTCAAGGTGTGGCGCGGGGAAGAGGTCGACAGCATTACTTCATCACTCCGATATAGCGCGGCAGCCAGAGGGTGATTTCCGGCACGAAAGTAATCAGCATCAGCGCCACGAACAGCGGCACCAGCCACGGCAGGATCGCCATCGTCGTGCGCTCGACCGAGAGTTTTGCCACGCGGGAGAGCACGAAGAGCACCATGCCGAGCGGCGGGTGCAACAGCCCGATCATCAGGNNNCATGATCAGCCCGAAATGCACGGGATCGATGCCGAGCTTGAGCACGATGGGAAGCAGGATCGGCACCAGAATGGTGATCGCCGCGATGGTATCGAGAAAGCAGCCGACGAACAGCATCAGGAGGTTCACGAGGATCAGGAACACCCACTTGTTGTCGGTGATCGAGAAGATCAGCGTCGAGAGCGCGTTCGCAGCCTGCGATACCGTCAGCAGCCACGCGAAAATCGACGCCGCCGTGACGATGAACAGCACGGATGCCGTGGTTTCAACCGTTTCGAACGTCGCTTTCGCGAGGCTCTTCATCGTCATTGAGCGATAGCGCACGAGGCCGAGGAACAGCGACCACATCACGGCGGCAACCGCCGCTTCGGTCGGGGTGAACCAACCGAGCGTCATGCCGCCGATGAGGATCACCGGCGTCATCAGTGCCATTACGGCGGAGAATTTGAAGAGATAATCGAGCAGCAGCACGACCCCGAGCGCGCCGAAGATCGCGGCGTTCTGCGCGACGCCCATTTTCTCGGCGACGACGACCGCAACCGGAAAGGCGAAAACCACACCCACTTCCAGCATCGCGAAGCTGATGCGGCGCAGGTTGAACTCGGCATCCGAGCCCCACCCCTTCAGGCGGGCAAAAACCGCGACCGTGACCATCATCAGCATGGTCATCAGCACGCCGGGGATGACGCCGCCCAGAAACAGCGAGCCGATCGAGACATTCGCCATCATGCCATAGATCACGAACGGCAGGCTCGGTGGAATGATCGGCCCGAGTGTGGCGGAAGCGGCGGTGACGCCCACCGCGACCTCGACGGGATAGCCGTGGTCCTTCATCGCCTTGATCTCGATGGTGCCGATACCCGCCGCATCCGCAATCGCGGTGCCGGACATGCCGGAGAAGATCACCGAGCCGATGATGTTGACCTGCGCAAGCCCGCCGCGCATCCAGCCCACAAGATCGACCGCAAAGGCATAGATGCGCCCGGTCACGCCGGCGATGTTCATCAGGTTGCCGGCGAGGATGAAGAACGGCACCGCCAGCAGCGGGAAGCTCTCGACGCCGGCGATCATCCGCTGCGCGACGATCACATCCGGCGCGCCGCCATAGGCTGCAAGGTAAAGCAGCGACGCCGAGACCATGGAAACGGCAACCGGCACGCCGAGCACCATGAGGAGAAGAAACGCCCCGAGCAGGATCAGCATGGCTCAGGCTCCCTTCGATCGGCTGGGTTTTGCTTTGCCCTTGACGATCCTTTGCTCTGTGATCTCAATTTCGATTTTTCGAGTTTCGAAAATAACTACGTCTTCTGAAGCAGAGTTACGCTTTTCTGGATTGATTATTTCGGCTTTTGCCGCTTCAAGCGCGGCCTCCGCTTCCGATCCGTCGAAGGCGCCGGGCCGTTCGAGCACGGAATAGCCCCGGCGCAGGTTTTCAACCATCACCTGCACGCTCCTGAGCGCCATCAGCACGAAAGCTGCAAACACCATCATGAAGAACGGCATCTTGGGGAACTGGATCGTCGTCATCATCTCATCCGAGATGATGCTGGAATAGCGCCAGACCAGCACCGCGAGATAGCTGAACACCACGATCCTGACGAGATCGACGAAGCTCGCCAGTATCCGCGCCGGCGCCGAAGCAAGGTAGCGATAGAGAAAATCGACATGGATATGGCGCGATTGGCGCACGCACATCGCCGAGCCCAGGAACACGACGCCGACGAGGCAGAAAATCGCGATTTCCTCGGTCCAGGCGAAGCTGTCATTGAGGACGTAGCGCGTGAAGAACTGCAAAAACACGCAGGCACACATCAGCCAGAAGATCACCAGCGTCGCCCAGTCCTCGGTCCCGTGGCCGGAGATATCAACCGGCGCGATTTCCTCATCGAAGGTCTTGGCGATTTCCTCGGTCGTGATCTTCGTATGAATTTCCGCTGCGGGGTGCTGGGCCACGGCTGCACGTCCTTCTGAAATGGGGTCTTCATCGTGATGCCATCCGCGCAGGTGGCACGCCCCGGCATCACGCATGGCCTCGGGAAGGCGTGCTCCGGGGAGAACGGAGCACGCCTGGCAGAGCTTGGGAAAATGCGAGCTTACTTGACCGCCTGGATCTTTTCCCAATC
Organism: Beijerinckiaceae bacterium; assembly: GCA_009773635.1. GTDB lineage: Bacteria > Pseudomonadota > Alphaproteobacteria > Rhizobiales > Beijerinckiaceae > Rhabdaerophilum. The sequence continues at coordinate 63,664 of WSYC01000010.1, read as the reverse complement.
CGCCTTGCGATAGCCGAACTGCTCGAAGGTAGCATTCTTCTGCACGGTATCGAGGAACTCCTTGCGGTCGATCTCGGTGATCGTCAGGCCCTTCCCCTTGAAGAAGGCAACGAGCTTGGCTTCGGATGCCTTGATCTGGTCAGTGGCCCGTTTGGCAGCCTCCTGGCTTACCTCGGTCCAGATTTTCTTGTCCTCGTCGGAGAACTTCGCCCAGGTCCCCTTGGCGACGAGCGTATTGAGGTGATCGACGATATGCCCGGTGAGGATGATGTGCTTCTGCACCTCGTAGAACTTCTTGGCCTCGATCGTCGTCAGCGGGTTCTCCTGCGCCTCGACCGTGCCGTTCTGCAAGGCGAGATAGACTTCCGCAAAAGCGATCGGCGTGGTGTTGGCGCCGCAGGAGCGCGGCATGGCAAGATAGGCCGGCACATCCGGCACGCGGATTTTCAGCCCCTTCATCTCGGCACAGGTCTTGAACGCCCGGTTCGAGGACGTGTGGCGCACACCGTAATAGGTGACGGCGGTGATCTTGTGCCCGGTCTTGTCCTCGTAGCCTTTGGTCAGCTCCTTGAAGATATCGCTCTTGGTATAGGCAAGCAGATGATCGGAATCGCGGAAGGTGAAGGGATAATAGGTCACGCCAAGCGGTGCATAGGTGCGCGCAGCAAAGCTCGACCCGGACATGATGATATCAACCGAACCGAGGCTGAGCCCCTGGTTGATGTCGGTCTCCTTGCCGAGCTGTGAAGCCGGGAATACCTCGACCTGATACCGGCCCTTGGTGCGCTTGGCGAATTCCGCCGCAGCCCATACGGCTTCGGTGTGGAAGGGTTCGGATGTCTCGTAGACATGAGCGTATTTCAGTTTGGTTTGCGCGCTGGCCGCGCCAACGGCAAAGGCAAGCCCAAGCCCGGCCAGCAGGGTCGATTTCAGCAGGTTCTTCATGACGTCCTCCCATGTGATCGTTTTCTGGTGATCGTTTTCTGGTGGTAGTGTTCTGGTCTTCGAAGTCCTTGAGCGATCCTTGCTCATTGCACCCGGTCGACTGCCGATCGCGATGATTTTTCTGACGAGGGATCCGGTTCGTCGGCATCGCCATCGGTATCGCCGAAACTCCGGGAGAAGCGATCCTGCGAGCGCTGCAAGTGCCGGCGCAAGGCATCGCGTGCCAGCGTCGGGTCGCGCGCCGCAAGCGCATTGCGAATGGCGCGATGCTCCAGCAACGCGGCCTTCCAGCTTTCCTCATCCTCGAAATAGGCCGCAAGCCGGCCGAAATACGGGCTCATGCGCTGGTTGAAGAGATCGCGCACGCAGCGCTCGATCACGGCGTTGCCGAGGATCGCCGCGATCGCGGCATGAAATTCGCAATCCAGCGCAATCGCCTCGTCGCTCGGCTGAACGGCCGCTTCCATCCGCTTGAGAATACCGTCGAGCCCTTCAAGATGATGGGGCTGGATGCGTCCGGCGGCCTCGGCAGCAATCGCACCCTCGATGAACGAGCGCGCCTGCAACAGCTCGAACGGACCTTCGTGTTCGTTGCGCACGATGGAGACAACCGACGGCGGTTCGCTGACATAAATCCCGGAGCCGACCCGGATGCGGATACGCCCCTCGACCTCGAGCGCGATCAGGGCCTCGCGGATCGTCGGGCGGGAGACGCCAAGCCGTTCGGCCAGCTCCCGCTCCGTCGGCATTCGGCCGCCAACCGCAATGGCACCAGAATCGATATAGGTCCGCAGCTGGTCTGCGACCTGACGATAGAGCCTGCGCGGTTCGATAGCCTCAAGCGGCACGCTGTTCCCTCACTGGGCTCTTTGGCCCTCACCGGGCTCTCCAAACGAGCCTTCTTGCAGATTGGTCAGACCAATAGACCAAGATTGACCGAGCTTGGCGGGTGTGTCAACAATCGAACTACCATACAAGTTGCTGGACAGCACGCCTTCCGCCTGCCATGTCCGGGATATTGCATCTCTTCCGGAGCGTTTTCGATGCGCCTTTCCGCCGCCACGCTGGCCAATCTGCCGGAATCCGTGCTGCGCCCGACCTATGACCGGAGTGCGGCCGAGATCGGGATCGTGCATCTGGGTGTCGGCGCGTTCCACCGCGCGCATCAGGCGGTGGTGATCGAGGATTGCCTTGCACGCGGCGAAAAAGGCTGGGCCATTGCCGGCGCGAGCCTGCGCTCCGCCGACACGCGCGATGCACTGGCGGCACAGGACAATCTCTACACGCTGGCGGTCCGCTCCGCTGCGGGTGAACAGCTCCGCATCATCGGTGCGCTCCACGAATGCCATGTCGCGCCGGAAAAACCTGCCGCGCTGCTCGCGCGCATGGCGGCCCCGGCGACGCGGATCGTCTCGCTGACGGTGACCGAGAAAGGCTATTGTCACGACCCGGCGACCGGCACGCTCAACGAGGTCCATCCGGATATCCTGCATGATCTCGCCCACCCCGACGCGCCGCGCTCCGCGATCGGCTACCTCGCCAAGGCGCTGCGGCTCCGGCGCGCAGCGGGGCTTTCGCCGTTCACGGTGCTGTGCTGCGACAACCTGCCCGCCAACGGCCGCACCGTGAAGCGGGTGATCGACCGTTTCGCACAGCTTCTCGACAAGGATTTCGGCCAATGGGTCGCGGGCGAGGTTGCCTGCCCGGCGAGCATGGTCGACCGCATCGTTCCGGCGACAACGGATGAGGATCGCGCACGGATTTCCGCCGCGCTCGGGCTGGAAGACCGCTGGCCGGTGGTTACCGAGCCTTTCCTGCAATGGGTGGTCGAGGACGTATTTCCCGCCGGCCGGCCTGATCTTGCGCTCTCCGGCGTCGAGATGGTTCGGGATGTCACACCCTTCGAGCATATGAAGCTGCGCCTGCTGAACGGCGCGCATTCCACCATCGCCTATCTCGGCTATCTCGCGGGCCACGAGACGGTCGCGGAGACGATGGCCGATCCGGCTTTTGCGACGATGATCCGCGCGATGATGGACGAGGAGATCACCCCGACGCTGGCGATGCCAGCCGGTACCGATCTTGATGGTTACAAGGGCGCGCTCATCGAACGGTTCCGCAACCCGGCCCTGCGGCACCGGACGTGGCAGATCGCCATGGATGGCTCGCAGAAGCTGCCGCAGCGCCTGCTCGGCACCATCCGGGACCGGCTGAAGACCGGGGCGCCCGTCGACCGCCTCGCGCTCGGCGTCGCCGGCTGGATGCGCTACGTTTCCGGCACCGACGAGAAGGGCGCGCCCATCGACGTGCGTGATCCGCTGGCTGCGCGGCTGGCCGGTGTGGCGGCAGCGGCCGGCCCTGTCGCCGACCGGCTGGCACCGGCGCTGTTCGGCATCCCGGAGATTTTCGGCACTGACCTTTCGGCCGACCCGCGTTTCACCAAGCCGGTGACAACAGCGCTGACGGCGCTCTTCCGCGATGGCGCCGCGAAAGCCGTCGCGTCCATGGCGAAGCAGGATCAGGCGGGCTGAGGCCGCACGCCCTTGAGCGCGAACAGCCGCTCTGGCTCCTGCCGGCCACGGATCCGCACATCGCCAAGGGCATCGAGATCGAAGCGTCCTTCGATCTGGCGTGCGGTCTCCGCCCCGACGATGATCGGCACGCCGAACTCCGCTGTCAGCTCTTCAAGGCGGGAGGCGAGGTTCACGGTGTCGCCCAGCGCCGTGTAATCGAAGCGGAATTCGGAGCCCATGTTGCCGACGACGCAGGGGCCGGAATTGATGCCGATGCCGATCTCAAGCGGCAGATGCGCGCGCCCTGCCGCCCGCGCCTCTTCGGCCCGCGCGGCGTCGAGCGCCTCGAGCCGCTGACGCATGTCGAGCGCGGCGAACGCGGCTTTCCCGGCATGATCGGGCTCGTCGAGCGGCGCATTCCAGAACGCCATCACGGCGTCACCCATGTATTTGTCGATCGTGCCGCCGGTGCGGATGATGGCATCCGACAGCGGCGAGAGCAGCCGGTTCATCAACGCTGTGAGCGCCTGCGGATCGTCGTGATAGCTTTCCGCAACCGCCGTGAAACCCCGCACATCCGAGAACAGCACGGTAAGATCGCGCGTCTCGCCGCCAAGCCGCAAGAGCGCCGGCTCCCGCACGAGGCGCTCGACGAGGCTCGGTGCGAGATAATGCTGGAAGGCGGCGCGGATCTCGCGCTTCTGCCGTTCCTCGCGCCAGTAATTGGCAAAAACCAGCGTCAGAAACACACAAATCCCCGCCACCAGCGGGTAAACGACGTCGAACAATAGCCCACGCGTATCGAAGAGATAGCGCCCGGCGTGCCAGGTGACGGCAGCAAGTGCCGCACCGAGCGCCAGCACCGGCAACGTGCCCAGTCGTGGCACCAGCACGATCATGATCAGACCGAGGAGCGCGCCGGCGAGAATTTCCGCACCGAGCGCATAGTGCGGCCGCATCAGCGTCGTGCCGGAGAGGATTGTCTCCAGCACCTGCGCATGGATTTCGACGCCGGGCATCGCCCGGTCGAGTGGCGTCGGGCGCAAGTCCTGCAACCCGATGGCCGATGACCCCACGAGCACCAGCCGGCCTCGCAACTGTTCAGCCGGAACTTTACCCTCGATGAGATCGACGACCGGGATGAACCGCGCCGGATCATGCCGGGAAAAATTGATCCAGAAGCGCCCGTCGCGCTCGGTCGGGATCAGCGTGCCGCCGACGATGAAGCCGGAAATCCCGGCGGAATCGCGCTTGATCGCCAGCGCATCCCCGCCGGTCGCAACACGCAGGAGTTCAATCGCCAGCGCCGGACGGACAACCCCGCCGATGCCGAAGGCGAGCGGCACGCGGCGGATGATGCCATCCGGTTCCGGCAGGATCGAGAAGAGCCCCACCCCCGCCGCCGCCTTTTCCAGCACCGGCAGATTGCGCAGGACGCCGGGATAGGAGGGCAGCAGGTCGAGCGATTCGCCGCCGATCATCGCGATCGGCATATGGGGGTCCACTCCCTCGCCTGCAGGCGTGGCGTTCGGCAGCCCGGAACGCCCCAGAACCACCCGCGCGCCGGCAATCGCGGTGGCGAAGGCAACATCGGTGTCCGGTTCGCCCCCGAGGCGTGCGGCCATGTCCGGTGTCAGCGACGGCAGGGTTTTCGCCAGTACCGGCGGCGACAGCCGGTCCGGTTCCGGGAAAACGATATCAAACCCGATGGCGGCTGCGCCCGCCTGACCGGCCTCGGTAACAATCCGTGCCATGAGCGCGCGCGACCAGGGCCATTGGCCGAATTTCGCGAGGCTCCGCTCGTCGATATCGAGGATGACGACCGGCGATGGGCCGGCGGCACGCGGTTTTTCGATCATGTATCGATCAAAAAGCGCAAGGCGCAGGCGCTCAAGCGGCGCTGGATCGGAGTATTTGATCGTCGTGAGCGCGAGCAGCACGAAAAGGCCGAGCAGGCGCGGCAAGCTAAGGCTCAGAAAACTGCCGAGACTCAGAAAACCGCGTCGTTCCCCCGCTCTTGTCCGCATCGCTCCTTCCGGCATGCCGTCCCCCCTTTCGAAGGAAGCTAGCCGATATCACCGGCAATGGAAGCGCCGGGCGGCAGCGCGCGGGCGAAAACGAAAAAAGGGGGCCGAAGCCCCCTGTTCCGCACCGGATACGATCAATCGTCCCGGTAAATTTTCTCACGGCGCTCGTGCCGTTCCTGCGCCTCGATCGAGAGTGTCGCGATCGGGCGGGCATCAAGCCGCGCGAGGCTGATGGGTTCCCCCGTCTCCTCGCAGTAGCCGTAGGAGCCATCCTCGATGCGCGAGAGTGCCGCATCGATCTTGGCGATCAGCTTGCGCTGACGGTCCCGCGCCCGAAGCTCGATGGCACGATCCCCTTCCGAGGATGCGCGATCGACGAGATCGGGATGCGAATCGGTATCACTCTGCATCGCTGTCAGCGTGAGTTCGGAATCGCGGATGATTTCCTCTTTCCAGTCCTTCAGCTTGCGTCGGAAATATTCGCGCTGCCGGTCATTCATGAAGGGTTCGCTGTCGGAAGGGCGATAGCCCCTGTCCAGCGAGACGCCCTTTTTCCTAGCTTCCATAATCGACATCGCCATGCCTCTTCGCAAAGTCGAACGTTATGGCGCGGGGTATACAGCCACCCGTATGACGAAACAATCACGGGTTTGGAAAAATCGCGGAAAAGCCCTAACTACCGCATCGCAGCATAGATTTTGGCGCAACTATCGCCTGAAAATGCGGCAATCCCGGGAGAAATGAGATCGGAAATTCAGCGCTCGCGCTTTTGCGCCTGCTTGAGCTTGGCAAGTTCAACTTCTGCCCGCAGCTCGATTGAATCAATGATTCCGTCAAGCTGGGGGTCGCCGCTCGGCCAGCCTTCGCGCAAGGTAGCGCCAAGCCGAGCCTGAAGATCCGGCGGCAGGCGGCCCGCCAGAAGCGAAATCTTCAGCTCATCCAGCACATCGAGCATGCTTTGCCCGCGCCGGACGCTGCGGCGACGTTTCTCGCGCGTGTTGTCCTCGGATTTGATGGCGATCAGCGCTTCAAGCCCGCCGAGGATGGAAATCGGCGCCTGTGACTCAATCTTGGCCGCTGTCGCGCCGGCATCAAGCGTGAACCGGGCCCCCCCGGTCGAAGCAGCTCCCCTGCCGCCGCGTGCGCTGCCCGTCGCACTTACAGACTTCTGATCACCAATGCGCATCATGCTTCGCTTCTTGCGATCCTGCTCTTGGACGGTAGCCGCAACCCGGAGATTGCGCCGCCATCTGCCGCTTCGTTGGAAGGATGATCGCTCAAGCTGGTTAAGCAGCGGTAACCATACAGGGACATTTTTGCCGGGTAGGCAAATTCCGCATGGCCTTCCGGCAAGAACGACCAACCCCGATAGAAATAATCATGTTGTTTTTCAACATCTTGATCCTGCTTCTCTGTTGGCACGCGCTTCGCTAGCAAAGTGCCTGAACGGCTCCTGTCTCGCGTACGTTCACCAGTTTTTCTTCGAACAAACGCCAAAGACGGCCGCAGGAGCAGCAAGACGATGAGCACGAAGGCACGTTCTCTCCCGATGAGGAGCCTGATGCGCGATATCGCGATCGGGCTCGGGCTTGGCGCCCTGACCATGGGCATGTTCGGCGCACAGGACGCCTCCGCCCTGTCGCGGATCAAGGATCTCGCCCAGATCGAAGGCGTCCGCGAGAACCAGCTCGTCGGCTACGGCCTCGTCACCGGCCTCAACGGCACCGGCGACACCCTCAACAACTGCCCGATGACCAAGCAGTCGCTGACCGCGATGATGGAACGTCTCGGCGTCAACACGCGCGGCGCCAACATGCGCACCGCGAACATGGCGGCGGTGATGGTCACCGCGAACCTGCAGGCGTTCGCGACGCAAGGCACCCGCCTTGATGTCACGGTGTCCGCGATGTGCGATTCAAAATCGCTGCAGGGCGCGACATTGCTGGCAACACCACTGCTCGGTGCCGATGGCGAGGTTTACGCCGTGGCGCAGGGCAGCCTTGCGATCTCCGGCTTCGCGGCCGAGGGCGATGCCGCCAAGGTTACGCGCGGTGTACCCACGGTCGGGCGCATCGCCAATGGCGCGTTGATCGAGCGTGAAGTCGACTTCCGGCTCAACAATCTCCAGAACCTGCGCCTGTCGTTGCGCAACCCGGATCTGACAACGGCCCGCCGCGTCGCCGCCGCGATCAACGATTTCCTCGGCGCTGATTCGGCCGAGCCGACCGACCCCTCGACGGTATCAGTGCAGGTGCCGCGCAACTTCCAGGGCAACATGATCCGCCTGCTGACCGAAGTCGAGCAGCTGCGCATCGAGCCCGACCAGCGCGCCCGCGTCATCGTCGATGAGCGCTCCGGCATCATCGTGATGGGCAAAGACGTGAAGGTGAGCCAGGTGGCAGTGGCGCAGGGCAACCTGACGGTCACGATCACCGAAGCGCCGGAAGTCAGCCAGCCCGAACCCTTCTCCCGCGGCCAGACCGTGGTGGTGCCCCGCACCGGGGTCCGCGTCGACACCGACGACAAGAAGAAGCTTGCGATCGTGAAAGACAGCGTCTCGCTGCGCGAACTGGTCGATGGTCTCAACGCCCTCGGGGTTGGCCCGCGCGATCTGATCTCGATCCTGCAGGCGATCAAGGCATCCGGTGCCCTCCAGGCCGACATCGAGGTGATGTGATGGGTGCCGCACCGATTGCTTCCAACCCCAACTTCGCGCTCGAGATCCAGCAGGCCAAGGCCGCCGGCAAGCTGCCCAAGGGCATGCCGGTCAACAAGAAGGCGTGGGAAACCGCGCAGGGCCTCGAGGCCAACTTCTTCCAGACGATGATCGGCACGATGTTCGAAGGCATCAAGGGCGAAGGCCAGATGGGCACCGCCGCAACCGGCCAGGATTCCTGGCGCGGCATGCTGATCGAGGAATACGGAAAAACAGTCTCGGCCAAGGGCGGCATCGGCCTCGCTCCGGCCATCTATCGTGAAATGTTGCGTCATCAGGAGTCGTCTACCCATGCGGTCCAAAGGTCCAATCGCTGAGCGCGTCGACACCCGCTTGAGGGTTTCGACCCCCGATGAAGCGGAACAGCTGGTCGCATCGGCCGTCGATGCCCTCGATCGCCTCGAACCCCTGATCGACGAGGAGACGCGTCTGTTCAAGGTCGGCAAGGTGCGCGAGGCGCTCGGCATGGCTGTCGAGAAGAATGAGGCAGCCTTTGCTTACACGCGCTGCCTTGAGGCTCTGAAAACCAACGCGATCGCCATCGGGCGCTTCCAGCCCGATGATCTCGATGCCCTGCGCAGCCGCCACGAGGCGTTCTCGTCCAAAATGGCGCTGAACATGGCGGTTGTGGCGACAGCCCGCACCGTTTCAGAAGGACTGTTGCGCGATCTCGCGGATTCAATCGGCCAGAATTCAAGCCCCAGGGTTTATGCCAGCCGCGGCGGCATCACCCACAAACCGGGCACGGCACCGCTTTCGCTCTCGAAAGTTTCCTGATCAGGCGCGCTCGGCTACCCGGGCCTGTCGCAGACCCGGCCTGAATTCCAGCATCGCCCGTCCCCCGGACGGGCGATTTTCGTTGCAGCCTCCTGTTCTCGGGCACAGCGGCTTCGGTGATTCGCGCCGGACATTTCGGGCGTCCGGCTGCAACATAAACATTAATTTCGATCTAAATTTCGCAAAAAGATTCAGCCTATCTCAACCATCTTTCTGAACGAAACCTAAAGACGCACTCCCTTAGATTGGGCATTGGCAGAACATGGATGTCTGCCGAAAGCGAGTTATGTCATGGATACCCGCCTAACGAGTGCGGTGCCTCACATGCCCATCGCGACCGGACGTCAGGATGCCGCGCCGGTGCGGGAGGCAGTGCGGACCGAGTTGGCCGCCCCCGTCGCCGTTTCTGCCCAGGTTGGCGCAGAACAATCCCGTTGGAACCGTGATCGCCGGTTTGCCGAAGCCGGCATGCCCAAGCCGCGCGAGAGCTCGATCGAGACCGACCGCGAAACCGGTGATCTCGTCTACAAGGTCATCGATGCGGAAACCCGGGCAACCGTCGCGCAATACCCCTACGAATCGCTTCTCAAGCTGCGCGCCTACATCAAATCCACCGAAGAGCACTAGAGCGCCTGAGCATCACGCCGCAAAGGCCTGATGAGCCCTTGCCGACCGCACGGTATCGGTCGAATTGGCGGTTGCGCTTCAGGGAGCGAAATATGCTCAGCTCAAGGGCGTCGTCACGCAACGGGCTTTGAAAAGGGCGACAAGTGGCCCGCCCGGCGATGCAATTACGTGATGCGGCACCCCGCGGGCAATCCAAAAACACTGACATTCCTGCCCGTAAACCTGCTTCCCCGGTTCTGATTTGCCTTGTCGCCTGCGACACCGTAAGCGTTGGGGCAGACATCTTTCGAAGCGGGTTTCCATGCAGCTTTCCTACGCCCAGTGCCTCGAGGACTTCCACCTTGATCGCGTTCTCGGGGACCGCAGCGGCGGGTTTTACGTTGATGTCGGTGGCGGGCATCCGGTCGCGGACAATGTCAGCTTCCATTTTTACCTGAAGGGCTGGCGCGGGCTGGTTGTTGAACCGCAAGCCAGGCTGGCCCGGCTCTACGCGAAAATTCGCCCACGCGACACAGTGCTCGATCATCTCGTCGGCAAGGTGGAAGGGCATGTCGCCTTCCATGTCGTTGACCGGCTGCACGGCTTTTCCACGATCGTTGAATCCAACGCCAAGGGCGCGCAGGAGTTCGGCGCGGGCTATACCACAGAAGAGTTGCGCATCCGGCCGTTGAGCGCCGTGCTGGCCGAGCACGGGGCGCCGCACATCGATTTCCTGAAGATCGACGTCGAGGGCGCGGAGGCGGATGTGCTCGATGGCATGGATTGGGCGAAAAATCGCCCCTCCGTGCTGTGCATCGAGGCGATCCAGCCGGGCTCGATGGCCGAGGCATGGCAGGCCTGGGAGCCGATCCTGCTGGCACAGGATTACCTCTTCGCCTTCTCGGACGGGCTTAACCGGTTTTACGTGCCAAAATCCGAGGAGGCGCTCAAGGCGCGGTTTCCGACCTCGCCTACGCCATGGGATGCGGTGAAGCACTATTACGAGCTTGGCCGCCCGGACCTGAATGCGGAGCACCCGGACCGGGCGCTCACCGAACGGCTGATCAAGGGGTTCCTCGCAACGCTCGGTGTGATGTCCGAGGCCGGCATCATGGCGCTGCTGGCAAAATCCGCCCCGGCCGCCGGCATGGAAACCGGCGACGCCCTGCGCGCGCTGCTGGTTGGCAAGGCTGATTTTCCGGGTCAGGAAGATCAGGAAGCGCCTGACGGCTTTGACGACCGCGTCCGCGCCGCCATCGGCCGCATCACCGCCCAATACGACGGCGGGATGGTGAGCGAGGACTGAAGCTTCCCCTCAGCCCTTGACGTTCTTGACCATCTCGACCAACTGCTTGAGGCCGAAGGGCTTGGGCAGGAAGTCGAACTGCTGGCCTTCCGGCAGGTTCTTGCGGAAGGCTTCCTCGGCATAGCCAGAGACGAAGATCACCTTGAGGTCCGGGTTGCGGGCGCGGAGCTCCTTCAGCAGCGTTGGCCCGTCCATCTCCGGCATCACGACATCCGAGACCACAAGATCGATCTCGTCGATCCGGTCACCGACCTGTTCGAGTGCATCGACACCCGATTGCGCCTCGATCACGGTGTAGCCGCGTGAACGCAGCGCCCGCGCGCCAAAATTTCGCACGGCGTCCTCGTCCTCCACCAGCAGGATGGTGCCCTTGCCGGTGTGATCAGCCATCGGCGGTGGGGCATCAGCGGCCGTCGAGACGGAAGGCGGCGGTTCAATGGCGCCCCCCCCCTCGCTCGCCGGCGCGACTGGGGTCGGCTGCTCGACGGCCGGCACCTCGTAGCGCGGCAGGAAAATGCGGAAGGTCGTGCCCTTGCCGACCTCTGACTCACAGCCGATGAAGCCGTTCGACTGCGTGACGAACCCGTAGACCGACGACAGCCCGAGGCCGGTGCCGCGCCCGACATCCTTGGTGGTGAAGAAGGGCTCGAAGATCTTCTTCTTCACTTCCGGGCTCATGCCGGTGCCGGTGTCATCGACCTCGACCAGCACATATTCCGCCTCCGGCATGCCCTCGACGTCGAATGCTGCGCATTCAACCGGCCGGATATTGGCGGTGCGGATGGTGAGCTTGCCGCTGTCCGGCATCGCATCGCGCGCGTTGACGGCGAGGTTGATGATCATGTTGTCGAACGAGGCGGGATCAGCGTGGATCGGCCAGAGATCGCGGCCGTGGCGCACGTCGAGTTCGACATTCGGGCCGATGGAGCGCTTCAGGAGGTTGGTGAGATCCGAGAGTTGCTCGCCAAGGTCGATGGCTTCCGGCAGCAGCGTCTGCTGGCGCGAGAAGGCGAGCAACTGCCGCACGAGGCTTTTGGCCCGGTTGGCGGAATTCTTGATTTGCATCACGTCCTGATAGCGCGGATCGGACGCCCGATAGTTACCGATCAGGAGGTCCGCGAAGCCGACAATCGCCTGCAGGTGGTTGTTGAAATCATGCGCCACACCGCCGGCGAGCTGGCCGATGGCGTTCATCTTCATCGACTGGAAGAACTGCTCCTGCAGCTTCTTCTCCTCGGTCGTCTCGATGAGGTAGACGAGCGCGGCCTCGGCATCGGTTTCACGCGCCTCCGCCGGCACGAAGAAGAACCGCGCGCTCCTGGCGCCATCCCCCTCGCGCGCACCCGGCGCGGTCTCGGTCTCGAGCGCAGCATCGACCGGGTCAATCTCGCCACGCCCCGCCAGCGCCATGCGAAAGGCGGTATCAACCTTGATCCGGTCCGCTGCAGCCACCAGCGCAAACAGGCTGCGCGGCTCGCTCGATCCTGTAGAGGGGAGCAAGCTCGCAAAGCGCGCATTCGAGGTTTCGATGCCGCCATCGCGGTTCAGGGTCGCGATCGCCAGCGGTGAATTGTTGAAGAAGCGGGCAAAACGCACCTCCGCCGCACGCAGGCCCTCGGAAGCATCCGCGCCCTGCCCGTGGCTGCGGTTGAGCACGAGCGTGCGCGACACCCCCGCCGTGCCATCCGCCGCAAAGGCGACGCGATGCACGAGGCGCACCGGCAGCGTCTGGCCGTTCTTGCGCTTGAGATCGAGGTCGATCGTCTCGGTCTTGAGGCCACCGGGCATGCCCTGCACTGCCGCCACCAGCGCCGCGCCGCCCCCCGAAACAATATCCTTCAGTTCCAGCTTCTGGTCAGCGATTTCGGCGATGTCGAGGTCGAGCCAATCCGCCAGCGTGGCGTTGACATAGGCGAGGCGCCCATCCGGCCGCGCCGAGAAGAAACCCGCCGGGGCGTTGTCGAGATAGGAAATCGCCTGCTGGAGTTCCTGGAACTCGTTCTCGTTACGCTCACGCTCACGGGTGATGTCGCTGACAGTCCAGTATTGGACTGTGCCATTGCTGCGCTCCAGCGGGCGCACGCGGACGCGATACCACGCAAACGAGGCTCCGCCTGCCAGCGCCGGCACCAGACGCATGGTTTCTGTCGCCCGCCGCCCTTCACGCGCGGCCTGCGCGAGACGATAGGTTGCCTCGCTTACTTCGGGCGAGCCGGAAAACAGCCGCTCGACCGGACGAATGCTGGCCACCCGACCCGGCATGCCACCGCACAGCGCCTGATAGGCGGCGTTGGCGTAAAGCACCTTGCCTTCCCGGTCGATGACAAGGTGCCCATCATTGGCGCTGTCGACGATGGATTTCGTGATGTCGTTGCGCGCCGCGCGCCCGGCGAGTTGGAGAATGCCGATGGCATAAAGAAAGGCGGCAAGAACGCCGAGCGCAGCAAAAGCCGCCAGAAACAGCGTCAGGAACATCGCGTGCTGGCTCTCGTCGAGGTAGATCATCGCGACCACGGCGGTGACGATCACCAGCGTGATCAGCAGCAGCAACACCGGGCTTCCGTGCCGCTGGCTCCGGTCGATTGGTGCGCCGACTGGCGTCTCCTTCAGCATCGCTACTCCACCCCGCCCCGGCCCCGCACAAGCACGCGCCCGCCAATCACAGCCGGACTTGCGCCCGACCTTTCTGTTCTGTCTCAGAAACCCTGTCGCCTCAAGCGCATCACGTATCCGATGACCTCCGCAACCGCTTTATAGTGTTCTTCGGGGATTTCCTGATCGATTTCCACATTCGCGTGCAGCGCCCGCGCCAGCGCCACGTTCTCGACCAGCGGAATCTCGTGCTTCGTGGCGACTTCGCGAATACGCATGGCGAGCGAATCAATGCCCTTGGCAAGCAGCACCGGCGCGTTCATGCCGGCCTCATAGCGAAGCGCCACGGAATAGTGTGTCGGGTTGGTGATCACGACCGATGATTTGGGCACCTGCGCCATCATCCGTTGCCGCAGCATTTCCATCCGGAGCTTGCGGATGCGGGCCTTGATCTCCGGGCTGCCCTCCATCTCCTTGAATTCCTGTTTCATCTCCTCGCGCGTCATCTTCAGTTTCTGACGCCACGAAAAGCGCTGATAAAGGACATCAGCGGCAGCCACGAAGGCAAAGACCGCCAGAACACCGCCGAGCAGCTTGAGCGACAGCACCCAGCTCACATCCAGCATCTTGATCGGATCAAGTCGCACAAGCTGGTCGAGCCGCGCCCGCTCCGGCCAGAGAACGGCGAGAATAATGACCGTCACGATCGTGAATTTGGCAAGGCTCTTGCCAAATTGCACGAAGGCTTCCTTGCCGAAGATACGTTTGAACCCGGACATCGGGGAAATCCGGTTCAATTTCGGGATCATCGGCTCGAAGGTCCAGAGCGGCCGATGCATGACCAGCCCGGAAACAATCCCCGCCACCACCGCGAACAGGAAGGGGATGCCGACGATGATGAAGAACTTGCTCGCGGAGAACTGCGCGATCCCCATCAGCCCGTTGCTGTCGATGGAAACCTGGTGCGCGTTGCCCATGAAGGCGCGCATGCCGCCGATGAAATCACCGAGCCCGACCGAGCCTGAAATCATCAGCGCCAATGTGCCGGCGCCCAGGGCAAAGAAAGTCGCGACCTCCATGCTTTTGGGCACATCGCCGCGCTCGATCGCCTGCTCGATCCGGCGGTCGGAGGGGTCTTCGGTTTTGTCTTCCTGATCGGTATCTTCGGCCATGTCCTACCTCGATCCCGGGAAGAGTTCGCTGAAAACCGCCGCGACGTGCTGGACAAAACCATCCATCATCAACGCCAGCACGAGAATGAGGATAATGGTGCCGATCAGGATCGCCGCCGGCATGGCGATGAAGAAGATCTGCAACTGCGGCATCATGCGCGAGAGGATGCCGAGGCCGACGTTGAACACAAGACCGAACACCAGGAACGGCGCCGAAAGCTGGATTCCGACGTTGAACGCCGAATGCGCTACGGAAATCGCGAGCTGCGTCGCATCTCCGGCTGCCGGAACTTCCCCGGGTGCAAAGCTGCGATAGCTGTCCACAATCCCCATAAGCGCGACATGGTGCAGGTTCGCAGCCAGCACGAGAGAAATGCCAAGCAGGGCGAAAAAGCTGGAGATGATCGCGGATTGCCCCTGATCGGCATGGGTCGGGTCAAACATCATCGAAAAGGAAAGCCCCATCTGCTGCGAGATCAGCACGCCGGCGGTCTGCAGGCTGGAGGTGATGAAGCGCCCGGCAAGTCCGAACGTGAAGCCGATCAGGAGTTCGCTGATCAGCAGGGTGACAACCGCCGGAAGGTTGGCCAGCGATGCCGGCATTCCCGCCCGGACGATCGGCAGGGTGATCAGCGTGACCATCACCGCAAGCCCGAGCCGGATACGCCCCGGCGTCGAACGCTCGGAAAGGCCGGGCAGCATCATCATCATCGTCCCCACCCGCGCGAAAACGAGGGCGAACGCGATCGCAAATTCCGGGAGGATGCTGACATTCATGCCAAATCATCGGATGATTCGGCGAATTTTACGATGGTTATATGCGCTCAAGACGCGCAGCAGCCGGGACTTCGTCAGTTTCCGGCGGCGATGCGTGCGGCAATGCGGGCCATATAGACCGCCATGGCATCGGACATGAACGGCAGCAGCAGCAGAAGGGAGCCAAAAATGGCTGCAACCTTCGGCACATAGACGAGCGTCTGCTCCTGGATCTGCGTCAGGGCCTGAAACAGGGAAATGACCACGCCGACGAGCAGGCCAATGATCATGACCGGCATCCCCACCTTGAAAAAGGTGATGATGCCTTCACGGGCCAGATCGATCAGCTCGGCGCCATTCATGGGATCAGACCCTCTGCATCAGAGCATATTCGGCGCAATCGCCATGTAGGCTCTGTTTTTCAGTTGATCACATTTTCTTCACGCGAACCGGAAACCACTTCGCTTGAAAATGCTCTAGATCGGCATCCGCATGATTTCCTCATACGCCGCAACCACACGGTCCCGGACCGCGACCAGCGATTCCAGCGCCGCCTCGCTCTCGGCAACAGCCGTGACAACCTCGACGAGATCGGTCGGCTGGCCGGTTGCGGTGCGCATCGCCATGCCGTCGGCGCGCTTGCCGGCGTCGTGGGCGCGGCCAACGGTCGCTTCGAGCACATCGGCAAAGCTGTTGCCGCCTTCGCCCTGCTTGGCGATCGCGGCAGCAGGGTTGGAGCTCATTTTCTGTGTGAGAGCGTAGGCGCTTGCGGCCTGGCCCGGGTTAAGGAACGTCTTCATGGCATTCTCCATAAATGATTCGAGAAAAATTCGCGCTGAAATCAGGCGCGCAGGATATCGAGGGTGCGCGCCAGCATGCGGCGCGTGGTGGTGATGACGTTGAGATTGGCTTCGTAGGAACGCTGGGCCTCACGCATATCGAGATTTTCGATCATCTGGTCGACATTCGGCTTCTGGATGAAGCCACGCGCATCGGCCATGGGATGGCCGGGCTCGTACTGGCTTTTGAAGTCGCTCCTGTCGCGCTTGATCCGGCCGAGCTGAACCGTGTTCACACCCAGTTCCTGATCAAGGCTTTTCTGGAACGTCACGACCTTGCGGCGATAGGGAGCATCGCCCTTTTTCGTCGCCGTGGTGTCGGCGTTGGCGATATTCTCGGAGATGACCCGCATCCGCCCGGCTTGCGCGCGAAGACCGGAGGCCGCAACAGCAATGGATTTGAAAAAGTCCATGATACCGGCCCCTTATGCCTTGCGCCCGAGCGCGATTTTCAGCGTGGACAGCCCGCGCTGATAGATGTTTGCCGCCGTCTGGAAATCGATCTGGTTCTGGCTGACCTTGAGCATTTCATTCTCGAGATCGACCGCATTGCCGGAGGGGCGGGTTTCGTAGGTTGCGCCGCGATCCTCGGTGGCGACACCGGCGCCGCCAGCAGAAATATGCATCGGGTTCGTGACCGAGATGCCGGTCTGCCGGCCGTGGACCGGAGCCATCCGGCGGGCCGCATCGCTGCCCCGCGAGGCCGGGTCAACGCCGAGTTGCTTGATGTCCTTCGGGCGATAGCCGGGGGTATCTGCGTTCGCAATGTTCTGCGACAGCAGTTTCTGGCGCGTCTGGAGAAAGCGCATGCGCTCTTTCAGCGCGGACATGGTGGTGAGATCGTGAATCATTAACACCTCGGCAAAATCGGCCCTTCAGGCCTCTGCTTGGGCAAATATTGCCGCATTCATGGTTAAGAACGCGTTAAGAGTGCTGGAATTCTGTCCCATTCTGCGCGAGAAAAAAGGCGTGACGGCATCAAGGTTAACCGTGATTAACCTTTTTGCCGCTATTAAGGGGCAGTCGTGCTACCAAGACCGTCCCGTTCGGGGAGAAAAACGGGATTCGGTTGGGATATCCGCCCGGTAACGGCGTTGCGATGGTTTACTCAACCCAGCTGCAACGCTAGAGCGGAACAAGAGCGAGCGTAAATTCCGGGCGGGCAGTGCTCTGGAATGCATGATCGCGGACGGTTGTGGGAGTTGGAATGCAAAACTTGCTCGGGAAGTTGGGCCTTGGAGAACAAGCCACCTCGATGGTGGTGTGGGTCGGCCTTTCGATCTTGCTCCTCGTCATTGTGGTGGCACTCGCGGTCTGGCTGGTGCGCACCCTCAGGCCAGCCCTGAACATGAGCGGGAGCGCGGGACGTGGCGGCAGGCCGCAGCGCCTCGCCATCACCGATGCTTTCACGCTCGACCGGGAAGGGCGCAAGCTCGTCATCATCCGGCGCGACAACGTCGAGCATCTGCTGCTGATCGGCGGCCCCAATGACGTGCTCGTGGAATCTGCCATCGTGCGTGGGGAACGCAACATCCGCGACCGCACCGGACGAAACGTGCCCGAGGGTGATGCGCTCGCGGCCGAGGTCGCGATGGTCAATGATGTGCCCAGAAATGACGGAACGGCTGTTCCTCCCCAGGCTCCGATCGCTGCCCCACAGGTGACCATGGCAGCCCCCTCTCCTCGCCCTGTGTCTCCTCCCACCCAGGCAGCGAAGCCGGTGCCCCCCGCCGGGGCACGGATGGATGATGATTTCGAACGCGCCCTTGTTGCCATGCAGACAGCACAGCGCCAGCAGGCAACGCAGCAGCGGGCTGCTGTGCCACCGGCGGCTCCGGTTCCGACACCGCAGCAACCATCGCCGCCCCCTGCGCGCCCGCCTCTTGCTGCCCCGGCTCCAATGCCAGTTCCTCCCTTTTCCCCTGCCCCTGCCCCTGCGGCTCCCGCCGCCGCGCCGCAGCCTGCTTCCCCGCCCCGGACCGAACCGGTCAGCGAAATGGCGCGCCGCCTCAACGAGGTGCTGCAGAAGCCATTGTCGGGCTCGCTGCGTCCGCCCTTCAACAAACCAATTCCGCCAGTCCCCGCGACAATGAATTCGGCACCGATGCCGCCGGCCCCGGCAACGCCGGCCCCTCCTTCCGCTCCTCTTGCGCCTCCCCCTGCGCCAGACCTGCCGCCCGAGCCAAACAAGGCCCGGGAGCCCGTGCCGGCCAAGCCGCCAGCGCAGGCCCCCGTAGCGCCCGCGCCATCGACACCCGCGAAGCCGCAGGGCGCGGATCTCGAAATGGACCTTCTCGAGGAAGAAATGGCGCGCCTGCTCGGTCGCCCCGGGCAACCCAAGCCACCGGGCGCGTCATGACACCGTCGCCGGCACCGCGCAGGCCCGGCTACTCTTTCCGACGTCTCGCGCTGTGGTCGGCACTCCCCGGCGTGTTTGGCCTGCTGTTCCTGACGGCAGCCTCGGCACAGGATATCTCGATCAATTTCGGGCAAGGCACCGGCCTGACCGAGCGCGCGTTGCAGATGGTGGCGCTGCTCACCGTGCTCTCGCTCGCGCCGTCGATCCTGGTGATGGTGACGTCCTTCGCCCGGATCGTCATCGTGCTCTCGCTGCTGCGATCCGCCATCGGCACGCAGACCGCGCCGCCGAATACGGTGATCACCGGCCTCGCGCTGTTCCTCACCGCCTTCATCATGGCGCCGACGTTCCAGATCGCCTACGAGACCGGCGTCAAGCCGCTGATCGCCGGTGAAATCCGCGAGGTCGAGGCGTTCGAGCGCGCGGCGCAGCCGTTCCGCGTGTTCATGCTCAGGCACGTGCGCCCGGCGGATCTCGAACTGTTTCTCGATCTGTCGCGTCAACCGCGCCCGGCGACGCCGGACGTGACGCCACTGACAAGCCTCATTCCGGCGTTCATGATTTCGGAAATGCGGCGGGCCTTCGAGATCGGCTTCCTGCTGTTCATGCCGTTCCTGATCATCGATCTGGTGGTGTCGTCGATCCTGATCTCGATGGGCATGATGATGGTGCCCCCGATTACGGTGTCGCTACCCTTCAAGCTGATTTTTTTCGTGCTGGTTGATGGCTGGCGGCTGGTGACAGGCTCGCTGGTGCAGAGTTTCGGCGCCTTGTAGCGACGACCTCAGCCGGGAAAGCCGCAACGTCGTGAAAAACAAGAAAGGCAGGATTTCTCCTGCCTTTTTTCATCTCGTCATCCGCTGCCGGGCAGCGGCTGAGCCGGCGGTTGGCCGGGTTTCTCCAGCGCGGACTGCTTGCCGTCCCCGGCGCTGCGGACCGGGCGGGCGGAACCCGCGGTATCCGGGTAGCGCTTGCGGTAGGAGGCCATGAACTCGGTCATGGTATCGGCGTTGACGACCGAGCGCGCGACATCGCGGAACGCCTGCGGCCGGGTGATCTTGTCGTTGGTGATCAGACCGAAGGCGCCGGCATCCTCGGTTTTCGCCATCTTGCCGAGATAACGGCCGCGAAGCCGGTCCAGCGCCAGCTTTTCCTCGCCGAGCACATAGGCGAGCCCGGCACGCAGGGCATCAAGCCGCTGCCCCTCCGTGAGCGGTTCGTCCTTCTGCCAGCTGTCCGCCAGCACGCGCTCGTAGGATTCGCCCGCCTCGCGCCACTTCTTGCCCTTCCAGTAGATATCCGCGCGTAGCCGGTCGACGTCCTCGCCCTTGTCGTTGGCGAGGATCTCGATCGCAAGATCGGTGCGGAAAAGGTCGCCGAGCGAACGCGCTTCCAAGAGCGTCCGCGGACGGCGCAAGTCATCCGGCATGCTCGCGAGCCGCGTGGCACGAAGCGTCGTCAGCGCCTGAACCGGCTGGCGGTTCTGGAGATACATCACCGCAAGGCGGGCCGCCACAGAGGCGCGCGCCACACCTTCGAGGCGGTTCTTGACCTGATGTTCAAGGATTTCCGCGGCTTCGCTCACCAGATCGAGGTCATGGAGGCGGTCGGCAAGGCGCCGGGCGATCTCGTCACCACGCCGGCCGACCGGCATCAACGAGCGGAATTCCTGGTAGAGCGCGAGCGCCTCGACCTTCGAGAGCTTGCCGGCCTCATTGTTGAGGAACAGGTTCTCGAACCGGCGCCCCATCGCCTCTTCCATGCGGCGCGTGGCGGCATGTTCGGGCATGATCGCGGTTGCGCGCTGCGCCACGAGGAACGCCTCACGCCAACGGCCTTCGGTGGCATAGAATTCACCGAGTTTTTCGAGAGATTTGACCTCGACCTCGCTGCGCCGCCAGATTGCGGTCAGGGTCTCGAATTCAGCGCGTGCATCTTCCGGCGTGAGCTTGCCATCGGCAAGCCCGGCATTGGCACGCCCGAAGCGTGCCTCGGCCTCGATCCTGCGATCCCGCGATTGCATCGCCAGCGTATAGGCATGGTAGGCCTCGTTGAAGCGTCCCTGCGATTCCGAAAGCCGCGCCGCCAGAAGCTGCTGCGTATTGGGGTCGCGGAAGCGGGTATCGATCTTCTCGTAGGCGAGCAGCTGGTCGCGCGCGAAGATCGAATCCTGCGCTTCGATCGCGGATTCGATCGCCAGATGCCGGAACTGCACCTGCAAGGGCTCCGGGTAGCGGTCCAGCTCCTGGGTAGCCTGCTTGAAATTCGCATTGGCCTGCGGGTAGCGCAACGCCTTGGCATCCACCACGCCCTGGAGAAGCTTCTGCTCTGCCTCCATCCCGATGGCCGGCTCGGACAGGATGCGGGCGGCTTCGACAAGCCGGCCCATCATCGTCGACGCCATGGCGCGCAGGAAGATGACCTGCTTGGAGGCCGCAGCCTGCTGATCATCCGCCGAGAGCACGTCAAGCACCGCCATCGCCTCCGGGTAAAGCGCATTGGCGAGATAGAACCGAGCCAGCCGCGCCCGCGCCTCGCTCCGCGTAACCCGTGGCGATTCGGCAGCGGCGCGCAGCAGGTCACGCTCGATGGCGCGCACGTTGCCGCGCGCATCCGCATTCCAGGACTCGGCGTCCAGCATCAGCGCCCGCCGGACCTTCGGCTCTTCGGGCGCGTCCGGCGGCAGCGCGGACAGGTTGAGCTTGATCTCATGCCCGATCAGCAGGGACTCCGGCATGCGCCTGAACGTCATGGATTCGTCGAGCGGCAGCACTGCAAAGCCGGACAGGGTCGGCTCGATCGCAAATTCGGCAAAGGCCATCCCTTTCGGGCTGGCGCGCTCCGCGCGCGGTGCCGGAACAACGGCAATGCGCTGGCCGGTGGCCGGATCATCGATCATGTGCAGGTTGCCGGCCTTGCCGACCGGCGCCTCAAGCGATTCGCGACCATTGGCGTCGAAAGCGCGTTTAAGCGGGATCGCCGTCCCCGAAAAGGCCTCGACGCCGCCACCGCTCTTGCCGCGCTGGACAATAAGATCGGTGTCGGTCCGGGTCAGCCAGAAGCGTCCTTCACGCGCGGGCGTCACATGGATGATGGTCGCGCCCTTGGCACGGCTGATCTTGAGCGCCTCGATATTGGCGGCCAGTTCGGTCGGAATGCTGGGCATATTGAGCGATTCGGGCGTCTCGACCAGCACGAAGAGGCTCGCTCCCCGCTGGAGGATGGCGACGGGCGCAGTGCCGAGATTGCCGAGCCGCAGTGCAAAACCGTCCTTGTCGAGCCCTGGCTCGACCATGGTTTCAATCGGGCGTTCGGCTGCCAGAGTTGCGATGCTCACCTGCTTTGCGGGCTCGGCAGCCTTGGGAGGCGCTGCCTCGACATTGGCTACGGGGGCCGGCGCGGCAGGCGGCGCGCCAGCGGGCGGTGCCGCAGCAAGGGACCGGCTCGCACCGAGCGGCGCGGGCGATTCAACCGTCTTGCGCGGTTCGGATTCGATCGGTGCGCCGTCCGTCCGGGAAAAATCGAGCGTGAAGGTGTCATCCTCACGAAAACCCCGGACGGTAAGACCATCCTTGGCCTTCAGGAAGATGCGCAGCGAATCCTCGCCCGGCTCGACCTCGGTTTCCTGAACAAGGCCGGCGAGTTTCGCCCGGACGACTTCCTGGGGAATCGTGAAATTCGCATCGAAAACCAGCGCGATCTGCCCGCCCTTGTTGTCGTAGGTGACGCCGGCGGTGCGCGGCATCTGGAAAATCGCGCGCTTGAATTGCGGCGTGGTACCGACGCGCAGGTCAAGCTCGCGGTTCGTGGTCTTCTCGGTCTCGCGGGCGATCTTGCGGAGCTGATCCTCGGCCTGGCGCGCCCGGCGCACGAGATCCTGCACGACTTCCGCCGGCAAGGCGGGTGGCAGGCCCTGCCAGCGCGGCGAGAGAAGATCAAGATAGACCCGCTCACCGGCCGGCTTCAGATCGACCTTGTAGCGGTCATTGAGCCCGAAGCGCAGCGATTTCCCGTCCGGATCGGCGCGGGCAATCGAGATATAGTTCGGGAGTTGCTGGCTCAGCTTTTCAAGATCCAGCGTCACCGGTTCGTCGAAATCAACGATCAGGACCGAATTCACAATCCGGGTCCGGGCCGGCATTTCCTTGTCGAAGGAAAAGACGATGCGGCCGAAGCCCTGCATCTCCGAGCCGACGATCAGGCCTTTACCGGCGAATGCGGCACCGATGCCTACCGTCAGCGCAAGGGCTGCAAGCGCGATGCGGCGCGGAAGGGCGCGCAGAACCGATTTGGCGTGAAAAAGGAAAGCGGCGGCAGAACGATTACACAACACGGGACTGACCAAGCTTACGCGACGGGAACTTGGACCCAATCTAGGCCGTCATGCCTAACGCCTGCTTAATTCAAACCCGCGCCTTGCCGGAAGATGCGATTATTTTCAGCCGCGGCGCGAGGAATACGCGCTGCGGCGGGACTATCTTACCGGCGCGGGGCGCCCGGTGCCGGAAGACGCTGCAATTCCGTATCTGCCTGCGGGCCGCTGTCAGCCACCTGAGCATCACCCTGAGAGGCCTGCCGGGCGAGCGCCACCGTGAGTTTCTCGGCGGCCGACGGGTCCATCACCGCGAGGATTTCGCTCATCTTGCGCGGGTTCATATGCGCGACAAGATCGAGCAGGATCTTGACATCCAGCCGGTCGAAGACACGGGCGGCCTCTTTCGGCTTCATGCTCTCGTACATGACGACCAGAGAGCGGTAGCGGGTTTTCGGATCATTCTTGGCGGCACTCTGCCCGAGCTGGTTCTCGAGGCTGCGCAACTCGCCGATGCGCTCGTCGAGCTTTCGCTCGCTCACCTTGATCAGGCTGTCGCGCAGTTCGAGATCCCGATCGCGGGCTTCGATCTGGCCGCGGCGATCCTTGAGCTTTTCGAGCAGTGCACGCTCCTCCGCACTGGGACCCGCCTGGGCGACATTGGCGTTGTTCGGCGGCGGAATGCGCAGACCTTCGGGCTCGGCCTTGGCGTTGAAGTCGGCCCTGAGACGCTCGGTCTCCTTGGCGGCGGCCTCGCGCTGCTCCGGCGTCATGTTGGCGCGCTCGGCCTGCGTCGGCGGTGCCTTGGTCTTGTCGTCTTTCGCTTCCTTGGGATCCTTGTCCGGCTTCTTGCCGGTCGAGCCGGTCAGAAGCTGGTCGTCGCTCACACCTTCCCGGGCCATCTTGATCGTCCGGGCGAAGGCATCGCCCAGTTTCGATTCAAACGGCCCCGGCGCCTGCGGGGTCAGCGCGACCGACAAGAGCTTGAGCGACAGGAGCGACACAAGCCCGAACACGAGAACGGGAAGGAGCCGAAGGCGTGTCATGCAACGTGATCCCGCTGGTTCTGTTCGTTCATCCGGGTCTGGGCCTGCGAGGCCAGGGCCTGGGCAGCGGCCAGCGTCTGGTTGATGCGCGAGAGGCCGCGGCCTGCGGGCACCTCGGCCGGAACATGATCAACCGCCGTCGTGACGATGCGGCTGATCCGGTTCAGGATGTCATCGCCGGAGCGGATCTGGTCTTCGAGATCGGCGGTATAGCGCTCGGCGACGCGAAGGCGCTCGGCCAGCGTGCGATCACAATCGCCGAGCGTGTGGCGCAAGCTATCGATCGCGCGTTCGGCCCGCTCGGTCGCGGCCCCGAGCTCAACCACCGTCTTGCGCATGATCTGCTCGTCCTGCCGCACAGCACGGAGCCGCTTGTCGAGAACGATGCAGTAGCCGATCGTGACGCAGAGCAGCCCCACGACCATCAGTTCTATCGCAATCCCCAGATTCCCCATCATATCACCTGTCACGCCGCACTGAAGCGCCTTGTTCAAAAGCTGCAAAGGTCGTTCTCGACCGCTTGAGGGGCTTGGCGATCTCGATCGCCATATTGTCGCCCATTCGTCCAATCCGCCCCTGCGACACCAGCATGTCGCCGCAGCGCAGGGTCACCATCGGGTCGCCCCGGACATCGAAGACCAGCGTGTCGCCAACCTTGAGGTCCAGCACTTTCTTGACCGGCATCTCCGTCTCGTGAAGCACGGCCTCGATATCGAGCTTGGCCTGCCAGATCTCGGAGGCGAGATGCCCTTCCCAGATGTGATCGCGCCCGAGCTTTTCACCCATGTAGCTCTGGAGGAGCAGCTCGCGGATCGGCTCGATCGTCGCGTAGGGCAGCAGAAGTTCAACCCGACCGCCGCGCCCTTCAAGATCGATGGCGAGCGCGATCAGGATCGCAGCGTTGGCCGGACGGGTGATCGAGGCGAAGCGCGGGTTGGTCTCGATGCGCTCGGCCATGAACTTGACCGGCGAGAGCGGCTGGAAGGCCTGCTCGGCCTCGTGCAGCACCAGATCGAGCATGCGCTTGACGAGGCTGACCTCGACGGTCGTATACGGCCGGCCTTCGATGCGGAAGTTGGAGAGCCCGCGGCGCCCGCCGAGCAGCACGTCCATCACGAGATAGATCAGGTCACTGTCGATGGTGACGAGACCGTAGTTTTCCCAGGGCTCGGCCTTGAAAACAGAGAGGATGGTCGGCAGCGGCAGTGAGGAGACATAGTCGCCAAAGCGCACCGAGGTCACGTCATCAAGACTGACTTCGACGTTGTCCGAGAAGAAGGAGCGGAGCGAAGTCGTCAGTGTCCGTACCAGGCGGTCGAAGACGATTTCGAGCATCGGCAGGCGCTCGTAGGAGACAACTGCCGAATCAACGATGGCGCGCACGCCGTTCTGCTTGGACTGGTCGGCATCCTCGGGATCGAACCCGAAGATGGTATCAACCTCCTCCTGATCGAGGAACAGGCCGGTGCCGAGATCAAGATCGAGCCCGGCATCGGCGGGGCGCGCCTCGACGGCCCCGTCGTCCGCGTCGCCGGAATCGCCCAGCGCCTTGGCCCATTCGTCGGCCAGATCGTCTTGCGATGTATCAGGGGTATCAGCCACGAACGTCTCTCCGCCGAAATTCTTCCTGCAAGACCCGGCAACGCCGGGGCCTATTCAACCGGTTACTGGACGAGAACGTCCTTGAAGAGGATGGCCTCCACGCGCGCGGGATAGATCGCGGCGTTGATCCTGCGCACCAGTTCTTCCTTCAGGCGATAGAGCCCGGCCGAACCTTCGAGATCCGATGGGCGCAGCTCGCGCAGGAAAATCTGGAAATTGTCCATCACACGCGGCATCAGCGGCGTGATCTCGTTGATCATCTTCTGATCCTCGACCTCGAGCGCCACCTTGAGCTTGAGATAGACAGGGCGCTCCTGCCCAGGCTGGCTCGCAAGATTGGTGGTCAGCTCCGGCAGGTCCATGAAGACCATCTTCTTGCGCGACGATGATTTCTCGGCTTCAGCAGCCTTGCCCTTCTGCCAGAACATGTAGCCGCCGCCTGCCGCACCGAGCACCAGCAGCCCCGCGGCCGCCATGATGATCAGCTTCTTCTTGCTGCCCTTGGCCGGGGCTACCTGCCCTTCCTCGGGCAGTTCGTCGGCTTTTGCTGCGCTCGCTGCCATGGTCCCTGTCCATCCGGTTTCAACGCTGTTGCATCCCGGAGCGCATGCCGGCGTGAATCGGTATGCGTCCTTCTTGAGCTGACCTTGGGGCGTGCATGGTTAACGAAGACTTTCATTTTTGGCGGATGCGGCAAATTTTGCCTGTCCGTTTTTGCCGGGTGGCACTTCCGTCCTCCAAGATCGCAGCAAGGCATTTTTGATATCCTGCTGTTTTGGAACGCATTTTACTCAACTCCCGATCTGGCACGGCACTTGTTATGGTTAATGCATCGGCAAGTTTTCGCGCTGGGGAGCGAGGAAGGCGGGCCATCAAACGAGGAGAGGGAGGGCCGTTCCATGGAGAACGTTCTTCTAGTCACCCTGTCGCGCCAGATGGCGCTCAGGCGTGAATTGGACGTCATTGCGAATAACGTGGCGAACGTGCAGACGAACGGCTTCAAGCGCCGTCTGAGCGACAGCCGCGAATACCAGATGCCCGTCGCATCCGATGAAACCTTCAGGCGCGGCAATGATCGCCGGATCTCGTTTGTCGTGGATCGCGGCACGCCGCTCGATACCTCGACGGGCCAGATGGAGCCGACCGGCAATCCGCTGGATGTCGCCATCAACGGCGATGCCTATTTCAAGGTGCAGACGCCGCAGGGCGACCGCTATACCCGCAACGGCGCGCTGATGCTCAACGCGCAGGGGATTCTGGTCAATTCCGACGGCCACACCATGATGGGCGAACAGGGCTCGTTCCAGTTCTCGACCGACGACAAGGATATCCGCATCGCCAGTGATGGTACGGTGTCCACGAACGCCGGCTCGCGTGGCAAGATCAGCCTCGTGCGGTTCCCGAACCAGCAGGTTCTCGAAAACGCCGGCGCAAATCTCTTCACCACGCGCGTGCAGCCCGAGCCCGCCCTCCAGGCCCGTGTGCAGTCCGGCTATGTCGAGCGATCGAATGTAACCCCGGTCGTCGAGATCTCTCGCATGATCGAAGTGACGCGTCAGTACCAGAACATCGCCAACATGATGGGTCGTTCCGACGAATTGCGCCGGTCCGCGATCCAGAAGCTCGGCGAGCCGATCTAACAGCGTAACCGGCCCCGTCGGACCGGCTTCACCACCTCTGATCCCAGTGCTGTCTGACCTGAACGCCGACTCTCGGCGCGGTTGGCCCTGCGCTTAACGAAAGAAGGAAGAACCCCATGCGCGCCCTTTACACCGCCGCAACCGGCATGATGGCCCAGGAAAAGAACGTCGAAGTCATCGCCAACAACGTCGCCAACATGCGCACGACCGGCTTCAAGCGGCAGACGATCCATTTCCAGGACCTGCTCTACGAGCACCAGCGTCGTGCCGGCTCACCCACCTCGGACCAGAACACCCAGGTGCCTGCCGGCGTCTTCATCGGCTCGGGCGCCAAGGTTGTCGCAACGCCGCGCATCATGACGTCCGGCAACGTCAGCCCGACCGAGCGCACCTATGACATCGCCATCCGCGGCGAAGGCTTCTTCAAGATCCAGCTGCCGGATGGCCGCTCGGCCTACTCGCGTGATGGCGGCTTCGAAACCGACTCGCAGGGCCGCATCACGACCAAGGAAGGCTACCTGCTCGATCCCGGCATCACCATCCCGCAGAACGCCACCAGCGTCGCGATCGCGCAGGACGGCCAGGTCACCGCCCAGATCCCCGGTGCCACGACACCGCAGGCGCTCGGCCAGATCACGCTGACGCGCTTCATCAACAAGGTCGGCCTCGAATCGATGGGCGACAACCTCTATCTCGAAACGCCCGGCTCCGGCCCGGCGATCGACGGCACCGCGAATTCCGAAGGCTTCGGCAACATGCTCCAGGCCTACCTCGAGGATTCCAACGTCAACGCCGTGACCGAGATCGCCTCGATGATCCAGGCCCAGCGCGCCTACGAGCTGAATTCCAAGATCATTTCCGGTGCCGATCAGATGCTGACCGCCACCGCGAGCATGTTCCGCGGCTGATTGAGGACATTGATCATGAAGATCCGCTCCCGACTTTTTCACTCTCTCATCGGCGCCGGCCTCATCGCCGGCCTCGCTCTCAGCCCTGCGCTGGCGGACCAGCTCCGTCTTCGGGCCGAAGCCGTGATTGACGGGGATACCGTCCGTCTCGGTCATCTGATCGAGGGGCTCGAAAAGGGCGCGGACATCGCGGTCTTCCGGGCTCCGGCCCCCGGTGCGCGCGGTACGATCCGGGCAGACCGGGTCATTTCCGCTGCCCGAGAGATGGGCATCGACGGGATTGATGCCGATGGCCTCAAGGTCATTTCGATCACCCGCCCCGGCCGCACCATCAGCCGCAACGACTTGCAGGCCCTTATCGGCCGGGCATTTGCCGAGCGCGGCGCCAAAGGCGATCTCGACGTCATCCTCGACGATCATCACGCCGCCCGCACCGTCGACATCGCCCGCACCGACGCCCTGAAGGTGACAAACCTTGCCCGGGATACCGCCAGCGGCCGCTTCGAGGTCAAGGTGGCTCTGGCCGGTGCGACGACCGGCGAGACCTGGACGCTGACCGGCTCCATCGTGGAAACCCGCGACGTCGTGGTGCCTGTTTCGGATCTTGAACGCGGCGACGCGCTTCAGGCAAAGGATCTCACGATCATCAAGCGCCCGGCCAATACCGTGGGCACCGACGTCGTGACCGCGATGAACGATCTCATCGGAATGATCCCGCGCCGCGTGCTCAAGTCCGGCGAGCCGGTGCGGCAGACCGATATCGCCAAGCCGATCCTGGTCGAGAAGAACCAGCTCGTCTCGGTCGTCTACGCCTCGAAAGGCCTCTCGCTGACCATGCGCGGCCGTGCTCAGGCCAATGGCGCGATGGGCGAAACCATCCGTATCCAGAACCCGCAATCGAAGCGGTTCGTCGAAGGCATGGTCACGGGCCCGGCCCAGATCACGATCTTCGCAGCCCCCGCCCCTGCCGCCACGCTCGCCGACGCGACGACGCCCCCGCGTCGCTGACACGTCTTGTTTTGTCGCATTTTCTTGACGCGAACCGGCACCCACTTCGCTTGAACCGAGGGTCCGCGCTAGCGAAAATGCTCTCGTTGCACCAGAAGGATATCCGCCATGTCACGCTTTTCACCTCGCCCGGCGCTGATGATCGCCCGCGCTTCCTTCCGGTTCGGCCTGCTTGCTGCCGCCGGCTTCGGGCTCAGCGCCTGCGGCTCGCTCGATCGGCTCGCCAATGTTGGCAAGGCACCGGACCTCTCGGCGATCGAGAACCCGACCGCCCAGCCCGGCTACAAGCCGGTCCAGATGCCGATGCCGGCTCCCAAGCCGATGAGCTATCAGGCCAATTCGCTCTGGCGCACCGGCAGCCGTGCCTTCTTCAAGGATCAGCGCGCCCAGCAGGTCGGCGATCTTCTGACGGTCCGCGTCCGTATCACCGACAAGGCCAATATCGACAACGAAACCGAACGGACCCGCGCCAACTCCGAGAACCTCGGCATGAAAGGGTTCTTCGGCCAGGAAAACCGCGTCGGCAAGATCTTCGCCAAGGGCACGAACCCGGAAGCGCTGGTCGATGCGACCTCAGGCTCCACGACCAAGGGCGCCGGTTCGGTCAAGCGCGCCGAACAGCTGACGACGGATATCGCCGCCGTCGTGACGCAGGTACTGCCGAACGGCAACCTCGTGATCGAGGGCAAGCAGGAAGTGCGCGTCAATTTCGAGGTGCGCGAGCTGATTGTCGCCGGTGTGGTCCGGCCGGAGGATATCGAGGCCGGCAACCAGATCGACTCGACCAAGATCGCCCAGCAGCGCATCGCTTACGGCGGCCGCGGCCAGATCACCGATGTCCAGCAGGGCCGCTACGGCCAGCAGGTCCTCGATATCATCCTGCCGTTCTAATCTCTGCCGGAGCGGCAAGCCCGCTCACAAAAGCAACCCTCTTGGCAGCGCGTGCTCTCCATGGAGCCCGCGCCGCCCTTCCCGCCGCCAGACCCTTGAGTCTTGCGTAACCTGCTGGTTGGCGGGCACGGTATCGCACACCCCTCGCTCCCCCCCTGGCGGGTTGCGATGCCAGAAAAGACCCCCGGATCGTCGCTCCTCGCGCATCCGGGGGTTCTTTGTTTGGGAAACAGGCTCCAGAGCAAGCCGCGTGGTGTTGATGCAAAACCGGTGGCCGCGTTTGCGCCCATGCTCTATCGCGGCTGGATCACCCCGTTCGGCGAGTTGATCAGCATCTGATGGATGGTGTCGGATGGCTGGGCTTCGCTGTAGTAGAACCCCTGCACTTCCGAGCAGCCTTCCGCCCTCAGATACGTCAGCTGATCGCGCGTCTCGACCCCTTCCGCCGTCGTGGTGATGCCGAGGCTTCGGCCGAGCGACACCACCGCGCGGATAATCGCTGCGGCGTCGACGCTGTTCTTGAGATCGTTGATGAACGAGCGATCGATCTTGATCTTGTCAAAGGGGAACGAGCGCAGGTTGCCGAGCGAGGAATACCCGGTGCCGAAATCGTCCATCGAAACGCGGACACCGAGCTCCTTGAGACCCCAGAGTGTCTTGAGGTTCGCATCCGTGTTGCGCAGCAACAGGGATTCCGTGATCTCGATCTCGAGGCGCGAGGGCTTCAGCCCGGTATCCTGCAGCACCTGCCGCACGACTTCGATGAAGCTGCCGTTCTGGAACTGGGCCGGCGAGCAATTGACCGCCACGCGGGCCGCGAGCGGCCAGTTGACGGCATCCTCGCACGCCTTGCGCAACACCCAGGGTCCGATCTCGCTGATGAGCCCGGTTTCCTCTGCCAGCGGGATGAACTCGCTGGGCGGAACATTGCCGCGCACCGGATGATGCCAGCGCAGCAGCGCCTCCGCGCCGACCATCTGCGCCGTGAACACATCCACCTGCGGCTGATAGTAAACCATGAGCTGTCCGGTACGGATCGCCGCACGCAGATCCATTTCGAGCAGGCGTCGCTCCTGCGCGATCGCGTCCATCTCCGCCTCGAAGAAGCGGAACGTGCCCTTGCCGTCCGATTTCGCGCGGTAGACCGCGAGATCGGCACTCTTGAGCATCGTATCTGCCGATTGAGCACCGTCCCGCCCGATGGCGATGCCGAGGCTGGCCCCGATGACGACGGAATGCCCCTGAATTTCGTACGGGCGGCTGAGAACGTCGATCAGACGCCAGGCGAGCGACGTCAGGGTTTCGGTATTCGCATTTTTGGGGATGACGAGCGCGAACTCGTCGCCGCCAAGACGGGCGGGCACATCGGTCGGACGCATGCATTCCTGGATGCGTTTGCCGACGAACTGGAGCAGCGCGTCGCCGATCGGATGACCAAGCGTGTCGTTCACGGCCTTGAAACGGTCGAGATCGATGTAGATCACGGCCACGTCCTGCTGTTCGATTTCTGCCTTGTCGAGGGCTTCCTCCAGCCGCTTGCGGAACAGCACACGGTTCGGCAACCCGGTCAACGCATCGTGATGCGCGATGTGCTCGATATGGCGCTCGCGGCGCTTCAATTCAGTGACATCAGTATAGAGCACCACCTTGCCGCCGGAGCTGGTGGGATTGTCGTTGATCAATATCCAGCGATCGTCGGAAATCTGACGCTCGAACACCGAGCCTTGCTTCCTGTTATGCTTCGCTAGGCGCTCGCAGAATTCGAATGTGACATCGCTTTCCGTGATCTGCCCTTCCCGCTTGGGGTCAAGCTCGGCCTTGAGCACATCAACATAGGTTGCGCCGGGCACCGCGATGGAATCGAGGCCGGGGTTGACGTCGAGAAATTTGGAATTGCGAACGACGAGTTTGCCGTCCGGCCCGTAAAGCAGCAGGCCTTGCGTGAAGCTTTCGACAATCGCGAGCCGGGTTCTGGTTTCGGTCTCGGCCGCCTCCAGCTCCGCCAGCTTCATCCGGGTGGCATCAAGGATAACGCCGGTCCAGACGACGGAGCCATCATCCTCGCGGCGGGGATGCGCGATGGCATGCGTGTAGCGCGTCGTGCCATCGGGGCGCAGGATCTGGGCCTCGACATCCCATGTCGAGAGCGTCTTCGAAGCCTCGATCAGCTTCTCGCGGAAGGTCGCGCGATACTCCGGGCTGTAATGATTGAACAGCGCCTGCGGGTCGCGGATGATGGTTTCGGCGTCAACACCGAACAGCTCTTTCGCGCCTTCGCTGATGTAGATGTAGCGCACATCGCCATCGGGATAGACGGTGCGCTGATAGACAACACCGGGAATGGTCGAGGCCAGCTCGGAGAAGCGCCGCGTCGCCTCGCGGGTTTTGCGTTCGGTTTCAGCAGCCTCGATTTCGGCGAGCTTCATCCGGGTCGTGTCAAGAATGACCCCCGTCCACTCAACGGAGCCATCCTCGTAGCGCTTCGGCGTGGCGATCGCATGCGTGTAGCGCACCGTGCCGTCCGGGCGGTCGATCTTGGCCTCGACATCCCAGATCGAGAGCGTCTTCGACGCTTCGATCAGCTTCTGGCGGAACGAGGCGCGGTATTCCTCGCTGTAGTGATTGAACAGCGCCTCGGGGTCCTCGACGATGGTCTTCGCGTCGACACCGAAGAGATCCTTCGCGCCTTCGGAAATATAGGAATAGCGGATCGTGCCGTCCGGCCGCACCATGCGGCGGTAGACAACGCCGGGAATCGTCGAGGCCAGTCCGGCGAACTGCTCGTTCGAGGTGCGGCTCGCCTGGCGCTCGTGCATGACCTGCGGCAGCTGCGCCACCACGCTGGCGTAGCTTTCGAACTTGGCGGCGAGTTCGGCGGTGCTTCCGTTCTCGATCGGGAAATAGAGCGCCATCGCACCGATGGCTTGTTCCGCGCCCTCCTGAAGGAGCGGGGTCGCGATGCCGCTGAGATACCCTGCTGCAACGGCGCGCAAGCCATGGCCAGCCCAGCCGCCGGCTGCCATGAACGAGCCGACCGTGATGGTCTCACCCGCGCTTTGCGCCGCGCCGATCAGGGACATCGGGACAGCACCACAGTCGAACATCGTATGCAGCGGCCCTGCGGCCAGGCGCGCCGAACGGCAGCCGTCACCGTGTTCGCCGGGCAGGATCTCGATAATGCAGGCTGCTCCAGGAACCAGTGTTTCCACCAGCAGCGCCGCTTCGTCGATGACCACGTCAAGGCTGCTCGAGGCCAGTGCCAGCGACAGAAGGCGTGACTGGGCCTTGGAAAAACTGGGAGTCACCGCCGCAACGCGACGCGCGGCGACACCCGATCCAGGCCGGTGTTTCACCTTGGCGCCCGCTCTTGCCATGTCTTCTACCTCGATAGGCACGGACATTCTGTCCGGCCGGGTGCACTTGAATTAGTTGATCTTCTTCGTCACGTTGGCACCGTCGACCCGGACGGCCTTGCCCTCGTAGTCGTAGATTGTGCCGGCAGCCTCGAACATCGAGAACGGCACGGTCATGCCAATGTCGCGCACCTTGCGGAAGCTGATCGCGATATCCGGCGGCGAGACGACGCCGACCTTGAGTTCGCTCGCCCTGGCGCGCCCGGCGAGAATATCAACCGAGTAAATCGCCGCGAGATGCGCGTTCGATTCAAAGCTGATGCCGATCGACATCGCCGCCGTGGAATCCCCGTCCCGCACGATTTCCGGCACCACAGCCACGACCGGCACCGGCCCCGCGAACTTGTTGATGGTGTCGATCTCCTTGAACACCGAAGTCGAGCCCGTCAGCCAGAACAGCGAGTTCTTGAGATCCGGGTCATTGCGCTGCATCTGCGCCGCGGCCTGCGGAACGAGCTTTGCCAGCTCGGCCTGCGCATTCGCCGGATCGGCCACCGCGATTTCAAGCACGCGGATCCCACGCTTCTTGGCGTATTCGATTACCGGTTTTGACTGGGTCTCGACCGCGCTGAGGTTCTTCGAATCCACGAGAACCGCGATGTTTCTGAGCCTGGGCTTCAGCTCGTTCACATACGCCATCTGGACATCCATCGGCATATTCAGCGAGGTGAAGGCGAAATTGGTGCCCGAGCCGAGATCGTAACCGGGCGACTGGCCGAGAACCACCGGGTCCTTCGAGCAGACGGACACCACCGGCAGCTTGCCGTTCTTGTATTTGCTCCAGAGCCAGGCCGTCGATTCAGACCCCATCGCCAGAATGAGGTCGTAACCCTCGGCTTCTGCCTTCTGGATCTGCTCCATGCCGGCCCTGTCGTCGAGCTTGAAGTTGGCGATCGTCACCTCGGCATCGAGAATCTTGTCCTCGAAGACGGAGAAAATCTTGGTGATGGACACATCATAGGCGGAGGAAGCGCGCGGGTAGAGCACGAGGACGCGCTTCTGCGGGCTCACGAGGCCGAGCCGCGTCGGGACAGCCTTGACGATATTCGGGTTGCCCGGCGTGCTGGAAATGGTCCAGGTCGAAAGGACCGAGGGGTTGTATTTGAACCAGCTCCAGTAAGGCTCCTTTTCAGGGGGAAGCTTTTCGGTCGCACCCGGGGTGGGCGAGACCGGCAGGACGGCCGGGGCTGCCGGCTCGACCTGCGCGAGGATAGCACCGCGGAGCGGGATACCCTTGCCAGCCTGTCCCTGCGCCAAGGCAGGGGCGGCAAGGCCAAACCCGAGCGAGCAGACCGAGGCAAGGAGAAAACGACGGTACATCTTGGTCATGTCAGGCCACCACAGGCTTCTGGTCAGAGGTATCCTGCGGTTCCGCTTCGCTGGGAAACAGGATCGTGAGGAAGAGAATACCGGCGCCGACCCACCCGATGGTGGCCCAGGACGGACCGAAATACACGAACACCTGCCCCATCAGCACCGGACCCAGCATGTGGCCGAAGCGCTCGATCAGGCGATAGGTCGAGGCAACGTTCGCCACGCCAAGCTCGGCGGCGATGCGGCTCTCGGCAACATGGGTGACAACCGGCGCGTTGATGAAGCCATGCGCCATGCCGATCACGCAGACACCGATCACGATCAGCCCCGTAATCCATGCCGGATGGACATCCTTGCCCGAAAACATGTCGAGCCCGACAAGGCTGACGATCACAAGACCGACGGCCGTGAGAACGCCGCCCGCCACCAGGATGCGCTCGGTCTGGCGCGAGCGGTCCGCATAGCCCGCCACCAGCGTCGAGGCGATGATGACCGCACCGGCATAAACCATGGTGAACTGGCCGATGTCCTCGCGGGCGAACCCCTGCTTCGTCAGCAGCATCGGCAGCGCGAACAGCAGCACGCCGGTCAGCACCGCTTTTGCCGGCACGCCGATCAGGAACATGCTCTTCAGGAAAGGACCGCTGCCGAGCATCCGGAAGACATCCATGAAGGCTGCCCCCGGCTTTGCCACGGTGGCATCCCGTTTCCGAACCGTCGGCAGCACGGCGCTGGCATAGACCATCGTCACGAAGGCGAGGCCGGTTCCGAGCTGGAACACGCCGACTGCATCGATATAGGTCACCAGCAACGATCCAATCGCCATGCCCGCGATCATGCCGGCCTGGAAGCCGAACACGATGGCCGAGCCGGCCTGCGTCTTGCGACTGGCGGAGGAGTTCGCCAGCACATAGGCCTGGACACCGATGAAGAGCGTGCCCTGCCCGAGGCCGGCCAATGCACGGGCCAGAACAGCCGTCTGGAGGCTGCTCATCATCGTGAGCAAGAAGACGCCCGTTCCCGCCAGCAGCAGTCCGGCAATGATCAGCCGGCTCGACCCCACCGTCCGATCAAGACGTCCGGCCGGGACCAGCGAGAGCGCAAAGCAGGCGTAATAGGCCAGGAACGGCAGCGAGGCGTACCCCGTCGAAAGGTTCGACGCCGCCGCGATGTCATGCATGAGCTGCGGCAGGAATGCGTAGTTGAGATGTTCGATGAACACGGCGAGGAAGAACACCGGCTTGACGAGGTTGAGGGTCGCTTTCTCGCGTTCCTCGGGATCGGTCTCCTCGCCCGAGCGCGCCGCCTGACTGACGTACTGCAGCGACCGGGCAACGCCCATGAACAGTGCAGCGATGAACGCGCAGGCGACGAAGAGCGCGACGAAATTCTTGCCGCTCCGCAGAACCTGCTTGTAAACGATATCCTTCGGCATCGCCACGACAACGCTGACCGGGACAACGGCATCGGATTTCGAGAGAGGCACCTGGAATTCGAACTCGTTGGGGTTCGAAACCCACTTGTTATCCTTCGGCACCGGCGCGGAATGCGCGCGGATCTTGTCGCCGATCATCACGGCCGCAGCGCGAATCTCCGGGTTGAGGCGCTTGTATTCATCGGTCAGCGCGATGATGCCGGTGAACTCGTCAAAACTCAGCCCGTAATTCACGACATCATCGAGCCGCTGGGACAGCGAATCCGCGATCGCTTTCGCGCGGGACTGCGCGCCTTGCGTATAAACCGACAGCAGCGTGTGAACGACGAAAGCTGAGATGACGATGAATTTCAGCGCGAAAGCGATCGCGACGATGCGCGCACGGCGGCTCGGCGCGGCATTCTGGGCAAACATCACAACGTAAAGGGCAAAAACGAACGACGCGATACCGGCGATGCCAAAGAGTGGCCTGAAGGCTTCCTCGACCTTCGCGACGATCAGCGCCCGCGGGGATGAGAGCACGACCGAGCCGACGGTTT
The DNA here is from genome assembly GCA_009773635.1 of Beijerinckiaceae bacterium. Classification (GTDB taxonomy): domain Bacteria; phylum Pseudomonadota; class Alphaproteobacteria; order Rhizobiales; family Beijerinckiaceae; genus Rhabdaerophilum. Next base: position 26,948 of record WSYC01000010.1, on the reverse strand, counting down.
CGAAGCGGTTTTTGACGGGCAGGACAACCTGAAGCAGTTCGGATGTGACCCGCACTTCCGCGAGGCCGTCATCCGATTTCCGGCCGAGTTCAGCTGGTAGCAGATTGATCGACCCGCCATTCGTGGATGAGAAGACACGCTGGCCAACCGCATCATAGGCGGCAACATTGTCCAGCAGCGAATCGCCATCCACCATGGCGTCGGTCAACGGGCCGAAGCCCACGAACTGATGCATCGGCAGACCGGGTCTGACGAACGCCTCCATCACGCTCTGCGCGACCTGCCCTTGCGACACCAGCTTCTCGATCTGAAACCGCTCGTAATTCCGGCGAGCTTCGCCAAACGCGATGTAGACGAGAATGAACAGCGATACCGCCGCGACGACGAGCATCGCCATCGCATCTGCTATTCGCCGTCCTGCTGTCAGGTTCAGTTCCATGGTCGTTCCCCGTTTCCCTGCCGCCTGATCAGATCAGACGGATGAGACGATCGGCGGTCCCGCGCCGTTCGCTCAAGAGCATGTCCATACGATCCGCGAAGATCGACAGGATGAGATCGTCGTAAGTCATGCCGAATTCGCTCAGCCCGATCGAAACCAGGCTTGTCACGCCGTTTGCAGGCGCCTTGAGATCGGGTTTCGGATTGGCTTCCAGAACGTGGAGCCTACCGTGCGCATCTGCGCGGATATCGAGACGGACCAGCGTTTCGATACCGAGCTGGCGCCAGACCGCGAGAGCCAGAGCTTCGAGCTCGCCCCGCACCCGGGCATCCTTGACCGGATCGAGAAGACGGGCGCGTTCGCCCGAAATCGGCTTCACGTCCATCGAGGTGAAAATTTTCTCGTCGGCGTCGAGCACCCGCTCCAGCGGCGAGAAGATGAAGGGCTTTTCAAGGCGTTCAAGCGTGCCGCCACGGGAGATCACCGGGCCACCGATGGCGACGCAATATTCCGCGCCGGAAAGGTATTGCTCGATCAGCACGAAATTGCGGGTCTTGCCATAGACATCTTCCACAGCCGCCGCGAGGTCCGCGCGCTTGTCGACATACATCACATTGAGCGACGCGCGGCCGGAAACCGGCTTGACGATGAAGGGACCTTCGGCCTCGCCGAAAGCATTCATGAAGACCGGATCTTCTTCCGGGCAATAATGCCCTGCTTCCGGCAACACGATCGCGAAGGCCGCTGTCGGCAGCCCGGCAGAGCGCAGCTGGCGTTTGAAGACGTGTTTGGAATCGAGAATACCCGCCATCATCGGGTCGTGGCCGATGTAGGGGATGCCGAAAAGTTCCATCATGGCCGGAGCATGCGCCACCGAACAATGACCCTGGACACCGCCGGTCTTCAGCCAGGCAAGATGGGCATCGTGCTCCCGGAGAGATTCGCCGAGCCGCATGTCATCGGGCATCAGGCTGACCTCTTTGCACCCGGCGCGCACCATAGAGGCGGCGATATCGCGGGCGACAGTCTCATAGCTCTTCCACGAGCGCGGGTTGCCCGTCGCCTCGATCACAGCACCTTCGGCGCTCTTGTTGCCCCCGAAAACCACTGCAAGACGCAGGCGTAGAAACATGCGTTCGATCTGGTGCTCCAGCTCCTGGATGCGCCCCGCCCGTCGATAGACCTTCTTCTCTTCCACCTGCGGATTCTTCCGCAGCATAGCAGCCGACATTTCAGACCCCTTCAATCACCCCTGCTGAACCGCGGCTCGTTCTCGAACCCGGACGGTCTTTCGCCGCTTACCAGCAGGCCAGTCATGATGCTTGAGGGCTTAAGGAAGGTTTGAAATTGCACCCATGGCTTGCACCAGGCGGTGATATGGTAAAGGAATTCTCTAAAATTGAATGAAATGCAATTTATAGTTGTATTTGTGGCAGTTGATATTGCAGACAGATCAACACCATCAGGATGCCTGGCAATATTTTGGTCAACGAGCCCTGAAACACGCAAGACGCGCAAATCACGTCGGAAAACGACGGACCAGCGATTCAACTGCTACCTTGGATAGGTAAAATCAGGCCACGCGCCGCTGCCGGTGCAACGCCTGATGGAGCGGCAACGAGAACCGGAACAATCCGCTCGCCGTCTGGTCAATCTGGTCGAGGGCGTGAAGATCGGGCAGCCAGCGGGAGAGCTCCCGCGCGACGCCAGGGTAGCTGCGCCCGTTCTCGAACTGCGTCCATGGCCAGTCGCTGCCCCAGAGCAGGCGGCGCGGCCCGAGGGTGGCCAGAAGCGCCCCCGCGAGCGGCGCGACATCAAGACCATGGCAGCGATAGCCGGCCGAAAGCTTCACGAAGGTCCGCCCCGTCTCGCCTTCCCGCAGCAATTGACGGAAGCCGGGGTCGCGCAAGCCGAGGCGTGGATCGGGCAGCCCGAAATGATCGATGACGATATGCCCGTCGAAGCCTTCCAGATGACGGAAGACATCCGGCAGGTCTGCACCGCGCGCCTGCACCTCGACGTGCCAGCCGAGACCGGCGATGCGCCTGAGCAGCGCCTGATTCTCCGGCGTGGCAATCTCGGCTATATCCTTGCCGATCATGTTGAAGCGGATGCCGACGACGCCGCGCTGGTTCATATCGGTGAGCACGTCGTCCGGCACATCAGCAGCGACGACGACAACGCCGCGCAGCGCGTTCGGGTAACGATCAAGGCATTCGAGGAGATAGGTGTTGTCCGTGCCCAGGAACGACGGCTGGATCAGCACACCGCAGCCAACGTCATTGTCGGTGAGCATCTGGATATAGTTCGCAAGGCTGGCGTCATACCCCGGCGTATAGCGGCGGTTCGCCACCATCGGCAGCGACCGCAGGAACACATGCGCGTGGGTATCGATAAAAGGCATGGCGGTCGCATTGTCCCGTGGCAGGCATCCAGTATGGTAACCAACTTGTAAACGCCGCCTTGCGCCTTGCAAGAAAAGGCTTGAGAAATGGTTATCACCTGGCAGCGAGAAGCGCTCCCGGGGCGTTCCTGGGAGGTCCGTTTGTCTGTTGCTCGTCATTTCCGCCTGATCGCCGCGTCGCTTGTGGCCTGCTCCATCTCGTCCATTGCCCTCGCCCAGAGCTATCCGGCTCGCCCGGTGAGCCTGATCGTCCCGGCACCGACAGGGGGCGGCACCGATGTCTTTGCCCGCGTGCTCGCGGAAATCGTCGAAGGCGACCTCAAGCAGAAATTCGTTGTCGAGAACCGCAGCGGCGCTGGCGGCACGCTCGGCACGACGCAGATCGTTGCCGCGAAGCCGGATGGCTATACGGTCGGCTTCATCTGGAACTCGCCGCTGACCACGAGCCCGCATAGCCTGAACGTCGCCTACACGCCGGATTCCTACCGCGCGGTGATGTCGATCGGCTTCTCGTCGTATGTGCTCTGCGCGCAACCGGGTTTCCCGGCGAAGGACGCGCAGGAATTCATCGCCAAGCTCAAGGCACCCGATGCCAAATACACCTACGGCAACGATGGTATCGGCGGCACGATGCAGCTTGCAGCGGAGCGCATTTTCCAGTCCGCGGGCGTCAAGGTGCGCGGCATTCCCTTCGGTGGTGCCGGTGAGACCGCCAAGAATTTCCTCGGCGGCCACGTTGATTTCTACGGCGGCTCGCTGCCGCCCATCCTGCCGCATGCGCAGGCCGGCAAGGCCAAGTGCCTGCTGTTGACCTCAGCGGCGAAGAACCCTGCCCTGCCGGAGACGGATGGCCTGTCCGCACTGGCGCTCGACAAGGCCGAAACCGTCCTCTGGTGGGGACTGATTGTGCCCAAGGACGTGCCGGAACCGGTCTTCGAAACGTTGCAGAAAGCCTTCATCACTGCGGCAGGCTCCGAGAAATTCAAGGCCGCGATGGCGAAGCAGGGCGCGACGCTGCGCGTGCTTGATGGCAAGGCAACGGATGCGCTCATCCGCACGGAGCTGACCGCGCTCGGTGAAGTCGCCAAATCACTCGGCATCCAGAAAAAGACCCCGTGACGCCATCTGGCAGCGCGCGCTGCTGACCGACACGGGAACAGTCAGAGCCGGGGGGCAGACATGACAGGCGCACGCGTTGCACAATGGAAGGCCGAGGTGGCCGGCGGGCTGCTGCTGGCCGCCATCGGCGGGTTCTTCCTCTATTTTGGCTTGCGTCTGCCGCCCCCCGATGAACCGGGCGTCCCCGGCCCCGGCTCGGCCCCGATCGCGCTCGGCGTCATCATCGCGCTGTGCGGGCTGGCCGTTGCCATCGGCGGCCTGCGCAAGGCAGATCGATCAAGCCTCGATCTCGGCGGGCGCAAGCAGGCCATCGCGCTCATCTCGCTCGTGCTGGCGACGGCGCTTTTCGAGCCCGCTGGCTTCATGCTCTCGACGTTCACCTTCCTGACCGCCGGGTTCATCCTGCTCGGCGGCGCCAGCTGGCAGCGGGCCGTTCCAGCCGCAGCGCTGGTTTCAGGAGGGCTATGGCTTACCTTCACCAAACTGCTCGGCGTCGGCCTTCCATACGGCCTGATCGGCGAAATCCTGTTTCGCTAGGGCATTTTCAATGAATTCACATTCACCTCCCCTGCTCTATCTTCTTGTTTTGTCGCATTTTCTTTACGCGAACCGGAAGCCACTTCGCTCGAAAATGCTTTGGTCTCCAGCCCCGGCAGCCCCATGACCTCCGCCAATTTCCTCCTCAACGGCCTGTGGATCGCCGTGCAGCCGAAAAACCTGTTGTTGTGCTTCATCGGCTGCTTCTGGGGCTCGATCGTCGGCGTGCTGCCGGGGCTCGGTCCGCTGGCCGGCATGGCACTGCTTCTGCCGCTGACCTTCTCGCTCGATCCGACCGGCGCGATCATCATGCTGTGCGGCATTTTCTATGGCGCTATGTATGGCGGTTCGACCACCTCGATCCTGATGCGCATTCCCGGCGAAGCGGCCTCGGTCGTCACCTGCATCGACGGTTACGAGATGGCGAAGAAGGGTCGCGCCGGTGCGGCGCTGTCGATCGCCGCGCTCGGCTCATTCGTCGGCGGCGTGCTGTCGGTCATCGGGCTGATGCTGGTCGCTCCGCGCCTCGCGGATGCGATGCTGGCCATCGGCCCGGCAGCGGAATTCACAATCCTCCTCGCCGCGCTCGGCGTCTCGATTTTCGCTGCCAGTGGGCCTTTGCTCAAGACCATCGCGATGATCGCGCTCGGGCTCGTCCTGGCGATGATCGGGCTCGATCCGCTGACGGCAACGCCGCGCTTCACCTTCGGCTCGCTCAACCTGTCAGACGGGTTGAGCTTCGCCGCAATGGCGATCGGCCTGTTCGGCATCTCGGAAATCCTGATGTCTTTCAGCCAGACGATCACCGAGCGCCCGCAGGCACCCAAACTGCGCGAGATGTTGCCGACAAAGCAGGAGCTGAAGGACTCCGCCATGCCGACGGTGCGCGGCTCCTTTATCGGCTTCTTCTTCGGTATTGTTCCGGGGGTCGGCCATATCGTCTCAACCTTCGCTTCCTACGCGGTGGAAAAGGCGCTCTCGAAACACCCCGAGGAATTCGGCAAGGGCGCGGTGGCCGGGGTCGCCGGCCCGGAAACCGCGAACAACGCCACCACCGGCGCGGCGATGATCCCGCTTCTTGTGCTCGGCATTCCCGCGATCCCGGTGACCGCCGTGCTGCTGTCAGCGCTGACAATCCACGGCGTGCAGCCGGGCCCGCTGATGATCGCGCAGCACCCGGAGATTTTCTGGGGTCTGATCGCCTCGATGCTGATCGGCAATTTCATGCTGGTGGTGCTGAACCTGCCACTCGTCGGGCTGTTCGTCTCAATGCTGCGCCTGCCCTATGGCTTCCTCGCGCCGACGATCCTGCTTGTGTGCATCATCGGCGTCTACTCGATCAAGGCGTCGGGGTTCGACCTCATGGTGATGGTGGCCTTCGGCATCCTCGGCTACGCGCTGCGCCTGATGAGCTTCGATATCGCGCCGCTGTTGCTGGCCTTCGTGCTCGGCGACCGGCTCGAGGTGAATTTCCGCCGTGCGCTGACGATCTCGGAAGGTGATTACGGGATCTTCCTCAAGGGCCCCGCCGCGCAGGTCGCGGTGGCAATGGTGATCGCCGTCACGATCGGCGTCCTGATCCTCAAACTGCGGCGGTGGAAAGCGGCAGCGTGAACACCGGCGCGCGCAACCTCGCAAGGGAAGAGCGATCGCAGTCTTGTCCGCCGAAGCGACCTGCACCCTAGATCGGCAGGCTGAGCTGATCCGTCCGCGCACCCGGCTCGTTGCCGAGGGTCGAAAGCGTGACGCCCAGCAGCCGGATGCCTTTGTCGGTGGGGAAGAGCAGTTGCAACAGCGCCAGACTCAGCCACTCAAGCTCGTCGTGTGACGTGATCGGCACCGGCAGGGTGCGACTGCGGGTAACCTGTTGGAAATCGGCGTATTTGACCTTCAGTGTCACCGTTCGCCCGCGCGTTCCCGTGCGCTCGCAATGCTGCCAGACCTTCTCGATGATCGGCTCCAGCGCCGCGCGCGCCGCATCATACGCATGGATATCGACAAGAAACGTATCCTCCGCCCCGATCGATTTTCTGATCTGGTTGGCCTCTACCGGCCGGTTGTCGATGCCGCGCGCGATCCAGTAGAAAAAGCGGCCCGATTTGCCGAAATGCTGCTCCAGCAGCGCGAGCGGTTTTCCGCGCAGATCGAGCCCGGTGTGGATGTCGAGCGCGTTCATCCGGGCCGCCGTCGCCGGCCCGACGCCGTGAAACCGCCGCACGGGAAGGTCCTCGACAAAGCCCGGCCCCATTTTCGGCGTCACCACGAAAAGCCCGTCGGGCTTGCGATGGTCGGAAGCGAGTTTCGCGAGGAACTTGTTGTAGGACACCCCTGCCGAGGCTGTGAGCCCGGTTTCCGCCCGGATCTTGGCCCGGATCGCTTCGGCGATCTCGGTCGCGGTGGCGATGTTCTGATGGTTCACGGTGACATCGAGATAGGCCTCATCGAGGCTGAGCGGCTCGATGATCGGCGTATGCTCGGCGAAAATCTCGCGGATCTGCCGCGAGACCGCCTTGTAAGCATCAAAGCGCGGTTTGACGAAAATCAGCTCCGGGCATTTGCGCCGCGCGGAAACGGAAGGCATCGCCGAGCGGACGCCGAACTTTCGGGCCTCATAGCTCGCTGCCGCCACAACGCCGCGCTCACCGCCGCCGCCCACCGCGACGGGCTTGCCGCGCAGTTCCGGGTTGTCGCGCTGTTCAACGGAGGCGAAAAAGGCATCCATATCGATATGGATGATCTTCCTGAGGTTTGCGCCTTCAACAGGCAGGGGAGGATCGGGCGTCTCCATCAGCAAGTCCTGAGCGAAAAGTCCTGCGACGGTTCCCGCACATCGGGAATCAGCGGGGTCGAGTTTACATCAACCGCCGGGCGTCGCAGCGTAGCGCTCGAACATCGCCGCGAAAATCTCGGCAGTGTCGCGGATATGGGCGCTCAGTGCGGCATCGGCACGCGCCTCATCGCGTGAGAGGACTGCATCGCGCAAAGCCGTGTGCTCGGCATGGGAGAGGAGATGCGTCAGCCGATCCCGTGCGTCACCGGCGTCCGGCTGGCGCAGGATCGCGATGCGGTAACGCTCGATCTGATCAACCGTCATCCGGTGAAACCGCTTCAGCCAGGGCGCCGCGCATCCGGCGATAAGGCTGAGGTGGAAGGCATCGTGCCGCTGCCCCCAGAGTTCCCGCTCCGCCGGCAGGGAGCCCGGATGCGGCGGGGCTGACAGCATCAGGAGGTGATGCGCCGCCACGACCCCCGCCTCCCAGACATCACCTCCCTCGCGCATGGAGCGGAACATCGCCTCGCGCTCGAAGCCGAGCCGGAGATCAAGCAATTCCCGCAACTCGACACCCGAGAGCGGCGCAACGCGAAAACCGCGCTGCTCAATGGCGAGCGCAAGGTTTTCCGCCGAGAGCCGGGCCAGCGCCTCGCGGATCGGCGTCGGGCCGAACCCGAATTTTGTCGAAAGATCCGCCGGGCTGAGGCGTGCGCCCGCTGCCAGCGCGCCGGAAACGATCGCCCCGCGCAGGGCATGATACGCTTCGCCGGTCTGACTTCTGCTCTGCTCCGCCGTTGTTGTCACAGGAGGGTCCTGACGCTCCAGAGTTCCGGGAAGAAGCAATAGTCGAGCGCCCGCTGGAGATAGCCGACCCCCGCCGTGCCACCGGTGCCACGCTTGTGGCCGATGATGCGCGTGACCGTGCCGAGATGGCGGAAGCGCCATTGCTGGAAGGCGTCTTCAAGGTCCACCAACTTCTCGGCGAGTTCGTAAAGCTCCCAATGCGCCTCGGGATTGCGATAGATCGTCAGCCAGGCCGCCTCGACACTCGGGTCCGGCTTGTGCGACTGGCTGACATCCCGCGTCAACACCTCCGGCGCGATGGCGAACCCCTGCCGGGCCAGCGCGTGGATCGCCTCGTCATAGAGGCCCGGCGCGGCCAGAACGCCCTGAAGATGCGCAAGGATCGCGGGTTGATGCTTGAAAGGTCCCAGAAACGCCTCGCGCTTGTTGCCCATTACGAATTCCAGCTCGCGGTATTGCTGCGACTGGAAGCCGGATGCCGGGCCGAGTTTGTCGCGGAATTTCAGATAATCCGCCGGGGTCATCGTCGAGAGGATCGACCAGCTCTCGATCAGGATCGCCTGAATGCGCGAGACCCGCGCCAGCATCTTGAACGAGGGACCGAAGGCTCCGTTCCGGATCGCCGCCTTCGCCGCATGGATCTCATGCAGCATCAGTCGCATCCACAGCTCGCTCGCCTGATGGATGATGATGAACAGCATCTCGTCATGCTCATCGCTTACCGGACGCTGGAGGCCGAGGAGTTCGTCGATGGCGAGGTACTGGCCATACGACAGCCCGCCCCTCGCGAAATCGGTGTAGGCGCCCTGCGGCAGCCCGGTGTTTCCAGTCCCCGAATTGTCAGCCATGACAGTTTCCCTCACGTAACTTTTGCGCGCGTTTGAAACTCGGTCCGCTGCCATTCCGCCCCAACCATCACGGCCTTGAGGTGCTGCACCGCCGCCCAGATATCGGCGTAACGCACGTAGAGCGGGCAGAGGCCGAAGCGCAGCACATCGGGCTCGCGAAAATCGCCGATCACCCCGCGCGCGATCAGCGCCTGCATGATGGCGTAGCCTTGCCGATGCCTCAGACTCACCTGCGAGCCACGCTGCACCGCCTCAGCGGGCGAGCCCAAAGCAAAACCCTCGCATTCCTGCTCCACCAGCCGGATGAAAAGATCGCCAAGCGCCATGCTTTTTGTGCGGATCATGGCCATGTCCACACCGTCAAACGCGTCGAGGGCGGCATCGAGCGCGACGAGCGAGAGCATGTTCGGCGTGCCGCAGATAAACCGGCCGATCCCTTCAGCCGGGCGATAGTCGAGATCGAAGGCGAAGGGCGCGGCATGCCCGAGCCAACCCGAAAGCGGCGAGCGTGCGGCGGGCTGATGGCGCGGCGCGACATAGAGCCAGGCCGGCGCGCCCGGCCCGCCATTGAGATATTTATACGAACACCCGACCGCAAAATCGGCGTTGCATCCGGCAAGCTCGACCGGCAGCGCGCCGGCGGAATGCGCAAGATCCCACAGCATCAGTGCGCCCTTCGCCTGCGCCGCCGCCGTGATCGCGGCCATGTCGTGCACCCGGCCCGTTCGGTAATCGACATGCGTGAGCATGACGAGCGCGGTATCAGAATCGATGGCATCCAGCACGGCCTCCGGTGTCACCACCCGCAGTGAAACACCTTGGTCCATCAACGCGGCGGCACCATGATTCATCAAGCTGGCGGCGCCTGCCGCAATATAGAGATCAGTGGGGAAATTGCCGCTGTCGGAAAGGATGGTCATCCGGCCCGGATTGAGCGCCAGCGCGGCGCAGACCAGTTTGAACAGGTTCACGGAGGTTGAATCGGCGGAAATCACCGCCTCAGGCTCGGCACCGACCAGTCGGGCGATGCGGGCGCCGACCTTGGCCGGCAGATCCATCCAGCCGTGCTTGTTCCAGGAGACGATGAGATCTTCGCCCCATTGCCGGCGGATGAGATCGACAACGCGGCGCTCGACCCCCTTCGGCAGAGGCCCCAACGAATTGCCGTCGAGATAGATGACCCCCTCCGGCAGGTGGAATTCACCGCGCTTGCCGGCCAGCGGATCGGCGGCATCGAGCGCCGAACAATCAGCAAGGGTTACAGGAGCGTCTGCATGCTTCATGGCGATATCTCCCGCTCAGGCATGGTGCGCAGAACCGCGCGCAGGGGCGCGGCGTCGCAGCCTTCGATTTTCAGCGGCGGCGCAATCAGCTCGTAGGCGCCGGGCGTCACGCCATCCAGCATCAACCCTTCGATGATCGCGATGCCCGCAGCCTCGATGGCGTGGTGCGCATCGAGCGTTTTGGACGTCGCCGGATCGACCGAGGCAGCATCGACGCCGATCAGCCGGCAGCCGCGTTGCGCCAGTGCGACGATCAGCGCGGGATCGAGCCCCTTGAGATGCGCGTCCCAGACTTCGGGGTAACGGACGTATTGGCGGATCAACACACGCTCCACCTGTGCCGGCAGTTGCGGCAAAACATCCCCGGCACGGATGAGAGCACCGGCACCGCGCGCATCCACGACATGGCAGGGGCCGATATAGGTTTCGAGCGGCATCTCGTGGATCGCGCGCCCGGCGGCATCAAAATGCAGCGGCGCATCGGCATGCGCGCCGACATGGCTGGAGAGCACGATCTTCGACACGTTCACCGGGCATCCCGGCCCGATGCACCAGGTGCGCGAGAGTTCGAAAGGCGTATCGCCCGGCCAACCCGGCATGCCGGCGCGAAAGACCGGGGAGATGTCGATCAACGCCATCGGATCTACTCGCTGAGTTAAAAAAATCGATTTTTTATTGAATATCAATTTTTCAATTCTGTCGAGTCCCGGAACGACGTCAAATCCAGCATCTGAAACGAAAACAGCACCGGTTTTCACCGGTGCCGCCCTGCCTCAACTCCTGCCGCGACGCGCCGCAATCGCTATTCTGCTGCCTGCTTGAAGGTCGAAGCGTGCCGGCTCGGGCGCGATTTCAGCTTCATATCGTTCAGATCAGCGCGTTCGCGCACCGAATTGCGGTAGATCTGGTCCTTGCCCGGCGCATATTGCACGGGTTGGGCGATATCCGCACCATACCAGGCCGCCGCACGCAGGGTGAAGGCGGGGTCCGCGAGATGCGGCCGCCCGAGCGCCACGAGATCGGCCCGCCCGGCGGCGATGATGGTGTTCATCTGATCCGCCGTCGTGATCGCGCCGACGGCCATGGTTGCGACATGGGCCTCGTTGCGGATCTGATCCGAGAACGGAGTCTGGAACATGCGGCCATAGCTCGGTTTTCCATCCGCCACGGTCTGCCCGGTCGAGACATCGATAAGGTCGCACCCGGCAGCCGCAAAAGCCGCCGCGATGGCAACGGCATCATCCCCCGTGATGCCGCCTTCCTTCCAGTCGGTCGCGGAAATGCGCACCGACATCGGCTTGCCCGCCGGCCAGACAGCCCGCATCGCGGCAAAAACCTCAAGCGGAAACCGCAGCCGGTTCTCGAGGCTGCCGCCATAGGCATCCGTCCTGATATTGGTGAGCGGCGAGAGGAAACTCGCGAGGAGATAGCCGTGGGCACAGTGCAGTTCGAGCATATCGAACCCCGCGCGGATACCGCGCTTCGTCGCCGCGACAAAATCCGCGATCACCCGGTCCATGTCGGCGCGGGTCATCGCGCGCGGGGCCTGACTTTCCGGGTAATACGGGATCGGCGAGGCCGACATGATGGGCCAGGCGCCCGATTTCAGCGGGCGATCCATCCCCTCCCACATCAGCTTCGAGGCGCCCTTGCGTCCGGCATGGCCGAGCTGGAGCGCGATCTTCGCGGCCGAGTGCGCGTGCGCAAAATCAACGATGCGCTTCCACGCGGCTTCCTGCGCGTCGGTGTAGAGGCCGGCGCAGCCCGGCGTGATCCGCGCGCTTTCGGACACGCAGACCATCTCGGTGTAAACGAGGCCCGCGCCGCCTGTTGCCCGCGCGCCATAGTGCATCACGTGCCAGTCATTGATGAGGCCATCTTCGGCCGAATACTGGCACATCGGCGAGACAACGGCGCGGTTCTCGAGTTTGAGGCCGCGCAGCCGGAACGGCTGGAACATCGGCGGCACCGGCGTGCCATCGGCGCGGAATTTCGCATCCGCGCCCACGTCCTCCGCAACGAGCTTGTCAACGGCAGCAACCATTTCCGGCGCGCGCAGGGCGAGGTTGTCGTAGGTGATCGCCTTCGAACGCGTCATCAGCCCGAAGGCAAACCGCAGGGGCGCGAATGTCCAGAAGCGCTTCAGATCCTCGAACCAGACGAGGGAAACATCCGCCGCATGCTGGGTTTTCTCGACATCCTCGCGGCGGACCTTCTCGTAGTGCGCCAGCGCGGCGCGGACATCGAGCCCTTTCGCGTGGAACGCCTGATGCAGCGCGATGGAATCCTCCATCGCGAGCTTGGTGCCCGAGCCGATCGAAAAATGCGCGGAAGCCTTGGCATCGCCCATGATGACGATGTTGTCCTTCACCCAACTGGCGCAGCGGATGGCCGGGAAATTCCGCCAGTAGGAACGGTTGATGATGAGCGGGTGGCCCTGCAATTCCTCGGCGAAAACGCCTTCAAGGAACTTCGCCGATGTCGGCTCATCCATCGCGCCAAGGCCAGCACGTTTGAAGGTCTCCGGATCGGTTTCCATCACCCAGGTCGAGCGCCCCGCCTCGTACTGGTAGCAATGCGCGATGAAAATGCCGTGTTCCGTTTCCTTGAAGAAGAAGGTGAAGGCATCGAACGGACGCGTCGAGCCCATCCACGCGAAGTGGTTCGGGCGCAGATCGATCTCCGGCTGGAAATGATCCTTCCAGGTCTCGCGGATGCGGCTGTTGATGCCATCCGAGGCGACCACGAGGTCGTATTCCGACGAAAATGCCGTAAAATCCGTGATCTCGTGGTTGAACACCAGCGTCACGCCAAGCTCGCGCGCCCGGTTCTGGAGCAGCGTCAGCAACGTGTGGCGCGAGCAGCCGCAGAAGCCATTGCCGCCGACACGGTGCTTTGTGCCCTTGAAGTGGATTTCGATGTCATCCCAATAGGCAAAGCTCTCGGCAATCGCCTGATAGCTCGGGGTATCGACCGCCCGGAAAATGTCGAGCGTCTGATCCGAAAACACGACGCCAAAGCCGAAGGTATCGTCCGGGCTGTTGCGCTCGAAGACGGTGATATCGAGCGCGGGCCAATCTCGCTTCATCAGGAGCGCGTAATAGAGACCAGCCGGCCCGCCACCCACAACCGCAATGCGCATCGCACTCTCCCTCGTGATGAAATTTCATTTTAAGCTTGAAATATTTTTCCGACAAGAGGCTGTTTTTGCGCAGGCCCAAATGAATGATCTTCAATCACAAAATTTAACATAATTAATTGATTTATATAGCATAATACTAGACGTATTTGCCCAGAAAATGCCAACGCATCGCCAGCTGGACAATTGCTTTGAATATGAAATAATAACGCCTTGAGGCGAGGTCTTGATGATGGCAGGCACCCTGAACACACAGCACGCGCTGGTTACCGGCGGCGGTCGTGGCATCGGTCGCGCTATCGCAGCCGGGCTGGTCGGCGCAGGTGCACGTGTCTCGATCATTGGCCGGGATGTCGCGACGCTGGAAAAGGCGGTGGCCGACGGGATCGCCCACGCCTTCGCCGTCGCGGATGTCACAGATGAGGCGGCGACCCTTGCGGCCATCAAGAGCCTCGCGGCGGTCCAACCGTTCGACATTGCCGTCGCCAATGCCGGCGGGGCGGAGATCGCGCCCTTTCATCGCTCCGACGCAGCATTGTTCCGCCGGATGTTCGAGCTGAATGTCATGAGTGTCAGAACGGTCTTCGACGCGGTTTTAGGGTCCATGAGCGATCACGGACATGGCCGGGCCATCGCCATCGCCTCTACCGCCGGGCATCGCGGCTATGACGGGGCCAGCGCGTATTGCGCCGCCAAGCACGCCGTGCTCGGTCTGGTGAAATCCTTGGCGCTGGAGCACGCGCGTCTCGGAACGGGCGTGACCGTCAACGCCATTTCACCCGGCTACGCCAACACCGATCTTGTCGCCAGGGGCGTGCGCGGGATCGCCCGAAAAGGCGGCATATCGGAAGAGGAAGCGAAGTCGTACTTTACTACCGACAACCCGATGGGTCGCCTCGTCCAGCCCGAGGAAGTCGCAGCCGCCGTGCTCTACCTCTGCGGTCCCGGCTCTGGCTCCATCAACGGCCAGTCCCTGCTCATCAACGGTGGGGAATTCTGATGGATGAAACCCCCGTCCTGCGCGCGCTTGACCGCGAGACCAAGGCCGCCGAACGCCCGGGCGACCACAAGGAGGAATTGCGCCTTTGGCTCCGCATGCTGACCTGCTCGACGCTGATCGAGCGGGAGATCCGCCGCCGGCTGCGTGAGGAATTCAAGACCACCCTGCCCCGCTTCGATCTGATGGCGCAGCTCGAGAAATCCTCCACCGGCATGACCGTGGGTGAGGTATCGCAGCGGCTGATGGTCTCGAACGGCAATGTGACGACCGTCGTCGCCGGCCTCGTCGACGATGGCTTGATCGACAAGCGTCCCGCCCCGCACGACCGGCGCGTGCAGGTAATTTCGCTCACAGCGCAGGGGCGGCGGCTGTTCCGCGCCATGGCCGAGCGGCATGAAGACTGGATCGCGGATATCTTCGCAGGGCTGAAGCCGCCCGATGCCGCGAGCCTGATGCGGCTCCTGAGCACCACCAAGACCTCGATCCTGCAGGCGATCGATCGCGCCGGCGCGCCGGAGGGGTCCGAATGAGCGCGGGCCGGGATGACAGAATGCTTACCATGAGACGAGCCTCGTGATGACCCTTGCGAACGCCACGCTTCTTCCCGTCTCCGGGTTTACGCCGAAGCATTTCCTGCTTGAGGTCACCGGCAAGGTCGCGACGATCACGCTCAACCGGCCGGAAAAGAAAAACCCGCTGACCTTCGAGAGCTATCGCGAGCTGACCGACTTCTTCCTCGCGTTGCAGAAGGAAGAGACGGTCAAGGCCGTGGTGCTGACCGGCGCGGGAGGGAATTTCTCGTCCGGCGGTGATGTCTTCGAGATCATCGGCCCACTCGTGGCGATGGAAACGAAGGACCTGCTGAAATTCACCCGCATGACCGGCGATCTCGTCAAAGCCATGCGCGCCTGCCCGCAACCGGTCATCGCCGCAATCGACGGTATCTGCGCCGGGGCGGGCGCGATCATGGCGATGGCCTCGGACATGCGCATCGGCACGACGGGGGCGAAAATCGCGTTCCTGTTCAACCGCGTCGGGCTTGCGGGCTGCGACATGGGCGCCTGTGCGATGCTGCCACGCATCGTCGGCCAGGGCCGGGCGGCGGAACTTCTCTACACCGGCCGCGTGCTCAAGGGCGAGGAAGCCGAGCGCTGGGGCTTTCTCAACCGGCTCGTCGCGCCCGAAGCCTTGCTTGCTGAGGCACAGGCCCTCGCGGGTGAACTGGCCGATGGACCAACCTTTGCCAATGCGATGACCAAGCGCATGCTGGAAATGGAATGGGCAATGTCCGTGGAAAGCGCCATCGAGGCCGAGGCCGTTGCGCAGGCGCTGTGCATGCAGACCGAGGATTTCGCCCGCGCCTATCACGCGTTTGCGGCGCGCGAGAAGCCGGTTTTCGAGGGGAATTGAGGCATGGCATCCCCCTCCCCGATCTCGATGGGTGATACGCTCGACTGGCCGTTCTTCGCGGACAGCCATCGCGCTTTTGCGGCGAAACTCGCGGCTTTCGCCGATGCTGAATTGCATACCCTGCCGCATGATGATGTCGATGAAGCCTGCCGTGCGCGCGTGGCGGCGCTGGGCCGCGCCGGCTTCCTGAAGGCGGTCGTGCCGAAAGCCTATGGCGGCCTGAGCGAGGCTTTCGATGTCCGCACGCTCTGCCTTGCCCGCGATATCCTCGCGGCGCGGGACGGACTCGCGGATTTTGCCTTCGCGATGCAGGGGCTCGGCACCGGCTCGATCACGCTGTTCGGTGACGATGCGCTGAAGCGGAAATACCTGCCCGCCGTCGCGCGCGGCGAGGCAATCGCCGCCTTCGCGCTTTCGGAGCTGGAGGCAGGCTCGGATGTCGCGGCGATCGCGACGACAGCCGTGCCGGATGGCAATGATCACGTCCGCGTCACCGGAACGAAAACCTGGATTTCCAACGGCGGCATTGCCGATCACTATGTTGTCTTCGTCCGCACCGGCGAGGCACCGGGTGCGAAAGGCCTTTCCGCCTTCGTTGTCGATGCGGACACGCCGGGTTTTTCTATCACCGAGCGGATCGAGGTGATCGCGCCGCACCCGCTGGCGACGCTGGCATTCGATGCCTGCCGTGTGCCGGCGGCGAACCGGCTTGGCGGCCCCGGCGAGGGGTTCAAGGTCGCGATGGCGACGCTCGATATCTTCCGCTCGACGGTTGGCGCGGCGGCGCTGGGGTTTGCGCGCCGGGCGCTGCATGAAACGCTCTCGCGCGCCAATTCGCGCAAGCTTTTTGGCGCGACGCTCGGCGATCTCCAGCTTGCGCAGGCCGCGATCGCAGAGAGCATCGCTGAGGTCGAAGCCGCCAGCCTGCTCGTCTATCGCGCCGCCTGGACGAAGGATAGCGGCGCGCCACGCGTCACCCGCGAAGCCGCGCTCGCCAAGATGGTCGCGACCGAAAATGCCCAGCGGGTGATCGACCGCGCGGTGCAACTCCACGGCGGGCTCGGCGTGACGAAGGGCGTGAAGGTCGAGGAACTCTATCGCGAGATCCGCGCGCTGCGCATCTACGAGGGCGCGACGGATGTGCAGAAAATCGTCATCGCCCGCGAGGCGTTGAAAGCCCATGCAAGCCAGCAGCACTAGGAGACACCATGTTCAGATCAGGGCATGTCGATACCTTCTGCCGGGACAGCCTGCCGCCACCCGAGCAATGGCCGGACCTGCGCCTCACCGAGGCCGGGCTTGATTACCCCGAGCGGCTGAACGTCGTCACGGAGCTTGTGGACAGCCATCTTGCCGCCGGCAACGGCGCGCGCATCGCGCTGATCGGCGGCGAGCCCGGCAAGACCGAGACCTGGACCTACGCCGATCTCGCGGAGCGTATCAACCGCATCGCCAACGTGCTGACGCGCGATCTCGGCTTGAAGCCGGGCAACCGCGTGCTGTTGCGCGCGCCGAACAACCCGATGCTGGTCGCGTGCTATTTCGCGGTGATCAAGGCCGGCGGCGTTGCAGTGGCGACCATGCCGCTGTTGCGCGCGCGCGAACTCGCCTACCCCATCGCCAAGGCAACAATCGCGCTGGCGCTCTGCGATCATCGCCTGCTGGATGAATTGCAGGGCGCGAAGACCCTCGCGCCTGACCTCCGCGAGATCATCGCCTTCGGCGATGGCACCCTCGAAGCGATGACGGCGAAACCGGGCTACGAGACCTTTGCCGCGGCGGATACCGCTCAGGATGATGTGTGTCTCATCGGCTTCACCTCGGGCACGACAGGCGAACCCAAGGGCACGCTGCATTTCCATCGAGATCTCCTCGCGATCTGCGATTGCTATGCCGCGCGGGTGCTCAAAGCGAAGCCGGAGGATCGCTTCATCGGCTCGCCGCCGCTGGCTTTCACCTTCGGGCTTGGCGGCTTGGTGCTGTTCCCGATGCGGATCGGCGCCTCCAGCGTGCTGCTGGAGAAGGCCGGGCCGCCCGATCTTCTCGCCGCCATCGAGGCCTTCAAGGCGACCGTCTGCTTCACGGCGCCCACCGCCTATCGCGCGATGCTCGACAAGCTCGGTGAGCACAGCGCCGACAGTTTGAGACTCTGCGTTTCCGCCGGCGAAACCCTGCCAAAGGCGACCTTCGAGGCGTGGCAGGCAAAAACCGGCTTGCCGCTGATGGACGGCATCGGCGCGACCGAGATGCTGCATATCTTCATCGCCGCGCCGGTGGAGAAAATCCGCCCCGGCTCCACCGGCTTTCCGGTGCCGGGCTATGAAGCAAAAATCATTGATGCAGAAGGCAACGAGGTCCCCGACGGCACACCCGGTCGCCTCGCGATGCGCGGGCCGACCGGCTGCCGCTACCTCAGCGATGCGCGCCAGCTCGCCTACGTCCGCGACGGCTGGAACGTCTCCGGCGACACCTATTTCCGCGATGCCGATGGCTATTTCTGGTATCAGGCCCGCTCGGACGACATGATCATCTCCGCCGGCTACAACATCGCCGGGCCGGAGGTGGAGGCGAGCCTCCTTGCGCATCCGGCGGTGGCGGAGTGCGGCGTCGTCGGCGCACCGGATGCGACACGCGGCATGATCGTGAAAGCTTATGTCGTGCTGCGCGCCGGCATCGCGCCCGATGCCGTCACGACGAAAATGCTGCAGGACCACGTGAAAGCGGATATTGCTCCCTTCAAATATCCGCGCGACATCGAATACGTCGCCGCCCTGCCGAAAACCCAGACCGGAAAGCTGCAACGCTTCGAACTCCGCCGCATGGCCAACGAGCCGGCAGCACAACGCGCCTGCTGAGAAAAAAAGGAAATCCCATGTCAGTCAGCGCCCTGAAATCAGCCGTCATGGAGGGTGGGCCGATAGCGGTTCACCCGGCGCATTGGCCGCAGCCGAAGGGCTATGCCAACGGCATGAAGGGGCGCGGCACGCTGCTCGTGACCGGCGGCCTTGTCGGCTGGAACGAGGCCGGCGATTTCCCCGAAGGGCTCGTGGCACAAATCCGCCAGACGCTGATCAATGTCGTCGCGGTGCTCGAAGCCGGCGGCGCACGGCCCGAGCATCTGATGCGCATGACCTGGTATGTCACGGATATCGAGAGCTATCGCACCGGGTTGCGCGAGATCGGGCAGGCGTATCGCGAGGTGCTCGGCCGGCATTTCCCGGCGATGGCGCTGGTGCAGGTTGTCAGCCTCGTCGAACGCGCCGCGCTCGTCGAGATCGAAGCAACGGCAATGATCCCGGATTAACAAGGCTCACGCCCGGCGCTTGATCCCGGCACGATTTCAATCTCAGATGCCCCTGCGAGACGCCCCAAGACAAGGCCCAAGGAGACGACATGGCGAAATCCGACAAGAAGTCCGGCTCCGACAAGAAATCAAAGCCTGAGAAGAAGGCGCTGAAGAAAGCCGGAAAGCGCTCGAAAGCCATGATGGTGGTCGACGGCGCGCCAGGTCTGGCGATCTCGTCCGGCCCCGGCAGGTTTTCAGGCCCGGCGAAGGTCATCATCGCCGGCGCCGGTGTCGGCGGGCTGACGCTGGCCTTGATGCTGCACCAGCGCGGCATTTCCTCGGTGGTTTACGAGCAGGCGAGCGCCATTCTGCCGGTCGGCGCGGGCATCAACGTCCTACCGCACGCGATCCGCGAACTGGCAGACCTCGGGCTCCTGCCAGCGCTGGATACGGTCGGCATCCGCACCAGCGAACTCTTTTACATGAACCGCATCGGTCAGGTCGTCTGGCGCGAGCCGCGCGGCATCGCCGCCGGGTTCGAGGTGCCGCAATATTCGATCCATCGCGGGCGGCTGCACACCACGCTGCATGATATCGTCCTCGAACGGCTCGGGCCGGGCGCAATCGTCACCGGACGGAAGCTCGCCGGTTTCGTACAGGACGAGGGCGGCGTCACCGCGCATTTCGTCGACAGCGTTGACGGTTCGGGGAGCGAGACCGTACGCGGCGAAATTCTCGTCGGCGCGGATGGCATCCATTCCGCCGTGCGGGCGCACTACTATCCCCAACAGGGCCAGCCGAGCTGGAACGGCATCCAGATGTGGCGCGGCGTGGCGGAATTCCCCGCCTTCCTCGATGGCAACTCGATGATCATCGCCGGCGGCATGGGCGCGAAATTCGTGCTCTACCCGATCGCACCGGGAGAGACACCCGCTACCCGTCTCACCAACTGGGTCGTGAACGTGCGCGTCTCCGATACGCCGCACCCGCCGGGCAAGGAGAGCTGGTCGCGGCGCGGACGGCTCGATGAAGTCCTGCCCTACGCACGCCGCTTCGAGGTGCCGGGGTTCGATCTTGTCAGCCTGATCAAGTCTACCGAGGCCTTCTACGAATACCCGATGTGCGACCGCGATCCGCTGCCGCGCTGGACGCATGGCCGCGTCACCCTGTTGGGGGATGCCGCACACCCGATGTACCCGGTCGGCTCGAACGGGGCGGGACAGGCGATCCTCGATGCGCGGATGCTGGCCGACAGCTTGAAGCGCGCCGAGCACCCGTATCAGGCGCTGCTGGAGTACGAGGCCGAGCGCCTGCCGAAAACGGCGGAGATCGTGACGCTCAACCGCAAGGGCGGGCCGGAGCGCGTGATCGACGAGGTGGAAAAACTCGCGCCCGCCGGCTTCACCGATATCGAGCGCGTGCTCTCCCACGACGAGCGTCGCGCCATCGTGCGCGGCTATGCCGGCAAGGCCGGATTCGCACTGGCGCAGGTCAACAAGAAGGCGGGATAGCTCCCGCCCTCGCTGGAACGACTAATCCTCGGACCGCCCCGCGGCGTCACGGTCGCGCGCATATCGTCGCACGACGGGGAACGGCGGCAACCAGTCCTCGCGGCGTATGGTCCAGAGCTCGTAGGTGGGCTTGAACTGGTCAGGCTCATCGAGCGAGCCGAGGTTCACATCGATCTCGTCCCCCGAGCGCGAGAAAACGGACGAGCCGCAGCGCGGGCAGAAAAACCGCCCGGCGTAATCGCGCACCTCCCCCTCGATTTTCACCGCATCCTGCGGAAATATCGCGGAGGCATGAAAAAGCGCGCCATGAAACTTGCGGCAATCAAGACAGTGACAAACACCAACCCGGCAGGGTCGACCCGAGGCGACAAACCGGACATTGCCGCAGAGGCACCCGCCTGCGAACCGCTCCACGCCACTGTCCTCACGCATCCGGCGGCGGCAGGAAATCAACCTCGTGCCGCGCCGCGAGGGCCACAACCTCCGCCGGGTTCTGGTCCTTCATCGAGTGGATGCCCCAGAAGAGATCGTAGAGCCGCCTCGTCGGCGTGACCCAGAAAAAGCATTTCACGCTCTGGTCGGTCTTGTTGAAGATGCCATGCGGAATGCCCATCGGCAGGCGGATGAGATCGCCGGGCCCGGCTTTCACCTCGCGCCCGTCGAGCAGCAGCTCGAAGTTGCCTTCGAGCATGTAGATGAACTCATCCTGCGTCGGGTGGATGTGCGGCGGCACGAAGGTGCCGGGCGGAAAGGTCGCGTGCCAGGAGAACGAGGTCTCGCAGACCTGTTTCGGCACATAGATCTGGCCGAGAATGTTCCAGGAGATGCCGTCGATGCCTTCGCCTGCGCGGGTGATGCCGGGGGTAAGTTTCATGCTGATCTCCGTTTTTGTGATGTCAAACGTGCAGATATCGATCCTTGAGCACGGGATCGGCCATGAGTTCGGCGGAGGTGCCGCTCCAGACCACCCGCCCCTTTTCCAGAATCACATGGCGATCGGCGAAGCTCGCGAGCGCATCGACGTTCTTGTCGATGACGAGAATGGCCTCGCCTTCGCGTTTGAGCAAGCGCAGGCAATCCCAGATCTCATGGCGGATGAGCGGCGCGAGGCCCTCGGTCGCCTCATCGAGGATGACGAGCTTGGGGTTGGTCATCAGTGCCCGACCGATGGCGAGCATCTGCTGTTCGCCACCCGAGAGCTGGTTGCCCATGTTACCCCGACGTTCCTTCAGGCGCGGGAACAGCGCGTAGACACCCGCCAGCGTCCAGCGTGCCGGACCAAAGCGTGCAGCAGCGGTGGCGACGAGGTTCTCCTCAACCGAGAGTGTCGGGAAAATCTGCCGCCCCTCCGGCACCAGCCCGAGCCCGGCCTGCGCGATGCGGTAGGGGGCGGCTCCCGTAACATCCCACCCCTCGATCATCACACGCCCGGCGCGCGGCTTGAGGAGGCCCATGATCGACAGAACCGTCGTCGTCTTGCCCATGCCATTGCGACCGAGCAGGGTCACGACCTCGCCGGCCCCCACCGCCATCTCGACGCCGAACAGCACCTGGCTGTCGCCGTAGCTGGTTTCGAGCCCGCTCACGACCAGCATCAGGCGACCTCCTCACCGAGATAGGCAACGCGCACATCGATGTTCTCGCGCACCTCCGCCGGCGAACCCGTCGCGATGATGCGGCCATACACCAGCACGGAAACCCGATCTGCCAGCGCGAACACCGCTTCCATGTCATGCTCGATCAGGATGATCGTCATCCGCCCTTTCAGGCGTTGCAGCAGCGCGATCAGCACCGCGCTCTCCTCCGGCCCGGTGCCGGCGAGCGGCTCGTCGAGCAGCAGCACCTTGGGCTCTGCTGCCAGAGCAATCGCCAGTTCGAGCTGGCGCTTCTCGCCATGGCTGAGAAGCCCGGCACGGACATCGGCGCGGTGGAGAAGCCCAACCTCCGCCAGGGCAGCACGGGCGGGGGCGTTCAGGGTTTCCTCGGCGCTTGCGCGGCCAAAGAAGCGGAAGCTTGTCCCCAGCCGTGCCTGCACCGCCAGCGCCACGTTCTCCAGCACCGAAAACCCCGGCAGGATCGAGGTGATCTGGAACGAGCGCACCAGCCCGTGATGCACGCGCTGCGGCAGGCTGAGCGCGGTGACATCCTGCCCGCCAAGCAGGACATGCCCGGAATCGGAGGGGATCAACCCCGAAATCTGGTGGATCAGGGTCGTCTTGCCAGCGCCGTTCGGCCCGATGATGGCGTGAAGTTCACCTGACGGAACCGAAAGCGTGACATCATCGGTCACGGCCAAGGCGCCATAGTTCTTGTGCAGATGCCGAAGCGCCAGCGCCGCGTCTCGCATGCTCAAGCCCCCCGTCCGCCAAGGCGCTTCAGCGCGCCCATCAGTCCGCCGCGCGCAAACAGCACGACGACGACGAGGAACGGACCGAAAATCAGCTTCCAGTGCTCGGTGAAGCCCGAGAGCCATTCCTCCAGCAGCAGGAAGGCGGCTGCACCGATTACCGCGCCGTGGAGCGAGCCCAGCCCACCGAGCACCACCATGACGATGAGTTCGCCCGAGCGCTGCCAGGTCATATAGGCCGGGCTGATGAACTCGGACTGATTGGCGAGCAGGAACCCTGCAAGACCGCACAGCGTGCCGGCGATGACATAGATCGCCAGCTGAAAGCGAAACAGCGAATAGCCGATTGCTGCCATCCGCTGCGGGTTCTCGCGCGCGCCCCGGATGACGCGGCCGAAGCGCGACACCACCAGCGAGCGGCAGAGGGCATAGGTTCCGATCAGGAATGCCAGCACGACGTAATAGAAATGCCGGTCGCGCTTGATCCAGTCGGTACCGAAAAGCTGCGTCCGCCCCGAGAGAGTCATGCCATCGTCACCGCCGTAGGAGGCGAGTGAGACCGCGAGAAAAAACGCCATCTGCCCGAAGGCGAGCGTGATCATGATGAAGTAGACGCCCTTGGTCCTAAGCGAGAGTGCCCCGGTGATCGCGGCGAAGGTCGCCGACGCCAGCAGCGCTGCCGGCAGCTGGATCGCCGCATCCTTGACCCCATGCGCGGAGAGCATCCCCACCGCATAGGCCCCGATACCGAGGAATGCTGCATGGCCGAACGAGACCAGCGCGCCATAGCCGAGGATGAGATCGAGCGAGATCGCCGCGATCGCGAAGATCATCACGCGCGTGACCATCGAGAGGAGGTAGTTCTCCGCGCCGAAACTCGCGGCGATCGGCATCAGCGCGAAAACCGCAAAGATTACCAGCGGGAACGCCTCGCGCCCAAAGATGGTTTCGCGCTTCACCATCATTTCTTGGCCGGAAACAGGCCCGCAGGCCGGAAGAACAACACAGCGGCCATCAGGATATAGATCAGCATCGGCGCCAGCGCCCGCCCGGTCTGGGACGCCGCCGCAGGGTCCATGACCGCCTTGAGCAGCGTTGGGCCGAACGAGCGCCCGAGCGTATCCACCAGCCCGACCAGAATGGCGGCGATGAACGCACCGCGCACCGAGCCGATACCGCCGATGACAATGACGACGAAGGTCAGGATCAGGAGGTTGTCACCCATGCCGGGCTCGACCGAGAGGATCGGCGCCACCATCGCGCCGGCAAAGCCCGCGAGCATCGCGCCGAAGCCGAAGACGATCATGAACAGCTTGCCGATATCGACACCGAGCGCAGAAACCATCGGCGCGTTCGTCGCCCCGGCCCGCACCAGCATGCCGATCCGCGTCTTCGTGACGAGAAGGCCGAGCAGCACGGCCACCGCAAGGCCCGAACCGATGATCACCAGCCGCCAGACCGGGTAAAGCAGCCCCGGCATCAGCACGATCGCCCCCGTGAGGGAATCGGGAATCGGCACCGAGAGCGGCGCAGCCCCCCAGATCACCTTCACGCCCTGATTGAGCGCGAGAATAATGCCGAAGGTCGCCAGCACCTGATCGAGGTGATCGCGGTCGTAGAGGTGACGGAAGACCAGGAACTCGAGCAGCAAGCCGAAGGCCAACGCCGAAGGCAGCGCCAGCGCGAGACCGAGAAAGAAGTTCCCGGTCATCGCGGTGAACATCGCGGCAAGATACGCCCCGATCATGTATTGCACACCATGCGCGAGGTTGATGAAGTCCATCACCCCGAACACCAGCGTCAGCCCGGCGGCAATCAGGAACAGCAGCACGCCGAGTTGCAGGCCGTTCAACGTCTGCACATAGAGGAGCGTGAGGGACATGGAACCGGGGTCCGCCTCGGGGTTCAGAGCATCGTCGCGTCGGGCTGGCACCGCGGCTCACCCCGGCAGGGCCGGGATGAGGGCAGGCAGACCGCCTGGGTCACAGGGCCCGGCTCAGTTCGCGGGCTTGCAGTCCTTCGCGTAGACATCGACGTAATTCGAGAAGACCTTGTCCCGAAGCGAGGTCGCGAACTTGCCGTCCGGCCGCGCCACGGCCTGCACCAGATAGAAATCCTGGATCGGGTAGCCGTTGATGCCCATCTTGAAGTTGCCGCGCAGCGATTTGAAGTCCGCCTTCTTGAGGCCGGCCCGCACCGCGTTCTTGTCGGAAACCTTGCCGCCAGCAGATTTGACTGCCGCGTCGATCAGCAGTGCGGCATCATAGGCCTGCATCGCATAGGTGCCGGGAACAGAATTGTAGGCTGCCTCATAAGCTTTTACGAAGGCCTCGGTCTGGGGGTTTTTCATGTCCGGCGCCCAGTTCGCGCCGCCGAAGAAGCCCACCGCCGCTTCCTTCTGCGCCGGCAGGGTCGATTCGTCGACCGTGAAGGCGGAGAGGAACGGAATGTTCGCCAGCCCGGCCTGACGATACTGGCGGACGAGGTTCACGCCCATGCCGCCCGGCATGAAGGCGAAGACGGCATCGGGCTTTGCGGCCGCGATCTGCGCCAGTTCCGCCGAGAAATCGAGCTGACCGAGCGGGGTGTAGACTTCGGAGACCACCTCACCCTTGAAATGGCGCTTCACGCCGGCGAGCGAATCCTTGCCGGCCTGATAGTTCGGCGCCATCAGGAACAGCTTCTTGAAGCCCTTGTCCTGCGCATACTTGCCCAGGACCTCGTGGTTCTGGTCGTTCTGATACGAGGTGACGTAGAAATTCGGGTGGCACTGCGCGCCGGCGAAATTCGAGGTGCCGGCGTTGGGGCTGATGAGGAAGGCGTTCGACTCCGTCACCGGCTTGTGGATCGCCTGCAGGACGTTCGAGAAGATCGGCCCGACAACGAACTGCACGCCATCGCGCTCCAGCAGGCCCTTGACCTTGCCGACCGCAACATCCGGCTTCAGTTCGTCATCAACGACGATCACCTCGGCATCAACACCGCCGAGCTTGCCGCCGAGCGTCTTGACCGCGAGGTTGAACCCGTCACGCGCCTGCCCGCCGAGCACCGCCGAGGGACCGGAGAGCGTCACCATGATGCCGATCTTGAGCTTTTCCTGCGCCAGCGCGGCGCCGGAAACGCCGGACGACAACGCGAGCGCCAGCAGCGGCAGCTTCCATTTCGAGTGAGCAGTGAACTTGGCAACCATGGTCTCACCTCCAGAGCGTTACGGGCCTGAAACACCGGAATTTATGGACAATTCTTGAACCGGTGTCCTGTCAATCGTTGAATTTTTCTTGAACCTGCCTTGAACCTGAATTTTATTTTAAGCTTAAAATAATTCGCTTGTGAAGCCCCAACCACCGAATAAATTTCGGGCCACCCTTCCCATGTTCCCGGATGATGAGAAAATCGGCCGGATGCACCGGCGCGAGGCGCTTGCCGAGACGTTCCGCCACCGTATCAGGCGAGATCGAAGCGGATGTCCTGCTGCCCCTCGATCAACACCTTGCGGCCGAGCGTGTAGAGGTTCTCGAGGCCGGATGTCAGCGTCAGGAAATGGTTGCCGGAGAGCTGGCCGGCCTTGGACGCAAAGTTGACGTAGCCATAGGCGAGCAGGATCTCGGTCTCGCTGACGCCGCCCGGATAGAGGATGATCTGCCCTGCCGAGGGGTAGCAGGTGTTGTTCTCGTAACCGACGCCGAAATCGAGATCGCCGAGCGGCATCCAGACGCCCTCGCCGCTCCAGCGGACATGGATGATCTTCGAGATGAACGGCAGGCTCTTGAGGAACGCCGCACAGGTCTTCGGCGCCGCCTCGCGCTCGAGCTTCGCACCAAAGCGGAAGGGGCCGGCGGTAACAATCAGATCGGACATCGGGGCGGTTTTCCTCAGAGCGCAGGGACGAGGGGGCTATCGTAGCGCGATGCCGCGCCGTCCGGCTACTGGGAAAATGCCGCCCCCTCGCCCTAGGTGGTGTTTACATTCAGGATTCCCAACGGGCTAATTTTCTGATTCAAGCTTCTGGCTGGGTTGGAGGTCAGCATGGATGGATCGGCAGGAACTG
>WSYC01000032.1:7593-14470 GCA_009773635.1 Beijerinckiaceae bacterium | reverse complement strand
TCAGTTCCTGCCGATCCATCCATGCTGACCTCCAACCCAGCCAGAAGCTTGAATCAGAAAATTAGCCCGTTGGGAATCCTGAATGTAAACACCACCTAAGATCTGCGGGCTATCCCGTTCAGCCCTGCGCCGTGCGCGCGACGACGCCGTCAGGGGACGAAACCGGCGCACACCGCGCCTGCCGGATCGAAGGTGACCTTCGTCGACTGCCGCGGCCGCATATAGAGGCTGTCGCCGAGCGGCATGACGCCTGCGGTTGAACTGCCCTTGAACATCTCGTCGACAATCTGTGTCGCGACCGATGCCTTGTAGTCCATCGAAACCTCGGCGAAGACGACCGAGGTGCGCGGCACCTTGAGGCCCGCCGGCAGCTGCGTGAACTTGGCGCAATGCGCCAAGGCAGAATAGCTGCCCTTGAGCAAGGTATTCGTGGGGGTCACGGACCAGTCCACGAAGGCAACCCCGTTGGCATCGATATCGACCGCAGTGACGCGCATGCCGAGCCTGTCGGCCGGCTGCGGCCAGAGAATGGATTCGGTCGCCTGGAAGATGCTGTCCATGTCGGACTGCTTCACCGCCTGCATCTGGGTTGTCATGTCCGCCAGCGTGCGCGCGAGCAGGGTCACCTTCTTGTCGGCCGTCAGCGCATCCGTCGCCACGACCATCCCGACCCAGACCGACATCATCGCCGGGACCATGAGCGCGAATTCGACCGCGGCGACACCGCTGCGTCCGCGCACAAAACTGCGGGTCAGCGCACGAAAACGAGACGCGAATGTCCGGGAACCAACCATTTTCATGTTCATGTCCTCAGCACGCGCCATAGGGTTCGTTCTTGAACGCCGCCGCACCGCTCAGCAGGACATTGCCGCCGGTGAGATTGGCGACATCGTTGCGGATCATCGCGGTGATCGAGGTTGTCTCGTAATAGGCCCGGATCACGACGATCTTGCACGGTTTGCCGGGATCGAACTGCAACCCGCCGGGGTTGAAAACGCCACCGACCACCGGGTTTGGCATCGCGGCTGCACCAAAAACATCGAAGGAACGCACATCGAATTGCACGGCATCGCAGCTGATGATCCAGCCCGCCTGATTGCAAAATGCAGAGCGGAATGCCGAAAGCTGAAGCGCTGGCGTCGCACCGGACGCCACCTGCCCGGTCATGGTGACACGCTTGGCCTCCTCGACTCCGGCTTCAATTGCTGTCGACTTGAGGTAGAGCGTTCCGGTTTCCATGATGGCGAAGAGCGAGCCGAAGAAGAGAGGCGCGATCATCGCGAATTCGACCGCAGTAGACCCGCGCCGATGCCGGATGAACCGGCGCAACGCCGCTTGCAAACGATGGGGCCGCCTCTGGGCCTCTTCCCGTTTCGAAACCAGCATCGATTGCTCCCGCCTGATCTGTTCATCACCCCGGGATCGCCTTCACCAACAGGCGAAACGGATTGATATTCCCCAGAACATTAGCAGAAAGAGATTTCGGTTTGGTTTCGAGGCTTTGGACAAATCCAAGCGTCCGGATTGACGATTTCTTAGCCATGTTGGCTCGGCCGGCCCTGGCTGACCCGCCGCGCGGGGAGGGGGCGGGAAACGCCTGCTTGCGCCTTGCGCGCGCATGTGTGCGCGCGATTCATTCTTAAACCTTCAACGCCGGAGACAGATGCCTTCCGTCCGCCTCCGTCAGAACCGTTTTGGCAACGCGATCTCTTGGTCAGAGCTATTTCTTCACCGGAGCCGCGTTGGGTGCCTGGTTTGTTGCCCCGTCACGGCGGCTGACCTGATCAATCGAGCGATTGAAGTGCTTCTCGTCATCGCCGAGGGTTACGGTCGGCAGACAGAGCGGTGCGCAATCATAGGTGCTCTGATCCGTTCCGCGCAAGACGACAACACGGCCTTGCGTCGGGTTCGTGACCGTGATGACCGATTCCGAAATGATCGCACCGGAGGAATCGAGCGCGATGAAATTCGTCCGCCCCGCTGAACGGGCCGTGATCACCATGACGCCGTTCTTCTGCACGGCGACATCCGCAATCGTCGGATTGCCGATCACGATTGTTTCCGCGCCAGCCGGAAGTTTGACCAGCTTGGCCTGATCCAGCGACACAAGGATCGTGTCCGATGCCCGCTTCTCTTCCGCCAGAGCAGCGTGCGGCACGAAACCACAGGCCAGCACGGCCAAAGCCAGAAGCCCTGCGGTTCTCAGGACGTCACGTCCGGGCATCGGCATCAACATCATCGGACTCATTCCCCAATCGGCGCTTCTGCGGGGGGCAGATCAAACCAGAGCCGGTCCCCGCACTGCCAAGCTGCCAAAATAGGGTGAATTTTCGGTAAAGTTGAGAGAATGGCGCGCGCAGGCCGCTCGACGATACCCCGGAGCGAATGCTCCTGACTGGATTTCCTGGGGCGCAGCGGGCGCTTCGTCTTGATTGAGCGAATTTAATTTACACGCCAAACGTGCGACGTGCGAAAATTCTAGAGATAAATCATGAATAAAAATACGAATACAGCAATTTAGTTTTCATATATCCAAATCATAATTGATTGAATTGTGATAATTACAAGAATTGATCGAAATTTTATTGAATTTTAATTGTGTTTTACTCGATAATATAGATCTCGAAATATCGGTTTTATGTTCATTAACTACATGATTTATTTCAAATTCAACCCGTGACTATTTGGGATGACATTAACCGGACTGCAAGGAACGCAGGCTAATTTGGTCCTCGGTTCAGACGGACAAACCCGCCGAGGTCTGCCGATCTGAAGCCTGGAGCAGCAAAGAGCAAGGAGCACTCACATGTCGATTTTCAACCGTTTCGTGAAGGATGAGTCTGGCGCAACCGCGATCGAGTATTCGCTCATCGCCGCCCTGATGGCCGCCGCCATCATCACCGCCCTCAGCACCTTCAAGGCCGATCTGACCACCGCGTTCAAGAGCATCGGCACGACGCTCACGACCAACACGAAGTAAGCGCTCACTTTCAGCGCTAGAGCTTGGGGCGGTGGCGAAAGCCATCGCCCTTTCTCTTTCCGGGCACCTTGTCGGCTAGCGGTGTTTCCGCGCGACGCTGACGACCATCGCCCGAAGCACGCCCTCACAAATGCCGGATACTGATATCGGACCCTGCACTCAGGAGCGGCCTCTGAGGCCGCTCTTTTCGTTCGTGAACACGTTCAGGGTATTATTTCTATTCTGGAACGGGTGTCGTCGCCTTTCGTCGACTTGCGAAAAAATGCTGGCGGTTCTTTATGGCGTTCGATGGCGCATCTGCGCCTCGACCAACGCTTGAGGGAGTTGACGCATGGCCGGTATCGACATCAAGGGGCAAATGGGCCCCCGTTTCGATGAAATCCTGACAGAGGAAGCACTGGCCTTTGTTGCCGCACTCCAGCGCGCCTTCAACGGTCGCCGCAAGGAACTTCTGGTTGCGCGCGCCGTCCGTCAGGCGACATTCGATGCCGGCAACCTGCCGAACTTTCTGCCCGAAACCGCCGAAATCCGCGCGGGTGACTGGAGGGTTGCGCCGATCCCGGCCGATCTCATGGATCGCCGCGTGGAGATCACCGGCCCGGTCGACCGCAAGATGGTCATCAACGCGCTGAACTCCGGCGCCAAAGTGTTCATGACCGATTTCGAGGATGCGAACTCGCCGACGTGGTCGAACAACGTCGAAGGCCAGATCAACCTGAAAGACCGCTGGGCAGGCAAGATCGATTTCACGGATTCGACCACCGGCAAGGCCTACAAGCTCTCCGCCACCCCGGCGACGCTGATCGTCCGCCCGCGCGGCTGGCATCTTCTGGAAAGCCACCTGATGATCGACGGCGAGCCGTGCTCGGGCTCGCTGTTCGATTTCGGCCTCTACTTCTTCCACAATGCCAAGACGTTGGTCGCGAAGGGCACGGGCCCTTATTTCTATCTGCCGAAGCTCGAAAGCCACCTTGAAGCGCGGCTCTGGAACGACGTTTTCGTCGCCGCCCAGAAGGCGCTCGGCCTCCCGAACGGCACGATCAAGGTGACCGTGCTGATCGAAACCCTGCCTGCCGCCTTCGAAATGGACGAAATCCTCTACGAGCTGAAGGATCACATCGTCGGCCTCAACTGCGGGCGCTGGGATTACATCTTCTCCTTCATCAAGAAGCTCGCCGCCAACAAGGATTACGCCCTGCCCGATCGCGGCCAGGTGGTGATGGGCAAGGCTTTTCTCAGGGCGTATTCGCTGCTGCTGATCAAGACCTGCCACCGGCGCGGTGCCTTCGCGATGGGCGGCATGGCGGCGCAGATCCCGATCAAGAACAACCCGGCCGCCAACGAGGCTGCGTTTGCCAAGGTGCGCGCCGACAAGGAACGCGAGGCCGGCGACGGGCATGACGGCACCTGGGTCGCGCACCCGGACCTCGTGCCGGTGGCGATGGAGGTCTTCAACCGCCTGATGCCGCAGCCGAACCAGCTTTCCAAGCTGCGCGAGGACGTCAACACCACCGCGAAAGATCTGCTCGAAATCCACACCGGCACCCGCTCCGAGGAAGGTTTCCGCGAAAACATCCGCGTCGGCGTGCAATATATCGAAGCTTGGCTGCGCGGGCGCGGCGCGGTGCCGATCTACAACATGATGGAAGACGCGGCGACGGCGGAAATCTCCCGTGCCCAGATCTGGCAGCAGGTGAAATACGGTCTCGCTTTCGCTGATGGCAAAACGGCGTCGCCAGCACTGTTCGACACCTGCCTCAAAGAGGAAATGGAGCGGGTGAAGGGCGAGATCGGCGCGCAAGCCTACGCCGCAGGGCGCTTCCCGGAGGCGATCGAACTCTTCCGGACCCTCAGCCTCGCACCGAAGTTCGAGGACTTCCTGACGGTGCCCGCCTACGCCAAGATCGTCTGATCTTCCGGCACAAGAAGAGCGAAGCTCCAGCGAATCGCCTAAGGTCGCCCGATCAATCGGAGCGACCTTTTTCATGTCTGGATCGACCTTTCTGGCCCGCGCGGCAGCCATCGTCAGCGATTACCGCGACCATGTCGCAGGCCCGCACGAGCATCTCTCGCTTCTGCGCTGGCAGATCGACGAAGGTCATGCGCTCGAAAGCCGGGAGACCTACCCCGGCCATATCACGACGAGTGCGATCATCCTCTCGCCGGACGGGGCACAGACGCTGCTCATCGACCACAGGACGCTGAAGCGCTGGCTCCAGCCGGGCGGACACTACGAGCCGGCAGCGCTCTTCTGGCACTCGGCGATGCGCGAGGCCGTGGAAGAGACCGGCATTGCCGGCCTCGCGCTCCACCCCTGGCACGAAGGCCGCGACCGGCCGTTCATCATCGACAGCCATGACGTGCCCGGCAAGGCCTCACGCGGCGAGCGGCCGCATGTGCATCACGATCTCCAGTTCCTGTTCGTCGCGGACCCGGCAGCGGTGTTGAGCGCTCAGCTCGATGAAGTCGCCGCCGCGCGCTGGCACCCCGTGAAAGCCCTGACCGATATCGCGACGAGGGCCATGTCACGTCTGCCAGGCACGTGAAGGCAAGAGCGGCGAAGGCAAGAGTGCACTCACGACGCAGGCTCCGCTCACGACAAAGGCTCTTGCCAATTGGCGTGACGCGACGGACACTCGCCTCGCGGCAAGAGCGCGTCAACGCGCCGGATTCTGCACGGGAGGATCGCCATGATTGACGCCAGCGCGCAAGGGCACGCGGACGGTTTGCCAACCATTCGTCGCCCGGTCTTCGAAGATCTGGTCTATGCTTTCATGCACGGATTGGCGGACTTCCGGGCGGCTCCCGTTTTCGGCCTCACCATTGGCGGCATCTACACCTTCGGCGGTCTGTTGATCCTCTATGTCGTGAACCGCCTCGGCTATGGCTTTCTCGGCTTCCCGATCATGGCCGGGTTTGCCTTGGTCGGGCCTTATGCTGCGATTGCCCTCTATACGGTCAGCCGGTTGCGAGAGCGTGGCGAACCCGTCACCTGGGCCGCGATGGCGCGGAACCTGACCCCCGGTGTGATGCGGGAATGCTCCTACCTCGGCATTCTCCTGATTTTCCTGATGGCGATCTGGCTGAAATCCGGCGCGGTTGTCTACGCGATCTTCTTCGGCATGCGGCTTCTGTCGCTGCCGGCCTTCATGGAAGCACTGCTCTCGACCAGTGCCGGTTACGGGTTCCTGATCCTTGGCCATGCGATCGGGGCCGGCTTTGCCATTCTGGTGTTCTCGCTCAGCGTCGTTTCCTTTCCGCTGATGGTGGATCGCGGGACCGATTTCATTTCCGCACTGATCACATCGATCCGCACAGTCCGTGCCAACCCGCAGCTGATGCTCGGCTGGGGTGCCTTCATCGGGCTCATGCTGCTTGCCGGATTTCTCTCGGTCTTCATCGGGCTGATGATCGTGCTGCCGTTGCTTGGGCACGCCTCCTGGCACCTCTACCGGCGCCTCGTCGTCTGACGGCAAGGTGTTCCACCGCACACCCGGATTCGCCCGGATAGAATTTTTGTCGGTTCCTACTGCAAATGACACAATCCGTTGTTATTTCATGCCGTGCCGCCGACCATCGGATCGGGCGGCGCTTTCGAGGAGGCCTATATGAATCCCCAGGAACGTGCCGCCATTGACGGGATTTTCGAGCGTTTGCGCACCGTGGCCAACCAGCCGCGCGACGCGGAGGTCGAGCGCTACATCGCCGATCTCATCCGCCAGCAGCCCTATGCACCCTATGCCATGGCACAATCGGTTTATGTGCAGGAACAGGCGCTCATCAACCAGCAGCAGCAGATCGAGCAGTTGCAGGGCGAAGTCGCGCAATTGCAGCAGCAGGTTCAGGCCCAGCCGCAGGCCGCTCCTCAGAGCGGCGGGTTTCTCTCCGGCCTGTTCG
>WSYC01000032.1:0-7588 GCA_009773635.1 Beijerinckiaceae bacterium | reverse complement strand
GCCAGCGCGACCGGAACCTGCCTATGGCCAGCGCAGACAGCACCCCCCGGCACAGGCCATGGCGGCTCAACCGCCCGGCCCCTGGGGCGGCCAGCAGGCAGCCCCGCAGCAAGGTGGTCCGCAGCAGCAAGGTGGTCCTTGGGCGCAACAGCAGCCCGCCCCGCCGCAGAGGCAGGGCATGGGGTTCCTCGGCACCGCCGCAGCCGCTGCAGCCGGTGTTGCCGGTGGCATGATGGTGGGCAGCCTTCTCTCCAGCGCCTTCGGCGGCGGGCACGCCAACGCCGGGCAGAATGCCCTTGGGCTTGGCGGCCCTGGCACGGGCAATTCCGGCGCGGGCAATTCCGGCATGAACGCGCAGAATAATGCCACCCAGAATGCGCAGGGCACCGAACCTGACCTGCAGGACGAGGAAGACGACGGTTACGACGACGCCGGCGATGACGGTTACGACGACGGCGGTTCGGACACCTACGAAGCCTGATCTTCACACTTGGCGCACAAAGGATCCCGGAAATTCCGGGGTCCTGAATCCTGATCGATCATGAACCCCGGATGGGTCGCGGATTTTGCGATCGCCGCAATCCGGTCAGATCACCACCACCTTCGTTCCCACCTTCACGCGGGAATACAGATCCTCGACATCCTGATTGCGCATGCGGATGCACCCGGATGACACGGCGCGTCCGATGGTTTCCGGCTCATTCGTGCCGTGGATGCGATAGAGCGACGAGCCCAGATACAGCGCCCGTGCGCCGAGCGGATTCTCCGGCCCGCCCGCCATGTGGCGCGGCAGGTCAGGACGACGCTTGAGCATCTCCGCCGGCGGCCGCCAATCGGGCCATTCACGCTTCATCGAGACCGTCTTGACGCCGGCCCATTCAAAGCCCGGGCGCCCGACGCCGATGCCATAGCGCAACGCACGGCCATTCCCTTGCACGAGGTAGAGATACTTGCTGGGGGTATCGATGACGAGCGTGCCCGGCGCGTGGTTACCACCATAGGCTACCTCCTGCTTCTCGAAGCGTGGATCAAATCCCGGTTCGATCGGCGCCGGTGCACGCCCGCGGCGGACACCGCGCCCGGCAATGCCCGGCTGCGCATAGGGGTCATCCTCCAGCAGAATCGCGGCGTTGGCCCGCTGCTGAAATCCCCGCTGCTGGATGATCTGGCCGCGCGCGGCGGGCGCGGGGCGAATATAGATCGGCTGCCTCGGCACCGCGTAGCCCGGCGCGCCCTGCCGATGCGATGGCGTGGATCCCGTCATCAGCAATTCGATGAACCCGCCGCCCAAATTCGTGCCCGACTGCGCAGGGTCGGCGGAAGCGGGGTTGGCGGCAAGGCAAAGGGCGATTGCGAGCGCCGATGCGCCCGAAGCAGCCAGTCGGCTTCTGGAGCCGGGAAACGCAAAACCAGTCATGGCACCATCCTCTGAACATCATCTCCGGCAGTCAGCCGAGGGGCCGAGCTGCACGAGGCCGGCGGTGATGACGCCCTGCGCGGGCACTCACCCTTCGCAACGCGCCAGACCGCTCTGGACCCGAGCGTGATGATGCAGAAATGGCTGCTATATTTCGATAAAATTCATGATTAATATAAAGTTTCATTCATCAAGAATTTGAACCATCGAATTTAAGGTTAATTTTTTACAAAATGAAAAGTTTGATTGTTAATTTAATGTTGATGATGAACGAATTGTTACATCAAAACAGACAAGAAAGGAACCTATACTTAACTTGTGCTGCTCAAGATTGGCAATCGATTATATCAACCAGAGATTGTCCCTATGAGCGATAGCGCCCGTCGTTTCCGTATCGAAGGTGGTTCCCCGCGCCAGCCGGCCCGGATCCCCGCCCCGTCATTTTCTGCACCGGACGTTTCGGATTTTGACTCGCTGATTGCCACGCCTGCGATCGAGCCGGAGGCTGTCTCTGGCCCCATTCTCGAAGAACTGCGCGCCTTGCGTGGCCTTGTCGCGCCGCTGCGCGGCATCATCGAAAACCTCAGCGACAATTATCGCAACGAACTCAAGAGCGTCACCAATCTGCGCTCCGACATCGGCGAGATCGACGAAGCCATTCGCGGCACCAAGAAAGAGCTTGCGGCCATCAAGGTCGGCAACAACATCGGCGGGGTCGATATCGCCGCGCTCGAACTGACGACCGTCGTCAGCCAGACCGAGGCCGCCACCCATGACATTCTCGCCGCCGCCGAAGCGATCGAGACGATCGCCGGGTCGATCCAGAGCGAAACAACGCTCGAGAACGCCAAGGCCCTCGCCTCCGATATCGCCGAAAAGGTCACCACGATCTATATGGCGAGCAACTTCCAGGACCTGAGTGGCCAGCGCATCAGCCGGGTCGTTGACACACTCAACTTCATCGAAAGCCGCATCCATCGCATGATCGATGCCTGGGGCGGTCTGCAGGCCCTGCACGATCTCATCGAGGCCGAGGTCCGCACCAAGGAAGAAGAGCGCGAAACCGAAGGGGCAGCCGCGCTGCTCACGGGCCCGGTGCCGGTCAATTCCGAAGATCATGTCGATCAGGGCGCGATCGACGCGCTGTTCAACTAAGCGCTGGCTCAGCTGAGACCGTCGCTCAGGCCGCCTTGCGCGCCCTGAGCCAGGTCCGGAGCCCCGCGAGATCAACAAGGAGCGCGACGGCTGCGAAGGTCGCCGCGCCGCCGGTAATCGCAGCGGTCAGCACGCCCGGCCCCTGCCCCAGCGGCCGGATGACGAGAACGACACCGATCATCCCCGCCAGCGCGAGCATAAGACGCCCCGCGAACCCCGGCGACGGCAGGGCCGCGCGCCCGATATGCCGGATCAGAACAAGCATTGCCGCCAGCATGGCGCCCGCAAGGCCCCAGAATATCGCCGGCACCAGCGCCAGCCCGAAGATCGGCATTGCCAGCGCAAGAAGGCCGGCCACCACAAAGCCGGCCATCGCAGCATGCACCAGCGGCATTGTCCGGTGCACAATCTGCAGGAACGGGTGCAACGCGTACTGGATGAGCGCGTAAAGCGCGATCCCCGGCACAGCCGCCATCACGAAAGTGGAAAATGGGCCACGAAACGCCGGGGCCACCAGAAACTCCTCCAGCAAGGACACGACCAGAAACAGCCCCACGGCCATCGGCAGGAGGATAGCCGCCACGATCTCTGCGTTCACCGCAACACGCGCCTTGCCGGCGCCATCTCCCTCATCGCGCGCCGCCCGCACCGCGAGCTGGAACAAGGCAAGATCGATCGCTGTCCCGATCGTCGTGAACAGCTTGGTCACAAAATCAAACGCCAGACTGAACTGCCCGGCGGCAGCCATACCGCCGGTCAAGGCCACAGCGGAGCGCAGAGCGAAGAAGAGCGCGAGATAGACGCAATTGGTCGCCACGATCGGCCCGGAATAGCGCAGCAGCGCGCGCAAGTCGGCCATCGGCTGGGCATCCGGCGATGCCAGGCTCCCCCGTCGTCGGAAAGCGAACTCGATGGCTGCCGCGCTGACCACCAGCGCCAGCAGGAAGGCCGCGAGCACGGCCTCGGCCGAACCAAAATGCCAAGCCGCCAGCGGCAACAGAATGATGGCCAGCAGGTTTCTGAGCAGCATCAGCAGGGCATAGCCGCGCTGGTTGAACTCCGCCCGCAGCAATGCGGCACGGAAATCCACAAACCCGGCGGCAACAGCAACCAGCGGGATAACGCAGAGCAGCCAGCGACGGACTTCGCCAAACACGAGCAGCAACAGCGCCACCACCAGCAGGCCGGCGGTGATTCGGGTAAAATAGCGCATCAACAGGCCGGCCAATCGATTGCCGTCTTCGCCGTGGTGGAAGCGGGTCGCAGACAGGCGGATCCATTCGAAGACGATCGTCTGGACCAGCACGGCTGCAGCAAGCGCCAGCGCATAGGCGCCGAATTCCGCCGCGCCCAGAACCCAGGCGACAACCAGCCCCAGCGCGAACTGGATGAGAGCAGAAGCGAGGAAGGCGGCGGACATCAGCATGGGAGCTAATGTCAGCCTGCCCGTGGCAAATGCAAGCCAGCGCCCTGCAAATGCGGGCCGGCCCGCCAAACATCTGGGGACGCCGGCGACCCGGTATTCGGACAATACACGGTTTGCATGTTTTTTCGGCATCCGCGATTGCTGCGCCCGCTCTGCGCGCGTAATCAGGACAGAACAACCGTTCTCCCGTGCCCGGGGCCAACCTTGCCTTACCTGAACCTCATGATCGAGGGCTTCGAGCGCTTTGCGCCGGACCCGACCTTCTGGCTGATCGGCGGCGCAACCATCGCGCTGATCGCCTTCTCGAAGGGCGCGTTCGGCGGCGGCGCGGCCTCCATCGGCGTGCCGATGCTCTCCTTCGTGATCGACCCGCTCGGCGCGGCGATGGTGGTGGCACCGCTGGTTTCGGCGATGGACATGTTCACGCTGCGCGCCTTCGGTCCGTCGAGCTGGTCGAAGCCTGATCTGAGGGTGCTGCTGCCCGGCCTGCTGATCGGCCTGGGTCTCGGCTGGCTGATGTTCGAAACGATTGATCCGCGCACCATCGGACTGACGATCGCGGTGGTCAGTCTGAGCTTTGCACTGCATTGGTTCTGGAAGCGGTTTCACCGCGTGGTGGTGATACCCAGGCCCGTGCACGCCGCGCTCGGCGTAATCGCGGGTGCAGCCTCCGGCTTCACGACCTTTATCGCGCATGCCGGCGGCCCGCCGATCACAATGTATCTGATCCGCCGCGGCCTCGACAAACGGCTCTTTGTCGGCACCAACACCGCCTTTTTCACGCTGGGAAATCTTCTCAAGCTGATCCCCTACGGCATCCTGCTCGCCGGGCGTCCCGACGCGATGGTCGCAGCGTTGATGCTCGCGCCGGTCATTCCCCTGTCGGTCATGCTCGGCATCAAACTGCATCAGCGGCTCTCGCAGGATGGCATTCTCATCATCACGAATGCGCTGCTGATCCTGGGCGGCGCACGCCTGTTGTTCGTCTCGGTGAAAGCTTTGCTGCCATGAAGCTCGATCGCCTCCACCCCGCCGTGCTGGCGATTCTGGGCATCGGCGTTCTCAGCGTCATGGATGCGCTGATCAAGCACGTCGGCGCGCGCTACCCGACGGCTCAGCTCGTCTTTCTGCGCTTCTCGCTCGGTTTCTTGGTGGCCTCAGCCATCTGGCTCATCCAGTCACCCTCAAAGCCAACCCGCGAGG
Organism: Beijerinckiaceae bacterium; assembly: GCA_009773635.1. Classification (GTDB taxonomy): domain Bacteria; phylum Pseudomonadota; class Alphaproteobacteria; order Rhizobiales; family Beijerinckiaceae; genus Rhabdaerophilum. Next base: position 2,387 of record WSYC01000032.1, on the reverse strand, counting down.
CGGTGAAGGCCAATATCCTGCGCGGCTTCATCGGGCTCGCCACCGCCACCAGCTTCTTCTATGCGCTGCAAACACTCCCGCTGGCAGAGACGATCGCGTTTTCATTCCTCTCACCGCTGTTTCTGGCGGCTTTCGGCGTGCTGCTGCTGGGCGAGAAACTCGCCAAGGGGGTATTGCTGGGCCTCGCCGTCGGCTTTGGCGGCATGGTCGTGATGGTGCTCGGCCAGCGTAGTTTCGGCACGACCGCGCTGCCAATTTCCGGCGTTCTCGCCGCCATCGGCTCCACCGTCACCTACGCCCTGTCGCTGACGCTGCTGCGCCAGCGCGCGCAGCAGGATGCGCTGATCATCATCGTTGCCTTCCAGCACGTTGTGCCTGCGGTCGTGATGGCCATCCCCGCTGCGCTGGTCTGGGTTACGCTGAGCGCGGCTGATCTCGCGATCTATGCCGTGATGGCCGTCCTCGGTGTTCTCGGCCACCTGCTGATGGGCATGGCCTTCCGGCGGGCCGAGGCCTCACGGCTCGCGATTACCGAATATTCCGCCCTCCTTTATGCGACGGTGCTGGGCTTCCTGTTCTTCGATGAGATCCCCGGCATCGCCACATTTGCCGGAACAGTCCTGATTGTGATCGGCACGCTTCTGGCCATGCGCGAGCGGGCGAAGCCTGATGAGCCGCCGATCGACCCTGCGCCGTGATTCACCAGACTCGCGGAAACATCGCGCTGGCGGCTCCTCGCGCCTCTTGACTCTTCCCGATCCGCAAACCATATGCCGTTAGCACTCGCATGAAGTGAGTGCTAAGTGTCTCGGGCTGCATCCGGCAACTCGGGTTTCGCGTAAAATGGCTGACGGGCCTCACGCCTGTCGCCTCTTGCGCGTAAAACGCGAAGGCGGCCGGATACGCCAGCAATTTTTTGGAAGCTTCAAGAGGAAACCCATGACGAAGTTTCGTCCCCTGCATGACCGTGTCGTTGTCAAGCGCATCGAAAGCGAAGAGAAGACGAAGGGTGGCATCATCATCCCCGGAACCGCTCAGGAAAAGCCCCAGGAAGGCGAAGTCGTCTCCGTGGGCCCCGGCGCCCGTGGCGAAGACGGCAAGCTCGTGGCGCTTGATGTGAAGAAGGGCGATCGCGTCCTCTTCGGCAAGTGGTCGGGCACCGAAGTCAAGATCGATGGTCAGGATCTCCTCATCATGAAGGAATCCGACATCATGGGCGTCATCGCCTGATCCGTTGATCACACACACCTCATTTAACCGGAGTTAGTCGAAATGGCTGCCAAGGACGTGAAATTTGCGGGCGATGCTCGCGACAAGATGCTGCGCGGCGTGGATATCCTCGCGAACGCCGTGAAGGTGACGCTCGGCCCGAAGGGTCGTAACGTCGTGATCGAAAAGTCGTTCGGTGCCCCGCGCATCACCAAGGACGGCGTGACGGTCGCCAAGGAAATCGAACTTCAGGACAAGTTCGAGAACATGGGTGCCCAGATGGTGCGCGAAGTCGCGTCCCGTCAGAACGACCACGCCGGTGACGGCACCACCACCGCGACCGTGCTGGCCCAGGCCATCGTGCGCGAAGGTGCCAAGGCCGTTGCCGCCGGCATGAACCCGATGGATCTCAAGCGCGGTATCGACATGGCGGTTGAAGCCGTTGTCGCCGATCTCAAGAAGAACTCCAAGAAGGTCACCTCGAACGATGAAGTTGCCCAGGTCGGCACCATCTCGGCGAACGGCGACACCTCCGTCGGCAAGATGATCGCTACCGCGATGCAGAAGGTCGGCAACGAGGGTGTCATCACCGTCGAGGAAGCCAAGACCGCCGAGACCGAGCTTGATGTCGTCGAAGGCATGCAGTTCGACCGCGGCTATCTCTCGCCGTACTTCATCACCAACGCCGAGAAGATGATCGCCGAGCTCGACGATCCCTACATCCTCATTTTCGAGAAGAAGCTCTCGTCGCTCCAGGCGATGCTGCCGGTGCTCGAAGCCGTCGTCCAGACCGGCAAGCCGCTGGTCATCGTGGCTGAAGACGTCGAAGGCGAAGCGCTTGCCACCCTCGTCGTCAACAAGCTGCGTGGCGGCCTCAAGGTTGCCGCCGTCAAGGCTCCGGGCTTCGGTGATCGCCGCAAGGCGATGCTGGAAGACATCGCGATCCTGACCAACGGCCAGATGATCTCGGAAGACCTCGGCATCAAGCTCGAGACCGTGACCCTCGCGATGCTCGGCCGCGCCAAGCGCGTCCGCATCGAGAAGGAAAACACCACGATCGTCGACGGCGCCGGCAAGAAGAAAGAGATCGAATCCCGCGTCAACCAGATCAAGGCGCAGATTGAGGAGACGACCTCGGATTACGATCGCGAGAAGCTCCAGGAGCGTCTGGCGAAGCT
>WSYC01000031.1 GCA_009773635.1 Beijerinckiaceae bacterium | reverse complement strand
CAGAGATAAAAGGTCAGGCGCCTTCTATGCGAAGAGAGGGTGCCTTGCCAAGCTTTGCTTCAAGAGGAGGCCAAATTTCCGTTATCGGGCGGGTTTTTAGCCGACGATGACCGCTTCCGGGATTCGCCGCGCGTCGCCAGAACCGCTACAGCGCGGGCGATATCGGCAACCATCACCACAAAATCGAGAGAAATCGCATCACGGCGCGCGAGAATGACGAGATCCATGCCAACAGGCGGGAAATCCGGCGCGGCTTTTCGCACAGCTTCGCGCAGCCGGCGGCGAATGCGGTTGCGCTCGACGGAATTGCCGACCTTTTTCGTGACCGTGAAGCCGAAGCGGATGCCCGGCCCGCTCTCCGGCACGATCCGGCGCAGCATCGTGAAGGATTTCGTTGAATAACGCGGCCCAGCAGCCGCATCCTTGAACTCGCTGCGCTTCTTCAGCGTTTCAAGACGAAAAAAGGGCAAAGGCGCTGCCGCCTTGCCCTCGGAATTATCATGCCCGTCTCCCGCACCGGATTTGGCTATGCCGGATTTGCGGCTTTCCCCGGGATCAGACATCGGGACCGCAAAGCAAAAGGCGGCTGGCCGCCGATTGCTTAAGCCGACAGCTTCTTGCGGCCACGGTTACGGCGCGCGGCAATAACCTTGCGGCCACCGACGGTGGCCATGCGGGCGCGGAAACCATGGCGACGCTTGCGGACAAGCTTGCTCGGCTGATAGGTGCGTTTCATCGGACTGCTCTTGGTTCGTCTGCGCCGGACAGAAAAAAGCGCTCAACGAGCGCCTCTGCCGGACGTATTGAAATCAGAGGGCGCTTAAACGTCACACGCGAACAAAAGTCAATCCGAAACTTGGGAAACTTCGTGCCGGACGCTGCGGCATTTCGGCCCGCACCCTTTCGCCCGGCATCCGGCCACGTTCCGGATGGCAAAACTTCCACCTCTTCCGGTTGCTATCGCGCGCTGTTCCGCTAGTTTCCCGGACAGAACAACCGGAAGAATCGGACGAAATGAGCGCTCGGGAAGACATGCGGCCGGATCTTTGCATCATCGGAAGCGACCCGGTCGGGATCGAGATCGCCTTTGCCGCCGCCGGGCTCGGCGTGCCGTGCCTGCTGGTCACGCAGACGGACGCTATCGATCCGGCCTCCCGCCCGGCCCTGCAACGGCTCCGCGCCCTCGGCTGCGGCATCATCGAGGGCACAGGGGCCTTTGCTGACAAGGACCGCTTCATCTTCGGCGAGTGCTCGATCCGGGCCCGCCGCTTCGTGCTCGCGACCGGCGCGACATCTCGCCGCCCGGCCATCATTGGCATCGATCTCCCCCCTCTCTGGGACGCGCGGGCGGAAACCCGCGATGCCGGGACGCAGCAGCACGTTCTGGTGCTCGGTGCCGGCCCGCTCGGGCTGGCGCGCGCGACGGTGGCACATCGGAGCGGGTGCCGCGTCACGATCCTTGCGGAAGCGGAAATGCTGCCGGGTTTCGATGCGGAAGCCATCGGCATCCTGCGCCCGGAATTCGCCCGGCGCGGCATCACGCTGCGCGAACACGTTGATCTGACCACCGGCACCATCCACGCGGATGCCGGGAGCTTCACCCTGACCTTCACCGAAGGTCCGGGCCCGATCACCTTTACCCATATCGTGCTCGATTGCGGGTTGGTGGCGGCGCTTGACGGGCTCGACCTCGACAAGGCCGGCCTCCGGCTCGAGGACGGCAGGCCGGTGCTTTCTCCGGCACTGCGCAGCACCAATCGCCGGATCTATGTCGCGGGTGATGCGACAGGCATTGCGGCGAGCCTCTCCCACGGCAAGCAACATGCCGGCACCATCCTCAGCGAGGTGCTGTTCCGCAAGTCTGCCCCCATCGATCCAGCGTTGCAGACGCGGCTGGCGCTGACATCCCCGGCTATCGCCGAGATCGGCCTGCGCGAAAGCGGGATCGGGCCCGGACAGAGGGGGCGCTATCGCTTCTACCGGGTGTCCTTCGCGGAAACCGGCGACCATCACGCCCTGAAAAAAGGGCCTTCCGGGCAGATCAAGGTGATCGCAACGCGAAAAGGGCAGATCTGCGGCGTCTCGATCCTTGGCGAGGATGCGGCAGAACTCATCGTCCCGTTCACGTTGGCCATAGCCAAGGGTATCGGATTACAGACGCTCGCAACGCTGCCGATCGCGCGGCCCTGCCATGCCGAGGCGATTGCTGCTGTTGCGCGGCAAGCCGTCATCGGGCAGCTTCGCTCGCCGGGATCGCTCCGCCTGATCCGTTTCCTGCGGATTTTCGGCTAGCATACGCGGATGACCAACACGCCGTTTCCCGACCCCGACCCAGTTGCCCCGGCATCGGCGCGCCGCTGGCCCCGAATCGGGCTTTCCGCGCGCCTCCTGATCCTGACCGGGCTCTTCGTGCTGCTGGCGGAAGTGCTGATCTATGTGCCCTCCGTCGCCAATTTCCGCTCGACATGGCTGAGCGAGCGCATCTCCCAGGCGCGAGCCGCTGCGCTGATCCTCGAGAAGACCTCCCCCGATGCGCTGCCCAAGGCGCTGGTGGATGAGTTGCTCCTGGGGATGGAGACGACGATGATCGCGCTCCGGATCGACAACACCCGCCGCCTTCTCGCCATTTCCGACATGCCGCCGATGATCGACCTCGAAATCGACCTGCGGCAAAGCGATGTCATGCCGCAGATCATGGGTGCCTTCAACTCGCTGTTCTTCGGCGGGGACCGGACGATCCGCGTGATCGGCCCGCCACCGCGCGGCGGCGATTTCGTGGAAATCGTCATCAACGAGAAACCGCTGCGTGACGCGATGGTGCGCTACTCCTGGAACATCCTGCAGGTGTCGCTGGTGATCTCGGGGATTACCGCCCTGCTGGTCTTTGCGGCGCTCAACGGATTGATCGTCAGGCCGGTCAAACGCCTCGCTGCGGCTGTCAGCCGGTTCCGGAATGACCCTGCGGACGCGCGGTCGATCTACCGCCCCGGAATGCGCGACGACGAGCTCGGCACGCTCGAGCGGAATGTTTCGGAAATGCAGCACACACTCCAGCAGGAATTGCGCCAGCGCGAACACCTCGCGCAGCTGGGCCTCGCCGTCGCCAAGATCAACCATGACCTCAGAAACATGCTGGCTTCCGCGCAGCTCTTGGCGGACCGGCTTGGCTCCCTGCCAGACCCGAACGTGCAGCGCTTCGTGCCCAAGCTGCTGGATGCGCTCGACCGGGCGATCTCTTTCTGCCAGTCCACCCTTGCATACGGCAAGGCGCAGGAGCGGCCTTCGGAGCTGGTCCCCGTCCTTGTCAAGGGACTGGTGATCGATGTTGCGGAGCAGTTGATGCTCTCGCCTGCCTCCCGCCCGGCGCTGGAGATCGACATTCCCGACCGGTTGAGCGTCCAGGCCGACACCGAACACCTTACCCGCGTCCTGACCAACCTCGTGCGCAATGCGCGCTCGGTGCTCGAAGCCGCCAGCCCCGACAGGCCGGAACCAAAAATCCGCATAACGGCCGCTGCCAGCAACGGGATGGCGACCATCGACATCGCCGACAACGGGCCGGGTATTCCTTCCAGAATTCGCGCGTCGCTGTTTCGCGCCTTTTCGGGCTCGTCCCGTCCTGGCGGCACCGGGCTTGGCCTTGCCATCGCACAGGAACTGATGCGCTCCATGGGCGGCACGATCACATTGGTGGATCAGCCCGAAGGCATGGGCACCATTTTCCGGCTGACGCTTCCCGCGGCCAGGGGACATTGAAATCCGGCCAGAATCGCCTCTGTTCAGCGTGATCGGGCTACGTTTCCCGGCGCGCTCCCGCGCCTTCACCCTTCTAGCCCGGGCGACCGCAGCGGGATCGGAATGCCCATGGGAGACAATCGTCACGAATTCTCGGAATTTCATGCGGATGAGGCTTGCCCTTTGTGCGTCAACCCGCTATCAGACCGCCTCTCGCACTGGCCAACGCCGTGCAGGCGCCCGTAGCTCAGCTGGATAGAGCACTAGACTACGAATCTAGGGGTCAGAGGTTCGAATCCTTTCGGGCGCGCCATTTAAACTATTGAAAACCAAACAACATTGTTGGCGAGCGGCCTTCCGGGCAGTTTGCTGGCTTGCGTTGGCTTCCGCATCGTGCGTGCATGAAGCATATGTATGGCACCAAGCTCTCCTGCTCACCCCACCGGATTGATCGGTTCTCTCTCCGGTCTTGGGGCAACGCGCTTGCCAAAAAGCGCAAGCTCTTGATCAGAACACGATAACCGGCACACTGGCCGTGCCCCCTCTGGCGCGCTAAAGGACAAGGGCGTGAATCACCGGAGCCGCCCACCGCGGCGCCCGGCAGCATCGACCACGGCAGGAAGCACCCGATGTCCCGACTGATCTATATCCTGAACGGCCCTAACCTGAACCTGCTTGGCAAGCGCCAGCCGGAGATCTACGGCCGCGAGACGCTCGCGGATGTCGAGGCGGCCTGCCGCGCGGTGGCGACGCGCCACGGGCTCGATATCCGCTTCCACCAGTCGAACCGCGAGTACGAGCTGATCGACTGGATCCACGAAGCCCGCGAGACCGCCGCGGGCATTGTCATCAACCCCGCCGCGTTCACGCATACCTCGGTGGCGATCCTCGATGCGCTCAACACCTTCGATGCGCCGGTGATCGAGGTGCATATTTCCAACGTCCACAAGCGCGAGGCCTTCCGCCACCACTCCTACGTCTCGCTGCGCGCGGACGGCGTCATTGCGGGTCTGGGAACGCAAGGCTACCCGCTTGCGATCGAGCGTCTCGCCCACCTCATCGGTCCGGCGAAAGCCTAGGCCGTCCGCATATGATCACCGGCAGGACATCGCTCATCGCGCATATCGGCTTCCCGACGGAAAGCTTCAAGGCGCCGATGATCTACAATCCCTATTTCGAGCAGCAGGGCATCGACACCATCGTCGTGCCCATGGGCTGCACGACTGACGCCTTCCCGGCCTTCCTGCCCGCGCTGTTTTCGCTCACCAACATGCGCGGGGCGCTCATCACCATGCCGCACAAGGTCAGCGTGATGGCACTGCTCGATGACATCTCCATCGCCGGCCGGATCGCCGGCGCCTGCAACGCCGTGAAGCGCCGCGCGGATGGTGCGCTGGTCGGCGACATGTTCGATGGCGCCGGCTTTGTGCGCGGCCTTGCGCGCAAGGGCTGCATTTTTGATGGGCGACGCGCGCTGGTGGTTGGCTCCGGCGGCGTCGGTTCGGCAATTGCCGCATCGCTGGCCGCAACCGGGCTCGCCGAAATCGCCCTTTTCGATGTGAATACCGCCGCGTCAGAGGCTCTTGCCACCCGGCTGAAGGTCCATCACCCCACCCTCAGGGTCGGGATTGGCCGGAATGATCCGGACGGGTTCGATATCATCGTCAACGCGACGCCGCTCGGCATGAAAGCCGGCGATCCCATGCCGATGGATGTGACCCGGATTTCGCCACGTGCCTTCGTCGGCGAGGTCGTCATGAAGCAGGAGACGACCGCATTCCTCGATGCCGCAATCCGGCGCGGCTGCACGGTTCAGGTCGGGATCGACATGCTGTTCGAGATGATCCCGGCCTATCTCGAGTTCTTCGGTTTCCCGACGACGACACCGGATGCCCTGCGCGCCGTCGCCACCATTCAGTATTAGAGCGCCGCTCGCGGTCACGAACGGCGCTCAGGCAGTCATGTGGCGCCGACAAGCGCCCGCCAGCTTACGCCTGCTGGATGGCCGAGAGAATCCAGTCCTTCTCGTGTCCGCCGGGATGCCGGACGAAGGTCCAGTTCTCGACGACGTCCTGCGGGCGGTTGGGATCCCCCTCCAGAATGCGCCCCGTTGCCTTGTCACGCTTCACATCCGTGATGGTGTAGCGCATGGCGACCGTCGCGTATTCCGCGTCAGGCTCGCGCCAGGCTTCTGCGAGGTCTCCTTGCACCAGCCTGACGTCCGAGATCGTGTTGACGACACCTTGCCGGGCCATTTCGCTCAGCTCACCATTGAAAAGATTGGCCATTTCCGGCGTGACGCGTTGTGTCAGGCTGATGCGATCACCCTTGCCATAGGCTTCCTGTATCTCGCCAAGCAGGCGTTCGAACGCCCCAAAATCCGCATCGACGAGATCGAGCGGCGGCATGGGAGCCGGAACCGGCGTCGAGGCCGGTGCCGCAGCAGCTTGAGGTGATGACGGCGCAGGCTGCCACTCCGGCTGGACCGGCTGGCGTGCGAAATTTGCCGGACCACCTGCTGTCGCAGGTTCGGCCCGGTTACGCCGGAAATAGTTGATGGCGAACCGCACGATGAAAAAGACGATTCCGATCTGCAGGATCAGGCCGAGGATGCTCATCAGCGAGCCCATGCCGCCAAACAGTCCGTTGCCGGCCAGCAGACCGAAAAGGCCCGCGCCGATCAGGCCGCCAGCCAACCCACCCATCAGGCCGCTCCAGCGTGACGGCTGGGCAGCAGGGGCAGCAGGAGCCGGCGCACCGGCGCGCGGTGTCTGCGATCCGGTGATGGGCTGCGACTGCCGCGGCGCCGTATTGGTGGTCGGCGGGGCGACATCGGTCCGCGTGCCCCGGCTGCCGGCGCTGCTCGCCTTGCCGGGGCGCGCGTCGGCACCGGCCATCATCAGGAAAAATGCTGAAACAATCGCCATGCCGAAAGCGGCACGATGAAATCCGAAACGTGTTGATCCGTTCACTGTTTGCCTCCCGTTCAGGTGTGCCTGAAGGCACAGCATCAGAGATAGGGCACATCGCGTCCATTTGCGAGGCCGGACAAGCAAAAAACCCCGCTGGCTTGCGCCATGCGGGGTTAAATTTGGTTGCGGGGGCCAGATTTGAACTGACGACCTTCAGGTTATGAGCCTGACGAGCTACCGGGCTGCTCCACCCCGCGATAAATCGGTTTGCGATCATGTGCAGCCCGATCTCGTTTTCTCTCGAGACGCCGCGCTTTCGCCCGGCTTTGGCTGCTCCACCCCGCGACAAGCACTGGCACATCCGGCGAAGGGATCGGGTAAGGATCGATTTGTCGGAAAATGCGTGTGCGATTCGTGCCGCTCGAAGCGGCTGCAATCTGTCAATTGTGAGAAGCAATCTTTGGCAGGCCTGGCAACGACCTACTCTCCCAGGTCTTGAGACATAGTACCATCGGCGCTGACGTGCTTAACGGCCGAGTTCGGGATGGGATCGGGTTTTATCACGTCGCAAGGGCCACCAGGCCGGCGAAAGATTGGAAGCAAGAAGGTCTATTCCAACCCGCATCATGCGGGCATTGGTAATGAGAGAGATCAAGCCGATCGAGGTATTAGTACTGGTAAGCTCAACACGTTACCGCGCTTACACACCCAGCCTATCAACGTGGTCGTCTTCCACGCCTCTCAAGGGAGCGCTCGTTTTGAGGTGGGTTTCCCGCTTAGATGCATTCAGCGGTTATCCCGTCCACACATAGCTACCCTGCATTGCCGTTGGCACGACAACAGGTCCACCAGAGGTGTGTTCATCCCGGTCCTCTCGTACTAGGGACAAATCCTCTCAACACTCCTACACCCACGACAGATAGGGACCGAACTGTCTCACGACGTTCTGAACCCAGCTCACGTACCACTTTAATCGGCGAACAGCCGAACCCTTGGGACCTGCTCCAGCCCCAGGATGTGATGAG
>WSYC01000009.1 GCA_009773635.1 Beijerinckiaceae bacterium | reverse complement strand
TCAGCCAGAAATGGTCCCGATTCATCCAGACTTCCTTTCGGAAGCCGTGAATCACACCGCGCTGATCATGCCAACTATTTTATGGGTCTGGGCCCTAGCACATAGACCGACCCATCGACCAAGCGACCTGCGTCATTCAATGAAATCCTGAAATCAGCCTTGTCTTCCGGCCCGATTGCCTCGCCCGTTTTGAATTCAGCACCACTGAGCGCGAGGTAGTGGGCAATACTGAGAGCGTGCTGCATCGCCCGACTCAAAGGAAATCGAGACGGCGTAAAATCGCCGTCTCCCACCCCTCACTTCGGCGCGAGGACCATCACCACCTGGCGGCCTTCGAAGCTCGGCTCGTTCTCGACCTTGGCGATATCAAGCGTATCCGCCTTGACGCGGTCGAGCACGCGCATGCCGATATCCTGATGCGCCATTTCGCGGCCGCGGAAGCGCAGGGTGATCTTGACCTTGTTGCCTTCCTCGAAGAAGGCCTTCATCGCGCGCATTTTCACGCCGTAATCATGGTCATCAATCGCGGGACGCAGCTTGATTTCCTTGATTTCGATGGTCTTCTGCTTCTTGCGGGCCTCGGCGGCCTTTTTCTGCTCAGCGAAGCGGAAACGGCCGTAATCCATGATCTTGCAGACCGGCGGCTCGGCGTTCGGCGAGACTTCGACCAGATCGAGGCCCTGATCCTCGGCGAGCTTGATCGCATCAAATACGGCCAGGACGCCCTTGTTGGAGCCGTCGGCATCGATGACCTGCACCTCACGGATGCGGATATCGCGGTTGACACGTGGACCCCCCTTCTCAGGAAGCGGGATGTTTCTCATGGGCCTGCGAATGGTCTTTCTCCTTTGATTGTTGAACGCCGCACCGGATTCCGGCATCAGCCGGGGCCCTCTCGCGCAGCGGGCCGAAAATCTGCGTATTCGCTTCAGAAGTCAACGGCTACGAGTGGATGAGGCTTAACCTCATTCAAGAAACCGTCTGGCCTTCCAGCAGCGCGAGATAACAATCGAGCGTATCGCCCACCATCCGGTCGAGCGAGAACTGCGCCTCGACGTGTTTGCGGGCGCGGTTCGCCAGCGCCTGCCGGGCGCTTGCCTTGAGATCGAGCGCATTGGCGAGCGCATTGGCGAGGTCCTCGGCATCGCCCGGTGCCACCCGCCAGCCGGTGCGCTGTTCGGGCTTCACCTGCGGCGGCGCGAGCACGGTCTCGGGGACAGCACCAAGGTTCGAGACCACCACCGGCACGCCCATCGCCTGCGCTTCCACGGCGACGCGGCCGAAGGCCTCGGGCTCGGTCGAGGGCACGGTCACGAGCGCCGAGGCTGCCAGTGCTGCCGGCATATCCGTGACATGCCCGACCCGGCGGACGATGGAACCGAGGTTCTTCTCCGCGATCATCCGGTCAAGTTCGGCGACGTAAGCATCCCGCCCTTGCGGGTCGCCGGCGAGGATAAAGACGACATCGCGATAGCCGCGATCGCGCAAAAGGCTCGCCGCCTCGATCAGCACCTTCTGCCCCTTCCAGGGCGTGAGCCGTCCGGCAAGCAGCACGATCCGGTCATCGGGCGAGGTCAGCCAGCCGCGCCGGATGCGCTCGACCCGGTCCGGCCCGACGCGATCGGGCGAGAAGGCCTCGAAATTCGTGCCGCGATGGATGACGCGCAAGCGCGATGGCTCGATGCGGTGCACCTTCTGGATCAGCTCGGCGGTGAACAGCGAATTGGCGATCACGACATCACCGCGCGCCATCACGGAGTTATAGAGGATCTTCGGCGCGGATTTGCCGTTATACGCGCCATGATAGGTGGTGATGAACCCCTTCTTCGTCGCGCGGGCGGCGGCATAGGCCACCCAGGCCGGGGCACGTGAGCGGGCGTGGATAAGATCAACCCGCTCCTCGCGGATGATCCGCACCAGTTTCGAGATATTCATCGCCATCGCCAGCGGATTTTTTGTCCCGGCGGGGAACGGCACCCAGATGCCACCCTTGGTCTGCAATTCGCCGATCAGCCGCCCGCCTTCCGTCGCCACCAGCGCGCGGGCGCCGACGTTCGTCAGCCCCTCCGCGATATCGACGCAGGTGCGTTCCGCCCCGCCCGCATTGAGATCAGGGATGATCTGCAGGATCGTGCGACCGGCAAGCGGCTTGGGTGACGCAGGCTTTGGCGTCGGGAGCATTCCGGGCGTGGAACTGGAAAAGGCCATCGCGGTGCTTCAAACGGCTTTCAGACTGTGACAGGCGAGCTATGACAGGAAGGGATCGATTCGGCCGCAAAGACGCGCCCGTCGAGGAGACATAGAGACATGAGCGAGCCCACGCAATTCTTAAGGGAGGCGGTGCAGTTCCTCGCGCTGCCTGCGGATTCCGCCACAGGCCTTCCTGCGCGTCGGCTTGGCTTTGTCAAAACACCGGGCAAAAGCCCCACGATTCTCTGGATGGGTGGCTTCCGCTCCGACATGACCTCGACCAAGGCCGAGATGCTGGCGAAGGCGGCGAGCGCCGAGGGGCGGGCCTCGCTGCGCTTCGATTATTCCGCGCATGGGGTTTCAAGCGGCGAGTTTTCCACAGCCACGCTGTCGCAATGGCTCGATGACGCCCTTCAGATGATCCGCGCCGAGGCGGGGGAAAAGCCGGTAATCGTGGGTTCATCCATGGGCGGCTGGCTCGCCCTGCGCGCGACGCAGATTCTGGCCGCCGAAGGCCGTGCGCCTGGCGGCCTCGTGCTGATCGCGCCGGCGGTGGATTTCACGGAGGCGCTGATGTGGGCGCAATTCCCCGAGACGATCAGGCGGCAGATCATGGAAGAAGGCGTCTGGTACCGGCCTTCGGAGTATTCCCCGGAGCCCTACCCGATCACGCGCGAGCTGATCGAGGATGGCCGCAGGCACCTGCTGCTTGGAAAACACATCCGCTTCGGCGTGCCGATCCATATCCTGCAAGGCGGACAGGACCCGGATGTTCCGCTGGCGCATGTCGAGAAATTTGTCGCCGGCCTCTCGGAAGATGATGTCCGCATGACCATCATCCCCGATGGCAATCACCGGCTTTCACGCGATGAGGATATCGCGACGCTCCAGCGCATCACGCTCGCAATGGCGCGCGAGGTGGAGGCGGACTGAAACCGCCTCCCGCTCCCTTCAATGCAGCGTCGCCATCGAGAGGTCGTTCTGCCAGGCGCCGGAGATCACGGCATCGCGGCTGTCGGCCAGCATCAAGGGCGTGCCATCGGCACCAAAGAGCGCGAACAGCTGGACGGCAGGATGCAGTTCGGCGGTCTGCGGGAAGATATTGCGCAATTCCGCGGCGCGGAAGGCCCGGATATAGGCGAGTTCACCGCCACCCATCGCGGCGAGGGCCGCCTGCGCGGCTTCGGCCTGCGGGGCGTGCGGCTTGGCAGCAAGCGGCGGATGCCCGGCTTCAGGGGCCTTCTTCGGGGGGGTCGTCCTTTTCATTTCGGCCATGGTAGCCTCCGGTTTCCATCATCAAACGCCCGAAGGCGTTGACGAAGTGTTGCGATGATTAAAATCCGCCGGAACATGCGCGCGCGAACGGGTTCGCAGGCTCCGGCGATGCCTCTCGTCCTGCGAGCAGCCTAGTCTTTTGCGAGAATATCGATCTTGCGGATGATGCGTGCCGGCTCGGGCCGGGCGAGATCCACGGAGAGCAGCCCGTGCATCAGCTCCGCGCCCAGCACTTCCATGCCATCCGCCAGCAGGAAAGCCCGCTGGAACTGCCGCGCGGCAATACCGCGGTGGAGATACTGGCGCGATTTGTCATCAAGCTGCCGCCCGCGAATGACGAGTTGGCATTCTTCCACCGTGATATCGAGTTCGTCGCGCGTGAACCCGGCGACGGCCAGCGTGATCCTGAGGCGTTCAGGCAAATTCCCGTCGCGCCCGAGGCGCTCGATATTGTAGGGTGGGTAGCCATCGGATGCGGCTTTGGCGACGCGGTCGAGCGCACGCTCGATATCGTCGAAGCCCAGCATGAACGGCGAGGATAAACTCGGAACGCGTGACATGGTCTTCAAAAGCCCTCCCAAGGAAGCGGCCCCAACAGCGTCACCCAACAGCGGCGTGACGCGATGAATATGGTCGCGACTTCCGGTGTTCACAAGAGGGGGCTGCTCGATTTTCGGGTTGGCCCGGAAGCATTATGAACGGCGGCGCCCCCATCACCATCCCTATGATCGCAGCACAGAAGGCCGAGCTGCGCCGGAGGATGATTTCCGTTCGCGACTCCATCCCGGTCGAGGAGCAGGTCAACCGCTCCCTTGCGCTGGTCGCGATGAAGGATGACCCCGCCTTCCGCGCCTTCCTGCCTGCGCCCGGCGGTGTAATCGCCACCTATTGGCCGATCCGCTCCGAATTGAACCCGAATTTCCTGACGAGCCACCTCGAAGGCGAAGGTTTCCGCCGCGCCCTGCCGCGCATGACGGCCGAGGGTCTTGTCTTTCACGCATGGTGGCGGGACGAAGACCTCGTGACCGGCGCCTTCGGCGTCCGGGAGCCGCAACCGCATTGGCCCATTGTCGTGCCAGACCTGATTCTGACGCCGCTCGTTGCGTTCGACGCCCGCGGTAGTCGCCTTGGTTACGGCAAGGGCTTTTATGATCGTGCGTTTGCCGCGCATCCGCGGGGCCGCCGCGTCGGTATCGCCTATCGTGAGCAGGAGGTCACCGAGGTGCCCTCAGAGCCGCATGATCTGCCCCTTGAGGCGGTGTTCGCCGTCTAGAATGCGCGATCGGGAACCGGATGCTCAGGCCTTGCCGAGCTTCCACCACTTGCCCTTGGATTTGCCGTCTTCGGGCTTTTCTTCCTCGCCCTCCGCCGCCTCCGGCTGCGGCCCGACGGTCGCCGCGAATTTTTCGAAGAACTCGCCCGCGAGCTTCCTGGCAGTGGAATCGATCAGCCGCGAGCCGAGCTGCGCGATCTTGCCGCCGACTTCCGCCTTGACGGTGTAATGCAGGATCGTCGCCTCACCATCGGCTTCGAGGCGCACGTCCGCTCCGCCGCGCGCATGGCCGGCGACCCCGCCCTGCCCTTCGCCGGAGATGGTGTAGCCGTTGGGCGCATCGATGTTCGAGAGTGTCACCTTGCCGGTGAAGGAGGCTTTCACCGGACCGATTTTCAACACGACAGCGGCTTCCATCTCGGTCGGCGAGGTCATGGTGATCGATTGGCAGCCAGGAATGCAGGCTTTCAGCACCTCGGTATCGTTCAACGCGGCCCAGACCACGTCACGCGGCGCTTCGATGCGCTGGCTGTCATTCATATCCATGGTGATTTCCTCCGGTGGATATCAAAGGCGGCAGGGGCCGGCGCGTCAAGCCTTGTCGAAGGTGCTTCCGCACACCTGATAACTCAAGGCTTGCCTAATTCACGCCGAGGCGCGACGCTGGCTCCACAACGGGGTCAGGTCGGGGGCACAATGATCGAATACGCCTTGCACGAATGGGGGAGCGCCGCCTTACGCTGGTTCCATGTCATCGCCGGCATGGCCTGGATCGGCTCGTCGTTCTTCTTCATGCATCTCGATGCCGGGATGCGCCCGCACGCCGAAATCCCTGCCGGCAAGGGCGGTGCGGCCTGGCATGTGCACGGCGGCGGCTTCTATGAGATGAAGAAATACCTCGTCGCCCCCGCGAGCATGCCGGCCGAACTCACCTGGCACAAATGGCAGAGCTACACGACGTGGATCTCCGGCTTTTTCCTGCTCGGCTGGGTCTATTATGCGCAGAGCGCGCTGTTCCTGATCGATCCTGCCGTGCGGGTGCTGACACCGGGCGCGGCGGCGGCGATCGGCATCGGCTCGCTGGTCGCCGGGTGGTTCGTCTATGATGCCCTCTGCAAATCTCCTGTTGGAAAGAACGAGAACCTGCTGGCGCTCATTGGTTTCGTCTTCGTCGTCGCGATGAGCTTCTTCTACGCGAAGATGTTCTCCGGGCGCGGCGCGCTGATCCATACCGGCGCGCTGATGGCCACCTTCATGAGTGGCAACGTGTTCCGCATCATCGTGCCCAACCAGAAGAAGGTCGTGGCGGCTCTCCTCGCGGGTGAGGCACCGGATCCGAAATATGGAAAACAGGCCAAGCAGCGCTCGGTGCATAACAATTACCTGACGCTCCCCGTCGTCTTCCTGATGATCTCGAACCACTACCCGTTGACGCAGACAAGCGCGATCATCCCCGCGCTGGTGGCGCTTGTGACGTTTGCCGGCGCGATCATCCGGCATTTCTTCAACCACTGGCACGCCGATCACACGAAAGCACCGTGGTGGTATTGGGGTGCGGCGATCCTCGCACTGGCGCTTGCGATCTGGCTGTCGTGGCAGGCCGCGCCCGGTCGGGTTGCACTGCTGGACGCCGACCGCAAGGTTGCCGCCGGTGCGCCTTCTGCAGCTGCACAAGCGGCGGAGATTATCCAGACACGCTGCTCCATGTGCCATGCCGCCGCGCCGGTGTGGGAGGGTATCCTTTCCGCACCAAAGGCGGTCCGGCTGGAAACGCCAGCAGATGCCACGCGCGAGGCACACGCCATCGCGCTTCAGGCCGTGGTGACGCATGCCATGCCGCCCAACAACCTCACCGACATCACCGCCCAGGAACGGCAGGTGCTGGCGCTCTGGATCGCCCAATCCAGAGCAGGCCGCTGACATGCAAAGATTCATGCAGAGATCATCGATATGACAAAGCTTCCAAATCTCCCCGCCACCATCAGGATGATGGATCGGCTGGAACAGCTCGCGCTTGACACCGACGAACCCGGCAAGCTGTCACGGCTCTATCTCTCCCCCGCGCATCGGAAAGCCGTGGACCGCGTGACGGGCTGGTTCCGCGAGGCGGGCCTCACGCCCGCGCTCGATGCCGTCGGCAATATCTCGGCGCGCTTTGAAGGCACAACGCCCGGCCTGCCGGCGCTGATCATCGCCTCGCATATCGATACCGTCCGCGATGCCGGCAAATATGACGGCAATCTCGGCGTGCTCGCCGGGCTGGCGGTGGTCGAGGAACTCCGGCGGCTCGGCGAGAAGCTCCCCTTTGCGATCGAGGTGATCGCCTTCGGTGACGAAGAAGGCGTGCGCTTTCCGATCACGCTCTCCGGCTCGCGCGCGGTCGCGGGGCGGTTCGACATGGCGGCACTTGATGGCGCGGATGCTGACGGCATCACGATGCGCGCGGCGATGGAGGCTTTCGGGCTTGATCCCACGGGGATCGCTGCGATTGCGCGCAAGCCTAAGGACGTCCTTGCTTATCTCGAACTCCATATCGAACAGGGGCCGGTGCTGGAAGCGGCGGACCAGCCGCTGGGTGTTGTTACCTCCATCGCCTCGATCCAGCGCCTTGCAGCGACCATAAAGGGCGAAGCCGGGCACGCCGGCACGGTGCCAATGCCATATCGGCACGATGCGCTGGCAGCAGCAGCCGAGATGATCCTCGCGGTTGAACGCATCGCCAACGGCCGCAAGGGCATGGTCGGCACGGTCGGCATCGTCCACGCCGAGCCGGGGGCGGTGAATGTCATTCCCGGTGATGTCCGCTTCAGCCTTGATCTCCGGGCGCCGAATGACGAGGATCGCATCGCAGGCGTCAACGCGGTTCTGGCCGAACTCAATGCCATCGCGAAGCGGCGCGGCGTCAGCCTCGATCTTTCCGCCGGCTATGAGGAAAAGGCCGCGCTCTGCCATCCTGCGATTCAGGAGGGACTTGCTGCCGCGATCCGCTCGCTTGGCTTCGAGCCGATTGCGCTGGCTTCAGGCGCGGGGCATGACGCGATGAGCTTCGAGGCGCTCTGCCCGATGGGGATGCTGTTCCTGCGCTGCAAGGGCGGCATCAGCCACAATCCGGCGGAAGAGATCACACAAGCGGATGCCGATATCGCGCTGGCGGCGATGCTCGCCTTCGTCAGGGCGCTCGATCCCGCAAAACTGAGGATATGATCGGCCTGCAACCAGCCCGTCATGCCCGGCCTTGGGCCGGGTATCCACGACTTCCGGCCGAGCAGTTAAAGACAAGTCGTGGATGGCCGGGCTGAACCCGGCCATGACGTCGGAGAAGCTTATCTTATCTGGAAAACTTACTTGGCTTTGCCGTCCGCGCCGAAGGTCTTGAGATAGGCCAGGAGATCGGCCACCTTCTTCTCGTCCTTCAGGCCGACATAGGCCATCTTGTTGCCCGGCATGACGCCTTTCGGGTCCTTGATGTAGGTGGCGAAAAAGGCTTCATCCCAAGTCTTGCCCGAGGTCTTGTTGGCTTCCGAATAGGCGTAGCCCTCGACCGAGCCCGCCTTGCGGCCAATGATGCCGTTCAGCACCGGACCAACGGCGTTCTTGGCGGTCTCGCCGACCTGATGGCAGGCGCGGCACTGGTTGAACACCGTCTTGCCAGCTTCGGCATCCTGCGCATGCACGGCAACGGTTGAAAGAAGCGAGAAAGCGACGATGGCCGAACGACGAAGCATTGTATTCCCTTTCGCGAATGTGACGCCGAGGAGATATGCCAAATGCACCCTGAGTGCAAGATGAACAATGGGAGGCCCCTGCGCTCATTTTCCACAGCTCCGTCATGCGGGTGGCAACACCAGCCCCTGATCCCAGCTCGGCACCGGGCCGTAGAGCTCCAGCAGGAAATCGATGAACACGCGCGTGCGCTGCGGCAGATGCCGCCGGGAGGGATAGACCGCATAAATCGCCACGCGGTGGCTGGCGCGATAGCGCGGCAGGACGATGCCGAGCTTGCCGGAGCGCAGCTCCGGCCCGACATCCCAGGTCGACCGCAGCGCAATCCCAAGCCCGGCGATCACCGCTTCACGGATCACTTCGCTGGAATTGGTTGCGATCACACTCGCGACCGGCATCACCACCGGCCCGTCCGGCCCCTCAAGCCGCCAATGGTCGGCGTTGTGGACGAGCAGCCGGTGCCGCGCGAGATCGGCGAGAGTTTGCGGCATTCCGTGCTGCGCGAGATACGCCGGCGCGGCGCAAAGCACACGATGGTTCGGCGCCAGCTTGCGGGCGACAAGGCTCGTATCCGCGAGATCGGCGATGCGGATCGCGACATCGAGCCCATCCGCGACGACATCGACGAAACTGTCGGAGAGCGACAGGTCGAGCGCGATATCCGGGTAGCGCTCGAGAAAGCGCACAAGGTGCGGCGCGACATGCAGCCGCCCGAAGGTCGTCGGAGCGGACACGCGCAAGGGGCCGCGGGCCAGTTGCGCACGCTGGGCAACCCAGTTTTCCGCCTCTTCAACAGAAGCGAGAATCGCCAGCACCCGCTCATAAAATCCGCTGCCGGCCTCGGTCAACGCGATCTGCCGCGTCGTGCGTTGGAGAAGCCGCGTGCCGAGCCGCTCTTCCAGCCGCTTGATCCGCTTGGAAATCACCGGCGGCGACAGCCCGAGATCCCGCGCGGCCTGACTCATCGAGCCCGTTGCGGCGACACGCGCGAAAATATCGAGATCACCCAGCCTGTCCATGCAGCAAGACTAGGGTATTTCCGTGGAATTGGGAGGGGGCGCGATCCAGAAAATGCACGACTGGATACAAATCTCGGATATCCATTCGATTTTGGAACAGATGCCATGCGCGTCAGACAGTGCTGCGCCGCGCTCGAAGCTACGCTAGGGTTAGCGGCAGCCATGCCATCCTGCTAGGATGGCGGCACCATAAGAAACCCGGGAGGTTCGTCATGAGCGCCATTGCATTCCCTGTGCCCGATGCCGGCATTCTGGCCCGACGCGCGGCGCTGATCGAAGGCCTTGCGGCGTTGCTTCCGCCCGATTGCCTCGTGACCGCCGAGGATGAGCGTCGCGCCTTCGAGACCGATGCTTTCACGGCCTATCGCCGCATGCCGTTGGCGGTTGCCCTGCCGCGCACCACTGCGGAGGTTTCCGCTGTCCTCGCCTTCTGCCACCAGCAGGGCGTGCCGGTCGTGCCGCGCGGGGCCGGCACCAGCCTCTGTGGCGGCGCGATCCCGCAGGAAGACGCGGTGGTCATCGGCGTTTCCAAGATGAACCGCATTCTCGAGATCGATTACGCCAACCGGATCGCGCGGGTCGAGCCGGGGGTGACGAACCTCGCGATCACCAACGCCGTCAGCGCGGAAGGTTTTTTCTACGCGCCGGACCCATCGAGCCAGCTTGCCTGCACCATCGGCGGCAATATCGGCATGAACTCCGGCGGTGCGCATTGCCTGAAATACGGGGTGACCACCAATAACATCCTCGGCGTAACGCTGGTGATGATGGACGGCACGATCATCGAGATCGGTGGTGAGGCGATGGACGCGCCGGGCTATGATCTCCTCGGGCTCGTCTGTGGCTCCGAAGGCCAGCTCGGCATCATGACCGAGGCGACCATCCGCATCCTGCGATCTGCGGAAGGCGCGCGCCCGGTGCTGTTCGGCTTCGAGACCAGCGAGCAGGCGGGCGAGGCCGTCGCCGCCATCATCGGCGCGGGTATCGTTCCGGTGGCGATGGAATTCATGGACAAGCCCGCGATCGAGATCTGCGAGGCGTTTGCCCATGCCGGCTACCCCATGGATGTCGATGCGCTCCTCATCATCGAGGTCGAGGGATCGGACGCGGAGATGGATGCGACGCTCAAGCTCATCGTCGAGATCGCCAAGCGGCACGGCGTGAAGACGGTCAAGGAATCAAAATCCGCGATGGAAACCGCCGCGATCTGGAAGGGGCGCAAATCCGCCTTCGGCGCAACCGGCCGCATCGCGGATTATATCTGCATGGACGGCACCATCCCCACCGGGCAATTGCCCTTCGTGCTCCGGCGCATCGACGAGATCGTCAAGGGCTACGGGTTGCGCGTCGCCAATGTGTTCCACGCCGGGGACGGCAATCTGCACCCGCTCATCCTCTATAATTGCAACGATCCGATCGAAGCACAGAAGGCCGAGGATGCCGGCAACGATATCCTCAAGCTCTGCGTCGAGGTTGGCGGTTGCCTCACCGGCGAGCATGGCGTCGGCATCGAAAAACGCGACCTGATGCACCACCAGTTCAACGACGCCGACCTCCACCAGCAAATGCGCATTCGCGCGACCTTCGATGCGGGGTGGCTGATGAACCCCGCGAAGGTTTTCCCGCTGGAAGGACGCATCTGATGACAGATATCAAGCGCCCAAACGATGAGGCCGAAGTCTCCGCTCTCGTCCGGGACGCGGCCGCGAACGGCACTTCCTTGCGTATTCAGGGCGGCGGCACGCGCGCGGGGCTGGGCCGCCCGACGCAGGATGCGGCAACCCTCTCCACAGCCGGACTCTCGGGCATCACGCTCTATGAGCCCGCCGAAATGGTCATCGGCGCCAAGGCCGGTACGCCGCTCGAAACCATCGAGAAGGCGCTCGCGGAAAAGGGCCAGATGCTCGCGTTCGAGCCCGCCGACTTCCGGTTGCTCTTTGGTACTCAGGGCACCCCCACGATCGGCGCTGTCGCTGCCGGCAATATTTCAGGCCCGCGCCGCCTCTGGGGCGGAGCCGCGCGGGACAGCCTGATCGGCGTTCGTTTCGTCAACGGTAACGGCGAGATCATCAAATCCGGCGGGCGGGTGATGAAGAACGTCACCGGGCTTGATCTCGTGAAGCTTCAGGCCGGGGCCTGGGGCACGCTCGGCGTGCTGACCGAGGTCATTTTCAAGGTGGTCCCGAAATCGGATACAGTCGCGACCTTCGTCCTTTCCGGGCTCGATGATGCAACGGCTGTGACGGCGATGGCGACGGCCATCACCTCGCCGTTCGAGATCACCGGCGCGGCGCATCTGCCGGCAACCGCAAAATCAAGCGAAGTGGCACCCGGTTCGCGTGAAGATTTTGCGGCAGCAAGGAATGGAATCGGCGGCGAAGGCGCCCGCACCTACCTGCGGATTGAAGGGTTTCCGGTTTCCGTGGATTATCGCGCCGGCGAACTCGCCAAGCTTCTGTCGCGCTTCGGCACGCTCTCTCGGCTGGAAGAAAGTATCGGCACTTCAGTCTGGTCGGCGATCCGCGATGCCGCACCGCTGGCCGAACCGCGCGATGCCGCGATCTGGCGGCTTTCGGTGAAACCGAGTGAAGCGCCCGCTACCATAGAGGCGATCCGGCCGGCAATGGCGGTCCGCGCCTTCTACGATTGGGGCGGGGGACTGATCTGGCTCGCAGTATCCGCCGAGGGCGATGCCGGTGCAACCGTCATCCGCGCGGCGGCGAAAGCAGCCAAGGGTTACGCAACCTTGATGCGCGCGCCGGATGCCGTGCGTGCTGTCGTGCCGGTGTTTGAGCCGGAGAGCGCCGCCGTCGCGGCCCTTACGCGGCGGATCAAGGCCTCGGTCGATCCTGCCCGTCTCATCAACCCCGGCCTGATGCACGCGGGCGTGTGATCGCCGATCGCGGAAAGAAAAAACGATGCAAACGAATTTCTCTCTTGCGGCGCTCGCGGATCCCGCGATGCAGGCTTCCGAAAAGATCCTGCGCACCTGCGTGCACTGCGGGTTCTGCACCGCAACCTGCCCGACCTACCTCGAACTCGGAGACGAACTCGACAGCCCACGCGGGCGCATCTACCTGATCAAGAAGATGTTCGAGAGCGGCGAGGCGGCAACAAAAGAGGTCGTCACCCACGTTGATCGCTGCCTCTCCTGCCTCTCCTGCATGACGACATGCCCCTCCGGCGTGCATTACATGCACCTTGTCGATCATGCCCGCGCGCATATCGAGGCGACCTACAGACGCCCCTGGCACCAGAAGCTGATGCGCGGGTTGCTCGCAAACCTGCTGCCCTACCCGAACCGTTTCCGGCTGGCGATTTTCGCCAGCGTTCTTGCACGGCCGCTCAAGCCCATTGTCGAGAAATTACCGGTGCTCGGCAAACAGCTTGGTGCGATGCTGGCGCTGGCGCCGAAATCCCCGCCCACGCGCTCCGCCATGGAAGGCCCGGCGACCTTTCCCGCAAAGGGTGCCCGCAAGGGCCGCGTGGCGCTGCTTTCCGGTTGCGCCCAGCCCGTGCTGGCACCGGAGATCAACGAAGCGACCATCCGCGTGCTGACCCGCCTCGGTATCGAGGTCGTGCTGCCGAAGAACGAGGGCTGCTGCGGCGCGCTCGTCCACCACATGGGCCACGAGAAGACATCGCACGCGCAGGCCGCCGCGCTGATCGACGCCTGGATGGCGGAGATCGACGGCGCGGGGCTGGACGCGATCATCATCACCGCCTCCGGCTGCGGCACGACGATCAAGGACTATGGCTTCATGTTCCGCGATGACCCCGCCTATGCCGCGAGGGCTGCGAAGGTCTCAGGCCTCGCGAAAGACATCACCGAATACCTCGCGACGCTGGCGCTTCAGCCCGCGCGCGAGACGGGCCTCACCATCGCCTATCATTCGGCCTGTTCGATGCAGCACGGCCAGAAGATCACCGATGCGCCGAAGAGCGTGCTCAAAGCCCTCGGCTTCAAACTGAAGGATGTGCCGGAAGGGCATATCTGCTGCGGTTCCGCCGGCACCTACAACATGCTGCAGCCGGAAATTTCCGGTCGCCTGCGCAAGCGCAAGACCGGGAATATCGCGCGGCTCAAGCCCGATGCGGTGGCGACCGGCAATCTCGGCTGCATCAGCCAGATCGGACTGGGCTTCGAGGAGCGTGGGGAAGCGACGCCGGTCGTTCACACCATCCAGCTCGTTGACTGGGCACTCGGTGGGGAAAAGCCGGCGAAACTCACCGGCTGATCCTTATCCCCTCACCGGAAGAACACGAAGGTGATGACGACGAACAGCGGCACCAGAATGGCGCAGCTCCACGCCATATAGCCGAAGAACGAGGGCATCTTCACGCCCATGTCCTTGGCGATGGCGTAGACCATGAAGTTCGGCGCGTTGCCGATGTAGCTGTTCGCGCCCATGAACACCGCGCCGCAGGAAATCGCGGCCAGCGTCATCGCCATCTTGCCCATCAGCACGCCGGGATCGCCGCCCGCCAGCTCGAAGAACACGAGATAGGTCGGCGCGTTGTCGAGGAACGACGACAGGATGCCCGAAGCCCAGAAATAGGCCGCGTTGTTGGCGGAGCCATCGGGGTTCGTGACCAGCGCCACCAGCGGCCCGAAAGCCCCGGCCTTGCCGGCTTTGAGCATCGCCAGCACCGGAATCATCGCGAGGAAAATACCCGCGAACAGCTTCGCGACCTCTTTGATCGGCCCCCAGGAGAATTCATTGCCCGCACGCACCTGCTTCGGCGTCATCTTGAGCGAGATGAAGGCAATGATGAGCAACGCCACGTCCCGCGCGATGTTCTGGAGTTCCATTTCCCCGCCGGGAAACTTGATCGAAATCCCCGGCTTCCACGCTGCAGAGACGAGAATCGCCGCGATGATCGCGCCGAGCAGCACGAAATTGAACGTCCCGTAGAGCTTGATCGCGCGATCCGGCGTCTTGTCCGGCAACGGTGGAAGCTTGTCGTCCCGCCCATGCAGGTATGTGTCGAGCGCGAAGAACAGCGCGAGCAGGATAACGCTCGCAAACACCATTTCGGAAAAGAGGTGCTTTGTCGTCCAGAAGAAATCGACCCCGCGCAGGAAGCCGAGGAACAGCGGCGGATCGCCGAGCGGGGTCAGCGATCCCCCGATGTTGGAGACAAGGAAGATGAAAAACACGATGACATGGACATTGTGCCGCCGGTCATCGTTGGCGCGCACCATCGGCCGGATCAGGATCATCGAGGCGCCAGTGGTGCCGACGACGCTCGCGAGCACAGTGCCGATGGCGAGAAGCCCGGTATTCACCGCCGGCGTGCCGCGCAGGTTGCCCATCACGAGAATGCCGCCGGCAACCGTGAACAACGCAAACAGGAGAATGATGAAGCTGACATATTCGAGCAGCATCGTGTGCAGCACTGCAGCAAGCGCCACGCCAAACCCCTTGCTCAGCACGAGCGGGACGACAGCGAGCGCGGCCCACATCGCGGCGATCTTGCCGTAGTGATGCTCCCATGTGTGCGAAAACAGCACCGGGCCGGTGGCAATCGACAGCAGCAGCCCGGCAAAGGGCAGAGCCCAGAGAAACGAAAGCCCGCTCCCGTCAAGCCCTTCGGCCGCAAAAGCAGGACTTCCCATCAAGCTCAGGGCCAGCGCCGAGATCAGGATGCGCCAGGCGCCGCCAAGCTTCATTGCGCCTTTGAGCTTTGTCATCCCGCTTCCCCCCGCTGGTCCGTTTATTGTCGTTGGCGAGAAGAAAGAGAGGCCAACGCCTCGCGTCAAGCCCAAATGCCGTTTTGCCCGCCGATCAGGCGGGAAAGCATGGCCATGCTCAGACCAGCAACAACCACACCAGCACGAGAAGTGGTCCGAGAATACCGAAAGACCAGCCGAGATAGCCGAAGAAGCTCGGCATTATCACGCCCATGTCACGCGCGATCACCGCGACCATCAGGTTCGGCGCATTGCCGATGTAGCTCAGCGCGCCCATGAACACCGCAGCGACCGAGATCGCGTTCAGTGTTGCGGACAGCGGCCCCATCAGCGTCCCGGGGTCGCCTCCCGCGAGCTGGAAGAACACGAGATAGGTCGGGGCGTTGTCGAGGAAAGCGGAGAGCAGTCCCGTCAGCCAGAAATAGGCGCTGTTGTTCGGGCTGCCATCCGGGTTGGACACCAGCGCCACCAGCGGGCCAAGCGCGCCCTGTTTGCCGGCAGCCAGAATCGCCAGCACCGGGATCATGCAAATGAAAATGCCGGCGAAGAGCTTGGCGACCTCGACGATCGGCTCCCAGTTGAAATCATTGCCAGCCCGCACCGGCTTCGGCGTGATCAGCAGCGAGATGATGGCGATCCCGACGAGCACACCATCGCGTACGAGGTTCTGGAGTTCAAGATGCCCGCCGGGGAAGGAAATATCGATCCCCGGTCGCCACGACGCGGCGGCGAGAATAGCAACGATGATCGCGCCCATCAGCGCGATGTTCTGCAAGCCGTAGAGCTTGATGGCGCGATCCGGCGTCTTGTCCGCAGGATGCGGCCGACCAGCCTCCTTGCGAATGAGGATGGTGTCCCAGACGTAGAAAATTGCGAGCAGTGCTGCCGAGGCCAGCAGGGTTTCCGGCAAAAGGGCCTTCGTCGTCCAGAAGAAATCGACGCCACGTAGAAAACCGAGGAACAGCGGCGGATCTCCCAGCGGGGTCAGTGATCCCCCGATGTTCGAGACGAGGAAGATGAAGAACACGACGATGTGGACATTGTGCACACGATCATCATTCGCCCGGATGATGGGTCGGATCAGGATCATCGAGGCGCCGGTCGTGCCGATGATGCTCGCCAGCACGGTCCCGATGGCGAGGATGCCGGTATTCACAGCCGGTGTCCCCCGGAGATTGCCTGAGACCAGAATGCCGCCCGCCACCGTGAACAGCGCGAAAAGGAGAATGATGAAGCTGAGATACTCCAGCAGCATGGTGTGGAGGACAGCTTCCATCGCCACCCCTGCCCCGCGCGAAAGCGCCAGAGGGACGATGGTGAGCACCGCCCAGCCCGCGGCGATCTTGCCGTAATGGTGATGCCAGAAGCGCGGGAACAGCAGCGGTCCGACCGCGATCGTCAGTAGCAGGCCGACGAAGGGCAGGATCCAGACCAGCGAGAGCGAGCGCCCGTCGAGCCCCTCCGCCGCAAAAGCCGGGCCGGAGAGAACGAGGCCAGGGCCGATCAGGAACCATTTCGTCATGAAGCCCCCAGCGCGCTGCACGCATGATGATGCCGTGCCAGTCTATCGCACACGAAGGCAGAAACATCCGCAAAATACACCCGCAAGCCTGTGGACAGTGCCAGCTTTCACGCTCGGTTCATTTTTCTGATTGATAATTTCCTAGCAAAAAATTATTCCTTGTTCTGACCAAAAAATCAGAGAATTTTTCCGAATGTGCCGGTTTCTTGCCTATCAGGGTCAGCCTGTCCTCATGGAAAGCGTGGTCTCGAAGCCATGCCATTCGCTGATTCATCAATCGATGCACGCGACGGAAGCCAAGACCGTGACCAACGGTGACGGTTTTGGCCTCGGCTGGTATGGCGAGCGACCGGAGCCGGGTATCTACCGCGATCTTCGTCCGGCGTGGTCCGATGACAATCTGCTCTCGATCTGCCAGCAGGTGCGTTCGCCGCTGTTTTTTGCGCATGTGCGCGCCGCAACCGGCACCGCCACCGCGCGTGCCAACTGCCATCCGTTCAGCCATGGCACGAGCCTGTTCATGCACAACGGGCAGATCGGCGGCTACGCCAATGTCCGTCGCGCGATCGAGGCGCTGATCCCGGATTCGCTGTATTCCAACCGCCATGGCACGACTGACAGCGAGGCGATTTTCCTTGCCGCCCTCGCACGCGGCGCCCTGAGCGATGCCGTGAAAGCCTTCACCAGCGTGCTGACCACCGTGCGCGGCATCACCAGGGCGGCGGGTATCACGGAGGCGCTGCGCTTTGCCGCCGCCTACACCAACGGCGATACGCTGCACGCCTTCCGCTGGGCCTGTGACGACAAGGCCCCGACGCTATACTGGCGCCATGATGCCAACGGCCTGCACGTCGTCTCCGAGCCGTGGGACGAGAGCAAGGGTGTCTGGAACGCGCTGCCGCAGGGCTCGGTGCTGGTGGCGGATCGCCATTCCTTGCCGAAGGTAATGCCCTTCAGCCCCGAGTGCGGCTGAGGAACCACCCCGTCACTTGGTCTGGATGATCAGCGCCGCATTGGCCCCCGGCACGACGCCGAGTTGCGCGCCGACTTTCAGCAGGCGCATCGGATCGTTCGGCACGTTGTTGAGCCGGGTTTCATAGTGCAGATGCGGTCCGGTCGAGCGGCCGGTCGAGCCTGCCTTGCCGACGGGTTGCCCGGCGGCGACCGGCTGCCCGACGCTGACAGAAATCTCTGACAGATGCGCGTAGCGGGTCACAAGGCCATTACCATGGCTGACCTGCACCAGATTGCCATAGCCTCCGGCATTGCCGGCACTCTGCACGACACCGCTCCCGGTTGAATAGACCGGGGTGCCGATCGCGGCGGCGAAATCCTGCCCGGCATGGAAACGGGCGGTGCCGAGAAACGGGTCGCTGCGGGTGCCGAAGCGGCTCGAAATCCGGCTGGCGGCATCGACCGGCTGGCGCAGGGGCAGCCCGCTCACCACCGGAAGATAACGGCGGATGACGCTCGCGTTCTGCCGGATCGTGGTGATGGCAACGCCATAGGGCGAGCCATCCTCGGCGCTGGTGCGGGCGATCGCCGCAACCGCCCGGACAGCCTTCATCCGCGAGGGTTCGACGATATCCGCAAGATCACGCCCGGCGGCTTCCGCAGCCTGCTTGAGCAGCCCGGCCTTGGTCTGCATCGCAGTGCCGAGTGCCTGCGCCTCACGCAGCTGGTTCGATTCAAGCTGGCGCAACCGCTGGAGCAGTGTATCCGCGATTTCGAGCGCCCTTCCTTCGGGCAGAGGCGCCGGCGGAGCGGCGGGCACAACAGGGGCAATTCTTTTCGGCGCTTTGGACGAGGCTTTGCGCACCGCGCGTGTATCACCAAAGTGCGCGTCGCCGGAATCAGTGGCCTCATCCATCGTGGTGTCGCGCAACAGCTCGGCATCCGGATCAAGCTCGACATCCGCATCACCCTCGGCAGGCAGGCCGAGAACGGAACGCGTGCTTTCGAGCGCACGCGGCGCACGGCGCGGCGGGATGAGGCCTGCAGCGGCCGTGCCGGCCTGCAACGCGGAAATCGGCGCACCATTGAGTTGTTCGGTGATGCGCACCAGCGCCGACTGGCGCGATTCGACCTGCGTCTGCCGACGCACGAGTTCAACGAGCTTGGATTCAACACCCACACGCTCATTCGCGATTTGCTCGATGCGCGCGAGATCACGCCGGGCGCGCTCGGCCTCGGCCTTGCTGGTATCGAGCACGCGACGGAATTCGGCTCCCTGATGCTCGTAATAATCCTGAAGCTGGAAGGTGCGGTTGACGGCATTGGCCGCCAGACGATTGCCGGAGAGCAACAGATACGTTGCGCCGAACGCCCAGGCGGCCAACAGAAGGGTCGCAAAGGCGAGCGCGATGCTCAACCCGGAAACGGCAACACCGGCTCCGGGCGCACCTTTGACCCCGGCAGACCGGACTGCAACAGCCCTGAGGGGGCGCTGCAGGGGTGCAAGGGGGGGCGGCACGGTCCTTTTTCCTGACCTGGACGGCGTACGCATTGGAGCCTCTTGGAGTAGTATCCTTGGCAGCGGCATCGCGGGGTTGCGACAGAGATCACTGGAGATGTCAGGGCAGGGTATGCCCCCACTTCTCCTCATCACGGTCATTGCTACCCCTTGATGCCGCCGCCGACTGTGCACAGGCGCACAGTGGGCGCACTCCGGGCATGGCATATGGGATTTGACAGCGGAAGAACCGCAGCCCAAGCTGGAATCGTCCTTCTCCAAGGCATGGTTCCATGCTTGAAACTCCATTTTTCGGCATTCAAGAGGACACTCATGTTCATGCCCGCCCTGTTTATGCCCGCTCTTGCGCTGAAGCCCCGCGCATTCGGCAAAAAAATTGCCCGCCTGGCCAAATCACTCGGTGCCGCAACAGCATCGGTCGCCTTTGTCAGCATCATCGTCGCCTCCCCGCTCGCAGCCCAGAAGGCCCAGAAGCGGGTGGCGCTGGTGATCGGCAATTCCGAGTATGGCAGCCTGCCCCGGCTCAAGAACCCGAACAACGACATGCGCGAGGTCGCCGCGACCTTGCGGGCGGCGGAGTTCGAGGTGTTCCAGGGCCGTGATCTCAGCCGCGTTGCCTTCGAGGAGCTGCTGCGGGCCTATATGCGCGCGGTCGAGAACGCCGATGTCAGCCTCGTCTATTATTCCGGGCACGGCATCCAGATCGGCGGCAAGAACTATCTCGTGCCGGTCGATGCGAAGCTTTCGACGCCCTATGACGTCGAGATCGAATCCATCAACGTCGACAACATCTACTCCTTCCTGCGCGAGAACTCGCGGATGCAGCTGGTGTTCCTCGATGCCTGCCGCGACAACCCGTTCCGCGCCGACCAGTATTGGGTCGCCGACCGGCTCGAACGCGCGAACAAGCCCGCCGGGCTGGCCGTCCCTGCCAACCTCTCGATACCGACCCGCAAGGGGTTCGGCATGGGCAGCCTGTTCGCCTTCTCGACCGAGCCGGACAAGGTTGCCTATGATGGCGCGGGCGAGTTGAGCCACTACACGCAGGCGTTCGTGAAACGTGCGCTCTCGCCCAACCTCGAACTCAGGCAGATGCTCACGCAAGTGCGGCGCGACGTCATCACCTCCACCGATGGCAAGCAGATCCCGTGGGAGAATTCGTCGCTGGTCGATGATTTCTTTATGGTCAAGCTGCCCTCCGCGCCGGTTTCCGCGCCGATCCACCGCGTCAGCGTCCTGCAGGGCAGCGCCGGCATGATCGACCTGCCGGCACCGCAGAGCCCCTCGGGCTCACCGCTGACGATCACCTTCGATCGCGCGCCGGAACGCGGCCGCCTGATGCTCGGCGATCAGCTCCTGCCACCGGGCAAGCCGTTGCAGGTGAGCGATCTTGCGCGTGTGCGCTACGATTCATCCGCCAGCCCCGCCGGGCATGTCGAACTGATGACCTATACGGTCGCGGACAAGTGGAAACAGTCGGTGCAGGGCGCACTTGCCATCGCCGTGACCGATACCGTTCAGGTCGCCACGCGCGCTGTCCGGCCCACATCGCGCCCGGTGCCTGCCCCCCGGGTGACGCAGCCCTCCAAGATCACCGAGGCACCCAGACCTGTGGAACCCGCGCCGGTGCGCGTTGCCGATGCCCCGCGCCCGAAAACCGGAGAGGCGCACGCCTATGTTAACACATTGGTTCGCCTTGCCCCGAAGGTCGATATCGGCGTCGGGCCCGTGTCGCTCGGTCTGCCGGATGTCGCGCAAACCGCGGAAGCCGGCGCCTTCAGCATCACCTTCACGCAGGTTCCCGCCTCCGGCGCACTGCATGCCGGCGGCAAGCGCATCGAGGCCGGCACCGTGCTGCCGCTCTCGGAGATAACCGCGCTCGGCTTCGAGCCGAAAATCGGCACGCAGGGCGAGAGCCTGACGACCCGCTTTGTCCTTGACACCGGCGACCGGCGCTCGACGGGCAGCCTGACGATCCGCCCCGCGCTCAATGCCTGCGATGCCGAGGCGGCGGAACCCTTCGACCTCCAGGGCGTCGCGGCCGGAAAGCTGCCGAACGAGATCAACCCGCAGGCGGCGCTTTCCGCCTGCATGAGCGCAACGGCACGCTACCCCGCCCTCGCGCGGTTCCAGTACCAGCTCGGGCGGGCGCATATCGCCGCGCGCGCCAACGAGCAGGGCTGGACGCAGTTCGAGAAGGCCGCAGGGATGGATCACACCCGCGCGCTCTATCAGCTCGGCCATCTCACCCGGCAGGGTGTCGGACGGCCGGCCTCGCTCAGCGTTGCAGCGGATTATTTCCGGCGCGGTGCGGAACGCAGTGACCCCTATGGCATCTATGATTACGGCAAGGCGCTGTTCTATGGCCGCGGCGTGACCAAGGATGCCTCTGCCGGTCTTCGGCTGATGCTCCGCGCCGCCGACATGGGCCACACCTACGCCATGAACGAGCTGGGCTATATCTTCCTGGAAGGGATCAATGCCCAGCAGGATGCCGAGCGCGGCATGCGGTTCTACCGCTCGGGCGTCGAACGCAACGATATCTACTCGTTCAACAACGTCGGCCTCGCGCATCTGGCCGGCAAGGGCGTGGCGCGCGACGCCAAGGCCGCGTTCGGCTATTTCCGCAAGGCAGCGGAAGGCGGGCATCCTTACGCCGCAACCAACCTCGCGCGGCTCTACCGCGATGGTGTCGGCACGCCGGCAAACCTTGCGCAGGCCATCACCTGGTTCGAGCGTGGTGCCGAGCGTGGCGACTACTGGGGTGCTCTCGACCGCGCGCAGATCGCGCTGAACGGCCCCGGGAAATTGCGCAACGGCGTGGATGCTGGCTACTATCTCGCGCTCGCGGCAGCGATCAACCGCCCCGGCGTGGGCGACGCGGAAAACCGTGCGCGTCAGGCTTTGGCGGCGCTCCCCGCGGAGGACAAGACCAAGGTCGAGCAGCGGCTCGTGAAGCAGCTTGGTGCTGCGCCTGCCTCCGACAAGGCCGGTGACGACCGTCTGGTTGCCCTGGCGCGCCTCGCCTGGGAGCGGCGCAACCCGCGTCTTGACTTGTTCTAGGAGTTTG
This sequence comes from Beijerinckiaceae bacterium, assembly GCA_009773635.1. GTDB lineage: Bacteria > Pseudomonadota > Alphaproteobacteria > Rhizobiales > Beijerinckiaceae > Rhabdaerophilum. The sequence continues at coordinate 68,995 of WSYC01000009.1, read as the reverse complement.
ACCTGTTCTGGCAGTCGAGGCCGCACTGTCGGTCGAAACGCCAACAAACTGTGATCTACCGCACAGCGTGATGTTCACTTTATTTCGAGAATGGGTGGCGACGAGACGCCACCTTCCGTTCATACTATCGGGAACCATGGAGTACCCTGCGATGAAACATCTGACGCTCTTCAGGCCGAAAGGTCTCGCTCTGGCGGCGCTTGCCAGCCTTGCTGTCGGCGGGTGCACGGCCGAGGAAGCCTACAATGCCCGCACCGCCCGCTACGGTGCTCCGGTGTATCGCGTGGCACAGGTTGGCTTCAATCCGGATGAAGGCATCAATTCCCGTCGGCCGGATCTGGCCGCGCGCGAGGTCTATGCCCAACCCCGCGCCCGCTATGCCGCGCCGCGCAACCAGCCGCGCTATCTCGTCGAAGAGGAAGCGCCACGCGCCCGGCGTGCCGCGGCTCCTGCTCGCACAGCAGCGGCGCCGGTTGGTCAGCCGGCCGCGACAGGCGGCTACAACCCCGCAGGTGGCAGCCTCTCCGGTGGCGGCAATAGCAGCGGCGGCAATAGCGGCAACGGCGGTGGTGGCGGCTGGTAAGAGAACCGGAGCCGCGCCTTTCCCCCTCCGGCTGCCCCCCGGGCCGCGCCAGACAATTCTTGCACCGGATAATCTCTTGCACCGGATAATCCTCGCCCTGGGACAATCAGGGCGAGGATCGTGCTTTTGTCGCGAACACCGTAAACCGCAGCGCCTCGGCACTTTCCTGTGCGGGATCGAAGCCGAAGCCGATCGCGCCCAGCCCGTGCAGGACCAGCTCCTTGCGCCGGAGAGACATGGCGCCTTCTCCGGCAAAGACGACAAACGTGCCGTTGGTGCTGTGATCGGAGAGAACCCATTGTTCCCCGGTCAACTGAATCGTCGCGTGATCGCGCGAGGCGCGCGGGTCCGTCAGAACGAACTGATGGGTATCTCCGCGGCCGACCGAGACCTTGCCGCCACCGAACTGGGAGCGCCAGCGCTGGCCCGTGCCACTCGCCAGCTCAAGGCGCACACGGCCCGGCGCGACCGTTGCTTTCGCAATATCATGCGGGAGAACCGTAACCGCCGGATCGTGCGACCACAGAATTTCCGAGACGGCAACGCCCTCGCCAACCCCCTTGAGCGAGACCGTGCCGAGGCGCCTCAGCATGGGCGTGAGAAAGGCTGGCAACCCGGCGCCGATCTGGGTGCTGACGACGATCTCGCCGCCATTCGCAACCGCACTGAGGCGGGCGGCGATATTGACGGTGTCGCCGAAGCAGTCATCCGCCGTTTCGATCACCGGCCCGGCGTGGATGCCGATGCGCAGGCGAAGGGAACTGGCTTCGGCGGCCTTCTCGATCTCCGCCATGCCCTGCTGCGCGAGGATCGCCGCCTCGCAGGCGGTGGTCATATCGGGAAAGGAGGCCATCAGGCCATCACCGATCGACTTGATGACCTTGCCACCGCGCCGAACGATGGCGCCGGTCGTGAGCCTTTGGCTGTCCTCGATCAGTGCCAGGGCGCGCACGTCCCCCAACCGCCGGAACAGCTGGACGCTGCCCTCGACATCGGCGAACAGGATAGCGCGATCAATCTGCATGGCGATCCCTGGGATGCTGTCTGCGCTACGGCGTCTCGATACCCCGCGATGCTGTTTTATGGCATCGGGGCGCGATCACGCAAAGGCCGATCTTGCACCTTCGAGACGTGCAGATCGGCCGGTTGAAACGCGGGGTAGAGTCGGCGCGCTAGAGATCGCTGACCCTGAGCTTGAACGAGACAGGGTAGATCAACTCGCTCGTCATCGCGAGATCGCAGAACCGCGCCAGCCGGTCGACCACATCCTGGACAAGATCACGCTGCTGCATGGCATAGGCCGACGGATCTTTAATTGCCTCGTAGCGGACGCCTGGCGCGCTGCGGTTATTGGCATCATCACCGGCGCGCAAGGCTGCTTCGAGGTCGCGCCGGTATTCAGTGCCTTTGCCGGCGATATAATTATGCGTCTTGCTGCTGCCGGAGAGCTTCTCCAGCTTCGAGGTGAAGCGCTTGTGCGCCGCTTCGGCGGCACGATACTCGGTATCGACCATGGCGAGGAGAGTGAGCGAATCGAAGAAAAGTTCCGCCACCGCAGCCCGATAAGCGTAGATTGCCCCCTCGGCTTCCGCACGCAGATCAGCCTCCGACATGCCCATCTCCATGAGATCCGCCCGGGCTTGCGTTGGCAGGATGCTCAGGTTCTTGTAGGTTTCGAAGATGTCTTCGAGGAAATGCACATAGAACAGCTTGAGCCGGTTCTTGCGGTCGTTGAGACCCTTGATCTGCGTGGCCAGCACGGCAGCTGAATCGGCGGCGCCGACCGCCTGATCGAGCGCCTTCATCGCATTCTCGCTGGTATCCGATGCGGTCATCACCCCCACGAGAATCTCAAGGTGCTTCTTGTGATACTCGAAATACGGGTGCTTCGTGAGCGGCAGGCCGGAGTATTTCTCCGCGAGCTTCATGGCGTGCTTCAGACCCTGTTTGAAAATCTCACCGGAGCGGGTGTCTTCATCCAGAAGGTTCTTGGCTGTCTGGTAGTATTCCTTGGCCGTCTTCTTCCATTTCTTCAAACGGTCGTAGGCAGCCTTCGCTTCCTTGGTCGTCTTCATGATTCCCATGTCGAGATCTCCTGCGGGCAAATACCGCTCAATGAATCGCCATTCTCGGCATTTCCGGTTCGAGCAAAGTGCGCTCCAGCACCGATTGCGCTATTCTCAGGCAGACGGGCGTCCCGGCAGTCCCGCGCGAACCTGGCGCATGCCGACCTCGGAATGTGCGTTCGCATACAGCAACAGGATGCTGGTCCGGGCAGGATCAGGTCATCGGCGTTGTCTCAAGGTGCCGGAATCAAGGATAAATTGGGCAGGTTCATATGTCGTGGTTCGGAAAAGTCGCATGGTCGGAAGGGTTGTTCCTTCGCCCCCATCATCTTCAGCAGGCGGATCGCTATCACGAGCGGCTGGTTGAGACGCGCACGCGGCATGTAACGCCCTATCCCTGGGGCTTCTCGCATCTTGAAATCGATCGTGACCTTGCCCAGCAGAGCAAGTTCGCCATCCGCTCCGCAAGCGGGATCATGCCGGATGGAACCCCGTTCGATCTGCCGGCAGACGGCCCCCTGCCCGCCCCGATCGAGATTCCCGCCAACGCCGCAAAGCATATGGTGTGGCTGTCACTGCCTATCATCGCGCCCAACACCCGCGAGATCGACGCCGGCCGCACCGACAGCGGCAGCCGGTTCGTCGCGGCGAGCGAAACCATCATCGATTCCAATTCCACCATCCGCGTCGAGGAAGCGATCGATATCGCCTTCCCGCGCCTCGGCTTCGACCTGCGCAAGACGCCGAAGCCCGGCCATGTCTCGATCGGCATCGCCCGCATTCTTGAGGTGAAGGACAAGGCGATCGTCTTCGATGATCGCTACGTTCCGCCGGTGCTGATCAGCCAGGCCCATGCCACTGTCGAAGGCTGGCTCGACCGCATTTCCGGCTGGATGTCGAACAAGCTCGAGGAGCTCTCGCGCTACGCCGCCGATCCTTCCGCCGGCGGCGGGCTCCAGACGGTGGATTACTTCGTTCTCCAGCTTCTCAACCGCCACATCGGCGTGCTCCGGCACCTCAAGGCGTCGCGCTATTCCCACCCCGAGCGGCTCTATGTCGAGCTGCTGCACATGGCCGGGGAGCTTGCGACCTTCGCGACGCCGGGCCGGCTCGCCAAGGAATACCCACCCTATGATCACGACGATCTCGAAGCGACCTTCCGCCCGCTGATTGACGATATCCAGGAATTCCTCTCGGTGCGCTACGGCCGCCGGGCGATCCGCCTTGATCTCATCGAACGGGCAGACAACGCCTTCGTCTCCACGATCAAGGACCGCTCGCTGTTCCGCAACGCGAACTTCGTGGTGGAGGTTTCCGCACGCCGTCCGCTCACCGAAATTCAGGCGCAGTTCCCGCAGCTGTTCAAGGTCGGCCCGAACACCAAGATGAACGACATCGTGCATGCGCATCTGCCGGGCGTGCCGCTGATCCACATGCCGACGCCGCCGCCGCAGCTCCGCGTGATGGCGGATCACGTCTACTTCCTGCTCGACCGGACCTCGCCGCTGTGGTCGGAATTCTCGACCGCGAGCGCTGTCGGCTTCCACTTCTCCGGCATGTGGCCGGACCTTGAGCTGGAATTCTGGGCCATTCTCGGCGACCGGCCGTAAGGGGAGAGCAACATGACCGGCAAGCCCCCAGACGACCCGTTCCGCTCGGACCGGACGATCATCTCCCCCAATCCGGGCGGACGGCGCGCTGCGCCAACCCCCGCGCCCGCCGCATCGGTCTCGCAAGAAGCCGGCGCCGTGGACTGGGGCGGCACGCGCGAGGCCAGCCAGCCTGCGATCCCGGCAGCATCCCGCGCACCCGGCCAGGCGATGCTCCTGCGCCGCGATGTGCCGATCGCGCCGAACGAGAATATCCTGCTGGAAGCGGCAGGACCGATCCTGCTGCTGCTCGGGCGGCTGCGCGCATCGCTGATGCACGCCCGCTTCGCCGATCTGATGGATCAGGTCGCAAGCGCCATCGAGGCCTTCGAGAAGGACGTGCGCGCCGAAGGCATCTCGCCGGAGATGACGCAAAGCGCGAAATACGCACTGGCGGCAACAGCGGATGATATCGTCCAGAACATCCCCTCCGAGGATCGCCAGATCTGGACGCAGTTCTCCATGCTCTCGCGCTTCTTCGGCGAGCGGGTCGGCGGCGTGCGCTTCTTCGAAATGCTCGACAAGGCCAAAGCCGATCCGCTCGCGAACCACGACCTGCTTGAACTGCTCTATGTCTGCCTTGCCATCGGCTTTCAGGGCATTCACCGCACCTCCGGGGGCGGGGCAGCGGCGCTGCAATCGGTGCAGCGCAATCTCTATGAAACGCTGCGCCGCGTGCGCCCGCGCTCCACGCTCGATCTTTCGCCGCATTGGCCAGGGCAGGACCTGCCGCCCGAGGTCGCAAGGTTCCGCGTGCCGCTCTGGTCGGTTGCTGCCGTCTCGGCCGTCGTGATGGCCGCTGTCTACATCGGGTTCCGGCTGCTGCTGGCCTCCTCGTCGGAGACGGTGGCGGATGAAGTCCGCCGCCTCGTGCCGACGGATACCATCGCGCTCGCCCGCCGCGCGCCGGTGCCCCCGCCACCGCCGCCGCCCCCCTCCAGCCAGCTCGGCTGCCTGAAGACGGCGCTCGCCACCGAGATCGAAGCGGGTCGCATCACCGCGATCGAAACCCCGAACTCGGTCATCCTGCGCGTCGGAGCCTTCGCCTCCTTTGCCTCCGGCAAGGCCGACATCCTTGAGAGCTTCAAGGCCACCGGCTCGCGGATCGGCACCATTCTCGACAAGCACAAGGGGCAGATCCGCATCGTCGGCCATTCGGATTCGACGCGCATCGCCACGGCGCGCTTCCCCTCCAACTGGCACCTTTCGGTGGAGCGGGCGCAGGCGGTGGCGGCTCTCATCAAGCCGGGCTTCACCGAGCCGGGCCGCATCACCGTCGAAGGCAAGGGCGCCGACCAGCCCATCGCCGCCGAAGACACCAGCGAGGGCCGCGCGCGCAACCGCCGCGTCGAGCTCATCATCCCGCGCGACGACGCGTTCCTGACATGCCCATGAAACAGGAATTGCCCGTGAACCCTGAATTATCCACCCTCGCGAAATTCTCCCTTGAAGCAGGTTTTGGTCCGGCAGGATCGGGACCGTGCTCTAGCTCACAGTTTTGCTGCATGGTGTCGTGCAAAACCGGGTTCCGCTTCCGCGCAACAGGCTCTAACCCCGCCATTTCCGGCACCGAGTGCACGCCATGACGACCCGAATGCTTCTCCTCATGCTCGCTTCCGCCATTGGCGCTGCAGCCCTATGTCTGCTGATCTGGTTTGCCGGACCGCTGGTCGCGATCGGCGGCGTTCACCCGTTCGATCCGCTCTGGGTGCGCTTGAGCCTTGTGCTGCTTATCCTCGCAATCACCGGCGGCCTGATCGGCCTTGCAATCCTCAGGCGCAGGAAGGCGCAGGCGCAGCTCGAGAAGAGCCTTGGCGAAACCGACGAGACCATCGAGGAAACCGGCGACGGCGCCGTGCTCGGCGAGCGGATGAAAGATGCGCTCGCAACCCTGCGCAAGACCGGCAGCGCCAACGGCGATTATCTCTACGACCTGCCCTGGTATGTCATCATCGGCCCGCCCGGTGCCGGCAAGACGACGGCGCTGGTCAATGCCGGGCTGAAGTTCCCGCTGGCGCGCGGGCTCTCCCCCGCCGCGATCGCGGGTGTCGGCGGCACGCGTTATTGCGATTGGTGGTTCACCGAGGAAGCCGTGCTGCTCGATACCGCCGGCCGCTACACGACGCAGGATTCGGATGCGAAGGGCGACGCGAAAAGCTGGCGCTCCTTCCTGACGCTGCTGCGCGAGAACCGCCCGCGCCAGCCGATCAACGGCGTCCTCCTCTGCATCAGCCTTGAAGATGTGATCACCGGCGGCCCGGCGCTCGTCCAGCAGCATGCCGATGCCATCCGCGCGCGGCTCATCGAGCTACATGACGAACTCAAGGTGGATTTCCCGGTCTATGCGCTGTTCACCAAGGCCGATCTTGTTGCCGGGTTCAGCGAATTCTTCGGCCATCTCAACGAGACCGGCCGCAAGGCGGTGTGGGGCGCGACCTTCCAGACCGACGACAAGACCGAGAACAGGGTCGGCGAGGTCGGTGAGGAATTCGACCTCCTGATCGAGCGCCTCAACCTCGACATGATGGACCGCCTGCAGGACGAGCCGACGCCGGCCGCCAAGGTCAAGCTGCTCGGCTTCCCGAGCCAGATGGCCGCGAGCAAGGGCGCGATCACCGATTTCCTCTCGCGCATCTTCGAGCCGACGCGCTACCACGCCAATGCGACGCTGCGCGGCTTCTATTTCACCTCCGGCACCCAGCAGGGCACGCCGATCGACCGGCTGATCGGCGCGCTCAACCGCTCCTTCGGCACGGAAGACCGCGCGGATGCCGGCTATTCCGGCACCGGCAAGAGCTACTTCCTCACCGATCTCATCACCAACGTCATTGTCGGCGAAGCGGGCTGGGTCTCGACCAACCGCGCGGCTGTGAGACGGATGTCGATCGCGCGCATGGCAGCCTATGCGGCGCTGGCGCTCGTCACCTTCGGCGCGCTCGCCGCGTGGTGGATCAGCTATTCGCGCAACGACGGGCTGATTGGCGCGACCTTCCAGAACGCGACGCGCTACAAGCAGATCGGCGAGGATATCAGCGCCGAGACGATCATCAGCGACGGTGATCTCAGCCGGCCGCTGCGTCATCTCCAGCACCTGCGTGCGCTCCCCGGCGGCTATGCCGAACGCGACATGGCGACACCGACCGCCGAGACCTTCGGCCTCAGCCAGCGCGAACGACTGAATTCGGCGGCCGAAACCGCGTATCACAATGCGCTCGAACGTCACTTCCGGCCGCGCCTGATTTACCGGCTCGAAACCGAGCTGCGCGCCCGCGAGCAGGATGCCGGCTATGCCTTCCAGGCACTGCCCGCTTACCTGATGCTCGGCGGTCGCGAAGCCATGGACAAGGCCAAGCTGAAGACCTTCCTTCAGGCCGATTGGGAGCAGAACCTGTTTCCGGGCGCTGCCAATGCGGATGGCCGTCGCGTACTCACCGAACACCTCGACGCCATGCTGGCCTTCGATCCGCCGGTGGCTGAACGCGCCGTCGCGCTCGATGACGCGCTCATTCAGGAGACGCAGAAAACCCTCGGCCGCCTCGGCGTCGTCGAACGCGGCTTCGAGCTGATGCGGGGCTTTGCCGCGCAGCAGGCGAGCCGGGACTGGAACGCCAAGGCCAAGGCCGGGCAGGACGGCGAACGCGTGTTCGAGGCCCAGGGCGGCGAAGGGCTGGAAAGCGTCCGTGTGCCGTTTCTCTTCACCTACGACGGGTTTCACGAGATCTTCCTCGGTCGCCTCGCAGAGGTTCGCGGCATTGTCGAGAAGGATCGCAAGCTCCTCGGCGCGGTTGCCGATCAGGCGACGCTGCAACGCCAGTTCGACGAGTTCGAGCCCGCGATGCTGCAACGCTACAATGCCGAATTCATCCGCACCTGGGAGAAATCGCTCGCGCGGCTCTCCATCAAGGCGCTGACCGCCGACAGGCCGCGCTATGTCGCGCTCGATGCCGCCGCCCGCGCGACATCGCCGCTGATCGCGCTGTTCGAGTCCATCAAGCTCGAAACCCAGCTGACACGTGAGAAGCCGAAGCCTGCGGGTTCAACCCCGCCGCCCGCGCCTGCCAAGCTGCCCTTCCCGCCCGGCATGGTGCCCGGCGCCGAGATCGAGGCCGCCTTCCGCCCGATGCATGTCGTCGTGGAAGCGCAAGGCGGGCGCAAGATCATCGATGACGTCATCACCAACCTCTCGGACATCCACAAGAGCCTGATGGCGATGCAGGACCCGGCCCAGGCCGCCGGTGCATCGCAGATGTTCCGCACGCATCTGCAATCGCTCAGCGGCAACACGACGCGCCTGCCGCCGCCGTTCTCGGTGCTGCTGCAACGCGCCGCGAACGCTTTCGATCAGGACGCGACCGGCTCGACCGTCGCCCGGCTCAACCGCGCGCTCGCCGAGCAGGTGACCGAGGTCTGCCGCGCCGCGACCACCGGCAAATATCCCTTCGCCAAAGGTGCGGCAGCAGAGATCACCGTGCCGGATTTCGAGCGCCTCTTCGCGACCAACGGCGTCATCGACCGCTTCTTTCAGGTCAACCTCGCATCTTACGCCGATACGACGAAACGCGAATGGGTCTGGAACCCGACGAGCCCCGTCGGTCGCCAGCTTTCGCCGGCCGTCCTGCGTGATTTCCAGCGCGCGGCGGCGATCCGCGAGACCTATCTGCGCACCGGCGCGGCGGGGTTTGCGTTCGTGGCACGCAATATGACGATCCCCGCCGGCGCAAGCCAGGTGCGGCTCGAAGTGAACGGTGCGATCGTCGCGACGGATGCGCTGGAAGGCGCGCAGCCGCCCTCGCCGTTCCAGTCGATCTTCGGCGCGCCGACCCCGCCGCCGGCCCAGCCGAAGGCGCCGGTCGCCCCGACGCAGATGCAGTGGCCCGGCCCTGCCGGCCTGCAGAAGACCGCCGTCATCGTCCGCGATTTCACGGGCCGTGAAAGCGTGACCCGCAAGGACGGGCCGTGGGGATTCTTCCGCCTCATGGATGGTGCGAGCGTGCAGCGCGCGGGTGAAACCGTGATGGCGCGGTTCCAGACCAGCGGCGGCGAGGTGGCCTATGCCCTCAACGCCCCCGCCGGCATCAACCCGATCACCTCGACCATCCTGCGTGAATTCCGCTGCCCGGGGGCGCAATGACCCTCGGCACCCCCCACGCAAAGGTGACATACGGCATCTTCGGAAAACTTCCCGCCAAACGCGATTTTGTTGCCGTCGGCCTGCCGCAGGCGGTGCTCTCCCCCTGGGAGGCCTGGCTCCAGCGCGGTATCGCCCAGAGCCGGCAGACGCTCGACCGGGATTGGGTCCGCGCGTTTCTCAGCGCGCCGATCTGGCGGTTCTGGTGCGGCGCGAAAGTGCTGGGCCGGGAAGCGATCGGCGTGATGATGCCAAGCGTCGACGGTGCCGGGCGTTATTTCCCGCTGACGGTTCTGGCGCTCGCGTCCGAGGGGCGCGGCTTCATGCCCCCCGGTGACAGCGGGTCCGAGGCAGCGCTCGCTACGCTCGAAACGCTCTGCCTGAGCGTGCTCGAACCCGGCGCCAGCTACGACGCCTTTCTGGCGGCGCTGCACGCCCTGCCGATGCCGCCAACGCGCGACGTGCCCCCTGCTGAACCGGCGGCCTTCATCTCGCCGGGTGGCGCTGAAGGCGGGTCTCCCGATGCCTTCATGACAGGCCAGATGCAGCGGCTGCTTGCAAGCGAGACCCGACGCGCCGAGGCTTCCGCCTCGCGCTGGTGGACCTCCGGCGGGCAGGATTATCCACCACGCCTTATCGGCATGGCGAGCTTGCTTGGCGACGAAACCTTCGCTGCCATGCTATCCGGGCGCTTTGATCCTGCGGGAGACGCGCCATGACCCCAGCCGGAGTTTTCGATCCCTTCATCCTCGACGCACGCGGCGTCAGCCACGTCGGCCATGTGCGCGAGGAAAATCAGGATGATTATCTCGTCGATGCCGGTGCGGGGCTTTTTGCCGTGGCGGATGGCGTCGGCGGCCTCAAGGACGGACGCCACGCCAGCCGCACCGTGATCGAGGCCCTGACCGGCCTGACAGGATTTTCGAGCCTGATGGAATTCCGCGACACCTTCGACGCGGGCGTCACACGGGCCAACCACGCCCTGCGCCGCTTCGTCCGGGAGAACGGCAGCGCGCTCGGCACCACGCTCGCGGCATTGCTCATCCACGATCAGGCACTTCTGTGCGCCTGGGCCGGCGACAGCCGCATCTACCGCCTGCGCGACCGGGCACTCACGCTGCTGACCGACGATCACACCGAAGCGGCGGACCTCTTGCGGCAGGGCACGCTGACCCCGGAAGAGGCCCGCGTCTGGCCGCGTCGCAACGTCATCACACGGGCCATCGGCGTCGACGATGCCGTCGATCTCGAATACAGGAGCGGCTCCATCCAGTCGGGGGATATTTACCTCCTCTGCTCGGACGGGTTGACAACCCATCTCTCCGACGCCGAAATCCTGTCGATACTCTCCGGCCGTTCGCTGGATGAGGCAGCGGAAGCGCTGATCGGCGCGACCTTGCGCGAGGGGGCGAGCGACAATGTCACGGTCATTCTGGTTGGCGTTCGCCCGGCCTCCCCGCTATCAGAGCGACGGGAGGGCCTTGATAAACCGGCGCGCGGCGAAAGACCGATGCGCGAGCAGACCGTGCAGCTGGCCTTGAGAAAGGCGCACCATGGCGGATGACGCACAGAGCCCGGTCGATGCCACGCGCATTGCCGTGCGTGCCGGCGCTGCCGATAGCGGCGGCTTGCCCGCGGGAACGCGCCTCAACGGCACCTATGAGATCGACCTTCTGATCGCCACGGGGGGCATGGGCGAGGTCTATCGCGGCCACGTCATCGAAACCGGTGACGCGGTGGCGATCAAGGTCATCCGGCCGGATATGGTCGGCAATGACGCCGCGCTCGCGCTGTTCCGCAAGGAAGCCTCGGCGCTCCATCACCTCAACCACGCCGCCATCATCCGCTATTTTGTCGTCGCCATCGACCCCGATCTGCGCCGCCCGTATCTGGCGATGGAATTCGTCGATGGCGAACCGCTGTCGGAAATTTTGAAACGCGGCCCGCTGCCCCTGCCGGAGTGCCTCCTGCTGCTCGATCGCCTCGCGGCGGGGCTCGGTGCGGCGCATGAGATCGGCATCGTCCACCGTGATATGTCGCCGGACAATGTGATTGTTCCCGCAGGCGACATTCGGCGTGCGAAAATCATCGATTTCGGTATCGCCAAATCGACCCGTTTTGGTGCCGAAACTGTCATCGGCGACAGCTTTGCCGGCAAATTCAGCTATGTCTCGCCTGAACAGCTCGGGCTCTTCGGCGGCGATGTCACGCCGAAATCGGATATCTACAGCCTCGCGCTGGTGATCGCCGAAGCCGCCGGCGGCAAGGCAATCGATATGGGCAGCAATCACGCCGAAACCATCGATCGCCGGCGGGTCGTGCCGGCGCTTGATGGAGTGCCGCCTGCGCTCGCCCCCCTGCTTGCCGCCATGCTCCAGCCGCTGCCGGATGACCGGCCTGCCAGCATGGTCGAGGTGCGCACGCGAGCCCAAGCAATCGGCAAACCGGTCGCGCTCGCGGCCGTTTCCGAAATCGGGCAAACCTCTCATCCGGATCAGGACGAACGGATTCTGCCGCGCCGCCGCCGCGGCCAGCTTGGCGCGATCGAGGCCGCGCAGCAGACGGGACCTCGACGCTCGCGCGGGTTGATCGTTGCCGCCGTCGCCGCAACCCTGCTCGCCGGGGCCGCCATTCCGGCCGCGCTGTTCTGGCTGCCGAACCTGACGGGTCGGAGTGGCGGGACGACTGACCTTGACGGTGATCCGTATCTGCCGCTGCCCAAACCCGGCCTTCTGTCAGCCAACAAGACCACGCTCCAGATCAAGGAGCCCCCGCCACCCGATAATCCTGACACGCCTGAACAGGCTGCAACCGGGCCGGGCTCGACCGATCCGCTGCCTGCCGATCCTCTTCCCGCCGATCCTCTTCCCGCCTTGCCGCCGCCGCCCGTTATCGGTCGGCCGACCTTGTCCACGACGACGGCAGTTGAAACACCCGTGCCTCAGCCGACCCTGCCTCGCCCGCCCGTGACACCGGAGGTGGCACCGCCATCACCAACGGTCGCGATGGTCACGCCTCCGCCCCCGTCGCCACGAGCCGGTTCGGCGGAAGCTTTTCTGGCACGCTACCCGGCGATGCCCTGCCTCGCGGTTTCGCTCCGTAGCGCCGGACCGAACAAAGCCGATATCGAGGCCTTCGGCGCGGATTCGCGGCTGATCGAAGCCTTCGACACCGCATTTACCGCCGCGATGGGCTTCGATGCGAATATCCAGTTCCGGCCTGTCAGCACCGCCCAGTGCCCGGCAGTCGAGTTTCTGCGGGCCATTCCGGGCGACCAGAACCGGGATGCACAGCTCCGCTTCCCGACCCTGAACCCGAAGGCAGGGCAGAGCCTGGAGGGCGTGATTGCCGGCGTCGGTTTCCGCACCGCCAGCGCCGTTCTCGTCAATGATGATGGTGTCGTGGAAGCGCTGCCCGTCCAGTCACGTCCCGGTTCGCGCGACAGCACGATCACGCTCCCGGCGATACCTGCCGGGCGGGCGGAAAAGCGTGCGCGGCTCGTGATCGTGATCCTCTCGCCGCAGAAGCCGCGCTCGCTTCAGGGCCGGTCGCGCAGCTACGCTTCGGAGGTCTTCCCGGACCTCGCAAAAGACCTCGCGCCGGAGGCGGGCGGGGTAACAATTATCCGGCAGTATCTGCGTTCCGAGGGATGATGACCTATGACCCCGCGCGCCGGTCATACCGGGCGGTGAAGAGGCTCATGAACGCCCCGCGCAGCCCGTCCGGGTGACTGACCGAGAGTGCCTGCCAGCGGGTTCGATAGAGATCCCATAGCCGGGCCTTGCGGGCCCCGAGCAGCTTCTCGATGCCGCTGTCGGGCTCGGCGGCCTGCTCGATTTCGGTGGGATCGAGTTCATGGAGCAGCCCGTCGAGCGCGCCCTGCATGGCCACGAAGGTGTCCATCTGATGCGCCTTGAGCGCGGCGAAGGTTTTGGCGATCGCCGCCTCACCGGAAAGATAGCTCCGTCCCTGCCGTGCGAGCATCAGGCGCAGGGCGTCTTCCGCCGTCGGCGCAAAGGGAATGGGGTTGTTGTCGAGCGCCTGCACGCTGGTGTGGTTGGCGCTGCGCATCGCGCCCTTTGACTCAGCACGCGCCTGCATCAGGGTCTTCAGCTCGCTGGTGACGGCCAGCATCATGCGGCCCAGTTCTTCCGCGAGTTCCTCCGGCGGGCGGCTCTTCAGCGCACCCGGCGGCAGGCCGGCGCCCTTCTCGAACAGGGCAATAAAGCGCGCGCTGTCATCCACGTTGGCCGGAGGCACAACGCGCGGCGGGAGTGGTGCATCAATCTGCGCCGGAGCAGCGGGCGGTTCGGCGAAAGCCTCGGCCACCTGAACAGGCGGGCTCACCACCGCGGGCGGCAGACCCCAATCAAGATCGCTTGGCACGGAAGCCGGCGTTGCCGGATTGGGCCAGATCGCTTTTGCGACCGGATCAGGCTCGATCGGCACGGGGATATCCCCGGCGCTGTCCATGAAATCGAAATCCGATACCGGGCGCGCGCTGCGGTCCCGCGTCACCGGCGTATGCGGCGCGACCGGCTCGTCCACACCCCAGAGATCCTGCATGGGCATCGCCTGCACCGGCCGGATGCTCCCGATCGAGGGGGGCACCGGTTCGTCCCCGGCAGCGTCATCGCCGCTCACGGAAACCGCGATCAGATACGGGCCGATTTCGAGCCGGTCGCCCTCGCGCAACCGGCGTGGCTCGGCGAGGCGCGAAGCGGCACCGTTGAGGTAGGTGCCGTTGCTGGAGACGTCGTGCAGCCAGTAGCCGCCTTCCCGAAACCGGATTTCGCAATGCTTGCCGGAAATCACGCGCGAGGCATCAGGCAGCACCCAGTCAAGGTGCGAATCCCGGCCGATGTCGATGCCGCGCCGCCCGGTGAGCGTATAGGTCAGCGGACCACCGTCCGGCAGCGAATCCTGATTTTCGATGGTCAGCCGAAGCTTCATGATGGTGCTCATGGCCCTTCACTCCCGGCAATCCGAAGCCCTTCGTCGATGCAGAGCCGGATCGTATCACGCTGCTCGCCGGAAGGAAGCTGCGGGATGAGCATCGAAAACCCGGCCTGAATGGCCTTGGCAACGAGATAGGGCGCGGCAGTGCGGGTGGCCTGCCCGGCAAATTCCGCCGGCGCAAGCGAGCCGCCCGACCAGGCTGTCGCGATCGCGGCCCAGCTCGCGGGCCTGGTCTTGTCGAGTTCCTCGACGAGCGCGAGGGCTTCGAGGCGCAGCGCCTCGCCCGGTTCGCGCACCCAGGCTTCCGCCAGGCGCAACGCCGGATCGTTCGGGCTGATCGCCGCAACCTTGATGGCGCGCAGCGACCGGCAATACCAGCCGACGGCCTCGCGACGCGGCAGCACATAGGCGCAGAACGCGAGCGCCTCGGCGGGGTCTTCCCCGGCAACGAGGCTCGTCATGAACGCAAGCGGGGCCTCGCCCGATCCACGCGCGGTGATATCCTCGGCGAGTGTCGGCAGCGCCTCGAAGACATCCCCGACGGTTTCAAACCGGATGCGGCTCATCACAGCACCATCCCCATGAAGCCACCCTTGAGGGTGAGCAGGCCCGAGCCGACGATATTGGTGACCGGCGCGGTGACCGTCGCGACCGCCTTGCCCTTGATCGTGATCGTCGGCGCATCGAGGATGATGCCCGCGGAGGTGATGATGATCTTGCTTGCACCGACCTTGAACTGCATGGCAACGCCGGCCTTGGTGGTGATCATCTCCGTGACATCAACCGTCTGGCTGCCGCCAACTGACACCTTGCGGTTGCCGGTCTTGACCTTGAGGACATGATCGCCCGCCTTGACCACTGTTTCACACGAGGCCTTGCCGCGCGCCGGCTTGAATTCGCGGCCGATCTCCCGGTGCTCCGCGTTCTTGACGGTGACATCGAGGTCCTTCTCGCCGTGAATACGGATCTTTTCCTGATTGGTCTTGTCCTCGAAAATGAGCTCGTTGTAGCCGTTATCCCCTTTCGAGGACCGCGATTTAACACCCGAGATCGTCTTGTTCTCCGGCAGGGCGAAGGGTGGCGGGTTCGCGCCGTTATAAACGCAACCAACGACCAGCGGCGCATCCGGATCGCCCTCGATGAACTCGACGACCACCTCCATGCCGATGCGCGGCAGCACGATGCCGCCCCAGCTCTTGCCGGACCATGTCTGCGCCACGCGGACGCGGCGGGACTGCTTCTTGTCCCTGTCCCAGTGGAACTGCACGAGGATGCGGCCGTGCTCGTCGACATCGATCTCCTCGCCCTCCTTGCCGACGACTTTCGCGGTCTGCACCCCGGCGATCGAGGGCTTCGGCGTGAGGAGCAGCGAGCGATACGGCCGGTCGGACGGCTGGAACAGATAGCGCCCTTGATAACCAACCCCGCCGCTCTGGTCGGAGGAGCCGTAGGTATCGCCATCCAGCCGGTGGTGGCAGGTGACGACGAGATACTGGCGGTTCTCGCCGCCTTCCTGATGCTCGGCCAGTGTGATCAACCCGCCGGGTGTGATGGAGGGCGCATCGCCCGAACCCTCGCGGCGGAAATCAAGGCATTGGCGCGCCTCGAGCCGGAACTTGGCGAATTTTTCGCCCTTGCCGCGCTCATCGTAGGAAGCGTGATAATCGTAGATTTCAAGGTCAGCCTTGGTGTAGCCACCCGGCTGGCTCGATTGCGCGAGCAGCGACGCGTTGGGCTTGAGATAGTCGTAGTCGTTCAGGGCAACCTTGCCGGTCTCGAAGCGGCGGGTCGGTGTCCAGCCTGAGAGATATTGCTCATCACGGAAATTGCTGGCCTCGGAGTGCCGCAGCGGCACGCTCGCGAGATTCTTGACCGGCTGGTGCGACGAGCGGCCATCGGCGATGATCATCTCGTGCTTGCCCTTCGAATGCTCGAAGAAGAAATAGAGGCCATAGCGCTCCATCAGGCGGCTGACGAAATTGAGGTTCGTCTCGCGGTACTGGACGCAATATTCAATGGGGTCGTAGCTCTCGGAGGTCCGGAAGGCGAAGTCGTTGAAGTCGCTTTCGGCAAAGACCTTGCGGATAATGTCGACCACGCTCAGCTGCTGGAAGAACCGGCAGTTGGCCGTATATCCGAGCAGCGCGAGCCAGGGTTCGAGCCTGAGCCGGTAATGGTGCAGGCCGGCGCGCTTGCCGAGCCATTCGGCGGAGGTCAGCACACCGTTGAAATGCCGCTCGGCGTTCTTGTGCGTGCGATAGGTGACACAGCAATTGCGCCCCAGCGCCTTGTCGAAATCCAGCGCCGCATCCTTGCTGGCGGCCTCGATCTCGAAGCTGAACAGCGTGCTGATGCCCTCATGCGCGTCAAGGCTCACGAAAGAAAGCACGTCCTTGCCAAAGGGCGTTTCCAGCGTTGCCGGCCTTTGATCCTGGTTTGGCGTGCGGGCCATGGTTCTTCCTCAATGTCGTGCGAGAGCCTCGCGCGGAGATGTCATCGGAGTGATCACGGCACAGCATGCGCCGTGATCCTGTGAGACCCAGTGTTGCCGCTCGCGCCTCTTCCCGAAGTGTGACGAAGCACATCCTGCGCCCGGTGCGGTGTGGTTTATGGCGACCATGCAGCCGATCCGTATGAGGCCCGGCCAATGCACACGAGGAGACCAGAACCATGTCCGCCCCAACGCCCGCAACCCCCGGTTTCGTTGACGCGCCCCCGGGAATGCGCCATCTTTCGCGCGAAAACATCAATCGGAGGATGCCCGAGATGCGTCGGCTGAGTGCTTGTTTGCTGTTCGCGGGGCTGTTGACAGCCCCCGGTCTGGCCCTTGCCCAGGGCAAGCCGGCCTTCACCGCAGAGCAGATCATTGAACGCTTCTCCGGCGCGCTCGGCACCCCGCGCGGCCTTGGCACCGAGCGCAAGGTCTGCATCGGCACCGAGACCGACTGCCGCACCGCGCCGCCGCCCTCCGCAGCCTCGCTGAACGCGCCGAGCTTTGATCTTCTGATCCAGTTCGGCCTCGATTCCGATCGACTGACCGACGCGGCCCAGCGCAACCTTGACCAGTTCGCCACCGCACTGGTCGACCCGCGCCTCAGGGTGATGCGGTTTGCGGTTGAGGGCCACACGGACGCCCGCGGCAGCGATGAGCACAACCTCGATCTCTCGCGCCGCCGCGCCGAGGCCGTGGTTCAGTATCTCGAATCGCGCGGCATTCCGCGGGATCGTGTTCTGCCGAAAGCCTTCGGCAGCGCAAAGCCGCGTAGCGAAAACCCGCTCGACGCGACCAACCGGCGCGTCGAGACAAGACTGGCGCAATAAGGCGCCTGACCCGCCCGAGCCGATGACGAAACTTTCCGTTTCATAACACCGCGCCCTCGTTCGCCGGGCGGCGCGAACGAGGAACTTTGCTCAGATGAGTGAGATCGAACCCCTATGGTTCGGCGCCGCCGCACTCGCAGACGATGCGTGCGGACCCGACCTCGACCTTGCCGGTGATGATGATCACCTCGGCTTTCTCGCGCGTGTCGAGGGCGTCCTGCCCTCGGCGTTTGCAGAGTTCGAGCGCAGCCAGATCAACTTCGAGGCTGAATTCAAGGCCGCCGACGCCCTGCTGAAGCGCTCGCGCGATCTGCGCGTGCTGGTGCTCGTCGCCAAGCTGATGATCCTCGACCGGCGCCTGCCGGAATTCGCGGGCGTTGTCGCGGGGATGGCCGACCTCCTCAACCGCCAGTGGGACGCGGTGCATCCGGCGGATGATATCGAGCTCAGGCGCGGTGTGCTGATGGCGCTCGACGACATGCCGCACTCGGTAATGCCGCTTCAGGCAACGCCGCTGTTCGAAAGCCGCAATCTCGGCCGGGTGTCGTTCCGCCACCATCTGATTGCGGCCGGAAGCGTGCAACCGCGCGAGAACGAGGATGCGCATCAGGCGAGCGCCATCGCCGCCGCGCTCGAACGCGCCGACATCGCGGAACTCACCGCCAGCCGCGCGGCCCTGCAGACCCTGCGCGACGGGCTCGGTGCGATCGCCGCCTCCTTCGCAACCCACCTCGGTGCAGGACGCGATCTTGCCCTGCCGAACCTGCGCAAGCTCGTCGGCGACCAGATCACCTGGCTCGATGGCGAGATCGGCCGCCGCAGCCCGGCTCAGGCTGCCACTGCGACCGGCACGATGTCGCGCGGCGAAGACGGCGAGAAATCCCCGGCATCTGCCACCGCGATCACGACGCAGGCCGCCGCCAAGGGCGCGCTGGATGCGGTGGCGGCCTACCTTGCCCGCTACGAGCCCTCATCGCCCGGCCTGCTGCTGGTGCGGCAATGCCGCCAGCTCGCGGATGTCTCCTTCATCGAAGCCTTGCGCACGCTGATGCCGGATGCCTTTCCCGCCGCCAGCATCCGTATCGGGCGCGGCGCGGGATTCAACATCGCGATGGAGCAGCTCACCGCCTTCGAGACGCCCGGCGCCGCCGAGGAGGAGAACGGCGACGAGGAGAACGATGTCGAGGAGCATCCCGGACCACAGGACGACAAACCGACCTCCTTCGATGACGACGAAGCTGCTGAAAAAGCGTCTGAAAACACGGAATTCGAACCCGAAATCTCCAATGTGCACGGGCGCACAGCGGCAATTCCGCAGCGCTTTAAGGTCCTTTCTCAACGCGACGCTGTCGATCTGATGGCGCAGGTGGCCGGCTACTACCGGTCGGAGGAGCCTTCGAGCCCCTTGCCCCTGCTCCTCGACCGCGCCCGCGCCCTTGCCGGGCGGGATTTCCTTGCCGTCCTCGAGGAACTGCTGCCGGCCTCGCATCTTCACCAGTCCGAAGAGCGATAGATTTCTGAACGATGCCCGCGGTCCGGACACCCCGTCCACCGAGGGCAAACACCAAAACCGAATGTCCAGGCCCTGGAAACGACAGACAAAAGAAGGAATGACATCATGAGCGATAGCGGACAGAAATTCATCCGGCGCAACCGCAAGCCGCGCGTCCACATCACCTACGAAGATCCCTACAACGCTGAAAAGCTGGTCGAACTGCCGTTCATCATGGGCGTGCTGGCTGACCTTTCCGGCAATGCCTCGAAGGTCGAGAAGCCGGAGATCGCGCAGCGCAAGTTCCTCGATATCGACATGGACAACTTTGACCGCCGCATGAGCGCGATCAACCCGGCCATCGATTTCCGCGTCGACAACAAGCTCGGCGCCGAGAATGGCCAGAAGCTCGGCGTGAGCCTCGAGTTCAAGACAATGGACGACTTCAAGCCGACCGCTGTCGCCCGTCAGGTGCCGGCTGTTGCCAAGCTCCTTGAGGCGCGCGAGCAGCTCAAGAACCTCCAGCGTTACATGGACGGCAAGGTCAACGCCGAGAACAAGCTGCGTGAACTCCTCTCCGATCCCGCGCTGATGACCGCGCTCCGGGACCGGGCCGCGCAAGACGCCGACGAAACCGCCAATTCCGAAACCAGCAAAGGCTGAGGCTCCGCGCCCGCCCGCGACAACCCTTCAAGAGGCAAGACCATGGCTACCGAACTCCAGAAAGGCGTCGAAGCTGGCGCCACCCCCGATGTCGAGGAATTCACCTCGCTCCTGAAGCAGAGCTTCAAACCCCGCAACGAGCGCGCCGCGACCGAGGTCGAGAACGCGGTCACCACGCTCGTCAACCAGGCGCTGGCGGACCAGTCACTCGTCAAGAACGACGTGCTGGAAACCATCGACGAAATGATCGCCCGGCTCGACGAGAAGCTCTCCGACCAGATGAATGCGATCCTGCACGCCCCGGAATTCCAGCAGATCGAAAGCGCCTGGCGCGGCCTCAACTATCTCGTCTTCAATTCGGAGACGGATGCGACGCTCAAGATCAAGTTCATGAATGTCGGCAAGACCGAGCTGAACAACAACCTGCGCACCTACCCCGGCGCCCGTTGGGACCAGAGCCCGATGTTCAAGCAGGTCTACGAGCAGGAATTCGGCCAGCTCGGCGGCGAGCCCTTCGGCGCGCTGGTGGCTGACTACCAGTTCTCGCACGAGCCGATGGACATCCAGCTCATGCGCGGCCTGACCAAGATCGCAGCCAGCGCGCATGCGCCGCTGTTCGCCGGTGCCAGCCCGACGCTGATGGGCATGGACAGCTGGACCCAGCTCTCCGACCCGCGCGACCTTTCGACCATCTTCGAGACGCCGGATTACGCGGCCTGGAAGAGCCTGCGCGACAGCGAGGACGCCCGCTATCTCGGACTGTGCCTGCCGCGTGTTCTCTCCCGTCTGCCCTATGGCGCGAAATCCGATCCGGTCGAGGAATTCGGTTTCGAGGAAGAGACCGATGGTCATGACGGCACCAAGTATGGCTGGATGAACGCCGCCTATGCCATGGCTGCCAACGTCAACCGTGCCTACAAGGAATGGGGCTGGACGACGCGCATCCGTGGCGTGGAATCGGGTGGCGAGGTCATCAACCTGCCGGTCCATACCTTCCCGACCGATGACGGTGGCGTTGACCTGAAGTGCCCGACCGAGATCGCCATCACCGACCGCCGCGAGGCGGAGCTTGCGAAGTCGGGTCTCATCCCGCTTGTCCACCGCAAGAACTCGGACAAGGCGGCGTTCATCGGCGCGCAATCCGTCTACCGCCCCAAGAAGAAGATGACGGACGAAGCCACGGCGTCGGACAACCTCTCGTCCCGCCTGCCCTACATGTTCGCGGTCTCCCGCTTCGCGCATTATCTGAAGTGCATGGTGCGCGACAAGATCGGCTCGACCAAGAACAAGGAAGAGCTGACCCGCTGGTTGAACGACTGGATCCACCTCTATGTCGACGGGGATCCCGTGAACTCGACCGAGGAAACCAAGGCGCGCCGTCCGCTCGCGGCAGCCTCGGTCGAAATCACCGAGAACGAAGAGAACCCTGGCTACTACTTCGCCAAGTTCATGCTCCGCCCGCACTACCAGCTGGAAGGCATGGACATTGGCCTGAGCCTCGTCTCGCGGCTGCCGGCGAAAGCCGGCTGAGCCGGAACCCAGAGCATTTTCAAGCGAAGTGGATTCCGGTTCGCGTGAAGAAAATGCGACAAAACAAGAAGATAGAGCAAATGAAGTGAATGCGAATTCACTGAAATTGCTCTAGCACCAACCCCACCCTGTGCAGCAGCACACATCCCCCAACACCTCGCCGTATTACACAGAAATCGGCTTACACAGGAGGTATCCATGGCCGTAGATATGTTTCTCGAAATTGATGGTTTTCAGGGTGAATCCGCCATCAAGACCAACGCAATCGACATCGATTCCTGGACATTCGGCATGGCCCAGCAGGGCACATCCCATGTCGCGACCGGCTCCGGCGCCGGCAAGGTTTCGGTGCAGGACGTTCACATCAACAAGAGCGCCTGCAAGGTCTCGCCGACGTTGATGCTGAAGTGCTGCGAAGGCGCCCACATCAAGAAGGCGAAGATCACCTGCCGCAAGGCCGGTGGCACCAAGCCCCTCGATTACTACGTCATCGAACTCGAAGACGTTCTGATTTCCTCGGTGCAGACCATGGGCTCGAACGGCAATGATCTTGTCAGCGAAAGCGTCTCGATCAACTTCTCGTCGTTCAAGGTCATCTACACCCCGCAGACGTCTTCCGGCTCGGGTTCGGGCGCGGTCGAAGTGGCCTGGGACGTCTCGAAGAACAAGAAGAAGTAAGCCGCTGGCTTTGCTTCAGGGGGTGGGCGTTGTCGCCCGCCCCTCGCCAACAGGAATGACGGGAGAGTCCCGCTTCCGGCAGACAAACCAGAAAACCGGCGGGCAGGTGCATCATGAGCAGGACAATCGGCAAGGACAGGCTTTCGCCTCCGCTCATTTACGCCTTCCGCAGCGCGCATGCCGATCGGCTTTACCTCAATCGCCGCGCCGACAAGACCGATACATCGCCCAAAACTGTTCCGCCGGTCGCAGCACGCGGTTCACTCCGCGCCCCGATCACCGAGCAGGCCCTGCGCGAGGAAGTCGCGCGTGATCTTTCCGCCCTCGTCAATACAATCAACTTGGAATCCGCCGTTGATCTCGACGGGTTCGATGCCGTCCGCGGCTCGATCCTGAATTTCGGCTTGCGCGATCTTCACGCACGTTTTGCCGATCAGGCCACGAATGGCGCACTCGTCCGCGATGTCGAGGCTGCCGTTCGCCGGTATGAGCCGCGCCTCATCGGCCAGTCGATCCACGTCAGCCAGATCGTCCGCGTGGACGAGCCAACCTTGACCGTTAGGCTTGAGATTTCCGCCGATCTGCAATGCGAGCCGATCAACATCCCCGTGGTGTTCATCGCGGATATCGATGTCGACAATTGTGCCATTTCCGTCAGCCGGGCAGCGTGACCATGAACCGCGAATTCCTCGATTTCTACAACCGCGAACTCCTGCTGCTCAACGAGCAGGCCAAGGAATTCTCGGAAGAATATCCCGAGATCGCCCAGCGCCTTGGCGGCCTCGTCGGCGAGCGCGCGGACCCGATGGTCTCCGGCCTGCTCGAGGGCACGGCGTTCCTCGCCGCGCGCGTGCAGCTCAAGCTCAAGCACGAGTTCCCCGAGTTCACCGGCAACCTGCTTGAGCAGTTGCTGCCGGATGCGCTGGCGCCGACCCCCTCCGCCGCGATGGTGCGCTTTTCGCCCCAGTTCGGCGACGCCGCGCTGCAGGAAGGCCGGATCATCCCGCGGCTTGAAATCATCGAGGCGGTGCATCGCCTGCGTGATCGCCCGGTGTCGTGCCGCTTCCGGCTCTCAAGCTCGGTGACGCTGTGGCCGTTCGAGATCAAGGACGCGCGCTATGTCGCGACCGCCGCACCGATCCAGGCGCTCAAGGTGCCGATCTCCAGCGCTTCCGCCGCCGGCCTTGTGCTGACGCTGAAGCATCGCTCGGTGGCCGATGCCGCCAACGAACCCGCCGATGATGTCCCTGCGGGCGATCCGACCACCCTGTTCTCAGGCTGCCGCACCAAGACGCTCCCCATCCATTTCCTCGGTGCCGAGGCCGATGCCATCGCGCTGATGGAGCAGATTTTTGCGCGCCGGGTGTCACTGCACTTCCGTTATCTCGATGCCTTCGGCGATCCCGTTGTCCTGCCGGGCACGGGCGTTGAAATCCGCCCGCTGGGGTTCGAGGCGGACGAGGCACTGTTCCCGATCGACAACCGGATGTTCCGGGGGTTCGCGCAGCTCAGGGAATATTTCATCCTGCCGCGCAAGTTCCTCGGCTTCGAGCTGGTCGGGCTGGAGCGCATCCTGCCGCGTATCCCGGCCCGCACGATGGAGATCGTGCTCACCTTCGACGAGGTGAACCCGCGCCTCGCCGCCTATGCCTCGACGGAGAGTTTCGCGCTCTATGCCGCCCCGGCGATCAACCTCTTCGAGAAGACGACCGACCGGCTTTCGGTAAAGCCGGGCCTGCACGAATACCACGTCGTGCCGGATCGCTCGCGCCCGCTCGATTATGAGCCGCATCGCATCCTCGCGGTGCACGCGCATCGGCCCGGCGGCAAGGACAAGGTGGCCGTGCCCCCGCTCTATGGCGCCTCGCTCGATGGCGGCGCGAGCGAGAACGACCGCTCCGCCTACACCGTGCGCCGCCTTCCCCGCCGCCGCACCGCCGACGAACGCCGTTTCGGAACGCCGTCCGATTACACCGGCACCGACATGTATCTCTCGGTGACGACCCCGCTCGCCACCGACGAGAGCGAGGGCGTGATGGAACTCTCGGTGCGCGCCCTGTGCTCGAACCGCCATCTGCCCGAACTCCTGCCAACAGGCTCGGGGCAGATCGATTTTCGCCTGTTAGACGACACCGAGCTTCCGATCTCCTGCATCGCCGGACCGACGAGCCCGCGCGAGCCGATCGCAACGCAAAAGCGCGGCCGGGTTGAAACCTGGTCGACAGGCTCGACGCTCTGGCGGCTCCTCAATCTCCTCAGCCTCAACCATCTCGGGTTGATCGGCGAGAAGGCCGGCGGTGATGCGCGCATGCTCAAGGAAGCGCTGCTGATCTTCGCCGATGTCGCCGATGGCACGGTGGAACGGCGCATCTGGGGCATCCGCTCGATCGAAAGTCAGCCGGTGGTGCGCCGCATCCAGCGCCGCGAGGGCGCAGGCGTCGCGCGCGGCATCGAGGTCACCATCACCTTTGATGAGAAGGCCTTCGAAGGCTCCGGCATTTTCCTGCTCGGCGCGGTGCTCGACCGGTTCTTCGCCGAATACGTCCACCTCAACACTTTCACGCAGACCGTGATCCGCTCCGTCGAGCGTGGTGAAATCATGCGCTGGGCACCCCGCCTCGGCCAGAGGCCGGTGCTATGAAAAAGAAAGCTGCCAAACCCGCCACGACCCGGCTGCCGTCGACGCTGCGCGACGCGCTGAAAGAGACGCCGGAGCTGTTCGACTTCTTCGCAACCATGCGCACGCTCGAAGCGCGCAACAAGAATGCGCCGCGCATCGGCGACAGCGAAACCCTGCGCGACGAATACATCACGCTCGGACAAGACCCTTTCCTTGTCTTCCCGGATTCGAACCTGAGCAAGGTTGAGGAAATCACGCCAGAACGCCTGCGCGTGCTGGTGCGGTTCCTCGGCATGCTCGGCCCGCAGGGCGCGCTGCCGCTGACGACAACGGATGAGGCGAACACCTATCTCATCCGCGGCGACGACGCTTTCCCGCGGTTTCTGGATCTCTTCAACAACCGCTTCCTGCAGCTCTTCTTCCGGGCCTGGGCGGATTCGCGGCCGATCGCGCAGGCGGACCGGCCGAAGGATGACCGTTTCCGAGCCTACATCGGCTCGACCATCGGCATCGGCTCGCCGCTCGCGACCGATATCGATACGCTGCCCGACGCCGTCAAACTGCACTTCGCCGGGCTGATGGCCTCAAACGCGAAAAGCGCCTCTCGGGTTGCCTCGCTGATCTCAGGCACGTTCCGCATCCGCTGCGAGATCGAGGAATTCACCGGAAGCTGGCTCGAACTCGCGCCACAGGACCAGAGCCGGCTCGGTGGCAGCGGCGCGACGCTTGGCGGTAGCCTGATGCTCGGCAAGAGCACTTTTTCGATCTCCGACAAGTTCCGCATCCGGCTCTTTGCAACGACGCTCGAGGAATACGAGACCTACCTGCCCGGCAATCCGCGCGCCGAAAACCTCGATGATCTCATCACCTTCCACCTCGGCGAAACGCTCGACTGGGATGTGGAGCTCGCCCTGCCCGCCAAAGCTGCCCGCCCGATGGTGCTCGGGAAATCCGGCCGCCTCGGCTGGACCTCGTGGATGGCGCCGGATTGGGCCGAGGATGGCGAGACCATCCGCCGCGATGCGCGCTTTCATGTGCACTCGCGTGTGAAAAAGCACCGCGCGGAGCAGCGCGAAGCTGGCATGACTGCGCCGACACTCACCTGAAGGATGCACGTCCATGGCCGATATCAGCCTCGAAACCGTTGCCGGAAAACTCAACCGGGTTGGCTATGATGCCTTCATCCAGGCGATGCGGCTCGCCAAGAGCGCCGGCAACCGCCATGTCGAGCTGGCGCATTGGCTCACGCCACTCATCATGGCCGAGGGCACCGATATCCCGGTGATCGCGGATCACTTCAAGCTCGATCGCAACCGGCTGCTCGCGGATTGCCAGAATGTCGTCAACGGCTTCCGCCGCAACGAGAGCGAGATGCCCGGCGTCTCGAACGCACTCGTCGATCTCCTTGATCGCGGCTGGCACTACGCCACGCTGTTCTTCGGGGAGGTGCAGATCCGCTCCGGCCATGCGTTGCTCGCTGCGCTGAAATCGAACGAGTTGCGCCGGGCGCTTTACGCCGTCTCGTCCGAGTTCCAGAAGATCAACGCCGATACGCTCGCCGCCGAGCATCGCAGCATCCTCGCCCGCTCGGTGGAAGAAGCCATGCGGCCGATCGATGGCGCGGGGATCGCCTCCGAAAGCGGCCCGAAGGGCACCACCGCGCTTGATCGCTTCAGCCAGGATCTCACCGCCCGCGCCCGCGAGGGCAAGATGGACCCTATCCTCGGCCGCGATGCCGAAATCCGCCAGATCATCGATGTGCTGCTGCGCCGCCGCCAGAACAACCCGATCCTCACCGGAGAGGCCGGCGTCGGCAAGACAGCGGTGGTCGAAGGCCTCGCGCAGCGCATCGTCGCCGGCGATGTGCCCCCGGCCCTGCAAGGCGTGCGGCTTTGCGCGCTCGATGTCGGGCTCATGCAGGCCGGCGCCTCCATGAAGGGCGAGTTCGAGCAGCGCCTGCGCTCGGTGATCGACGAGGTGCAGGCCTCCCCGACGCCGGTGATCCTCTTCATCGATGAAGCCCATACGCTGATCGGCGCCGGTGGCGCGGCCGGCACCGGGGATGCCGCGAACCTGCTGAAACCGCCGCTTGCGCGCGGCACGCTCCGCACGATTGCCGCCACCACCTGGAGCGAATACCGCCAGTATATCGAGAAAGACCCGGCGCTGACCCGCCGCTTCCAGCCGGTTCAGATCGATGAGCCGGACACGCAGCGCTGCTGCGACATGCTGCGCGGCATTCTCGCCCCGATGGAAAAGCATCACGGCGTGCGCATTTCGGACGCCGCCATCGTCGCGGCAGTGACGCTCTCGCAGCGCTATATTCCCGCGCGGCAGCTCCCCGACAAGGCCGTCAGCCTGCTCGACACCGCCTGCGCCCGTGTCGCGATTTCGCAGAACACGACCCCGGCCGTGATCGAGGCGAGCCGCAACGCGCTGACCGCCCGCGCCGCCGAAAAGGCCGCGCTCGAAAAGGATGCCGAACTCGGCGCCGATAACGCGATGCGCCTTCAGGAAATCGCGGCGGAAACCGCAACCCTCACCGAACGGCTCGCGAAGGCCGAGGCCGCCCATGCCGCCGAAAAGGCGATGGTCGATGAAATCCTCGCGTTGCGCGCCTTCCTCGCCGGCAAGGAAGGCGCGGCACCCTCCGAGGCGGATCGCACTGCGGCGCTCGCCACCTTGCGCACGCGTTTCACCGACCTTGAAACCCTGCCGCCCGATGACCGGATGATCTATCCGCATGTCGACGAGAATACCGTTGCCGCCATCGTCTCGGATTGGACCGGCATTCCGGTCGGGCGCATGGTCAAGGACGATATCCAGGCGGTGCTCGATCTGCCGGAGATCCTCAACCGCCGCGTCGTCGGGCAGGGCCATGGCCTTGCCGCCATCGCCAAGCGGATCGAGACCAGCCGCGCGAAACTCGACAACCCCAACAAGCCGATCGGCGTCTTCATGCTCTGCGGCCCCTCCGGCGTCGGCAAGACCGAGACCGCGCTGGCGCTCGCCGAAGCGCTCTACGGTGGTGAGCAGAACGTCATCACCATCAACATGAGCGAGTTCCAGGAGGCGCATACCGTCTCGACGCTCAAGGGCGCGCCTCCCGGCTATGTCGGCTATGGTGAGGGCGGCAGGCTGACCGAGGCCGTGCGCCGCAAGCCCTATTCGGTCGTGCTGCTCGACGAGGTCGAAAAGGCCCACCCGGATGTGCACGAGATTTTCTTCCAGGTGTTCGACAAGGGCGTGATGGAGGATGGCACCGGACGGCGGATCGATTTCCGCAACACGCTGATCATCCTGACCTCGAACGTCGGCACTGACAGGTTGATGCACCTCGCCGGCAAGGACGAATATCGCAGCGATATCGAAAAGCTTGCCGCCGCGCTGAAGCCGGACCTGCTGGAAGTCTTCCCTCCGGCGCTGCTCGGACGCATCGTCACCATCCCGTATTTCCCGCTCTCGCCGGAGATGCTCGGCGGCATCGTGCGGCTCCAGCTCAACCGGATCGTGCGCCGCGTGCGCGACAACCATGCCGCTGCCCTCACCTATGATGACGCGGTGGTCGAGCGGATCGTCAGCCTCTGCACCGATCCCGCAAGCGGCGGGCGGATGATCGACAACATCCTCACCAACGCGGTGCTGCCGGAGCTCTCGCGCCGCATCCTCGCGCTGCAGATCGAGCAGAAGAAACCCGGAACACTCGCGCTCTCGGTCGAGGATGGGGTGTTCACCTTCACGGTCGAGGCCGCCCGCTAGGACGCCGGGTCCGGCATGAACCCCGCCCGCTTCAGCCGCACGAACGCCAGATCCAGCGCTGAGAGAAACGCCGATCGATCCTTCGCGGCAAACGGCTTCGGGCCTCCTGTGATCTCACCGGAGGAGCGCAGCTGGTCCATCAGGTTGCGCGTGGCGAGCGCCATGCCGATGGATTGCTCGCTGAACGCCTTGCCGTTCGGTGCGAGCACGATCGCCCCGGCCTTGACGCAGCGCGCCGCGAGCGGAACATCCGCCGTGATGACAACGATGCCGGGCGCGGCGCGTTCGGCAATCCAGTCATCGGCGACATCAAGCCCCGCCGGCACCACCACACGCTCGATCAAGGGATCGCGCGGCACATTGATAGCGCTGTTGGCGACAACAAAGGTCTTCACGCCGTAACGCGCGGCGACCTTGTAGGCCTCATCCTTCACCGGGCAGGCATCCGCATCGACGAGAAGGCGGATGACCGGGTTTTCTGCCATGTGGGCCTCCCCCGTGCCCGGCAGGCTCAATACGTCGCCCGCCCGCCGGAAATATCGAACACCGCGCCGGTGGAAAAGGCGCAATCCTCGGAGGCAAGCCAGCAAATCATTGATGCCGCCTCCTTGACTTCGAGGAAGCGGTTCATCGGGATTTTCGAGAGCATGAAATCGATATGCTCCTGCTTCATCTGGTTGAAGATCTCGGTCTTTGCCGCCGCCGGGGTGATGCAGTTGACGAGGATGTTCGCGGTCGCCAACTCCTTGGCGAGTGATTTCGTCAGCCCGATCAGCCCTGCCTTCGACGCCGAATAATGCGAGGCATTGGGATTGCCCTCCTTGCCCGCAATCGAGGCGATGTTGACGATGCGGCCATAGCCGTTCTTCATCATTGCCGGCACAATGGCGTGGCAGGTGAGATAGGGTCCGATGAGATTGACATCGATCACCCGGCGCCAGACATCGGGTGCCAGCTCCCACAGCTTGGCATTGCCACCGGTGATGCCGGCATTGTTGACGAGTATGTCGATCTTGCCATGCCGGGCCAGAACAGCATTTGTCGCGGCAGCGATGGAGGATTCGTCGGTCAGCTCGACGATATCACCGGAGACCTTGCCGAGCGCGCCGAGGCTCGCCTTTGCCGCATCGAGCGCCTTGGCATCGACATCCCACAGCGCGACAGTCGCACCCGAGGCGAGCATCCGTTCCGCGGCAGCATAGCCGATGCCACGCGCACCGCCGGTGATAATGGCCACCCGGCCCTTGAGATCGATTGTATTCACGCCACTCTCCCCGCGTTCTGTTTGTGCGCACCAACGCAAGCCCCGTTTGTTCGGACCTGCATGCCCCCAAGGGGTTTACCAAACGATGGGAACAGGCGGTAGCCTTTCCTGACATTTCTGTCAGGCTATCGAGGCGAAATGTCCCGGTGCCCGCAATGGAGTGCCCGGCCGGTGTTCAGGACACGGCCCGGATATGCCGGATCGGGCGTCCCCCGGTCATCGCGCTGGCGGCGCTGAGGATGCCGGCGGCGTCGATCCCGAAATGGCGATAGAGATCGCTGATCGTGCCGGTCTGCCCGAAATGCTCGACGCCGAGCGAGCGTGTGCGATGGCCGTGCACCGAGCCAAGCCAGGCCAGCGTCGCCGGGTGGCCGTCGATCACGGTGATCAGCGCGCAATGCGGCGGCAGATCGGCCAGCAACCGTTCGATATGGCTCTGCGCATGGCCGTACCCGGCTTCCCGCGCGCGCTGCGCCGCCGTCCAGCCGGCATTGAGCCGGTCTGCAGAGGTGATGGCGAGCAGGCCGACATCGCGCCGGTCCTCGCCCATCAGGCCGATGGCCTCGATGGCTTCGGGCGCCAGCGTGCCGGTATAGGCCACCACAACCTGCGCGTTCGGACCCGGCTTCCGCATCCAGTAGGCGCCATCAACGATGTCACGCGCGAGGTCGGGCGTCATGGCACGCGTTGGTTGTTCCAGCGGGCGGGTCGAGAGCCGGAGGTAAATCGAGCCGCCGGTTGCGTCCCGCAGCCAGCTGCGCGCATCGGGTTCGGCCTCGCCCAATTCATCTCCCCCCTGCCGCTGCATGTAGTCGAAGCCGAAGCGCATCATCACCGCAAGCTCGTCGATGAACGCCGGTTCAAACGAGCACAACCCGTCCTGCGCCATGCCGACGAGCGGCGTCGCGATGGATTGATGTGCGCCGCCTTCCGGAGCGAGCGACACGCCCGAAGGGGTCGCGACCAGCATGAAGCGCGCATCCTGATAGCAGGCATAGTTGAGCTGATCCGCCGCACGCAGGATGAAGGGATCATAGACCGTGCCGATGGGCAGCAGCCGCTCGCCGTTGATCGAGTGACTCAAGCCAAATGCAGAGAGCGCGATGAAAAGATTCGATTCAGCGATGCCGAGTTCGAGGTGCTGGCCCTTGGGCGAGAATTCCCAGGTGTAGGTCGAGGGAATGCGTTCCGCCTTGAACGTATCCGCCATGCTTTCGCGCGCGAACAACCCGCGCCGGTTGACCCATGGCCCGAGGTTGGTCGAGACCGTGACATCCGGCGCGGTGGTGACAATGCGGCTTGCGAGCGCGCTGTCCTCGCGTGCGATTTCGTTGAGGATCTGGCCGAACCCCATCTGGGTCGAGACCGGCTTGCCCGACGGCGCGGGGAAAGCCAGTGCCTCCGGCACCGGCACCTTCGGCGCGGAATAGCGGCGGCGGCCTCCAGCGAAGAATGGCGCGTCATCAACAAAGCGCTGGAGATCGGCGGCGGGCAGGCGCGCGCCTTCCCACTTCTCCCATTCGGCGCCTTCGCGCACATTACAGGCTTTACGAAAGCCCTCCATCTGCGTCGGCGTCATCAATCCGGCGTGGTTGTCCTTGTGCCCGGCGAGCGGCAGCCCGAACCCCTTGACCGTGTAGCAGATGAAGAGCACCGGCCGGTCATGCGTTTTCGCGGCCTCGAAAGCCTCAACGAGGCTCGGCAGATCATGCCCGCCGAGATTGCCCATCAGTGCGGCAAGTTCGGCATCCGACCGCTTCTCGATCAGGCGTGCCACATCGCCCTGATCGCCGATCTCATCGAGGAGCCGCTTGCGCCAGGCCGCGCCACCCTGAAACGTCAGGGCTGAGTAAAGCTGGTTCGGGCAGCTGTCGATCCAGCGCCGGAGCGCATCGCCGCCCGGCTCGGCGAAGGCTTCGAGTTGCAGCTTGCCGTTCTTCACGATCACGACATCCCAGCCGAAATTGCGGAACATCGATTCGAACTTCTCCCAAAGGCCTTCGCGCACGACGGCATCGAGGCTCTGGCGATTGTAATCGACCACCCACCAGGTGTTGCGCAGCCCGTGCTTCCAACCCTCGATCAGCGCTTCATAGATATTACCCTCGTCCATCTCGGCATCGCCAACGAGGGAGATCATCCGCCCCTCGGGCTTGTCCGCCATCCAGCCGTGCGCCTTCACGTAGTCCTGCACGAGGGAGGAGAACAGCGTCTGCGCGACGCCGAGACCCACGGAACCCGTGGAGAAATCGACGTCATCGACATCCTTGGTGCGGGAGGGGTAGCTCTGCGCGCCCTTGTAGGAGCGGAAGGCTTCGAGCTTCTCGCGGCTCTGGTTGCCGGCAAGATACTGGATCGCATGGAAGATCGGCGAGGCGTGCGGTTTGACCGCGACACGATCCTCGGGCCGGAGCGCCGCGAAATACAGCGCGCTCATGATCGAGGCCATCGATGCCGAGGAGGCTTGGTGCCCACCGACCTTCACCTCGCCGGCTTCGCGGATGTGGTTGGCGTTGTGGATCGTCCACGCCGCCAGCCAGAGCACGCGGCGCTCGATCTCGGTGAGCAGGGGCAGGCGCGGATCGGATGTGGGCATGGCGAACTCCTTCACCACAAAGACTACCGCAACCGCCACGCCCGATCTTGTCGAATTTGACCAATCACGGCGTTGGTATTAGCATGATTTCGATATTTTGGAGATCTGAATGGCAAATCCTGCCACAATCGCGCTTGACGCCATCGACATCCGCATTCTGAACGCGCTGCAACAGAACGGCCGGATCACCATCACGGACCTTGCCGAGCGCGCGGGGCTTTCGCCCTCGCCCTGCCTGCGGCGGGTCAAGCTGCTCGAGGAGCGCGGTGTCATTGCCGGCTATGTCGCGGTGGTCGACCAGAACCGGGTCGGGCTTGCGGTCAATGTCTTTGCCTCAATCCGGCTTGAACGGCAGCGCGAGGAAGAACTGGAACGCTTCGCCCTCGCCGTGTCGCGCTGGCCGGAGGTGATGGAATGCTACCTGATG
This sequence comes from Beijerinckiaceae bacterium, assembly GCA_009773635.1. Taxonomy (GTDB): domain Bacteria; phylum Pseudomonadota; class Alphaproteobacteria; order Rhizobiales; family Beijerinckiaceae; genus Rhabdaerophilum. The sequence continues at coordinate 36,260 of WSYC01000009.1, read as the reverse complement.
ACCGGCACGCGCGACTATCTGATGCGTATCGTTGTCAGCAGCCTTGCTGAATACGAGCGCTTCATCAAGGACAAGCTGAGCCGGCTCGAAGGCGTCGCCTCGATTGAATCGAGCTTCGCGCTCAGCCGCGTGAAGCACACCACCGTCGTGCCCGTCAGCGCGGGCTGAAGGTGATCAGCGCAGGACTGCCTCGATCCCTTGCCCAATCGCGAACAGCCGCCGGTCCGTGCCGGTAGCGCCCATCAGCATCAGCCCGACAGGCAGGCCATCGACGGGCAGCGGCAGCGAGAGCGCCGGGCAATCCATGAAATTGCCGAGGCTGGTGTTGCGCAAGGTAAGGAGGTTCGTCGCGTGGAAAAGCGCGTCATCCGCCTCCAGTGGCGCGATCAACGGCGGCAGGATCGGCGCGGTCGGCAGCGCCAGAACGTCGCACGCGCCGATGCGGGCGGAGAAGGCCGGCTTGAGCGCCTCACGTCGCTGCACCGCCTCGACGTATTTCCACGCGGGCACATCACGTCCAAGCAGGATTCGGGCGAGAACGCGCCGATCAAAATCATCCGGCACGGATTCGATGGCTTCGGCATGGATCTGGGCAGCCTCACACGCGGCGATCGGGCCGATTCCGAGTGCCGCACGCGTGGCCAGAACGAGATCGTCGATATCGATATCCACGATCCGCGCGCCGCGCTTCTCCAGCTTCACGAGCGCGGCTTCGACGGCATGCATCACCTCCGGTTCGGTATTCTCGAACAAAAGCCCGCGCGGAACACCGATGCGCAGGCCGGCGATAGCGACATCGGCCAGCGGGGTGGCCTCGTCACCGGCAAGAATGGCATCCATCGCCGCGCAATCCGCAACGCTCCGGCCGAGCGGGCCGATACTGTCGAGCGCATGCGAAAGCGGGAAACACCCGGTCTTCGGCACGCGCGTGCTCGTCGGCTTGAAGCCGACAATGCCGTTGAACGCGGCGGGAATGCGTGTCGAACCGCCGGTATCCGTGCCGAGCGTCAGCCGTGCCAGCCCGAGCGCTACCGACACCGCGCCGCCGGAGGTCGAGCCACCCGGCGCACGATCGGGGGCCAAGGCGCTGCCCGGCGTGCCATAATGCGGGTTGAGGCCGAGCCCGGAATAGGCAAACTCGCTCATGTTGGTGCGCCCGATGAGCACCGCACCGGCACGCCGCAATCGCGAAATCGCTGGCGCATCGGCGGTTGCAGGGCTCGTGGTCTGCCGGATTTTTGAACCTGCCGTTGTCCGGGCTCCTTTGATGTCGAAGAGGTCCTTCACCGAGATGACCACGCCATCGAGCGGGCCGAGGCTCGTTCCGGCGCGCTGGCGCGCATCGGCCGCATCGGCCTCAACGCGGGCGCTCGCCGGCATCAACGCCGTGAATACCGCCCGCGCTCGGTCAGAGCCAGCGGCCGCAAGTGCTGCTTCGAGAGTGTCACGCACGGAATTCGGTTTCATCGATCACCACAATGCAGGATTAATTGCGGGATATCGTAGGGATGCGTGCGAGGCTTGCCTAGCCGATTTCGAACCCGACGGGATGGGTGGAGAAAAACATTCTCCATCGTCACCGATCTTTGAAAGCTGGGGCTACAGACCCCGAATTGAGAGAGAACGGCGCTTATAGTATCCATTTTGTTCGTAATAACGAACGAACTGGGCTCGCCGTGGCACTCCATCCAACCTCAACCATCACCGATGTCGCGATTATCGGCGCAGGACCCACAGGCCTGTTCGCCGTGTTCGAACTCGGGCTTCTCGGGCTGAAAGCCGTTGTCATCGACGTGCTCGACAAGCCCGGCGGGCAATGCAGCGAACTTTACCCGGAAAAGCCGATCTACGACATTCCCTCCTGGCCTGTGATTTCTGGCCAGGAGTTGACCGACAAGCTCCTCGAACAGATCGCACCGTTTACGCCGGAATTCCGGCTCGGCCAACTGGTCACGCATCTTGAGAAGCGGGCGGACGGACGGTTCACGCTCCAGACCAGCGACGGTGAGATGATCGATGCGGGGGCGATCTTCATCGCCGCCGGTGCCGGCTCGTTCGCGCCGCGCAAGCCGAAGCTTGACGGGCTCGACGCTTTCGAGGGCACCTCGGTCTTCTATGCCGTTCGTAAACGGGCGCGGTTCGCGGGGAGCGATCTCGTCGTGGTCGGCGGCGGCGATTCCGCGCTCGACTGGGCGATTGACATGGTCGGTCATGCGAAATCCGTGACGCTGATGCACCGCTCGGACCGGTTCCGGGCGGCCCCTGCGTCGGTGGCCGCGATGCGGGCACTGGAAGCAGAGGGCAAGCTGCGCTTCGTCGAGGGTGATCTACACGCCCTGTCGGGCGCGGCGGGGCAGCTTGACGCCGTCACCATCAAGACGAAGGCCGGTCTCGAGACCCTGCCTGCGACGCGGCTGCTGGCCTTCTTCGGCCTGACCATCGAGCTTGGCCCGATCGGCGACTGGGGCCTCGATCTTGCGGACGGCAAGCAGATCCGGGTCGACACCGAGAAATTCCAGACGACGACGCCGGGTATTTTCGCCATCGGCGACATCAATCATTACCCCGGCAAACTGAAGCTCATTCTCTCCGGTTTTCACGAGGCCGCGCTCGCGAGCCACGCCGCGTTCAAGGTCGTTCGACCGGAGGAGAAACTCCGTTTCCAGTACACCACCTCCTCCAGCGAGCTGCAGCAGCGCTTGCAGGTGGGCGACACCTCGAAGGCGGCATGAACATGGCCGTTCTTCACGTCACCGACCGCGACGGCCGGAACCACACGCTCGAAGGGGCGGAAGGCTGGCGCGTGATGGAAATTCTGCGCGACCACGGCGTCGGTGTCGAAGGAATCTGCGGCGGCGCCTGCGACTGCGCGACCTGCCACGTCATCGTCGCACCGGACTGGGCGGGGCGACTGCACCCGGCACGCGAGGACGAGCTGCTCAAGCTCGACGAACTCCCGGCGATCGAGGCCACCTCCCGTCTCTCCTGCCAGATCCTCTGGGAGGAAGCACTGGATGGTCTCACCCTCACCTTGGCGGAGGTCAACTGATGTCCAGCGCAAAGCTCCCCCCTCTCCCGGCCATTCTACTCGCGAATGACCTGCTCGACGGCGATGTCGTCTTCCGCACGGCGACCGGCTGGTCTCGCAATCCCACCGAGGCGCTCATCGCGCAGGACACGGCATCCGCAACCGCGCTTGAAGCCGAAGGCAGGACCGCGATGGCCGGCAACCATGTGGTGGATGCCTATCTCGTCGATGTCGAGATCAGCGATGCCGGCATCCCGGTGCCTCGGCACTTCCGCGAACGCTTTAGGATCCTGGGGCCGAGCATCCGGCCCGATCTTGGCAAACAGGCTGAGTTCCCCGCGATCAGGGACGCAGCCCATGACTGAGCCCGCAGGACCAACGCTTTCCATCCCGGCCCTTGCAATCGACGAGGCGCATATCGCGCGCCTCTCGCCCCGGATTGCGCGCGCCTTGTCTCTCGCCGTGATTCTGGTGTTCGCGGGGTTCCTGAGCCTGTGGATTTTCCGCTCCGGTGCATCCGGGTCGTTCGATCTGGCGGCTTTCCTGAAGGCGCTGGGGGTCGGGATTGCCGCGCAGCTCGTCGATGGCGCGATCGGGATGGCCTATGGCATCACGTCGAATTCGCTGCTGCTGGCGACCGGGATTTCTCCGGCGGCGGCAACGGCAACCGTTCATGTTGCGGAAGCCTTCACTACGGCGGCATCCGGCGTGGCGCATTGGCGGCTTGGAAATATCGACAAACGCATCTTCGGACGCATCCTCATTCCCGGCATTATCGGTGCCGTCACCGGGGTGGCGCTGGTCACATCGATCGACGGTAATACACTGCGCCCCTGGATCGCCGGCTATCTCCTGCTCATGGGGCTCTACATCATCTTTCGGGCGTTCAGGGCCGTGCACTTCACACCTGTGATCGGCAATCGCCTCATCCCTGTCGCGCTGTTCGGCGGTTTTGCCGATTCGGTCGGCGGCGGCGGCTGGGGCCCGGTGGTGACGACGACGCTGATCGGCTCCGGCCATGAGCCGAAGACCACAATCGGCTCGGTCAATGCTGCTGAATTCTTCGTCACCCTGGCCAGCGGCTTTTCCTTCGCCGTGCTGATCGGCATCCAGCACTGGGAAAGCGTCGCCGGGTTGGTTCTCGGCGGGCTCATTGTTGCGCCTTTCGCCGCCAGACTGACGCACCGCATCAACCGCCGCGCGCTGATGGTGCTGATTGGCGGACTGATCATGACGCTCTCGATTTTCACCCTCTACCGCGCACTTGCAGCCTGAGGCAGACACCATGTATCGCTATGATGAATTCGACGAGCGCTTCGTGCGCGAACGGGTCGCCCAGTTCCGTGATCAGGTGAACCGTCGCCTTTCCGGTGCCATTACCGAGGACGAGTTCAAGCCCCTCCGGCTGAAGAACGGCGTCTACCTGCAACTGCACGCCTATATGCTCAGGATCGCCATTCCCTATGGCACGCTTTCGGCGCGTCAGTTGCGCCAGCTCGCGCTGATCGGTGAGAAGTTCGATCGCGGCTACGGCCATTTCACCACGCGGCAGAACCTCCAGTTCAACTGGCCGCGGTTGCGCGATGTGCCGGAAATTCTCGACCTTCTGGCTGATGTCGAAATGCACTGCATCCAGACCTCCGGCAATTGCATCCGCAACGTGACGGCGGACCAGTTCTCCGGCGTCGCTGCCGATGAAATCGAGGACCCGCGCCCGGTGGCGGAGCTGATCCGGCAATGGTCGAGCGCGCACCCCGAGTTCAGTTACCTGCCGCGCAAGTTCAAGATCGCGGTCACCGGCGCGGCGCATGATCGTGCAGCCGTGAAGGTGCACGATATCGGCCTCCGCATCGTCAGAAACACCGCCGGCGAGACCGGCTACGAGATCATCGTCGGTGGCGGGCTCGGCCGCACGCCGATGATCGGCAAGGTCGTGCGCGACTTCCTGCCGAAGGGTGATCTCCTCGCCTATCTCGAAGCCCTGATGCGCGTCTACAACGCCGAAGGGCGGCGCGACAACAAGTACAAGGCGCGGGTGAAGATCCTCGTCCATGAGATCGGGATCGAGGAATTCCAGGCGCGGGTCGAAGCGGAATTCGCCGCACTCGATCGCACCACAATCAACGCTGACCGGGAAGAAGTGGCACGCATCGCGGCGTATTTCGCAGCCCCGCCTTACGAGAAACGCCCGGCGGTGAGCCAGACCTATCAGGCCGCGCGCGCAGCCAACCCGGCATTCGCTGCCTGGGCTGATGTCAACGTCACCCCGCACAAGGCTCCGGGCTATGCTGCCCTGACGATCTCGCTCAAGGGCATCGGCGCGGTGCCGGGTGACATGACCTCGGAGCAGATGCGCGCGGCGGCAGGCCTCGCGGAGCGTTACTCCTTCGGCGAGTTGCGCGTCACCCATGCGCAGAACCTCGTGTTGCCGCATGTGGCTCAGGATGATCTTTTCGCCGTGTGGAAAGCGCTCGGCAACGCGCGGCTCGCGGAAGCCAATGTCGGGCTCATCACCGATATCATCGCCTGCCCCGGCCTCGATTACTGCGCGCTGGCGACGGCCCGCTCGATCCCCATCGCGCAGGCGCTGTCGCAGCGCTTCGCAGACCCGGCTCGGCAGCGCGAGATCGGCCCGCTCGGCATCAAGATTTCCGGCTGCATCAACGCCTGCGGCCATCACCACGTCGGCAATATCGGTATTCTCGGGCTCGAGAAGCGCGGCGAGGAGAGCTACCAGATCACACTCGGGGGCGATGCCACCGAGAACGCCGCGCTCGGCGATATCCTCGGCCCCGGTCTCACCGCCGCCGAAGTGCCGGATGCCATCGAGCGGCTGGTGGAGGTCTATCTCGGTCAGCGAAACACCGGTGAAGCCTTCATCGACACCGTTCGCCGGCTCGGCATCGCGCCGTTCAAGGCAGCATTTCTGCAGGAGATCGACCATGCCGCTGCTTGATGCCGGGGGGCGCTTTGTCGCCGATCGATTCCACCGTTTCAACAGCGGCGAAGCCACAGACCATCCGTGCGTTCTGGTTTCTCTGGCTGATCTGCCCGCCGTCCTCGCGGTTCGCGGCGATCAGGAGATCGGCGTCGAGATCGCCAACACGGTCGAGATCGCGGCGCTGGCGCCGCATTTTGACGCGCTGGCGCTGATCGGCATCGCTTTCCCGGCCTATGCCGACGGGCGCGGCTTCAGCCTCGCAAAACGGCTGCGTCGGGACGGATTTACCGGCACGCTGCGCGCGATCGGTCCGTTGATCGCGGATCAATTCGCCTATGCGCTCGCCTGCGGATTTGACGAGGTGGAACTGCCGGAGGCCAATGCCGCGCGCCAGCCTGCCGAGCACTGGGTGAAGGCTGCCGCCGCCTTTTCCGCCACCTACCAGCGTGGCTATGCCCGCGAGGCCAGCATTCTCGATCAGCGCCGCGCCGCGCGGCTGGAGGGGCGCAATGGTTGATGTCACCACCATCGCCGCCGTGCTTCTGCCGAAGACCCCGCTCGAGCGCCTGAAGCTGGTTCGCGACCGCATCGCGGGCCGGATCGTCTTCACGACGAGCTTCGGTCTTGAGGATCAGGTGCTGACGCAGCTTATCTTCTCAGAAAATCTCGATATCGAGGTCGCAACCCTCGATACGGGCCGGCTGTTTCCGGACACCTACACCCTCTGGGCCGAGACCGAGATGCGTTACGGCCAGCGCATCCGGGGTTTTGTTCCTGAACGCGAACACGTGGAAGCCCTGCTTGCCGATCAGGGAATCAACGGGTTTGTCCTCTCGGTCGAGGCGCGCAAGGCCTGCTGCGGGGCACGCAAGGTCGAGCCGCTGAAGCGGGCGCTGGCCGGTGCAGCAGTCTGGATCACGGGCCTGCGCGCCGGGCAATCTGCAAACCGCGGTTCGATGTCCGTAGCAGAGTTTGATGCCGGCTTCGGGCTTCTCAAGGTCAACCCGCTGATCGACTGGAGCCGCGAGAAGGCCGTGGCCTTCGCGAGCGCGAATGCCGTGCCGGTGAACCCGCTGCATGCGCAGGGCTTCCTCTCCATCGGCTGCCAGCCCTGCACTCGTGCGCTTCAGCCGGGCGAGGACGAACGCGCCGGGCGCTGGTGGTGGGAGAACGACGCCGCCAAGGAATGCGGCCTCCATGTCGGGGCTGATGGCAAGCTAGTGCGTTCAGGCGTTTTGGTGGAGGCGCGGACATGAAGCCCTTGACCCATCTCCAGAAGCTCGAAGCCGAGGCGATCTTCATCCTGCGCGAGGTTGCCGCCACCTGCGAAAAGCCGGTGCTGCTCTATTCGATCGGCAAGGATTCCGCCGTGCTGCTGCATCTTGCGATGAAGGCTTTCGCGCCGGGCAAGCTGCCGTTTCCGCTGCTGCATGTGGATACCGGCTGGAAGTTCCGCGAGATGATCGAGTTCCGCGATGCCACGGCCAAAAGGCTGGGGCTGGACCTCCTCGTCCATATCAATCCGGAGGGGCTGGCGCAGGGCATCGGCCCGCAGAGCCATGGCTCGGCGGTGCATACGGACGTGATGAAGACGCAAGGGCTGAAGCAGGCGCTCGACAAATTCGGCTTCGACGCGGCCTTCGGCGGCGCGCGGCGCGACGAGGAAAAAAGCCGCGCCAAGGAGCGCGTCTTCTCGCTGCGCACCCCCGATCATCGCTGGGACCCGAAAGCGCAGCGGCCGGAGCCCTGGGCGCTGTTCAACACCCGGAAGGCGAAGGGCGAGAGCTTCCGCGTCTTCCCGCTCTCGAACTGGACCGAGGCTGACGTCTGGGACTACATCGCCCAGGAAAATATCCCGGTCGTGCCGCTCTATTTCGCGAAGCCCCGCCCGGTGGTGGTGCGCAACGGCGCGCTGATCCTGCGGGATGACGAGCGTTTCACTCTCCTGCCCGGCGAGACGATCGAGACCCGCATGGTCCGTTTTCGCACGCTCGGCTGCTACCCGCTCACCGGCGCGGTAGAGAGCGAGGCCGCAACCCTCCCCGGCATTCTCGCAGAAATGCGGGCGAGCCGTGTCTCGGAGCGGCAGGGGCGGATCATCGATGCCGATGGCGCGAGCTCAATGGAGAAAAAGAAACAGGAAGGCTATTTCTGATGCGCACCGCTGCCCTCCAGCGTCAACCCGAGACCGGCTTCGGACCTGCCGTTGCGCCGGTTCCGGCACCCGCCTCCAAATCGCTGTTGCGTTTCATCACCTGCGGCTCGGTGGATGACGGCAAGTCGACGCTGCTTGGACGTTTGCTCTGGGAAACCCATTCGGTGTTCGAGGATCAGGCCGAAGCCCTCGCGAACGATTCCCGGCGTTTCGGCACTACGGGCGATACACCGGATCTCGCACTGCTCGTCGATGGCCTTGCCGCCGAGCGCGAACAGGGAATCACCATCGACGTCGCCTACCGTTACTTCGGGACCGCCAACCGCGCCTTCATTGCGGCGGATACCCCCGGCCACGAGCAATACACGCGCAACATGGCGACTGGTGCCTCGACCGCCGATTGCGCTGTGATCCTCATTGATGCCCGCAAGGGACTGCTGGCGCAGACGCGGCGGCATTCCTGCATCGTCTCGATGATCGGCGTGCGCGATGTCATCATCGCGATCAACAAGATGGATCTCGTCGGCTACGACGAGGCCACCTTCAGGCGCATCGAGGCGGATTATCGCGCGCTGATCCCGGGCCTCGGGTTTACAACTGTCCATTTCGTGCCGCTCTCGGCGCGCGAAGGCGACAACGTGGCCAAGGCTTCGGCGATGATGCCGTGGTATTCTGGCCCGAGCCTCCTCACCCTGCTTGAGACCATCGAGACATCGACGGGTGAGGATGCGAAATTTCGCCTGCCTATCCAGTGGGTCAACCGCCCGAATGCGGAGTTTCGTGGCTTTTCCGGCACCATCGCCTCCGGCGAGATCTGCCCCGGCGACAGCATCGTCGCGCTGCCGAGCGGCCGGACGAGCCGTATCGCCCGCATTCTCACCCCCTCGGGAGATGCCCAATCAGCTGGCGCGGGTGCGGCGGTCACGCTCACCCTCGCAGACGAGATCGATATCAGCCGTGGCGATGTTCTCGTCGCCTCGGGGCAGGCTACCCGGCGCGTCACAGCGCGGTTGCTCGCGCTCAGCGAAACCGCCGTTGTTCCCGGCAAACCCTATCTCATCAAGCTCGGCACGGCCGTGACCGGCGCGCGCCTCATTGCGCTGCATCACGCTATCGACGTTCACGATTACACCGAACGCCCGGCCGCAGAACTCGCCATGAATGCCCTCGGGCTCGCAACGCTGCACATCGAAACCCCGATTTATGCCACGCGATACGCCGACTGCCGGACCCTCGGCTCCCTGCTGCTGATTGATCCGCTGACCAACGAAGCGGTCGCGCTCGGCACGGTTGAACACACCGCAGCCGATGCTGGAGACAAGAAGACCGTTCAGGCACGCGCAGGAGCCACCGCTTTCGGGCGCATCGCGCTGGCGGCAGGATTGATCGTGCCTGGTGCGAGCCGCGACGAGGTCATGCACCGCATCAGCTGGCGGATCGCCAGCGCCCTGCTGTTCGCGGGTCTCGCGCTGGCCGTTACCGGCAGCGTGACGATCGCGCTCGGAGCCGGGTTTGCTGATCTCGTTCTCAGGCCCGCTTTGCGTGTGCTGCATGATCGACTCTGGCAACTCGGGTTGGCGACGCGGCATCGCCCAGTTCCGCCAGCCCTTGGCATCGATGGAGGCGGCATATGACCCCGGAACGGCCGATCCAGCTGATCGACTGGGCCTTCAGGCTCCTGATCGTCGCCATGACCGCACTCTGGCTGATCTTCCCGCCGGAGCGCATCCTATGACCACAGCCCCCAAGCTCCTCGCCCGCAAGCCCTCCGCCCGCAAGCCCGGCATCGCCTTGCCGGACCGGATTGCCCCGCTCGCGACACTGCCGGTGTTTCACAAACTTCATGGTCGACGTGTCGTTCTGGCCGGCGCGACCGAGGGCGCACGCTGGAAAGCGGAACTCCTCGCGGCCGCCGGCGCGAATGTCGTTGTTCTCGCCGGTGAGGACGCCGATATCGCCCCCTTCGCCGCGCTGGCGGAAAGCCTCGCCGGGCGACAGGATGAAGGCTTCGGACAGCTTGCGATCACCCCTCGTCCCTGGCGGCCAAGCGATCTGGAAGGCGCTGCGCTCGCGATCGCCGATCTCGATGATCCCCGCGACATCGAGGGCTTCGTTGCGGCAGCGCGACACGCCGGAGTTCCCGTCAACATCATCGACAATCCCGCGTTCTGCGATTTCCAGTTCGGCGCAATCGTCAACCGCTCGCCGCTCGTGATCGCGATCTCGACCGATGGCGCTGCACCGGTATTCGGGCAGGCCATTCGTGCCAAGATCGAGGCCCTGCTGCCGCGCGGGCTCGCCGCCTGGGCCAAAGCGGCACGCGATTGGCGTCCGCTCGTGCAGGCCAAACGGCCGGACTATGCGCTGAGGCGGCGCTTCTGGGAGCGCTTCACCAGTCGCGCCCTCGCCGCGCCCGACCGTGCGCCGGAGGAGGCCGACCGCGATGCGCTGATGCAGGCTTTCGCGGGGGATGCAAACCAGCCGGCGACCGGTCAGGTGACGTTTGTCGGCGCCGGGCCGGGTGACCCCGACCTCCTGACGCTGAAGGCGGTCCGCGCGCTTCAGGCGGCGGATATCATCCTGTTCGACGATCTTGTTTCCGCCGAAGTGCTGGAACTCGCCCGCCGCGAGGCCCAGCGCATGATTGTCGGCAAGACCGGGCACGGTCCCTCCTGCAAGCAGGGCGAGATCAACGATGTCATGGTGCGCCTCGCGCGGCAGGGCAAGCGCGTGGTGCGGCTGAAGGGGGGCGACCCGCTTGTGTTCGGCCGCGCCTCGGAGGAATTGGCCGCGTGCCGTGCGGCTAGTATTGCGGTTGAGATCATCCCCGGCATCACCGCCGCGCAAGGCGTTGCCGCCGCGCTCGGGATATCGCTCACCGAACGCAAGGTCGCGCGCCGTGTCCAGTTCCTCACCGGGCATGGCGAGGATGGCAAACTTCCGGCTGATATCAACTGGGCGGCCATCGCCGACCCCGGCGCGACAACGGTGCTTTACATGCCGCGCGGCACGCTCGCCGCTTTCGTGGCCCGGGCCATCGCGGCGGGCCTGCCGGGGGCAACCCCGGCGACCGCCATCACGTATGCGACGCGACCGAACCAGCGCGAGATCACCGCGCGGCTTGATGCCTTGCCGGCACGCGTAGTGGAAACAGCGCCGGGGCCGACACTCGTGCTCATCGGCGCGGTGCTGCGCGAGCGGTTGGCAGCAGCGCAGGCCGCCACGACTGATCGGGTGGCGCAATGCGCATGATGCCGCGCGAATAGAACGATTTTCTGTAGACGAAGATAATCTGGGATGTTTTTAGAACATCCTTCTCTCATGTTTTCTCATTCGCTGGAATTTCAAGCATGGACGCAATCGACCGCAAGATCCTGACTGCGCTGCAGGAGGATTGCACGATCAGCCTCGCCGAACTGTCGAACCGGGTGGGCCTCTCGCAAACCCCGTGCTGGAAACGCGTGCAGCGCCTTGAGGCAACGGGAGTCATCACCCGGCGAGTAGCCATCGTCTCGCCGGAAAAGATCGGGCTCGGACTGACGGTTTTCGTGCAGATCGAATCCGCTGATCATTCCGCGCCGTGGCTACAGAACTTCGCGCGGCTTGTCGGCGCGATGCCGGAGGTGATGGAGCTTTACCGCATGGCCGGAGACGTCGACTACATGCTGCGCGTCGTGGTCGCGGATATGGCGAGCTACGATGCGTTCTACAAGCGGTTGATCGAGGCCGTGCCGCTCAAGAATGTGACCTCGCGTTTTGCGATGGAGCGCGTGAAATCGACGACCGCCTATCGCGTGCCGACCCCGCAAGAAACACCCTGACGACGCACAGTGTCATTCCCGACGCCCGGAGGGCGGGCGGGAATCCATCTTCCACGTGAACCTCAGTTCCAGATTCCCGTCCGGCACTGCATGCCGCCGGAAATGACAGTCCGTGGCCTCACTCTTCCGGCAGGATGCGCACCGCACCCTTGTCCGCGCTCGACGCCATCAGGCCATAGGCTTTCAGCGCCGTCGTCACGTTGCGCTTGCGCGGAGCCGCCGGCTTCCAGCCCTTGGCATCCTGCTCCTTGCGCCGCGCCGCCAGCTCCTCATCGGACACCTTGAGGTGGATGCGGCGCGCGGGGATATCGATCTCGATGATATCGCCTTCGCGCGCGAGCCCGATCGGCCCGCCCGAGGCGGCTTCCGGCGAGATATGGCCGATCGATAGGCCCGAGGAACCGCCGGAGAAGCGCCCGTCGGTGATGAGCGCGCAGACCTTGCCGAGCTTTTTCGATTTGAGATAGCTCGTCGGGTAGAGCATTTCCTGCATGCCCGGCCCGCCCTTCGGACCTTCGTAACGGATCAGCACGACATCACCCGCCACGACATCGCCGTTGAGAATGCCGAGGATCGACGCATCCTGGCTTTCGAAGATGCGCGCGCGGCCGGTGAAGGTCAGCGCCTCCGGGTCCACGCCCGCCGTCTTCACGATCGAGCCATCCGGCGCGATGTTGCCATAGAGCACCGCGAGACCCCCATCCTTCGAGAAGGCATGCGCGGCGTTGCGGATCACGCCCGTGTCGCGGTCCGTATCGAGATCCTTCCAGCGCGCTTCCTGGCTGAAGGCGGTCTGCGAGGGCACACCGCCCGGCGCGGCCTTGAAGAAGGTCGCGACATCCGGCGAGTTCGAGCGCTTGATATCCCAGCGGGCGAGCGCCGCACCGAGGCTCTCGGCATGAACCGCGCCGCATTCGGCGTGCAGCAGTCCGGCGCGATCGAGTTCACCCAGAATCCCCATGATGCCGCCGGCGCGATGCACATCCTCGACGTGCACATCGGCCACCGCAGGCGCGACCTTGCAGACCACCGGCACCTTGCGCGAGAGGCGGTCGATATCTTTCATCGTGAAATCGAGTTCGGCCTCGTGCGCCGCCGCCAGCAGATGCAGCACGGTGTTGGTCGAACCACCCATCGCGATATCGAGCGTCATGGCGTTCTCGAACGCCTTGAAACCGGCGATAGAGCGCGGCAGCACACTCTCGTCGTTCTGCTCGTAATAGCGCTTGGCGAGATCGACGATCAAATGCCCGGCCTCGACGAAGAGGCGCTTGCGGTCAGCGTGCGTCGCGAGCACCGTGCCGTTGCCCGGCAGCGCGAGGCCCAGCGCCTCGGTGAGGCAGTTCATCGAGTTGGCGGTGAACATGCCCGAGCACGAGCCGCAGGTCGGGCACGCTGCCTGTTCCATGCTCTGGACTTCGGCGTCGGAATAGCTGTCATCGGCGGCATAGACCATGGCGTCGATCAGGTCGATCGCGCGTTCCTTGCCTTTGATCGTGACCTTGCCGGCCTCCATCGGCCCGCCGGATACGAAAACGCAGGGGATGTTGAGCCGCATCGCCGCCATCAGCATGCCGGGCGTGATCTTGTCGCAGTTGGAGATGCACACCATGGCATCGGCACAATGCGCATTGACCATATACTCGATCGAATCCGCGATGATCTCACGGCTAGGCAGCGAATAGAGCATGCCATCATGCCCCATCGCGATGCCGTCATCGACCGCGATGGTATTGAACTCCTTCGCGACCCCGCCTGCGCGCTCGATCTCGCGCGCGACAAGCTGCCCGAGGGGGTGCAGATGCACATGCCCCGGCACGAACTGCGTGAACGAATTGCAGACCGCGATGATCGGCTTGCCGAAATCGCCATCTTTCATGCCCGTCGCGCGCCAGAGGCCGCGGGCGCCGGCCATGTTGCGGCCATGCGTGGTGGTGCGAGAGCGATATGGAGGCATGAGAAATAGACCTTAATTTCGAGAATTCAAAGAACGGGGGGCGTCTTCTTGGCGGGCTTCTTGCCCGCTGCTACTTGTTGCCGAGCATCCACGCGCCAGCCGTCTAGATCCTTAGTCCATATTTCTATTCGTTTCAAAGCGCTAGGAGACAATTCTCCTCTGAATTCGTTAAGCAATGCCAGAGCACCTTCTTCATATCCTGCTCGATATTGGGACTCCGAATCATTTTTCCAAGGCATATTTATCTCCGTTGGCACCTATAGCCGACGGACGAATATAGTGGTTAGCGGAGCAACGGAAAGCCTGCATCCGTATCTAGGGCAATTTTTTCGGCGGGTTAGCTCATTCCGACATTCATACACCAGTGTCATTCCCGGCGATGCAAAGCATCGGACGGGAATCCAGGGAAACAATAACGAATGAAGCTGGATTCCCGCTCACGGCTTCGCCGCGTCGGGAATGACACCTGCTCACGCCACCTTGGGCTGGGCGTAACCGAGTTTGCGGTTGAGCCCGTCGAGCAGCTTCTCCGCGGCATCCGCGATCACCGTGCCGGGCGGGAAGATCGCCGCCGCCCCGGCATCGAGCAACGCCTGGAAATCCTGCGGTGGAATGACCCCGCCGACGACGATCATGATATCGGGCCGCCCGACCTTCTCCAGCGCCGCTTTGAGCGCCGGAACCAGCGTGAGATGCCCCGCCGCAAGGCTGGAGACGCCGATGATATGCGCATTGCCATCAGCAGCCTGCGCTGCGGCTTCCTCCGGGGTGGCGAACAGCGGGCCGATCTCGACATCGAACCCGAGGTCGGCAAACGCCGAGGCGATCACCTTCTGGCCGCGATCATGCCCGTCCTGCCCCATCTTCGCGACGAGGATTTTCGGCAGGCGGCCATCGTTTTCGGCAAAGGCGCGTGTCATGCCGGAGACGCGCTGCACCGCCGGGTTCTTCTCGCCGACCGAGTCGCGGTAGACGCCGGAGATCGTCTTGATCTCGGCCTTGTGGCGCGAAAACGCGCGTTCAAGCGCAAGACTGATCTCGCCGACCGTTGCCTTCGCGCGTGCGGCGACAACCGCCAGCGCGAGGAGATTGCCGGTTTTTGTGCGCGCGGCATGCTCCAGCGCAGCCAGCGCCTGCTTGACGTCATCGCTGTTCCGCTCGGCCTTCAGACGGTTGAGCTTCTCGATCTGCATGGCGCGGACGGCGGCGTTATCCACCTTGAGAACGTCGAACGGCTTCTCGTTTTCGAGGATGTATTTGTTGACGCCGATGATGGTCTGTTCGCCGGAATCGATCCGGCCCTGTGTGCGGGCGGCAGCTTCCTCGATGCGGAGCTTGGGGATGCCAGCCTCGATGGCTTTGGCCATGCCGCCGAGCTTTTCGACTTCCCGGATATGCCCCCAGGCGCGCTGGGCGAGATCCGCCGTCAGCTTTTCCACCATGCGCGAACCGCCCCAGGGATCGATGATGCGGTTGGTGCCGGCTTCCTGCTGGATGAGAAGCTGGGTGTTGCGCGCAATGCGCGCCGAGAAATCCGTCGGCAGCGCCAGCGCCTCGTCGAGCGCATTGGTGTGCAGCGATTGCGTATGCCCTTGCGTGGCCGCCATCGCTTCAACGCAGGTGCGGATGGCGTTGTTGTAAACATCCTGCGCGGTGAGCGACCAGCCAGACGTCTGGCAATGCGTGCGCAGCGGCAGCGATTTCAGGCTCCTGGGACTGAACCCCTTCACGAGGTTCGCCCAGATCAGGCGTGCGGCACGCATCTTGGCGACTTCCATGAAGAAATTCATGCCGATCGCCCAGAAGAACGACAGCCGCGGCGCAAACGTATCGACATCCATGCCCGCCGCGATGCCGGCCCGGAGATATTCGACGCCATCGGCAAGCGTATAGGCGAGCTCGAGGTCCTGCGTCGCGCCGGCTTCCTGCATGTGGTAGCCGGAAATCGAGATCGAGTTGAACTTCGGCATGTTCCGGGCCGTATAGGCGAAGATATCCGAGATGATCCGCATCGACCCTTCCGGCGGGTAGATGTAGGTATTGCGGACCATGAACTCCTTCAGAATGTCATTCTGGATCGTGCCGGAGAGCTTCTCGGGGGAGACGCCCTGTTCCTCCGCCGCGACGATATAGAGCGCGAGAACGGGCAGCACCGCACCGTTCATCGTCATCGACACCGACATCTGATCGAGCGGAATGCCGTCGAACAGCGTCCGCATATCGTAGATGCTGTCGATCGCGACACCGGCCATGCCGACATCGCCGGCCACACGCGGGTGATCGGAATCATAGCCGCGATGCGTCGCAAGATCGAAGGCGACCGAAAGCCCTTTCTGCCCGGCAGCAAGATTGCGGCGGTAGAAGGCGTTCGAATCCTCCGCCGTCGAAAACCCGGCGTATTGCCGGATCGTCCATGGCTGGTTGACGTACATCGTCGGGTAGGGTCCGCGCACAAAGGGCGCCAGACCGGGGTAGGTGTCGAGCGCGGTGAGGCCCTTGAGGTCGGCCTCAAGGGTCAGCGGCGGAATGGCGATGCCCTCGGGCGTTGCCCAGGCTTCAGCTTCACTGGCCGCAGCGGCGGTTGCGGAACGCGCGAAGGGAATGGTGGAAAAGTCAGGTATCGTATGCATGGTTCCGAACCTTCCTTTCAGGCGCCGGCAAGGCCGAGGAGCGTTGTGAGCAACGCCAGCACATTGCAGCCTGCATAAGCGTAATTGGCAATGCCCGCCTCCTTGAGGCGCGTTTCGTGCTTGCCGGGTCTCCCCGCCAGCAGCAACGCTTCCGCGCCAGCATGGCGAAGCTGGCGCGCAACATCCTCGGCCAGTGTATCGTCCGGGTGGAGTGCTTCCTGAGCCGGTGCGAAATAGACAGCATCCGAAGAGGCAAGGCAGGCGAAAGCGGCCCCCGAAGCCCTGAAGGCGGCAACAAGCGCGGCACTATCGGTGCTGCCTTCAGCATCCGCAAAGCCGTCGTTCATGATCACCGCAAAGCCGCCGACCTCGAAGAGGTTCTTGGCGAACATCGCCCGCACGGTGAAATCCGCGACCCGGCCGAGATTGGCGAGAAAGATCGCCGGGCGGGTGCCGGTTTTCGCGGCGTGGGCATCGGCGCGGTCCCGGAGGGCTTCGAAAGGTTCGGCCAGCCGCTGCGCGGGAAACGGCGTCTCGGAAGGCTTGGGCACCAGCGGCGCCAGCACCTCGACCGGCACCTCGGCGCTGTTCGGAAACTCGCTGACGCCGGTGATCGGCAGGCGGCGCGTGCCAATGTCCTTGGTCCGAGCATCGACGCTGTCCCGCACCATCTCGGCGACGAACCCGTTGCCGAGTGCCGCGACCATTCCGGCCTCGCCCTCGTGCCGCTGCGCCTCGACGAGCTGGAACAACCCCCAGGCCTTGACCGCAAGATCATCCGTCAGGGCTTCGATACCGCCCGCCCCGGCTGCAGGATCGATCGTGCGGTGGAGGTTCGATTCCTCAAGGAGAATGAGGCTGGTGTTGCGGGCAAGCCGCCGTGCCGCGCCATCCGGCAGTCCGAGCGCCGCCGTGAACGGTTCAACCAGCACGGAATCCGCGCCGCCGATGCCGGCTGCGAAGCACGCAATCGTCGCGCGCAGGATATTCACATGCGGATCGCGCCGCGTCAGCATGCGCCAGGCGGTTTCGCCATGGATGCGGATCGGGCGCGCCGGCAGGCCGATCGCCGTCTCGATCTGTGCCCAGAGGAGGCGCAGCGCGCGGAATTTCGCGATGGTGATGAACTGGTCATCATCCGCCGTGAGCGTGAACGAGAGCATCGCGGCGGCATCATCCAGCGGGGTGCCTTTTGCCTTGAGCCCACGGAGATACGCGGCACCTTGCGCGATCACGGCCGCAAGTTCCTGCGCCTCACTGGCCCCGGCTTCATGGAACGGCCGGCCATCGCAGCGCAGGAACGGACCCTTGAAGCCGTCGCCCTGCAGGTGGCTGATGATGTCGCGCAGATTGTTCATCAGCACGGCAAATCCGAGCGGCATCCGCCCGGTCACTGCGAAATCGGCCAGCGGCTGCAACCCGAAATCGACATCCAGCGTTGCACCCGGCAGGCGGTGACGCTTGGCGAAGAGGCATCACGCAGGCCGAAGCCGCGCGCCTGCGGTGAGCCGGCGAAGGTGAGCGCGATGCTATCAGCCCCGCCGAGGAGATCGTCATGGATCAGGCCATTGCCGCGCTCGGCGTTGGGATCATCGAGCCGCGCCGTGATCCGCCAGCGGTTTGCGCCGCGCGCGCCCGCGATCGGCCCGGCATCCGCGCGCCGGGGGTGCAACGGCATGATGGCGATGCCGTCGGCCGTGCGCCCGACGAGCACCTTCTCGAAGTCCGCGCCCTTGAGAACGCGGTCCACCGCCTCGCGCCATTCGCTGTGGGTTGCTTTCGGAAAGGCGCTGGCAAAATCCATCAGGCAAACTCCATGATGACGGCATCGACCGCGAGGCTGTCCCCGGCCTTGGCCTTCAGCATTTTCACGGTAACATCCCGCTCGGCGCGCAGCACGTTTTCCATTTTCATCGCCTCGACCACCGCCAGCGTTTCGCCGGCCTTGACCTCCTGCCCCACAACAACCGCGATGGATTTAACCAGCCCCGGCATCGGGCACAGCAGCACCTTCGAGGTATCCGCGCCCTTCTTCTCCAGCATCAGGGCCGCGAACGCCGCCTCGCGCGGCGTATAGACCCGGATATCCGCCGCCGCGCCGCCTTGGCTGAGCCGCACGCCGTTCGGGATCGCGGAAACCTGAACCGCCATATCCTGACCGGCAACCGTGCCGTTCCAGACAAGATCGCCCGGCAGCCAGTGCGTGACCAGAACCACGCGCGTCTCACCGAAGCGGATGACGGTTTCACCCGGCCCGTCCTCGACGCTGACAGCGAAGGATTGTGCCGCGCCATGCTGGCCGAGCACGACGATCCGCTCCGCTTCGAAGGCGACGGGCTTCGTCGTCGGCATCTGGCCGGAAATCCCGCGCTTGCGGGCGTTCAGCGTGTGATCAATACCCGCCGCGATCGCCGCCAGCCGCTGCGCCTGCTCGCCGGAGGGCATCGGCACCGAGAAGCCTTCGGGGAATTCCTCAGCGATGAAGCCGGTGGAAAGCCGCGCTTCCTTCCAGCGCGGATGCGCCATCAGCGTCGCGAGGAACGGGATGTTGTGGCGGATGCCGTCAATGGCGAAACCGTCGAGCGCGCGCGCCTGACTTTCGATGGCCTCGATCCGCGTCGGCGCGTGCGTCACAAGCTTGGCGATCATGGGATCGTAGAACATCGAAATCTGCCCGCCCTCCTCGACACCGGTATCGTTGCGCACGGTAACGACGCCGAACTGGCCTTCCGCCGGCGGGCGATAACGCGTGAGGCGACCGATCGAGGGCAGGAAGTTGCGGGTGGGGTCTTCGGCATAGATGCGGCTTTCGACCGCCCAGCCGGTGAGCTTGATGTCGCTCTGCTGATACCGCAGCTTCTCGCCATAGGCGACGCGGATCATCTCTTCCACAAGGTCCAGCCCGGTGATCATCTCGGTCACGGGATGCTCGACCTGAAGCCGGGTATTCATTTCGAGGAAGTAGAAGCTCTTGTCCTGCCCGGCGACAAATTCCACCGTGCCGGCGGTGTCGTAATTCACGGCCTTTGCGAGGGCGACGGCCTGCGCACCCATCTTGGCGCGGGTTGCCTCGTCAAGCAGCGGCGACGGTGCCTCTTCCACGACCTTCTGATTGCGGCGCTGCACCGAGCATTCGCGTTCACCGAGATGGATGACGTTGCCGTGCTTGTCGCCGAGCACCTGAATTTCGATATGGCGCGGATTGACGATGAACTTCTCAACGAACATCCGGTCGTCGCCGAAGGACGAGGCGGCTTCCGATTTCGACCGGTCGAAACCTTCCTGCACCTCCTCGGCGTTCCACGCGATGCGCATGCCCTTGCCGCCGCCGCCGGCCGACGCCTTCAGCATCACGGGATAACCGATTTCCTCCGCGATGGCCCGCGCATGGGCGGCATCCGCGATTTCGCCGAGGTAACCGGGAACGGTCGAAACACCTGCCGCCGCCGCCGCTTTCTTCGATTCGATCTTGTCGCCCATTGCTGCGATGGCATGGGCGTTCGGGCCGATGAAGGTGATGCCGGCGGCTTTGAGCGCATGGGCAAACGCCTCGCGCTCGGAGAGGAAGCCGTAGCCGGGATGAACCGCCTCAGCGCCCGTCTTCTTGCAGGCGTCGATGATCTTCTCGATGACGAGATAGCTCTCGGCGGCCGCCGGCGGGCCGATGTTGACGGCCTCATCCGCCATCGCGACATGCATCGCGTCCTTGTCTGCATCGGAATAGACGGCAACGGTTTTGATGCCCATTTTCCGCGCGGTCTTGATGATCCGGCAGGCGATTTCACCGCGATTGGCGATCAGGATTTTCTTGAACATTTCTTACCCTTCACTGCCGCGCATCATGCTTTGAATTTTGAGGTTTTTGGCCATTCGAGCCACACGCTGCATCAGCCCGCCACGCGTTTTCTTTTCGTGAATGCCAATGAGCTTCCAGCCTCGTGCCTCGTAGAAACTCTGCGCATTCAAGGCGGCATCCAATTCAACATCGCTGCGCCCTTCCGCAGCAAATTGCATCTCAACTCGATCTAGAAACACCGTCCCAATTCCAAGACCTTGCGCTTTTGGGTGCACAAACAACCCAAATAATTCGCCATCTTGCCTGCCGCAAAAAGCGAGAACTTCATCCGGGTTCCGGATCGCCACGTCGATCTGTTCCCCTCCCGCTACGCTCCGCGCATAGCCCTCCGCCTTGAGACCGTAGGCCCAACTCTCACGAATTTCCGGACCATAGAACCGATCATCGATGGCCCGGATCGCCGCGAGATGGACCGCGAGCATCCCTGCCCCGTCCTCCGGTATTGCCTCTCTGAAGGTCACATTCTTCATATCGATCACAGCGGCATGTTGTCGTGCTTGCGCCAGGGCTGCTCGACCTTTTTGGTGCGGAGCATGGCGAGCGCGCGGGAAATGCGGGCACGGGTCGAGTGCGGCATGATGACCTCATCGATATAGCCACGCTCGGCCGCCACGAAGGGCGAGAGGAAGCGTGCTTCGTATTCCTTCGTGCGCTGCTCGATCTCTTCGGGTGTGCCGCCGCGGAAGATGATCTCCACCGCACCTTTCGCGCCCATCACGGCGATCTGCGCCGTCGGCCAGGCGTAGTTGACATCGCCGCCGATGTGCTTCGACGCCATCACGTCATACGCCCCGCCGAACGCCTTGCGAGTGATGCAGGTGACGAGCGGCACGGTGGCCTGCGAATAGGCGAACAGCAGCTTCGCGCCGTGCTTGATCAACCCGCCGTATTCCTGCGCTGTGCCCGGCAGGAAGCCCGGCACATCGACGAAGGTGACGATCGGGATTTCAAACGCATCGCAGTAGCGCACGAAGCGCGCGGCCTTGCGGGAAGCGTCCGAGTCGAGCACGCCCGCCAGCACCATCGGCTGGTTGGCAACGATGCCGACCGTGCGGCCCTCGATGCGGCCGAAGCCGGTGATGATATTGCCCGCGTGCTTCGCGGAAAGCTCGTAGAAATCGCCCTCGTCAACGATCTTTCCGATCAGCTCCTTCATGTCGTAGGGCTGGTTGGCATTGTCAGGGATCAGGGTGTCGAGGCTCGCATCGCGGCGCAGGGGATCATCCTCGGAAGGCCATTCCGGCACGCCGTCGAGATTGTTTGCGGGCAGGAAATCAATGAGGCGGCGAATCTGAAGCAGCGCCTCGACATCGTTGTCGAAAGCGCCATCCGAGATCGAGGATTTTGTGGTGTGGATCGAGGCACCGCCGAGTTCCTCGTGGGTGACGATCTCGTTCGTCACGGTTTTCACCACATCCGGGCCGGTGACATACATGTAGGAAGTGTCGCGCACCATGAAGATGAAATCGGTCATCGCGGGCGAATAAACATCGCCCCCCGCGCACGGCCCCATGATGACGGAAATCTGCGGGATGACGCCCGAAGCCGTCACGTTGCGCTTGAAGATATCCGCGTAGCCGGCGAGCGAAGCCACGCCCTCCTGGATACGCGCACCACCGGAATCATAGAGCCCGATGATCGGCGCGCGCATGCGCAGCGCCATTTCCTGAATTTTCCCAACCTTCTGCGCATGCGTCTCGGACAGCGAGCCGCCGAGGACGGTGAAATCCTTGGCAAAAACGAAAACCTTGCGCCCGTTGACCGTGCCCCACCCGGTGACAACGCCGTCGCCGGGGATTTTCTCGCCCTTGTCCATGCCGAAATCGACGCAGCGATGCTGCACGAACATATCGAACTCCTCGAAACTGCCATGATCGAGCAGCAGCTCGATGCGCTCACGCGCCGTCAGCTTGCCCTTGGCATGCTGCGCCTCGATGCGCTTCGTGCCGCCACCGAGCCGCGCCTGCGCCCGGCGATCTTCGAGTTGATCGAGGATATCCCGCATCGTTCTCTCCCTCGGGGCCTGCTACACTGCCGGCACGGCCCAACGTCTTCTCAATCCTTGTCCCGGACGCGCCATGCATTCCGAAAACCGGAGCTTTCACGCAGCATACGAGCCATCACGGGCATTTCACCATCCGTCTTTCGGCCATTTTGCTGACGTGACAAGTATGTAAAATGCTGATATGCAAATATTAGCAAATCAACTCTTTGAGAATTCGATAGTTCATGCGCGATCGCAAACTCTTCGTCGGTGCCGGAATCCGCCGTCTACGCGACAGTCGCGCCATGACGCAGGCCGACCTCGCCCGCCAGCTCCGCATCTCGACCGCCTATCTCAGTCAGATGGAAACCAACCAGCGGCCGGTTTCCGCTTCGGTGCTTTATGGCCTCAGCCAGCTCTTTGGTGGCGATGCCGCCAACCTGATGTCCGAGGACCCGGACCGGCTGGCGGCGGACCTGCGCGAGGCGCTGTCCGACCCGATCTTCAGCCAGGCGGAAACCACCCATGTCGATATCCGTGCACTGGCGCTGTCCGCGCCCTGGCTCGCGCATCGCTTCATTGAGCTGCATTCCGCCTTCCGCCGCTCGCTCGACCCGACCGCAATCCCGGATATGCCAAGTGCCGGCCGCCCGGAGGAACCGTCGCGCGGGGTGAACGCGCATCCGTTCGAGGTTGTCCGCGACTTCTTCCACTACACCGACAACTATATCGATGATCTCGATCTGGCCGCCGAACGGCTTGCGAGCCGCGCCTTCGATCAGCGCGGGCGCGATATCGGCGCCCTCATCCAGTTCCTGCAATCACGCCACGGCGTGCGCGTGCGCGACATGCAGGAGGACGACGCGCGGCTGCGCTCCTTCGACCCCAAAAGCCGCGTGCTGAGTCTCAATCCGGCGACCGACGCCACGACGCGCGGCTTCCAGCTCGCCTACCAGATCGCCCGGCTCGAAAACGGCGCGATGATCGACGCCCGCGCGGAAGACGCGACACTGCGCACACCCGACGCGCGCGCCATCGCCCAGACCGCGCTGACAAACTATTTCGCCGCCGCGCTCCTGATGCCCTACGCCGCTTTCGCGGGCGAGGCCAAGCGGATGCGGCATGATCTTGTCCGGCTCGGTAATTTTTTCGGCGTGAGCTTCGAGCAGGTCTGCCACCGGCTCTCGACACTCCAGCGCACCGGCGCCAAGGGCGTGCCGGTATATTTCGTCAAGCTTGATCGGGCCGGCAACATCGTCAAGCGCCACTCCTCGACCCGATTCCAGTTCGCGCGCTTTGGCTCCGCCTGCCCGCTGTGGAACGTGCATGAGGCCTTCGAGACCCCGGATCGCATCCTGATCCAGCACGCGGAAATGCCGGATGGCACGCGCTATCTCGGCCTTGCGAAATGCGTCGTCAAACCCGCGCATCACCATGGCGGACCGATGCAGCGTTTCGCCATCGGGCTGGGGTGCGCGATCTCGGATGCACACCACTTCGTCTATGCCGACGAGATCGATCTGCGCGGGCGCTCGGGCGTTGCGAAAATCGGCGTTTCCTGCCGGCTCTGCGCCCGCGAGGATTGCGCCCAGCGCTCGGCCCCGCCGCTCTCGCGCCGCCTGACGCTCAATCAGGACGAGCGCGGCACGCTGCCCTATTCGATCGTTTAGGGCGCTTTACCCGGCGTTCCGTTCAGAAACGTCACGATCGCCGAGAAATCGAGCCCGCCGTGCCCTTGCGCCGCGAAGAGCTCGAAAAGCTGCGCTGCCGCCGCGCCCATCGGCGTTGCAGCCCCAGAAGCGCGCGAGGCTTCCTGAGAAAGCCGCAGATCCTTGAGCATGAGGTCAACCGCAAAGCCCGGCGCGTAATCGCGGTTCGCGGGCGAAGTTGGCACCGGGCCCGGCACCGGGCAATAGGTATTGAGCGACCAGCACGAGCCCGAGGAAGTCGAGGCGACATCGAACAGCGCCTGCTCCGACAGCCCGAGTTTTTTGGCGAGCACAAAGGCCTCGCCGACGCCGATCATCGAGATGCCGAGGATCATGTTGTTGCAGATTTTCGCCGCCTGACCGGTGCCGGCACCCCCGCAATGCACGATCTTCTTGCCCATCTGTTCGAGAATGGGCTTGGCCTTGGCAAACGCCGCATCCGCGCCGCCGACCATGAAGGTGAGCGTCGCGCCCGCCGCACCGCCGACACCGCCCGAAACCGGCGCATCGACGCTGAGCATCCCGGCCTTTTCCGCTGCCGCGCTGGCCGCACGCGCCGAGGCGATGTCGATGGTCGAGCAGTCGATGAAGAGCGCGCCCTTCGGTGCGGTGCCCAGCAGGTTCATCGCGCCGGAATACGCGTCGAGCACGTGCTTGCCTGCCGGCAGCATGGTGATGACGATTTCCGCGCCATAAACCGCCTCCGCAGCGCTGGCGGCAACCGTCAATCCGGCCTCCGCGCTTGCCTTGCAGGCGGCAGACGAGAGATCAAAGCCAACAACGCTGTGGCCGGCCTTGAGAAGGTTGAGCGCCATCGGGCGCCCCATGTTGCCGAGACCGAGAAAGCCGATGGTGCTCATGTGAGGATTCCCTTTTCGCGTGGTCTTGTTGCCGTCTCAAAATTCAGGTGTGCCGGGCGAGCAGCGCCCGCGCGACGATGAGCCGCATGATTTCGTTGGTGCCTTCGAGGATCTGGTGCACGCGCAGATCGCGGACGATCTTCTCGATGCCGTATTCGCAGAGATAGCCATAGCCGCCCAGAAGCTGGAGCGCGCCGTTCGCTACCTCGAACCCGGTATCCGTGACGAAGCGCTTGGCCATGGCAATGGTGATGGTTTTCTCCGCATCGCCCCGGTCATACGCGGCGGCGGCGGAATAGAGGAAGAGACGCGCGGCTTCCAGCTCGATCGCGAGATCCGCGAGGCGGAACTGAAGCGCCTGAAATTCGTTGAGCTTCTTCCCGAAGGCCTTGCGCTCGGCGGTATAGGCCAGCGCCTTGTCGAGCGCCGCCTGCGCCCCGCCAACCGAGCACGCGGCGATGTTGAGCCGCCCGCCATCAAGCCCGGACATGGCGATCCTGAAGCCATCCCCCTCCTTGCCGATGAGGTTCGCGGCGGGGACGCGGCAGTCATCGAAGATCACGGCGCGCGTCGGCTGGGCGTTCCAGCCCATCTTGCGCTCGTTGGCACCGAAGGAAAGGCCGGGCGTGCCGCCTTCGACCACGAAGGTCGAGATGCCCTTCGGCCCCTCGCCGCCCGTGCGCGCCATCACGACATAGAAATCATCGGCGTTGCCGGCACCGGAAATGAACTGCTTCTGCCCGGTGAGAACGTAAGCATCGCCATCCTTCACCGCGCGGGTTGAAAGGGCGGCAGCATCCGAGCCTGCACCGGGCTCAGTCAGGCAATAGCTCGCGCATTTCTCCATCGAGACGAGCGCGGGCAGCCACTTCCGGCGCTGCTCATCGTTACCGTAGGTGTCGACCATCCAGGCGCACATGTTGTGGATCGAGATATAGGCTGCAACCGCCGGGCACCCCAGCGACAGCGCCTCGAAAATCACGGCGGCATCGAGACGGCTGAGGCCGGAGCCGCCGACATCCTCCTTGACATAGATGCCGCCCATGCCGAGGCCGGCGGCTTCGCGCATCACATCCACCGGGAAGTGCTTCTTCTCGTCCCACTCGATCGCATGCGGCGCGAGCTTTTCCGCGGAGAACGCACGCGCCATATCGCGGATCGCCAGGGCATCCTCATTCAGACGGAACATCGCGGCACCCCCGATCCGATGGCAACTTGTATCGTGGGGTTTAACTATCGCGATTGACGAACAAAAGAGGCAATATTTTTGAGCCTGTTCTGCATTATTCGAAACACGCCCCGTTGCATCGCCCCCGCAGAAGTTGAGCCAAGCTGATCGGGGCCGCGCGGGACCGCCTGTCGCCACGTCCGGCTTTGGCGCCGCCAACGCCACTGTGTGGTCGATCACTTCCGCGATTTTTGTGCGCTGTATTGAAGGGCCATCGGAACACTCAAGACCTCAAACGAGATAAAAAAATGAAATTCCTGTCCCTCCCCTTTACCGTGATCGACTGGAACACCGTCCCCGCCGTTGAGCATGAAGGTGAGTCCGGCGCAGCCATCTGCCGCCGGTTCCAGAGCAGCAATCTCCGCGTTCGCCAGATCGAATACACACCCGGATACCGCGCGGAAGATTGGTGCGACCGCAGGCAAGTGCTTTATGTTCTAGAAGGTGAGCTCGAGGCCGAGCTGAAGGACGGCCAACGCGTCTTGCTGAAGCCGGGCATGAGCGTTCAGGTCTCGGGCTGTGGCGGTGCCGCGTACCGGTCTTCCACCATAACCGGGGCCAAACTGTTTATTGTCGACTAGAGCCCGCTCAGCGTCTTGCCGACCTGCTGCGGCGGCGAAGCATTCATCAGCGCTGGCGCGCGATCGATCATTTCTTTGAATTGGAATGGCCTTCCTGAACATCCGACAAGAAGGCTTCCGCCCATTCACGGGAACGCTCGATGAAAATCCCCGCCCTCCCCTTCACTGTAATCGATTGGAGCAGCGTCGCGCCGACAGAGCATGCCGGCGAAACCGGCACGGCGTTCTGGCGTTCCTTCCAGATCGGTGATCTCCGCATTCGTCAGGTTGAATACACGCCCGGCTATCTCGCCGATCACTGGTGTGATCGCGGCCATGTGCTCTACGTGCTCGAAGGCGAACTGGAGACCGAGTTGAAGGACGGCCGGCGCTTTCTGATGAAACCCGGTATGAGCTATCAGGTTTCGGACTTCGGCGATGCGGCGCATCGTTCCTCGACCAGAACCGGTGCAAAACTGTTCATCGTCGATTAGAACCCACGCGCTGCCTTGCCGGCCCCCTTGAGCCATGCAAGCTTGGCCAGGGACTTCCACCACACCCACCGCTCAATGCCTCAGGGAACCCTCATGTTCGCGACCGACACGATCCTCGCCCATATCCGCCGCTGGGTGGAGATCGAAAGCCCCACCGAGCGCCCCGATCAGATCAACCGCCTTGTCGACATGGTGATCGCCGATCACGCCGGACTGCCGGTCGATATCGAACGCGTCGCCGGCACGGAAGGCCATGGCGATCATCTCGTTGTGCGTTCGCATTGGGGGCAGGACAAGCCGGGCATCCTCATCCTGAGCCATCTCGATACCGTGCATCCCATGGGCTTCATCACCGGCCGCTTGCCCTGGCGCGTGGAGGGCGACGTCGCCTTCGGGCCGGGCATCTACGATATGAAATCCGGGGCCTGCATCGCGCATCACGCGCTGAAGGCAATCGCCACTGCCGGTGCCGGCAAGCTCGGCGTGACGCATCTCTACGTCTCGGACGAGGAGGTCGGCAGCCCGACCTCGCGCCCGCTGATCGAAGCCCTGGGCCGCAAGGCGAAATACGTGCTGGTGACGGAACCGGCCCGCGATGGCGGCAAGATCGTCACCGCGCGCAAGGGTGTCGGGCGCTTCGATGTGCACATCAGGGGCGTGGCCTCCCATGCCGGTGCGAAACCGCATGAAGGCCGCAGCGCCGTGCGCGAGCTGGGCCATGTCATCCTCGCGCTTGAAGGCCTGTGCGACGAAGCGCGTGGCGTGACCGTGACGGTCGGCGTCGTCTCGGGCGGCACCAAGGCCAACGTCATCCCGGAGGAGGCCCATGCGGCAGTCGATCTCCGTGTTCCCACGATAGAGCTGGCGGAGGAATTGACGGCGAAAATCCTCGGCCTCAAACCGAAAACCGAGGGCGTGAGCCTCACCGTCACCGGCGGCATGAACCGCCCGCCGTTCGAGCAGACGCCTGCGGCCAAGGCGCTTTTCGAGCATGCACACACGCTGGCGGCGGGCATGGGGTTCGAGTTGATCGGCGTTTCGACTGGCGGCGGCTCGGACGGGAATTTCACCGCGCCTTACGCCGCGACCCTTGATGGCCTCGGCGTCGACGGCAAGGGCGCGCACACGGATTACGAGCAGATCAACATCCCGACGATCGTTCAACGTGCGGAACTCATGCGGCAGCTTCTCGCGACGCTGGGTTGATTTCTGGACCATCCCCTTGATCCCGAGGGCGGATACCGGGCGCCATCCGCGGTTCAGAGAGCCCCGAACCCGGGCAACGCGCGAATAGCGGCAATGAAGTCATCCGCGATCGGGTGGTGGCCCGCCCGCCGCCCGATCTCGCCATGCAGCCAGACGGCGGCGCAGGCGGCCTCAAACCCCGGCATGCCCTGCGCCAGCAACCCGCCGAGCAGGCCGGCAAGAATATCGCCCGAGCCGGCCGTGGCCAATGTTGCAGGGGCGTTGGTGTTGATCGCCCCCCGCCCGTCCGGCGCGGCGATGAGGCTATGATGGCCTTTCAGGATCACGATGGCGCCACTCAGGTGCGCGGCTTCCAGCACACGCGCCTCACGGTTCTGGCCCGGCATCGCGCCGAAGAGCGCGGCGAATTCGCCCTCATGCGGTGTCAGGACGACAGGCTTTCCCGCGGCCCTGGCGGCCGCAAAAAGACGATCAGGATTTTCGGAGAACGCCGTCAGCGCATCTGCGTCGATCACCACCGCAACGCCGGCTGCCAGCGCGTCGAGCGTTGCCTGCCGTGTCGGCTCGCCAAGGCCTGCCGCCGGGCCAATGACAACGCTTCTGAGGCGCGGCTCCGCCAGCAGAAGACGCCAGCTCTGCTCCTCCGTGATCTCGCGCAGCATGATCGCGCTGAGATGCGCGGCATGCACCAGCAACGCCTCCCGGCTTCCCGCCAGCGTGACAATGCCGGCGCCGATCTGGAGCGCAGCGCGCGCGGCAAGGCGCGAGGCCCCGGTTGCAAGCGCCGGACCGCTCCAGACAAGGCATGCACCACGGGTGTATTTGTGATCCGCATCCGCGCGCAGCGGCAGCGCTGCTCGCCAGAGGTCAGGGCCGTTGCGGAGCGGAAGCGTATCGGCTGAGGAAGCGGGCATCGGGATGGCAAGCGCAGAACCATGAGGGGAACTGCATGCTAGCAGGCGGCCTCCCGCCTGTCAGCACACACGAAAGACCGGGAGCAGTCAGAGGTATCTCCAACCTGGAAACTGGCACACGTAAAAACAAACCGTCTTGACGGTTTGTAAAATTCATCATCTACTCCCCCACTATTCAGGATCAGCTGAAGGGGGACGGCATGGCAGAGGCAACGGCGGGCAGGAAGGGTCTTCCGGCACGCATGCAGCGCGACGCTGTCGCCGGAACCAAAGGCCAATCCAAGAGCGCCATCAGCCATTCCCGCCACGTCCAGCCTGCTTCCCCCAAGGCAGCGCGCACGACCGGAACCACCCGCCGCAGCCAGGAGGAGCGCTCCTCCGAAACCCGGCTGAAGCTGATCGATGCAACACTCGAGGTTCTGCACGAACGTGGCTATGCCCGCACGACCACCGCCGACATCGCCGATCTTGCCGGGGTCTCGCGCGGCGCGCTCAACCATCATTTCGAGAGCAAGGACGACCTTGTCGCGCAGGCCGCGAGCCGGATGCTGCGG
Organism: Beijerinckiaceae bacterium; assembly: GCA_009773635.1. GTDB lineage: Bacteria > Pseudomonadota > Alphaproteobacteria > Rhizobiales > Beijerinckiaceae > Rhabdaerophilum. The sequence goes on along the minus strand of WSYC01000009.1, from coordinate 6,363 downwards.
CGTTCGACGGACGAGATTTCGGCCCTGGCCGGCGATGTGAAATCCGGGGCGCTCGGGCTCGATGCGTTTCTCGACCGGCTCTGGGTGATGTTCCAGGGGCAGCTCTTTTTCGTGACGCTCGAATACGTGACGGAAGCGCGCCACAATCCGTGGCTGCATGGCAAGCTCGTACCGCTGGTGAAGGACTTCCACGTCGCGCTCGACTCGATCTGGCATCGGTTTTTCGAAGGCAGCGGCCTTTCGACATCCGAAGTTGAGGCAACGCTCAACGCCACACTTTGCCTGATCAGAGGCATGGGCGTGCAATCGGTGCTGCGCCAGGACCCGCGCTATTTTGACGGCTTGCTCACCATGCTCAAGCGCGATCTGGCTGCGAAAATCGGCATCACCGGCAAAGACATGCCGCTGACCGGAGAGAGATCATGAAGCTGTTCACCAATGCGCGCCTCGTTGACGGAACCCGACCGGAAGCGACCGATCCCGTTTCGGTGCTGGTCGAGGGTGGCACGATCCGCGAGGTCAGCGCGCGCGCAGCATCGCCTTCTGCCACAGTGATTGATCTTGGCGGGCGCACGCTGATGCCGGGCCTGATCGATGCGCATGTGCATGTCATCGCGTCGACACCGAATTTCGCGGCCAATGCCGCCATGCCGGATGCACTGGTCGCCCACCGCGCGGCGAAGATCATGCAGGGCATGCTGATGCGTGGGTTCACCACCGTGCGCGATGTCGGCGGTGCCACACACGGCCTGCTCCAAGCCTGGCAGGAGGGGCTTTTCGAAGGCTCCCGCCTCGTCCTTTGCGGCAAGGCGCTCGGGCAAACCGGCGGGCATACAGATTTTCGCGGCCGCTATGACGACAGGCCGGGGTTCGATCACCGCCTGGGCTCGCTTGGGCGCATCTGTGATGGCGTCGATGCCATCCGCCGCGCAGCGCGCGAAGAAATCAAGGCCGGCGCGCGCTTCATCAAGATCATGGCCAATGGCGGCGTCGCCTCCCCCACGGACCCCATCCATTTTCTCGGCTTCTCGCGTGAGGAAATCATCGCGGTTGTCGAGGAAGCCGCGAACGCCGGCACCTATGTATCCGCGCATCTCTATACGGATGCCGCCATCCGCCGTGCCGTGGAATGCGGTGTGCATTCGCTGGAGCACTGCAACCTGATCGGCGCGGAAACCGCGCTTTATGCCAGCGCACAGGGCGCCATCGCAGTGCCGACGCTGATCACGTATGACTCGCTGGCGAAAGAGGGCGAGGCGCTCGGCATGCCCTCGGATTCCATTGCGAAGGTCGCTGGCGTGCAGGATGCCGGCATGCGTTCGCTGGAGATCATGCGCAACGCCGAACTGTCCATGGCCTACGGCACGGACCTTCTGGGCGAGATGCACCGGCATCAATCCGAGGAGTTCGTGCTCCGCGGGCGTGTTCTTCCCGCCCATGAGGTGATCGGCTCGGCGACGCATGTCGCGGCCCGCCTCATCCAGATGGAGGGCAAGCTCGGCGTTATCGCCCCGGGCGCCATCGCTGATCTGATCGTAGTCGAGGGCAACCCGCTGAAGGATCTCTCCCTGCTCACCGGGCAGGGCCGGCATATGCCGGTGATCATGCAGGCGGGCCGCTTCATCAGGAACAGCCTGACCTGAAAGACCAAACTGAACCGAAAAATACCGCAGCACTTCCGCCACGGCGGCCAACGAGGGAGACTTTCCATGACGATCGATCGCAGGACGATGCTTCAGGCTGCGGGCAGTGCGCTCGCGCTCACACTCACGCCGGCAACCGGCAAGGCGCAAGGCGCACCCTTCCGCATCGGCGCGCTGAACCCGGTGACGGGTGCGGGCAGTCCGTACGGCTCCGGCATGCAGAAAATGATTCTGGCTGCGGTTGATGAGGTCAATGCTGCCGGCGGCGCGGGCGGGCAGAAGCTTGAGGCCTTCCCCGACGACACGCAGACAACACCGCAGGCGGCGGTTCTGGCAGCCAAGAAGCTGATCGAGGTCAACAAGGTGAAAGCGATCCTCGGCACCTGGTCCTCCGGTGTCTCGCTGGCCGTCGTGCCGCTGACCAATGACGCCAACGTCCTGCTGATGAACACCTCCGGCGCGCCGGCGCTCTCGGTGCCCCCCGCGAATGCGAAGGGCCTCTCCTACCGTTTCCAGGCAACGAACGACCGCTTCGGCCGGGCGTTCGCGGAAATCGCGGTGAAGGAAGGCTACCAGCGCGCGGCGACGATGGCCTTCAACAATGCTTCGGGTATCGGCAATACCACGGGCTTCAAGAAGGCCTGGGAAGCCAAAGGCAAGAAGGTCGTCGAGGAGGTTGTCTACGAACCCAACCAGTCGAGCTATCGTGCGGAGCTGCAGAAGGTTCTTGCCGCCAAGCCGGATGTGATCGTGATGGGTTCGTTCCTGCCGGATACGACCATCATCCTGCGCGAATGGTTCCAGACCGGTGCGAAAACCAAGTGGATCATCCCCGGCTGGGCGGCCAACCCACAGCTGATTGCAGCGCTTGGTCTTGAAGCCACCGAAGGACTGATCTCTGTCGACAGCGTCTCGAACGAGAACGCCCCTTCATTCAAGCGCTATGACGCCCTCCACCAGAAAGTGACCGGCCAGCCCGGCGCATCGAACGTCTATGCCGCGATGACCTACGATATGGTGATCACGCTCGCGCTGGCGATGGAAGCGGCGAAAAGCGCCGATGTCGCCGCCATCAACGCGAAAATCCGCGAAGTCGGCAATCCTGCTGGCGAGGAAGTTTTCAGCTTCGCCGATGGCAAGGCTGCGCTCGCAGCCGGCAAGAAGATCAACTATCAGGGCGCGTCTTCGGTGCTTGATTTCGACCAGTTCGGCGATGTCACCCCGGATTTCGGCGTCTTCTTCATCACCAAGGGCAAGCTCGAGCGGCGCTACGTCGTCAAGATCTGACCCCGACTGCACCCGGTCGCGCGTGCGGCCGGGTTTTCTTTCCTCTCATGCAACCGGATGCTGAATGGCTTTCTGGATAGAACTTGTTATCGCCGGATTGGTGTCCGGCCTCGTCATCGGGCTTTCCGCGCTCTCGATCACGCTTGTGTTCGGCATCGCGCGGTTTCCCAATGCCGCGACCGGCGACACCATGACGCTTGGCGCCTATGGCGCGTTGATCGGGCACCGGATCACCGGCTCGCTGATTGCCGGCGGCATTCTCGGGGCCGCCGCCGGCGCGCTGGTCGGCGTGCTCGGCTATTTGCTGATTTTCCGCCAGCTCGCGCGCCGCTCGAACGTGGCGCTGCTGGTCGCCTCCATCGGGCTTGGGTTTATGTTGCGCGCGGCGATGGGGGTCGCCTTCGGGCATTCGCAGAGCGTGTTTCAACTGCCGCTCGTGCGCCCCTGGCGCCTTGGCGAGGTTCCCATCCAGCCGAACGATCTCTGGCTTGCGCTGGCTGCGGGGTCGGCGCTCATGGTGGTGTTCGGTGTCCTCTATCTCACGCCCATCGGGCGGCGGATGCGGGCGGTGGCGGATGATGCCGCACTCGCCCGCGTTTCCGGGATTTCGCCCGACAGGGTGATGATCGCGCTCTGGGTGCTGGCCGGCGCGGTAGCCGCTGTCGCGGGCATGATCGCGGGGATCAAGACTGTCGTTTCCCCGGAAATGGGCTGGGACTTGCTGCTGCCGGCGTTTTCCGCCGCGATTTTCGGCGGCATCGGCAGCCCTGTCGGCGCGGTGGTGGCCGGTCTGATTCTAGGCGTGGCGCAGGAGGTGGCGACGCCTTTCGTCGGCTTCACCTACAAGATCGCACTCGCGTTCGTGGTGATGCTGTTCGTGCTGCTGGTGCGCCCGCGCGGATTGTTCGGCAAGCTGGAGGGGGCGCGCTGATGGAAGCCTATCTCGTCGCCATCCTGATCATCACGGCCATCTATGTGCTGCTCTCGCTCGGTCTCACCCTGCAATACGGGCTGACGGGCCTGATCAATTTCGGCCATGTCGGGTTTTTCTGCATCGGGGCGTATGCTGCGGCCATTCTCTCGGCCTATGCGGGGTTGCCGGTCATTGTCGGCTTCCTGGCCGCGATAGTGTTGGCGGGGCTTGCGGCCTTCCCGATCGGGCTGATCGCGCTTCGGCTCAGGGATGACTACTTCGCCATCGTCACGCTCGGATTTTCCGAGACCGTGCGGATCATCGTCACCTCCGAAAAGCAGCTGACCAACGGCGTGCAGGGCATTCCCGGCATTCCGCGTCTCGTCGACGGGGTTGGCATTCTCTCGGCACTGGCGGTGCTCGCGGTGCTGCTGGCGGCGAACGGCGCGGCGATCTATGCGTTCCGCCGCATCGTCGCGAGCCCGTTCGGGCGGATGATCGAAGCGATCCGCGACAATGAGGAAGCGGTGAAGGCGCTGGGCAAGGACCCCGCGCGCTTCAAGATCCAGGTGCTGGTACTCGGCGCGGCGCTGGCCGGGCTTTCAGGTGCGTTCTACGCGCATTACATCGGCTATGTCTCGCCGGACCAGTTCAACCCGCTGGTGACCTTCTATGTCTGGATGGCGATCATCATGGGCGGGGTGGGCCGGATTTCCGGGGCCATTGTCGGCACCGCGCTGCTGATGCTGTTCCTTGAAGGGTCGCGCTTCCTGCGCGACGTGATGCCGTTCATTTCGGCTGTTGACATGGCCTCGATCCGCATCGGCGCGGTCGGCCTCGCCCTGGTGCTCTTCACGCTCTATCGCCCGCAGGGGCTGATGGGCGATTTCACGAGGCGCAGATGAAACTCGTGATCGAAAACCTGACCTGCGCCTTCGGCGGGTTCCGTGCAGTGGACGAGGTGTCGTTCGAGGCAGAATCCGGCGGGCTCGTCGGCGTCATCGGACCCAATGGGGCCGGAAAATCGACGCTGTTCTCGCTGATAACCGGGTTTCTGGCCGGGCAAGGCGGCACGGTGCGGCTCGACGGGCACGACATTTCCGCGCTGCCCCCGCATGAGCGGGCGCGGGCCGGCATGGTCCGCACGTTTCAGGTGCCGAAGGAATTCGCGCATCTCACGGTGCGCGAGAACCTGATGGCTGCCGCGCCGAACCAGAGCGGGGAGAACCTGGTCGATCTCTTCCTCAGACCCGCCGCCATCCGGCGCGAGGAAAGCGCGATCGCGGCGCGCGTTGATGACACTATCGCCTTTCTCAAGCTTGGCGCGGTCGCGGATGTGCCCTCCGGCAAGCTTTCGGGCGGGCAGAAAAAACTTCTCGAACTCGGCCGCGTGCTGATGACCAGGCCAAAACTGATCCTGCTTGATGAGCCTTTCGCGGGGGTCAACCCGGTGCTGATCGAGGAAATTTCCGGGCATATCCGGGCACTCAACGCTGATGGTATCGGCTTCATCATCATCGAGCATGATCTTGGCGCGCTTTCACGGCTGGCGGGCGCGCTGCACGTGATGGATCGCGGCCGGCTCATCGCATCGGGGGCGCCGGGCGAGGTTCTCAAACGCGCCAATGTGCGCGAAGCCTACCTCGGAGGCGCCGCATGAACGCGAGCGCATTGAATCTCCTCGAGATCCGGGATGTGCGTGGCGGCTATGCCGAAGTCGATATCCTCAACGGGATCGATCTCGCGCTGACGCCGGGTGAAATCCTGACCGTTGCCGGCACGAACGGCGCCGGAAAATCGACGCTGGCGAAGGCGGTCGTTGGCCTGCTGCCGCGTGTGTCCGGCGAAATCCGGTTCGAGGGTGTCGTCATCAACGCGGTTCCGACCGAGAAACGTGCTGCGCTCGGCATCGGCTATGTGCCGCAGGTCGCCAATATCTTCCCCTCGCTCTCCGTGCAGGAAAACCTGGAGGTTGTCGTCGGCGTGACCAATGCCCGGGCCCGCATGGCCGAGCTGTTCGATGTCTTTCCGGCACTGGCGGAACGACGGCGCACCCGCGCCGGCGCGATGTCCGGCGGCGAGCGCCAACAGCTCGCCTATGCCCGCGCACTCATGACGCGGCCGCGCCTCGTGGTGCTCGATGAGCCGACAGCGGCGCTCTCGCCGATGCTGGTGGCAGAGACCTTCAAGCGTATCGAGGCACTGCCCGCGATGGGTGCCAGCGTGTTGCTGATCGAGCAACGGGCGCGGCAAGCGCTGGCGATTTCGCATCGCGGCGCCATTCTCGATGGCGGCAAGGTGGCGCTTGAAGGCCCGGCCTCGACACTGCTCGCGGATGAGCGTGCCGCCGCGCTCTATCTCGGGCAGGCGCATTGATGTGCACGACATGAGGCCCGAGGTGGCCTTTCCCGGGACAGGCTGCTAGGGTCCAGACCCATTAATTTTGCCGCAACGGCATGGAAAGGGTGGATGAGATGGCAGGAGAAGGACGAAAAGCATACCCCATGGTATGGTTGAGGC
>WSYC01000030.1 GCA_009773635.1 Beijerinckiaceae bacterium | reverse complement strand
GCGCGTCGCCACCCGCTATGACCGGAACGCCGTCAACTTCCTCGCCGCAGTCTGCATCGCGGCAACCGTCAGTTACTGGTTATGAGTCTGGACCCTAATTCACTACCACCTCCGTCATCATGCCGGTCGCCATGTGGTAGAGGTGATGGCAGTGCAGATACCAGTTGCCCGGCTTGTCAAAATCCACCGCGACAAGCACCGGCGTATGCGGCGGGACGATCATGGTATCGCGCACCGGGCCGGAAAACCGCCCGCCACGCCCGCCCACCACCTGGAAATGGTGTCCGTGAATGTGCATCGGGTGCATCATTATCGTCGGATTCATGAACATGAACTCGATGCGTTCTCCAACCTTCGCCTTGATCGGCTTGTGCTCGCCGTGGATTGCGCCGTTGATGGTCCAGCGATAGTTGGCCCCTTCGCCCAGTATGATGTGCTCGACGCGGCCCGGCGGTTTCTGCGGCAGCGGGTTGACGGCACGCAACGCCATATCGAGCGACATATCCGTGTGGGAGGCTGCATGTTCAGCCCGGTCGGAAAACCGGCGAATATTTGCTCCCGCCGTTGCCAGCACAATTCCGGTAAGCATCCGATCCGCTTCGACCTGAGCAAAAATCGGGAAGACCCCGCCGGTCGTCGGAATGGCGACCAGCAGATCAATGCGCTGGCCCTGCGCGAGCGGAAAACGGCGAGCTGGGTGAGGCACACAAGGGTTGCCATCCACCGCGATGCAGTTGGCGGTAATGGTGCCGGTGTCAACGAAGAAGGCTGTTGCAGTCGCGCCGTTGATGATGCGCAGGCGGACCTTGCCGCCGCGCCCGACCTGCACCACCTCGGGGTCGTCCAATGTGCGATCATTGGCCAGAAAGGCGTCGTATTTGATGTCGTTGGCGTGAACCTGCATGCCTCCCCGGCCCATCGCGCCATGGTTCATGCCCGTCATCGGCGCGGGCATGGCATGACCGGCATGGCCGCCAGCTTGCGGCTGTGGATTGGTCGCGCCGTGGCCTCTATGGACATTCGCGCCGCCAAGCCCCGCGAGCAATTCCGCCGGAGAGCGGAACGAGAAATCGTGCAACATGACGATGACGTCCTGCACATCGCCAGCGTTCTTCTCGCGCGTCACCATTGGCGCGGCGAGCAACTGCTGCTCGGTCAACTGGTGCGAATGCATCCAGTGGGTGCCTGGCGTGAGCAGAAAATCATGCATATCGCTTTTGCCAGCGGCGAGTTCGCCACCGCCCGTGCGGGCACGGTCCTGATCGGCGGGCGCATGGATCTGCCCGTGCCAGTGCATCACCAGCGGATCGGGCGTGCCGTTGAGCACTGCGCCGCTGAACCGCTCACCTTCCTTGGCGAGTATGCCGCTGCGGCCATTCGCACCAGTGACACCAAAGACGGTGGCGGCTTTCCGCTTCACTTCGATCTGCCGCGTGGCCACGTGCAGCAGCGGAGATTGTGCCACGACAGGCAGACCGCTGGCGGCAAGGCCACCCAGTGCGGAAGCTCCTGCAAGAAACTGACGACGATCCATGGCGAACCTCCTTGTTGCCGGGTTTCAGAATTTGGCCTGCGCTGTCGTGCCGTCGGGCGCGGTCAACTGGATTGCACCTTTCGTCCCGGTCGGGATGGCAACGGGCGCCTTGCCAACAAGACGCGAGCCGTCCACCGGCTCAAGCGCGAACCGCGTTGTCTTGCCACTCACGATCAAGATGGCATTTGCCTTGAAGCCGACGGAAGGCACTGGCTTGTCGTTGATATCGGAAAGGATCACGACCACCTCGTCGCTGCCCTTGATGACCAGTTCGACATGAAAGCTCTTGCCGGCATCAACCAGCGCGCCGCCGTTCGGCCCTTTGCGCGGCTCATGGGCGGAGGCGGTGAGAAGGCCGGTGGCAAGAAAGCTTGCGGCGAGGAAGCTTGCGGCGAGGAAGGCGGCGGCGGTCGGCAGGCGCATGATGGTCTCCGTTGGATCAATATGTGGGGGCGTGAGCAGTTTGGCTTTGCGGCGCAGCAAGTGCCTCGACATCTGCATCGGCCACCAGGCGTTCGAGCGCCGCGCGCCCGTAGCGCAGCACAAGCGCGGGAGTGAGCACGGCGTCCAGCAGAGTCGCGGTGACGAGACCGCCGAAAATGGTGATGGCGACGGGGTGAAGGATCTCCTTGCCCGGCGCTCCGGCATCAATCATCAGCGGCAGCAGCGCGACGCCGGCGGAGAGTGCCGTCATCAGCACGGGGGTCAGCCGGTCAAGACTGCCCCGCGTGATCAGGTCCGGGCCGAAGGGATGCTTCTCGTGGATCGCCAGATTGATGATGTGGCTGATCTTGAGAATGCCGTTGCGGGTCGCGATGCCGGTGAGCGTGATGAAGCCGATCATTGAGGCGACCGAGAGCGGCTGCCCCGCAATCCACAGCGCCGCCACGGAGCCGATCAGCGCCAGCGGCACGGAAACCATGATGATCGAGACGAAGACCGCCGAGCGATAGCGGCTGTAGAGAATGGCGAAAATCATCGCCAGTGACACCAGCGACAACAGGCCGATGGTGCGCATCGACTCTTCCTGCGCCTGAAACGTGCCTTCGAGGCTGGTGGAAAAGCCCGGTGGCAGTTTCGCGGATGCCAGCACGGCCCGGATATCGGCGATAACGCGCGCCATATCGGCCGCGCCGTCGGTATTGGCCAGCACGACAACGCGGCGGCGACCGTTCTCGCGCAGGATCTGGTTCTGCCCATCGGTTTCCACGATATCCGCGATCTGGCGGACCGGCACCCAGCCCACCGGCGTTTCGATCAGGAGATCACCGAGACCCTGCGTGGTCCGGCGCTGGTCCTGCAACCGGAGCACCACGTCAAAACGGCGATTGCCGTCGATGATGCGCGAGACGATGCGCCCGTTGGACAGGCGCTCCAACTGCTCGGTGATCGCGGCGGGCTGCACGCCGTAGAGCGCGGCGCGGCGATAATCGACGATTACTTCCAGCTGCGGAATGCGAATCTGCTTTTCGACCTGGAGATCGACGATGCCGGGGATCGTGGCAAATTTTCCACGGAATTCCTCGGCCAGCGCCCGCAACGTATCGAGATCCTCGCCGAAGATTTTCAGCGCGATCTGGGCGCGCACGCCGGAGAGCATATGGTCGAGGCGGTGCGAGATCGGCTGCCCCACGTTGGTGGCCACGGGCAGCACGGACAACCGGCTGCGGATGTCGGTGATGACGGCATCCTTGGTCCGCCCGCCCGCTTTCAGCGCCACCTCGATCTCGGAGGAATGCACGCCCTCGGCATGCTCATCGAGTTCTGCCCGGCCCGTACGACGGCCCACGCGCTCGACTTCCGGGACCTCCATGATCAGGCGTTCGGCGATAAGCCCGACCCGGTGGCTCTCCGCCAGCGAAATACCGGGGTTGAACAGCAGGTTGATGGTCAGCGTGCCCTCGTTGAACGGCGGCAGGAACGCCCGCGGCAACTGCGTGGCGAAAAAACCGGCCGTGATCACGGCGAGCACCACAGCGGCCATCAGCATTTTCTGGAAACGGAAAGCCAGCGCGAGCAGGGCGCCGTTGGCGGATTTCAGCGCGCGGATCATCCCACTCTCGCGATGATCGAGCCGCTTGAGGCCGGGCAGCAGGTAATAGGCCATCACCGGTGTCAGCGTGATCGAAACAACGAGGCTGGCGAGGATCGAGATGATGTAGGCCTGACCGAGCGGGGCAAACAGCCGCCCCTCGATGCCCGTGAGCGCGAACAGCGGCACGAACACCAGCACGATCACCATGGTCGCGTAGACGATCCCTGAGCGCACTTCCTGGCTGGCGGAAACCACGACATCGAACACGCTGCGCGGGTTGCCGGCCTCGCGGTTCTCGCGCAGGCGGCGGAAGATATTCTCCACGTCGACCACCGCGTCATCCACCAGCTCGCCGATGGCGATTGCCAGCCCGCCAAGCGTCATCGTGTTGATCGACAGGCCCATGAGGTGGAACACGATGGCGGAAACCAGCACCGACACGGGGATCGCCGTCAGCGAGATCAGCGTGGTGCGGGTATTCAGCAAAAACAGGAACAGCACGATGGCGACAACCACTACGGCTTCCAGCAGAACTGTGCGGACGTTGTTGATCGACGCCTCGATGAACCCGGCCTGCCGGAACAGGATCTGGTCCGCCTTGATGCCCTCCGGCAGCGTCGCCGTGATTTCGCCCAGCGCCGTCGCGATCTGGCGCGACAGCGGGATGGTATCGACGCCCGGCTGCTTTTCTATGGAAACGATAACCGCGGATTTGCCCTGATAGCCGGCATCGCCGCGCTTGGTGCGGGTGGCGAACTCGACCGTCGCGATCTGTTCCAGCGCGACAGGCCGGCCACCGACGGTCGCGACAACGACACGCCTGAGATCATCAAGGCTTCTGGTGCTCCCGATGTTGCGGATCAGGAATTCGCGGGAATATTGATCGGTGAAGCCCCCGCCTGTGTTGGCGCCAAACTGTTGCAGCGCCTTTTCCACGTCGGCGAAGGAGACCTTCAACGCCCGCAGCGCCGCCGGATTGGGGGAAACCCGATATTGCCGGACTTCCCCGCCGATCGGGATCACCTGCGCTACGCCGGGGATCGACAAAAGGCGGGGCCGGAGAATGAAGTCCGCGGTTTCGCGCAAATCCATCGGCGAAACACTGTCCGGACCGGTGACCGCGACCAGCAGGATCTGCCCCATGATGGAGTTGATCGGTCCCATCTGCGGCACAACGCCCGCCGGCAGTTGCGGCTGGATCAGCGACAGCCGCTCGGCGATCTGCTGGCGGTTGCGGAAAATCCCGGTGTTCCAGTCGAACTCGACATAGGTGATCGACAGACCGACACCGGAGACCGAGCGCAGGCGCGTGACCCCGGGCAGGCCGTTCATCTGCGTCTCGATGGGGTAGGTGACGAGTTGCTCGACCTCGGGCGGGGCCAAGCCTTCCGCCTCGGTCATGATGGTCACTGTCGGCCGGTTGAGATCGGGAAAGACATCGACCGGCAGCTTGGCTGCCGTCAGCGCGCCATAAAGCGTCAGGATGGCGGCCGTCGCCAGAATGAATAGCCGGTTGCGCAGGGATTGGGTGACGAGGAAGGTGAACATCAGCGGATCTGGTTCAGGAGTTCGGCGCCTTGCGTGGCAATCCGCTTGCCGGCGCCGATGCCGGAAACGATCAACACGCGGGTAGCATCGAGCGGTTCCACCCGCACCTCACGCGGCACGAAGCGTTCTGCGTTGGTATGCTCGAAGACCAGAGACTGGCCATTCGCTGCGCGCAGCACAGCAGAGCGTGGAACAGCAACACCGGATTTTTCATCGACCGTTGTCGCCAGAACAGTGAGAAACTGGCCGGCACGTAGCCCCTTCGCCTCACCTTCGATCGCAAACTGGATCGGAATGGCTTGGTTGCGCTCCGCCAGCCCCATGCCGCGATAGACCAGTGCAACCTTGCGATTGTCCGCAAGTCGCGCCGTGGCTGTGCCTGCAATCGCTTGGGCATCGTAACTCAGCGCCTCCACCCAGAAACGGGCGGGATCAATGATCTGGAAGATGATGGTGCTCGGGTCGGCGATCTGTCCTGCCGTAGCCTGGACAGCGGCAATGACGCCGTTCACGGGCGCGACCAAGTCTTCCGTATGGCGCGGCGCACGGTCAAGATTGGCGCGGCGTGCCGTCAGGCCTGCCAGTTCCAGTTCAAGATCCTCGATCTGCGCGCGCGCCACGATGTTCTGGAGTTGCCGCAGGCGTTCCAGCCGCCGCGTGACCAGCGTGATCTGCTGATCGAGTTCGCGCGCCTGCAATTGCTGCGTGGTCACGTCGGCCGCGCCGACGCCGGGATGGACATGGGCGAGGATATCGCCAGCCTTCACCGGGGTGCCGAGGCGTGGAAAGCCATCGGGCGGCGGCATCAGCCGGCCGGAAACCGAGGCCTGCACATAGCCGACGCCATTGGGATCGGGGATGATGCGTCCGGGCAATTCCACCGTTCCGGCGTAGGTTTTCACTTCCGTGAAGTCCGTGCGCAGCGCCAGAATATGCTGCGTCCCCTTCGGCACGAACAAGGTTCCATCGGCAAACCGTTGTGCGATATCCCGGCTGCCGCCCGGCACGGGAGCAGCAAGCTTTCCGGCGCTGGTCGCCGATGCCCCCGGGATGGTCAAGGTCGCCGTCAATACATCGACGGTTCCGCCTGCCTGCACGGTGATCGCGAGATCATAGGTGCCGGGCATGGCGAGCCATGGCGCTGCAAGGCCATAGACTCCCTCGGTCTCGGCCTGCGCCTTTTGCGTGCCCTGCGGGGTGTCAATCTCGATTTCCGCGCCGTTCACGGGCATATTACCGGCAAATGTATCGACATACAGCGTCAGCTTGTTGCCGCGCGCGATGGCGACCACTTCAAAGTCGGTCGAGGATGTGTCGGTGCGTGGGGCGATCGTGGCCGAAACCGGCGGTGGAGGCGCGCCGTGGTCATGTCCCTCATGCCCGAAGGCCGGCGACGCGAGCGAGATGAGAGCGAGTAGAAAAACCGAGAGGACAGGGTTTGCGAGAAGATTCGGGTGATGCTTCATCCGCCCGACATGGCAGATGTACTTGTCCGCCAGATTTCAGCATTGTTACAGAGTGTTTCAGGGGGTGGATTGCGCGCCCTTTGGTAAATGAACCGTGACGAGCAACCCGCCTTCCTCGCGGTTCGTCAAATCGAGTGTTCCGCCATGTCCTGCGATGATCGTTTTGGCGATGGTCAGGCCAAGGCCAAAACCGCCTGTTTCCTGATTGCGCGAAGGTTCCAGCCGCACGAAGGGGGCGAGCGCTTTTTCCCGGTCTTCAGGCGCAATGCCCGGTCCCTCATCCGCGATTGTCACGATCACGACGCCGGAGGTATCCGTGACCACGACATCCGCGCGATCACCATATTTCACAGCGTTCTCGATGATATTGCCAAAGGCCCGCTTCAGCGAGAGCCTGCGCCCGTCCAGCACCGCGCTGCGGCTGCCTTCCAAAGCCACAGCACATCCGGCATCGCTGAGATCGCCACAAACTGTTGCAAGGATCGCGGCCAGATCGACCGGTTGCATGGCTTCGTCCGTACGCTCGCCGCGCAGGTAAGCCAGGGTTTGATCGAGCATCCGCTCCATGTCGCCGAGGTCTTCTGAAATAGCCGCGCTGAGGGCTGGATCGGCAATGTCTTCGGCGCGGAACCGAAGCCGGGTGATCGGCGTCTTGAGGTCATGCGATACTGCCGCCAGCGCCTGCGTGCGATCTTCCACCAGCCGGGAAATGCGCTGCTGCATCTCGTTGAACGCAGAAGCGAGCGCGCGCACCTCGCGCGGTCCCTCCTCGGGAATGGTGACGGGCGCGCCCGCGCCGGAAAATTCCTTGGCCGCCGCCGCGAATGTCGACAGCGGGCGCGTCAGCCAGCGCACCAGCACCACCGATACCAGTACGGCACCAAGCGCCATCAGCGTCGTCGACAGGAAGGTCCCGTGCCCTTCGGCAGGGCGCGGGGTTAATGAGATGAGCGAGACGTTGAGCCAGCTCTCGTCGGGCAGTTTCATCGAGACGATGGCAAGGTGCGGGTCTGCGGCATTGCGCCGGTTCGCGCCGATGATGATGCCGTTTTCGGCCAGTTCCGGTGCGGCCTGTTTCAGCCTCTCGGCCAGCCCTTGCCATTGCTCCGCGCCGGGGCCGCCGGGTGTGGCGTGCTCGGTCTGGCTCCAGTGAGCTTCCAGTGGTCCGCCCGACAAGTCATGCGCGACGGCCTCGCGCGCGGCCTGGGGTTCACGCATCACGGCGCGCTTGATGCCGAGAAGCTGGTCAGCGAGCCGCTCATCGCCCGCTACTTCCGCCTGCTGTGTCAGCGCATGCCTGTAGGTCCACAGACTGAGCAAATGCACCGCGCCGATGCCGATGAGTACGATGAGGATAGTGCGCGCAGCCAACCCGTCGAGCAGGGATCGCAGACGCGTGAGGGCGTGTCCGCCCGGACTCACGCTCCACCCCTGATCACATCCGGCGTGAACATGTAGCCCGCGCCGCGGACGGTCTTGATCATCTCATGCTCCGCTTCGATCTTGCGCCGGAGGCGGCTGATCTGGACATCGATTGACCGGTCGAACGATTCCGACGCGCGAATGCGTGTTGCGTCCAGCAAAAAGTCCCGGCTGAGGACCCGCTGTGGCGCATCAAGAAACGCAACCAGCAGCTCATATTCACCGGTTGAAAGATCGACAATCACGCCGCGCGGGTCTGCCAACTCGCGTTTCATGGTGTCTAGACGCCAGCCTGCGAAACGTGCGATGCGCTGCGGCGCGGCGACATGCACCGATGGACGCGCCTGTGTCCGCCTTAGCACGGCGCTGATGCGCGCCAGCAGCTCCCTCGGGTTGAAGGGTTTGGCAAGATAATCATCCGCCCCGACCTCAAGCCCGACGATCCGGTCGATGTCGTCGCCTTTGGCCGTCAGCATGATGACCGGCACACTTGAGGTGCGACGCAACTCCCGGCACAGGTCGAGGCCGCTGACTCCCGGCAGCATCAGATCCAGCACGATCAGATCAACAGTCACATTCGCCAGACAGGCCAGCATCTCCGTGCCACTGCGGGCTGTTTGAACGTCAAAGGCATTGGAGTGCAGAAAGCGCGCCACGAGGCTGAGAATTTCGCTATCGTCGTCAACCACCAGGATCGTGGCCGTCGACATCTTTGGATAAACAAGTGCGGCGGGAAAATCGTCGAGCATCAAGGCCAGGTCCAAAATCACAGGATGGCAGCATATATAACATGGGGATTACCCCCTTGACGCAAGTTATTTGAAATTAACGCATTTTAGCCGATAAATGGCCACCCAACTAGATTCCAATAGGGAATCGTATGATGTAGGGTCCAGACGCTATGCCCCGCCCCACTAAGGAACGTTCTCGAATTCCCTTCAACCCAACGGTGATGCGCTGGGCGAGGGAGTTCGCGCGCTCAACTTACGAAGAAGCGGCAAAAGCTGCGGGTGTTACCGCTGACAAACTCGAAGAATGGGAGGCGGGGATCTCGGTGCCGACTGTGCGCCAGGCTCGCGCTCTTGCTGACCATTATGAGCGACCTTTTCTGGAGTTCTTCGCGCCAATCGCGCCAGATGTTAAGACCAGCGAGGCCGTGCCAGATTTTCGACTGGCACGGCCAATAGACATCGGGGCAGATGATCGCGGTCTTTCGTCAATTCAGGCTTGGGCGGAGATGCAGCGGCTCAATGCCATTGATCTCTACGACATGCTTGGTGACGCAGTTTCATCAACCCCACGCACTCTCGCAACGACGGAAACTGAGAGTCCAGAAGTGGCGGCAGCTCGCGCCAGACATGCCCTGAATATTGCGCCGGATCGCCAATTTGGTCTGGCCGCGCAGAATCGCGATCAGTTTCCTAAATACCTTCGAGCGTCGTTTGAAGCTTCAGGCATCCTTGTGCTCAAGAATTCTGGGCTCAAGCAGCATGGCGCGCGCGGGATGTGCGTTTATGCTGAGCCGCTCCCTGTTATTGTTTTTGGCGACGAAAATGCCGGGGGGCAGGCTTTCACCCTCGTGCATGAGCTTGCTCATATTGCCCTCAAGCAAAGTGCGATTAGTGGTAGAGTAGTTCCCCAATCGGTGACAGGCAGGCCAGCGGCGATTGAGCGTTGGTGTAATCGCTTTGCTGGTTGCTTTCTCATGCCGGCTGATCTTGTACGCAGAAAGATTGGGAGTATCGGCGATATTTCAGAGGGTATCGAAGATGCCCCCCTGAAGTCCCTTTCGGAGTGGTTCGCCGTCAGCCGTCACGCAATGCTCGTTCGCCTTGTCGAGCTTGGCGTGGTTAATCCTGATTTTTATTGGGGCAAAATGCGTCAGCAATTTTCTGCTGAGGAAGCCGCATATAAATCCTTTGGCCGGCCAAAGTATTACGGATCGCGTTACCGATCGAGCAACGGGGACATGTATGTCTCTCTTGTGCTTGAAGCATGGGCAACAGGGCGGATTACAAATCACAACGCGGGTGAATTTCTAGGAATAAAGAACCAAAAACATCTTTTTGATATTAGGGTCCAGACTCATAACCAGTAACTGACGGTTGCCGCGATGCAGACTGCGGCGAGGAAGTTGACGGCGTTCCGGTCATAGCGGGTGGCGACGCGC
>WSYC01000008.1:20644-106777 GCA_009773635.1 Beijerinckiaceae bacterium | reverse complement strand
AGAAATGGTCCCGATTCATCCAGACTTCCTTTCGGAAGCCGTGAATCACACCGCGCTGATCATGCCAACTATTTTATGGGTCTGGGCCCTAGGCCGTATTGGCGAAGCTGCCGAGCCCACACAACGGAATTTTCGATCTGGGGAAGCTTGTATCCTTGCGCTATCGCATTGTCTTGCTGGCAGCATGGGTGCAGTGATAAACGCTCTCTGCGGGCGTCTCGGGGGCTGTTTTGAACCCGATGGATGTTTCGTGACAGTTTATTCCTGCGCCAAACCGAGAAAGTCGTTCCTTCGTGTTGAAACGCTACCGGCTGCCAATTTCTCTCATCTTGATTGCCGCTCTGGTGATTGCGGGCGGTTTTTACATGCGCAAGGTCAGGCCGGTTCCGGTTGAGCTCGCGCAGAGCGAAAGGAACGTCGAAATCCGGGTGTTCGGCATTGGCACAATCGAGGCGCAAGTGCTCTCGAAGGTCGGGTTTCAGGTCGCTGGCAAGATCGTGAAACTCGCCGCCGATCAGGGCGAGATCGTCGAGGCCGGCGCGCTGCTGGCCACGCTGGAGGATAGTTCCCAGCGGGCGCGCGTCGCCAAGGCCGAGGTAGGCAAGATGCAGGCAGAAGCCGCCTTTGCCAAGGCAAAGGCTCTTCTGGGTCGATCGGAGGCCAACCTCCAGCAGAAGGCCTCCGTCAACCAGCGTCGGCAGTCGCTGGTCGATCGCGGCAGCGTCTCCCGCGAGGCGGCGGATGACGCGCAGACCAACGAGGTGCTCGCCCGCTCCGATCACGAGGTTGCCAAAGCCGATGTATTGGTGGCGGAGGCGGCGCGCCACGATGTCGCGGCAACCCTCGCCATCGAGCAGGTGCTGCTCAACCAGCACCGTCTTGTTGCTCCCTTCCGCGCCCGCATCCTCTCGCGCCTGAAGGAGGCCGGCTCGGTAACTGCAGTCGGTGAAGCCGTGTTCAGCCTGATCGAACCCAATTCGATCTGGGTGCGCGCCTATGTCGATGAGTCGCAGGCAGGCGGCTTGCGTGTGGGGCAGAAGGCGCTTGTCCGGTTGCGTTCGGAGATGAACACCGCCGTCGAGGCCGAAATCATCAGGATCGATCAGGAGAATGACCGCGTGACCGAGGAGCGGCGCGTTTATGTGCGCTGCCGTTCCTGCGTGCCGGAGCATCAGGCGCGGTTTCTCGGCGAGCAGGCCGAGATCGAGATCATCAAGCGCGTTGTGCCGGAAGGCGTTTTCATTCCCTTGCGCAACATCGAAGCCTTCGACGGCAAATCAGGGACAATCTGGACCGTGGAGAATGGCAAACTCGCCCGCCGCAAGGTGCTGCTGGCCGACAGATTGCTCGACGGGCGCATCCTGATTGCCGGCGATATGCCGGAGAGCGCGCGGGCCATCCTGACTGCGCCCGATACCGGCTTCGCGGTTGGCCGGAAAGTTTCCGTTCGCGAAAGCGGCGCCCGATGAATCTCGCCTGGCGGGATGTCCAGCACGGGTTGGGCCGCTTTATCCTGACCTGCGTCGGGCTTAGTCTGCTGCTCGGAGTTGTCATGGGAATGACCGCGATTTATCGCGGGCTTGTTGCCGAAGCGCTTGGGATCGTCGACGGGGCCAAGGCCGATCTCTGGATCGTCGAGGGTGGCAAGCGCGGTCCTTTCGCCGAAGCTTCACGTATTCCACGCGACACGCGCAATGCCGTCATGGTGCAATCAGGCGTGGCTGCCGCGGGCGCTATTGTTTATCAGACAGTCGAAATCCCGTATCGTGGCGGTATCCTGCGTGCTTTTGTTGTTGGTGCCGAACTCGACCGTCCCGGCAACGAGGTTGTCATTGTCGAGGGGCGGGCGATTCTCAAGTCGCGCTCTGAACTGGTGGCAGATCGCAAAACCGGGCTGGCGCTCGGTGAAAAACTTCGCATCGGACGCAATGATTTCACGGTTGTCGGGTTGGTGGCGAATTCGGCAAGTTCGGGTGGCGATCCCGTTATAATGATGACCTTGCGCGATGCACAGCTGGTCCAGCTGGAGTTTGAGCCTTCGGCTGTACGCAAGGAAGTCGCGCGCAACCCTCAATCCGGGGTATCGGGCGACACGGTCAATGCGATCATCGTGCGGTTGCACCCGAATGCTTCGACCCATGACGTCATCGAGCGTATCCGGCGCTGGAAGCATCTGGGTGCACTGACCAATCCTGAACAGCAGCAAATCCTGACGCGCTCGGTTATCGAGAAAGCCCGCAAGCAGATCGGCCTTTTTACCGGTATTCTGCTGATCGTATCGACGGTGGTAATCGGCCTCATCATCTACACGATGACGATGGACAAGAAGAAGGCCATTGCAACGCTCAAGCTGATTGGTGCACCGGACCGGACGATCGTCACCCTCATCCTTCAACAGGCGCTGGCAATGGGGCTTTCCGGCTTCGCCATCGGCGCAGCCCTGATCCGGCTGGCCCAGGATTATTTCCCCCGACGGCTCGTGTTTGAGACCAGCGACACCCTGATGTTGCTCGGCATCATCATCATTGTGTGCCTTGCTGCCAGCGTCTTTGGCGTGCGCTCCGCGCTCAAGATCGACCCGGCGTCAGCGCTCGGGGGCTGAGATGGAGAAGCCAGCACGCCCGGTCGTCGACATTGCCCGTCTGTCGAAAAGCTTTGGCGAGGGACCGACAGCGGTTCATGCGCTGGTTGACATCAATCTCACAATCAACACCGGCGAAGTGGTGGGGCTGATCGGCCCCTCGGGTTCCGGCAAGAGCACGCTTCTCAACTGCATCGGTTGCATCACCGAGCCCGATGTCGGAGAAATCCGCCTCGATGGCCGCGAGATCTATCATGACAAATGGATGATCGACGATCTCAGGCGCCTTCGCCTTGAAACCATCGGCTTCATCTTCCAATTCCACAATCTGCTGCCCTTTCTCTCGGCATGGGAGAACGTCGCCATCGTCCGGACGCTGATGGGCGAGGATATGGAGCAGGCCAAGGCGCGCGCGATGGATCTGCTGGGCTACCTGCAGGTCGACAACCGGGCCAACTCTCCCCCGGCCAAGCTCTCGGGGGGCGAGGCGCAACGCGTCGCCATCGCCAGGGCCCTGGCGAATGAGCCGCGCATCATCCTTGCCGACGAGCCGACAGCGGCGCTTGATTCAGAGCGCGCAACAATCGTGATTGAATTGATGAAAAAGGTCGCCGTCGAGCGCGAGGCAGCCGTCATCGTCGTGACCCACGACGAAAAGATTTTCTCGCGCCTCGACCGGATGGTCCACTTGCGCGACGGACGCATCGTCGACACCGAACGCCCCGACCACGCCTGAGCTACCTCCGTGACGGGGCTCTTTTTGCCGCTCCAACTCAGGTGGTCAAGTGAACGGAACATCGGGTCGGAGAATTGCGCAGCGATCCGGAACGACCGCTATCGGCGGTGAGCCATCGGTCTTGCAGTGGTGTGTTTGGCGCGCAATTGCGGCCACATGAAATTGGAAAATTCCCGCTTCACATCGCTGAACTCGTTGAGGGGCGTCATGAAAATGGATCGCCGTGGCCCTGCTTCTGGCCACGGCGATCTTGTTCGGGGCTTATTTCAAATTGCGCATCCGAACCATGTAGGTGTCCATCGCAAGGTCGGAAACCTGCGTGTAGAGATACTGGTCATTCCGGAATGCGATGAAGTGATCATAGATCTTCTTGAACTTCGGGTTTTTGGCCGCAAGGTCGTCAAGCACCTCATTGGTCACTTTCCAGCAGGCTTCAATGACATCTGGCGGAAAAGCCCGAAGCTGCGCGCCGGCTGAAACCAGCCGCTTGAGCGCCGCGGGATTGAGCGAGTCGTACTTCGCGGACATCCACTGGTTGGCTTCGGCCGCGGCAACCTGAAGCATCGCCTTGTATGCGGGGGGCAGGGATGCCCACTTCTCGAGATTGACAAAGACGCCGACGGTCGGGCCAACCTCCCACCAGCCGGGATAGTAGTAATACTTGGCGACCTTGGCGAAGCCGAGCTTCTCGTCGTCGTAAGGACCGACCCATTCAGCCGCATCGATCGTTCCGCGCTCGAGCGAGGTATAGATGTCACCACCCGCAATCTGCTGCGGCACCACGCCCAGCTTGGACAGGATGGTGCCGGCCAGGCCACCGATGCGGAACTTGAGACCCTTCAGGTCCTCGACCGTCTTGATTTCCTTGCGGAACCAGCCGCCCATCTGGGCATTCGTGTTCCCCGCCGGCAGATAGGTGACGTTGAAGTCCTTGTGGAACTCGTTCATCAGCTCGAGCCCGCCGCCGTGATACATCCAGGCGTTGCGCATGCGGGCATTCATCCCGAACGGAATGTCAGTCCCGAAGGCGAACGTGGGATTCTTGCCGTAGTAGTAGAAGGGCGAGGTGTGGCAGCACTCGACCGTGCCATTCTGGACTGCATCCAGCGCCTGAAGTCCGGGGACGATCTCGCCGGCCGCGAACACCTGGATCTTGAACTTGTTGTCGCTGAGTTCGGCAACGCGCTTCGCCATGAACTCGACCGCGCCGAAAATTGTATCGAGTGATTTCGGCCAGCTTGCCGTCAGGCGCCAGTTCACTTCAGGTGCCGATTGCGCGAGCGCCGGCGATGCAACGCCGACAGCGGCAACCGCCGCAGTGCCGGTTGCCGCCGAGGTCAGGAAATTCCGTCTGTCTGTCGTTTTCATGGGTCGTCCCTCCTTTGATGTTCTTGTTCGGTCCACGGGCATTCAATCCGCATTCCCGGCCGTGGCGCCGGAGGTGCGCTAATGGATATGGCTGCCGCCATTCACGTCGAGCGTGGTGCCGGTGACGTAGGCTGCAAGGTCGGAAGCGAGGAAAAGGCAGGCGCCCGCGACATCCGTGGGAAGGCCGGCGCGTTGCAGGGGCACGCCGGCAACAATTTCGTTGAATTTCTCGGGGCTGAGATTGCCGTCGAGCATGCTGGTCTCGATCATCGAGGGGCAGATGACATTCGCCCGGATGCCGCTTGGTCCGAACTCGCGTGCGATCGTGCGTGTAAGGCTGACGACGCCGCCCTTTGATGCGGCGTAATGCGCGCCACCAACCAGACCGCCACCCCGTTGGGCCGCAACTGACGCGAGATTGACGATCGAGCCTTTGCCGAGCGGCTTGAAAATCTCCAGTGCACTCTTGCAGATGTTGAAACTGCCCTTGAGGTTGATGCCCAGCATCAGGTCATATTCGGCTTCCGCGATGGAGAGCATCGGCGTCGCCCGGACAATGCCGGCGCAATTGACGAGGCAATCCAGCGTTCCGAAGGTCTTGACCGCCTCGCTGACGGCATGCGCGCAATCAGCGGCGCTCTGGATGTCGCATTTTATCCCGATAAGGTGCGGATCGCGGCCAATATTCTGTGCAATAGAGCGGCGGATTTCATCGGTGACAATATCGTTGACGGAGATATCGACGACCGCAATCCTGGCGCCATGCCGCGCGAAAAGCTCGGCGGTTGCGTAGCCGATCCCCCGGAGCGACGCGGCTCCAACAATCATGCAGACTTTGTTCTCGAGCAGCATTCGCAAGCCTTCAGTGGGTGGGGAGGAGAAATCAGCTGTCATCGCAAGGCTTCCCGCGCGGCGCCCTCGGCAACGAGTGCATCGATGTCGCCGCTGGCTACCTTCAATTCCTCCATCACGGCGCGCGTCTCCCAGCCTTTCGGCTGTGAGGGCGTGCCGGCAGGGGGGCGTGCGCCGTCGAATTTGATCGACGGCTGCAAGGCGATTGTCGCGCCCTCGGTCGGGTGCTGTTCGCCCTGGAAGAAGCCGATCGCGGCGAGGTGCGGGTCTTCCCGCAGGGTTTCCAGCGTATGGCAGGGCATGGCCGCGATATCGGCAGCCTGAAAAGTGGCCAGCCAATCCGCCGTTGTTCCGGATGTCAGTGGCGCACCGCGGATGGCGAACCACGCACCGACGTTCTTCGCGCGCGCTGCGACAGAGGAAAACCGCGGATCATCGGCGAGTTCTGCGCGATCGGTCGCCTTGAGAAAGGCTCGGACCTGAGGGTCCGTGTTGATTGTAAAAGAAATCCAGCCATCCGCCGTTTTCACCGGCTTGTTATGCGGGCTCAGAAGGCGCAGGTCGCCCAAGGGGCCAACGGCCGGCTCGAAACTCTGTTGTGCCAGATGCTCCTGCAGCACGAAGGTCGCCATGGTCTCGAACATCGGAACCTCGATGCTCGCGCCGGTGCCGGTCGTTTTCGCCTGAAGGACGGCAGCCAATATCGCACCTGCGGTAATCTCGCCAACGACATGATCGCAGATCAGCATCGGCACATAGGCCGGCGCGCCATCGCGGGCGAGCATCAACCCGGCCATGCCGGTCACGCCCTGCACCACGCTGTCATAGGTGGGCTGACCGGCGTAGGGACCATCCGTGCCATAACCAGTGATCAGGCAATAGATCTTCGCAGGGTATTTTGCTCCGATGGTGTTGGCATCGAGACCAAGGCGTTCGAGCGCTTGCGGCCGCATGTTCGCGACGATCACATCCGCTGAAGCGACAAGTTGATCGACAATCCGGCGCGCCGAGGGTTTCTTGAGATCAAGGCACACATTCCGCTTGCCGCGGTTGAGATGGAGATAGGCACCGGAGTGCTGGCCGGTGGGTGAGATCCCGCCAAGACCGCGCATCAGATCGCCCTCCGGGCTTTCAAGCTTGATGACCTCGGCGCCGTATTGGCCAAGCCGCCAGGTCGCGACCGGGCCAACGACAACGCTTGTCAGGTCAAGAATGCGGACGCCTTTGAGGGGGGCGAAGGTCATGCGACAATAACCTCCATCTCCATGGCGGAGGTGCCCTCATGGTCGAGTACCGTGAGCGTGACGGTCTCGCCATCGCGACGGGCAACAAAGGCGATCGGGCGCCCGCAAAACAGCGGAGCCATGTGACGCGTTTTCAGGTTGGCGGGAACAATGCCGAGTTCGGTGCGGAGGAACTCCGTTGCCAGAAGCGTGACGAGACCGCCGTTGACCACGAGATCCGGCAACCCTTCAACATCGCGCGCATACACCCGGTCGAGGTGGATCTTATGCGAATTGAACCCGAACGCCGAGTACTGGAACAGCATAGTTTCGTCGGGCGTGACGGTCTTCGCACCGGCGGGAGACGGCTCGGTTTTGCCCGCAACGACGGCGCTCACGCCCTTAGTTTCCGGCAGCAGGATATAGGTTTGCGTCTCGACTATCGCAGCTTCGACTTGCGCCAGAGGTCGAAGCGCGTGCTGGAGTGTGACAATCGCACTCGGGCCGTTGGGGCCTTGTTTGCTATCGAGCCGCACCAGCCTACTCAGTCGCTCCACCCTTGCGCCGACCGCGATATCGCCGCTGTAGGTCACAGTCCGTCCGCCTAGCAGGAGACGCGGCAAACCCAGATCCGGCATGGGCAGACCAAAGCCCGGAAATCCATCCGCGCGCAGTTGGGATCGCCGCGTCTCGCCTCCGAGCAGGAAAAAGTGCCACCCGCGCGGAAGGGCAGAGCCTTCGCGAAGAGCGTCAGGGTCGATGTCGAGCATGGCGGCCACGCGCCGAACGGCTTGCGCGGCGCACACATCCTCGCAGCGCAACGTCTTGCCTGTCTCCAACCGTGACACTCCCTCGGCGCTCATGTCTGGCGCTCCTATGATTGACATTTGACATATCATTAGTGAGTTTATAATTTCAAGCATGAAAATAAATAGAGACAGACGCGTTGAATTGGATGACAATTCTGGCACTACAGCGAACTTATGAAACGACGTATCTGTCAGTGAATTGATTGTTTCCGGGCGATGCCAAACAAGCGATGCCAAGCCGCGTCAAACGAATGGGATGGAGCAAACGGCAATGAAGAGACTCGAACGCAAGGTTGCCCTGATCACCGGGGGAGGCGGGGGGATTGGCTCTGCTGCGGGGGAGGTCTTTTGCCGCGAGGGCGCGCGCGTCGCGCTCATCGATATGAGCGCAGAGGTCTTGGACGAGGCGGTCGCCCGCATTCGTGCCGCCGTCCCCGGTGCAGACGTGCATGCCTTCGTCGCCGACCTCGGACGGGAAGAGGAAGCTGACCGGGTGGTGCAGCAGATTGTCGGAGCGCTCGGCGGTGTTGATATCCTCGTCAACAATGTTGGAATCCGGCGCTATGACGCCGTCGAGGATGCCGCCTGGGACAAGTGGGACGACATCCTCCGCGTCAATGTCCTCAGCTATGTCTCAATGGTTCGCGCGGCGCTCCCCGCCCTGCGCAAGGGCGGCCGGGGCAGCATCGTCAATGTCGCCTCGACCGGTGCGGTCTTCGGCCGCAAGGGCATGGCGGCCTACGATTCCTCAAAGGCGGCGCTGCTCGCGCTCACCCGGACCATTGCGCACGAAGAAGCCGAACATGGCATCCGCGCGAATGCCATTTGCCCGGGCTACACGCGCACGGTTTTCCACCTCAATCGCCTCGGGGAAGCCGCTGTCGACGGCATCGTGCCGCCCTGCGTGATGAAGCGCTGGGCCGATCCGAAAGAGATGGCGTTCCCGCTGCTGTGGCTGGCCTCGGATGAAGCGTCCTACATCACCGGCGCCAACCTCATGGTCGATGGCGGCTACACCGGCCCGTGATTCCCTTCCGTTTTATGCCTGTCCGGAATTGTCCAGCTCAAGAAAGGAAAAACGATGAAATTCAAGTTTCACCATCTGAACATCTGTACCGACAACCTGCCGCGCCTGACCCAGTTCTATAAAAATCTGTTCGAACTCGGAACGATCAACGCCGGCACCCATACTGTCATCAGCCGTGAGCGCGAGGATCGCGCCTATACGGGAAAGGTCGATTTCCTGACCGATGGTGACATCGAGTTTCACTGGGCCGAGCGGGATCTCGATACCGGCTTCAAGATGAAGCAATTCATCAATCCGATGAGCCAGGGGCATTATTGCTTCCGCACCGATGACATCAAGGGCTTCATGCGCCGGTGCGACCAGTTGGGCATCCGCTATTCCGATTACGGATGCTGGGCCATTCCGGGCTGGCATCAGGTTTTCCTGCAAGATCCGGATGGCCGCGTCATCGAGGTCCACCAGACGGGTCTTTGATTGTCGGAGAACTTCAGCATCATGGCTTGGGGCAGGGTTTGAATTCCTGCCCCTTCGGTGTAGGCCTCCAGCATGCCGTTCTGAAGGCTTTCGTCGGGAATTGGATGCGTCATGCAGGAAAAGGGTCGATCGTCGAAAAAGGGCAGTTCCGAAGACGGGCCTGCCTATGTCGCGCCCGCGCTGGAGAAGGGGCTCGATATTCTCGAACTGATGTGCCGCAGCGAAATTCCGCTGGGGCAGAAGGATATCGCCAAGCAATTGGGGCGAAGCGTCAGTGAAATCTACCGCATGATCACCTGCCTGATCGATCGGGGCTACATGGTTGCTACCGATGACAAGTACCACGTGACGACGAAGCTCTTCGAGCTCGCGCACCTCAACCCTCCGATGCACCGTCTTCTGGTTGCGGCGACGCCGATCATGCAGAAGCTTTCGAGCGACATCGATCAGGCCTGCCATCTCTCGGTCTATAATCTGGGGCGTCAGGTCGTGATCGCGAAAGTCGACAATCCCAGCGGCATGGGGTTCAGCTTGCGCGTCGGCGCCGAACTCGATGTGATCGTCTCGGCCTCCGGCCGGGTGCTCCTCGCCTTTCAGGATGATGAGACGCGGCAATTGCGGATCGAAGAATCCATCCGGCGTCGCCCGGATCATGCAGATGCCCAGATATCAACCATCCTCGATACGATCCGGGCGCGCGGTTTTGAATCGATCCCGAGCGTGCAGGTGCGGGGGCTGTATGCGGTCAGCTTCCCGATCCTGAACACGCAGGGCAGGGCGATTGCGGCGTTGACGGTCCCCTATGCCGAGCGCATCGATCAGGTTCACCGCAAGCCGATCTCGTTGGTCGAGGAGCAGCTTGGCCTTGCCGCGCAGGACCTGACCTCCCGTGTTGGCGGGCCTGCAGCTCGACCGGCTTGAATGGATGCACCACCGCGTCATCCCGTCGGTTTCATGCGGCTGTGAGGGGCTCCTCTGTGAAGGAGCAAGCTGCTCACAACCGGCAGCTTTCAGAGGCGGCTCTGATCTCCGTCAAAGCCCGGGATGGGCACAAAGCTGCCCTCGGCCGGGCGCAACGCTCAAAGCTAATGCCCTGATCTCAGCCGAACCCGGTCGCCCGGGACAATAAGCACGCCGCCTTCTGTCATGGCCCGGAGCTTTCCGTCGAGCGCTTCATGCGTCAGCCCCATTTCCGCGGCCCAGCTTTCTTGGATTGCGAAAGGTACGGCTCTCCGTTGGCTCCTTCCGCCTCGATGAAATGGATGATCCGGTCATAGCTGGCTTGCCGCGGGAGCGCGGCCAGCCGTTTCCGATTCCCTGACAGCTCGGAGCCAACGGATTGTTGACGTTCTCGATGTCTACAGCGGTGTCACAATGAAAGCGGCGAAGGCTGCTGGCTGCAATCGCGTCAATTCATTTGACAAGGTCGATCAGCCGAACTCCGGACGAGGTCGATAGCCTCACGCGGGAACCGTCTTCGATGCGCAAGCCATCGATCCGGGCGTTGACTGACCATTGCCTGACAATGCGGGGATTCGCGTCTTGAAAGCTGATCATTGAGATGCTGTTCCGATCGCGTGTCGGAAGAATGATCAGCGGAGGATCGCGGCCCGAGAGCCGGACAACCCACCCAAGATCAAGGTCGCGGCTGCCCAGGATATGGTTGGTATATCCATCAAGCCGTGCCAATTCCTCGAGGCTGCCCGCCCTGAGGCGGTAAAGTCTCAGTGATCCCGCAAGATGCGGGGTAATCACTGCCGCAATCATCGGTTCGCCCGTGCCGGTGAAGTCAGCAATGCCCACCGGATTGAGCCAGCGATTGCGGATGCCGATCGCGGGGCTTTCCGCGAGGGGTTCGATACGATCCGGCAGGATACGATAGACCGCGATCGCGGCGCCCCGTTCCAGATAGGCTTTGACGACAATCGCCTCAGGGATGCCGTCACCATCAAGATCGGCCAGCCGGACTCGCCTGTCCTCGAACACCGCATCCGCTGGAAGTGTAAAAACGAGGCGTCTTCGTGCATGCTCAACCACAAGACCGCCGGCTTCCACTTCGTCGCCGAGGACGGCATGATTGTATCGGGTGGTCGGTTGGATCAGCCATGCCTTGAACGGGCCGGAAACACTGATCTCGGTATCCGGTAGCGGGGGAACGGGCTCGACACTTCGGGATTGAGCCGCAGCCTCGCATGACCATGGCCAAAAAAGATTGATCGCCGGCAAGGTCGCGAGACCAATGCCAAAGGTCAATGTCCAAAGGCGCCAGAGCTTTTGGATTGTCGGCAATCCGAAAGACGGGTCAATCAAGGGAGGTAACCTCTCCCCGCGCCGGGTACGATTTTGCGACGACGAAATCGATGGCCCCGAGAATGTCCGCAAAATGTGGGCGAGCAAAGGGCATCGACTGGACGGATGCGAAATAGACCGTGTGGTCGGGACGAATGAGGAAAAGGCCCGGCTCCGAGAACAGGGCGGGTTCCTCGATGCCGATCGAGGTTACACCCCGTCCTGCCGAAACATAAAGGCCCCAGCGTCTGGCCATGTTGAGGTCAAGGCCATAGCCCAGCCGCAAGCGCGGCAAGTTCCATTCTGCCTTCGTCTTCTCGGCTCTCTCCGCTGGGTCAGAGGACAATGCCACCACAGAAACGCCGCGCTTCTCGAACTCCGGCAGGTTGGCTTCGAGCTCCTTTAACTGGGCACGGCAGATCGGGCAGTGATAACCCCGATAGAAGACAACCAGCAGAAAGGTTTCAGGCACCTCATCGATGAGCGAGAAATGCACGCCGCCGGAACCTGCAAGGACAACCTCAAGATCTGGCGCCGGCTGTCTTGGCAGGACGGGAATGATATCAGACATCTGGCAGACCCCATTATCTCGAATGCGCCCGGACACCCGGCGGCACGAGGCATCCTTCTTTACGTCTATGTGGGGACGCAGCTTTTCAGCCAATCAACTGTTGAACTTGAAAGTACACGTTGCCGTGATGACAGCCATCATGCCGCGTGGCCGCCTTGCTCAACCCAAAATCGCCTCTGGTGATTGCGACGCTGTGAACGTCCGGTTCCAGCCAGCTCTGGATCGCCCCGAATTTCCTAGATGCTTTGAACTTCCGGTTTCGGTGTACCTCTTTGGAACCGCGAGCGACCGCTTTGGGGCGCATTGCCGCCCTGAAAAACTTTGAGCTGTTCACTCACGCGTGAGAGCGTTCGAGATTTGTCGGATCAGCGGCGCTGCGAAGATCACGATGGGCAGCATCAACCCCCATGACAACAGCCAGGCACGGCTCCAATGCGCCCAAAAGTGTTCGGTACCGACGCTCGCAATGGCGGAAGCTAATGCCGAGGTCAGCCCCGATTGAAGGACGCCGAAGATGTAATGTGCAAAGCGTCGCGGGATTCCGAGCGTTTAGTCATTCCCATTTTGGGGTCTGGACCCCAGGGCGAGACGGCGGTCCAAATCATAATGCAAGATTGGTGCCCTACTGGCACCTTCGCAGCGTGCGAGCCCAAATTCCAAAGGCGAAAAAACGAAGCGTTTCGAGGCAAGCACAAGCCGACACTGTCAGATAAATGATGCGCTTGCGGATTTCCTGCTCGGAGTTGCAACGATCGGCAGCCGGGTTGCCGGCGCCACGTCATACTATGAGGGGTTATTCCTCAAGATACGGCGCTATGCGCGCCATTCATAGCGATGGGGAGGGTGGAGCTTGTGCCGGTACTTGTCCAGTGACAGTGTCGCATGACAGCATCCGAACATGACCTTCATGATAGGATGAGGTCATGGACCATGTCCGGAACGGTCTGCAGTACCGCCAAGACGCTGCGAAGTTCCGCTTTTTCTTCCGCTGACAGGCTTGAAAGCTGGATGCGAGTGGAAAGAGGACGCCCCTGCCCGATATCGGCAATCTGTTGATTGAGGATCATCCGCTGCAGCAACGCATGAATGCGATCAAGCTCGGCGAGTTCGCTGGCATTGCCTATGCCCAGCTCTGTCAGTTGCGCAAGTCGTTGGGCGGTCGAGCGCGCACCAATGCCATGGGCCAAGGCGAGGCAGCGTGCCGCGGCGACAATCGGGAACAGGCCCCCCTTCTTCAGATCGATCCAGCCATCTTCATGCACAAGCCGGCCCAGAAACCCCAAGGGGGGCGACCAGGCCCGCAATGCGTCACCCAGAAGCTTCAATAGCAGTGGCGAAGCTGCTGCGATCGCAAGGGAGCGCGCCTTTAGATCATCCGCAAGACCATAGTCACCCGACACGCAGCGAAAGTCGAAAAAGATATCGACTGCGAGAAGATCCTTGGGATCAACCGTTTCAGTCCAACTGCGCAGGCGTGCATTCCACACCGACGGCGAACCGTTCCAGCCCGGATTGCCGGCCATGACCTTCCCTTTGCAAAGGGGGATGCCGATTTCGTCCAGTATCGCATTCATCCGCCTGCCGTGCGCCAGAAACCAGGCATCTGCTGCCGCCTCATCGATGCTTTCAGCATGGATGATGGCATTGTCCTGATCCGGAATGAGCAGCGACTCGCCGCGTCCCGCCGATCCCATCACCAAGACCGAATAATCAACCGGCCTTGGTCCGGCGCCATTCTCCCTTAACTCGGCTTCGGCGAGGCGGGCTGCATGGGCGGTGATCGTGCCTGTCTCCTCGCTGATCACAGCAGCGATCTCGCGCGCACTGACCTTTTCAATCAGAAGCCGTCCGACGACCTGTGGCAGTTGCGACCAAGCCGCGGCCAGTTCGGGAATGGTGCCCGCGCAATCAATCGCATCGCCGAGTGCCAATGCGTCAGAGGCACGCAGTTGCAGCAGGTCGCGTGCGGAAATGGCGCCAATCACGCGCCCGGTGGCATCCGTGACGCCCAGGTGCCGGATTCCCCTGCGATCCATTCGCCCGATGGCGCGATAGACGAAAGCATCTGCGGGCACTGTCTCGAGCGGCCTGTTCCCAACCTGGCCAGCCGCCTTTTCAAGACAGGCACTGCCGTGCTCGCCGACAAGGCGGATGACATCCCGCTCCGTGATGATCGCGATATCCTTGGCATCACGCTGCTCCGGGGCAGCGACAAAGATGGATGAAATCCTTCTGCGCGCCATCTCGGCAATGGCATCGCCAAGAGTCGTTTCCGGCGGGCAACAAACGGGTGGACAACTGGCAATGTCGACGACTCGATGCCGGAAGGGAAACGCATCGATGCGGCTCAAAGCCTCGGTAGATGATGAGGAAGGCCGCACCGGCTCCTGCCAGCCTATGCGCTGGTAGTTTTCCAGCACACTGGTGAGCTGGCGGCATGCCTGCTCTGCGGTCCCCAAGGTGCGGATGTCATGCTGCCGGAGCAGAGGGAGCAAGGCGAGATACAGCTCTGCCGTCATTCTGGCATCCGCAAGCGCGTCATGCCGGTGAGCCGTATGGATGCCGAATTGCGCCGCAAGCTTGTCGAGGGAGTAGCCGCCAAAGTTTGGCAAGCAAATCTCGGCCAGCAACCGGGTGTCGAGCATCGGCCGTTCTGTCCAGCGAAGGCCGGCGTGCCGACACTCCGACTGAAGAATAGCCAGGTCAAAGCCAATGTTGTGACCAATCAGAACATCTTTGCCTAGAAATCGGTCAAGCTCTGGATGGAATTGCGTAAATGAAGGCGCTTCCTTCACCATCGCATCAGTGATTCCATGAACCACTATCGTTTCAGTGGGGATGGGCACACCGGGATTCACCAGTTGGACAAGCGTCTCCTCGGAGATCCGTCCCTTGGCCAGGCGAATAGCGCCGACTTGCAACATTCTCGCGCGGGTAGCATCAAGACCGGTCGTTTCCGTATCAAGCACGACCGCAGTGAGTGCATTGAGCGACGTGCTGGCAATCATACCGGGTTCCTCCGCGATCAGGCTCCATGATTCCGGCTGCTTTTGCCTTGCGCTATCACAAGTTTTCTGCCCCGCATCTCAGAACGCATGCAGAGCACGACTTCCGCTGCCGCCAATAGTTTCCGCATCTCCTGGGAGGTGACTATGAAAAGCCGAGCATCTTCAAGAAGGTCGGCAATGTCATGATCGCCAGGGCCCCCATCCAGATCGACAGGGAGACCGCATCGCTGGCCTTCCTTCCGGTCGCCCGCTCGAACAGCGCTGCAGGAACGCCCGCGAGAATGACCGAGGTTATGCTGAGGAACAGCGATGTGAAATACAAAACCAGCACCGGTGAGGAAATCCCGAAGCTGAACAGGAGTGGCCGGATCATGACAACGCCAGGCTCGAAATAGATTGAAAAATCCATCCCGTTGAGCAAGGAGAGCGTCGCAATTCCTATAAAAAATCCGTCCTGTCGCAGCAGTTGCTCGCGATGGTCCATATCATTTGACATGATCAGCCCCCGGCACTCGGCAGAAAGCCGTTGAAGGCCGCGATCATCAGCCAGACGATTCTCAGGATCAGCGTCCATATCACCGCGAATATCATCACCAGCCCGTTCGGGACCACCAGAGGGGTCACGGCACGCGTGGCATGAAGCAGCGGGTTGGTCAGCTGGCAGAACACCCGCCAGATCACCAGATCGCTTTGCGCCCGGAAAAACAGCGAAAGGATGTAGCGTCCGATCAGGGTGTAAAGCGCTGCGGCAAGCAGCATGTTCGGGCCATGGAAGAGCCAGAATTTGAAACCTTCAGACATCGGCCTGGACACTCCATACGGACAAGAAACAGGGCGGGAGATCTCTCTCCCGCCCTGCAGCTTTACGTCAAGCCGATCAGGCGGACTTTTCTTCCATCATCGATTTGCCCCTCGGACGGCGGCACTCGTCGATGAAATCCTGCATCTCCTTGGCCGGAGCAGGGGTCATCAGCGAGACAACATACATCACCAGGAAGCCGGCGGGCAGACCGAAGGCCGCAGCGGAGATGTTGTTGAGGTTGAACCAGCCAACCTTCGAGGCAAGCGGATGCGAAGCCAGAACCCAGCTGTCCATCGCGTTCGGCGCCGTCATCGCCTTGGCCACGTCAACGATCGGCGCCCAGGTGACCGGATTGAGCAACGATGACATGCCCATGTATTTCACGCCGAAGCCCGGGAAATAGCGGGTCACGACGAGATACATGATGGTCACGCTAAAGCCGGCAAGCATGCCCCAGAAGGCACCCTGCTTGGTCGTGCGTTTCCACCAGACACCGAGAACCAGCGCCGGGAAGAGACCGCCCGCAGCAAGCGAGAAGGCCCAGGCCACCATCGAGAGGATGTCTGCCGGTCGGGTCGATGCGGTCGCGGCAGCGGCCACCGCAACAACCACGAGAAGTGCACGGCTGATGACGAGACGCTGCTTGGTCGGCGCATTCGGGTTGATCATCCGGTAGTAGATGTCGTGCGAAAGCGCGTTGGCGAGAGCCAGCAGCAGACCATCGGCCGTCGAGAGCGCCGCCGCCAGACCACCCGCGGCGACGAGGCCGGTGATGACATAGGGAAGCCCGGCGATTTCCGGCGTGGAAAGAACGACCACGTCAGGGTTGATGCCGAAATCCTGGAAGCGGATGATACCACTATGTCCTGCTATCGCTCCGCAGGCTGCCTTGACGGCATCGACAGACGCTGCCGCCTTGCCGCAAATGGTCACCAGACCAAGATTGCCCCAGCTGTATACCCATGCCGGAAGATCCGCGATGTTCTTGCCGATCAGGGTCGAGTAGACCTCGAGCTTCGAGAACGCCGCGTAGGCCGGCGCCGTGAAGTACAAGAGGAAGATGAACAGCAAGGACCATGCCACGGACTGGCGGGCTTCTCTCACCGAGGGGGTGGTGAAATAGCGCATCAGAACGTGGGGCAAGGAGGCCGTGCCGACCATCAGGCAGAGGATCAGCCAGAAATAGTTCGCCGGCGAGTAGCTGGTGAAGGGCGCAACGTGCTGCTTCATGCCGGCAGGGGCAAGGCCCTTCTGGATGAATTCCTGCTCAAGCGCCGAGATCTGGGCGATCGCGTTGCCATAGGTGAGCTGGGGAATCGGCAGGCCGAACTTCTTCGCCGACATCCAGACCACGGGGATCAGGTAGGCGACGATCAGCACGATATACTGCGCGACCTGCGTCCAGGTAACCGCCTTCATGCCGCCCAGCATCGAGCAGACGAGAATACCGGCAAGGCCGACATAGCAGGCAACCACGAAGTCCATGCCGAGAAAGCGTTGGGCAATAATGCCTGTCGCGAAGATCTGCGCCACCACATAGGTGAAGGAGCAGGCGATCAGGACCAGAACGCCCATCGTGCGGGCGGCATTGCCGCCATAGCGCGCGGCCAGGAAGTCCGGAACCGTGTAGGCGCCGAACTTGCGCAGGAACGGCGCAACCAGAACCGCCACAAGAACATAGCCGCCGGTCCAGCCCAGCACGAAGGCAAGACCATCGTAGCCAAGGAGGAAGAGCGAACCGGCCATGCCGACGAAGGACGCACCGGACATCCAGTCCGCACCCGTCGCCATGCCGTTGTAGAAGGCCGGAACCTTGCGCCCCGCCACGTAATATTCACCGACTTCTGCCGTGCGGGAAATGACGCCGATGAAGGCGTAAACCAGAATGGTGAAGCCCATGAACAGATAGCCGAGAACCCTGTTAGGCACGCCCATCTGTTCGAGGACGGCGACAAGAAGGATGAAGCCGGCAAATCCACCCGTGTAGATCGTGTAGATCCGGCCAAGGTTGGACATGAAGTCGCCACCTGAAGCTTTCGATGCTGTGCTCATTGTCAGCCCCTCACTCTTCTTCGGCAACGCCGCTATCGCGGTCGATCTTGTCCTGCGCCTTCGCAAACCAGAACAGCATGACAACGAAAATGATCAGCGATCCCTGCGAGGCCATGTAAAAGCCAAGCGGAAAGCCGATTATTTTGATTGCGTTGAGCTGATTGACAAAAAAATGGATGACAAAGCTGAAAAAAATCCACAGCGACATCATCGTGATCATGAGCTTACTGGTTTTTCGCCAGTAAATATCCTCTTTGCCACTCATTTGAGCGTTCCTTTGTTTCCGGCGGCACTTTTGTTTTTCGCCGCGCCCTCCCCGGGCACAAACAGTTGCACCCATGATGCATGTTAAAGAACAATATACCTTTGGCTAGACCGACTAAAGGATGAGGCGTTTCGTCGGCACGGTCAGAGGGAGGCGCTGTCAATGGAGAGCCGGGTTACCACTGACAGTGAGCCGCCGGTGCGTCACAGCCTCCGGTCGTCGCGATGGCCTGTTCCATCCAAACCCGGAACTGTTTCAGCACCGGTTCGTTCCACCGTTCGGGCGGCGCAGCAAGATAGTAGCCTCCGGGGCGGATATCGGTCTTAAGCAGCTCGACCAAGCGACCCGTCTCAAGATCATCGGCAGCGATCAACCGCGTCGCCAGCGCGATGCCCTGACCGGTCGCGGCGGCATCAAGCGTGAGATTGGCGGACCATAATCTCGGCCCGTTCAGCCGGATATCATCACCACAGCCGACCGCGCGGAACCATTGGCGCCACTGATCGTGGTTTTCCTCATGGATCAGCGGTTGCCCGACGAGATCTTCCGGTCGCAAGATGCTTGGATGCCGCGCGATCCAGCCGGGGCTTGCCACCGGAAACATCCGCGTCCGCTCCAGCAGAACCCAGTGGAGCGTGCCCTTGGGTCCATCCGAATAGCGGATGCAGATATCCGCCTCGTGATGCGCGAAATCCGGTTCAAGATCGGTCGCGCGGATAACGAATTCGATCGACGGCATCGCCTGCTGAAGCTGGTGGAAGCGCGGCATCAGCCAACGCGTCGCGAGGCCGGGCACGCACCAGATGCGGAGCACCGAACTGTGCCGCGCCGGGCGCAGCTCCGATGTCGCCTTGGCCATGAGATCAAAGGCTGCGCCGACGGAGCGGGCAAAGGCCTTGCCCTCGGGCGTCAGTGAAACACCGCGCGGACCTGCCTCCACCAGACGCGTGCCGAGCCACGCCTCGAGATTGCGCACGTGCCGCGAAATAACGGTATGGCTGAGGTTGATATCCTCCGCCGCCTTGCGCATCGATCCGAGCCGGCTGACTGCCTCGAAAGCGCGCACCATCGACAGCGGCGGCAGGCGGCCACGTGCCTTTGCCGCTGTATCCTCGTCAGGTCCCGGTTTCGCGGATCGCAAACGACACTCCTCCCCACGCACCTGCCTCCCCGCACCTGTTGAAGACGGTCGCACGGATCCCTCAATCATACCAGCGGTGCACTCAAAGCACCACTCTGGAGAAAGGAATGTCATACCTGCCCGCCGGAAACTGTGGTTATCTCACCCAAGACACCGGAAATGCCGGTCGTTCCTGCCCGTTCTTCACCCCGGAGCCGCCATGTCGATCAATGCCAGCCTCGCCGCCCGTCGTCTCGCCGCTGTTCCGCGCGGGGTTGCGACCGCACATCCCGTTCACATTGCCCGCGCCGAGAACGCCGAGATCTGGGATGTCGAGGGCAAGCATTACGTCGATTTCGCGGGCGGCATCGCCGTGCTCAACACCGGGCATCGCCACCCCCGCGTGATGGCGGCGGTTGCAGCGCAGCTCGAAACCTTCACTCATGCCGCCTTTCAGGTCACAGCTTACGAGCCCTATATCGCGCTCTGCGAGCGGCTGAATGCACTGGCGCCCTTCAAGGGGCCAGCCAAGACCATTCTCTTCACCACCGGCGCCGAGGCCGTTGAAAACGCGGTCAAGATCGCGCGTGCGGCCACGGGGCGCGCGGGCGTGATTGCCTTTACCGGCGCGTTCCATGGCCGGACGATGCTGACCATGGGTCTGACCGGAAAGGTGCTGCCCTACAAGAAATCCTTCGGTCCGTTGCCGGGCGAAATCTACCACCTGCCCTTCCCGAACGAAGCCCAGGACGTCACGGTCGCCGATAGCCTGAAAGCACTCGATTTCCTCTTCAAGGCGGATATCGGCCCGGATCGCGTCGCCGCGATCATCGTCGAGCCCGTGCAGGGCGAAGGCGGGTTCAATCCGGTTCCTCCCGAGCTTTTCGCCGCGCTGCGGGCGCTGTGCGACAAGCATGGCATCCTGTTGATCGCCGACGAGGTTCAGGCCGGTTTTGCCCGTACGGGCAAGATGTTCGGCATCGAGCATTCCGGCGTCGAGCCGGATCTCGTGGTAATGGCGAAATCCCTTGCCGGCGGCTTCCCGCTTTCAGGCGTGCTCGGACGCGCCGCAATCATGGATACCGTTGAGCCCGGCGGCCTTGGCGGCACCTATGCCGGCTCCCCCGTGGGATGCGCGGCGGCACTTGCTGTGCTCGATATCATCGAGGAGGAACGGCTTCTGGCCCGCGCCAACGAGATCGGCCTCAAGATCAAGACGCGGCTTGCGAAAATCGCCCAGCGGAATGACAGCGTGCCTATCGCCAATATCCGCGGCCCCGGCGCGATGATCGCCTTCGATGTCGTCACGACCTCGGGCGAGCCGGATGCGGATGCCACCAGGCGCGTGCTGCAGAACGGGCTGGTCGAAGGCGTGATCATGCTGTCCTGTGGCACCGCAGGCAATACGGTCCGCAACCTCGTGCCGCTCACCGTCTCCGACGCTGTTCTCGAAGAGGGTCTGAACCGGATGGAAGCCGCCATGGCGTCGGCACGCGCCTGATGGCCGGATAACGCAGATGTGACGCGCGGACTTCACAAAAGCCCGCGTGGCAGCGCGCGGCGCTTTGACGCGGGCGGCAGCTTCCGCCAACATCATCGCGATGTTTGATGCCAAGCTCCGCCCTCTGATCGATCGGCCGCTCGCGCGCCTCGCGATACCGCTCGTCCGGCTCGGGTTCAGCGCCAATCAGATCACGGTCGCCGGCCTTGCCGCGGGTCTCGCGGCTGCCGGAGCCATCGCGCTTGGCCACACGATTTGGGGGCTGGCGCTCATCGCACTTTCCCGGCTCGCGGACGGGCTTGATGGGGCGGTTGCGCGCCAGACAAGGCAGACCGATTTCGGTGGTTATCTCGATATCACGCTGGATTTTGTCTTCTATGCCGCCATTCCCGTCGGATTTGGACTCTTGCACCCGGATAACGCCGTGCCTGCACTGGTGCTGCTGGCGGGCTTCGTCCTGTCCGGGACCAGCTTCCTTGCCTTTGCGGTCCTGGCCGCCAAGCGTGGGATCTCCACGGATATTCGGGGCAAGAAGAGCTTCTACTTCGTTGGCGGGTTGACGGAAGGCGCGGAAACGATCGCGTTCTTCGTCCTCGCCTGTCTGAAACCGGGGTGGTTCTGGTGGATGGCCTATATCTTCGCGGGTCTGTGCGTGCTGACTGCGGTGACGCGGACGCTTGAAGCGCGGGCCGTCTTTCGACGGGAACCGCCATAAATGCGCAAATCAATCGTTCTCGTCATCCTCCTTGGCGCCCTCATGCTGGCGTGGGGGTTCGATCTCCACCGAGCCTTCGATCTTGCGATGCTGCGCGATCAGCGCTCGGTGCTCGCGGGCTGGATCGAAGCGCGCCCCACCACGGCGATGGCGCTCTATTTCGGCCTCTACGTGCTCGTCGCGGCGCTCTCGATCCCCGGCGCTGCGGTGCTGACGCTGGCTGGCGGCGCGCTGTTCGGGCTGACAAAGGGCGTTGTGCTGGTCTCCTTCGCCTCGACGCTCGGCGCAACCTGCGCCTTCCTGATCTCGCGGTATCTGCTGCGGGATGCGGTTGCACAACGTTTCGAACCCCGCATGCGCGCCGTGAACGCGGGCATCGCGCGTGACGGGGCCTTCTATCTCTTCACGCTCCGGCTCATCCCCGTTCTGCCGTTTCTCGTCATCAACCTGCTGATGGGCCTGACACGGATGCTCGCGTGGACCTTTTACTGGGTCAGCCAGATCGGCATGTTTCCGGCCACGCTTGTCTATGTGAATGCCGGCACCCGCATCGCCGAAATCGACAGCCTGTCCGGCATCCTGTCGCTGCCGCTGCTGGCCTCGTTTGCCGCCCTGGGCTTGCTGCCCTGGATCGGAAGGGCGCTCGTGACCTTGCTGCGCAAGCGGAGGATCTATGCCGGGTTTACACGGCCGGCGCGGTTCGATCGCAACCTGATCGTCATCGGCGCCGGCGCGGCCGGACTCGTCACCGCCTATGTCGCGGCTGCCGTGCGCGCAAAAGTGACGCTGATCGAAGCGCACAGGATGGGCGGCGATTGCCTGAACTACGGTTGCGTGCCTTCCAAGGCGCTGATCCGCAGCGCAAAACTTGCGCATCAGATCCGCCACGCGGACCGCTACGGGTTGCGGGCAACAGCGCCGACACTCGATTTCCGCGATGTCATGGCGCGCATTCACCGGGTGATTGCCGAGATCGCGCCGCATGATTCGGTCGAGCGCTATACCGGCCTTGGTGTTGAGGTCGCCACCGGGCGCGCGGCGATCCTCGATCCATGGACGGTCGAGATCACCCATGCGGATGGCACCACCACGCGGCTGACGACGCGCTCGATCATCATTGCGACGGGTGCGCGCCCGTTCGTGCCGCCGCTGCCGGGGCTCGATGAGGTCGGCTATCTCACCTCCGATACGCTCTGGGATGCCTTTGCCGAGCTGAATGAAATCCCCCGCCGGATTGTGCTGCTGGGCGGCGGCCCGATCGGCTGCGAACTCGCCCAGAGCTTTGCGCGGCTCGGAGCTGCGGTGACGCAAGTTGAAATGGCGGACCGTCTCCTCCTGCGCGAGGATGATGACGTTTCAGCTCTGGCGCGGGCCAGTCTGGAGGCCGATGGCGTTAGCGTTCTCACCGGCTGTCGCGCGCTCCGCTGCGCGGTGATAAACGGCGAAAAAACGCTGGTTGTGGAACAGGATGGCCGCGAAAATACCCTCACCTTCGATGCCTTGATCATCGCCACCGGGCGTGTAGCCCGGCTCGAAGGCTACGGCCTTGAAGCCCTCGGCATTCCCGTCGGCCGGGTGGTTCAAACCAACGACTATCTCGAAACCATCTTCCCGAATATCCTTGCCGCCGGGGATGTCGCCGGCCCCTATCAGTTGACCCATGCCGCCGGGCATCAGGGCTGGCACGCAGCGGTGAACGCGCTGTTCGGGCGCTTCTGGCGGTTCAAGGTCGACTATTCGGTTTTGCCTGCGACGACCTTTCTCGATCCCGAAATTGCCCGCGTCGGCCTCAACGAGCGCGAGGCCCGCGAGAAGGGCATTGCCTTCGAGGTCACGCATTTTGCAATGCATGAGCTTGATCGCGCGATCGCGGATGGTGCCACCGAGGGCTTCGTCAAGGTTCTGACCACTCCCGGCAAGGATCGCATTCTCGGTGCCACCATCGTGGGCGAACACGCCGGCGATCTTCTTGCCGAAGTCGTGCTGGCGATGAAGCACGGGCTGGGACTGAACAAGATTCTCGGAACGATCCACGCCTATCCGACGTTGACTGAAGCCAATAAGTACACGGCAGGGGCCTGGAAAAAGGCGCATGCACCCGAGCGGGTGCTCGGCTGGATCGCGCGGTTTCATCGCTGGGAGCGGGGAGACCACCATGCCGAATGAACCCGTCCGGGACCGGATTTTGCCACGTATCGCCCCGAGCCCGTGCCGGGAGACGCTGATGTCGTCATCGGGCTTGAGACCTTGCGGGGGAATGCAGAGCAGCGGCTGGACAAGCTGCTCACGCAGCCGTTCCGGGCAGGCAGACGTCCCGGATAAATTCAGTATCGCCTTCCTTCATGAGGCTTCGCCCTAGCGGCTGAGCGCCCGC
This sequence comes from Beijerinckiaceae bacterium, assembly GCA_009773635.1. Lineage (GTDB taxonomy): Bacteria > Pseudomonadota > Alphaproteobacteria > Rhizobiales > Beijerinckiaceae > Rhabdaerophilum. The sequence goes on along the minus strand of WSYC01000008.1, from coordinate 83,010 downwards.
ATCGCGTTGTCGAGGCCTTCAAGGGTCAGCGGAAACATACGCCCCTCGAACTGCTGGCGGATCATCTGGATCGAATGGCCGTAGTGCCAGCCGTCGTCCGGCAACGGGTTCAGCCAGACCGTTCTGGGGAAATGATCGAGCACGCGCTGGAGCCAGACGTTTCCGGCCTCCTCGTTGACATGCTCGACCGAACCGCCAGGCTGGATGATCTCGTAGGGGCTCATCGAGGCGTCGCCGACGAACACCACGCGGTAATCCGAGCCATAGGTGCGCAGGAGATCCACCGTTGGCAGGCTCGATGCGTCGCGACGGTGGTTTTCCTTCCACACCCGCTCGTAAAGGCAGTTGTGGAAATAGAAATGCTCGAAATGCTTGAACTCGGCTTTTGCCGCCGAGAACAGCTCGTCGACCTGCTCGACATGCCAGTCCATCGAGCCGCCGATATCGAGCAGCAGCAGAACCTTCACGGCATTGCGGCGCTCGGGCCGCATCCTGACATCGAGATAGCCCCGATGCGCCGATCCCTTGATGGTGCCATCGAGATCAAGCTCGTCAAGCGCGCCCGTGCGGGCGAACTTGCGCAGCCGTCGGAGCGCGATCTTGATGGTGCGCGTGCCAAGCTCGGCCTTGCCGTCGAGATCGCGGAACTCGCGCTTGTCCCACACCTTCACGGCACCGAAATTACGGTTACGGTCCTGCCCGATCCGCACGCCCTCGGGGTTGTAGCCATAGGCGCCGAAGGGAGAAGTTCCCGCCGTGCCGATCCATTTCGAGCCGCCCTGATGGCGCTTCTTCTGCTCGGCGAGGCGCTGGCGCAGCGTCTCCCACAGCTTGTCCCAGCCCAGCGCCTCGATCTCCCGCCTCTCCTCCTCGGTCATGTATTTCTCGGCGAGCTTGCGCAACCAGTCCTCGGGGATTTCCGAGGTGGGCACGCCGTCAATGCCGCCGTCTTCAAGCCCGCGAAAGACCTCGCCGAACACCCGGTCGAACCTGTCGAGGTTGCGCTCGTCTTTCACCAGCACGGCACGCGCGAGATAGTAGAAGTCCTCGACCGACGAACCGGCAAGATCCTGCTTCAGTCCGTCGAGCAGGTTCAGGTATTCCCGGAGACTGACAGGCACCTTCGCGGCACGCAGCGCTGTGAAGAAATTGAGAAGCATGGCGCAAGATGAGCCTCAAAGCCTTGCTGTCGTCAACCCGGCGTGTTGATGCGGCTGCCTCTTGACCCCTACCCCGGTGCCCGTCCACAACTGCGGCGAAGAAGGAACTCTCCATGCGCTTTGCCGGCACCCACTCGTATGTCGCTACCGATGATCTCACTGTCGCCGTCAACGCGGCGATCGTGCTGGAGCGTCCGCTCCTCGTGAAGGGCGAGCCGGGCACCGGCAAAACCGTTCTCGCCGAGGAAATCGCCCGTGCGCTTGATGCGCCGCTGATCACCTGGCACATCAAATCGACCACCAAGGCGGCGCAAGGTCTTTATGAATACGATGCCGTTTCCCGGCTGCGTGACAGCCAGCTCGGCGATCCCCGCGTGTCCGATATCGCGAACTACATCAAGCGCGGCAAGCTCTGGGAGGCTTTCACCTCACAAAAGCGGCCCGTGCTGCTGATCGACGAGATCGACAAGGCGGATATCGAATTCCCGAACGATCTCCTCCTCGAACTCGACCGCATGGAATTCCATGTCTACGAGACCGGCGAGACGGTGCGGGCCACCAGACGCCCGATCATCATCATCACCTCGAACAACGAGAAGGAGCTGCCCGACGCCTTCCTGCGCCGCTGCTTCTTTCACTACATCAAGTTCCCGGATGCCGAGACGATGGCGCGGATCGTCGAGGTGCATTTCCCCGGCATCAAGCGCGAGCTGGTCGCCAACGCGATGAACGTCTTCTTCGGCGTGCGCGAGGCGCCGGGCTTGCGCAAGAAACCCTCGACCTCGGAACTCCTCGATTGGCTCAAGCTCCTCGTTTCCGAGGATATCGCGCCGGAAATGCTTCGGGAGCGTGACCAGCGCAAGGTGCTGCCGGTTCTCCACGGCGCGCTGCTGAAGAACGAGCAGGATGTTGGCCTCTTCGAGAAACTCGCCTTCCTCTCCCGGCGCGAGCGCTAGCGGATGGCCATGAGCAACTCCGCATCCCTCCCGGCCGCAGGCCGCATCCGGGTCGAGATCGACGGGCCGATCGCCACACTCGTCATCGATAATCCTGCGCGCCGTAATGCGCTGAATTTCGCGATGTGGCAGCAACTCGGCGATGCGCTGGATCAGCTGGAAAGTGATTCCACGGTTCGTTGCATCGTCGTACGCGGCGAGGGCGGAAAAGCCTTTGCCTCGGGCGCGGATATCTCTGAATTCGATGCGATGCGTTCCTCTCCGGAGGCCGTCAACACGTATAATCTGGCCTGCGAACGCGCGATGGATCGCCTCTCGGAGATCGCCAAACCCACGATCGCGATGATCGAGGGCTTCTGCGTCGGCGGCGGCATGGCGCTGGCTGTGAGCTGCGACATCCGCATCGCCGCGATGGATGCGCGTTTTGCGATTCCGGCCGCGAAACTCGGCGTCGGCTACGATTATCCCGGCATCAGCCGGTTGGTCAGCATTGTCGGCCCCTCGCGCGCGAAGGAAATCTTCTTCACCGCCCGGCTGTTCGAGGCCGCTGAAGTCCGCGACATGAACCTCATCAACACGCTCGTGGCTCCCGGGGCGCTGGCGGCCACGGTCGCGGAAACCGCAGCGCTGATCGCAGGCAATGCGCCGCTGACGATCGCTGCCATCAAGCTGGCGGTCACGACCGCAACCGCTGAACCCGGCACGCGTGATCTTGCGGCGTGCCATGCCGCTGAACTCGCCTGTTTCCAGAGCGAGGACTATGCGGAAGGCCGCAAGGCCTTCGCGGAAAAACGCAAACCGGTCTTCCGGGGGAAGTAGGAGCGCACCCCTATCCCGGCCGGTTTAGCGAACGTCCTGCACGAAATTCCGGCAAAAGGGACATTTGTCCGTCTTTACGAACGATCTGATTTCGCCTATGGTCGCCGCCGTTGATGTGTGAGCGAGGATGAGCCGTGGCCAACCAGAATTTTTCCGCAATGGGCAACAGCCTCCATTTCGAGACCGAGCTTGTCCACGGCGGCACGCTGCGCTCGCAGTTCAACGAGACCTCGGAAGCCCTGTTCCTGACGCAGGGCCACGTTTATGACAGCGCCGAGCAATGCGAGAAGCGCTTCGTCGGCGAGGACCCCGGCTATATCTACGCCCGCTTCTCGAACCCCACCGTCGGCATGTTTGAAAAGCGTATTGCCATGCTCGAAGGCGCGGAAGCTGCCCGCGCCACGGCCACCGGCATGGCGGCTGTCACCGCCGCGCTGATGGGTCTCGTGCGCGCGGGCGATCATGTGGTCGCGGCGCGGGCGCTGTTCGGCTCCTGCCGCTATGTCGTGGAAGAGCATCTGCCGCGCTACGGCGTGGAATCAACGCTCGTTGACGGCACCGATCTCGCGGCATGGCAGGCGGCAATCCGGCCGAATACCAAGGTGTTTTTCCTCGAAAGCCCGTCCAATCCCACGCTGGAAGTGATCGATATCGAGGCCGTCGCGAAAATCGCGAAAGCTGCCGGCGCCAAGCTCGTTGTCGACAATGTCTTCGCAACCCCGCTGTGGCAGAAGCCGCTGGCGCTGGGGGCGGATTGCGTCACCTATTCGGCGACCAAACACATCGACGGGCAGGGCCGCTGTCTTGGCGGCGTCATTCTCGCCTCCGAAGAGTTCATCAATACCTACGTCCACACGCTTCTGCGCCAGACCGGCCCGGCAATGTCGCCGTTCAACGCCTGGGTGCTGCTCAAGGGGCTTGAAACACTCTCCTTGCGCATCGAGCGCCAGACGCGCACCGCTGCCCTGCTGGCGGATTGGCTGGCGGAAGAAGCGAAGGTAACGAAGCTGATTTTCCCCGGTCGCAAGGATCACCCGCAGGCGGAGATCATCGCGCGGCAGATGGGCGGACCCTCGACGCTGATCACGCTGGAGATCAAGGGCGGCAAGGCCGGCGCCTACCGCTTTCTCAACGCGCTCAGGATTTTCCGCATTTCCAACAATCTCGGCGACGCCAAGAGTCTCGCGGTGCACCCGGCGACGACGACGCATCAGCGGTTCGCGCCGGAGGTCCGGGAGTCGATGGGCGTCAGCGAAGGACTGGTGCGGCTCTCGATCGGCCTCGAACACCCCGGCGATCTCAAGGCGGATCTGGCGGCGGCGCTCGCGGCGGTGTGACCGGGCTCACGCGCCTCTTGCCACCGGCCGGTTCGCATCCTGCGTCCAGTCGGTCATCGAGCCATCGTAAAGCACCACGCCGGGACGTCCGAAGACCTCGCTCAGCACGAACCAGTTCAGCGCCGCCGTATGCCCGGTATTGCAGTAATTGATGACCGGCCCCTCCGGCACGGCGGCCAGCAATGCGCGAAGCTCCTCCACCGGCTTCAGGCGACCGGTTGCAGCATCGAAAAGCCGGGCATAATCGGCTGAAATCGCGCCGGGAATATGCCCGGCAGCTTTCGCCTCCGAGGCTTTTTCCAGCCCGGCGAAATAGCTTGCCGAGCGCGCATCAATGAGCGCATGCGAGCCTGTTCGCTGCGCGACCAGCGTCGCGGCGGCATCGGCGCGGAGCTGCGCTTTCGTGCCGATAGAACCCGGCGTGCCAGCCCCTGACGGGCCAGCCCCCTGTTCGACCGGATTTCCCCCGGCGATCCATCCGCGCGTGCCACCATCGAGGATGGACACCCTGTCATGCCCCGTCAGCTTGAGGGTCCAGTACGCCCGCGCGGAGGCCGCAAGATCATTGGCGCTGGTGCCCGACGGAATGAGGACGATATGCCGGTCCCCGCCGATGCCGAGGCGGGCGAACAGTGTGGCCAGATGTTCATCCGTCGGCAGCAGGCCGGGAACATCGCCGACCTTCCGCCGCCAGCCATCGGCGGCGTAGTCGGAGAAGATCGCACCGGGCACATGCGCGGCCTCATAGGCGGCGCGGCCACCATCTGCGGCGAGCCGGAGGTCGATCCGCACCAGCCCGGCATCCCCGGCGCGCGCCGCAAGCCACGCGGCTGAAACGAGCGGTGTCACAGCCTCCGCCATCCCTCAGCCCTCCGACACGGTTTTCCAGGCATGCGTGATCTCGGCGGTCTTGCCGAGCATGATCGAGGCCGAGCAGTATTTCTCCGCCGAAAGCGCAATCGCCCGCTCGACCTTGGCTTCCGAGAGACCCTTGCCCTTCACGAGATAGTCGAGATGGATCGCGGTGAAGACCTTGGGGTCATCGCCCGCGCGCGTCGCCGAGACTTCGACGACGCAATCCGCGACATCCTCGCGCCCCTTGCGCAGGATATTGACGACATCGAAGGCGGTGCAGCCGGCAAGCCCGACCAGCAGCAATTCCATCGGGCGGATGCCGATGTTGCGCCCGCCGTATTCGGGCGAACCATCCATCACCACGGTGTGACCGCTGCCGGCCTCCCCGAGAAAGGCCATGCCTTCGATGAGTTTTGCGCGCGCTTTCATCCGGGATCTCCGCTTCGGTTTGATGCGCCCAGTGTCTACTGGCGATGCGCCCGAAGTCCATCCGAAAGTGCGGCGGATTTCTCATCAGGATGCCTGTCCACCCTCTTTGCGGTCGGTGGCGGATATGTCACGACTGGGGCTCAACAGGGAAACGCCCATGCCCGCCTCCGCCGCGCCGCTTACCGATGCCCTCATTGCCTTTGCCGGCACCCGCGGTGCGCCTCTGCCGGAAAGCGCGCGTCAGGTGATGCGGCTCTCGCTTCTCGATTGGTGCGCGGTCGCCATCGCCGGGCGGGATGAGCCGGTTGCCCGCATCGTGCGTGACCGTGTAGAGGACGAGGGCGGCAAGGCGGAAGCCACGGTCATCGGCCAGAACGGCAAGGCACCTGCCCGCGCGGCGGCACTCGCCAATGGCACGGCTTCGCATGCGCTTGATTACGACGACACGCATTTCGCGCATATCGGCCACCCCAGCGTCGCGATCATCCCGGCGGCGCTCGCTATGGCCGAGAAGACCGGCGCGACGGGGGGTGAATTCCTCGATGCGGCGCTTGTCGGCGTCGAGATTTCCTGTCGGATCGGTACCTGGCTCGGCCGCCAGCATTACCAGCACGGGTTTCACCAGACCGCGACATCAGGCACTTTCGGCGCGACGATGGCGGCGGCGCGGCTCGCCGGCCTCGATCCGACCGCGATGGCACACGCGATGGGCATCGCCTCGACGCGTGCCTCCGGGCTCAAATCGCAGTTCGGCACCATGGGCAAACCCTACCATGCCGGCATGGCCGCCGCGAACGGCGTGGAAGCAGCACTGCTGGCCAAAGCGGGGTTTATCTCCCGTCCGGATGGTCTCGAATGCGAACAGGGGTTCGGTGAAACCCACGCCGGTGAAAACGGCGATCCCGCGCCCATTCTCGCCGGGCTCGGCGAGGTCTTCTGGTTCGAAACCGTGCAGCACAAGTTCCACGCCTGCTGCCACGGCCTTCACGCCGCGATCGAGGCGCTGAACGCGCTGCGCTTTGAGCATGGGTTTGTGGTGGAGGATATCGCCTCCGTCCGCGTCACCACACATCCACGCTGGCTGAAGGTGTGCAATATCGCAAGCCCCGCCACCGGGCTCGAAGCGAAGTTCAGCTATCGCCTGACCGCCGCGATGGCGCTCGCGGGGTGCGATACCGGCGCGCTCACCACCTATACCGATGCCGTGTGCGCCGACCTCGCGTTGATCGCGCTGCGCGACCGCGTGCAGGTGGAAACGGACCCGGCGCTGCCGGATACCGAGGCGCGTGTCGAGGTTCGCTTACGCTCAGGCGCTGTACTGGCCGCCCGCCATGACCTCGATCAACCGATTGCCCCGGATATCAGGCTGGCAAAAATCCGCGCCAAGGCGGCTTCGCTGCTGGGACCGGAGAAGGCGGAGGCACTCTGGGGTGTGATCGCAGATATTGATCACCAGCCGCTCACCAGCCTGACGCGGCTGGTGGCGACTTAGGCCAGCGCCTGCTCGAGATCGGCGATCAGGTCCGCTTCGTGTTCAATGCCCACCGACAGCCGGATCAACCCGTCCGTTACCCCCATCGCGAGGCGTGCCGCGACCGGAACTCCGGATTGAACGGTGGTCGCGGGGTGGCAGACCAGCGATTCCGTACCGCCAAGGCTCACCGCGAGCTTGACGATGCGCAGCCGGTCGAGCACGCGGAACGCCCGTTCGCGGGTGCCGACATCGAAGGACATCAGCGAGCCCGCGCCCTTGCACTGCTTGAGGTAGATGCGGTGCTGGACACTGCCGGCCTGCGCCAGCGCCGGAAAATGCACGGCCTGCACCTCCTTGTGCGCGCTGAGCCAGCGGGCAATCGTCAGCGCATTGGCAGCCGCGCGTTCCATGCGCAACGTTACGGTTTCGAGCGAACGCGACAGCATCCAGCATGAGTGTGGATCGAGATTGCCGCCAAGCAGCCCGCGCAACGCCCGCACCGGCGTCATTGGTTCGCGCCGGCCAAGCACCCCGCCGGCGATCAGATCGGAATGCCCGCCGACGTATTTGGTGAGTGAGTAGAGCGAGAGGTCAGCACCCGCAGCGAGCGCGTTCTGGAACACCGGCCCGAGCAGGGTATTGTCGACCACCACCAGCGGGCGATGCTTCTGCCGGGTCGCGCTTTCGCCGGCCATGTCGGAGGCGAGGCCGATATCGGCCAGCGTCGCCAGCGGGTTCGACGGCGTTTCGAGATAGATCATCGCCAGCCGGCCAGCGGCTTCAGCGTCGCGCACCGCAGCCCGCATCGCCTCGGGATCATTGGGGTCGGCGATCGGCATCGCGCGGATACCGAAATTTGGCAGCACCTTGTTCAGCATCGCATCCGTGCCGCCATAGAGCGGCAGCGAGTGCAGGATGATGTCACCCGGTCGGCAATGCGCGAACAGGATGGTGGCAATCGCCGCCATGCCGGATGAAAATACCGCGCCGGCATCCGCCCCCTCGAACAAGGCGAGCCGCTCCTCGACGATCTGCGCGTTCGGGTGGTTGAAGCGGGAATAGACCAGTCCGCCGTCGATATCATTCTTGCCGGTGGCCCGACCCGCCGCGATATCAAAGAATTCTCGGCCGGCATCGGCGCTCGGGAAACAGAAGGTCGAGGTCAGGAAGACCGGCGGCTTCACCGAGCCTTCGGAGAGTGCGGGGTCAAAACCATACCCCAGCATCAGCGTTTCCGGATGCAGCTTATGCGCGCCGATGTGGGTGTCGCGGAAATCCTTGGCCATGATGCGCTCTCCCTTGATGCCTGAGCCTCCGGAGGATCAGCAATATTTTCAGTTTTTGCAATAAGTGCGCGCTGATGAAGTGAAATATCAAAATTATTGCAGATGACTGCGCCCATGCGCTATATTTTGTATTAGCAGGTCGCCCTGCCCTGCCTTCGCGCACAAAGTTTGCACATGAAGCCTGTTCTCGACGTTTTCGATCGCCAGATTCTCGAGGCTCTGCGGGCCAATGCGCGCCTGAGCAACCTCGAACTCGCTGAAATTGTGCCGCTGTCGCATTCGGCGATCTCCCGCCGCATCCGGCAGATGGAGGCAACCGGAATCATCCGGGGCTATGCTACGCGGCTTGACGCCACCGCAATGGGCGAAGGGATGCGGGCCTTTGCCGCGGTCCAGCGGCAGGCGCATGTCCCGGCTATCGATGTCGCGCGGGCGCTCGAAGCCATCCCGGGCGTCGTCGGCTGCTGGATCGTCTCCGGTGATAGCGACATCATGATCGAGATCGCCGCGCGCGACATGGCCGATTTTTCGGCCACGATGCTCGGCCAGATCCAGGTCGTGCCGGGCGTCGCCGGAACGCGTACCAGCTTTATCCTGAACGCGGTGAAGGAGCGCTAGAGGAGGTAGTTACACCCCCGGCTGCCCGGCATTCGCAAAAAACAGCTGCTCGCCACCGATCTTGTAGTCCGAAATGGCTTTCTGCCCCTCCGGCCCGACGAGCCAGTCAATGAAGGCTTGCCCTTCCGCCTTCTTGACGTGCGGATGCTTGGCCGGGTCCACCAGGATGACGCCGTATTGGTTGAAGAGACGCTTGTCGCCCTCGACAACGATTCCGAGATCACCCCGGTTCTTGAAGCTGAGCCATGTGCCGCGATCGGCAAGCACATAGGCCGACATGGCCCCCGCCGTATTGAGCGCCGCGCCCATACCCTGCCCGATCTCGCGATACCAGCTACCCTTGACCGCATTGAGCTCGATCCCGGCGAGTTTCCAGAGCGCCAGTTCCGCCGAATGCGTGCCCGAGCGATCGCCGCGCGAAACGAAAGCAGCCTGCTTTTCCTGCACCGCTTTCAGCGCCGCCGCGATATTCTTCGTACCCTTGATCCCGGCGGGATCGCTCTTCGGTCCGATCAGCACGAAATCATTGTACATCACCGGCCTGCGCTCGACACCGAACCCCCCGGCGACGAAATTCTCCTCCTGCGCTTTGGCGTGGACGAAGACGACATCCGCATCGCCGCGCTTGCCGGTATCGAGCGCCTGTCCGGTGCCCTGCGAGACGACGCGGACGTCAATGCCGGTCTTCGCCTTGAACAGCGGCAGGAGATGATTGAACAGGCCCGAATCCTGCGTCGAGGTCGTCGAGGACACCACGATATAGGGCGCCTTGGGCGGTGAAATCGGTGCGGCGGTCTGCGCCTGCGCGAGGCTCGAAGGCACCAGCAGGGCTGCGGCAAACAAGAAACGACGGCGGATCATGACAGACTCCATGGCTTGAGGGGCTACCAGAGCAAATCTCCGGCAACGAAGGCTTTCGCTTCGGCGGTTGCCGGGCTTTCGAAAAACATCGGGGCCGGCGCATCCTCGACAAGTTGGCCCCGGTTGAGAAACAAAACGCGATGCGCGAGCCGTCGTGCCTGGCCGAGATCATGCGTCGCCATCACCAGCGTTACGCCATCCGCCGCCAGCGCAAAAAGCATCGTCTCGATCTGACGTGTTGCACCGGGATCGAGGTGGGATGTGGGCTCATCAAGAAAGATCACCTCCGGTGCCAGCGCCCAGGCCCGTGCGATGGCGAGCCGTTGCTGCTCGCCGCCGGAGAGCAGGCGGGCCGGGCTATCAGCGAGAGGTTGAAGGCCGAAGCGGGCGAGCGCGGCCAGAACCCGCTCGCGCCGCTCCACGCTGGCCCAGCCGGCGGCGGCGAGAGCGTGCTCGAGGTTGGCTTCGGCCGAACGCCGCAGCATGACCGGACGCTGGAACACCATGGCGTGGCGTTTGCGTCCGGCACGATCTCTGGCCCATTCGACGCGCCCTGCGCCTGGCATCAGCAGCCCGTGACAGAGGCGCAGCAACAGCGATTTGCCGGCACCGTTCGGGCCAATGACTGCTGTGATCCCACCAGCCGGCAGGGTGAAGGAGACATCAGCAAGCAGCGTCCGACTATCGGCAGAAAAGCCGAGGCTATCCACGCGCAACGGCAGGATGGAGGCGGAGCCTGTCATGCGCCCTGCCCAGCGGTGCGCAGGCCAATGCGGCTCACGCCATAGGCGAGCGCGTTGATGAGCAAGGTCAGCGCGATCAGAACCAGCCCCAGCCCAAGCGCCAGCGGCAGATCACCCTTCGAGGTCTCGAGTGCGATCGCGGTCGTCATCGTGCGGGTATAGCCGGCGATATTGCCGCCGACGATCAGCACCGCGCCCACCTCCGCGCTGGCACGCCCGAACCCGGCCAGCAGCGCCGTTGCGAGCGAGAAACGCGCTTCCCGCAACAGCGTCGGAATGGCACGGATACCCGTCATTCCGATCGACATCAGGTGCTCGCGGTATTCCGCCCAGAGATCCTCGATTACCTGCCGTGTCAGCGCGATCACGATCGGCAGGACGAGAACGGCCTGCGCGAGAATCATCGCCGTCGGCGAGAACAGCCAGCCGAAACCGCCAAGCGGCCCCGCCCGCGACAGAAGCAGGAAGATGGCAAGCCCGGCCACAACCGGCGGAAGCCCCATCAGCGCGCTGACGAGAATGATGACCCCGCTGCGCCCCGGAAAGCGCGACAACGCGAGCAACGCTCCAAGCGGCAAACCGATCAGCGCCGCGATCAGTACCGCACTGCCCGTGACCCGCAGGGACAGGGCGACAATACCGGTAAACGCCGGATCAAGCTCGCGCACCAACCGGAAGGCGTTGGCAAAGGCGTCTACCGGTTCCATCCTGCTCCCATCACATCCTGCATACGGGTGCGATTGTTATGAATTGCGATCATATCTTGGCAAGTACGGAATTTATGCGCTAACATGCATACTCATGCAGGACATTTCCTACCTCAGCACCGAGCAGGCGGCCGCCTATCTCCACATCAAGGAGCGCAAACTCTACGATCTCGTGGCGAATGGCGCTGTTCCCTGCTCGAAAGTCACGGGGAAATGGCTCTTCCCGCGTGCGGCGCTCGATCGCTGGGTCGCGGCGGGCCTGACCGCGCCGGCCGGTTTTGCGGCGCTCGCGCCGCCCGCTATCGTCGGCGGCAGTCACGACCTCCTGCTGGAGTGGACCGTGCGTCGATCCGGCGCTGGCCTGGCGCTGCTGTCCGAGGGGTCCGAGGCCGGGCTGACTCATCTGGCGGGTAATGAGGTCATGCTGGCCGCGGTCCATCTTCACGACGCCGACGGCGCGGATGATGCCAACGAAGCCGCCATTCTGGCGGATCAGGGCTTTCACGACGTCGTGCTGATCGCGTTCGCGCGCCGCGAGCAGGGGTTGATGCTCGCTGCTGGTAATCCGCTCGGGATCGACGGATTAGGTTCCGCCGTTCGGTCCGGTGCCCGCATCGGACTGCGCCAGAAGGGCGCTGGCGCGCAGCTCCTGCTGGAATCGCTGATGGCGCGGCAAGGCTTATCCATTGAGCAACACATCGGCGCCGCCACCCCTGCGGATGATCGCACGAGGATGGACACGACCTACCCCACCGGGCATGATCTTGCGCTCGGCATCCGCGCGGGCGAGATCGATTGCGGCATCGCGACGCGCTCGGTGGCGCTGGCGCATGGCCTCACCTTCGTGCCGGTTGTCTGGGAGCATTTTGATCTCGCCATGCGTCGGCGCAGCTATTTCGAACCCGGGCCGCAGGCGCTGTTTGCCTTGATGCGCAAGCCGGAATTCGTCCGGCAGGCTACGCTCCTGGGTGGCTACGATGTCTCGGAGGCCGGGCGTGTCCGGCTCAACCGATGAGAGCGCGGCTCTCGGTGCACGATATGCTCGCGCCGACGATGGCCGCCTTGCACCCGGTCGAGCCCGAGGCCATTCCGCTCGGCGCGGCGGCGGGGCTTGTCCTCGCGCGGCCAGTTCCGGCACCCCACGCCTTGCCGACGCGGTCCGTTGCCTTGCGGGCCGGGCTCGCGGTTCGTGCCGCTGATCTGGTCGGGGCGACGGTGCATACGCCGGTCATTCTCACGGAGTTGCCCGGGAGCGTTCGCCCGGGCGATGTCCTGCCGGATGGCTGCGACGCGGTTCTTCCGTCCGAGGGATTGGACGATTCCGGCCCCTTCCACGCAATTTCGATCGGCGTCGCGCCGGGGGAATCGGTGCGGCTTGCCGGGCACGATGTTGAGGCAGGCGCGGTTCTGGCAGACGCCGGCACCCGTATCACGTCGAACCTGAGCCTCGCCCTCGCGCTGGCGGGGATCAAGGCTGTGGCTGTCCGCCGACCTCGAATTGCCATGCCCGATCTTGCCAATCCCGATCTTGCCAATCCCGATCTCGCCGATCCTGATCTCGCCATGCCGGAGCAGGATTGGCTGGCGCGGTTCCTGAGGGCGCGGGGCTGCCATCTCGAGAACGCGTCCGCTCTTGGCAGCGTCGATCTCGGGCTTGCGTGGTCGGAGGGCGCCGAGCGCGGGTTGGCGCTGAATCCCGGTGAAACCGCGCATATTGATGCTGGAGCATCGGGAACGCCGATCCTTTGGCTGCCACGCCGCTTTGACGCCATGGTTGCCGCCACCATCGCGCTCATTCTGCCGCTGCTTGACCGGTTGAGCGCACGCGAAACGGCGATGGTGTCGCGCCCCCTCGCACGCAAGATCGTGTCCGTTGTCGGCATGAGCGAGGTTGTCTTGCTCAAGGCCGTGCCGGAAGGCTATCTTCCGCTTGGCACCGGCGAGATCACGCTGACGGCCTTGGCGGAGGCCGGGTTCGTCGCGCTCGTGCCGCCGGAATGCGAGGGCTTCAGGGAGGGAACCATGCTGGCTGCAATTCCCTTGTCCTGCCCTTGCCCGCTTCCCGATGATATCAACGAGGCAGCGCCATGAGCGAAGCGCCAAACCCCGGTCGCGCCGGTATCGAGCAGGAGCAGTTCCTCTCGGTTGTCTCGCGCGACGAGGCTATCCGGCTGTTCCGGGCGGCGCTCGTCCCGCGCCCTCTTGGCATCGAGCATGTCGACATCACCGAACTCGTCGGGCGCGTACTCGCCGAGGATGTCGCCGCCGGCGTGGATGCGCCGGCCTTCGATCGGTCCGTCGTTGACGGCTTTGCCGCCCGGGCGGCGGATCTAGCGGGCGCGTCCAGCGCAGCGCCGAAACGGTTGATTCTGAATAACGAGACGATCACCTGCGGGTATTCGCCCGAGCTTACGGTCATGCCGGGCACGGCGACACCGATCTCGACCGGTGGCCCGATGCCGCGCGGCGCGGATGCGATTGTCATGATCGAGCACTCCGAACCCGAGGGAGAAAACGCGATCGTGGTGCAGCGGGCGCTCAGCCCCGGCCAGAACATGGCTTTTGCTGGGTCGGATATCGCCTGCGGCCAGGTGCTGCTGCACCGGGGCACCCTGATCGGCTCGCGGGAAATTGGCATGCTCGCCGCTGTCGGGCTTGCCAGTGCGCCGGTCTGGCGCAAGCCGCGCATCGCGGTGATCTCGACTGGCGACGAGCTCGTTCCGGTCGGCGCGCCGCTGAGGCCGGCGGCGGTCTATGATTCGAACGGGCCGATCGTTGCGGCCGCGCTGGAGGAGAACGGCTGCACACCCCTGCGCTTTGGCGCGATCCCCGATGATCGGGAGCAGCTGGACACCGCGCTCGGCAGGGCCATGGCCGAGGCCGATGGCGTCATCCTGTCCGGCGGCACTTCCAAGGGCGCCGGGGATCTCACCTACCGCATCGTCAGCCAGCTCGGCGCGCCCGGCATTGTCGTGCATGGCGTCGCGCTCAAACCGGGCAAACCGCTCTGCCTCGCCGTGTGCGAGGGCAAGCCGGTGGTCATCCTGCCGGGGTTTCCGACCTCGGCGATGTTCACATTCCACGATATCGTTGCCCCCGTCCTGCGCATTCTGGCCGGGCAGCCGGAACGGGAGGAGCGCGAGATTGCTGCGCAGCTGCCGGTCGCCGTTCAATCGGAGCTTGGCCGGACCGAATTCGTGATGGTCGCGCTTTCGCAAGGCGAGGCGGGGCTGGTCGCGCATCCGGTCGGCAAGGGATCGGGCGCCGTTACCGCGTTCAGCCAGGCCGACGGGTTCATCCGGGTTGATGCGCTGGCCGAAGGACTGCCGGCCGGCGCGCGCGTGGACGTGCGCCTGTTCACACCGCACATCCGCGTGCCCGATCTCGTGATCATGGGCAGCCATTGCACCGGGCTTGATGTCATCATCGGCGCGCTCGTTGATGACGGCATCTCGGCGCGGACGCTGGCGATCGGCTCGCTCGGCGGGCTTTCGGCGCTCAAGCGCGGGGAATGCGACATCGCGCCGATCCACCTCATCGATCCGGCCAGCGGCATCTACAATGCCCCGTTCCTGACCGGGGCGATGCGGCTCATCCCGGGCTGGCGGCGGATGCAGGGCCTCGTGTTCCGTCGCGGTGACGCCCGCTTCGAGGGCAAGACGCCGGACGCGGCGGTTGCCGCGGCGCTGGCCGATCCCGCCTGCATCATGGTCAATCGCAACCAGGGCGCAGGCACGCGGACGCTGATCGATCAGCTTCTCGGCGGGGCGCGTCCGGCGGGATACTGGAACCAGCCACGCTCGCACAATGCCGTCGCGGCCAGCATCGCGCAGCATCGCGCCGATTGGGGCGTGACGATCGAGCCGGTTGCGCGGGAGCAGGGCCTCGGTTTTATCCCGCTCGCATCCGAACATTATGATTTTGCGGTGCTGCGGGCGCCGCGTCAGCCAAAAGCGCTGGCGGCCTTCGAAGCCCGGTTGGGCACTTGCGGCGCAGATCTCCTCCGCGTGGGCTTTGAAAAAGCCCGCTAACCCGCCTTGCTCTGGTTCTTCCTGAACGTCGTGATAACCTTAAGTCTTGATTTTTGAAGCAAAACTGGCCTCGTCAACCTTTTATAGCCTGTCCCGGGAGTATCTTGCCCCGTCGATGCCGAACGCATCAGCTGGATCATCCGGGAACACGCCATGCGCCTGAAAACATTTCTGAGCCTGAAGAAGTCGCTGCTCGCCTTCAACACCGATGAGCGCGGAAGTTTCGTGACTCTGCTCGGTATCGGGTTGGTTTCGCTGATCGGCGTCACCGGGCTGGCGGTGGACTATTCCCGCGCGACGCAGACCCGCGCCGAGATCTACGCAGCGGCAGATGCGGCAGCGCTGGCGGCAGCCCGGACCATCGGCACGCCAAGTGAGCGCGAACAGGTCGCGAAGGCCGTATTCGAAAGCAATACCGGCAACCTCGCAGGCCGCGCGCAGGTTTCGTTCAACCCGGAAAATATCACACGGGAAGGTGCGAACTACGGTTATCGCGTGAAGGCGAATGCCGAGGTCAAGACCATGTTCGGCGGGCTCTTTGGCCTCGACAAGGTCAAGATGGATGTTCTGGCCGAAGCCGTCGGCACGATTTCGTCCAATACGGAAATCGCACTGGTTCTGGATACAACCTACTCGATGACCGGCTGGAAAATCGATACGCTGAAGAAAGCCTCGACCGATCTCGTCCAGAATCTGGGCAAGCTCTCGACCAAGCCCGACCAGCTGAAATTCTCGATCGTGCCGTTTTCGAATTATGTCAACGTTGGCCTCGGAAATCGCACGAAATCCTGGCTCTCGGTGCCGGACGACTATCAGGACCCCTCCAGGAAAGTGTGCTGGAAGGAAAACCCCGTTACCGGCAAGACCAATTGCCGCGTTGTGAACTATCCGGCGACCCCCGGCTCACCGCCCGGCACGTGTTACAATGACGGCGTGCCCTATAGCTGCGGCGGCAGTTCGCCGAAGCCGGCGTATTCCGCGAATGTCTGCGACAATGTTTACGGACCGCAGGTCGAGAAATGCGCGATGCAGGAAGGTGCCAAGCATGTGTGGCATGGCTGCGTTGGCTCGCGCAACAGCCCGCTCGATACGCAGGACGGCAACTACGGCACACGCATCCCCGGCCTGATGGATACCGGATGCGGGGCACCGCTTGTCGAGCTGACATCCAACCTCACCAAGGTGAAGAAGGCGATCAAGGATCTCAATCCGAACGGCGAGACCTATATCCCGGCGGGCTTGCTCTGGGGCTGGCGGACACTGTCGTCGCAAGCCCCGTTCGAGGGCGCGACTTCAACGGAATCCGAGCCGGTACGCAAGTATCTCGTCCTGATGACCGACGGCCTCAACACGCGCTCGGCAACTTATCCCAAGCACAACGGCAACAACGGCGCGCAGGCCAACACGCTCACCAAGCAAATCTGCGCCAATATCGCGGCCGACAAGGCCAGCAATATCCAGATTTTCTCCGTCGCCTTCGCGGTGGACGATCTGGCGACCAAGACCATGCTGCGGGATTGCGCCCTGCATACCAAGGGACAGTTCTTCGACGCCAAGAATGCCGAGCAGTTCCTCACGGCGTTCTCGAAGATCGGCAGCATCATCGCCGAGCTGCGCCTGAGCAAGTGAACCACATCGTCCGTCCCTGAAAACGGCCGGCTGCAATGCCGGCCTTCTTTCAGTTCGGCACGATCACCACTTCGGTGTCTTGCTTGTCGGATCAAACCGGCGCTTCAGCCCGCCCCAGCAATCGAGATACTTCTCGTCGATCGCCTTCAAGGTCGAGGCATAGGCGGTGAGCCGCTGCGGCAGCCGTGTTTCCAGCATGAACGCCATGGTGCCAACCTGCTTGTGCGGCACCATCGGCTCGCTCGAGGCCTTCTCGAAAGCCGGCGCATCCGGCCCGTGCGGCAGCATCATGTTGTGCAGGCTCATCCCGCCCGGCACGAAGCCCTCGGGCTTGGCGTCATAGACGCCGTAGATCAGCCCCATGAACTCGCTCATGATATTGCGGTGATACCACGGCGGGCGGAAGGTGTTCTCCGCCACCATCCAGCGCTCAGGAAAGATCACGAAATCGATGTTCGCCGTCCCGACCTCGCCCGAGGGCGATGTCAGCACCGTGAAGATCGAGGGGTCCGGGTGGTCGAAGGCGATCGCACCGACGGGCGAATAATGCCTGAGGTCATATTTGTAGGGGTAGTAGTTGCCGTGCCAGGCGATGACATCGAGCGGCGAGGCGAGAAGTTCGGTCACGAACATCTCGCCGCACCATTTGACGTAGAGCTTGCCGGGGCGCTGGATATCCTCGTAGGCCGCCACCGGGGCCTTGAAGTCGCGGGCATTGGCAAGGCAGTTCGCGCCGATCGGACCGCGTTCGGGCAGCGTCAGCGCGCCGCCGTAATTCTCGCAGACATAGGCGCGCGCCGGGCCATCCACCAGCTCGCAGCGGAAGATCACGCCGCGCGGGATGACGCAGACTTCTCCCGGCTCGATCTCGATGATGCCGAACTCCGTGCAGAAGCGCAAATTGCCCTGCTGCGCGATCACCATCAGCTCGCCGTCGGAATTGAAGAAATATTCGTCGACCATGGATTCCGTGACCAGCGCGATATGCGCGGCCATGCCAGCCTGCCCCTCGGCATCGCCCGCCGTGATCATGGTGTGGAGCCCGGTGCGGAAATTGAGCTTTTCCTGCGGAATGGGAATCGGCATCCAGCGCATCTGCCCGATCGGCAGGTCGCTCTCCTCACGGTTCGGTGCCGTGCGGATCAGGCCGGGGTCCGTCCTGGTGTAGCGTGCCTGGTGCTTCACGCCCGGCGCAATGCGATAGAGCCATGACCGCTCGTTCGTGGAGCGCGGCGCGGTGAAGGGCGAGCCGGAGAGCTGCTCGGCATAAAGCCCGTAATTGCACTTCTGCGGCGAATTGCGGCCCACCGGCAGCGCATCCGGCAGGGCTTCGGTCTCGAAGGAATTGCCGAAGCCGGTCATGTAGCTCAGCTTGGCTTCAACGGTCAGCTTGGCACCGGCGGCCGTGCCCGCCTTTGAATGCACATTCATGGCGCTGCTCCCTTGCTCTGGTTCTTCCCGGCGTCCGGGCCGGATGGCGATCGGGGCCGTGAGCATACCGATCTTCTGCTGCCAGTTTGTCAGATCGAGCGGTAATGGTAAGCCAATTCGTTGCATTTGCAACTATTTACATCCAACCGACAATCGGGCAGGAAAGCGCTCAAATTGTTGCAAACGAACAACAATTATCACAAGACAGCCGCATTCGACGCTTTTATGCAACACTTGGAATAGACACTGTTAACCGACTCAACGACAACTTGCGCTCGCGTGATCCTGCACGTGAACACCGGAGAAGCTCGATGACCAAGACGATTGCCAAAGTATTGCTGATGACGCTGCTCGCCAGCGCTGCCGTTGCCTGCGCCACCGCGCCGGAAAAGGCCCCGATCACCCGCAAGGGCTGATCGCGACGGCTCTCTTCAGCCTGCTGCGGCGTTTCCGTGGCGGGCTTTTTGTTGCCCGCAAGTTGGCAGCCCGCAACAAAAAAGGCGACCTGAAGGTCGCCTTCTGTTTTTGTCGCGAGGAGGCCTCAGGCCTTCTTCTCGTCCAGCCGGCGGTCCGTGCGCTCGGCGATACGCGCCGACTTGCCACGACGATCACGCAGGTAATAAAGCTTGGCGCGACGCACCTTGCCGCGGCGGACAACCTTGATGCTGTCGATATTGGGCGAGTAGAGCGGGAACACGCGCTCGACACCTTCGCCATACGAAATCTTGCGGACCGTGAAGCTCTCGTTGAGACCGCCACCATTGCGGGCGATGCAGACGCCTTCATAGGCCTGAACGCGGCTGCGCTCGCCTTCCTTGACCTTGACGTTGACGATCACGGTATCGCCGGGTGCGAATTCCGGGATCGACTTTTCGCCGAGAACGCGCGCGGCTTCTTCTTTTTCCAGAGTCTGGAGGATATCCATCGTTAAAACCTTTTCCGTTTCGTCTCCCTGACTGTCGCTCCGGTAAAACCGGATCAACCGCTCAGGGTCTCAATTTCTGGCCTTTTCTTCACGCGAACCGGGAACCACTTCGCTTGAAAACGCCTTCGAGGACGAGCGTTTGGACACGCTGTTTTGAGTTGAGCGCGGGCGATACACGAGAACGCCGCGCTTGTCACCCCTCGGCGGGCGGAATTTCCGCGCGCGGGCGCTTTTTGGCCGCCTTTGCCGGCGCGGGCGGGATTTTCGCCGCAAGATCGGGCCGGCGTTCCCGCGTCAGGCGCTCGGCCTCCTCCCGCCGCCAGCGGGCGATCGCCGCGTGGTTGCCGGAGAGGAGCACCTCCGGGATCTCCTGCCCTTCCCATTCACGCGGGCGGGTATATTGCGGGTATTCGAGCAGGCCGTGCTCGTGGCTTTCCTCAAAGTCCGAGCCTTCTCCGCCCATGACGCCGGGGATGAGGCGGATGATTGCATCCAGGATGACCTGCGCGGCGAGCTCCCCGCCCGAGAGCACGTAGTCGCCGATGGAAATTTCCTCGAAGCCGCGGCCGGCAATGATCCGCTCGTCGATGCCCTCAAAACGGCCACAGACAAGAATAACGCCCGGCCCCGTGGCGAGCTTGCGCGCCTCGGCTTGCGTGAACACGCGGCCACGCGGCGACATCAGATAGCGCGGGCGCGGGTCATCGGCGGGGATGGCGGCATCGACCGCCGCCGCCAGCACGTCGGCACGGATCACCATGCCGGGGCCACCGCCAGCCGGCGTATCATCGACTGTCCGATGCCGTCCGATGCCGTGATCGCGGATATCCTTCACCGCCAGCGACCAGAGGCCGCGCTCGAGCGCATCCCCGGCGAGCGATTGCTTGAGCGTGCCCGGAAACATCTCCGGCATCAGCGTGAGGACCGTGGCGGAAAAGCCGGCCACGCTCAGTCCCCGGGCTCATCTGCGGGCTTGGCCTTTGCCGGTTCCGGCTTGGCGAGGAACACCGGATCGATCAGGATGCGCCTTGCCAGAAGGTCGACCTTGGGCACGGCCGCTTTGGTGAAGGGCAGAAACCAGGTCGCGCCGCCCTCAGCGGGCCTGAGTTCGATGATATCGCCCGCGCCGAAATTCTGGATCACATGGATGGTGCCGATCACGGTGCCCTCGGCATCCACCGCCTCAAGCCCGATGAGATCAGCGTGGTAGAATTCGTCTTCCTCGTCGGTCTCCGGCAGGTTGGCACGGTCGACGAAAAGCTCGGTGCCGGTGAGCTTGGCGATCTCGTCGCGATCATTCATGCCAGCGAACTTCACGACGAGCATGTCATCCTTGAGGAAGCGGCCATCGTCGATCTCGAAAACCCGGCCATCGGCGGAAAACAGCGTACCGTAATCCGCGATCGCCATGGGATCGCCGGTGAAGCTTTTAACACGGCATTCCCCGCGCACGCCGTGCGGCGCACCGATGACGCACATCACCAGCCGCCGCTCGGGCGGGGGCATGGTGGTGGATGGTTTCGGCTTGCGGGGTTTTTTCATAGGTCGTGCTCCTCAAACGCGTCATGCTCGGGCTTGGCCCGAGCATCCATGACTTTCTCCTATGTTAGTCGTGGATGGCCGGGCTAAACCCGGCCATGACGATGGAGCCTTACTCGGCAGCGGCGGCTTCGCCGGCCTTCTTGGCCTTCTCGGCAGCGCGCTCCACAGCCTTCTTGCCGGGTTCGGCGGCCTTCGGGTTGTTGCGGGCTTCACGCTTCAGGACGCCGGCGGCATCGAGGAAGCGGGCGACGCGATCGGTCGGCTGCGCACCCTTGGCGAGCCAGGCCTTGGCCTTCTCGAGATCGAGCACGACGCGGGTACCGGATTCCTTCGGCAGCATCGGGTTATAGGTCCCGAGCTTCTCGAGGAAGCGGCCATCACGCGGGGCGCGGGCATCGGCCACGACGATACGATAAACCGGGCGCTTCTTGGCACCACCACGGGCGAGACGAATTTTGATAGACATGGTTCA
This sequence comes from Beijerinckiaceae bacterium, assembly GCA_009773635.1. Classification (GTDB taxonomy): domain Bacteria; phylum Pseudomonadota; class Alphaproteobacteria; order Rhizobiales; family Beijerinckiaceae; genus Rhabdaerophilum. Next base: position 61,735 of record WSYC01000008.1, on the reverse strand, counting down.
GGTTCCTTTCAGTGAGACAGAAGTTCAGGAAAATACGGGGCGCATGAAGCTGCGCTCGTAACTCAGGATGCAGCGCGTCCGCTCGGCAAAGGCGATCGCAGCGTTGCATTCGGGATCAACCGCCATCTTGCGGCGATATTCCTCGTAAGCGGCAAGGCCTTCGAAACTGAAAAGCGCGAGAGCAACATTGCTGGCGCCCTCAGAGGGAAGAAAATATCCGTGATGCTTGCCACCAAGTTTCTCGACCAGCGGGATCCACATCCGGCCATATTCCTCGAACTCGGCGAGTTTGTAGGGATCAATGATATATTTGAGGTAGCAAGTGACCATGGTGCCGCTCATTTCTTCTTCCCGAACGGGTTAAACCCGCCCAGCCCCGGCAGGCCGCCAAGGCCCGGAAGCCCCTTGCCGAGGCCCGGAAGACCCGGCAGCTTCGCGCCACCCGGCCCCTGAAGCTTCTCAAGCTGCTTCTGCGCCTCGGCGATGGCATCGGTGGACATGCCACCGCCCGCACCCGGAGGCGGAAGCTTCGAGAGATCCGGCATGCCGCCACCCATCCCGAACATATTCGCCAGCCCCGCCATCGGCCCGCGTCCGCCCAATCCTTTTCCGCCCTTGCCGACAGCCTTCATCATGTCGGCCATGCCGCGATGCATCTTGAGGAGCTTGTTGATCTCCTCCGCCGAGGTGCCCGAACCCGCCGCGATGCGCTTCTTTCTGGAATGCTTGAGGATATCCGGGTTGGCGCGCTCAGTGGGGGTCATCGAATTCACGATGGCCACCTGCCGTGCGATCATCTTGTCGTTGACGCCAGCGGCTTCCATCTGGCCCTTGGCCTTCGCAACACCCGGCAGCATGCCCATGAGGCCGCCAAGGCCGCCGAGTTTTTCCATCTGCTTGAGCTGATCGCGCAGGTCCGAAAGGTCGAACTTGCCCTTCTTCATGCGCTCGGCCATCGCCAGCGCTTTTTCCTGATCGATGTTCGCCGCGGCCTTCTCGACGAGGCTGACGATATCGCCCATGCCGAGGATGCGGTTGGCGATGCGCGAGGGATGGAAATCCTCCAGCGCATCCATCTTCTCGCCCATGCCGATGAGCTTGATCGGCTTGCCGGTCACCGCGCGCATCGAGAGCGCCGCACCGCCGCGCCCGTCGCCATCGACGCGGGTCAGCACGATGCCGGTGATGCCGACGCGGCCATCGAAGGCGCGGGCGGTATTCACCGCGTCCTGACCGGTGAGCGCATCCGCCACCAGCAGCACCTCATGCGGGCCGATCGCGGCCTTGACGCGGACAACCTCCTCCATCAGCTCGTCATCGAGCGTGACGCGGCCGGCGGTATCGAAGATCACGACATCATAGCCGCCGAGACGCGCAGCTTGTTCAGCGCGGCGTGAAATCTCGATGGCGTTCTGGCCGGCGACGATGGGCAAAACATCAATGCCGTTGTCGCGGCCCAGAACCGCCAGCTGCTCCATCGCGGCCGGACGGCGCGTATCGAGCGAGGCCATCAGGACCTTTTTCTTGTCCCGGTTGGTGAGGCGTCTGGCGATTTTCGCGGTGGTCGTGGTTTTACCGGAGCCTTGCAGGCCGACCATGAGAATGCCGACCGGCGGGGTCGCCTGCAGGCTGATCGGATCGGCATCCGAGCCGAGCATCGCGACAAGCTCATCGTTGACGATCTTGACGACCATCTGGCCGGGGGTGACCGACTTGACGACATTCGCGCCAACCGCGCGGGCGCGCACCTTCTCGGTGAAATCGCGGACAACATCGAGTGCGACATCGGCCTCGAGCAGCGCCCGGCGCACCTCGCGCATCGCCTCGGCAACATCCGCCTCGCTCAGCGCACCGCGGCGCGTGAGTTTGTCGAGAATGCCGGAAAGACGACCCGAAAGGCCCTCGAACATATCTTTTTTCCCTTTTGACCCTCGCAACGGAAGCTGTCGCTTCCTGCTCGGCGTCGCATTGCTCCTACCCCTCCGGGGAGGTTTCTTCGTGTCCGGCTGCGCCGGGCTTCCCTCGCATAAGCTCGGCGTCGCGTTGCTCCTTGCCTTCAGCCCAAGGGCTTCCGGCAGGGCGCAGGCTGGTTGGCCCGCGTTGTTCCAAACGATTTCGCGCCCGAGGGCGCATCGCGCTGTCGGGCGTTGACCTCCCGGGGCGAACCTCGGGTCGGCGGATCAAGACGATCTCACCTGATTGGAGCGCGGTGATTACAGCGAACGAGCGGGAAGGTCAAGGCGAGGGCAATCACAACGGAGAGCTGGACAGCGCCGCTTTCTCATGGCTGGCTCAGGGCTCATTCTGGAGTTCGCCCGTGTCCTTCGAAACCTGGCTCGCCTTTTCCGCCGCCTCCGTCGTCCTGCTGCTGATCCCCGGCCCGACGATCCTCCTGGTGATTTCCTACGCCCTCGGACAGGGCTGGCGCGTCGCGCTGCCGATGGCGGCGGGGGTCGCGCTCGGTGATTTCACCGCGATGACGCTCTCGATGCTCGGCATCGGCGCGCTGCTGATGGCATCGGCGACCGTGTTCACCGTGCTCAAGTGGTGCGGCGCGGCCTACCTGATCTGGCTCGGGATAAAACTGTTCCGCGCTGGCGGCACCTTCGAGGCGCGCGCCAACACCGAGGCGACGTCGCGGCTCAAGATGCTGGCGCACGCCTGGCTGATCACGGCGCTCAACCCGAAAAGTATCACGTTCTTCGTGGCGTTCCTGCCGCAATTTCTCGATACGAACGCGCCGCTGCTGCCGCAGATGGTGATTTTCGAGACGACCTTCCTCGTCCTCGCCTTCCTCAACGCCTTTGGTTACGCGCTGGTGGCCTCGAAAGCGCGGACCCTGTTCCGCCAGCCATCCGCGATCCGCACGTTCAACCGCACCGGCGGCGCGCTGCTGATCGGCGCAGGCGTGGTGACGGCGACGCGGGGGTAGTTAGAAGCGCACTTCAAAAGCGGTCTTCGTTCCCCGAGTAAAACCGCAACTCTCGTAGAAATGAAGCACGTTGTCTTCCGTGCGCCCTGTCATGAGCATGACTTTGTAAGCGTCGGCGTACCGGGCCCGTTCCAGAAGATACTGGATCAACGTTTTTCCGAAGCCGTTGCCGCGCATGGCTGCATCGGTGACAACATTCTCGATCACACCGAAAGGACGCGCGCCGCGCGTCAGGTTTGGCACCAGCAGGAGCACAGCCGTAGTCACAACACGTCCCTCGATTTCCCCGACACCGAAATAAAGACCCAGCATGTCGAGCATTTTATCGAAACGCTTTTGCGCCAGCACCTCGGGCACATCGGGGTTGTTGCTGCTCAGCTGAGAATAAAGCCGGAGGATGGCTTCAAGGTCTGTCTTGCACGCGTTGCGGCAGACGAGTGCACCACTTGCATGCATCACTTCAAAAACACCACAATCTTGAGCTTCAGCGTGGTCTCGTCGCTCTTTTCCGGCACAAGCTCGTATTCCTCGAGGAATTTACCGGTAGAGACGAGGTTCTTGTCATCGAGCCAGGCTGTCAGCGCCTCGTAGGCGGTGTCGATCTCGTCATAAGCGCCTTCGTGGCTGAAGACCACTGCGCGGCCGCCGGGCGAGAGCGCGGCATCAAATTCCTTGCCGAACGCTGTGCCGGCAGGTGCGGGCGCGCCGAGCGGCAGCATCGCCTCGTAGGTGAAGCCGATATCGTCGCTATCGACGAAATAGGCCATCGGGTTGCCTTCACGCGGCAGGTTGAGGCGCCTGGCCTCGGCATCGAGCAGCGCGAGCGCCTTCTTCAGCGAGGCAAAACCCTCGTTCCAGGTGCTCTGGCCCTTCAGCCGGATGACCGGGCGCGCGGCAACATCCCGCATTTCGCCGCCGCCATCTCCGGCGGGTTTCACCGGCTCCACCGGCTTGGCGACCTCGGCAGGGGGAGTGGCAGGTGGTGCAGGCACGGGGACAGCGGGAGCTTGCGTGGCAGGTGCCTGCGGCGCTGGTGGTGAAGCCTGCTGGGCCGCAACGGGCGCGGCCAGCAGAAGCCCTGCAAACAGCAACGCTCCGCACATCTTGCGCAGGGTCGGAGAATTTCCGGGCATCAGCATGGGTGCCTCCATCAGGTCGTTGGGCGCATCGCCCTAGCGCAAGACCGGCTGCGGCAATGTAATCCGAAACAGCTGCGTGCGCACGCCGTCGATGCCGAAATCGCTGTCGTTGACGACGATAAGCTCGTCGGGTGCCATCACGGCAACACCTTCGATCTTGGCGGGCAGGCCGGGAACCGCATCGGTATCAAGCACCAGCGTCTTCGGCAGCGGCACCAGCCCGCGTAAGGCAAGAGCCTCGCCCTCAAGCACTTCGAGACTGGGGTTCATCTCCGGCAGATCAAACTCGCCGGGCACGCGGTTGGTCTCATCCATCGTCACCAGAAACAGCCGCGACGTCTTGTCGATCTTTTCCAGTACCAGCAGTTTGTTGTCCCCGACCGCAACAAGCTCGCTCGCGCTGACCTCCTGCCGGGTCCGCTCGCGCCCGTCGTTATCCGCCTTGAATTCCCGGGGCTCATCGAGCTGGTACAGGAACTGGCCAACGATCTGCCCGGTTTCGCGCTCGATTTTCCAGATGCGCACATTGCGGGACTGGCGGACGGCCTCAGGATCCGGGTTGGCGAGCGGCGCCTGCATCATCGCAAAGAGAAATTTCTCATCCGGCGAGATCGCGAGGCCCTCGAAACCGCGGTTGGGCACCCTGAGCCGCATGATCGGTGGCAAGCTGGGCACGATGTCATAATCGGCATCCTTGAAATCACCGGCGGCATTGGCCGGCACCAGCCGCTTGCGGATCGTACCTTCCGGGCTCACCTCGAATAGCGAGGGACCGAACTCCTCGGCGACCCAGAAGCTGCCGTCGCCGAGCCGCACAAAGGCTTCGGGGTCAATACCCGACGGGTCGGGGGGCAATGGCTTGCCGTCGATCGCAAAGGATTGCTCGCCCTTTGCGCCACCGGCACCAGGGGTCGGCCGGCCCGAAATCGGCTTGCCGGACTTGCCCTTGAGCGGCACGAAGACGTTGATCCGCGCAACCATATCCGGTCCGATATCGACGGCATAAAGCGAGGGCACGAAGCCGGGCAACGGGTAGATCCGCCCCGCCTTGTCGCCGCTACAGAGCTGTTCGGGCTCAAGGCCGATCAGCCGCTTGGCATCCGCACACAGGGCGTTTGGTCCGCGATCCGTCATCAACCAGAGCCGTCCCTGCGCGTCTCCTGGCTGGCGGAAGGCGGCAGAACCCATGGCCACAGCAAGGTTCATGGCCTTGCCATTCGGGAAAGTGACAACGCCCAGCGGCAGGTTGGCGATCTGGACCGGCATCCCCACAGGCTTCTGCGGCGCGGGTGCCGAGAGCACAGGGGGGGGCGGTGGCGGCGGATCCGGCGTTGGCTTGTCGTTCGCCTGCGGAACGGCTGTCGCGGCCAGAAACGGCATAGCAAGGCCGACCATCATCGCCTTCAGAGCGACGAGAGGCATGGATCGGGAACCCGGAACCGCATTGTGGCGCCGCATCAACAAATTGCCTATCTCATGGGGCCGAAAGCGTCACGAGACATTTCGTCTGGCGCCAGAACCCGTTATATCGCTATCTGCATGGACACCAAAGCCATGACAAGTCTTTGTTCAAATGCGTTCAGGACAATTCCATGGTAACCACTCACGGGGCAAGTGCAATAACGCGTCAGGACCAGCTTTCCGACCTGGCTGGTGATGATGTGATCCCCTTCCGCAAGATGCACGGCCTCGGCAATGACTTTGTCGTGATCGATGCACGCCGCCACCCCCTCGCCCTGCCAACAGCAGTGCTGGCGCGGATCGCGGATCGCCGCCTGGGGATCGGCTGTGACCAGCTCATCGTGCTCGAACCCAGCGTGAAGGCGGACGCGACCATGCGCATTTACAACCCCGATGGCGGGGAAGTCGGGGCCTGCGGCAATGCGACGCGCTGCATTGGCCAATGGCTCGCGTATGAAAAGGGCACTTTGGATGCCGTGATCGAGACCCGCGCCGGCCTGCTTCATGCCCGGTTGAGCGATGGGCTCGTCGCGGTCGATATGGGCCTGCCATCCCTTGATTGGCACGAAATCCCGCTCGCCGGGGCCGGTGCGGATACGATGCGTGTTCCGCTCGATGTTTCCGCCATCGACCCGGCGTTGCCGGCATGGTTCTCGGCCGTCAGCATGGGCAATCCGCATGCGATCTTCTTCGTCGAGGATGCCGACCGCTTCGACCTTACCCGCATCGGACCGCTGCTGGAGCGGCATCCGATCTTCCCTGAAAAGGCCAATATCTCGCTGGTAAGCCCGCTGGGCCCCAATGCCTTTCGCGTTCACGTCTGGGAGCGCGCGGCGGGCATTACGCTTGCCTGCGGCACCGCTGCCTGCGCGGTTGCGGTCGCGGCGGCGCGCCTCGGGCTCGCGAACGGCGATATCCGCATCACCCTGCCCGGCGGCACGCTCACGATCGGTCGCGATACCAACGGTCATGTCATCATGACCGGTCCGGTCGCGACGAGTTTCTCGGGAGTGATTGATCCTTCACTCCTCGCATTGCCTGCTGCCGCCGAATGACAATGGATGCCCCTTCCGTCGAGGTGATCACCCTCGGCTGCCGGCTCAACACGCTGGAAAGCGAGGCCATCCGCAAGGCCGCGCGCGAGGCGGGGCAGACGGATCTTGTGATTGTCAACACCTGCGCGGTCACTGCCGAAGCGGTACGGCAGGCGCGGCAAACCATCCGGCGCCTCAAGCGCGATAGCCCGGATCGCCGCATCATCATTACCGGCTGCGCGGCGCAGACCGAACCCGAAACCTTCGCCGCCATGAGCGAGGTCAGCCAGATCATCGGCAACGACATCAAGCTGAAGCCGGAAACCTGGTCCGAAACCGTACCGACGATGCCGCCGGATTTCGGCATTGCGGCCACCGAGCGCGTCCTCGTCAACGACATCATGAGCACCCGCGAAACCGCCGGGCACATGATCGCAGGGAACCAGATCGACACGCTCGAAGGGCGCGCCCGCGCCTTCGTGCAGGTGCAGAACGGCTGCGATCACCGCTGCACCTTCTGCATCATCCCGTTCGGGCGCGGCAATTCCCGCTCGGTGCCGATGGGCGAAGTGACAGCCCAGATCGCGCGGCTGGTGGCATCCGGCTATCGCGAGGTCGTGCTCACCGGCGTCGACCTTACCTCCTATGGCGCGGACCTGCCGGGAGCGCCGAAGCTCGGCACGCTCGTCAAGGCGATCCTCGATCACGTGCCCGATCTCAAGCGGCTGCGGATTTCCTCGATCGATTCCATCGAGGCTGATGCGCTGTTGATCAGCCTCCTGAAGGAAGAAGCGCGGCTGATGCCGCATCTCCACCTCTCGCTGCAGGCCGGCGACGATCTCACCCTCAAGCGGATGAAGCGTCGGCACAGCCGCGCGGATGCGATCCGTTTCTGTGCGGAGCTGCGCGCCGCGCGACCCGAATTCGTGTTCGGCGCAGATATCATCACCGGCTTTCCGACCGAGACCGAGGCCATGTTCGAAAATTCGCTCCGTCTGATTGACGATTGCGGGCTCACGTTCCTGCACGTCTTCCCATATTCGCCGCGCGCGGGCACGCCGGCAGCGCGGATGCCGCAAGTGGCTGGCGATGTCATCAAGGCGCGTGCCGCGCGGCTGCGGGAGGCCGGGCGTCTCGCGCTTGCGCGCCATCTCGACGGCTGGGTGGGGCAGGAGGCCGATATCCTGACCGAGCGCGGGCAGATCGGCCATCTCGACGACTTCACCACCGTTCGATTTTCCGAAATTGCCGAGCCGGGAACACTGGCGCGCGCCAGAATTACAGGGCATGACGGAACGCGCCTCGCAGGTATGCTGCTGACCGGCGCCTGCGGGATCGCGGCGGAATAGAATGCGGCAAGGCCAGAACCATGAGTGACGACAAGAAATCCGGAGGTTTCCTCGGCCGCCTTTTCGGACGCGGCAAGATGGAGCCTGCCGCTCAGGACATCCCGGCAGCGCTGACGACGGACACCCCGGCATCGCCTGCCGCTGAAAGTGCCGCACCCTCTCCCCCAGCCTCCCCGAAGCTCTCGTGGTGGAAACGGCTGTCAAGCGGACTTGGCCGCACGGCGTCGCAGATCGGCTCCGGCATCACCGCAATCTTCACGACGCGAAAGCTCGATGCGGAGACGTTGCAGGATCTCGAGGACGTGCTGATCCAGGCCGATCTCGGGATCGAAGTCGCCGGGCGCATTGTCCAGACCATCGGCAAGGACCGCTTCGACAAGACCGTCGCGCCCGAAGAGATCAAGGCTGCGCTCGCCGCCGAGGTCGAGAAGGTGCTGGCCCCCGTTGCGATGCCGCTGGTGATCGATGCCAACAAGAAACCGTTCGTGATCCTGATGGTCGGCGTCAACGGCTCCGGCAAGACGACGACCATCGGCAAGCTCGCCGCGAAATTCCGCGCGGAGGGCAAGTCCGTGACGCTGGCGGCAGGCGACACCTTCCGCGCTGCCGCGATCGAGCAGCTCAAGATCTGGGCGGAACGCACCGGCGCCGGGTTCGTGGCGCGCAATCAGGGAGGCGATGCCGCCGGTCTCGCCTTCGACGCGCTCACCGAAGCGCGGGAAGCCGGCACCGATATCCTGCTGATCGATACCGCCGGGCGGCTCCAGAACAAGCAGGGACTGATGGAGGAACTCTCCAAAATCGTCCGTGTGATCAAGAAAGTGGACGAAACAGCGCCCCATGCCGCTCTGCTCGTGCTCGACGCGACCGTCGGCCAGAACGCGATTTCGCAGGTCGAAGCCTTCAAATCCATCGCCGGGATCACCGGGCTGATCATGACCAAGCTCGACGGCACGGCGCGCGGCGGCATCCTCGTCGCACTCGCCGGCAAATTCGGTCTGCCCGTGCATTTCATCGGCGTCGGCGAAGGTGTCGATGATCTCGAACCCTTCGCCGCCCGCGATTTCGCCCGCGCGATCGCCGGGCTCGACGAGAAATAACTCAGACCAGCCTGACGGTGATCGGCGTCACGCCTTCGATATCCACCGTCATCACCTGTCCGCGCGTCACGGCAGCGACACCCTCGGGTGTGCCGGTGAAGATGAGATCGCCGGCCTTCAGCTCGAAATAGCGCGAGAGGATCGCGATCTGCTCGGGCACGGACCAGATCATCGCCGCCATCGTGGCATCCTGCCGCACTTTGCCATCCACCGTCAGGCGGATATTCCCCTTGAGCGAAAACGCATCCGAAGCCGGCGTGATCGGCCCGACGGGGCCGGAGGCGTCGGCCGATTTCGCGATTTCCCAGGGGCGGCCGAGCTTCTTGGCCTCGCCCTGAAGATCGCGCCGGGTCATGTCGAGGCCCGCCGCGAAGCCATAGACGTGCTTCATCGCATCCTTCTCGGCGATATCCTTGCCGCCCGAAGCAAGCGCGACCACCAGCTCCACCTCGTGGTGATAGTCCGAGGTCATCGCGGGGTAGGCGAGCGGGGTTTCCGCGCTGTTCTCGATCGGCTGGATTGCTTCGGCGAGCTTCATGAAGAAGAACGGCGGCTCGCGATCGGGGTTACCGCCCATTTCGAGTGCGTGCGCGGCATAATTCCGGCCGATGCAGAAGGCGCGCCGCACGGGAAAGCGCGCCGCCGACCCCACGATGGCAAGGCTCGGGCGGGGCTCGAGAACGGGAACGGCAGGCACCATGGCATCAACTCCGGGATTGTGGATGACGCGCGAACGGGGTATCGCGCGAATTGGATTTCACAGTCCTAGCGCTTCGAGGCCCTTCCGCAAAGGTCTCTGACAGCAAGGGCATCAGCCATCAAACCTGTTTGTCAGGAAGCTTTTTGACCATGACCACCGAACCCGCCTCCCCGCCGCAGCAGAACCCCTTCGCCAAGCTCGCGCTTGAAATGGGGCCACTGGTTCTCTTCTTCGCGGCCAATTCACGGCCGGAATGGTTCAAGCCGGCGGTGGGAGCGATTTTCGGGCAGGAGCTCGTGTCGTCGCCCAAAGCGCCGATCCTGATCGCAACCGCCGTGTTCATGGCCGCGATGCTGGTCTCGCTCGGCATCGCGTGGTTCCTGCACCGCAAGCTGCCGATCATGCCGCTGGTGACGGGCGCGGTTGTGCTGGTCTTCGGCTCACTGACGCTGATCCTGCAGGATGATCTCTTCATCAAACTGAAGCCGACGATCGTCAATTCGCTGTTCGGGGCGGTGCTGCTTGGCGGGCTCGCTTTCGGCAAGCCGCTGCTGCCCTACGTGCTTGGCAGCGTGTTCCATCTCGATCCCGAAGGCTGGAAGAAGCTCACCTTCCGCTGGGGCGTGTTCTTCTTCGTGCTTGCCGGCCTCAACGAGGTCATCTGGCGCACGCAGACGACCGATTTCTGGGTCGCGTTCAAGGTCTGGGGCATCATGCCGCTGACCATTCTCTTCACGCTGGCGCAGACGCCGATGATGATGCGTCACGGGTTCGACCCCGAGGGGAAGAAGGAATAACCGGCGATTCTTTTCTGCGGCTTTCGGCCACAAAACCGGTTCCCACTTTTGCGCGAAAGCCTGTTGCCGATGATGATGCGCCACGGGTTCGACCCCGAGGGGAAGAAGGAATAACCGGCGATTCTTTTTACGGCTTTCGGCCGCAAAACCGGTTCCCACTTTTGCGCGAAAGCCTGTTGCCGATGATGATGCGCCACGGCTTCGACCCCGAGGGGAAGAAGGAATAATCGGCAAGGCGGGATTTATTTCCCGGCCAGTGCCTTCTCGATTTCCGGGATCAGTTTGTCACGGATCGACTCTTCCGTCAGCGGGCCGACGTGCTTGTAGGCGATCCGCCCGTCGCCGGTGACGACGAAAGTTTCCGGCACGCCATAAACCCCCCATTCGATGGAGATGCGACCATCGGCATCCGCGCCGACGGCAGTGTAGGGATTGCCGAGCCGTCCGAGAAAGCGCCGGGCGTTCTCGGCCTTGTCCTTCTGGTTGATGCCGAGGATCTGGAACCGCGGATCCTTCGCCAGCGCCATCAGCAACGGGTGCTCCTGATGACAGGGCGCGCACCAGGACGCGAAGACATTGACGAGGCTGACCTTGCCCTTGGCGAGATCATCATTCGAGAAGCCGGGCTGGCTCGCGCCCTCGACCGGTGGCAGCGTGAACACCGGCACCGGTTTGCCCAGCAGCGCCGAGGGCAGCTTCGACGGATCGCCCGAATAGAGCCGCACCAGAAACACCGCGACCAGCGCCGCAAACAGCGCCAGCGGCAGCCAAGCAACAAGGCTGCGCCGTCGGGGGGCGGGGGCGTTCATTGTTTTGCCGCCGCCGGCTTGGAGGCTTCCCGCGCCTCAAGCGCCGCCAGCCGCCTCGCGGCAGCCAGGTTCGCCAGCACGCTCGCGCCGATCAGCAAGCCGAGCACCAGCCCGGCGGCGGCGTAGGACGCGACGATATAGTCGGCATGCGGGCCAAGATCGATCATCGCGAGCCTCCCTGACGCGCCTGTTTGTCCGCCGCGACGATCTGGAGCCGCTCGATACGCCGGACCATCAGCTCGGTTTTCATGCGGACGATCAGCAGCACGAGGTAGAGCAGGAGATAGGCGAGCCCCATCACGAAGAGCGGCGTCAGCATCGCCCTGTCGATCGTCGGCCCGCCCATGCGGAACACGGACGCCGGTTGATGCAGCGTGTACCACCAATCGACCGAGAATTTGATGATCGGCAGGTTGACCGCACCGACAAGCGTCATGATCGCGACCGCCCGCGCCCCACGCTGCGGCTCGTCGATCGCCCGCCAGAGCGCGATGATGCCGAGGTAGATCAGGAACAGGATCAGGACCGAGGTCAGCCGCGCGTCCCACTCCCACCACGTCCCCCACATCGGCTTGCCCCAGAAGGAGCCGGTGAGGAGGCAGATGAGTGTGAAACCCGCGCCAACAGGGGCGGCGGCCTTCTGCGCGACATCCGCCATCGGGTGGCGGAACACCAGCGTGCCCAGCGCCGAGACAGCCATGCCCGCGTAGACGAACAGCGACAGCCAGGCCGCCGGCACGTGGATATACATGATGCGGACGGTTTCACCCTGCTGGTAATCCGCCGGCGAGGTCATGAACGCGCCATAGAGCCCATAGCCGAAGGCCGCGATCGTGCCGACAATCAAAGGCCAGAGCAGCACATTCGCCAGCGCGTTGAAGGCGGCAGGGTTGGCAAGGCGGAGCCAGAGCGACGGTTTGGGGGCGGTTTCCATCAGGTTCCTGCCGGAATGGGAAGCTTCGCGCGATGAAATAGGGCATACGCCCCGCCTTCGCAAATACGATCGATCAAATCAGCGGTCATGGGTGTTCAATTCCGCGCGAACCTGAGGGCACCCGCCGCCGCGAGCGGCGCGACGACCAGCATGATCAGGCTGACACCGGCGAGCAGCATCAGCGGGGTGGAATATGCGCGCCCGGCGGCGGCTTCCTTGACTACGGTGGCGCCGAAGATCAGCGTCGGGATCGAGAGCGGCAGCACGAGTACCGAAAGCAACAAGCCGCCGCGCTTGAGGCTGACCGTGAGCGACGCCCCGATGAGCCCGATCAACGTCAGCGCCGGTGTGCCGATCAGCAGCGAGATCGACAGCGGCAGCATCGCCTGCGGCTCGATCGCCAGCATCAGCCCAAGCAGCGGTGCGACGAGGCTGAGCGGCAGGCCCGTTACCAGCCAGTGCGCCAGTGCCTTCGCGGCCAGCACCAGCATCAACGGCGTCTCAGCCAGCTGGAGGTGATCGACGATCCCGTCCTCCTCATCCGCCTGAAGCAACCGATCAAGCCCGAGCAGGGTCGCGAGCAGCGCCGCGAGCCACAACAGCGCCGGGGCGATGCGGCCAATGAGCTTCTGGTCGGCGCCTATGGCGAACGGCACCACTGAAATCAGGATGAGGAAAAAAACGATGCCAAGCTCGACACCGGCGCCGATACGGCGAGCGAGCGTCAATTCACGGCGGATCACGGCAAGAATAGCGCTCATGAAGGGATGCCCCCAAGCGCCAGATGACGGACATCGATCCCCAGCGGCTGGTGCGTCGCGACAATGGCCATACCGCCTGCGGCCGCATGTTCCGCCAGCAACCGCCCGACAAGCGCCTGCCCGGCGGTATCGAGCGCGGCGAGCGGCTCGTCGAGCAGCCAGACCGGACGCGGCGCGACCAGCAGCCGCGCCAGCGCGACGCGGCGGCGCTGCCCCGCCGAGAGCACTTGCACCGGTAGATCTGCCAGCGGGCCGACATCGAGCGCATCGAGGGCATCGGGAATGGACCCGGCATCGCCGCCAAGGAGCCCGGCGGCGAAGGCAAGATTCTCAGCCGGTGTCAGCGCCTCGCGCAGGCCCTCGCGATGGCCATGGTAATGCAGCGCATTGGCGGGCTCATCATCTTCTTCAAGCCCGGGCCAGCGGATCGTGCCGGCATCGGCCTGCGAAAACCCGGCGAGAATGCGCATCAGCGTCGATTTGCCGGAGCCATTCGGCCCGGTGAGCTGGAGGACCTCGCCCGCCGCGAGATCAAGATCGAGCCCCTCGAACAGCAGCCGATAGCCGCGCCGGATCATGAGGTTACGCGCCTCAAGCCGCATTTCTCCGGCATGGGGGAAGCTGGTGCCGTTCACGCTGCTCTTCCGTTTCATACTCACCCGGGACGATCATCCGCCAACGCGCGATTATTTTCACGCCGGATTGAGCATCTTCACTCTATCGGCGTGTAGCGGGAAATTTAGAAATGATCTATAGAGCGCTCAACTGCGTCGCGCGCTTGGGTTAAGCGCGGGGTCCGGGCACACCCGGGCGGCGCACGCGAACGCCTTCCGGCTCCGGCCAGAAAGAAGCGCGCTCTGGGTCATGGTCCAACTCCATGCCTCCCGAGGTTGACTTGGCTGCCCCGGCCACCCCGAACGTAACCCTTTTCAAGGAATTCGCGCGATGTCGCTCGACAGCTTCAAATGCCGCAAGGACCTCAAGGTCAATGGCAAGACCTATACCTATTATTCGCTCCCCGATGCAGAGAAGAATGGCCTGAAGGGCGTCTCGCAGCTTCCCTATTCGATGAAGGTGCTGCTCGAGAACCTCCTGCGCAATGAAGACGGCCGCACGGTCACCAAGGCGGACATCGAGGCTGTCTCCGCCTGGCTCGACAACAAGGGCAAGGCCGAGAAGGAAATCGGCTTCCGCCCGGCCCGCGTGCTGATGCAGGATTTCACCGGCGTTCCGGCGGTCGTCGACCTCGCCGCGATGCGTGACGGCATGAACACGCTCGGCGGTGATCCCAACAAGATCAACCCGCTGGTGCCGGTCGATCTCGTGATCGACCACTCGGTTATCGTCGATGAATTCGGCTCGCCCAAGGCCTTCGATCGCAACGTGGAGCTCGAATACGAGCGCAACATGGAGCGCTACAACTTCCTGAAATGGGGTCAGGGCGCGTTCGCGAACTTCCGCGTCGTGCCGCCGGGCACCGGTATCTGCCATCAGGTCAACGTCGAATATCTCGCCCAGACCGTCTGGACCAAGCGCGATACCGACGGTTCCACCTTGGCCTATCCGGATACCGTCGTCGGCACTGACAGCCACACCACCATGGTCAACGGCCTTGCGGTGCTCGGCTGGGGTGTTGGTGGCATCGAGGCGGAAGCCGCGATGCTCGGGCAGCCGCAGTCGATGCTGCTCCCCGAAGTCATCGGCTTCGAGCTCTCCGGCAAGCTGAACGAGGGCGTCACCGCGACCGATCTCGTGCTGACCGTGACGCAGATGCTGCGCAAGAAGGGCGTTGTCGGCAAGTTCGTCGAATTCTACGGCCCCGGCCTTGATGCGCTCTCGCTCTCGGACCGCGCGACGATCGCCAACATGGGCCCGGAATACGGCGCGACCTGCGGCTTCTTCCCCTGCGACGCCGAAACCGTGAATTACCTGCGCGAAACCGGCCGCGAGGCCGATCGCGTGGCGCTGACGGATGCCTATTGCAAGGCGCAGGGCCTGTTCCGCGAGAAGGGTGCCGCCAACCCGGTGTTCACGGATACGCTCAGCCTCGACCTCACCACCGTCCTGCCGTCGATGGCCGGCCCGAAGCGCCCGGAGGGCCGTGTTGCGCTGACCGATATCGCTGCAGGGTTCGCGACCGCGCTCTCGGGCGAGTTCAAGAAGGCCGGCGATGAGGGCCGCAAGGTTCAGGTCGAAGGCCGTGATTTCGAACTGCGCCATGGCGATGTCGCGATTGCAGCGATCACCTCCTGCACCAATACCTCGAACCCCTCGGTGCTGATTGCGGCCGGTCTGCTCGCCCGCAACGCCAATGCCAAGGGTTTGAAGGCCAAGCCGTGGGTGAAGACCTCACTCGCTCCGGGATCTCAGGTCGTCGCGGAATACCTCGAGAACGCCGGCTTGCAGAAGGAACTTGATGCCCTCGGCTTCAACCTCGTCGGCTTCGGCTGCACAACCTGCATCGGCAACTCCGGCCCGCTGCCGGCTGAAATCTCGAAGGCGATCAACGACAACGGCCTCATTGCCGCCGCCGTGCTCTCGGGCAACCGCAACTTCGAAGGTCGCGTCTCGCCGGATGTGCAGGCGAACTATCTCGCGTCCCCGCCGCTGGTTGTGGCCTATGCGCTCGCGGGCTCCGTGACGCGGGACATCACCAAGGAGCCGCTCGGCATGGGTTCGGACGGCCAGCCCGTCTACCTCAAGGATATCTGGCCCTCCTCGAAGGAAATCCAGGATTACATCAAGAAAAACGTCACCCGCGAACTCTTCGCCTCGAAATACGCAGATGTGTTCAAGGGCGATGCGCGCTGGCAGGGGGTCAAGACCTCGACCGGCCAGACTTACGCGTGGAATTCCGGCTCGACCTACGTTCAGAACCCGCCGTATTTCACCACGATCACCAAGACGCCCAAACCGGTCACCAACCTCAAGGGCGCCCGCATCCTCGCGCTCTTTGGCGACAAGATCACGACCGACCACATCTCCCCGGCCGGCTCGATCAAGGCGGCCTCGCCGGCGGGTGCCTACCTCTTGGAGCGGCAGGTGCGCCCGGCCGACTTCAACCAGTACGGCACGCGCCGCGGCAACCATGAAGTGATGATGCGCGGCACCTTCGCCAATATCCGCATCAAGAACTTCGTGGTGAAGGACGCCGATGGCAACACCCCGGAAGGCGGCTACGCCATCCACCAGCCCTCGGGCGAGAAGATGTTCATCTACGATGCCGCAATGCGTTACGAGGCCGAGCAGGTTCCGTTGGTCGTCTTCGCAGGTGTCGAATACGGTAACGGCTCGAGCCGTGACTGGGCGGCGAAGGGCACGATGCTGCTGGGCGTCAAGGCCGTGATCGCGCAGAGCTTCGAGCGTATCCACCGCTCGAACCTTGTCGGCATGGGCATTGTCCCCTTCACCTTCGAAGAGGGCACTTCCTGGCAGACGCTCGGCCTGAAGGGCGATGAAACCGTCTCGATCGAGGGGCTGACCTCGGTTGCGCCGCGCTCGAAGATGAAGGCCACCATCACCCGCGCCGACGGCTCCTCGTTCGACGTGCCGCTGCTTTGCCGCATCGATACGCTCGACGAGATCGAGTACTACAAGAACGGTGGCATCCTGCATTATGTGCTGCGCCAGCTCGCCAGCTGACACCGAAGCAACATCGACAAGACGGCGCCGCGGGGGTCCTCCCGCGGCGTTTTTTATGGCGCTATCCTGCGTCGGGTCGATTACACCGGCTTGTGATTGGTCATTGATCTGCAAAACGGATTGGATGAAATTCGAAATCAGTTTCGGGTAGAACCATCACCATGTCACTCACACGTCGCACCTTCTCGGCCCTGTCCCTTGGAGCGCTTTTTGCGCCGGCAGCCGCGCGCGCCCAATCTTTCGAGGGCAGCCCGACGATCGTCGAGCTATTCACGAGCCAGGGCTGCTCCTCGTGCCCCCCGGCGGATGCCCTCATGCTGGAGCTGGCGAAGCAGCGGGACATGATCCCGCTCACCTATCCCGTCGAGATCTGGGATTACCTCGGGTGGAAGGATACGCTTGCCAAGCCGGCTTTCACCCGGCGTCAACGCGCCTATGCGGCGATGGTGGCGGGCAAGCGCGTCTACACGCCGCAGACCATCGTCAACGGCACTGCGCATTGCGTGGGGTCGGACATCAAGGCCATCGGGCGCCTGAAGGCGTCGACCACCAAGCCGACCGGCAGTGGTCTTGCCGTCGAGAAGGCCGGCGACGGCTGGAACGCAACAGCTTTCGTGCCGGAAGCCGCCCTGCAGCGCGCGCGGTTGATGCTGCTGCCGATCACCTCCCGCCAGATCGTGCAGATCGGGCGCGGTGAAAATTCCGGCCGCACGATCACCTATGGCAATGTTGTCCGCGATCTGATCGATCTCGGCCCTGTCGGCGGACCCGAGCGGAAGGTTTCGATTGCCCGCAAGGATATCGCCATCGACAACGCTGATGGCTTCGCGCTGCTGATCCAGATCGGTTCGGTGGAAGCGCCCGCGAGCGTGCTCGCCGGCGCGCTGATCGGCCCGGATGGCATCCGGGCCTGATCGCCTCAGTAGCCGGCTGCCGCCGTGCCACGCTGGCGCGGATCGGACGCGCCGGTTATCCCCTCCTTGGTGAGCAGGATCGAATTCGCCGAGCCGCTGGTGGTGCCGAGCCGCACCGCCTGCCCCTTGTCCACCAGCATCTTCAGCGTATCCGGCGAAAAACCGGTCTCGATAGCAATGGCATCCGGCTTCCACTGGTGGTGGATGCGCGGCGCCGCCACGGCTTCTGCGATGTTCATGCCGAAGTCGATGACATTGACGACGACCTGCAACACGGTCGTGATGATCCGGCTGCCACCGGGCGAACCCGTGACCAGCACGAGCTTGCCATCGCGGAACAGGAAGGTCGGCGTCATCGAGGAGAGCGGCCGCGCGCCGGGATGGACCGAATTCGTGTCTCCGCCGACGAGACCATAGGCGTTCTGCGCACCCGCCTTGGCGGAGAAATCGTCCATCTCGTTGTTCATGAGCACGCCGGTTCCCGCCGCGATCATGCCCATGCCGTAGGAGAAATTGAGGGTGTAGGTGTTGGCGACAGCATTGCCCTCGGCATCAACAACCGAGAAATGCGTGGTCTGGTCGCTTTCATAAGGAAGGGGGTCGCCGGATTTGATCTCCTCGGCCTTGCGCGCCCGATCGAGCGAGATGGCGGCGCGCTGGCTCTCCGCGTATTTCTTCGACGTCAGCCCCTTCACCGGCACCTTCACGCGGTCGGGATCGCCCAGAAACGTCGCGCGATCCGCGTAGGCGGGCTTCATCGCCTCCGCCATGACATGGAGCGCTGCCGCGCTGCCTGCCCCCATCGCCTTGAGGTCATAGCCTTCGAGAATGTTGAGGATCTGGATGAGATGCACCCCGCCGGAGGAGGGCGGCGGCATCGAGGCGATGTCGTAGCCGCGATACGTGCCGCGAACCGCGGCGCGCAGCGCCGGCCTGTAGGTCGCAAGGTCGGCTTCGGTCATCACGCCGCCGGCATCGCGGACGGCCTGGGCGATCTGGGTCGCGATCCGCCCGGTGTAGAACGCATCCGGCCCCTGTTGGCGGATGGCCTCCAGCGTCACCGCGAGATCAGGCTGGATGAAGGTGTCACCGCGCCGAAGCGCCTTGCCATCGCGCAGGAACACTGCCGCCGAGGCCGGGAATTTCGCGAACTTCGGCGCGGCTGCGGGCAAGGAGTCCGCAAGGTCATCCTCCACAGGAATGCCCTCGCGGGCGAGTTTTGCCGCCGGTTCGACGAGTTGCGCGAGGCTGAATTTGCCCGAACCGTATTTCTCATGCGCGAGCGCAAGGCCGCGCACCGTGCCGGGCACGCCGACCGAAAGCCCTGAGTCCCGCGACTTTGCGGGGTCCGGATCGCCTTTGGAATCAAGAAACATGTCGCGCGTCGCCGCTGCCGGCGCGGTTTCACGGTAGTCGATGGCGATGGTCTCACCGGTTTTCGCAACATGCACGAGCATGAAACCGCCGCCGCCGAGATTGCCGGCGCGGGGCAGTGTCACTGCCAGCGCGAAACCGGTGGCAACGGCGGCATCCACCGCATTGCCGCCACGCTTCATGATGTCGACGCCGATCTCGCTGGCGCGACGCTCCTGGCTTGCGACCATGCCCTTCTGCGCGAGCACCGGCAGAAGCCGCGATTGCGCGGAGAGAACGGGTTGGCCGGGGGCGGGAACGGTGCCTTGCGCAAACAGGGTGGAAGCGCCTGACACTGCGAGAGCGGCAAGCAACAGGGTGCGGTTGAACATGGATGACCTCAAAGCTGGACGGCGTTGAACGACAGGCTAGCAGACCTGTCCGGGCTGTCGACTGCCGCGCGATCACGGATGCCCGATCACAGGAGTTTCGGGTAGACCTTGCGGCGCGAACCCTCCATTCTCATCGGACGATTCTCGTCCTTCGACATCCCGCTGATCACGGAAATCCCGATGACCTTCCTGCCCGACACCTCGACGATGATCACCTATTCGATCGCGTGTTTCATCCTGTTCATCACGCCGGGGCCGGACATGAGCTTCTTCCTGGCCAAGACGGTGCAAGGCGGGCGGAAAGCCGGAATTGCCGCGATGACCGGTGCCTGCACCGGCAATCTCGTTCATTCCCTTGCGGCCGCGTTCGGGCTCTCGGCGCTGATCGCGGCCTCGGCCACCGCGTTCACTACGGTGAAGATCATCGGCGCGCTCTATCTTCTGTGGATGGCCTACGATGCGATCCGCCACGGCTCGGCGCTCAACCTTGCCAATGCCGACCAGCAGGCTCCCTCGCTGCGCAAGACCTTCATCATGGGCATCGGGATCAACCTCACGAACCCGAAGGTTGTGCTGTTTTTCCTCACTTTCCTGCCACAGTTCATCGCCGCAGGTGATCCGCATGCCGCCGGGAAGCTCTTTTTTCTCGGCATCTATGCCGTGCTGTTCATGACACCCTTTGCCGTGGCGCTCATTCTTGTGGCCGAGCGCTTCATCGACATGCTCAAACGCAACCCCAGGATCATGCGCGGGGTGGATTACGCCTTCGCGGGCGTGTTCGGCTTCTTTGCCGTGCAGGTTCTGAGAACGCAGAGCCGATAAGCCTTGCCAGCGGGCAGGCTCAATCCGTCTGGGCGGCTGCGGTCGCGAACTCCGGCAGATGCGCTGTCGACCAGCCGGGCACCATCGGCTCATTGACCGCCTTGACCGGGGAGACCGCGAAATTGCCGGCCCAGCGCAGCGCCTTGTAATCGAACCCGGCCTCGATTGTCGGTTTCACCACGCCGAAATACGGCGAGATATCGAAATCGCGGGGCGCATAGAGCGAATGATGGCGGATGTGCAGGATCTCGCGGCGAGCATAGCGCGAGCGGACCTTCTTGCGGTCAACGACATTCTCGACGCGCGGCAGGATCGGGTAATGCACGGACTGGAACGCTTCCGCGATCAACGTCGAGCAGATCGCGCGGGAGGGATCACCCGAACCGAGCGCCAGCATGCGGCGGCGATAGCGTGCCGGGATCGGCATCGGGATCAGGAAGCGGGCGAGATCGAGCACGTTCTTGATGTCATACTCATGGCCGATGCGGGCCTTCAGGAACTCGACGACGCGAACCTGATCTTCGGGGCGTAGCGCCGCCGGGCGGCAGATGCGGATGTGGCAATCGCGATACTTCGACAGCGGCGAGGAGACGACGCCCTGCGTCATCTCCGCCTCGATCAGCACATGCGGCTCGCCGTCAGGCTCGCTGCGGCCGAGGACATCGCCGACATAGATCGCCGAATGCGACCAGGTCGACTGCGTGAGATACTTGATGACGGAGGAAACGCGGTTGTTGCCCTCGACGAGAATGACATCGGCAGGTTTGAGAACGGAGCGCAGGATGGTGAAATCCGGGGTCGTCGCCGGCTTGTAGCCTGCGAGCGGTTTTTCCAGAAACCGGGCGATGAAACGTCCTACGAGGTTCATCTTGCGCTCCCCAACACGTCTTCTTGGTGGAAGAAGATAGCGTTGCGAGATTTACAAATGTGCTGCCGAAGCCGCTGTGCCGGGGCACACACCACGCTGAATTGAAATTAACTTTACAGAATTCTGAATCAGTCCGCACCAAGCGCGAGCTGGGTTTCCAGCGCCAGTTCCGCATCAAGCATCAGCCGCGTGCGGGCGCGCATCTTCTCGGTATCGCTTTTCAGCTGCCCGCAGGCAGCGAGAATATCCCGCCCGCGCGGCGTGCGGATCGGCGAGGAATAGCCGGCCTCGAAAATCACATCCGAGAAGCGCTCGATCTGCGCCCAGTCCGAGCATTCGTAGGACGAACCCGGCCAGGGGTTGAACGGGATCAGGTTGATCTTGGCGTGCACGCCCTTGAGCAGCTTCACCAGCGCCCGCGCTTCCGCGAGGCTGTCGTTGACGCCCTTGAGCATGACGTATTCAAAGGTGATGCGCCGCGCGTTCGAGGCGCAAGGGTAATCGCGGCAGGCCTGCAGCAGTTCCGCGATCGGGTATTTCTTGTTGATCGGCACCAGAACATCGCGCAGCGCATCGTTGGTCGCGTGCAGCGAAATCGCGAGCGAGGTCCCGGCCTCAGCGCCAAGGCGCGCGATCTCCGGCACCACGCCGGAAGTGGAGACGGTGACCTTGCGCTTCGAGAGCTGGATGCCATCGGGATCGACAAGCACGCCGATCGCATCGCGCACGTTGTCGTAGTTGTAGAGCGGCTCGCCCATCCCCATGAACACGATGTTCGAGACGAAGCGCCCGCCATCATTCGGCACGAAAGCGCCTTCGGGCGGGGTGCGGCCCTGATAATCGCCGAGGCGGTCACGCGCGACGATCACCTGTGCGACGATCTCCCAGGCTTCGAGGTTGCGCACCAGCTTCTGCGTGCCGGTGTGGCAGAACGAGCAGTTGAGCGTGCAGCCGACCTGGCTGGAGACGCAGAGCGTGCCGCGATCCTTCTCGGGAATATAGACGCATTCAACCTCGGCGCCTTTGTCGTGCACGCCCTTCGATGGCAGGCGCAGCACCCATTTGCGGGTGCCATCGGAGGAAACCTGCTCGCGGACGATTTCGGGTCGCTGAAGTGTCGCTGCCGCGTCCAGCACCCCATGCAGGGAGCGGGCGACATTGGTCATCTCCGCAAAATCCGTCGCCCCGCGCACATAGATCCAGTGCCAGAGCTGCGCGACGCGCATGCGAATTTCCTTCTCCGGCACGCCGATGGTGCGCAGGAATTCGGCCAGCGCCGCGCGCGGCATGCCGGCAAGATTCGGCTTCGGCGCACCCGCAGGCGCGGCAACCAGCCACTCTGCTGAGGCGGCATGCTGGATCGGGATCTCGGTCAAGGGATCGATCTCACGGGCATTCCTTGGCAACGGCCTCGATCGCCTTGCCAAAACCGCTCAACGAGTATTTGTCGGTCGTCTCGTTGCCGCGCGCCGAGGACATCTTGATCGAAATGCCGGCGGATTTCTTCATGAGCTCGATGAGCTGGGCTTCCTGCGCCGGGTTCTTGAGGAAGGCGCTGTCGCCGCTGCCGACGAGCGGGAAATTGCCGGTACCGATGGTGAGCGAGCCATCCTGCCCGGTCTTGGTCGCAAATCCGAGCTTGAAAGCCACCTCGTTCTTCGCGCCATCCGCCGTCCGGTTGGAAATGAAGAGATAGCCGGGGTCGCGCACCAGCTTCGCTGGCAGGCGCTCTTTCGGCTGGCTGAGTGCATAGCAGACCTTCTGCTTGTCCTTGCCGGTCATCAGGGCCTTCCAGTCACCGAAGGTGCCGATGAGGAAGGTCTGCGCGCCACCGGGCGCAGCGGGCGCTTCCTTGGCAGCAGTCTTCTTTTCGGGCTGCTTCTTCTGCTGGGCGAGCGCAGGTGACGCGCCAAGTGCGAGCGTGGCCAGCAGGCAGGCGAGCGCGGCGAGCCGGGGTGTTTGGCGGATTTTCATGACAATCAAGTCCAACGGGAAACACTCCTTGTCACATCGTCCAGATTTCCGGCCACGCGGCCTGGGTATATTTTGTCGGGGGTCCGGTGATCGAACACGGTTGCGATCCCGTGTTTTTCCCCTGATCGAAGCGGAATGCAAGCCAGATATGGCCTGAATAGGGCATGAACCCGGCGAAGCATCGCCACGACGATAAAGGCTGCATACTCCATCGCCGCTTTTCCGCCAAATCGATCTGTCATGCGCCACCGACGTGCGGATCACAAAGCCTCTCGCATGGGTTTGGTCCCGCGTGTAGCATGGTATGCTCACAGGGGTTGCGCCTGGTAAGGGCCACCTTTTCTCTGGAGCCGGGGTTTTTCTTGCCATCAGCCGATCATTGGGCCCAGCTGATGCGTGCCGTGGCAGAACGGCGCGACCGGGCGGCGTTCACGGAGATCTTCGATCATTTCACGCCGCGGCTTGAAGCCTATCTCCAGCGTCTCGGACTTGATCCGGGTTCTGCCGAGGAGATCGCGCAGGACGTGATGATCACGCTCTGGCGCAAGGCCGAATTGTTCGACGCCGGAAAATCATCCGTGACAACCTGGCTATACCGGGTTGCCCGCAACCGGCGGATCGATTTTTCGCGCCGCAGCCGCACGGAATATCTCGACCCGCAATCCCCTGCGATTCTCGATCTGCCCGAAGAGCGCCGGTTCGACGCCGAACTCGACGGGCAGCAGCGCGACGATATCGTCCGCAACCTGATTCTCGACCTCCCGGTCGAGCAGCGCGATCTCGTTCGGCTCGCGTTTTACGAGGGCCTCTCGCATGCGCAGATCGCGGAACGGGTCAGGATTCCGCTCGGGACGGTGAAGTCGCGCCTCCGGCTCGCGTTCACGCGGCTGCGCCGCGCGCTCGAAGCGGGCGGCATTCTCGATACGCGCTAGAATTTACTCGGCATCATCCAGCATCGCGCGGGCTTTTTCGCGGTGTTCGGGCAGGATCGCGCCGCGCACGGCGGCAATCGCCGCCGCGAGCACTGCGGCATCATCGGTGAAGCCAAGGATCGGAATTATATCGGGGAGGGCATCCACCGGCATCACGAAGTAGGCGAGCGCGGCCAGCAGCGTCAGGCGGACCCGAAGCGCGGTCGCAGGGTCACGCACGCAGTGATAGGCCGCCAGCACATCCTCGGAAAACGGCAGCGCACGGGCGAGCTTGCGCATCCGCTCGACGACGTCGGCGAGCACGCCTTCCTCATCGCGCAAAGCGCGGCGGGCGGCCTCCATCTCGGCCTTGGAAAACGGCGCCTGCCAGACGCCATCTTGCCAGACACCTGCCTGCCAGTTGCCACGGCGAAACATCCCGTCCATCCCTGTCCCCTCCTCAAGGAACCCATATCCTTCCCGATTCTGCCGGTGATTATGGCGCGATGATGGAGAGCGGTCCCGATTGTTGCCCCTGCCGTAAATTCCGCATCACGCTGCTGCAAAAGACGGGCTTGCGCCTGCGCGCACACCATGGCTAACCAGAGCAGTCATCCATTTCCGGAGCGCGTCATGAAGCTTGATTCCACCATCGCCGCCGTTGTCACCGGCGCAGCCTCGGGCCTCGGCGAAGCCACCGCGCGGCATCTCGCGAGTTTCGGGGTCCGGGTCGGCGTGCTCGATCTCAACGAGGAGCGCGGCACCCGCGTCGCTGCCGAGATCGACGGGACGTTTGCGCGTTGTGATGTGACCGATGACGCTTCCGTCGCCGCCGCGCTGGCCGCGGTGCGCGCAAAGCATGGCATCGAGCGCATTCTCGTCAACTGCGCCGGCATCGTCGCCGGCAAGCGCACGGTATCGAAGGACCGGGAAACCGGCGCGCTCATCGCGCATGATCTCGGAAGCTTTTCGAAGGTGATCGGCATCAACCTGATCGGCTCCTTCCGCATGATCGCGAATTCGTCGGTCGCGATGGCCGCGCTTGAGCCCGTTACCGAGGACGGCGGACGCGGCGTGATCGTCAACACCGCTTCCGTTGCGGCGGAGGACGGGCAGATCGGCCAGGCCGCGTATTCGGCTTCGAAGGGCGGCATCGTCGGCCTCACGCTCCCGGTCGCGCGCGATCTTGCTAGCCATGGCATCCGGGTGATGTCGATCATGCCCGGCATTTTTCACACCCCGATGTTCGACCAGATTTCCGAGGACTACCGCAAATCGCTGGCGATGCAGGTGCCGTTTCCGCAGCGGCTCGGCAACCCCCGGGAATACGCCAGCCTCGTCGAGACCATCTGCCGCAACGACTACCTCAACGGCACGACGATCCGCCTCGACGGCACGATCCGGCTTCAGCCGAAATAGAGCCGCAATCCGCTGGCCTTACGCCAGTGGAACAACCGCCTCCTGCAGGGGGTAGGCGGCTTCCACAATATACGGTCCGCCGCCGAAGCTCTCGCGCGCCGAGAACAGCGCGAAGCGGTCCGCCGTGAAATGGCACTGCGGAAACGGCGCGTTCGCTGCCAGATAATCCGCGACATCCAGCACCGAGGCCGATCTGAGCCGCGCCAGCGTGATGTGCGGGGTGAACTTGCGGCCCTCCGGTTTGAGGCCGAGCCGCCGCAGGCACCGCTCGCTCTCCGCCTGAAGCTCGATCAGCGCCCGGTTCGGTGCGATGCTGGCATAGACGGTGTGGGGCTTGTCGCCGCCAAACACGCCGAGCCCGACGATCGAAATCCTGAGCGCCTGCCGGTCGATCTCGGAGAGTTCCTCCTCGATCTCGCGCGCCGCACGGCGATCGATATCGCCGATGAAGCGGAGCGTGAGATGATAATCGGAAGGGTCTGCCCAACGCGCGCCGGGGAGCCCCCAGCGCAGGCCTGAAAGCAGGTTGGCGGCTTCTTCCGGCAACTCGAGCCCGACAAAGAGGCGAGGCATGACCGTTCCCCCCGAATCACGCGACTGATTGAAGCTACCATTCCGGGGAAATGTTGCACGAATATTTCGTGCAACTTAATGCTTGGGTAAGGAAATGCTTGGGTAAGGATTTCCGCGTTCAGCGCCGGAAAAGCCGCAGGCTTCGATAGCGGGGAAGTTCGGTGAAGCCCATGCGCGGCAACACCTCCGGGATCAGCCTGTCCGCGACATCATAGGCGAAGGAGCCGGTAAAGAACGCGATATACCCGGAAGGCGCGACTTTACCCGCCATGCCTTCGAGCAACCCGCGATCATCCAGCGTCGCGAAAGGCGCGTTGTTCGCAGACCAGAACTCGCCGAGATGGAACAGCGTGACGATATCGAACTCCGGCAGAAGCGCGAGGTTGGTCTGGTAGATATCGGAAAACAGCACCTTGTAGTGCCGACCCAGATCCGGGTTTTCCACAACAAGGCGGATATAGCTGGAATACTCAGCCTCGGTGGCGGTGATCCCGAGCACCGAGTGCCCGCCCGCCGGCGCCTGCAAGCCGACGTGATGATGATCGCCGGTGCCGAAGTGGAAAATCCGCTGGCCTGTCAGCCCCTGTTCCCGCAACCAGCCGGTGAAATGCACATCGCACGGGCATTGCGCTTCATCGAGTGGCCAGGGGTCGCGCCAGAGATCAAGTTTTTTCATGTCAGTTCCTCCACTCACTGGAGAATGAACCGGAGAACCGGCCTGATGCAACTGCCTGACGGCATCGTGACAGCGCGGTGATCAACGGTTCACGGCCCTGACGAGCGCTTCGACAACCGGCGCGATCCGCTCGACGATGACGCGCACCCCGCGCGGATTGGGGTGCATGCCATCCGCGAGGTTGAGTGTGGCATCCCCCTGAATGCCGTCCAGAAAGAACGGATAGAGCGCCACGTCATGCTTCTGCTGAAGGCGCGGGTAGATCGCGTCGAAAGCCTTCACGTAAGCCTCGCCATTGTTGCGCGGAGCATACATGCCCGCGAGCAGCACCGTGATCTTGCGCGCCTTGAGGCGCGTGATGATTTCATCGAGCGCCTTTTCGGTGATCGCCGGATCGATCCCGCGCAGCGCATCGTTCGCGCCAAGCTCGACAATGACGATATCCGTGCCCTCGGCGATGCTCCAGTCGAGCCGGTCGAGTCCTGCAGTGGCGGTATCGCCGGAAACGCCGGCATTCTCGACAGCAACGTCCTGTCCCCGTGCCTTCAACGCCGCCTCGAGAACCGCCGGGAAGGCATCGGCAGCACCGAGCTGATAGCCCGCGCTGAGACTGTCGCCGAAGGCCACGACGCGGATGGTGCGTGCTTCGACCTGCGTCGCGAGACCGCCCGCCAGGGCCAGCAGGAACCCGGCCAGAACCAGCCGGCGCAGCATCACGCGCGGGAAAAGCAAACCGAATGCAGTCATTGCGTCATCTCTCTCCTGACAAAAGCCATTTTTCGCCCCATCTAGGAAGGGAACAACGACCATGGATAGGGTGAAGATGTTGCTGAGTGTGCCGCAAGACAAGTCAGAGGCGAAAACCGCCGCGTCGGGGCTGGCTCCCATGAAGCCCGTCATCGAGATGAAGGACGTCGAACTCAGCCTCGGCGCGGGGGCTTCGCGCGTGCACATCCTGCGCGGTGTTTCGCTCGCCATCAAGGCGGGGGAGGCGATCGGCCTCGTCGGCCCGTCCGGTTCGGGCAAATCGACGCTGCTGATGACGGCCGCCGGGCTCGAACGGCCCGATAGCGGCTCGGTGACGATCACCGGCGAGGAGATCACCCGCCTCTCCGAGGATAGTCTCGCGACCTTCCGCGGGAAGAAGATCGGCATCGTCTTCCAGGCCTTCCACCTGATCTCGACGATGACGGCGCTGGAAAATGTCGCGGTTCCGCTCGAACTTGCCGGCGAGGCCGATGCTTTCGAGCGCGCCGCCGCTGAACTCACGGCCGTGGGCCTCGGCGCCCGGCTCGATCATTACCCCGGCCAGCTCTCCGGCGGCGAGCAGCAGCGCGTGGCGCTGGCACGCGCGCTGGCACCGCGCCCCGCGATCCTTGTCGCGGATGAGCCCACCGGCAATCTCGACGAAACCACCGGCGGCGAGATCATCGATCTCCTGTTCGCGCTGAAACGTGACCGGGGCATGACGCTGCTGCTCGTCACGCATGATCTCGATCTTGCCGAGCGCTGCGACCGCATCATCCGGCTGAAGAGCGGGCATGTTGTTGAAGAACGCGCCTCCCGTCTGGCGGCAGGCTGACATGAGCGAACTTGCCGCGCCTGCACCGAACCGCCTCGTCGGACAATTTCGCCTGATTCTGCGGCTTGTCGCCCGGGAAATCCCGCATTCCTTCCGCCATTTCGGCATTCTCATCGCCTGCATCGCGCTCGGTGTCGGCGCGATCGTGGCGGTGGTGACGCTCTCGCGCGCCCTCAACGAGGGGCTCGGGCGCGAGGGCCGCGTCATTCTCGGCGCGGATGCGGCCTTTACGCTGATCCAGCGCGAAGCCGGCCCGGATGAACTCGCCGCGCTCGGCAAGCAGGGCCGGATTTCAAAAATCGCGCTCTCGCGCGCGATGGCGCGCAGCGAGAAAGGCGAAGCGGGCGAGAGCGCGCTGGTCGAAATCAAGGCCGTTGATGACGCCTACCCCGTTGCCGGCCGTCTCGCGCTCATCGGGCGCGACGGCCCGGAAACCCGCGCCGTCGGCGATCTCCTCAAGCCGGATGCCTCGGGAATCGCCGGCATTGTCGCGGACCCCCTGCTCACCGGGCGGCTTGGCATCGGCATCAGCGACAAGGTCAGGATCGGCGCGAGCGAATTCCGCATCGCCGCGCATCTTGCCAGCGAGCCGGACAAGCTCTCCGGCGGCCTTGGTTTCGGGCCCCGCGTCATCATGACACGCGCGGCGCTGAATGAGACCGGGTTGATCCAGCCGGGATCGCTGACGCGCTTCGTCTACCGCCTCGATCTCGGCGTAGACGGCACGGAAGCGCAGATCGCAACCGCGCTGACGGCGATCGCGAAAGAGGTTCCCGATGCCGGCTGGCAGACGACCACGCGCCTGCGCGCCTCGCCGCAACTGCAGCGGCAGGTCGATCGCTTCACGCAGTTCCTGACGTTGGTGGGGCTCACCGCGCTGCTGATCGGCGGCGTCGGCGTTGCGAATGCCGC
Source organism: Beijerinckiaceae bacterium (assembly GCA_009773635.1). Lineage (GTDB taxonomy): Bacteria > Pseudomonadota > Alphaproteobacteria > Rhizobiales > Beijerinckiaceae > Rhabdaerophilum. The sequence continues at coordinate 32,681 of WSYC01000008.1, read as the reverse complement.
CCGCGCTTTCGCCGAACGGCAGGTGATGCGGATCGCGACGCTCAAAAGCCTCGGTGCGACCCGAAATTTCGTGTTCCTGTCGAGCCTTGCGCAGGTGATGGCCTTCGCGCTGATCGGCACCCTTCTCGGCCTTGTGATCGGCGCAGGCCTGCCCTATGCCGCGATCAAGGCCTTCGGGCATCTGCTGCCCTATCCGCTCGCGCCCGGCATCTATCTCGGCGAATTGGCGCTCGGGCTCGGCTACGGGCTCGTTGCCGCGCTGACCTTCTCGATCCTGCCGCTGGCGCGCGGCAAGGCGGTGGCGGCTTCGACGCTGTTCCGGGATGCGTTCGGCGCAACGGTCTTCCGCCCTGCGCTGGCGGATTTCGCGTTGCTGTTCCTGTCGCTGGCAGCCTTCGTTGCGCTGGCTGTGCTGTTCGCCTCCGACCGCCGGATCGCGATGATCTATCTCGCCGCAGCCGCGGTCACCATCGTGCTTCTGCGCGGGGTTGCCTTCGTCGTGATGGCAGTCGCTCGCCGCCTGCCGCGGCCGCGCACCCCGATCCTGCGGTTGGCGCTGGCAAACCTCCATCGCCCCGGCAGCCTCACGCCCTCGGTGGTGCTCTCGCTCGGACTGGGGCTGACGTTACTCGTCGCGCTGACGCTGATCGATCTCAACCTCGGCCGGCAATTCCGCCAGACCTTGCCGGGCACCGCGCCGACATTCTTCTTCGTCGATATCCCCGCGCGCGAGATGCCGCGTTTCGACGCATTCCTGAAAGAGGCCAGTCCCGGCGCAACCATCGAACAGGTGCCGCAGCTGCGCGGACGCATCGTTGAACTCAAGGGCGTTTCCGCCAGCCAGATTGTCGCGGCGGAACGCGTCTCCTGGGTTCTGGAAGGCGATCGCGGCATTACCTACGCCGCCACGCCACCGGAGGGCTCGACCATCGCTTCGGGTGAATGGTGGCCGGAGAATTACCGGGGCACGCCGCTGGTCTCGTTTGCGAAGGATGTCGCTGATGGCCTTGGCCTCAGGGTCGGCGACCAGCTCGTCGTCAATGTGCTCGGTCGACGGATCACCGCGACGATTGCCAACCTCCGCGAGGTGCGCTGGCAGCGGCTCGGGATCAATTTCGTCATGGTGTTCTCGCCCAACACTTTTGCCGGCGCGCCCTATACATTTCTGGCGACGCTGGCGCTTGGCAAGGATGCCGGGCCGGCGGACGAGATCGCGCTCGCCCGCAAGGTTGCCGCCAGCTTCCCGACGATCTCGTCGGTGCGGGTACGCGATGCGCTGAATGCGGTCGAGCAGATCGTGACCCAGCTCGCGCTGGCGATTCGCGCCTCAAGCGCGATTGCGCTGATCGCGAGCATCCTTGTGCTTGCCGGGGCGCTGGCTGCGACGGCACGGACGCGTCAGCACGAGAGCGTGATCCTGAAAACGCTCGGCGCGACGCGCGCGACGCTGCTCAAGGCCATGCTGGTCGAATACGCTGCACTGGGTGGGATCGCTGTGGTTTTCGGGCTGATCTGCGGAGCAATCGGGGCCAGCTTTGTGGTGGTCCAGATCATGAATCTCGATTTCGTGATCCCATGGCTCACAGTTATCTCGATCGCCTTTGCTGCCTTCCTGATCACGATTATTTTAGGCCTTGCAGGAACATGGCATCTTCTGGGCCAGAAACCTGCCCCTTACTTGCGTCATGCTTGAATAAAGCGCGGGGTTAACACTGCCGTTTTTCTGACAAACTTCTTGAAGCCCAAAGCTTTCGGGGCACGCATTTACCCAGCCAAGGGCATCAAGACTGCACCCCCTTGAGAAAAACGGGAAAGCTTGCCATATTAAGCGCAGCCCCGCATGTCGCGGTGCACAGTTTCAACCGGCAGGACATCCTTCCGGTCCTACTCAAAGAGGGTTCGATGGCCGATTACGATCGCAACGCTTATGCCCCATATGCCACGGGCATGGGCCGCAGCATGAGCGCTGCCCAGTATGACCAGGGCCTGCGCTCCTATATGCTTGGCATCTACAACCACATGACGATCGCGCTGGCCCTCTCCGGCCTTGTCGCGATCGGGGCCTTCATGCTCGGCACGACCACGGGTGCCTCGGGCCGCATGGCGTTGACGCCGTTCGGGCAGGCGATCTGGGTCAGCCCGCTGAAGTGGCTGATCATCCTCGCGCCGCTCGCTTTCACACTTGTCTTGTCCTTCCGTTGGGAAAAGATGAGCTACGGCGCGCTGCTCGGCACTTTCTACGCCTTCGCGGCTGTGATGGGCCTCTCGCTCTCGTCGATCTTCGTGATCTACAAGCTTGGCTCGATCGCGCAGGTGTTCTTCATCACGGCTGCGGCCTTCGGCGGTCTTTCGCTCTTCGGCTACACCACGAAGAAGGATCTTTCGGCGATGGGCAAGTTCATGCTGATGGGCCTCTTCGGGCTGATCATCGCGGGCATCGTCAATATTTTCATGCAGTCCTCTGCCCTCCAGTTCGCGATCAACGTGATCGGCGTGCTGGTGTTCGCGGGCCTCACCGCCTGGGATACGCAGCGCCTCAAGGAAGAATATGACGTCGTTGCCGGCGATCAGGTTCTCATGCAGAAGTGGTCGCTGATGGGCGCGCTCACGCTGTATCTGAACTTCATCAATATGTTCCAGATGCTGCTGAGCCTGTTCGGCAACCGCAACGAGTGATCTCAGGCGGGAGCCATAAATGCGAAAGCCCCGGGAAACCGGGGCTTTTTTATTGCGCGAAAGCCGGAGCGCGCCCATTCAGGGCACAGGATTGTTCTGGCCAGACCGGGTTGGTTGATTACCCCACGACCTTCGCCGGCTTTTCCAGCACGCGGACCACGCGGTCGAGATCATGCCCTCGCTTGAGAATACGGCCATCCTGCGCGATCACGGCGTAAGCACCCTGCTTCTCGGCTCGCTTGGGGTCCTTCACGATCCGGTAGAGCGGCGCTTCGCCGGTCCGGCGCAGGATGACGAAAACCGCGCGTTCCCGCCCGAAATCGATCGCGTAGTCGCGCCATTCGCCTGCGGCAACATAGCGCCCGTAAACCCGAAGGATGATCGAGAGTTCGTGCCGGTCGAACCGCACCGTTTCCGGCATTCGCCCGGCGACAAACGGCACGACAACGCCCGTTTGGTCCGAACCAGCTTGGTGCGCAGCGTCCTGATCGGGATATGCCATCCAGTTCTCCGCCATCCATGATCCGGGCGCACGTTCCAGAATAGGGAAATGCAGTCGACCCGCGTCGACTGCGGATGTTACCCGGCAAAGTCGAAAATTCCACCCTCTGATTGCAATTTCACAATTTGGCCCGATTTCGACCATGCGCCCGCCCGAAGCGGCGGCAAACCTGCAATCAATGCCATGGTAAAGGTGACCGAGCGGGACCCTACGCCCCCCAGCCCCCTCGCTCCTTCATCGCGATCCCCGTCGGATCTACCGTCACTGGCATGGCGGCTCGAGCCCCCCGTTCGAGCCGCCTTTTCTTTGTCCGGCATTAGAGCGGAATTTGATCTGATTGAATCAGATCGCCCGATCTATCTATTTGCTTTGACGCATTTTCTTGCGATCAACCGGCATCCACTTGATCGGAAAATGCTCTAGCGCGCCTGTGCGTGGTATTCCGGGTTCGGCTTCATGCCGACAGCGGACGCCATGCGGTTGGACATCGCATAGAACGAAGCGACTGCCGCGATATCCCAGATGTCGGCCTCGCTGAACCCGGCTGCGCGCAGCCTCTCCCGGTCCGCATCCTCGATTTCGGCGGAGGCCTTCGCCATCTTCGCGGAAAAATCGAGCATGACCCGCTGGCGCGGCGTGATATCAGCCACGCGGTAGTTGAAAGCCAGGGCATCGCCGAGTTCGGGCTTGCCGGAGAGCGCCCGCACCGCCGCGCCATGCGCAACAAGACAATACCAGCAGCGGTTCTCGGCGGAAACGACCACCGCGATCATCTCGCGTTCGAGTTTCGACAGGCCGGAGGGCGCGAGCATCAGCTCGTTGTAGAGCGCTGCGAAGGTCTCCAGCTTCGCCATCGAATGCGAGTAGGCCATCAGCACGTTCGGCACGAAGCCGAGCTTCTCGTCGCACTTGACGAAATAGGCCGCCATATCCGGGCTCAGAGGCGCCTGCTGGAGGTTCAGTGCAATGACATCCGCCGGTGTTATGCGTTTTTTCGATTCGATTTCGGCTGTTTTTTGCGGTTCCATGCTTGCCTCCTATTTATGCAGGGCGCATTAGACGAAAGAAGTTGTCTCCGCGTGCCCGTGATCATCCGTTCGAGACCCGATTCCCGAGATCAGATTGCAAAGCATGACCGCCCGAGCGTCTGCCAGCAAGCCGAAACACGGCGATGCCCTCCTCCCAGCCTGCGGAGCCTTCCTGCATGTCAAATGACCACCCCCGGACGATTCCCTCGTCGACAGGTTCGCATGCCGCCGCCGAGCAGCTCGCGCAGATCCTGTTCAACCGGGTCGATGCAGAAGATGCTGCGGCGGTGGATGCCGCAGCGCGCCTGAAGCTTGGCGCAGCCGCACTCGCCAATCTCGGTCAGCGCGAGCATGGCAAGGCCAAGATCCGCATCGAGCCGCTGACGCCCTTCGGGCTGCCGGGAACGCTCATCGAGATCATCAACGATGACATGCCGTTCCTGCTTGATTCCACGCTGTCTGAGCTGGGCGAACGCGGCCTTGCCGTTGCGCTGGTCGCCCATCCGATTCTGGCGCTCGAGCGTGAGCCCTCTGGCAAGCTCTCGCGTGTCCTCGGGGCCTCGACCGCCCGCGAGTTTGCGCCGGTCCAGCGCGAGAGCCTGCTGCATATCCACATCAGCGCGCGGCTTGACGATGCCGCCAGCGCTGATCTGACAGCGGTCTTTGCCTCGATTTTCGCGGATATCCGTGCGGCTGTGACCGACTGGATGCCGATGCGCACCCGCCTTGCCGAGATCGCAACCCGTTACCGCGCGAGCCCGCCGTTGCTGCCGGCGGACGAGATCGCCGAGGCCGTGCAGTTTCTCGATTGGCTGCTGGCGGATAATTTCACGCTGCTGGGCATGCGCGAATACCACTTCGCGGACCAGGATATGCTGGCCGATCCCGTGCCTTCGGAGGGGCTTGGCATCCTGCGCGCGCCGGATGTGAAGGTTCTCCGACGCGGCAAGGAACTGGTGGTGATGACCCCGGAGATCCGTGCCTTCCTGAAGGAGCCGACGCCATTGTTCGTCGCCAAGGCGAACGTGAAATCGAAGATCCACCGCCGCGTCTATCTCGATTACGTCGGCGTCAAGATTCTCAACACGCATGGCGAGCTTGAGGGCGAGTTGCGCGTCGTCGGCCTTTTCACCTCGACCGCCTACACCGGTTCGGCCCGCGCCGTGCCTTATCTCAGGCACAAGGTCGCCCGCGTGTTCGACCGGGCGGGGTTTGATCCCGCCAGCCATTCCGGCAAGGCGCTCGCCAACGTGCTCGAAAGCTATCCGCGTGACGAGCTGTTTCAGGTCGATCTCGACACGCTGTTCCGGTTTTCGCTGGATGTTCTCGCGCTCTCGGAACGGCCGCGCCTCCGGGCTCTGGCGCGCGCCGACCGCTTCGACCGCTTCGTCTCGGTCATGGTCTACGTGCCGAAGGACCGCTACGACACCTCCGTCCGTCTGAGGATCGGCGAATATCTCGCCAAAATCTACGACGGGCGCATTTCAGCCGCCTACCCCGCCTACCCCGAAGGGCCGCTCTCGCGCACGCATTACATCGTCGGGCGCACGGAAGGGCAGACCCCGGCGATCGATCGGGCGACGCTGGAGGCTGGCATTGCCGCGATCGTCCGGACCTGGGCCGATGATTTCCGCGACGCGCTCGCGACCGAAGCTCCGGCAGACAAGGCACCCGGCTGGGGTCGCACCTGGGCCGGAGCCTTCAATGCCGCCTATCGCGAGGCGTTTTCCGCCTCCGATGCCATCGTCGATATCGCGACGCTCGAACGCCTCGGCAAGGCGGCGCCGTTTGCGTTCAACTTCTATCGCAAGACGGGCGACGACCAGAACCGCGCCAGCCTCAAGGTGTTCTCGCACGGCAACCCGATTCCGCTTTCGAGCCGTGTGCCGGTGCTGGAAAATCTCGGCTTTACCGTCATCAACGAGCGGACATACCGCATTGTTCCGGGGGGTGAGGCGGCAGAAACGCATTGGCTTCATGATATGACGCTTGAACGCGCGCGGGGCGGCGCGATCGATATCGCAACGCTTGAGCGCGCGCTGGAGGCGACGCTCGATGGTGTCTTCTCCGGCACGCTCGAATCGGATCGCTTCAATATCCTTGTCACCGAAGCCGGGCTCTTGCCGCGCGAGGCCGATATCCTGCGCTCCTATGCCCGGTACTTGCGCCAGATTGGCGTGCCTTACGGCCAGATCTATCTTGCGGATGCGCTCGCGCGCTATCCGCAGGCAACGCAGAGCCTCGCCCGGCTCTTCGCTCTACGCTTCGACCCCGACCTCAAGGAGAAAGAGAGCGACCGCGCGCGCCTCGGCGAGGCCATGCAGGCCGCGCTTCTCTCCGAGATCGACAAGATCACGAGCCTTGATGACGACCGCATCTTCCGGCGCATGCTGAACCTCATTCAGGCGACGCTGCGCACCAACGTCTACCAGTTGGGCCGGCCGACGCTGGCTTTCAAGTTCGCGTGCGCCATGGTCGACAACCTGCCGCTCCCCAAACCGCTCTACGAGATTTTTGTCGCCTCGCCACAGGTCGAGGGCCTGCACTTGCGCTTCGGCAAGGTCGCACGCGGGGGCTTGCGCTGGTCCGACCGACCGATGGATTTCCGCACGGAAATCCTCGGTCTGGTCAAAGCCCAGCAGGTGAAGAACGCGGTCATCGTGCCTGTCGGCGCGAAGGGCGGCTTCGTGCCGAAGAACCTGCCGCCGGCCTCGGATCGCGATGCCTGGTTTGCCGAGGGCACCGCGAGCTACAAGACCTTCGTCTCCGCCCTGCTCGACCTCACCGACACGATCAAGGGCGAGGCCATCGTGCCGCCCGCACGCACGATCCGCTACGACGTGGATGATCCCTATCTCGTTGTCGCCGCCGACAAGGGCACCGCAACCTTCTCCGACACCGCCAATGCGATCTCCGATGCCCGCGGCCATTGGCTCTCCGATGCCTTCGCCTCCGGCGGCTCGGCCGGCTACGACCACAAGAAGATGGGGATTACCGCCCGCGGCGCCTGGGAAGCCGTGAAGCGGCATTTCCGCGAGGTCGATATCGACATCCAGACGATGCCGTTCACGGTCGCCGGCGTCGGCGATATGTCCGGCGATGTCTTCGGCAACGGCATGCTGCTCTCCGAACAGATCCGCCTCGTCGCGGCCTTCGATCACCGCGATATCTTCATCGATCCGAACCCCGATGCGGCAAAGGGGTTCGCCGAGCGCAAGCGGCTCTTCGAGAAGGCCCGGTCGAGCTGGCAGGATTATGATCAGGCGCTGATCTCGAAGGGTGGCGGCATTTTCTCGCGCTCCTTGAAGAAGATACCGCTGTCGCCGGAAATCAAGGCCCTGCTCGGGCTCGACGGCGAGGACGCGACCCCGCAGGCCGTGATGACCGCGATCCTCAAAGCGAAGGTTGATCTTCTCTGGTTTGGCGGTATCGGCACGTATCTGCGCGCAACCCACGAGACCGACGCCGACGCGGGGGACCGCGCGAATGATCCGATCCGCATCACCGCCGCCGAGCTCAACGCCCGCGTGATCGGCGAAGGTGCCAACCTCGGCATGACGCAGGCGGCGCGCATCGAAGCCGCGCAGCACGGCGTCAAGCTGAACACCGATGCCATCGACAATTCCGCCGGTGTGAACTCCTCCGATGTCGAGGTGAACCTCAAGATCGCGCTCGCAAAACCCGAGAGCGATGGCCGGCTGACGCGCGCGGACCGCAACATCCTGCTGGCCTCGATGACCGACGAGGTCGGCCAGCTCGTGCTTCGGAACAACTACCTCCAGTCGCTGGCGCTCTCGCTCAATGAGCGTTCCGGCACCGCCGCCAACCCGGAGCTTCAGGACCTCATGCGTGCGCTCGAAGCCGAGGGCCGGCTCGACCGCCGGGTCGAAGGCCTGCCTGTTGATGCCGAGCTGGACGCCCGCTCGGCGCGCGGCGAGGCGCTCACGAGGCCGGAAGTGGCGGTGCTGCTCGCCTATGCAAAACTCTCGCTTTACGATCACCTCCTCGCCTCGAACGTGCCGGATGATGCCTATCTCGTCGAGGAACTGAAGCGCTATTTCCCCAAGGCGGTGCAGGCGAAATACCCGGATGCCATCCTTTCGCATCGCCTGAGGCGCGAAATCGTGGCAACGCAACTCTCCAATGCCGTCATCAACCGCGGCGGACCGGGGATCGTTACCCGCCTTGCCGCTCGAACCGGACGCGCAATCCCGGATGTCGCCCGCGCCTATGCGCTGGCGCGCGACGTGTTCGGGATTCTCGATATCAATCTGGCGATCGATGCACTGGATACGAAAATCAGTGGCGCGGCACAGCTCTCGCTCTATCTCGCCGCGCAGACCCACAGCACCGAACGCATGCTCTGGTTCCTGCGTAACATCGAGTTCTCCTCGGGGCTTGAAGCGCTGGTGAAGCGCTTCAGAAAGGGCGTTAGCGAGATCGAGAAGAGGCGGGACAGCCTGCTGTCGCCGGCTTCGAAAGCGCATCGCGAGGCCGCCATCGCCCAACTCGTGGCGGAGAAGGTCCCGGCGGCGCTCGCCGCCCGTATCGTCGATATCCCGATCTCCGCCTCCGCGCTTGATGCGACGCTGATTGCCGAGCGGGCAAAAATCGATGTGATCGCAGCCGCGACCACGATCTTCGCGCTGCAGGACCGGTTCGATCTCTCGGGAATCCGGGCGGATGCGCAGGCCATCCGGGCGAGCGACCCCTACGAGCGCCTCGCGCTTGACCGGGCACTGGCGGCGACGGATGAAGCCATGCGCAAGATCGCCACGGAAGTCGTCGCGCGCAATGGCGCCGGCGAAAAGGGTGTGACAGCCTGGGCAACGGCGAAGGGCGAGAGCCTTGAGCGGACGATGAAAACCGTGCAGGGGCTTGCAAGCGGCTCACTCAATCAGGCCAAGCTGACGGTGCTCGGCGGCCTCTTGAGCGATCTCGCACGGGATTGACGTCTGGTTTTTCCGGTCGGGCCAGCCTCGGCCGGAAGGTGTGTCAGTGCCGGAAGTGCCTGACACCCGTGAACACCATGGCGATGCCGGCCGCATTGGCGGCTTCGATCACCTCGTTGTCGCGCATTGAGCCACCCGGCTGGATCACCGCCGTTGCGCCCGCGGCAACCAGCGCCTCCAGCCCGTCCGCAAACGGGAAGAAGGCATCGGAGGCTGCGACGGATCCGAAGGTCAGTGGCCTCTCCGATCCGATGGCTTTGGCCGCTTCCGCCGCCTTCCACGCCGCGATGCGGGCCGAATCGACCCGGCTCATCTGCCCCGCGCCGATGCCGACCGTCGCCCCGCCCTTCACATAGACAATCGCGTTCGACTTCACGTGCTTGACGACGCGATAGGCGAACCGCATGTCTGAAAGCTCGGCCTCGGATGGTGCCCGCTTGGTGACGACCTTGAGCACCATGTCGTCGACGACGGCGTTGTCGCGGGTCTGTACGAGGCGGCCGCCCGCGATCGAGCGCAGCACGATGTCCTTCGCGCGCGGATCCGGCAGGCCGCCGGTCAGCAGCAGGCGCAGGTTCTTCTTGGCGGCAACGATGGCGATAGCCTCGTCCGTCGCATCCGGTGCGATGATCACTTCCGTGAAAATCTCGGTGATGGCCTTTGCCGCCTCGGCATCGAGCGTCCGGTTCGCCGCGACAATACCGCCGAACGCTGACACCGGATCACAGGCCAGCGCGCGCCTGTAGGCATCGACGAGATCAGCGCCCTCGGAGACGCCGCAGGGGTTCGCGTGCTTGATGATCGCGATGGCGCTCGTGCGCCGGGGATCAAACTCCGCAACGCATTCGAAGGCGGCATCGGCGTCGTTGAGGTTGTTGTAGGAGAGCGCCTTGCCCTGCACCTGCCGTGCCGTGGCAACCCCGACGCGCACCTGTTGCGGCTTCAGCGCCAGCCAGGCGGCCTGATGCGGGTTCTCGCCATAGCGCAGCTCGGTGGCGTTCTTGCCTTGCTCGTCCCGCGCCAGTTGCGGGCCATCCTTGGTGACACCGGAAAACCACTCGGAAATCGCGCGGTCATACGCCGCCGTATGGCCAAAAGCCTTGGCTGCCAGCGCGCGGCGGAAATCGCGGGTCGTCTCGCCGTTGTTGGCGTCCAGCTCGGCCAGAAGCGCGGTGTAATCGCGGGGGTCGACAACCACGCAGACGCCATCGTGGTTCTTGGCGGACGAGCGGATCATCGCTGGGCCGCCGATATCGATATTCTCGATGATTTCATCGAATCCCGCCCCGCGCGCCAGGGTCTCGCGGAAGGGATAGAGATTGCCGACCAGCAGATCGATCGGCGCGATGTCATGCGCGAGCAGGGCCGCCTCATGCTCGGGGTTGCCGCGCATCGCCAGGAGCCCACCGTGCACCTTCGGGTGCAGCGTTTTCACCCGGCCATCCATCATTTCGGGAAAGCTGGTGAGCTCGGCAATATCCATCACCGGAATGCCGGCCTTTTCCAGCGCCGCACGCGAGCCGCCGGTGGAAATCAGCACGACGCCGCGCGCATGCAGCGCAGTTGCCAGCTCGACAAGCCCGGTCTTGTCGAAAACCGACAGCAGGGCACGCTGGATGGGGCGGGTGTTCGACGGCATCATAAAACTCCGGGTAATTTCGGGGTTCGAGGATTTCTGGGGTGGCAGAACCTCTCGGGCAGGCTGCTGCACGTATTTCTGGCTGGCCGATAGCACAGGGGTGCCGCCGGCACCATGCCGCGTTGCACAAAATTTGTTGCACCCGGCAAGTTTCGACAGATTTCGCCGGGCCGGACGCGTTACCCGCGATAGGGAGTAAGGCGCCAATGGATCTCGGTGGTGCCGGAGACCACGACATCCAGCACGATGGCTTCTGTCTTCGGGGATGCGATATCCTGCTCGAAGCATCGGCTTTCCTCGAGATGAAGCGCGATGCCAGGCGATTCGAACAGCCACATGTCGCGCCCCGGCACCTGATGCGGCAGGCGCAGAACCACGGCATCCTGCCGCGACAGCGGAACCGCCAGCACGCGGGGATGCAGGTGAAACGCGAGCGTGATCCGGCGGTTTTGCTGGGTTCCATCGAGGTCGATGGCCCGGTCGAGCCCCTGGAGGCCTCCGCCGTCGGGAAGCAGGGTGAACTGGCGCTCGATCCCGTAGCCGGTGGCTTCCCGCAGGCCCATGTGGCCCACGGTCAGGCTTTCACCCCCGCCCGGCTCCAAATTGCGTTGCGGTACGAGCCCGTCCTGACCGTCAAGAATGGCAACGGCACGCGCATCAAGACCAGTAGTCGCCGGTTCGATGCTGGCGAAGGCGATGTCATCGATCAACACCGTCGAGTGGCCCGGCCCGGCGCGCAAACTGCGGGCGAGATCACCTTCCGCAGAGGGGGGTATGCCGCAATTGACGATCAACCGGTCGGCTTTCGTCGAGAACTCGAACGCCAGCGCGCTGGCTCCGGCCTCTCCGGCGAAAGCTGGCGGTGGCACCAAGCCGGTATCAACGATCACGATGCCATATTCATCCTCCAGCCGCTCGAAGCCGGACTCTGGCGCGGAATCAAGTCTGATGACGCGCCCCGCACCAAACCGTGTGACTTCCGCGACAAGATCCCGCGTCACGAGACCGGCGCCCGCAAACAGCGCCAACCCGCCATCGGGGTGTTGCATCATGCGGATGAAGCCGATCATGCGCAGCAGCGCGGGCACGAGGAATTCCGGCGCCGCAAGCTGGCGCGCGCGATAAAGCGCCAGCAACGGGATCAGATCCGCCGCGATCCGAACCGCCGAGCCGGCATCGCGGTTCAGCGGGCCGCCATCCGGCTGCAGGCACTCCTGCATCGCGGCAAGCAGAAGCGCCT
>WSYC01000008.1:0-20639 GCA_009773635.1 Beijerinckiaceae bacterium | reverse complement strand
AGCGCCTCCGCCTGCCGTATCGAGCCCGGCGGACGATCCAGCGCGAGGCAGTAAAACAGATACGCAACGGCACAGTCGAGGCGCAACATCCCGATATCAGCTCTGCCCGCCAGCAGGCGCAGCGCCGCAGCGTCCCGCATCAACTGCACGATCAGCCGGCGATAGGTCGCAAAATCGGCCTTTTCGGTGATGAGTGCCGAATGCGTGATCCAGGCAATGACGCGGCGCGGAAGGCATTCAGGTGCAAGTGCATCTGGAAGCCTGCGCGCCTCACTGCGCTCAAGCCATTGCATCAGGATACGGCGGCCGCCGTCCCGAACGGCCGGGTTGTCACTGGCCTCGAAATGGCGAAGCCAGTCAAAGCCGTGCAGCGCCAAAGCAAACGCCGTGCTTGGCGGCGCCAGATCAAGCACCTGCCGCCCGCCAACCAGCAGGCTGCGTCCGGCCAGCACGATCTGCCCGGCCAGGAAATCCGCGGCGACGGAGGGGTCGGCGAGATGCAGGTGTGGTGGCACGAACAGAAACCGCTCTGCCCGCACGCCAAGGCGCCCGAACCATGTTCGCGCAAAAGCCAGACGATAGCGCAGCACAGCACGCCCCAGCCTGAAGAACAGACCGAAGCGCGGCCGGCCGTGTTGCTGGCTGCTCGTTCCTGACGTCACGCGGGTCGGCTCTCCTCGATCCGGATTTTGTCCGATGACGAAATTCGACGCAACCGTGCAGCGAAAAACCCGTCCAGGCCACCAAACGCGGGCAGATGCGCGGGCAGATGCGCGGGCAGAACCCTCAGGAACCCTTCCGGCGTAATCGAGGCCGGTTCAACCCCGAGCTCTTCGGCATCCACAGGCACGATTGCAAATCCGGGCTCGCTCGCAAGCCAGCGTGCGATCTGACGTTCGCCTTCCTCTGGTTCCAGCGAGCAGGTCGAATAGACGAGGATGCCGCCGGGTTTGACGAGGCTGGCGGCATGCGCCAGCAGGCGCTGCTGTTGCCGGGCCAGCGCCAGAATATCCTCCAGCCGCTTTGTCCAGGCGATTTCCGGGTGGCGGCGGATGGTGCCGGTTGCGGAACACGGTGCATCGAGCAGCACGGCATCGAAGGGTTCGGCGGTGTAGTCGCCGGCATCAGCGATAACGAGTCTGATCTCAAGCCTGAGCCGCGCGAGGTTCTCCGTGAGCCGCTCGGCGCGCTGCGCACTGCGCTCCACCGCGGTCACATCCGCGCCGGTGGCGGCGAGTTGCGCCGTCTTGCCCCCCGGCGCGGCGCAGAGATCGAGCACGCGCATGCCGGGTTTGGCACCCAATAGGCGCGCGGGCAGCGCACTCGCGGCATCCTGAACCTGAAAGACGCCTTCCGCGAAGCCGGGCAACGTTGTCACCGGCGCCTCGGATGTCAGTCGAACCGAGCCGGTTGGCAGCAGAATTCCGCCAACAGTGTCCGCGAGCTTGATGGCATCGCCCATCGCGGTGAGATCGACATGCGGCAGGGTGCCATGAACAGCCGCCATCGCGCGGGCGTTTTCCTCGCCGTAGGCGGCAAGCCAGCGGGCGGCGAGCCATTCCGGCGTATCGGTCGTGTAGGGGTCGGCTTCGGCTAGGATCGCCGCCTTGTCGCGCCCGATGCGGCGCAGGACCGCATTGGCAAGCGGCACGTAGTGCATCGCCAGCCGGTCAGATTTCGCCAGTTCGACCGCAAGATCGACGGCAGCGTGGTCCGGCACGTCCATGAAGAGGATTTGCGCCGCCCCCGTCAGCATCGCCTCGGCGAGAATGCCGGCATCCGGGATCCGGCCATCGTTCAGGCGGGCGGCGAGCGCGGCGCGCAGCGTGCCCATGCGCCGAAAGGTTACGGTTGCGATCGCGCGGGCAAGGCCGAAATCCGCGGCATCGAGGTGCTGCGCGCCACCGCTGCTGAGCCCGAGTGCGTCATCCAGCGCGCGGCGCTCACGGATGGCGCGTCGCACGGCCTCGGCGGCAACACGCCGCGCCATCAGCCCCGGCATATTCGTGCGGGATTTGCCGGATTGGCGCAGCGCGGGCATGCCCGGACCATTCTTGCCGGAACTGTTCTTGCCCGAACCGTTACCGGGCGTTTTGGGCGGCTGTTTGGGCGGCAAGACGGCGTCCTTCAATCGGGCGGATCAGAGCTGATCCGGGAGGCTGGCGAGCCCTTCGGCGGAAAGCCCGAGACCAGCCAGAAACTCGCTCATAGCGAATGGAAGCGGCGCCGTCACGCGGACGGGCTCTTTTGCCGACGAATAGGGGATGATGATACGGCTGGCGTGCAGCTGGAGCGCGCGCGAGGCCGCCATCGCGCGATCCCCGCCATAGATCTTGTCCCCCGCGATCGGCCAGCCCATCGCCGCGCAATGCACCCTGAGCTGGTGCGTGCGCCCGGTTTCCGGCTGCAACGCGACAAAGGCGAGTCCGTCGCCGCGCCCGAGCACCCGATAGCGCGTGAACGAGGGGTCACCTGCGGGGTCGACCTTCATCCACCACGAGCGCTTGTCGTGGCTGCGCCGCATCAGCGGCAGGTCAATGCGGCCCGAATCGTCTTTCGGAAGCCCGCAGACGATGGCGCAATAGGTCTTCGAAATCCGGCCATCCGCGAACATGCCGCCGAGCCGTTTGAGCGCTGCCTTGTGGCGGCCGAGCACGAGGCAGCCGGTCGTCTCGCGGTCGAGCCGATGCGCGAGCTGCGGGAGATCATGGCTGCCGAAGGCGAGATCAGGCAGGAATTCATCGAGCGTGACGCCGCCCTTCGGCCCCTTGTGCACGGCGATGCCGGCGGGCTTGTCGAGCACCAGCATGTCCGAATCCTGGTAGAGCAGGCGGGCAAGAATCGCTTCGGTAGTGAAATGCATGGTTTCTGCCCCGGCTTCCCTCTGGCGAGCGGCGCCAGCCCGCGCTATGAGCGGAGGGAAGCGAGGTTCTATCCGATGTCTGATCAAACGGAAACGCTCAAAGCGACCGAGGCGCCCTCACCTGAAGCCAGAATGCTCTCACCGGAGGCACGGCGTGCATTGGCGGAGGCCGAGGCCCGCCGCGCTGAACTCGAAGCGCGCGAGGCCGACCTCGCAAAGGCGCGCGAGATCAAGGGCCGCGGCGGCAAGGACCCCGTCCGCTATGAGGATTGGGAAGTCCGGGGCATCGCCACGGATTTCTGACCGCCAATGGCTTCACTTCACCACGTGAATCCGCGCGCCGACGCGCACGCGTGGCATGAGATCGAGGATATCTTCATCGAGCATGCGGATGCAGCCGAAGGACGCATAGGAGCCGATCGAGGCCCGCATCGAGGCTGTCGTGCCGTGGATCGCGTATTCACCGGGCGAAATCGTCAGCGCCGCCGCACCCATCGGGTTATTGGGCGCCCCGCCCGGTATGAGATTGGGGAGCGAGGGCTGCGCGCGCTTCACCTCCGCCGGCGGCGACCATGCCGGGCGGATATGCTTGCCGTCAATGAGGCGCGTGCCGAACCATTGCTTGCCGGGCATGCCGACCGCGACGCGATAGCGCAGCGCCGTGCCATCGCCATTGACGAAATAGAGCGCACGCTGACGTGTCGAGACCACGATCGCGCCGGCCTCGTAGGCCGCGGGCATCGAGACAAGTTCGCGGGCCTGCGTGGCGGGCGTCAGAGCCGCAAGGCCACCGGCAACGAGAAACGGCACAAGGCAACGGCTTAATTTACGCATGGCGAACCCTCCTGATCCCCATCGAGGAAGCACCCAAAAGCTTTCCGGCTTCTTGCCGGCGTGCGGTAACCCGTGGTCAACGTAAACGCCGGGTAAATTCCGGCGCTGCGATACGACCTTCGACAGCGGCATGATGACGCTGGATGGCCAGCCGGCCGCGATGTGCACTGTTTCGCCTCACCATGCGGGCCTCTGGCATCAGACCTTCGTTGAAGGCATTCCTGCAATGCGCGCCAAGCGCTGCTGCAAACATGCAACACCCTCTTCGAACCGGATTTAGCTCTTGATCTAGATCAAGCCGATGCGCGCATGGCGGGAGCATTTTCCGCGTCGTGCCGGGGGCGACGGGCCGCCTTCTGCATCAGAACAGGGGTTTCAACATGTCTTCACGCATCATTCGGGGTCTGGGGATTGCGGTTCTCCTCGCCACCACCAGTCTTTCCGCTCAGGCGGCCGATCTCGGCACCGCCGTCAAGAAGCCAGGCCTTCCGGCCTTCACCGAATTCAACCCGTGGATGGTTCGCCTGCGCGGCATCGCCGTGCTTCCGGGTGGTTCTGACAAGGTTTACGCGGGTGGCGCATTGCTGGCCGGTGCCAAGGTCGATGTGTCGAATTCGGTCGTGCCGGAACTCGACATCACCTATTTCTTCACGAAGAACATCGCCGCTGAACTCATCCTCGGCACCACACCGCACACCGCGAAAGGCAAGGGTGCCATCGCCGGCCTCGGCACGCTCGGCAAGGCCTGGCTGCTGCCGCCGACCCTGACCCTGCAGTATCACTTCACCGATTTCGGCGCGTTCAAGCCGTATATCGGCGTCGGCGTGAACTACACGCTGTTCTATGGCGAAGAGCACGGCACGCTGAACCGCTTCCGCATCCAGCACACCGCCGGCCTCGCGGCACAGGTCGGTTTCGACTATATGATCAACAAGAACTGGGGATTCAACGTCGATGTGAAGAAGCTCTATCTGCGCCCGACAGCCAGGGGCCAGCTCGGTGCGGTTCCCGTGAAGACCAAGGTCAATCTTGATCCCTGGATCATCGGCACCGGCGTGACCTACAAGTTCTGATCGATCCGATCCCCTGAACGGGTGGGGCAGGCGCCGCCGGGCAACCGGTGGCGCTTTTTTTGCCGGAAGAACTTGGTCTTTGCCAGAAGATGTGCAGAGGCCTCGAAGCCAAATCGACCAGCAAAAAGGGCGCCCGAAGGCGCCCTTCTGTCTGTCAGCCGGCCCAACGCGTCATCCGCGCTTGTTCTGCCGGTTCTCGATGAGATCGGTGACAACGCCGGGGTCGGCCAGTGTCGAGGTGTCCCCGAGCGCGGAGAAGTCATCCTCGGCGATCTTTCTGAGGATGCGGCGCATGATCTTGCCCGAACGCGTTTTCGGCAGGCCGGGCGCGAACTGGATCTTGTCGGGGGTTGCGATCGGGCCGATCTCGTTGCGGACGGTGACGACGAGCGCCTTCTTGAGGTCCTCCGACGGCTGGATGCCGTTCATCAGCGTGACATAGGCGTAGATGCCCTGCCCCTTGATATCGTGGGGATAGCCGACGACCGCTGCTTCGGACACCGCCTCATGCGCCACCAGCGCGCTCTCGACTTCCGCCGTGCCCATGCGATGGCCGGAGACGTTGATGACATCATCGACGCGGCCGGTGATCCAGTAGAAGCCGTCGGCATCACGGCGGCAGCCGTCACCGGTGAAGTACTTGCCGGGATAGGTGGCGAAATAGGCTTCTTCGAAGCGCTTGTGGTCGCCGTAGAGCGTGCGCATCTGGCCCGGCCACGAATCGGCAATGCAGAGGTTGCCCTCGGTCGCGCCTTCGAGCACCTTGCCCTCGGCATCGACGATTTCAGGCTGAACGCCGAAGAACGGCCGTGTCGCCGAACCCGGCTTCAGCTTGGTCGCGCCCGGCAGCGGCGTGATGAGGATGCCGCCGGTCTCCGTCTGCCACCAGGTATCGACGATCGGGCAGCGGCCGTCGCCGACGACATTGTAATACCATTCCCAGGCTTCGGGGTTGATCGGCTCGCCGACCGAGCCGAGAAGGCGCAGCGACTTGCGCGAGGTCTTCTTCACGAGGTCCTCGCCGGCACCCATCAGCGAGCGGATCGCGGTCGGAGCGGTGTAGAAGATGTTGACCTGATGCTTGTCGATCACGTCCCAGAAGCGCGACATCGACGGATAATTCGGCACGCCCTCGAACATCAGCGTCGTCGCGCCGTTGGCGAGCGGACCGTAGACGATGTAGCTGTGGCCGGTCACCCAACCGACGTCCGCCGTGCACCAGTAGATATCGCCCTCGTGATAATCGAAGACGTATTGATGCGTCATCGAGGCATAGACGAGGTAGCCGCCGGTGGTGTGCAGCACACCCTTCGGCTTGCCGGTGGAGCCCGAAGTGTAAAGGAGGAACAGCGGATCTTCCGCGTTCATCGGCTCGGGTGCGCAGGTATCACCGACCTTCGCGGCTTCCTCATGATACCAGAAATCCCGGCCCGTCTCCATGTGGACATTGCCGCCAGTGTGCCTGACGACGATGACGGTTTTGAGGCCCGGATGCACCTTGTTCGCGGCGACATCGACGTTCTTCTTGAGCGGCACCTGCTTGCCGCCGCGCAGGCCCTCGTCGGCCGTGATGACGATGGTCGAATCGCAATCCTCGATGCGGCCCGCGATCGCATCCGGCGAGAAGCCGCCGAAGACGATCGAATGCACCGCACCGATGCGCGTGCACGCCAGCATCGCGTAGGCAGCCTCGACGATCATCGGCAGATAGATCGTGACCCGGTCGCCCTTCTTGACGCCATGCGCCTTGAGCACATTGGCCATGCGGCAGGTTTCGCGGTGCAGCTCGCGATAGGTGATCTTCTTGGAGTCCTTGGGATCGTCCCCCTCCCAGATGATCGCGACCTGATCGCCGCGCTTGGCGAGATGCCGATCGATGCAGTTCACGGAGACATTGAGCTCGCCGTCCTCGAACCATTTGATCGAGACATTGCCGGGGGCATAGGAGACATTCTTGGTCTTGGTGTAGGGCTTGCTCCAGTCGAGCCGCTTGCCTTCCTCACGCCAGAACGCATCGGGATCCTTGACCGACGCCGCGTATTTCTCGAGGTATTTCGCGTTGTCGGCATGCGCGCGGGCCTGCCATTCGGCGGAAACTTCGTAAACCTTCTCGGACATGTCACTCTCCCACACTGAGCTGATCACCGGCACACCGCACCGGGTTCTTGTCTTCTTGCTTGTCTTGTAACCGAACTGGCCGCACGGCGGAAGATTGACCGGCCTTGGCAATTTGGAGGGTGGCAAAGGTTGAAGACGAGTTTGCGCTACCCCACCCCCCCGATCACCGCGCCCAAAATGATGAGCACACCCAGCCAATGCCCGGCATCGATCGCGGTCAAGCGCAGCGAGCGCATCGCGTAGGCGTTGTTGACGATCATCGGTGCCGCCACGAACCCGAGCCAGATCGTGATGCCGATCATCGCACCTTTCACGAGGCTTGGCGGCGCAAAATGCAGCATGAGGCCCGACAGAACGATCGCCATCAGCAATTCGGCAACAAACGCAAGGATGAACGGCGTCGGGTCCATCTTGCCGCCTGTCTCGATCTTGGCCCGCTCTTCCGGCCTGAAGGCGATGGCATCGAGCCAGATCGTGCCGAGCGCGCCGTAATAGGCCGCACCAAACCCCCAGGCGGCGATGGTCGCGGCAAGAACTCCCAGGATGGACATGGCCCGCTCCTTCACAAAGGCAGCCGAACCCTAAAGCATTTTCAAGCGACGTGGATACCGGTTCGCAGTATGAAAATGCGTCAAAATAGGCGGATGGAGCGGGTGCGGTGAATGCGCATTCACAGCACCCGCTCTAGCCGAAGATAAAAAAGCGCGCGAGGCCCGAACCTCGCGCGCTTGATAATATGAATAATGCAAAGGCAGTTATTGTTTTTACCCAAGCCCGCACGAAAAAATGCGCCTCAGGCTAATGTAGGTCCTGCGTCCACCCAAACGGCGGCAGCAGGTGCAATAAACACAATATCCCGGTCGAGCCTTGCGGCCCCTGAATTCAAAACTTTCCACTCAGACCCGCATGGAGGAAGCGTCTTTCCCGAACAGACAGTCCGAGGCCACGCCCGATGACATCGCCGCCAACGCGGCAAACACGGACAAAAGGCAAAAAAGCGTCACTTCAGGTTCCAGACAGAACGAATTATCCCCCTTCTTACGATGAGTCGTCCGTGTTGTGCGTCAACCGAACGGTTGATGTTTCGGTAATTTGACGGTTTATGCCCGATTTATCACATTGGACGCAAGCCAGAAATATGACCGGCAACGAAAAACGCGCGGCCTGCGCCGCGCGTTGCCCTGCCGTCGTCAGAATACAGCGATCAGAACTTGTAGCTTGCTCCGGCGCGCACGGCATGTGTCTGATACTTGAGGTGCATGTCTTCCAGGCCACCGTCGAAGTCCATCTGGTTCTTGAAGGTCGGGAAGCGCGCATAAGTATAATCCAGTCGAACCTGCAGATTATTGGTCAAGGCATAGGCCGCGCCGCCACCCACGGTCCAGCCGACGCGCGTCGTCGAATAGCGGGTCGGCCCGTCAGCTGTCTGGCACGCGCCGTTGATATCAACAGCATAGCAGCCTTTGAGGTCGGCGACTGCGAGGCCACCCGCCGCATAGACCATGAACCGGTTGAAGGCATAGCCGAGCGTGAGGCGCGCATCGCCGCCGAAGTCTTGTTTGATGTGAGACGTATAGCCCGCAGCAACGGCACCCGGCCCCGTTGTCTTGCTGTCGAGGTTGGCGAAACCGCGCACTTCGGCGCCGGCGACGATGTTGTTCGCGAACTGGTAGCGATAGCCGAGGTGCGCGCCCAGCGTGAATGCGCCCGGGCGCAGCCGCTGGGTATCACCATTGTCCATGCGGGTGACCGAGGATTGCCCCCAGAGATAGCCGGCATCCAGACCGGCATAGACGCCGGTCCAGCTGTAGGCGGTGAAGGCGGGCGCGGGCGGGGCGGACTTCCGGGACGGGAGATCGGACGCAAAAGCCGAGGATGCAGCCAGAAAGGCGAGCGCGGGCAGGAAATGAGAAATCTTCACGATAAAACTCCATCTTCAAATCAGAACTTTTTGCCCGGATCCGCGCCCGCAATGCGGATCCCAAGCCAAACAGGGGTCCTGCAATCGCCGTAACGGGGACCGCAGGTAAAATATCCAAAGCGTCAATATCAGGCCTTCCGGCCCGGAAAATCAGAACTTGTAGCTCAGGCCGGCGCGCACGGCATGGGTATCCATCCGCACGCGCGTGATTCCCCCGAGCACCGCCGGGGTTGAATAATTCCGGTTGGCAAAATTCGAGAACGTGTAATCGAGACGCGCGCTCCAGTTCGCGGTGAAGGCATAGGCAGCGCCCGCGCTCAGGGCCAGGCCGATCCGGGTGCCGGAATAACGGGTATTGCTGAAGCAGCTGCCGTCAGCAAACTCCCGGCAGCCTTTCTGATCCGCAACGGCAGCACCGACCGCGACATAAGGAAGAAACCGCCCGATGGCATAGCCGACGGACACCCGGGCATCGCCACCCCATTTGGAATCGATAGCGCCGGAAGCAACGCCGATGAGATGGCGTGTGCCTTCACCGGGCGCGACGCCGAAGGCTCGAACTTCCGCGCCAAGAACAACCTGATTGGCCAGCTGATAGCGATATCCCGCAAAACCGCCAAAAACAAAGCCGGAGGGGTCAGGGCTGGTGGCCACACCTTGCGCGGGAACGGAATAGCGCCCTGCCCCTGCGAGATACCCCGCCTCGACACCGACATAGGCCCCGGTCCAGCTGAAAGCGGTGAAGGCCGGCGCGGGTGAGGGCTTTTTCGTGCCGAGATCAGCCGCCATGGCGGAAGACGTGGCGAGAAGGGCAACAGCTGCGGCAGCAAAAGCGCGCTTCATGAAAAGCCTCGAATGAAAAATGAAAACGAATAGCAAAAATGCAGCGTTATCTATTCCCGGTTCGCATTGGCCGGTCAATCATCAGCGCGGCATCAAGCCGTGTTTTTGGATGGGGTGTGGCAAATGTGCCATTCCGTCATTCGAGCATTATCACGTGCTCGCCCGGGAAATCAGCGCCCATTCCTTACCCGCCGGGGGCAAGAAACAAAAAAGCGCGCGAGGCCTGTGCCGCGCGCGCTTTGAAACTTGGTCAGTTTTGAAACGGTCAGAACTTGTCAGTTCTGATGCGATCAGAACTTGTAGCTCAGGCCCGCGCGCACAGCGTGCGTCTCGAGCTTCACGCGGGTGATGCCCCCGGCAACGCCGGTTGTCGTGTGGTTCTTGTTGCCAAAAGCCGAATAGGCGTAATCGATCCGCGCGATCAGATTATTGGTGAAGGCGTAGGCCAGACCGCCGCCGATCGTCCAGCCGATGCGCGTGTCTGAGAAGCTCGCGTTCGCGCCGCAGGCACCGGTGGCCACAAGTGTCGTACAACCCTTGTAGTCTGCCAGAGCGATACCGCCCGCGATATAGGGCAGCATGCGCCCGACCGCATAGCCCAGCGAGAGGCGGGCATCACCACCCCACTGGTTTTCCAGCCGGCCTGCGTTCACAGGCGCAGTCGGGTAGATTGCGTCGTCGCGCGTATCCAGATTGGCGAAAGCGCGGACTTCGGCGCCCAGAACAATGTTATTGGCAAGCTGGTAGCGGTAGCCGGCATGCGCACCGAGCGAGAAGCCCGAAGGATCCGGCCGGGCAATCGCGCCGGCAAAACCGACAACGTTGACCGTTCCCTTGCCGAAGGAATAGCCGGCGTCAGCACCGACATAGGCACCGGTCCAGCTGAAGGCGGTGAAAACCGGCGCTGGCGAGGGCTTCTTGGTGCCGAGATCCGCCGCCATGGCGGAAGAAGTGGCGAGGAGGGCAACGGCTGCAACTGCAAGAGTGTGCTTCATGGGAGCCTCGAGTAAAATGTGAGCTTGAAAGCTTGGAATCCGGTATCTTCTATTCCCGGCTCAGGCAGGCAAGTCAATCTGAACTCATGCTCAATTAGAATATTTGAATAATCTGTTGCAAAAAGATCATGGATTACGGGAGGTTACAGCCCGCTCATCCCTGAAATCAGCGTCCATTCCTCATCCGTCACCGGCTGGACAGAGAGCCGCATGCAGGTCACCAGCGCCATCTTCGCCAGAGCAGGCGTTGCCTTCACTTCCCGGAGCGAAATCGGGCGCGGCAGCGGCTTGACGGCCGCGAAATCCACGAGAACCCAGGGCTCGCCGGGGTTGGCCACCGGATCTGGATAGGCCTCGCGGATCACTTTTGCGATGCCGACGATCTCCAGCCCCTCGTTGGAATGGTAGAAGAACACCTCCTCGCCGAGCTTCATCTTCATCAGGTTGAGCTTGGCGAGATGATTGCGCACGCCGTCCCAATGCGTGCCCTTGGCACCGGCAGCGACTTGGCTGGCCCAGGACCATTTGAACGGCTCGGATTTGATCAGCCAATGCGCCATGATATTTCCCCGGAAATCGATCTATTCAGCCTTGAGCGGCCGCGTCATCAGGGCCTGCACCGCAGCACGGACGGAGAGAACCCCGTCGAGCACATTGGCCACCGCCTCGACGATTGGCATCTCGACGCCGCGCCGGCGGGCGGTCTCGCCGAGAATTGCCGCCGTGAACGCGCCTTCGGCGAGTTTGCCGGAGGGATTGGCTTCGGCCAGCGTCTTGCCGGCTCCAAGCGCCAACCCGAGTGAGTAATTCCGCGATTGCGGTGAAGAGGCCGTCAGCACGAGATCCCCGAGGCCGGAAAGCCCCATCAGCGTTTCCGGCCTTGCACCGAAGGCTGCCGCATAGCGCCGGAGCTCGGCAAAGCCGCGTGTGATCATCGCGGCGCGGGCGCTTTCACCAAGGCCCATCCCGGCAACGATGCCCGCCGCGATCGCCAGCACGTTCTTCGCGGCACCGCCGATCTCGACACCCCGGACATCGGCGGTGTGATAAAGCCGCAGCACCGGTGAGGAGAGGAATTGTGCTAAGTCCACGGCATCGCCGGCATCGGGCATCGCGAGGGAAATCGCGGTCGGCAGTCCGCGGGCGATATCGACGGCGAAGGACGGGCCGGAAATCACACCGAAGCGGTGCGGGCCGAGGGCCTCCTGCAGGATTTCCGTCACGAAGAAACCCGTCTTGCGTTCGATGCCCTTGGCGGCAGAGATGATGGCCGCCCGGGACGATACATAAGGGGCCATCAACCTCGCGACATCGCCGAGATCCTGCGTCGGGATCGCCACAACCAGCACCGCCGGCTTGCAGGCGGCAGCCAGATCGGATGTCGGCACGATCCTGATGTCGAGCGGCATGCCGCCAAGCGCCGCGCCGCACCGGCGCGTTTCGGCCATCGCGCTCATTCTGGCGCCATCACGCCCCCAGAGCAGGACATCGCGCCCCGCACGCGCGAACGTCAGCGCCAGCGCAGAGCCGAAAGCGCCCGCACCGATGACGGAAACCTGATTGCCCGTCATGCGCGCGCACCCGGCTTCGCGCGGGCTTCATCGAGCGGCCAGCGCGGGCGGGCGGCGGCATCAAAACCATCGACCATGCCGCGCCTGAGCTTCTCGATACCGGCCCAGGCGATCATTGCGGCATTGTCCGTGCAGAGTTTGGGCGGCGGCACCACCATCCGCAATCCGGCCTCGGTGGCGGAGCGCTGCAAGGCCTGCCGGATCGCGCGGTTTGCACCGACTCCCCCCGCGATCACCAGCGCGGAGGGCGTGCCGATCTCGCGACGGAAGGTGCGGATGCCGATCCGCGTGCGATCGATCACGCAGTCGACCACCGCCGCCTGGAAGGAGGCGCAGAGATCGGCGACATCACGCTCGGTCAATGGCTGGATCGCCTCGGCGGCAAGTCGCACCGCCGTTTTCAGGCCGGAAAGCGAGAAATTCGGCTCCGGCTTGCCGAACAGCGGGCGTGGCAGGGCGAAGCGCTCGGGATCGCCGTCCCGTGCGGCCTGCTCCACCGCCGGTCCACCGGGAAAACCAAGGCTGAGCATTTTCGCGACCTTGTCGAAAGCCTCGCCGATCGCATCATCGATCGTCGTGCCGATGCGGGTATATTTGCCGACATCCTCGACCGCGACGAGCTGGGTATGCCCACCCGAGGCCAGCAGCAGGAGATAGGGAAACGCCACATCCTCGACAAGGCGCGGGGTCAGCGCGTGGGCTTCAAGGTGGTTGATGGCCAGAAGCGGCTTGCCGGTGCCAAGCGCGATCGCTTTCGCGGTCGTCAGCCCGACGAGAACACCGCCGATCAACCCCGGTCCGGCAGCCGCCGCGACGCCATCAAGGGCGTCGAAGCCGAAACCGGCCTCCACCATCGCATCCTTGATCAGTGTATCGAGAATTTCGACATGCGCCCGGGCGGCAATCTCCGGCACGACGCCGCCGAAGGGGCGATGCGCGTCATCCTGCGAGCGGATGCGGTTCGAGAGAATCGTCCTGGTGCCATCCGGGCCAAGCGCGACCACGGCCGCCGAGGTCTCGTCGCAAGTGGTTTCTATGCCGAGAAGTCGCATCATGAGGCCCGGAATTCGCTTCCTTCCCGGCGCCTGAGTTTGATTCGGCGCAAGGATCACGTCTTGTTGAACCTGCCATAGCGCGATAGAGCCCTTTTTGTAAGCTCGGAGAGCGGATTGCCAGCGCGGGGTCGCTGGAAAACGCACCGCCAGACAAATCCAACCCCCGCAGCGCCGTGGCTGCGGTACTGCCGGGGATGCCATGACGAACGAAAGACCGATCCTGACGATTGGCACGCGCGGCTCCCCGCTCGCCCTGGCTCAGGCCCGGATGACCGCCCGAGCTCTTGCGGATGCGGCCGGCGTTGATCTCGCCCGGATCGCGATCGAGATCATCGCGACAACAGGTGATCTGACGCAGGACAGACCCTTGTCCGAAATCGGCGGCAAGGGGCTTTTCACCAAGGAGATCGATCAGGCCCAGCTCGATGGCCGGATCGATGTCGCCGTCCATTCCTCGAAGGACCTGCCGACGCTCCTGCCCGATGGCCTCGTCATCGCCGGGTTCCTGCCGCGCGAGGACGTTCGCGACGCATTGATCGCGCCACGCCACGGCACGCTCGACAAACTCCCCGAGGGCGCGCGGGTCGGCACGGTGTCCTTGCGGCGGCAATCGCTGCTCAGGATGCTGCGCCCGGACCTGCAGATCGAACCCTTGCGCGGGAATGTCGAGACACGGCTCAACAAGGCCCGCTCGGGCGAATTCGATGCCGTCATCCTCGCCATGGCCGGGCTGAAACGGCTCGGGCTTGCTGCTGAAGTCACCGAGGCGCTCGATCCCATCCGGTTCATCCCTGCCGTCGGACAGGGTGCGATCGCGCTCGCGGCGCGCGAACATGATGCCGGAACGCGCGCGCTGATCGAAAAAATCGCCCACGCCTCGACAGCCATCGAACTCGCGGCCGAGCGCGCCTTCCTGACGGTGCTCGACGGCTCCTGCAAGACCCCGATCGGCGGCAATGCGCAGGCCTCGGGCGGGCGCGTGCACCTCAGGGGCATCGTGCTGTCACCGGATGGCAGAACCGTCTTCGAAACCTCGGGCGAGGCGGCCTCCGGGGATGCCGCCGCCCTTGGCCATAGCCTCGGCCTCGAGATCAAGGCCAAGCTCCCGTCTGGTTTTCTGGGGAGTTGACGATGGCAAAAGTCCTCGTCACCCGGGCGATGCCGGAGGCGGAGGACACCGCACGCGACCTTGTGGCGCTTGGCCATATCCCCATTCTCGCACCACTGCGTCACGCGGAAGCGGTGATGACACCGTTGCCGTCGCAGATTCCGGATGGTGTGATCGCCACCAGCCGCAACGCATTCCAGCATGGCCCTTCCTTCCCGCCGGAATGGGAGTCCCTGCCGGTCTGGTGTGTTGGCGAGAAAACCGCCGAGGCCGCCCGGATGGCCGGGTTCAGCGTGATTTTTGTCGCAGATGGGGATGCGATTGCGCTCGCCCGCCAGATTTTGGCGGCACGCCCGATGCCGCGTCGGATGCTCTACCTCGCGGGGGAGCCGCGGGGCGATGCTCTCGAGACATCACTGCGGGCGGAAGGGGTCGATCTCGATGTCGTCCTCCGCTACCGGATGAAGCGCCTACCGGCCCTGCCGAAAGCGGCGCACGCCGCGCTGGCAGACAGTGACATCGATGCCATCCTGCATTTTTCGGCCGAATCCGCGCGGGCCTTCTTTGCTCTGGCGCATGCTGCTGGCCTTGTGAAAGCGGCGAGCCGGCCATGGCATTGCTGTCTGTCTTCGGCGGTTGCCGAAGCGGCCATCGAAGCGGCAGGCCGTCCGCTGAAAACCATCATCGCCTCAAAGCCCACCGGTTTCAGTCTGGTCGAGGCCATAACCACGCAGTGCGGCGGATCAGCGCTATGCAAAGGGGATTGAGATTGACGCGTGCTCCCTATTTCGGTTGATGAACGGTGGATCGCCACATTTTGTTAGGGCAGACATGCTGTTAGGGTAGCAGTGCCGTTCTTCGGCAACCGAAGACCAGAAGACAGGGAACATGCGGGATGGCCCACAAACCGGAAATTGAGAGCGACGCCGTCAAAACCGTTCGCGGCAAGGCCAAGGCATCCCCGGCGATTGATCTTCCGGCATCGGAAGTGATCGAGGTCAAGCCGCAAGACGTCGCGCCGGAATCCGCCCCGAATGAGGCGGTTTCCGCCGAACCCTCCCCGGACAAGATGCCGGAAACCGCGATCTCCCCCCCTCCCGCCACGCCGTCCGCGCCCTCGCGTTTGATGCCCGGGTTGATCGGCCTTATCGCCGGAGCAATCGGCGGTTTTGGTGCCTATCATGTCGGCGAGTTCGCGCGCCCGAAAACACCCGCTGCCGAGAGCGCGCTCGCCAGCCGTCTTGGTGCCCTCGAACAGCGCCTTGCCGCCCTGAAGCCCGGCGACGCCGGCGCCAGTGTCCCGCAAGCCGTGATCGAGCGGCTTGACCGGGCGGAAACCGCGCTCGTGCAGGTCAGCAAAGGCCATGAGTTGCTCGGTGTCGAACTCGGCAAGCTCGGCGCGGCGCTGGGTTCTGAGGTCGCCGAACGCAAGAAGCTCGCGGAAACCGTTGCGCGCGCACCGTCGCAGGCCGTAGGCGTTCTTGCGCCCCAGGCCGGAGCCGATCTCGACGGGTTGAAATCCCGACTCGGCACGGTTGAGGCGATGCAGCCCAGAGTCGAGAGCGTTGCGAAGGATGTTCAGGCGCTCTCGAGCCGGATCGCCGGGCTCGCCGCGCGCGATACACTCGGCGCGGCCAATGCCCGGCTGGCGGCTGTTTCCTTGCTCGAAGACGGCTTTGGCAAGGGGCGTCCGCTTGCCGCGACGCTGGATATTCTCAAAAATCTCGGTGCGGATGGCGCGATGCTCGCGGCCTTTGCCCCGTTTTCCGCGGCTGGCGCGCCGGATGCCCGCAAACTGCTTGACGAGCTCCGCGCGATCACGCCGCCACCAGCCCCCGGCGCAGCGCCCGCCAATCAGGGCCTCATCGACCGCCTCAAGCAGGGGGCCGCGAACCTTGTCGAGGTCCGTCGCACGGGGGAGGTCACCGGCACGGATGATGCCGCGCACCTCGCGGGGGCCGAGCAGGCCCTCCAGCGCGGCCATATCCCGGCCGCAGCGGCATTCATTGCCCGTTTTTCGGCTGCGCGGGCACCGGCTTACGCAAGCTGGCGCAGCCGTGCGGAAGCACGCCTGCGGGCTGCCGATACGCTCGTGGTCCTGCGCGGCGATGCCGTGGCGGCGCTCGCCAAAGCCGCTTCGGCACAGTGACGGAAAGCGGATATCATGATCAAACTCGTCCTCTTTCTCGCCGTTCTTCTGGGGCTGGCCTTCGGTTTCTCGACCCTGGCGGATACGCCGGGCCATATCCTGCTCCAATGGGGTGAGATCGAATTCCGGGTTTCGCTGATCACCGGCCTCGTCGGGCTCCTCGTGCTCACGGCCGCGCTCATGATCCTCTGGACGCTGCTGCGGCTGGTGTTCCGGCTGCCGAGCCTCGTCGGCCTCGCGAACCGCATGCGGCGGCAGGCCAAGGGCCAGCAGGCGATCGCGCGCGGGCTCGTTGCGGTTGGTTCGGGCGATCGCAAGCTCGCGCTTCGCTATGCGCAGGATTCGCAGCGCCTCCTTGGCAATGAACCGCTGACGCTGCTGCTCAAGGCCCAGTCCGCCCAGCTTTCCGGCGACCGGAAGGGCGCGGAAGAGGCATTCAGGGCGATGCTCGACAAGCCGGAAACGCAAACCCTGGGACTGCGTGGCCTCTTCATGGAAGCCGAACGCGCCAATGATACTGCCGCCGCGCGCCTGCTCGCGGAAGAGGCGTTGCGCCGCGCGCCGGACGCCGGCTGGGCCAGCGAGGCGCTGCTCGGGTTCAAGGCCGGTGAACGCGACTGGCGCGGCGCGATCGGCCTGATTGACCAGAGCATCTCCCGCCGCCAGATCGAGCGTCACGAAGGGCGCGGACAGCGGGCGGTGCTGCTCGCGGCCGCAGCCGAGGATGCGCTGGAACGCAACCCGGACGAGGCGTTGACGCTGGCGCTCGAAGCCCTGCGCAGCGCGCCGGGCCTTGTTCCTGCGGCCGAGATCGCTGCGCGCCGTCTGTCGGCAAAAGGGGATTTTTCCAAGGCGACCCGCATTCTGGAAACCGCCTGGAAGGAAAACCCACACCCGGATCTCGCTGAGGCCTATCTGGCCGTCCGGCAGGGGGATTCCGCGCTCGACAAGCTCAAGCGCGCCCGTGCTCTCCACAAGCTGATGCCCAACGCCCGCGAGTCGCGCTTTGCCATCGCCCGGGCCGCGATCGATGCCCGTGAATTTCAGACCGCCCGCGAGGCGCTGGAATCACTGGCGCTCGACAAACCGACCGTGCGCGCCTGCCTGCTGATGGCCGAGCTCGAGGAAATCGAATCGGGCAATCAGGGCCTTGTGCGCGCCTGGCTCGCCCGCGCCTCGCGAGCGCCGCGTGACCCGGTCTGGGTTGCCGATGGCACGGTCTCGGACAGCTGGTCGCCGGTCTCCCCGGTGACAGGGCGAATTGGCGCCTTCGAATGGCGCGAGCCGCCGCAGGCCGCCGAAACGCACCTCAGGGCGCGGATCGAAGCGGACCGGTTCGAGCTTCCCGTCGAGCAATCCGCGGTCATCGTGGAACCAGAGCCCCCCGTTGCCCCGGTGATGCCGGCGGAACCCGTTGAAGCCGTTGAAGCCATCGCGGCAAAACCGGATGCGCTGGCAGATTTTCATCCGATCATCCCGGATGATCCCGGCCCGGAACCCCGCCCGGAAAAGCCGAAATCCGGATTCCGGTTTTTCGGCTGAGGGAGTTTTTCAGTTCAGGGCCTTTCGACCAAGACATACCGCCCTCACACCAGGTGATATCCTTCCTGCTCCCGAGCGGTGTCGACAGGGTTGCGCGCCGCGCGAAGTGTCGATAAGAGCTTTTCTCGCGCCGCAATAGCTCAGATGGTAGAGCACGTCATTCGTAATGATGGGGTCGGGGGTTCGATTCCCTCTTGCGGCACCACTTCACCTTTCGCAGACATACGCCAACGACCGCAAACCGGCTTAAAACGCCGGTTTTTTGCTGTTTTGTGCCCGCCTGCGCCCGCGCCCCTCCGTTGACAGCCGCGCGATTTGTGGGCCTTCTTGTGGGCCTTGGCGCGACACCAGCAATTGAGAGGCCCACAATGCCGCTGACCGATGTTGCGATTCGGAGTTTCAAACCCGGTCCAAAGGTTGCCAAAAAGTCCGATGGGGGCGGTTTGCAGCTTTGGGTAATGCCTTCCGGCTCAAAACTTTGGTGCCTCGCCTATCGCGACAGCCAAGGAAAATTCAAGAAACTGTCTTTTGGCGCTTACCCGGAAGTCACCTTGGCCAAGGCGCGTGAAAAACGGGAAGCCGCCAAGGTGCTTTTGGCATCCGGGCTTGATCCCGGCCAACATAAGAAAACTGAAAAGGCCCACAAGGCGATTGCCGAGGCCCACACCTTCGCGCTCATTGCTGCCGAATTGATCGACAAGAAACGGCGCGATGGGCGTGCGACGGCAACCCTCGAAAAGACCGAATGGATGCTGGATTTCGCGTTGCCCGTTATTGGCTCACGACCGATCAAGGAAATCACCGCGCCGGAAATCTTGGGCGTGTTGCGTTCTGTTGAGGTGCGCGGACGATATGAAACCGCCAAGCGCCTTCGCGCCGTCATCGGTGAAGTCTTTCGCTACGCGATTTCGACAACGCGAGCCGATACCGATCCAACCTTTCACCTTCGGGGTGCGCTGACATCGCCAAAGGTCACGCATCGTGCGGCGATTACCGAGGCGAAGGCGCTTGGCGGGCTGATGCGCGCCATCGACGCGTTTCAGGGACAGCCGACGACCATTGCAGCCTTGAGGCTGATGGCACTGCTGTTTCCACGTCCGGGTGAATTGCGCCTTGCCGAGTGGAAAGAGTTTGACGTTGAAAACGCGGTCTGGACCATCCCGGCGTCACGCATGAAGATGCGTAGAGAGCATCGTGTTCCCCTGAAGCCGCTTGGTTGACCGCCTTGGAATGTATTGATGAAAAGCCAGAGAATTTCCTGACTGGCACTCCAATCACGATTGATGATTCGCGCCGACACCGATTTCAAGAAATGAATTGGGAGCGCACAGTTCGGGATACTCTGGCAGTGATGAGACGAGATATACAATACAAATCAATACCATGACGAAATTCACGCAATAATACTGCCGTTTTCGTCGTTAAGCCAGTTATCAGGTTGATCCATCGTCCGCTCCAAGCCGCAAACACACATGCGGCCTCATTGGAGCCGAACCACATGCACGCAATCGACCGCCTTATTCCCATCACAGAGGCCATGAATTTGGCCGGGATGCGATCCACCAAAGCTTATGAGGAAGTGAAACGCGGGCGGCTTGCCGTCGTCCGCAACGGCAGGCGCACGTTCGTCCGGGCCAGCGAGTTGCAGCGCTACATCGACAGCCTGTCAGCCGATGCCGCGTAGCATGGCAACAAATGGCAATGAAAAGCCCGGCAT
Source organism: Beijerinckiaceae bacterium (assembly GCA_009773635.1). Taxonomy (GTDB): domain Bacteria; phylum Pseudomonadota; class Alphaproteobacteria; order Rhizobiales; family Beijerinckiaceae; genus Rhabdaerophilum. The sequence goes on along the minus strand of WSYC01000008.1, from coordinate 850 downwards.
GACGCGGGAACGTCAGCCGGGCGGAATATCCCCGAACCGCTAAGGATCAAAGACAATGGCAACCTACCCGATGCGCACCCCGGTGCGCAAGCGCTACCCTTTTGCCGAAATTCCGGCTGACCTCTTTGCATGGGCCGATGCGCAAGCCGCGTCCGCCGCTTTCCCCGAAACACACGCTGAACGCGCGCTGATGCAACGGCTTTCTGTGCCGCTGCACATGGCTCGCGTCATCATCGAAAACGCGAACCTTGGAGGGCGCGCATGATCCGCATTCCCCGTTATCCGCAAGTCCTGGCCTCGCTTCCCGATGGCACGAAATTCCATGTCGTCGGGCGGGAAGCCGAAACCCTCATGCGCCTTGTCGAGAAAGGGCAGCGCGGCCTTCGTGCCTATGATTTTCCCGGCGGGCCTCCGTTCCGGCTTGGCGCGTATGTCTTTGACCTCCGGTGCATGGGCCTCGCCATCCGCACCGAACGCGAGGCGCATTCGACCGGCTGGCATGGCGTCCATCTGCATGATCTGCGCCATACAGTCGCTACGCTCGCTTCCGAGGCTGGCGTTTCGAATTTTATCGTGCGTGATCTGCTTCGACATAAGAACGTTGCAACGACAGCACGATATGCGAATTACAACGCGAATCCGGTGCGCAACGCTGCCGATCTCGTTAGCGCGCGCATCGCGGAAGGGCTTGCTCGAAGCCAGCGGAAGCCGGACCCTGAAAAGCAATAGGCGCGCCGGAAGGGCGCGCTCACTAGGTGGTGTTTACATTCAGGATTCCCAACGGGCTAATTTTCTGATTCAAGCTTCTGGCTGGGTTGGAGGTCAGCATGGATGGATCGGCAGGAACTGA
>WSYC01000029.1 GCA_009773635.1 Beijerinckiaceae bacterium | reverse complement strand
GCGCGTCGCCACCCGCTATGACCGGAACGCCGTCAACTTCCTCGCCGCAGTCTGCATCGCGGCAACCGTCAGTTACTGGTTATGAGTCTGGACCCTAATGTCATCAAATTCCCAAAAATCGCTCCTAGGGTGACATTATGGCTTTTATTATCAGACCTCCAGCTTTTGGCGGAATATTTTGTGGGCTGTCTGAAGATTTGCCTCTTGATAAATCAAAAATATACAGGGGAGACCCAATACCAAGTGAACGATTTCCCGAAAATATAGCGATATATGCAAGGAAGAACGCAAAAATACCGGATATTTTTTTCTTTTACGATGCTGTTTATTTGTGTTGCAGTAAAGAAGGAAGGGATTTTATTGAAAAATATGCTCCAGGTGATTGCGATTTTTCTATTGTAGACGCCCACTACGGCAGAGGGGGCTGGACTCCTAATAAAGCAAAACTGGGAGTTAAATTAGAAAGGGAATATTTCTTTTTAAATACAAAATCCAGGTTGGACACAATTGATTGGATAGAATCAAAGGCAAAATCAGAAAAAACGTGGATTTATAGAGCATATTCCGATGAAAAAATCTGGGGAACCAACATCCAGTGGCCGATTCTAGATGAAAGTGGCATAGAGCGCGCATTTGAAGGCTTGGTTATAAGAAAAAGCCTACGAAAGGGAGTAAATATTTGGCGAGAAAACATGGCTGGTTGGCAGTTGGCGTCGTGCATTTTTATATCAGATGAGATCAGGCAACTCATTCAGAAGGAAAAAATAGGTCGCTTTGAATATATTCCTGTGATGGAAATATAGTCGCGTCGATCAGATTGATGCCGCTATCTCTTAGCGAGACCTGCCGTCTCCCTCCCCCTTGCCTCCCACCCCGTTTTCCCCTATACGCGCCCCTTCGTTCGAACCGCCCGGCTGATAAGGGCTGCCGTGGCGGTTCTTTCGCGTCGAAGATTTTCACCCGAAAATTGATGTGACGTGTCGCGGCCTGCAAGGGCCGCATTCCTTGATTGGAGAGGTAAATGCCCAAGCTGAAGACCAAATCCGGTGCGAAAAAGCGCTTCAAGATCACCGGCACCGGCAAGGTGAAATACGCCCAGTCGGGCAAGCGCCACGGCATGATCAAGCGCACCAACGCCCAGATCCGCGATCACCGCGGCATGGCCGTGCTGTTCAAGACCGACGGCGACAACATCAAGAAGTATTTCCTCCCGAACGGCTGATCGGGAAGCATTTGCAAGCGAAGTGCTCTGCGGTTCGCGTGAAGCAAATGCGACAGGAATGAACAGGAAGCGCTACGGCGCTTTTGAGAGTTTAACGAGATCAGCAAAATTCAGGAGTTTAAGAAATGTCTCGTGTCAAAAGGGGCGTCACGTCCCACGCCAAGCACAAGAAGGTCTTCAAGGCCGCCAAGGGCTTTTATGGCCGCCGCAAGAACACCATCCGCACCGCCAAGGCCGCCGTTGACCGCGCGATGCAATACGCGACGGAGCATCGTCGCCTCAAGAAGCGCACGTTCCGCGCGCTCTGGATCCAGCGTATCAACGCCGCTGTCCGCGAGTTCGGCCTGACCTATTCGCGCTTCATCGACGGTCTGTCGCGCGCGAAGATCGAGATCGATCGCAAGGTTCTCTCCGATCTCGCGATCCGCGAGCCGGAGGCTTTCAAGGCCATCGTCGAGCAGGCCAAGGCTGCACTGCCGGCCGCCGCCTGAATTTAACGATCCTTGTCGTCTTCCATCAAACCCGCCGGAAACGGCGGGTTTTTTTCGCGTTCCCACGCAGGATGCTTGACGTGCTTCGCTCCCGCGTGACAAGCGAGAACCCGAAATACGGGGTGATCCATGTCTGATCTCAAGAATCTTGAATCCGCGCTCCTGGCTGACATCGCCAATGCGGCCAGCGAAGAAGCGATCGAGGCGGTTCGCGTCGGCGCGCTCGGCAAGAAGGGCTCGGTCTCCGCATTGCTTTCGACCCTTGGCGCCATGGCGCCGGAGGAGCGCAAGGAAGCCGGTGCGGCGATCAACGCGCTGAAGGATCGCGTCACCGACGCGCTGGTGGCGCGCAAGGGCGTGCTGAAGGATGCGGCGCTCGATACGCGCCTCGCGTCAGAACGGGTCGACATCTCTCTCCCCACCCGCGAGAGCGGCATCGAGGCCGGGCGCATCCACCCGATCTCCCAGGTGATGGACGAACTCACCGCGATTTTCGCCGACCTCGGTTTTGCGGTCGCCGAAGGGCCGGATGTCGAGAGCGACGATCTCAACTTCACCAAGCTGAACTTCCCGCCGCATCACCCGGCGCGCGAGATGCACGACACCTTCTTCTTCAACCCGGATGAGAACGGGCAGAGGAAGCTCCTGCGCACGCATACCTCGCCGGTGCAGGTGCGCACGATGCTGAGCCAGAAGCCGCCGATCCGCGTCATCTGCCCCGGCCGCACCTATCGCTGTGATTCGGACCAGACGCATACGCCGATGTTCCACCAGGTCGAGGGGCTGGTGATCGACAAAACCGCCAACCTCGGCCAGCTCAAATGGGTGCTGGAGGAGTTCTGCAAGGCGTTCTTCGAGGTGCCCTCGGTCAAGATGCGCTTCCGCCCGAGCTTTTTCCCGTTCACGGAGCCCTCGATGGAGGTGGATATCCAGTGTTCGCGCAAGGGCGGGGAAATCCGCTTCGGCGAGGGCGAGGATTGGCTCGAAATCCTCGGTTGCGGCATGGTGCACGCCAATGTGCTCCGCAATTGCGGCCTCGATCCCGACGCCGTGCAGGGCTACGCCTGGGGCATGGGCATCGACCGCATCGCGATGCTGAAATACGGCATGCCGGACCTCCGCCCGTTCTTCGAGGCGGATGTGCGCTGGCTGAAGCACTACGGTTTCCGCCCGCTGGACCTGCCGACGCTGGCGGGCGGGCTTTCTGCCTGATGCCGACGCTGCTGCGCTGGAAAGGCTACCGCTTCTTCTTCTATTCGGCGGATGGCTGGGAACCGGCGCATGTCCATATCGTGAAAGATGGTCTGGAAGCGAAAATCTGGCTGAATGATCTCACGGTTGCCGTGAATCTGGGGTATTTTGCGAGGGAGTTGAACGAAATCATCCGCAAGACGCGGGAAGAGCGTGACGCTTTTCTCGCCGCGTGGCGGAACCATTTCGGAGCATGAGATGACGGTTTTGCAGATCGAGATCGAGGATACGAGGCCGGTGAAGGCGCATTGCGACGCTGCGCACCTTCATGTGACGCTGGCGGACGGGCGCAGCCTTTCCGCGCCCCTGTGGTGGTATCCGAGGCTGGCGGCGGCGGATGCTGCCGCACGCAATGCCATCGACTTCATGCCGATGGGCCTGCACTGGCCGGAGGTGGACGAGGATATCTCCATCGCCTCCATCCTGCGCGGCCAGAAAGCGCCGGGGGCGGTGGAGCCGGGGCGGGCAGCGTGACTTTGACAGTTGAATCAATCTTGTTATCGCTCTTGTCGGCAATTCTGGGTGGTCTTGTGGTTGCATTTGCCAACCATTGGATGACTAGAAAACGCGAGCACGAGAAAAAGACGACCGATGTCAGAATTGAATACCTCATTGATTGTTGTCTGCAGCTAGAACGTGCCAGTTGCCCTCGTCCAGACATGAGCGGTGACGAAATTAATAAGTGTTACGAAGAGATTGAGAGAGCTCTTCCTAAAATCATGCTTATGGGTGACGCAGTCGAAGTTGAAGCTGTAAGAAAATTTGCCAAAAATTTTGCGACAAATAGAACCGCACCAATTGACGAAATTCTAGATTCTCTTCGCAGCAGCTTGAGGAGAAAACTGGGATTGGAGCCAGCAGGAAAATGGGACGCGTTTCTTAGAATAGGACGACTAAAACCATGAAATTCACCCTATCCTGGCTCAAAGAGCACCTTGAAACCGACGCCTCGCTCGATGTGATCGTCGAAACGCTGACGCGCATCGGCCTGGAGGTCGAGCATGTCGATGATCCCGGCAAGAAGCTTTCCGGCTTCACGATTGCCTATGTGATCTCCGCCGAGCAGCACCCGAATGCGGATCGCCTGCGCGTGTGTATGGTGGAGACCGGCTCGGGTGCGCCGGTGCAGGTCGTCTGCGGTGCGCCGAACGCCCGCACGGGCATGAAGAGCGTGTTCTCCCCGCCCGGCACCTATATTCCGGGCAAGGATATCACCATCGGCAAGGGCGTGATCCGCGGCGTTGAATCCTCGGGCATGCTGTGCTCGGGCCGCGAGCTTGAGATTTCCGAGGATCACGACGGCATCCTCGATCTCCCCGCCGATGCGCCGGTGGGCGCGATCTATGCTGAATGGGCGAAGCTTTCCGATCCCGTCATCGAGATCAACCTGACGCCGAACCGCCCGGATGCGACCGGCGTTTTCGGCATCGCACGCGATCTCGCCGCTGCCGGCATCGGCAAGCTCAAGGATAAGGGCATACCCGCGATCAAGGGCGATGATGCCTGCACGGTGCCGGTGAAGCTCGATTTTGTCGGCGATGATCGCGCGCTGTGCCCCGCCTTCGCGCTCCGCCTCGTGCGCGGCGTGAAGAATGGTCCCTCGCCGGAGTGGATGCAAAAGCGCCTGCGTGCGATCGGCCTCAGGCCCATCAACGCGCTCGTCGACATCACCAATTACGTCACCTATGATCGTGGCCGCCCGCTGCATGTGTTCGATGCCGCGAAGGTGCAGGGCGCGCTGGTCGTTCGCCGTGCGATGGAGGGGGAAAGCCTGCTCGCGCTGGATGGCAAGACCTATGCGCTCGATGCCTCCATGGTCGTGATCGCCGACAACAACGGCCCGGAATCGCTGGCCGGTGTGATGGGCGGTGAACATTCCGGCTGCGACGAGAACACGGTCGATGTGCTGATCGAGAGCGCGCTGTGGTCGCCGCTCAACATCGCGCAGACCGGGCGCAAACTCGGCATTTCCACCGATGCGCGCTATCGCTTCGAGCGTGGCGTCGACCCGGCGTTCACGGTGCCGGGAATTGAGCTGGCGACGAAGCTCGTGACCGATCTCTGTGGCGGCACACCCTCGCAGATCACGCTCGAAGGCTCGGTGCCGGAGCCGGAGAAGATCATTGAGTTTCCGCTGGCGGAAGTGAAGCGCCTCACGGGCCTCGACGTGCCACTGGCGGAGGTGAAGGCGATCCTCACCGCGCTCGGTTTCTGGGTGTCCGGCAATGCGCCGGTGATCAAGGTGGCGGTGCCGTCGTTCCGGCCGGATATCGAGGGCAAGGCCGATCTCGTGGAAGAGGTTGTGCGGATTGTCGGCGTGGATAACGTGCCGCTGGTGCCGATCAGGCGCATCGATCAGGTCCACAAGCCGGTGCTGACCGCGCTCCAGCAGCGCACCCGCGCCGCGAAGCGGGCGCTGGCCGCGCGCGGGATGGTGGAAGCCGTCACCTGGTCGTTTGTCTCGAAGAAGGCCGCGACGCTGTTCGGCGGCGGCCAGCCGGCGCTCGCGCTCGCCAACCCGATCGCGGCAGACCTTTCGGATATGCGCCCGAGCCTGATGCCGGGCCTCGTGATGGCCGGCCAGCGCAACGCCGACCGGGGTTACGCCGATGTCGCGCTGTTCGAGGTCGGGCAGGTGTTCAAGGGCGATGGCGAGCGCGACCAGCGCATCGCAGCGGCCGGTTTGCGGCGCGGGCTCGCGTCGTCTGACGGAGCGGGGCGCCACTGGACCGGCAGCGATGAAGCCGATGTCTATGACGTCAAAGCCGATGTGCTCGCAGCGCTTGCGGCGATGAATGTCCCCACCGGTGGCATGCAGATCGTGCCGGCGGCGGGCGTTGCGGGTGCCCCTGAGTTCCTGCATCCGGGTCGTTCGGCGATCCTGCGCTTCGGCCCGAAGGATGTCATCGGCTGGTTCGGCGAATTGCATCCACGTGCCATCGAAGCGCTCGGTGCGGAGGGGCGCATGGTCGCGTTCGAAATCGTGCTGGATGGCCTGCCGGCGCAGAAGAAAAAGCCGACCAAGGCGAAGGCCAGGCTCGATCTTGCGGAATTGCAGCCGGTCAGCCGTGATTTTGCCTTTGTTGTCGACCAAAGCGTGGAAGCCGAGGCGCTGCTGCGCATCGCGCGTGGTATCGACAAGGCGCTCGTCGAGGATGTGACCGTTTTCGATGTCTATGCCGGCAAGGGCGTAGACCCCGGCAAGGTTTCGATCGGGCTGGCCGTTACGCTCCAGCCGCGGGAAAAAACCCTGACGGATACCGAAATTGAAGCTTTTTCGGGCAAGCTCGTCGGCGAGGTCGTGGCAAAGACCGGGGCCGTTCTGCGCGGCTAGGCAAGCCTCGAGCCGGGCGGGACGCTTGTCGCGCGTCTGGCCTCGCACCGCGTAAGGGAACTGGAACTGTGCTGAATTGTCGAACCGCGTTTCTGGGGGCCGTGCTGGCCGGTGCTGCCCTGCTTCTTCCGGCATCGCCAGCCCTGGCGAATTGCGAGGGGATATCAAACGCCTTTGCCTATAACGAATGCCTGGCCAAGCAGGGGCCGGGACGCTCGACCGCACGGGCTCCCAAGGCCGGGCGCGGCGCGGACCCGGAATCAACCGTGCGCAGCCGGACGCGGGCGCGCTACAATCCTTCGGCGGATGACAGGAGCACGTCGCAGGGTGTCAGCATCTCGCGCGGCCGTAACCGCACCAGCGCCGTGATCGACCCCTGGGGCGCACTGAAGCGCACATTTTCGCCAAGCCCGAAGAAGCGTCGGCGCTGAATTACGCGTCGCGCCCGTATTCGATCGTCTCGAAGCGCATGTCGAGCGCATCGATCAACAGCAGTTTCCCGACCAGCGACGTGCCGAACGGCGTGATCTGCCGGATGACCTCGATCGCCTGCAACGAGCCGACAACGCCGACGAGGGCGCCGAGAACGCCGGCCTCCGAGCAGGTGGGAATGGCACCCGCGGGTGGTTTTTCCGGGTAGAGATCGCGGTAACGCGGGTTGAGTGAGCCATCCGGCCCGGTTTCCCATGGCCTGAGCACGGTGAGAGAGCCGTGGAACTCGTTGACGGCCGCGCTGACGAGCGGTTTTCGTGCGGCTTCGCAGAACTCCGCGAGGAGATAGCGGGTGTCGAAATTGTCCGAACCATCCGCGATCACGTCATAATCCGCGATCAGGGCGGCGGCGTTCGCGGCGGTCAGGCGAACGGGGTGCTGCTTGACGATCGCGCCGGGATCGATCCGCCGGATGGCATCCGCCGCGCTGTCCACCTTCGGGCGGCCGATATCGGGATGGCCGTGGATCACCTGCCGCTGGAGGTTGGAGAGCGAAACCGTATCGTCATCGACGATGCCGAGCGTGCCGGTGCCGGCGGCAGTCAGGTATTGCAGCAAGGGCGTTCCGAGCCCGCCGGCCCCGACCACCAGCACGCGGGCCGCCCTGAGGCGCTGCTGTCCCGGCCCGCCGATGTGCCGGAGCACGATGTGGCGGGCAAAACGGGTGAGTTCATCCGAAGAAAGCATGGCGCTCCGCTTGCGTTTTGATCTCGCTCGGCTTGCGCCGGCTTGCGATCCCTTTATAGAACCGCTTCTAGAGCATTTTCGCGCGGCGTGGATACGGGTTCGCGCACAGGAAGATGCGGCAAAAACTCGTTGCAGCATAGGGGCGCCTCGCGCCCGGCAGGTTCGGAAAACACGGCGTCATGGCAAAAAGTGATATCAAGAAGGTCGTTCTCGCCTATTCGGGTGGTCTCGATACATCGGTGATCCTGAAGTGGCTTCAAATCACGTATAATTGCGAGGTCGTCACCTTCACCGCTGATCTCGGCCAGGGCGAGGAGCTGGAGCCGGCACGCAAGAAGGCGGAACTCCTCGGCATCAAGCCGGAAAACATCTTCATTGATGATCTGCGCGAGGAATTCACCCGCGATTTCGTGTTCCCGATGTTCCGCATGAACGCGCTCTACGAGGGGCAGTATCTGCTGGGAACCTCGATCGCGCGGCCGCTGATCGCCAAGCGCCAGATCGAGATCGCGAGGGCCGTCGGCGCGGATGCCGTCAGCCATGGCGCGACCGGCAAGGGCAACGATCAGGTGCGGTTCGAACTTGGCTATTATGCACTTGAGCCGAACATCAAGATCATCGCCCCCTGGCGCGAGTGGGATCTGTCGAGCCGCACCAAGCTGATCGCTTTCGCCGAAAGCCATCAGATCCCGATCGCCAAGGACAAATATGGCGAAGCGCCATTCTCGGTCGATGCGAACCTGCTGCACTCCTCCTCCGAGGGCAAGGTGCTCGAAGACCCGGCGGTCGAAGCCCCCGAGATGGTCTATATGCGCACGATTGCGCCCGAAGCCGCGCCCGACAAGGCGACTGTCATCACGATGGATTTCCACAAGGGCGATGCGGTCGCGATTGATGGCGTCAAGATGTCGCCCGCGACGCTGCTCACCAAGCTGAACGAACTCGGCAAGGCCAACGGCATCGGCCGGCTCGATCTCGTCGAGAACCGCTTCGTCGGCATGAAATCGCGCGGCGTCTACGAGACGCCGGGCGGCACGATCCTCCTGCAGGCGCATCGCGGGATCGAGAGCATCACGATGGATCGTGAGGCGATGCACCTCAAGGAAAGCCTGATGCCGCGCTATGCCGAACTCGTTTATTACGGGTTCTGGTTCACGCCGGAACGCGAGATGATCCAGGCGCTGTGCGACAAGAGCCAGGAGCTGGTGACGGGCCGCGTGACGCTGAAACTTTACAAGGGCAATGTCACGGTTATCGGGCGCGAGAGCCCGTTTTCGCTCTATGATCAGGAGCTGGTCACCTTCGAGGAGGGAGCCGTCGCCTATGATCACCGCGATGCGCAGGGCTTCATCAAGCTCAACGCGCTCCGGCTGCGCACGCTCGCCATGCGCAAGGCGCGGGGTGGCTGACGCGTCGGGCAGGCGGAAAGACCAGGGCAGGGGTCACGAAGCTGCCGCAATGTCGCGCTCCTGAAAAGCCGGGTGCGCGAACGGAGCGCAACAGAAGGTCTGATCGATGCGCCATATGCTCAAGATCATCGCTGCGGTGCTTGTGGTCATCGCTGCGATGGCGGCATCAGCCTACGTGCTTCTGGCGCCGCGTGTGCTGACGGTGGCCGTCGGCGCGCTCGGCGGATCGGATCTCCGCGTCACTGTGGCGTTCCTGCAGGCCTTGCAGCGTGAGCGCGCCTCCATCCGCCTGAAACTCATCCCGACGGACGATGCTGCTGCCAGCGCCCGGGCGTTCGTCAGCAGGAAAGCGGATCTTGCGGTCGTGCGATCCGACGTCGCGATGCCGGAACAGGCCGCGACGGTTGCAATCCTCCGGCGTGATTCGGTCTATTTCATCGCAAAACCGGGCCTGAAAGCCGGGAAAATCAGCGATCTCCGGGGCAAGGTTGTCGGCTCCATCGCGCCGCGCCCGGCCAATGATGTCGTGCTGAACCGGATTCTGTCGCATTATGGCGTTGCGGCGTCGGAAATCGATATCATGCGGGGCACCCAGCATGAGGTGATGCAGGCCGTGCATGAAGGCACGCTCGATGCGGTTTTCCTTGTGGCGCCGGCCTCGGACCGCATGGGGCGCAATGCCTATCAGGGTTTCCCGAAGGTTGAGGGCAAGGAACCGACGATCCTTGCCGTCAGCGAAGCCCAGGCCATTGTCGAGGATTACCCTGTCTTCGATACGGTCGAGATCGTGCGGGGCGCATTCGGCGGCGACCCGCCGCGCCCCGATGAGGATATGACGACGCTTGCTGTCACGCATCGGCTGGTCGCGCGGCGCACGCTCGATGAGAGCACCGTCAGTGAGCTGACCCGCCTTCTGTTCTCGCTGCGCCTCTCCATCGCGGCGGAAGCGCCGGCTGCGAACGATATCGAACTGCCCTCCACCGAGGATCGCGGCGCAAAACTGCCCACGCACGCCGGCACGATCGCCTATGTCGAGGGCGAGACGAAAACCTTCTTCGAGCGCTATGGCGACTGGTTCTACCTTGGCATCATGGGGTTTTCGATCGTCGGTTCGGTTGCTGCGGCCTTCTGGTCGCGGGTGGTGAGCGGTGGTCGCCCGCCCATCGACGTCGATCGCGAGCTGCGCGACCTCGTGCGGCTGATCCAGGCGACGAGAAACGCGGCGACGCAGGTCGAACTCGACGCGATCTGCCATGAGGCGGACGGTGTCCATTCCGATCTTGTGGAAGCGATGGTGCTGAACCAGCCCGATGCCGACCGCGTTGCCACCATCCGCTTCCTGCTCGACGAATTCAAACAGATGCAGGCACAGAAGCGGGTAGAGTTTACCAGCGAAATGGCGGCGCATAAACCACTCTGAGCGATCACATGAGCGTTGGTTGCCGGGTTGCCCTTGCCCCGGACGCCTAAAACGTTTACTGCGCTGCAACACCAATCGAATTCGCATGTTCTATACGGCTTGGCCGCGGCTGGAAATAATCCTGTTTCCCCCCGCGCCGGTCCTTTTTCGGAAACTCTCTCAATGGCTCTTCGCAATATCGCCATCATCGCGCACGTCGATCACGGCAAAACCACGCTCGTGGACAAGCTTCTCGCCCAGTCGGGTTCGTTCCGTGACAACCAGCGCGTTGCCGAACGCGTGATGGATTCGAACGATCTTGAAAAAGAGCGCGGCATTACCATTCTGGCGAAAGCCACGTCGATCGTCTGGCGCGATACCCGCATCAACATCGTCGATACGCCGGGCCACGCCGATTTCGGCGGTGAGGTCGAGCGCATCCTCTCGATGGTGGATTCAGCCATCGTGCTGGTGGACGCCGCCGAAGGCCCGATGCCGCAGACGAAGTTCGTCGTCGGCAAGGCACTGAAGATCGGCCTCAAGCCCATCGTCGCGATCAACAAGGTCGACCGCCCCGATGCGCGCGTCACCGAAGTCGTCAACGAGGTGTTCGATCTCTTCGCCGCGCTCGACGCCACCGACGAGCAGCTCGACTTCCCGATCCTCTACGGGTCCGGCCGCAACGGCTGGATGAGCCTGAAGCCGGACGGCAACCCGGAAGAAGGTCTCGCGCCGCTGCTTGATCTCGTGCTCCAGCATGTGCCGGAGGCCTCGACCGAACCCGGTGAATTCCGCATGCTCGGCACGCTGCTCGAAGCAAACCCGTTCCTCGGGCGCATCATCACCGGCAAGATCTCCTCCGGTTCGGTGAAGCCGAACCAGCAGATCAAGGTCATCGACCGCAAGGGCAACCTTGTGGAAACCGGCCGCGTCTCGAAGATCCTCGCGTTCCGCGGTATCGAGCGGCAGCCGATCGAGGAAGGTGTTGCGGGCGATATCGTCTCCATCGCCGGTCTCGTGAAGGGCTCCGTGGCGGATACCTTCTGCGATCCTTCGATCGACACCCCGATCCAGGCGCAACCGATCGACCCGCCGACCGTGACGATGAGCTTCATCGTCAACGACAGCCCCTATGCCGGCACCGAAGGCACGAAGGTGACGAGCCGCATGATCCGCGATCGCCTCTTCAAGGAAGGCGAGGGCAACGTCACGCTCAAGATCGAGGAATCGTCCGACAAGGATTCGTTCTTCGTCTCCGGCCGCGGCGAACTCCAGCTCGCGATCCTGATCGAGACCATGCGCCGTGAAGGCTTCGAAATGGCCGTCTCGCGTCCGCGCGTCGTGATGGAACAGAGCGAGAGCGGCGAGACGCTCGAGCCGGTCGAAGAGGTCGTGATCGACGTTGACGAGGAATATTCGGGCACGGTTGTGCAGAAGATGTCCGAGCGCAAGGGCGAGATGATCGAGATGAAGCCCTCGGGCGGCAATCGTCTGCGTCTCGTGTTCCACGCGCCGACGCGTGGCCTCATCGGCTACCAGTCCGAACTCCTGACCGACACGCGCGGCACCGCGATCATGAACCGTCTGTTCAAGGCCTATGAACCCTACAAGGGCGACATCGGCGGCCGCCACAATGGCGTTCTGATCTCGAACGACATCGGCGAAAGCGTCGCCTACGCGATGTGGAACCTCGAGGATCGCGGCCAGATGGTGATCGAAGCCGGCACCCGCGTCTATCAGGGTATGATCGTGGGCATCCACACCCGTGACAACGACCTTGAGGTCAACGTGCTCAAGGGCAAGAAGCTCACCAATATCCGCACGACCTCGAAGGACGAAGCCGTGCGCCTGACCCCGCCGATCCGCATGACGCTGGAGCGCGCGCTCGCGTGGATTCAGGACGACGAACTCGTCGAAGTGACGCCGAAGTCGATCCGCCTCAGGAAGCGCTATCTCGATCCCAATGAGCGCAAACGCTGGGAAAAATCGAAGGAAGCCCTCGCGGGCTGATTGTTCAGCAGAAGTCAAATTCCGGCCTCGAATCCTCCCGGTTTCGAGGCCGTTTTCTTGTCGGGCGCGAAAAGCGGCGAATCGTGCTGCACTTCAATTCGAATCGCGCGATAACGGCGCATGCTTATCCGCCGCCTTGATCCCATCCTCATTGACCAGATCGCCGCCGGCGAGGTGATCGAACGGCCGGCTGCGGCGGTGAAGGAACTCGTCGAGAACGCGATCGACGCGAAGGCCTCGCGCATCGATATCCGCATCGAGCAAGGTGGCCGGCGGCTGATCCGCATCATCGACGATGGCATCGGCATGGGGCCGGATGATCTCGCGCTGGCCATCGAGCGCCACGCGACCTCCAAGCTGCCCGATGGCAGCCTTGAGCGCGTCTCGACGCTCGGGTTCCGCGGCGAGGCACTGCCGTCCATCGGTGCGGTCGCGCGCCTGACGATCACGTCGCGGCCCCGATCCCCGATCGAGCAGGGTCCGGAGGGGATCGGAAGAGAAAAAGGCGGAAGCGCCCACCTGATCCGCGTTGATGCGGGGCGGGTGGAGCCGGTGCGACCCGCCGCTTTCGGAATGGGCACGCGCATCGAGGTCGAGGACCTCTTTCACGCGACGCCGGCGCGACTGAAATTCCTCAAGGGAGATCGTGCGGAAGCGCAGGCGGCAGCGCTGGTGGTCAAGCGGCTCGCGATGGCGAACCCGGCCATCGGCTTTTCCTTGCAGGGTGATCATCTCACCGGGCTCGATCTGCCAGCGGAGGCTGTGGATGGGGAGGGTAACGCCCGGCGGATCGCCCGCATCCTCGGCAAGGACTTCCGGGAAAACGCCATGCCTGTCTCCGGCCAGCGCGGCGCGATGCGGCTTTCGGGGCTCGTTTCGGTGCCCACCTTTCATCGTGCCAGCGCGCTCGATCAGTATCTCTTCGTCAACGGCCGCCCGGTGCGCGACAAACTGCTGATCGGGGCACTTCGCGCTGCCTATGCCGATACGATCACCGCCGGGCGCTATCCTGTCGTCGCGCTGTTCCTCGATCTCGATCCGGCGCTGGTGGATGTCAACGTTCACCCCGCCAAGCTCGAGGTGCGCTTCCGTGAGAACGAGGCCGTGCGCTCGCTGATTATCGGCGCGATCCGCGATGCACTGGCCTCGGCGGGGCATCACGCCTCGACGCGCGGCGGGCAGGCGATGCTCGCGCGCCTGCAATCCCATGGCCTGACGCATATCCCCGAGCGGCCGCTCTCGTTCGCCTTCCCGACGGGCTATCCGGCTGCCGCGCCCATGCCTGCGCCCATGCCTGCTCCTGCCGTCCCTTCCGGCTTTGCTGAAGCCGCGCATGCGGCGATGGACGTCATGGCGGAGGTGGCCGTGACCGAAACCGCGTTTCCCCCGCTCGGCTTTGCCCGCGCGCAGTTCCACGAAACCTATATTCTCGCGCAGACGGCGGAGGGCGTGGTGATCGTCGACCAGCACGCCGCGCACGAGCGGCTCGTCTACGAGCGGCTGAAGGCGGCACGTGCCAGTGGCGGGATCGCGCGGCAACCGCTGCTGATTCCGGCTATTGTCGATCTCGACGAGGCTGTGATCGCCGCGCTGCTCGATATCGCTCCGGCGTTGGCAGAGGCAGGGCTGGTGGTCGAGCCTTTTGGTCCCGGCGCACTGGCGGTGCAGGAAATCCCGGCGGCGCTCGCGGGGGCGGATATCACCCGGCTGGTGCGCAATCTCGCCGAAAGCCTGGAGGATTGGGGCGGCGCCGAAAGCCTTGAGGCGCGCTACGATTGCGTGCTGAAAACCTTCGCCTGCCATCATTCGATCCGCGCCGGGCGGCGGATGAAGCTTGAAGAAATGGACGCGCTGTTGCGCGAGATGGAGGGGACTCCGGGTTCGGGCCAGTGCAACCACGGTCGGCCGACCTATATCGCCCTCGGTCTCAGGGACATCGAGCGCCTGTTCGGGCGGAGTTGAAGGTGTTCAGCCCGGCATTTTCGCGAAAATGAGCTGCGTCTCACCGGCCTTGCGGCGCTCGATCTCGACGAGCGGAGGCGGCAGAACAACCTCGGCGCTCATTCGTTCCTCCAGCACGACAACGGCGCCGGGTGCGAGCCAGCCGCCCTGGATCGCGGAAGTCAGCGCCGCCTCGCCAAGCCCCTTGTCGTAGGGCGGATCGCAGAACACGAGCGTGAACGGGGTGAACGGCGAGACCTCGCCAAGCTTGGTTGCGTCACGCCGGAGAATGCGGACCGTGCCGCCCAGTCCGAGCGCTTCGATATTCTCGCGCTGGAGGCCGCGCGCCTCAGCGCCGATATCCACCATCACCGCGAAATCCGCGCCGCGCGAAATTGCCTCGATGGAACAGGCACCGGTGCCCGCGAAAAGATCGAGCACGCGCGCGCCCTCAATCTCGAATTCATCGCGGTGGACGAGGATATTGAACAGGCTTTCGCGCATCCGGTCGGTCGTCGGCCGGATGCCGTTGGTCTGCGGCCCTTTCAGCGTCCGCCCGCCAAGGCGCCCGCCAACAACCCGCACGGCCTAGCTCCGGCCGCGCGGCGGACGCATGCCGCCGGAGGGTTTGCCGCCAAACGGTTTGCCACCTTGCGGGCGGCTGCCCGCCGGTTTGCCGCCGAAAGGCCGATCACCGCGCGGACGATCATCACGCGGACGATCTTCTCTTGGGCGATCACTCCTTGGACGATCGTCCCGAGGTCTATCGTCCCGAGGTCTGTCTCCCGCCGACTTGCCCCGGAAGGGTCGATCACCCTCGACACGCGGTGGGCGATCACCATCACGGGGCGGACGGGGGTTGAACGGGCGCGCGCCACCGGCGTCATCCCGAGGCGGGCGCGGACGAAACGGCCTGTCACCATCGGTGCGTTGCGGGCGTTGACCGCCACCGGCATCGTCCCGGCGCGGGCCGCGCGGTGCGAAGCTGCGCTCACCACCAGCCTCATCCCGGGGCGGACGGGGTTTGAACGGGCGGGCACCATCGCGTTGCGGCCGATCGCCATCGCGTTGGCCGCGCTGCTCGGCCTTGCGGTCGCGCCAGTCGCTGCGCTCGGGGCGCACGATGCGAGGTGGTTCAGGTGGCAGCACATCGACCTTGACGACACGCTCGACCTTGACGGTCCGGCCCTTGCGATCCGAGACGCGCTCGCGGCTGACCTTGAGATCCTTCGCTTCGCCGGAGAGGGCGAGATCACGCTTCTCCATGGGCTTGCGCCGGTCGAAGCGTTTGCGGATCGGCTCTTCCTGCACCATCGCCGCAGCGCGGCTGGCTGCGCTTTCGCGGCGCGGGCCTTCAAAATAGGCTCCGGATTCCTCGGTGAGGCGCGGGCCGAGCTGATCCTTCAGCGTCTTGGTGCGCACTTCCTCGATCGCGCCTTCGCCGAGTTCCTCAAGCTGGAACGGGCCGAAGGAGACGCGGATCAACCGGTTGACCTGAAGATCGAGATGTTCGAGCACGCGTTTGATTTCGCGGTTCTTGCCCTCGCGCAGGTCCATCACCAGCCAGGCGTTGTCGCCGACCTCGCGTTCGAGCGTTGCGACGATCGGGCCGTACTCGATCCCGTCAAGCGTGATGCCCTCGCGCAATTTGTCGAGCGCAGGCTGGCTGACCCGCCCGTAGACACGGACGCGGTAGCGCCGGAGCCAGCCGGTTTCCGGCAGCTCCAGCACGCGCGCCAGCCCGCCGTCATTGGTGAGGAGCATCAGCCCTTCGGTATTGATGTCGAGCCGCCCGATGGAGACCACGCGCGGCATATCCGGCGGCAGATTGTCGAAGACGGTCGGGCGGCCCTCGGGGTCGCTCGCGGTGGTCACGAGGCCGCGCGGCTTGTGGTAGGTCCAGAGCCGTGTGCGCTCGCGCTCCGGCAGCGGCTTGCCGTCGACCAGAACCTTGTCGGAAATCTTCACATCGAGCGCCGGGCTCGTGATCACGCGGCCGTTGACCGAAACGCGGCCGGCCTCGATCCATTCCTCGGCATCGCGGCGCGAGCAGAGGCCGGCGCGCGCCATGACGCGGGCGATGCGTTCGCCTTCGGGGGCAAAACCGCCATCGGGGGCGTTTTCACGCGGGGTTTCGCTATCCCGGTCGAAACGGGGCTTGAAGGGGCGATCACCGCCCTTGCGGTCGCTTGCGCCGCGATTGTCTCGATCTCGATTGCCAAAGCTGCGTTCGCCGCCAGCCCCTTCACGCGGGGGACGCGGCTTGAAATCACGCGGGCGTTCGGAGGCCCAAACGCGCTTCGGGCGGGCGTCGCCCGAAGGCGCGTCTTGCCTCGGTTTGAACTCGCGCTTCGGGCGTGCTTCGCCCGATAGTGCGTCGCGCGTCAGGGTGTTGGGTCGGTTGATCCCCTTGCCTTTGTAAAGGCGGGGTTCCGCGCCTGCGTTCTGAGGCCGGGCTTCGCCTTTGGGCGCGAAAGATCGCTTGCCGCCATCGGCATCGGAGCGCGGCGGTCGCGAGTCGCGAGGATTGCCCGCACCGCGGCTTTTGCCTGTGCCAAAATTCTTGCTTGCGCCTTGGCGCTTGCCCGCATCGCGGCTCTTGCCACCCGGGCGTTTATCGTTATCGCTGTCGCTCATCGGGCGCTTCTATCAGGAAGGCCTTGCGCTTGCGAGGCCCGAAGGAAGATTTTTCTTGAAGGATTTGAGGCATGAAGCCGGAGGACGGTCCTGTCCTGGCGCAGCAATCGGGGTTTGATGCCGCCTTTGCCGAGGCGAAGGCCGCCGGTGCGCGCGGCGAGGTGCCGATCGGCGCCGCGCTTGTTCAGGACGGGCGGGTCATCGCGCAGGCCGGAAACCGCACGCGTGAACTCAACGATCCCACGGCCCACGCCGAAATTCTGGCGATCCGGGCGGCCTGTGCGGCGCTCGGCTCGGAGCGGATCGGGGAAGCGGACCTTTATGTGACACTCGAACCCTGCCCCATGTGCGCGGCGGCGATCTCCTTCGCGCGGTTGCGGCGGCTCTATTATTCGGCATCCGACCCCAAGGGCGGCGGTGTCGAGGCCGGGCCCCGCATCTTCGCGCAGCCGACCTGCCATCATGCACCGGAGGTTTATAGCGGTATCCGCGAGCGCGAGGCGGTTGTGCTCTTGCGGGATTTTTTCAGGGACAGGCGCTAGGGCGGCCAAGAACTGACGTTAAAATGGCAGCGTCAGCGCCGATTCAAC
This sequence comes from Beijerinckiaceae bacterium, assembly GCA_009773635.1. Lineage (GTDB taxonomy): Bacteria > Pseudomonadota > Alphaproteobacteria > Rhizobiales > Beijerinckiaceae > Rhabdaerophilum. Next base: position 4,147 of record WSYC01000029.1, on the reverse strand, counting down.
GGCCCCGGCAAGCCCTTCGGAAGCGGCGAGGATCTTCTTCGCGGCGAAGAAATCCAGCGCGTTGAAGCCTTCCACGGGTGCCTTCAGACGCCGGATCGGGCGGGCATTGTCACTCGCCTGCGCATCCGCCAACGCTGCCTGCATGAGGTCGTAGACGCGGAAGCCGGTCTCCACCGCACCGGGGATTTTCGCGCCTTCCTCGCGTGCCGCGGCGCGGGAGACGTCGATGGCGAGGATGAGATCGACCTCGGCGTTGATCGCCTTGACCGGCAGCGGATCAACCGTGCCGCCGTCAACCATCACGCGATCGCCGAAGACCACCGGCTTGACGAGGCCGGGGATCGCCATCGATGCCGCGACGGCGGGCACAAGCGGGCCGGACGAAAACACCACGCGGTCGAGCCGGTGAAAATCCGCCGCAATGATTGCCATCGGGATCGAAAGGTCTTCGAAGCGTTCGGGCAGGGGGCGCGGCATGAAGCGCTCGAGGATCGTCTCACCATCAACCAGGACGGGGTTGCCGAGTCCGCCCTTCCAGATATCCGCGAGGCGGCCGACGCGTGCCTGGAACAGCCGGGTCATCACGTCGGTGCGGTTGCGGAAATCCTTGATGACATGCGCCCTGAGCTCCGCGCCGCTGACGCCGGAGGCATAGGCCGCGCCGAGAATCGCGCCGATCGAGGTGCCCGCGATCTGCACGGGGCGGATGCCGAGGCGATCCAGCGTTTCGAGCACCACGATATGCGCGAGCCCGCGCGCACCGCCAGAACCAAGCACGAGCCCGATCCTCGGGTAGGTGCGGGTGAGTTTGGCGTTCATGAAAAGAAGCGCTCCAGCGCCGCAAGCGTTGCCGTCGGATTTTCTTCCGCCAGAAAATGGCCGCTGTCGATGGCTTCGCCCGTCGCGCGCGGAGCGAAAGCGTGCCACGCGTCAATCGGTGAGGCACCAGCGGCGGGAATGCCTGCATTGCCCCAGAGGATATGCACCGGGCACGCGATCGTCTCGCCGCGCGCGCGGGAAAGCGCATCGTGTGCACGGTCTAGCGTCGCGCCGGCGCGGTAATCTTCACAGAAGGCATGGATACGCTCGGGCACGGCGAAGGCCTGATGATAGGCCCGCAGCGCGTGGGGGTCGAAGGCCGAAAGGTCTTTGGCCTTCGACCAGCCGGCGAGCTTCTGCTCCAGCCAATTGGCGGGTTCAGCCAGCAGAGCCGATTCCGGCTCGGGTTCGGGCCGGGCGAGGAACGGCCAATGGTCCGTCAAAGGCGAGGGCGAAGCCTCGATGCGCTCCCACATCACGATGGTCGGGACAATGTCGAGCAGCGCCAGCCGGCTCACCCGGCCCGGATGATCGAGCGCGAGGCGATAGCCGACGCGGCCGCCGCGATCATGGCCCGCCAGCGCGAAGCGCGTGTGGCCGAGGTCATCGACAATGCGAAGCACATCCATCGCCATCGCGCGTTTGGAATAGGTGGCGTGATCGGCGCTGCCAACAGGCGCGCTCGACCAGCCATAGCCGCGCAGGTCCATCAGAATAACACGATGTGTCTTCGCCAGTGCGGGCGCAAGCCGGTGCCACATCGCATGCGTTTGCGGAAAACCGTGCAAGAGCGCCAGCGGTTCCGCGCCAATTGGGCCACCGATGCGGCAGAAGACGGAGCCCTCGTCAGTCGCGATATACCGGCTTTCAAAGCCGGGGAAGAGATCGACCGATCCCGTCATTTCACGCTCCCCCGGCGAGCCGGGCGAGGCCGCGCGCGCCGATATCGGAGCGGCAGAAACCCTCCGGCCAATCGATTTTGGCCACGGCAGCATAGGCACGCTCGCGCGCTTCGGGGAGGTCTTTCCCCGTGGCGCAAACTGTGAGCACGCGCCCGCCATTGGCGCGGATCACGCTGCCATCGGCCCGCGTTCCCGCGTGGAACACCATCGCGCCCGGCACCCCGGCGGCGGCATCAAGGCCACGGATGGCGCTGCCCTTCTCGAACGCGCCGGGATAGCCGTTTGCGGCCATCACCACGCCGACGGCGCTGACGGGTTTGAGGTTCACCGAAAGCTTTGCCAATTCGCCGCGCGCGACGCCGTCGAGCAGCGAGAGCAGATCGCTCTCCAGCCGCAGCATCAGCACCTGGCATTCGGGATCGCCGAAGCGGCAATTGTATTCGATGAGTTTCGGCCCTTCCGGCCCGATCATCAGCCCGACGAAGAGAATGCCGCGATAGGGCATGCCCCGCTTTGCCATTTCCTTCATCGTGGGAATGACGATCTCGTCGAGCGCCTGGCGCTCGACCGCTGCCGTCATCACCGGGGCGGGGGAATAGGCGCCCATGCCGCCGGTGTTCGGCCCCTTGTCGCCATCAAAAACGCGTTTGTGATCCTGCGCCGAGCCGAGCGGGAGCACCGTTTCGCCATCGACAAAGCAGAAGAAGCTGGCTTCCTCGCCGACAAGCATCTCTTCAATGACGACCTTGGCGTTCTCTTCGCTGGCGTAGAGCGCGCGGATCGCGGCCTCTGCATCCTCCAGCGCTTCGGCGACCGTGACGCCCTTGCCCGCCATCAGCCCGTCGTATTTCACGACGATCGGCGCGCCCTGTTGCCTGACATAGGCCAGCGCTGCAGCCTCGTCGGTGAAGGTCGCGTAGGCGGCGGTCGGAGCCTTCGCGGCATCGCAGATCGATTTGGTGAAATCCTTCGAGCCTTCGAGCTGCGCAGCCGCCTTCGAGGGGCCAAACACGCGGATGCCCGCCGCCATCAGCGCATCGGCGATGCCATCGACCAGAGGCGCTTCCGGCCCGACGACCACGAGATCGATGGCGTTGGTCTTGCAGAATTCGATCACGGAAGCATGATCACCGATGCTCACCAGCACGTTCTTGCCGAGTGCGGCGGTTCCGGGGTTGCCGGGCGAGATGAAGAGCTTGGTCAGCGCCGGGCTTTTCGCCATCGCCCATGCCAGCGCGTTTTCGCGTCCGCCATTGCCAATCAGAAGAACGTTCATCGGGAAAATTCCTGCATGCCGGGATCGCCTGTCGAAAACGCAGCGCGTGGTCGCCCGCGCTGTAGCATCCTCAGCCTATAATCTCTACAACTCTTGGCATGAACGAGCCCGTTTCCAACACGCCCGAACTGTCGGTTTCCGATCTCGCCGGCGCGCTCAAGCGCACCATCGAGGATGCCTTCGGACAGGTGCGGCTTCGGGGCGAAATATCGGGTTATCGCGGGCCGCATTCCTCCGGCCATGTCTATTTTTCGCTCAAGGACCAGAACGCGAAAATCGATGCCGTGATCTGGAAGGGCGTGTTCAGCCGCATCAAGTTCCGGCCCGAGGATGGGCTTGAGGTGATCGCGACCGGGCGAATCACCACCTTCCCCGGCAAATCGAGCTATCAGATCATCGTCGAGCAGATGGAGCCGGCGGGCGTCGGCGCGCTAATGGCGCTCCTGGAAGAGCGTCGCCGCAAGTTGCAGGCGGAAGGCGTGTTCGATAGCGCCCGCAAGCGCAAGCTGCCCTATCTGCCTGTTGTCATCGGCATCGTGACCTCGCCTACCGGCGCGGTGATTCGCGACATGATCCACCGGATCTCGGATCGCTTCCCGCGCGAGGTGCTGGTCTGGCCGGTGCGCGTGCAGGGCGAGGGCAGCGCGGTGGAAGTCGCTGCTGCGATTCGCGGTTTCAACGCCCTGCCCATCGCCCCGAAAAGTGGGTCCCGGTTTTCGGGTGGGGGCGATGGGCCGATATCAAGACCGGACGTGATCGTCGTCGCGCGCGGCGGTGGTTCGCTGGAGGATCTCTGGAGTTTCAACGAGGAGATCGTTGTCCGCGCGGCGGCGGAAAGCGATATCCCGCTTGTCTCCGCCATTGGCCACGAGACGGACTGGACGCTGCTTGATCTCGTCGCGGATGTCCGCGCGCCGACGCCGACCGCCGCTGCGGAAATGATCGTGCCGGTGCGGGCCGACCTCGTCGCCGATACGCGCGCCCATGCCGCCCGCCTCGCCGGGGCGATGGCGCGGTTGCAGGAGCGACACCGGCGTGATCTCGCGAACCTTTCCCGCGCCTTGCCCTCGCCGGAGCGGGCGCTGGAAGTTCCGCGCCAGAAGCTTGATCGCGCGGTCATCCGGCAGGAGGCGGCGATGCGCGCGGCGCT
>WSYC01000007.1:177944-203440 GCA_009773635.1 Beijerinckiaceae bacterium | reverse complement strand
AACGTCATCACCCTGATTGCGCTTGCGGCGGGACTGACCTCGGTGCGGTTCGCGATCGAGGGCAGACTCGACTACGCCGCGCTGGCGATCATCGCCGCTGCGTTGCTCGATGGCGTTGACGGGCGAATCGCGCGGCTGCTCAAGGGCACGTCCCGCTTTGGCGCCGAACTCGATTCGCTCGCGGATTTCGTGACCTTCGGCTGCGCGACCGGGTTGATCCTCTATTTCTGGCTGCTGCACGAGCTGAAGACGGTCGGCTGGCTCGCCTGCCTGCTGCTCGCTTTTGCAATGGCGCTGCGGCTTGCGCGCTTCAACGTGACGCTTGACGCCCCCGAGCGCCCGTACTGGCAGAAAGCGTTCGCCACGGGTGTTCCCGCGCCGGCCGGGGCGATGATGGTGATGCTGCCGCTGAACCTCCAGCAGGCCGGGCTGCCGCAGTTCGCGGGCGAATCGGTGCTGGTCCTCATCTGGACGCTGGTTTCGACCGCGCTGATCGTCTCCCGAGTCCCGACCTTCTCGGGCAAGGGGCTTGGCACGCCGGTGCCACGTGAGCGTGTCCTGCCGATTCTCGCACTGGTCGTCGTGATTCTCGCACTGCTGGTCAGTCATCCGTTCGAGACCGTGAGTGCGCTCACGCTCGTCTACGTTGCCGCGATCCCGGTGGCGGTGCAGCGCTATATGGCGCGCGCGGCGCTTGAAAAGACCGGAAAAGCCGGAAATTCGCCCGAAGCCGTGTGATGTTCCGGCCAGCAGCCGTTCGTCGTTCTGGCGCGCCGGACGACGTAACCCCCTGTAATTTCCTAACAAACCCCTACCAAACGACTCGTTTTGGCGCAGGTCGAGCCGCGTTCGGCCAAGGGGGCGTGACTATTCCGCAACATGGGTTTGAAAAGCCGTTGCGGAAGGGCTTCAAGGGCGTTTCAGGAGTTGAACGCCGGTGCTGCATGAGTATGGTGCCAATCGCGACGGGAGTTTCCGGTCGCTAGCTTGTCGTTTCTTTCGGGGGGTCCGGGGAAACGGTGGGTGACAGGGAAAGCGGGTAAGGCATGCGGGTTCGCCCAAGGCCGAGGTCGTAAACTCCCGATTTGGTCTCGAAATCTTTTGGAGGTATCACCATGAAGCTCGTCAAGAGCCTTCTCCTCGGTTCCGCAGCTGGCCTCGTTGCCGTTGCTGGCGCCTCGGCTGCCGATCTCGGCGTTAAGAAGCCGTCCGCTGTTGAATACGTGAAGACCTGCCCGACCTACGGCGCTGGCTTCTTCGTCGTTCCCGGCACCACGTCCTGCCTGAAGCTGATCGGCCGCGTCCGCGCCGACTACATCTTCAACAACGACACCAATCGTCAGGCGGACAAGAACACCTTCCGCGCTCGTGGCTATCTCGGCTACGATCACCGCACCGCGACCGAATACGGTCTGCTCCGCACCTATGTCCGTGCGTATATCGCCCGTGACAACGCCGGTGCCTATGCCCCGGTTCTCGAATACGCCTTCATCCAGTTCGGCGGTCTCACCGTCGGCCGTGTGACGCCGGTGTTCGAGCACGGCTGGAACCCGAACTTCATCGGTTCGGGCTCGATCGGTGGTCACTCCGATATCTCGTACGTGAACTCGATCGGCTACACCTTCAACTTCGGTGGCGGCTTCTCGGCCACTGTTGCGCTGGACTCGGCTAACGAGCGCCGCACCAACCTCGTCGGCACCGGCTACGGTGGTCAGGCTCTCCCGGATGTCGTTGGCAAGCTCGCCTATGACGCTGCCTGGGGTTCGGTTTTCGTTGCTGGTGCCGTCCATCAGCTTCGTGACGGTATCAAGGGCGCTGCTGGTACGTTCGCCTCGACCAAGTACGGCTACGCCGGTACGGTTGGTGCGAAGTTCAACATTCCGATGCTCGCCAAGGGTTCGAACCTCTGGTTGAACGCCTCGGTTGCTGATGGCGCCTCGAGCTACACTGGCTTCGGCGCAACTGGCACGGTTGGTGGTTACACTGTGACCTTCAGCGACGCGACTTGGGTTGCTGCCTCGAACTCGCTCCGCACGACCCGCACTTGGGCGATCACCGGTGGCCTTCAGGCCTACGTGACCCCGACCGTTTGGGTTCAGCTTGCTGGTTCGTATGCCGTGCATGACGCGTTCGGTGCCAACAACACCGTGCGCGCCTCGACCATCGTCGGTACCGTTGGCTGGACCCCGGTTGCGGGCTTCCTGATCGGTGGCGAAGTGGCTTATCGTTCGCTCTCGGGCCGCACTGCCGGTGTTGGTGCTCCGCTCGTCGTGACCAATGCCCTCTCGGGCAACGACAAGAACGATTGGACCGGTCGCATCCGCTTCCAGCGCGACTTCTGATTTCGGATCGCGTGAGCTTCACGCGAGTTCGGAACAAGGATTGGGGGGCCGCAAGGCCCCCTTTTTCTGTTTTTATGCACGAAACGCGCCGGCACCCTGTTGCCGCGCTGGCCTCATTCCGTTCTGCTCCGGTTCACCCTTGACGTTCAATTAACCAAAGCCGAGATTGTCGGCGAGCGGGCTCTCAGGGGTCTCATCGTTGTCAGCACGTTCTGCGGTCGGGTTGGTTTGGGGGAGTTCGGACGATGCGTCAGCCGCAAAAATGGGTTTTGGGGCTGTTGCCCTTGGCTGTTCTTTTCCTGCTGGCCGGGTTCTGGAAACAGGGCTCCGTCGAGGCGGATCTTGCGGCACGTGGCGGCGCCGGGCTCGTAGGTGCCGGGTTGCCCTGGGCCAAGGTCGAACTCTCCGGGCGTGATGTGCGGATTGTCGGCGAGGCCCCGACACCGGAAGCGCGTGCGCAGGCGATTGCGGTTTCCGAAGGCATCTTCGGTGTTCGTCGCGCCAATGATGCGATGACCGTTCTGCCGGAAGCAAAACCCTTTGTTTTCACAGCGTTGCGGGATGGTACGAAAATCACGTTGACCGGCTCGGTGCCGCCTGGCGCGACACGCGCTGCGGTGCTGGAAGCCATCAAAGCCGCTGCGCCGACAGCAAGCGTGGTCGACAACCTGAAGAACGCGCGTGGCGCGTCGGAGCAATTCGGCCAGCTCGCGGCATTTGGTCTGGCGGAGCTTGGAAAGCTCAGCGAAGGAACCTTGTCGATCTCCGATGCGACGCTGTCGCTGTCGGGGCGTGCTGCTGATTTTGCGGGTTCTGCCGCGCTGCGGACGCGCCTTGGTGCTTTGCCGGCGGGTGCGAGGCTGAACAAAGGGCTGGCGCCCGGCGATATCTTGCCTCCCGTTGCAAAACCCTTCTCGTTTTCCGCCGAGCGGGTCGCTGGCGGGGTCACCCTGAGCGGGTTTGTTGTCTCGGAAGACGCCAAGGCGCGGCTTCTGGCCGATGCCCGCGCGCTTGGACCGCCGGTCCGGGACAGCCTTCAGGTTGCCGACGGCGCTCCTGCCGGGGATTGGACCATGGCAGCGTCACTGCTGGTGCGCGAGCTGGCCCGTCTGGAATCCGGCAAGGCCGCTCTGATGGACGAGAAGGCATCGATTGTCGGCAAGGGGCGCGATCTTGTTGCCGAAGATGATGTCCGTGCTGATCTCAAAGGCTTGCCCGCTGGCTATGCCCTGACACAGGTCGCGATCGAGTCGCGTGCGGTTCGCCCCTATCTTTTCAGTGCAACGCGCGGCGAGGGCGGATTGACGCTGGCCGGCTACGTCCCGGACAGCAAGACAAAAGCCGAAATTCTCGATACGGCGCGCCGGTACTTCGAGGGTGACAGGATCGAGGACAAGCTGGTCGAAGCGCTTGGTGCGCCGAAGGATTTCGCGCTTGCCATCCGGGTTGGCCTGCAGGAACTCTCGCGCCTTGCGACCGGTGCGACGCTTTCGCTCACCGATGGTGGCCTCACCGTCAAGGGTCTGGCGTTGTTCGATGCCGCGCGCGAACAGGTGGCGACGGCGCTGCGCCGGGATTTGCCGGCCGGGCTCAAGACCACGCTCGACCTCGGGACCGCGCCGCTGCCCCCGCCGATCACCCTGTCAGCGGAGTGCCAGCTGCTTTATCGCGAGTTGCTCCAGCGCGGAACTGTCCGCTTCAAGAGCGGCTCGGCGGATCTCAGTGAAGAGTCCCGCGCCATTCTGGACCGCCTGACCGTCGTCACCTTGCGATGCGTGAACGCCCGGATCGAAATCGGCGGCCATACCGACAGCGACGGCAATGCGCAGGCCAATGCCGAGCTCTCGCGGCGGCGGGCCGAGACCGTGGCGATCTATTTCACGCAGGCCGGTATCCCTGCTGCCCGACTGGAGGCGGCCGGCTATGGCCAGACTGCTCCGGTTGCGCCAAACGACACCGCCGAGAACAAGGCGAAAAACCGCCGCATCGAATTCAGCGTGAAGTGAGGGGTCCGGACCATGTGGTACTTGCTGACAACATTCCCGCTCTGGATTCTGCTTGCGCTGGTGCTCGGGCTCATCGTTGGCTGGCTGACCTGGAGTCACGGCCCTTCCGCCGGTTTCCGGGGTTACCTGTTCTGGGGCGCCGGGCTGGCGGCAGCTGCGCTCGTCTCCCTTTTCAAGCTGGTTCCTGATCGGCTCGGATATTGGTTTGATCTGGGTCTGCTGATGGCGCTGGCTTATGTCATCGGCTGCTGGCTGGCTGGCCTGGTGCGCGCGTCACAGTCCCGGACGGAAGCGTTGCCGGTGCCTCCGGTCACAAAAGCCGTCGCGCCGGTTGTTGCCAGGACTGCCGAAGTGCCGGTCGAGCCGGCAAAGCCCGGTTCGGAACCCGTAGCCACCGAGGCCATCGAGGAGGCGATTACCGGCCTCTCAGCCCCACGTGGCGGCAAGGGTGATGACCTCACGAAAATCTACGGTATCGATGCCGCGACCCAGCGTAAGCTTAATGCGCTCGGCCTTTATCACTACGATCAGCTGGCGAGCCTGACGCCGGGCAACCGTCGCTGGCTGTTCCGCCAGCTCGGGCATGAAGGTCGTTTCCCCAGCTGGTGGTGGCGTTGGCGCTACGATGCCGAGCAGCTTGCCGCCGGCGCGGAAAAATCGGGAGCAGCACCGGCAAAATCCGCCCGGAAAGCACCGACACCGGTACCGGCAGACAAGCCGCTTGCAGTTGCGGCTTTGCCCGAGGAAGGCAGTTTTGAAGGCGCCAAACCGGCCGGATTGGCGGCTCCGCGCGGCGGAAAGCCGGATGATCTCAAGCGCATCCGCGGTATCGGCAAGCAGAATGAAGGCCGTCTGCATGGTCTTGGTGTCTGGCATTTTGACCAGATCGCTGCATGGACCAGCGATGAGGTGACCTGGGTCGGTGGATATCTGGCGTTCCCCGGGCGGATCGAGCGTGAGGACTGGGTGGCACAGGCCAAGATTCTGGCTGCTGGCGGTGCAACCGAGTTTTCCAAACGCGCCGATGCCGGCAAGGTCGCGACATCGCGCGATGATGCCAATGATGACGGCCAGACCAATGTTGCGAAGCTCGGCACGGATTTTGGCGCGAAAACCAAATCCCCCAAAACCGGAGCCGCGAAAGCTACGCCGGCCAAAGGCAAGGACAAGGGCAGCAAGAGCTGAGGAGATGCTGCGGCCGAAGGACAGATCCTAGAGCGAGAAGTCAAATCGGTAGGTTGCGGATGCGCCGATCGTGAACTGGTTCGCCGAGCCGCGCTGCTTTACGAGGCTGGACGACGCTGCCGGACCCAGCAGTCGGGAATACTCGGCAAACAGGCTGGTGGTGATCTTGTCGGTCGCCTTCCAGGTCAAGGCGCCGCCGAATCCGATGGCGCGAACGCCGCCATCGGGCCGGTAAACCGCAAGGCCGGAGGCCGCTGACTGGGCCGGGTTCACCCCGAAATAGGCCCTGTAGTAACTGCTCGTGGCCATCGAGAGGCGCGGGCCTGCTGAAATGCGCAGGTCCGGCCTCAGATCGTGGAAGGCGTCGACATTGAAGTCGGCGACGACGCCGGAATGGGCACGAAACCCCTGACGGACTTCCGTCCGCAGGCGCAGCCAGCTGGCCGGGAAGATGTCGACGAAACCACCGACCTCACCACCCCAGCGCACGGTGCCGAGGCCTCTCAGATCGCGGTCATTGTCCGAGCGCTCGAACAGGATCTTGCCGACCGGGCCAGCGCGAAACATCTGGTTCTCGAACAGGGCGATCGAGATATTGTCGTTGCGCGAAGAGAAGATTTCGCGCTTGCCGGCACGACCGAGCGAGATCATCGGCACAGCGTTGAAGGCGAGCGCATCCGCCCCCTGGTAACGCGGCGCCACAAAACCGGCGGCCCCGAGCGTGAGCGACCAATCGCCCGCAATCCACGAGCGGGGCCCTCCGGACTCGGCAAAGGCCGGCGAGGCGAGGGCCAGAGCGCAGGCGAGGAGAATGGCAGGGCGTGCAACGCGGGACATGAACACCGGACTCTTGAGAACTTGCCTCAGTCTTGAAAGATGAGGGCGAAGATTCCGTGAAGAGACGGTATTAACAGAGCCTTTACGGGCCCCGCGCGAGCGTCACGTCGCGGTGCCGCAACTGGCGATGAAGGCCTTCACGGCTTCGATGGTCTCCTCATCCTCGAGCAGCGGCGCATGCCCCTGATAGGGCACCACATGCAGCCGCGCATCGGGGTGACGGGTCACCATTTCCATGGCGGTCTCCCGGCTGAGAAGATCGCTCAGATCACCCCGGATCACCATCAGCGGCACCGGCTCAAGCGCCGCGAAATGCACCCAGAGGTCCGGAAACGGCGTTTCCAGATCAAGCTCTGCCAGCGGGCGCATCAGGTTCGCATCGTACCGCGCAACCAATGTGCCGTCCTTCTCAGTCCAGGTGCGACGGGCATAGCGATCCCAGGCCTCCGGTGCCATATCCGTGAAATGCGTGCCGAAAACACGGCGCAGGGTCTCCGCGCCTTCCGCGATGGTGCGCGGCTTTGGCAGCTTGCCGATATAGCCGCGGATGCGGGCGAGGCCGCGCGCCTCGATCACCGGCCCGATGTCGTTGATAATGGCGGCCTTGATCACCGTTGGACGGATCGTGGACAACGCCGCGGTCAAAAGTCCACCGCGCGAGGTGCCAAGGAAGATCGCCTGCTCGATACCAAGCGCGACAAGCACCTGGAGAAGATCCTCCAGCTCCACCTTGAGATCGTAGTTCCGCCAGTTGGGATCGTATTCAGAACCCCCGCGCCCGCGCGAATCCAGCGCCACGACCCAGCGATTGCCGCCCGCAGCGAGCGCGCGGCCGATGGTATCGAAATCGTCGACATTGCGGGAAAGCCCCGGCAAGCAGAAGACGGGAAGTTCGGTGCCCGCGCGATTGCCGATATGGTGCACGTGCAGCTTCAGGCCGTCCTTTGCGGTGACATAAAGGCTCTGCCATTCCTGGCTCACCGGCACGACTGAGAGATGGGGGGCGCCGGCGGTCATGCTGAGATCTCTCCGGCGCTGTGCATCGTGCTGCCTGACCCGTTCATCTGTGACACCCTCCCGACTGCTTGAACCGCTCCGCGCGATGTTACCCGCTAAACATCCGTTGATCCATACGGTTGACGTCGGCCCGGAAGCGAGGGAAAAGCATCCTCCCCGGCAATTTGTCGCCGGTCCAACCCGTCGGATCAGAAGATGACCAAGCCCGCCAATGCCGCCCGCTTCCGTGGATCGTTTACCGCACTGGTGACGCCCTTCAAAAACGGCGCGCCGGACGAGGCGTCATTCCGCAGCCATGTTGCCTGGCAGATCGCCGAGGGAACCACGGGGCTTGTGCCCGTCGGCACGACCGGCGAAAGCCCGACGCTGAGCCATGACGAGCACAAGCGTGTCGTGGAATGGTGCATCGCCGAGGCCGGTGGCAAGGTGCCGGTGATGGCTGGCGCGGGGTCGAACAACACCGCTGAAGCCATCGATCTCGCGCGCCATGGCGAAAAGGCCGGTGCGGATGCTTTGCTTGTCGTCACGCCCTATTACAACCGGCCGACGCAGGAAGGGCTCTACCAGCACTTCAAGGCGATCAACGACGCGGTGGGGATCCCGATTTTTATCTACAACATCCCGCCCCGTTCAGTGGTCGACATGTCGAACGAGACGATGGCGCGGCTTTACGAGCTGAAGAATATCGTCGGCGTCAAGGATGCAACGGGGAACATCGCCCGAGTCAGTCAGCAGCGCGCGATCGTCGGCAAGGATTTCATCCAGCTCTCGGGCGAGGATATGACCGCGTTGGCCTATAACGCCGCTGGCGGAGTTGGCTGTATTTCGGTGGTCTCGAACGTCGCGCCGCGCCTCTGCGCTGATCTCCAGAATGCCTGCCTCGCCGGGGATTACGCCAAGGCACTGGCGGTGCAGGACCGGTTGATCCCGCTTCACGACGCCATCTTCAAGGAGCCGGGGCTTGCCGGTGCCAAGCACGGGCTTGCCCTGCTCGGCCGGATGAACGAAGAAATCCGCCTGCCGCTGCTGTCAGTGCAGCTCGATGCCACCAAATCCGCGATTCGCGCCGCCATGGTGCATGCCGGGTTGGTCAATTGACTGAACACCAATACTGTCTGGAACAGCATGTATGAACCGCGCCACTTCAAGATCGAGGACCGGGAAGAGCTTTTTGCGATTCTCCGGGCGCATCCGCTTGGGCTGCTGATCTCGAACGGTGCCGGTGGACTGATGGCGAACCCGATCCCCTTCACACTCGCGAAGGGCTCGGACGGCGAGGATGTGCTGCGCGCGCATCTCGCACGGCCCAATCCGCAGTGGCAGGAACTCGCCGAAGGCGGCGAAGTTCTCATCGTCTTTCAGGGCACGGATCATTACGTCACCCCGTCCTGGTATGCGACCAAACGCGAGACCGGCAAGGTGGTGCCGACGTGGAACTATGTTCATGTGCAGGTGCGCGGGCGCGCAACCGTGCATGACGATGCTGCATTCGTCGGCGCGCAGATCGCCGCCATCACCGAGCAACACGAGGGCGCGCGCGCCGAACCTTGGGCGGTGAGCGATGCGCCGGAGCCCTACATCGCGGCGCAGATGCGCGGCATCGTCGGCATCGAGATCAGCATCGAAGCGATCTCCGGCAAGTTCAAGTTGAGCCAGAACCGGCAGGCACCGGATTTTCAGGGCGTGACATCCGGTCTTGCCGCCGAGGAGGATGCCGCAGGGCCGGCCATGGCGGCCTTGATCCGCGAGAAATTCGCGCCATGAGCGCTGCTCGCGACGAGGCGCGCTACAAGATCGCTGCCGAAAACCGCCGGGCGCGGTTCAACTACGAAATCCTCGACACCATCGAGGCCGGAATCATGCTGACCGGCACCGAGGTCAAGGCCCTGCGCGGCGGCAAGGCGACGATCGCGGAGAGCTATGCAGCGATCGAGGGGAACGAGCTGTTCCTGATCAACTCGTACATCCCGGAATATTTGCAGGCGAACCGCTTCAACCATGTGCCGAAGCGACCGCGCAAGCTGCTGGTGCATGCGCGCCAGCTCGCGAAACTCGCGCAGGGCGTCGAGCGTGAAGGCATGACGATCGTGCCGCTCAAGGTCTATTTCAACGAAAAGGGCCGCGCCAAGATCGAGATTGCGGTCGCGCGCGGCAAGAAGCTGCACGACAAGCGCGAGACCGAGAAAAAACGCGACTGGCAGCGCGAGCAGGGCCGCATCATGCGGGATCGCGGGTAGCATAGCCTTTGCGAGCGAGGTGGAAACCGGCTCGTGTGAAGCAAAGGCGTCAGGAAATGACTACGCGAGCCGCGCCCGGATCTCCGCAAAAACCGCGCGGAACATCGCTTCGGTGAGCACACCGGTGTTGGTGTTGTAGCGCGAGCAATGATAGCTCGACACCAGCGTCACCCCGCCAACTTCCTGCGCCTTGCCATGGCCGAACGACGCGCGGGCCGGAATCGTGCCCAGCGCCCGGACGGTGGAGTCATGCGCGATGCGGCCAAGCGCCAGCACCACCTTGAGATCAGGCATCGCCGAGAGCGTTGTGCCGAGGAAGGTGCGGCAGGTGTTGATCTCCGTCGGGACCGGCTTGTTCTCCGGCGGCACGCAGCGCACCGCGTTGGTGATCCGGCAATCGGTGAGCGTCAACCCGTCATTGGCATGCTCGGCATAAGTGCCGGTGGCGAAGCCGAAGTCCTGAAGCGTCGCGTAGAGAAGGTCGCCGGCCCAGTCGCCGGTGAACGGGCGGCCGGTCGCATTCGCGCCGCGCAGGCCCGGCGCGAGGCCGACGATCAGCAGACGTGCGTCATTCGGGCCAAACGAGGGAACCGGTGCATTGTGCCAGCCGGGCTCGCGTCCGCGCCAGCCATCCCGGAATTCGGCCAGCCGTGGGCACAGCCTGCAATCCCGGCCGGGTTCAGCAAGACCCGCTGCGGCGTCAAGACTTGTCACGGTGTCAGGCGTCGTCGCGATCCCGAACCGTGCGGGCGGGGGCAGCCGGCTTTTCGATGAAGGACGGCATCGGCCCGCGCGGATCGGTCTTGATGTCCTGGGGCTTACCGTCAGGCTTGAACTCCCGCGGGGCGCGTTCGCCGGGGTCACGACCGATTCGACCCTGAAGATCGGCCAGATCGAGGAAAATATCGGCCTGCCGGCGCAGATCATCTGCGATCATCGGCGGTTGGGTCGATACTGTGGAGATCACGCTGACGCGAACACCCTTGCGTTGCATCGCCTCGACGAGACTGCGGAAGTCGCCATCACCGGAAAAAAGCACCATATGGTCGATGAAGGGAGCGAGTTCCATGGCGTCGATCGCGAGTTCGATGTCCATGTTGCCCTTCACCTTGCGGCGGCCCAGGGCATCAGTGAATTCCTTCACCGGCTTGGTCACGACGGCATAGCCGTTGTAATCGAGCCAATCGATCAGCGGGCGGATCGAGGAATATTCCTGATCCTCGATCAAGGCAGTGTAGTAAAATGCCCGAACCAGATAGCCTTTGGAATTATATTCCTTGAGGAGGCGTCGATAGTCGATGTCGAAACCAAGTGATTTCGATGTTGCGTATAAATTGGCACCGTCGATGAAGAGGGCGATACGTTCAATTTGTTGCATTTTCTTGCAATCCTGTTTCAGGCTCTTCTTCGATCAATCG
This sequence comes from Beijerinckiaceae bacterium, assembly GCA_009773635.1. GTDB lineage: Bacteria > Pseudomonadota > Alphaproteobacteria > Rhizobiales > Beijerinckiaceae > Rhabdaerophilum. The sequence continues at coordinate 192,398 of WSYC01000007.1, read as the reverse complement.
ATTGTTGAAAGAGAAAAATCAATTCTCATTTCGTCATAGCTATCCAGACATTTATGCAACTCGGATAGCACGCTCGCGCGCAAGAACCCGATTTGCATACCCGCTCCAGTAGGGACGACGAATATACCGGACGTTGTGGAAGCTCAACCAGTTTTTATACAAAATACCGACAACTTCTACGGGCAGGACCGTGTCGGAAATTCGGTGGGCTCCAGAACCACCTTACTCTCTTTCGGCGTCTCGCGCGATATCGAGGTTGATGCGCTCGCGCGGATCGTGTATCAGCCGCTACTTCATGTGAATTTACGGCAATTTGAAGGAGCGTGTCGAACATGGCTCGCGTAACCGTTGAAGATTGCGTCGACAAGGTCGATAACCGTTTCGAGCTGGTGCTGCTCGCCAGCCATCGCGCACGCCTGCTTGCCAGCGGCTCCCAGCCGCTTGTCCAGCGCGATCGCGATAAAAATCCGGTCGTCGCGCTGCGCGAGATCGCGGATGAACGTCTGGCGCCGGGCGATCTGAAGGAGGATTTCATCCACTCGCTGCAGAAATTCGTCGAAGTCGACGAGCCGGAGCCGGAGGCCGTGCCACGGCTTGGGTCGGGCAGCGCGCCGCAGCAGGCCGCGACCAATGTCGACGACAGCGAAGTCCAGTTTGACCGGATGTCCGAAGAGGATCTGTTGCGCGGACTTGACGGGCTTGTCGCGCCGGCGGAGTCCGACGACGACGATTGATCGTCATTGCGCCGTTGCGCATCGCGTTTTTACTGACATACTGACAAAGGCGGCGCTGAAAACGGGCCGCCTTTTTTCGTCTCCGGAATTTCCGGATCGGGGTCTTGCCGAGGCTGAAAACGCCAGGTCCGTGAGCGGGTATCCACGCGCATGATGCGCCAGTTCGAACTTGTGGAGCGCGTGAAACGCTACCACCCTGACGCGGACGAGGACCTGCTCAACCGCGCCTATGTCTACGCCATGAAGGCGCATGGCTCGCAGAAGCGGGCCTCGGGCGACCCCTATTTCTCGCATCCGCTCGAAGTCGCGGCGATTCTGACCGATCTGCACGTCGACGACCAGACGATCGCGGCGGCCATCCTCCATGATACGATCGAGGATACCGGCACGACACGCGAGGATATCGCCAGCCGTTTTGGCGAGAATATCGCCGATCTCGTCGATGGCCTCACCAAGATCAAGAAGCTCGACCTCGTCTCCAAGAAGGCGGCGCAGGCAGAAAACCTGCGCAAACTGCTACTCGCGGTGGCGGCCGATGCGCGCGTGTTGCTCGTCAAGCTCGCGGACCGGCTCCATAACATGCGCACGCTGCACTTCGTGCCACCGGACAAGCGCGCCCGCATCGCCGAGGAAACGCTGGAGATCTACGCGCCGCTCGCCGGGCGCATCGGCATGCAGGACATGCGTGAGGAACTGGAGGACATCTGCTTCCGGGTGCTCAGCCCCGATGCGCACCTGATGATGGTCAAACGGCTCCAGGCGCTGAAAGAGCGCGCCGGCGGGCTGATCCAGCTCATCGAGAAGGATCTGAAATCGAAGCTCGTGGCGAATGCGATTCCCGGCGAGATCAAGGGCCGTGAAAAGCGCGTCTACTCGATCTGGCGCAAGATGGAGCGCAAGAGCGTCTCCTTCGAGCAGCTGTCGGATATTTTCGGGTTCCGGGTTGTCGTCACCAGTGTCGAGGATTGCTACCGCGCGCTCGGCATCATCCATCAGGCCTGGCCCTTCGTGCCGGGCCGGTTCAAGGACTATATCTCGACGCCGAAGCAGAACGACTACCGCTCGGTGCACACGACCGTCGTTGGCCCCAAGCACCAGCGCGTAGAGCTGCAAATCCGCACGCGGGAAATGGATGCTGTGGCGGAGTTCGGCATCGCCGCGCATGCCACCTACAAGGATGGCAAGTCGAGCGCGGAAGGGGGGGGCGAATCCAATGCCTACCGCTGGCTCCGGCGCACGATCGAGCTTCTCGCGGAAGGCGACAATCCCGAGGAATTCCTCGAACATACCAAGCTCGAGCTGTTTCAGGATCAGGTTTTCTGCTTCACGCCGAAAGGTCTGCTGATCGCGTTGCCGCGTAGCGCCAACCCGATCGATTTTGCCTATGCGGTGCATACCGACATCGGCAACAACGCCGTCGGTTGCCGTATCAACGGGCGCAATTCACCGCTGATTTCCGAATTGCAGAATGGCGACGAGGTGGAAATCCTCACCACTGAAGGGCAGGTGCCGCCCTCTGCCTGGGAGAACATGGTGGTGACCGGCAAGGCCCGTGCGGCAATCCGGCGCGCGACGCGTGAGGCGGTACGCAAGCAGTTCGTCGGGTTGGGGCGCCGCATCGTCGAACGCGCCTTCGTGCGGGCGGAGAAGAAATTCTCCGAGGAAAAACTGGTGTCTGCCCTGCCGCGCCTTGCCCGCGCGACGCTCGACGACGTGCTCACGGCAGTCGGGCGCGGCGAAATGTATTCCGGCGATGTTGTCAAGGCCGTCTTCCCCGATTTCCGGGAGGAAGTGTCGAAGGCGGGCGCGCAAGGAACCGGCAAGGGCTGGTTTGGCGTGCAGGGGGAGAAGAAGCTCAAGTTCAAGGTGCCGGGGCAGGAGGGGGCCGCCGGCTCGATCCCGATCCGCGGGCTGTCGGATGATCTGCCGGTGCGCTTTGCGCCCAATGGCGGCGCAGTGCCGGGGGATCGCATCGTCGGCATCCTGACACCGGGCGAGGGCATCACCATCTACCCCATCCAGGCTCCGGCGCTGATGGCATACGACGAGGAACCCTGGCGCTGGCTCGACGTGCGCTGGGATACCGATGAGCATGATCCACGCCGGTTCTGGGTGCAGATCGTCGTTTCCGTCATCAACGAGCCCGGCAGCCTCGCCGAAATCGCCCGCGTGATCGCCGATACCGACGCCAACATCGACAACATCGCGATGCGCGCAAAAACGGCGGATTTTAGGGAGATGATCCTTGATATCGAGGTCTGGGATCTCAAGCATCTCAACGCCATCATGTCCGAATTGCGCGCAAAACCCATGGTCGCGAGTGTCGAGCGGGTGATCGGGTGAGCTCCAGAGGAAGGAAGAAGTGACATGACGCGCGTCGCGCCGCTTCCGGCGGAGATCTACGAGACGATGACCGGGCTTGACGCGCTGCGGGCGATGATTGCCGGCGCCTTGCCTAAGCCGCCGATCGCCCGGACGCTCAATTTTGCGCTGACGGAAGTGGACAACGGCCGCGCGGTCTTCGCAGGCGAGCCGACGGCGGATGTTCTCAATCCGCTGGGTTCGGTGCACGGCGGTTGGGCGGCGGCGATCCTTGATTCCGCGCTCGGCTGTGCGGTTCACACCACGCTCAATCTGGGCGAGAAATACACAACGGTGGAAATGAAGGTGAATTACCTTCGCCCGATCTTTCCCGGCAAGCCCGGCCGACTTATCTGCGAGGGCAAGGTTATCAATCGCGGGCGGACGCTGGCCTTGAGCGAAGCAAGGCTTGTCGATCTCGAAGGCAGGCTTTACGCCCATGCCAGCGAAACCTGCATGATCTTCCCGAAGTCGGCATGACTTCTCCGTAACCCTACTGTCCGAACGCCCGAAGAACGGAGCCGACCATGACCAAAGATGAAGTTCTCGCCATCTTCCGCGAGGCGGGCGCATTGCTCGAGGGGCATTTCATCCTGTCATCCGGGCGTCGTTCGTCGGTTTTCATCCAGAAATTCCGGGTGTTCGAAAACCCGGCCCACACCGAGAAAGTTTGCCAGGCACTCGCCGACAAGGTGACGGCCCGTTTCGGCAGGATCGATGTCGTTGTCGCGCCCGCCATCGGCGGCATCGTGCCCGGTTACGAGATCGCACGCGCGCTCGGGGCGCGGTCGATCTTCGTCGAGCGCGAGGACGGGGCTTTCCAGCTGCGGCGCGGCTTCGAGATCCACGCCGGCGAGCGGGTGATTGTGGTCGAGGATATCGTCACGACCGGACTTTCGGTGCGCGAATGCCTGAATTCGCTGGGTGACCAGCCGGGCAAAATCCTCGGCGTCGCCTGCCTGATCGATCGCTCGGCCGGCAAGGCCGATGTCGGAGCGCCGCTTGTCGCGCTCTGCGAGTTTGCCGTGCCGGATTACGATCCGCGCGAGTTGCCGCCGGAGCTTGCCGCATTGCCCGCCATCAAGCCGGGCAGCCGCAGCGTTCAGGGTTCCAAGCCATGACAGGTGCACGCCTCCGTCTCGATCGCATCCGTCTTGGCGTGAACATCGATCACGTTGCGACCGTGCGCAATGCGCGCGGCGGGGCGCGACCGGACCCGGTGCGCGCCGCGATGCTCGCGATCGGCGCGGGGGCGGATGGTATCACCGCGCATCTGCGCGAGGATCGGCGCCATATCCGCGATGAGGATATGGCCCGGCTGAAAGCCGGTATTCTCAAGCCGCTGAACTACGAGATGGCGGCAACGGCGGAAATGCTGGAAATTGCCCGGCGAATTCGCCCGCATGCCTGCTGCCTCGTGCCGGAAAAGCGCGAGGAGCGCACGACCGAAGGCGGGCTTGATGTTGTCGGCCAGCACAATGCGCTCAAGCCCTATATCGGCGAGCTGAAGGCAGCAGGCATCCGGGTGTCGCTCTTCATCGAACCCGATGCCGCGCCAATCGAGGCGTCGAAGGCGCTCGGTGCGGATATCGTGGAATTGCATACCGGCACCTGGTGCCACGCCGTGGAAGCCGGTGATTTCGTCAAGGCCGAGGCTGAATTCCAGCGACTGAAGGCCGGTGCCCGCATCGCGCATGACGCGGGACTGGAGGTTCATGCCGGCCACGGGCTCGATTTCGCGACTGCCGAAGCGCTCGCGGCGGTGCCGGAATTTGTTGAGTTCAACATCGGCCATTTCCTGATGGGCGAGGCGATTTTCGTCGGGCTGGCGCAGGCCATCGCCACGATGCGCAACGCCATGGACCGGGGCAGGGGGCTCATCCCTAAGGCATTTTCAAGCGAAGTGGTCTCCGGTTCGCGTGAAGAAAATGCGTAACGAGAAACAGTGTGCCATGTGATCATCGGCATCGGGGCGGACCTGTGTAATATCGAGCGCATCGGCGAGACGCTGGAGCGGTTCGGCGAGCGGTTCGTGACCCGCGTTTTCACGGAAGTCGAGCGCGAGCGTTCCGAGCGCCGCGCCGAGCGCGTGGCCAGCTACGCCAAGCGCTTTGCTGCCAAGGAGGCCTGTGCCAAGGCGCTCGGCACCGGCATGCGCATGGGCACGGCCTGGCGCGAAATGGGCGTCGTCAACCTCAAATCCGGCCGCCCGACGATGGAACTCACCGGCGGCGCGGCGATGCGTCTCACGGCGATCACGCCGGCGGGGCATCGCGCCGTGATCCACCTCACCATCACCGATGACAAACCCTTCGCACAGGCCTTTGTGGTGATCGAGGCGATCGCGGAAGCTTTCGAATGACATTTTCCATCATTGGTTGCAAAAATAGGAAAATAATCTGTTGATTGTGTGATTTGCTTATAAGACCATTCGTCTGCCAGAACTCAAAAAGGGAGGGAAAAAAAATGGCAGACACGACAACTTTTGAAAAACCAGCACTGATGAAGGATGGCTCGTATATTGGGGAAATACGGGCATTTGCGACAAATCGCCCACCCGACGGCTGGTTGGAATGTGATGGAGAATCTTTTAAAATTAAAGATTATCCACTTTTGACAAAAGTAATAGGAAATCTATGGGGAAGCAAAACAAAAGATGAGTTCTGTTTGCCTGATCTTCGAGGAGTTTTTTTAAGAGGATGGAACCACGGAAAAATTGGAAATTCTTTTGATCCAGATGCCAATAAAAGGAATTTAATGCCTGGGGCACCAGGTGTGAATACGGATGTTGTTGGCTCTTATCAGTCAGATGCTGTTGGTGAGCATTCACATACCATGACGCTTGCCATCAAGTGGGGCGATAAATGGGCTGGCCCTCATGGATGGGGCTTCGATGACGGCAACCAAGGATCTGCGTCCTCGGGCACCAACCCAATGCATGCTACCGAAACGAGACCCAAGAATGCTTACGTGATGTATTGTATCCGAGCAAAGTAGCGACGTGGCCGCGCTTCATTCCTGTTGAATACTCAGTTGCGAAGCGCGGCATCCTTTGCCGGCGTTCTTATTGGCAGGAATTCTGCCCGCATCCGGTGCCGAATTTCGCCGCATTGCCCTTGTCAAACCGCGCCTGTATATCCCTGCTCTGTTTTCACTTCGGCGGAGTTGGGCAACCCCGATTCGCGAAAGATCAATCGGAATGGCGATGGAAAATCTGAACGACAAGGCCAAGGGCAGTGCGGATACCGGCGGCCTTGGCGAAACCGTCCGCGTGGTGATCGAGGCGCTGCTGATCGCACTCGTCATCCGCACCTTCGCGTTCCAGCCCTTCAACATTCCTTCGGGTTCGCTGATCCCGACGCTGCTGATCGGTGATTATCTCTTCGTCTCGAAATATACCTATGGCTATTCGCGCCATTCGTTTCCGTTCTCGCTCCGCTTTGGCGATTATGAAGTGCCATTTCCGGAAAATCGCATCTGGGGCTCGGAGCCCAAGCGCGGCGATATCGCGGTGTTCAAGCTGCCGCGCGACGGCGAGACCGATTACATCAAGCGCGTCATCGGCCTGCCGGGAGACCGGGTGCAGGTGATCGACGGGCATCTGCGCATCAACGGCACGCCGGTGAAGAAGGAGCAGGATGGCTTCATGGAGAGCCGCGACGCTTTCGGCCGCATGAGCCGGACGCCGCGCTTCAAGGAAACCCTGCCGAATGGCATCGTTTATACGGTCATCGAGCGTGAGGGAAATTCCAGCTACTGGGACAATACCAGTGAATATGTGGTCCCGGCCGGGCACTACTTCATGATGGGTGATAATCGCGACAACTCGACCGACAGCCGCGATCAATCCGCCGGCGGGGTTGGCTTCGTACCTTACCAGAACCTCGTCGGCCGCGCCGAGATCATCTTTTTCTCGATCGAGGAGGGCACGCCGCCCTGGCAGATCTGGAAATGGCCGCAGGAAGCGCGCTGGGGCCGCTTCTTCCAGAAGATCCGCTGATGCCGTCAGGCGCCGATACCCTCGCGCGGCTTGAATCGCGGCTGGGCTATCGCTTCACGAATGCCGCGCTGCTTGAGGAAGCGGTGACGCATGTCAGCGCGGGAGCGCAGGGGCTCTCCTACCAGCGGCTCGAATTCCTCGGTGACCGCGTGCTCGGGCTTGCGGTCTCGACGATGCTGTTCGAGGCGTTTCCCGCCGCGCCGGAGGGGGAGTTGTCGAAGCGCCTGTCCGATCTTGTCCGCAAGGAAACCTGCGCGGCGATCGCCCGCGAATGGCACCTCGGCGACCACTTGCGGCTCGGTGAGGGGGAGCGGCGTTCGGGCGCGAAGAAGCGCGACGCAATTCTCGGCGATGCCTGCGAGGCCGTCATCGGCGCGGTATTCCGCGATGGCGGGCCAGAAGCTGCCGAAACACTGATCCGCACCTTCTGGACCAGCCGCATGGAGGCCCCGCTCGCGGTGCCGAAGGACGCAAAGACGCTGCTTCAGGAAATCGTGCAGGCCGAAGGGTTGCCGGTGCCATCCTATGCCGCCGTCGGGCGGAGCGGGCCGGACCACGCCCCGGAATTCGAGGTGGTCGTGACAGTGAAGGGCTATCCGGATATCACCGGGAGCGGTCCGTCGAAGCGTCATGCCGAACGTGCCGCCGCCGAGGCCTGGCTGACCCGTGCCGGAAAACTGCCGGCCTGATCCGGCCAGCGAACCCTCGGGCGGAACGCCGCCCCGACAGGAAAGAACGTGAATGAGCAAGACCGAGACCACTCCCGCCGCGGATACCGGACCGACCCGCTGCGGGTTCGTCGCGCTGATCGGCGTGCCGAATGCCGGTAAGTCGACGCTGCTGAATTCCGCTGTGGGGGCCAAGGTTTCGATCGTTTCGCGCAAGGTGCAGACCACGCGTACGCAGATCCGCGGCATCGCGATGGCCGGGCGGACGCAGATCGTCTTCATCGATACACCCGGTATTTTCGCGCCCAAGCGCCGGCTGGAGAAGGCCATGGTCACCTCCGCCTGGGGCGGGGCGGCGGACGCGGACCGGATCGGCGTGCTGATCGATGTCACGCGCGTCGAGAGCGAGTCCGAGCAGGCGCTGCTGAGCCAGCTTGAGGAGGTCAAGCAGCCGATGTTCCTCGTGCTGAACAAGATCGACCTCCTGCCGCATGAAAAACTGCTCGCCATCGCCGATACGCTCAACAAGCGGATCAAGTTCGAGGCGACCTTTATGATCTCGGCGATGAAGGGGTACGGCGTGCCGAAAATCCTTGAGTGGCTTCAGGACAAGCTGCCGCTCGGGCCGTGGCTCTACCCTGAGGATGATATCTCCGATGCGCCGTTGCGATTCCTGGCGGCAGAAATCACCCGCGAGAAGATTTTCGAGCGCCTGCACGACGAACTTCCCTATCGCTCCACGGTCGAGACCGAAAAATGGACGACGATGAAGAACGGCGAGGTGCGCATCGACCAGACGATTTTCGTCGAGCGCGAGAGCCAGCGGAAAATCATGCTCGGCAATGGCGGGCAGACGATCAAGGCGATCGGCTCCGCCGCCCGCAAGGAAATCATGGAAGCGGCGGAGACCAAGGTCCACCTCTTCCTCTTCGTCAAGGTGCGCGAGAACTGGTCCGACGACCCCGAGCGCTATCGCGAGATGGGGCTGGAGTTTCCGAAGGACGGCGGCAACACCCGGAAGAAATAGGGCGGGCATCGAGGCGCAGCCGATGGAATGGCAGGATCAGGGGTTGGTGTTGTCGGTGCGGCGGCATGGCGGCAACCCGCATCGGCGCGCGAAGTGGGCACCGGTTCGCGCAGAACCGATGCGGAAACGCAAAAGCAAGCGAGCCGGGTGAGCCATGGAATGGCAGGATCAGGGGTTGGTGTTGTCGGTGCGGCGGCATGGCGAGCGCGACGCGATCCTTGAGGTCATGACCTCGGCCCATGGCCGCCATCTCGGCATGGTCAGGGGCGGGCGATCCCAGCGGCAGGCGCCGGCGCTCCAGCCCGGCAACCGCGTCCAGCTGACGTGGCGGGCGCGGCTGGAGGATCATCTCGGGCAGTTTGTCGCCGAGCCGCTCGAAAGCCGGGCGGGCATCGTGCTCTCCGATCCGGTCGCGCTGCATGCCGTGACCTATCTGGCGATGCTGCTGCGTCTGTTGCCGGAGCGCGCGCCACATCTCCATATCTATGGCGCGGCGGAAGGGGCATGCGCGCTCCTCGGCAAGCCGGAGATTCTGGCGCCGGTGCTGATCCGTTTCGAGCTGATGGTGCTGTCCGATCTCGGGTTCGGGCTTGATCTGGCGCAATGTGCGGCGAGCGGCGCAACAGATGACCTAGCTTATGTCTCGCCGAAGTCGGGGCGGGCGGTCTCGCGCGAGGCGGGGGCGCCATGGGCTGCAAAGCTGCTGCCCCTGCCGGGGTTCCTTGTGGATGCCGGGCCGATCGTGCCAGCGCATCGATCTGATATTGAAGATGGATTCCGTTTGACAGGCTATTTTGTCGATCGACACCTGTTTGATCCGCGCGGGCTGGATTATCTCGCAACCCGCTCGCAACTTGTCACCGGATTGCTGGCGAGGCTCGCGCGACCGGTCTGATCGTCGTGCAGCATCGCAACGCCGCAACAGTTGGTTAGGGAGTTTTCCTAGCCAAATATTCGGATTTGATCATGTAAATGCGGCTTGTAGCGCGGAATGCGTGGATCAATTTCGATTTGGAAGCATGATGCTCGCCTGCATCAATATGGCAAAAAAATGCGCCGTAAACTTCGTCAGGGCGCGGGAGGGCGCGAGCGCTGTGCTGCTGGCAATAGCCTTGCCGGCAGTCATTGGTGTGGCTGGCTTCGGTGCTGATTATTCAGCCGTTTCCTCAAACCGCTCACGCCTTCAGGGCGTTGTGGACAGTGCGGCGCTGGCGATCGCGCGGGAAATGACGTTGGCTTCGGTCGATGCGGCACGTGCCCAATTGCTCGCGGAGCAATACATCGCCGCCAATATTCCCGCGAATACGCCCTACAAGATCGCGGTGACGGCGGCGCTGGTGGAAAACAACCTTGCGATCAAGGTCAAGGGCGAGCAGCAGGTTGCGACACCGTTTGGTCTGATGGAGCGGGTTGCCGGTGTTTCCACGGTTTCCGCTTCGGCGCTGGCCCGCGTGAGCGCGGCCTCGGCTCCGCAGAAGGTGTGTCTGGTGTCGCTCGGCGAGAAATTCGACGGCGGCATCTACATGCACAATGGCGCGGCGATCACGGCACCAGGCTGTCTCCTCCATTCGAACTCAACGAATAAGGGCGCGATCATCCTTAACGCCGGCTCGACTCTCCGCACCGGCACGCTCTGTGCGCGCGGCGGCATCAAAAACATGGCCAGCCGTGTCGATGCAATGGTCGTGAGCGATTGCCCGGCGATGGTGGATCCCCTTGCAACCAAGCCGGAACCGGTCATGCCGGCAGCTTGCATCAAGAGCAACACCGAGATTCAGAAGGGCATCGTCACCCTCAATCCCGGTAACTACTGCAAGGGGTTGGAGATCAGCGGAACGGCCAGGGTCATCCTGAACCCCGGCGTTTATTTCTTTACGGGCGGACCGTTGCGGGTCTCGCAGAGGGCCGAATTGGTCGGCAATGGCGTCACGTTGATGTTCAGCGGCTCCAAGGCCTATTTCCGTTTCCTTGAAAATTCGCTGATAGCGCTTTCCGCCCCGACATCGGGTGTCAGCGCCGGGATGCTGCTGTGGGAAGCGCAGGCATTCAAGCCGGGCACGGCGGCCTGGGTCAATGGCGGCTGCGGCGGCAATAATACCGAAGATGATGATGTCAACGGCTCCAACTGTGCGCCCCCCGGATCAACCTCCAAGAGCAAAAAATCGAACGAGCATCACATCAGTTCGGACCGCGCCCGCCAGCTTACCGGTACCATCTACCTCAAACGCGGCCTGTTGCTGATCGACAGCACGAGGCCGATTGCCGATCTTTCGCCCTATACGATCATGGTCGTGAACAAACTCGACCTGTTCGATGGGCCCAATCTCGTGCTGAATTCGAACTACAACGGTTCAAACGTGCCGGTGCCGTCCGGGCTGGGCGTGATCGGCGCGAAGAATATCCGCCTCGGCCAGTAGTTCCGCTTGCCGATGGGCGGCAGCATCGGCTGAAAAGTGAAAGAAGTGCTGTTCGACGTGAGCATCTGGCCTTCAAAACGCAACCGATGGTTAGGTATTTTTCCTATCACTTTATTCGCGGGTTTTGATCTAGAACACATCTGGTGATCAAGGGATGATCAGATGCAGGTTGACCGATTTAGTAGGCTAGAATGAGCCGGTTGCTGGGAATTCTGTCGACTTTTCTCGCTGCCCGTCAGGGTGGAACGGCGATCCTCTTTGCGATCGCGTTGCCGGCGATTGTCGGCGTCGGCGGGCTTGCGACCGATTATTCGGCCACCAGCACCAGTCGCGGACGCCTTCAGGCGGTGCTCGATAGCACGGCGCTCTCGATTGCCCGCGAAATGACGGTCGCAAACGGTGTCCAGCAGCGGGTCCAGCAACTGGCCGAGCAATATGTCGCGGCCAATATTCCGGCCAATACGCCCTACCCGATCGTGGTGAGCGCGTCGATTGTCGAGAACAATCTGGCCGTGAAGGTCACCGGCCAGCAGCAGATCGCAACGCCTTTCGGGTTGATGGAGCGTTTCGCCGGAATAACATCGGTTTCGGCAGTGGCACTGGCGCGCGTCACCGGCGGCACGGTCGCCAAGGTGTGCATGCTCGCGCTCGGGGAAGCGCTGAACGGCGGCATCTTCCTGCATAACGGCTCGGCGGTCACGGCGCCGGAATGCTCGATGTACTCGAATTCGACCGATAAGAATGCCGTGATCATCCAGAAGGGATCGAGGATCAAATCCAGCATGATCTGCGCGCGAGGCGGCGTGAAAAACCTTGCCGGCCTGATCGATGCAACGGTGGTTTCCGATTGCCCCGTCCTCAAGGATCCGCTCGCGCTCAAGGCCGAGCCGCCGACGACCGGCGCCTGCGACTATAACCTCACGATCGTGCTCGCAGGCACCAAGACGCTGAACCCGGGCACTTACTGCAACGGGGCGTATATTTTCGGCTCGGCCAGGGTGAAGATGAACCCCGGCATCTATGTCTTCCGCAACGGCCCGTTTCTGGTGGCCCAGAATGCTGAAGTCACCGGCGTCGGCGTCTCGATCCTTCTCACCGGCAAATTCTCGATGCTGCGTCTGCATGACAACTCGCTCATCAACCTCAGCGCGCCGTCTTCGGGCGCTGCGGCGGGTATGCTGGTGTGGGAAACCAGGGGTTGGTTGCCCGGCAGCAATTCCTGGAAAAACGGCGGTTGTGGCTCCGTGCCCTCGGGCGTCCGCCCACCCACGCCGCCGGGCACTCCTCCGCCTGCTGATGTTGGCCCGACGGGGTGCGCGTCGGTTCAGGCCCATGTTGCAAGGCTGATGAAAAAGACCAACGAGCATCAGATCAATTCCGATCGCGCGAAGGTGCTGACCGGCACGATCTATCTGCCGCGCGGGCTGTTGCTCATCGATTCACGCCAACCGGTTGCCGATCAATCGCCGTTCACGGTTTTTGTGGTCAACAAGCTTGATATTTTCGATGGCCCCAACCTTGTTCTGAACGCCAATTATTCGGGCTCGACCGTGCCGGTGCCGGCCGGGCTGAATGCCGCTGTCGGCGGCAGCCAGGTCCGGCTCGGGCAGTAAGCACGCTGCCGGGGATATCCCGGCCCGGAATGCGTTGCCGCCTTGTTCCGACCGGCGGCTTCGGTTAACCGGGTTTCATGGGAAAACCGGTCGATCCTCCTGATTCTGGCGGCACTGAAGCCATTGCGCTGCGCGATGCGCTGGAAGAGCGTTATCTTGCCTATGCGCTCTCCACCATCATGCACCGCGCGCTGCCCGATGCGCGCGACGGGCTGAAGCCAGTTCACCGCCGCCTGCTGTTCGCGATGCGGATGCTGCGGCTCGACCCCGGTCAGGCGTTCAAGAAATGCGCCCGCGTCGTCGGCGATGTCATCGGTAAGTATCACCCGCATGGCGATCAGGCGGTCTACGACGCCATGGTGCGCCTCGCGCAGGATTTCGCCCAGCGCTACCCGCTCGTGGAAGGGCAGGGCAACTTCGGCAATATCGACGGCGATAACGCCGCCGCCTACCGCTACACCGAAGCGCGGCTGACCGAGGTTGCGCGCCTCATTCTCGATGGCATCGACGAGGATGCCGTTGACTTCCGCCCGACCTACAATGGCGAGGACGAGGAGCCGGTCGTCCTTCCCGGCGCCTTCCCGAACCTGCTCGCGAACGGCAGCCAGGGCATCGCCGTGGGCATGGCGACCTCGATCCCGCCGCACAATGCCGCCGAGCTCTGCGGCGCCGCGATCGCGCTGATCGACGACCCCGACGCCAGCCTCGAAACGCTGATGAGTCATGTGCCGGGACCGGATTTCCCGACCGGCGGCATCATCGTCGAGACGCCTGCCAGCCTTGCCGAAACCTACCGCACGGGGCGGGGCTCGGTGCGCCTGCGCGCGCGCTGGCACAAGGAAGACACCGGGCGCGGTTCTTACGTCGTCGTTGTCACGGAGATTCCCTACAACGTGCAGAAAAGCCGGTTGATCGAGAAGATCGCCGAGCTGCTGAACGAGAAGAAGCTGCCGCTGCTGGTCGATGTGCGGGACGAGAGCGCCGAGGATGTGCGCGTCGTGCTCGAGCCACGCGCCCGCACGGTCGAGGCCGAGCTTTTGATGGAAGCGCTGTTCAAGCTCACCGAGCTGGAGACGCGTTTTTCGGTCAACATGAACGTGCTGATCGACGGCAAGGTGCCGAAGGTCGTCGGCCTTGCGGAGATGCTGAAGGCGTTTCTCGGCCATCGCCGTGACGTGCTGCTGCGCCGCTCCCGCCATCGGCTCGCGAAGATCGACGCGCGGCTGGAGATCGTCTCCGGCCTCATCATCGCCTATCTCAATCTCGATGAGGTCATCCGCATCATCCGCGAGGAGGACGAGCCCAAGCCCGTCCTGATGAAGCGGTTCGAGCTGACCGATATTCAGGCCAACGCCATCCTCGACACGCGGTTGCGCCAGCTGCGCAAGCTCGAAGAGATGGAGCTGCGCGCCGAGCACGCCGAACTCGTGGCTGAAAAAGCCAGCATCGAGGCGCTGCTCGCGTCCGAGGCCAAGCAGTGGAAAACCGTGCGCTGGGAAGTCAGCGAGGTCGGAAAAGCCTTCTCGAAGGAAACCGCGCTCGGCAAGCGGCGGACGGATTTCGGCGAGGTCGGCGAGGTTTCCGGCGATGTCGCGGATGCCCTGATCGAGCGTGAGCCGATCACGGTGGTGGTG
>WSYC01000007.1:2204-177896 GCA_009773635.1 Beijerinckiaceae bacterium | reverse complement strand
GAGCCGATCACGGTGGTGGTGACGCAGAAGGGCTGGATCCGCGCGCTCAAGGGCCACGGCGTGGACCTGACGAACCTCCAGTTCAAGGGCGATGACGGCCTCGCCTTCTCCTTCGCCACCGAGACGACCGCGAAGGTCATCCTGATGTCCACCGATGGCAAGGCCTTCACGCTGGAGGCCTCCAGGTTGCCCGGCGGGCGCGGCTTCGGCGAGCCGATCCGGCTGATGGTCGATCTTGATTCCGAGGCCGAAATCATGGCCGCCTTCCCCTATGTCTCAGGGCAGAAGCGCCTCATTGCCTCGAAGGATGCGCGCGGTTTTGTGGTGGCGGCGGATGATCTCATCGGCAACACCCGCAAGGGCCGGCAGGTGATGAATGTCGACGATGCGCGGCTCTGGGTCGCGCACCCGATCGAGGGTGATATGGTCGCAATCGTCGGCGAGAACCGCAAGCTGCTCGCCTTCCCGCTGAACGAGGTGCCGGAGTTGCCGCGCGGCAAGGGCGTGCGCCTCCAGCGCTACAAGGAGGGCGGGCTCTCCGATATCAAGACTTTTGCCTCCGAAGCCGGCCTGACCTGGCTCGACAGTGCTGGCCGCACCTTCAGCCTCAAGGGGAATGATCTCGCTGAATGGCTCGGCCATCGCGCCGAATCCGGCCGGCTGCCGCCGAAAGGCTTCCCGCGCTCGAACCGCTTCACGGGCTGATCGCGGCGGCAGTTCTTGTCGCGGCGGCAGTTCTTGCAAAATTGCAAAGTTTATTGGCCGGATTTCCAGTTGCCGTTTGCATGCGTGCAACCCATGTATCCCTCATCACGTTCCATCAGGGGATTTCCATGACGACTGTCGCAATTGTCTATCACTCCGGCTACGGCCACACCGAAGCGCTCGCCAAGGCTGTTGCCGAAGGCGTCAAGCGCGGCGGGGCCACCGCCAATATCATCAAGCTCGAAAGCGCTGCGCAGGATTTCACCGCTGCTCTCGATGCCGTCAGCGCCGCCGATGCCGTGATTTTCGGCTCGCCGACCTACATGGGTGACGTCTCGGTGCCGCTGCGTGCCTTTTTCGAGGCTTCCTCCAAGGTCTGGTTCACGCAAGGCTGGAAGGACAAGCTGGCCGCCGGCTTCACCGTTGGCGCCACGTTTGGTGGCAACAAGGACCATACGCTGACCTCGATGATCGTGCTCTCGATGCAGCATGGCATGCTCTGGTCGGGTCCGGGCGTTCCGAACGCGCAGATCAACCGCAATTCGGATGCCGGTGCCAACGTCCCGAACCGCATCGGCTCGGCACTGGGCGTCGTCACGCAGGCAGACAATGCCGCCGCAGACGTAACCCCGCCGGAAGGTGATCGCGAATTTGCCCGCCTGCATGGCGAGCGCATTGCCAAGCTTGCGGCCAAACTCGAGGCCTGACTTAATCTTGGCCTGACACAAATCTGGTCTGATTTCTTGCGGGCGGGGAAAGCCCCGCCTGCTTTTTCTCGGGAGAACCCATGGCCTCGGAACATCCGGCAGCACAGGTGCTGGCCCGCCCGCGCCTTCTCTATTTCGCCGATACCATGTGCTCGTGGTGCTATGGTTTTGCACCCGAGATGAACGCGGTGCTGGCTGCACTGGGTGACAGGGTGGAGATGCTGCTGTTCTCCGGCGGGTTGCGCCCCTTCACGACAGAGCCGGTTGCGGACAAGATGCGCGGCTTTTTCGCCGAAACGTATGCCCGGATTGCCGATCTCAGCGGGCAGGATTTCACCGGTCCGCGCAGCCTGATGCCGGGCTTCATCTACGATACCGAGCCGGCTTCACGTGCTGTTGTCACAGTGCGCGCGCTGGTCCCCGGGAAAGCCTATCCGTTCATGCTGGCAATCCAGCGCGCCTTCTATTCCGCAGGGGCTGACATCACGAAGGCGGATGTGCTGGCGGACCATGCCGAGACCTTCGGCATCGCGCGGGATGCCTTCCTCTCAAGCTTCGACAGCGAGGAGATGCGGCAGGCGACATTGGCCGATTTTCAGGTGGCGCAGCGCTTCGGGATCGACGGATTTCCGACCCTCGTGCTGCACCGGCAGGATGCCGGGGGGAAGGATGAACTCATCCTTCTGGGCAAAGGCTATTCGGAAGCAGCCGCGTTGATCGAGCGGCTGGAGGCGGCTTTGGCCGGCGTGCCGGCAGCCTGAAGCGGATTCTCAACATCAGGATGTTGAAGCAAAGCCTCAGGGCGAGCGCGTTGAATCATCGCGTGAAAATGAGCGGGACCGCATGTTGGAAAAACGATTCCGCTGCAGTGACTTAGGTTTACCGGCTGAATCGACGTCTCACGCCTCGACGCGGTCCCAGGCGAGCATGCCGAGCCGCTCCTGCGGCAGGAAGCGGCCCTTGTAGGCCATCTTGCGCGAACCCTCGACCCAATACCCGAGATAGAGGTAGGGCAGGCCGAAGGCCTTCGCCTTGGCGATGTGATCGAGGATCATGTAGGTGCCGAGCGAGCGCTCGGCCAGCTCGGGATCGTAGAACGAATAGACCATCGACAGCCCGTCCGAGAGCACATCCGTCAGGGCCACGCCGACAAGCTCGGCGGTCTCGTCCGGGGCTTGCGGAGGGCGGCGATACTCGACGAGCCGTGTCTCGACATGGCTGTCTTCAACCATCGACGCGTAATCGAGCACCGACATGTCGACCATGCCGCCTTCGGCATGGCGCGCATCGAGATAGCGGCGGAAGAGGCTGTAGTGTTCCGCTGTCGCTTGTGCGGAGACCATGCGGGCTGCGAGATCGGCGTTGGCCGCGAGGATCCGGCGAAAGCCGCGCGAGGGCTCGAATTCCCGCACCAGCACCCGCACCGACACGCAGGCCCGGCACCCGTCACAGGCCGGGCGATAGGCGATGGACTGGCTGCGCCGGAACCCGCCTTGCGTCAGGATCTCGTTGAGCTGGAGCGCGCGCTTGCCGACAAGGTGCGTGAACACCTTCCGTTCCTGCCGTTCCGGGAGATACGGACAGGTGGAAGGCGAGGTCAGAAAGAATTGCGGCGTATTGCGCGGATGTTCTGTCATAATCCTGCTGGCCCCAAACCGGTGCGATCATTCCGCACCTTCGCGGATTCGGCAAGCCGGTTCCTTGAACGACAAGCCGGTTCCTTGAACGGCAAGCCGGTCGCCGAGCCTATCGAACGGGGAGCATCACGCCGTTCGCGTCGATCCGGCGCACGGAATAGCCATCCGCCTCCAGCCTAGCGACGATCGCGGCGGCGTGCTCCGCGTCACGCGTCTCGACGGTGACATCGAGCGAGACGCCCTTCGCCGGCACCGAGAGGAAGGTGCGCCGGTGCGTGACCTCCAGAATGTTCGCGCCAAGATCGCCCAACCGCGTCGCGACCTTGCCGAGAAAGCCCGGCCGATCTTCGCCGGTCAGGCGGAACGAGACGATCCGCTCGCGGCGCTCCAGCTCGCGCACCATGATTGAGGCGAGGATGCGGGCATCGATGTTACCACCGCACAGGATGAGGCCGATGCGCTTGCCGCGGAACATCTCAGGCTTGTGCAACAGCGCCGCGAGACCCGCTGCGCCCGCGCCTTCCGCCATCGAGCGCTGGTGGGTGGCGAAGGCGTCCACCGCGCGTTCAACAGCGCTTTCCGGCACGATGACGTGATCCGCCACAAGCTCGCGCACGATCGGCAGGGTTTTCGCCCCGACGTATTTGACGGCGATGCCTTCTGCCAGCGTCGGCCCGCCGATCGGCAGGGTATCCCCGGTCAAGGCATTGTGGAACGAGGGGTAGCTCTCGACCTCGACGCCGATCACCTTGATGTCCGGCCTCAGCGCGTGGATCGCGATGGCATTGCCGGCAATCAGCCCGCCGCCGCCCATCGGGATCACGATCATGTCGAGATCGGGGTTGTCCTCGAGCATTTCGAGCGCGACCGTGCCCTGTCCGGCCATCACATCGGCATCGTCGTAGGGGTGGATCAGGATGAGGCCCTCGTCGGCGATCATCTTTTCGACGAGGCCCTGGCTTTCCGCCAGCGTCGTGCCTTCGAGGATGACGCGCGCACCGAAGCGGGTGGTGTTCTCCACCTTCACGTGCGGGGTGCCGACCGGCATCACGATGGTGGCGGGAATGCCGAGCTTCTGCGCGTGATAGGCCACGGCCTGCGCGTGGTTGCCCGCGGACATCGCGATGACGCCGGCATTGCTGGCGGCCGGATCGAGTTTCGACATTTTGACAAAGGCACCGCGTTCCTTGAACGAGCCGGTCACCTGCATGTTCTCGAATTTCACATAGCATTCCGCGCCCGTGAGCGTCGAGAGGCGCGGTGCGTGCAGGAAAGGCGTGCGGACGACATGCCCCTTCAGAAGCGCCGCGGCGGCCTGAACGGCTGCGAGATCGACAGCAAAATCATCGTGTGGAGCGCTCATGAATCGGTCCTTCCGGCAAAGAGATCCAGTTTATGTCAGGCCTTGCGCTGAGCGCCATCGGCAAAACCGAAAAACCCGCCCGGCTTCAGGATCAGCGCCAGCGTCAGCAGCGTGAAGGTGGCGAGTTCCCACTGCGCGATATCGCGCAGGGCGGACCAGCCAACCTGAAACCCGGCAATCACCACGCCGCCGAGAACCGCCCCGCCGAGCGAGCCGATGCCGCCGAGGATGGCCGCGATCAGCCCGGTGAGCCCGATGAGGGTGCCACCGGAAAAATGCATGCCGCCATAGTTGAGCGTGATTGTTGCCCCGGCAAGGCCGGCAAGCATCGTCGAAAGCGCGCTGATCGTGATCAGCAGGCGTCGGGGATCGATCCCGCAGAGGCTGGCGGCGAAAGGGTCATCGGCGCTCGCCCGCCACGCCCGCCCGAGCGCGGTGCGGTGCATGACAGCGAGCGTCAGCCCGATCGCAAGCCAGTTGATCGCAACCATCGCAAGGAGGCGCGGATGGGCGACAACGTCGAACCCCGGCGCGCTGGCGATGCGCCAGGCCTCGCCGCTCGCGGGCGGCAGCCAGAGCGTTCCCGCACCCTGCGCCAGCCGTAGCCCTTCCTGAATGGCGACGAGCATACCGACACCGGCGACCAGCAGCGGCTGACCCGAAGCGCTGCTGCGTCCGGGGGCGGCGGTCGTCGCCAGCGGCCAGAGAATGGCCCTGCCCATGGCAAAACCATAGAGAGCACTCAGCGCCAGTGCTGCGATGAGTGCCAGAGTGGCCGCCAGCAGCGGGGTTGTAATCCCCGCGAGAACCGCGATCACGACGCCCATGCTGGCGGCAATGCCGCCCAGCGCCGCGAATTCGCCAAACGCGAGGTTGATCCGCCCGATGAGGCCATAGATCAGCGCCGTCGCGAGCGCGAGCAGCGCGAGAATGCCGGTGCGCGGCAACCCGTTGATGGCATGCTGGAGCACAACCGCCGCCCCGCGTGGGAGCGTGATCCAGCCCCGGCCCTGACCGGGAGCGCCGGGGTCCGCCAGCACAGCGTGCCGGCTTTCGAGCCAACGTTCCTTGGCGAAATAGAACGCGGCTTCACCCAAGCCGACACCATCGACCAGGATCGCGACAAGATCGCGTTTCGCGGCGGAATAGCCGATCCCGCCGAACCGGCAGGTGAGCAGATGCTCGCGCCCGCCCGCGCTGGTGCGGAAGGCGACATGCACCGCGCTGCGCTGCCCCGGCTCGCTGGAGAGGATCTCGATGCCGTCATCCTCGGGGTAAAGCGCGGGCAGCACCATGCGGCAGAGGCGCGCCTGTTCGGCGTCGACATTCGGTGCCCCGACCAGAAACAGCGGCACGATGATGAGCGCAAGCCCGAGGACGGGCGCGAGGACGAACCATATCCCCCGGCGCGCGGCGGAGGGGGGCATGGTCAGGGCTTCTGGGCGAGATAGCGCGCCATCCGCGGCGCGAAATACGTCAGGATGCCGTCCGCGCCCGCCCGTTTGAAGGCGGTGAGCGTTTCCACCATCGCCTTGTCGAGATCAATCATCCCGCGCTCCGCCGCCGCGTGGAGCATCGCGTATTCGCCGGAAACCTGATACGCGTAGGTCGGCATGCCGAAGGTCGATTTAAGCCGGTGGACGATATCGAGGTAGGGCAGGCCGGGCTTCACCATCACCATGTCCGCGCCCTCGGCGATATCGAGCTCGGCCTCGACGAGCGCTTCCGCGCTGTTGGCATAATCCATCTGGTAGGTTTTCTTGTCGCCTGACAGCGTGCCCGCCGAGCCCACCGCATCGCGGAACGGGCCGTAATACGCCGAGGCATACTTCGCCGAGTAAGCCATGATCGAGACCTCGGTGAAGCCGGCGTCGTCAAGCGCCGCGCGGATCGCGCCGATGCGCCCGTCCATCATGTCCGAGGGGGCGATGACATCCGCCCCGGCTTTCGCCTGCACCAGCGCCTGCTGGCACAGGAGCGCGACGGTTTCATCGTTCAGGATGCGACCGTCTTCCAGCAAGCCGTCATGGCCATGGCTGGTGTAGGGGTCGAGCGCGACATCGGTGATCAAACCGAGGCCGGGCACAGCAGCCTTGATCGCCCGCAGCGCGCGGCAGGTGAGGTTATCCGGGTTCAGCGCTTCCGAGCCGGTCTCATCACGCAGGTGCGACGGCGTGTTGGGGAAAATCGCGATCGCGGGGATGCCGAGCGCCACCGCTTCCTTCGCCACGTTCACGGCCTCAGCCACCGAAACCCGGTCGACCCCCGGCATCGAGGCGATGGGTTCGCGTGGGGTCTCGCCTGCGTTGATGAAGATCGGCCAGATGAGATCATCCGTCGTGATCCGGTTCTCGCGCACGAGCCGGCGCACCCACTCCGCCTTGCGGTTACGGCGCGGGCGGCGGGCAAGATCAAGGGGTTCGGCAGCAGGATTACGCATGGTCGATCATTCCCGTTCAGGTTCTCTTTCATAAGAAGGCAGCGGCGCAAAGGAAAGCCTTTCGCGTAGGCAGGCGGCATTGGCGCGATTGACGCCGTGCCCGCGCAAGGCTACCGCGAAGGGGTCAGCAAGGGAGAACGTGATGCGGATCGAAAGCGGCGACATTCTTGTCGAGAAGCGGGGCAGTCTCGGCCTTGTCACGCTCAACCGCCCGCAGGCCCTCAACGCGCTCAATGATGCGATGGTGGACGGATTGCAGGCTGCGCTCGACGCATTCCTGATCGATGACGGCGTGACCTCGGTGCTGATCTGCGGCACCGGCAAGGCCTTTTCCGCCGGCGGCGATATCCGCCTGATGCACGATCTCGGCAAGGCCGGAAAACAGGATGTCGCGCTCGATTTCTGGCACCGCGAATATCGCCTCAACGCTTTCATCCAGAGCTACCCGAAGCCCTATATCGCGCTGATCGACGGCATCGTGATGGGCGGCGGTGTCGGGGTTTCCCTGCACGGGCGCTATCGGCTCGCCGGGCCGAATTTTCTGTTCGCGATGCCGGAAGTGGGCATCGGCTTTTTCCCCGATGTCGGCGCGACCTACGCGCTGCCGCGTCTTGCGGGGGCTTACGGGATGTATCTCGCGCTGACCGGTGCCCGCATCCGCCGCGCCGATGCGATGATGCTGGGGCTTGCGACCCACGCGATTCGTTCCGGGGCGGAGGACGAGATCATCGCCGCGCTGGCAACAGGGGAGGGTATCGAGACGATCGCCGCCCGCTTCGCGGAAGACGCCGGTTCCGCGCCGCTGGCCGCGTTCGAGGATCGGATCAACCGCTATTTCAACGAACACAGCCTGTTGGCGGTGATCGAGACGCTGGGCGATGCCGCAGAGGACGATACCTTCGCTGCCGAAACCCTCAAGGGCATGATGACGCGCTCTCCGACCAGCATGGCGCTCGCCTTCGAGCAGATGCAACGCGGGGGCGACCTCACGTTTGCCGATGCCATGATCATGGAATTCCGCATCGTCAGCCGGATCGTGCATGGCAGCGATTTCTACGAAGGCGTGCGGGCGCTGATCATCGACAAGGACAATGCGCCGCGCTGGAACCCGGCACAGATCACCGATCTCGACGATGCCGTCATCGCTGCGCATTTTGCGCCGCTGCCGCGCGATCTCGTGCTCGGGAGGGAGTGAGCGCATGGCAGTCTTCCCGTTCGGCAGGAACGACAAGGACGGCAAGGGTGGCTTGCGCCCCAGGGAACGCCGGCCGCCGGGCGACATGGTGATCGAGCCGGGCAGCCGCGACGATCCGCCCATCGGCGCGGAAATCCACAATCCCGGTATTCGCTGGGATATGATGTATGTGCTCTTCCTGCGCTTCACCGCCGTTGTCTGGCTGTTCAAGGGTATCGGGTTCTGGGCGCTGGTGATGGGGCTTGGCGATACTGCGCTCCATGACGAAAGCCGGCTGCGGCAGGCGCTGATCATCGGTTTTGCGCTGGTGGACTGCGCTGCTGCGGTCGGGCTCTGGCTCAATTCCCCCTGGGGCAAGAGCCTCTGGGTGTTCGTGGTGGTTGTGGAAATTGCCCTCGGCCTCTCCGGGTTCGGCAAGGCGGTGGGGTTCACCTCGGCCTCGGGCGCGGCGCTGGCGCTGTTCTTTTTCTTCGTGCTGACGTTTGCCGTTCGCCGGCGCCATCTCGGCGATTTCTGACCGCTTGGACCAGTTTTCATGGACGGGAATGGGATGGTATCCAAAAGGTTTCGCCAGCCATCGAAACACGGTAAATGTAGATTCAGATTTACTTTTTAAAAATACTAAGAGTTTCTGATTGCAATTCTTCGTTCACTGCAATGTATAAACTTAAAATTTACGCTGGAATTTAAACTCATTTTCATCGGACGACGATACATTCCCTCACATAAGACGAGGACGGGCACAAGCACGCCTCAAACAAAACAGGGGTTTGGTGTCATGAATAACGCAAATGTTGCGCGCAGTATTGAGCAGAAGACGGAAGTCGATATTGCCGTCCGCCCGCTTTATCTTGAATCGCTTGCTCTGGTCGAGCGTCTTCACCGTCGTCTCCTTGATGTGATCAAGGATGAATTCGATCGTCGTGGCCGTGCCGATGTCAACAGCGTGCAGGCGCTGCTGCTGTATAACATCGGCGACAACGACGTGACCGCCAGCGAGTTGCGCACTCGTGGTTACTATCTCGGTTCGAACGTGTCCTACAACGTCAAGAAGCTCGTCGAGCTCGGCTATCTCAGCCATCAGCGCAGCCGGGTCGACCGCCGCTCCGTCCGCATCCGCCTCGCGCCGAAAGGGCAGGAAGTGCACGCGATCGTCGCCAGCATCTACGAGAAGCACGTCCGCACGGTCGAGCAGATCGGCGGCATCTCGGCGCAGGAATTCGACATCCTCAATCAGGCGCTTCTTCGCCTTGATCGTTTCTGGACCGACCAGATCCGCTACCGCCTCTGATCGATATCCGAGCCAGCCCTGGAGCAAAGCCCGCCCTCACCGGCGGGCTTTTTCGTTGCTTGCCAGGTGTTGCCGGTTGGCTGCAGCGCCCGCACACCGCAGTAACGAACGCGTGAGCGGGCAAAAATGGCATGACCATCGCGCGCCTTGCCACATTTTTGCCGGAGAGCGCGCGCTTTCCAATGGCCAAGAGTAATTGTGAATTGCGGGCTGCGTGCAGAAGACTCTCGCCGCCTGTTCATCGCCTGATCATTCTTGCTTAAGCATGGATGCGTATGGATTAGAGGTCGGCCATGCCGGCGCGGGAAGAAAATGGGGCATAAGATGCAGCGGGATGATCGTGCGGCAAACCTGACAGGCGGTGTTGATCGCCGTGGTTTCCTGATGGGGACCGCCGGTGTGCTTGGAGGCCTCTGGGCGGGTCCGGCGATTGCGCAGGGCGGTATGGTCGGTGGCCAGGCCGAATGGGCGCAGAGCTATGATGTCGGCGGGCAGAAAACCCGCAACATCGTCACCCCGCACCCGATTCTGAGCGGCGCGACCATTCAGGCAACCGAGGGCGCGATCCGCCTCTATCAGGATATCGTCGCGAAGGGGGGGCATCTGCCGCTGCCCGCCGGACAGCGCCTCAAGCTTGGCACGCGCCATCCGAACGTGCAGCCGCTGCGCGACCGGCTGATCGAACTCGGCGATCTCTCGCCGAATGTCGGGGGCGGGCAGGTGTTCGACTCTTACGTCGATGCCGCCATCAAGCGCTATCAGGCCCGCCACGGCCTGACGCCAACAGGCGTTGTCGGCGCGCAGACCTACGCCGCGCTCAATACCTCGGCGCAGATCCGCCTCAAGCAGCTGGAAGTGAACCTCGTCCGCCTGCGCTCGTATTCGGGCAACCTCGGCGCGCGCTACGTGACGACGAATATCCCGGCGGCTTATGTCGAGACCGTCGATAACGGGCAGGTCGCGACGCGGCATGTCGCCGGTGTCGGCAAGATCGATCGCCAGTCGCCGATCATGACCGCGAAAATCCTTGATGTGAACTTCAACCCGACCTGGACGGTTCCGGCCTCGATCATCAAGAAAGACCTCATTCCGCTGATGCGGAAGAACCCCAATTACCTCACCGAGCAGAAAATCCGCATCATCAACCGGCAGGGTCAGGAAATCGCGCCGGCGCAGGTGAACTGGAACTCGGAAGAGGCGACGCAATATATGTTCCGGCAGGACCCGGGCGGCGAGTTCAATTCGCTCGGCTTCGTGCGCATCAACATCGCCAATCCGCATGGCGTCTACATGCATGACACCCCCGCCAAGGGCATCTTCGGCGACGATTACCGCTTCGTCTCCTCGGGCTGCGTGCGCGTGCAGAACGTGCGCGATTACATCTACTGGATCCTGCAGGACAACCCGCAGTGGACGCGCGAGGCGATCGACGCCGCGCTGCGCTCCGGCCAGCGGCAGGATGCGCGCCCGCGCGAACCGATCCCGGTCTACTGGGTCTACATCACCGCCTGGGGCACGCCGGAGGGCGTGATCCAGTTCCGCGATGACATCTACGGCCGCGATGGCGTCGGCCCCGGTGCTGTCACGGAAGCGCTGCGCGAAGGCGACGACCGGCCGGAATAAAAGCCCGGAAACTTGTTCCCCGCCAAGCCATCGTGCTAGGCGAGGAGCATGATGAAGACATTTTCAGCAACTGATTCGTCGCGTGCAGCTTATGCGCGCATCCTCCCGCATATCCGCGTCACCCCCGTGCTCAAGCTGGCACGGGGCGCATTGGGTGGGGAATTTATTCCCAATTTCAAGCTGGAACTGACGCAGTTCGCAGGCTCCTTCAAGACGCGCGGCGCGTTCAACTCGCTGCTCTCGAACGAGATCGGCCCGGCCGGTGTTGCGGCAGCCTCCGGCGGCAATCATGGTGCGGCGGTGGCCTATGCCGCCAGCCAGCTCGGGCAGAAGGCGCGGATTTTCGTGCCGGAGATTTCAAGCCCCTCGAAGATCGCGGCCATCCGGCGCTTCGGCGCGGATGTCGTGATCGGCGGCGCGCGCTATGACGATGCGCAGGCGGCGTGCGATGCCTATGTCGCGCAGAGCGGCGCGTTCAAGATCCACCCCTTCGCCGCCGAAGCCACGATCGAGGGGCAGGGCACGCTCGGGCTCGAATGGGCCGAGCAGGCCGAGCTTGATACGGTGCTGATCGGGGTGGGCGGCGGCGGGCTGGTGTCCGGCATCGCGCGCGTTCTCCAGCCGCGCGGCGTGAAGGTGGTTGGCGTCGAGCCGGAAGGCTCGCGCGCGCTCCACGCAGCGCTGGAAGCCGGCGGCCCGGTGGATGTCGCGGTCGAATCCATCGCCGCTGATTCGCTCGGCGCGCGCAATGTCGGCCCGCTCGTGCATTCAATCGCCGCGCGGCACGTCGATCATATCGTGCTGGTCGATGATGCCGCGATCCGGCAGGCCATCGCGACGCTGTGGCGGGACTATCGACTGCTCTCCGAGCCCGGCGGCGCGGCGGCGCTGGCGGCCGCGCTTTCGGGAGCTTACACGCCGCAGCCCGGCGAGCGGGTCGGCATCCTCCTGTGCGGGGGCAATATCGATCTCGCCAAGGCCGCCGAGTGGGTGGGGTGAGGAGGACGGCGCGAGAGCAGTGCTCCCTTGCCGCATCGGGGCATTCCGTCTAGACAGCCCGCTTGCCGAGCCGCAATCCCCTCGCGAGGTGTTCCGATGACCGCTGCCCCCGTCCGCTCCAATTCGTTTTTCTCCGCCGGCCTCGCTGATGTCGATCCCGAGATCGCCAAGGCCGTGCAACTGGAGCTTGGGCGCCAGCGCGACGAGATCGAGCTGATCGCCTCGGAAAACATCGTCTCCCGCGCGGTGCTCGAAGCTCAGGGCTCGGTGCTCACGAACAAATACGCCGAGGGTTATCCCGGCAAGCGCTATTACGGCGGCTGCCAGTTTGTCGATATCGCCGAGGACCTCGCGATCTCCCGTGCCAAGCAGCTGTTCGGCTGTGATTTCGCGAATGTGCAGCCGAATTCCGGCAGCCAGGCCAATCAGGGCGTGTTTCTGGCGCTGATGAAGCCGGGCGAGACCTTCATGGGTCTCAATCTTGCCGCTGGCGGGCATCTCACGCATGGCGCGCCGGTCAACATGAGCGGCAAATGGTTCAACGTCGTCTCCTACAATGTCGACAAGGACACGCACCTCATCGACATGGAAGAGGTCGAGCGCCTCGCCCATGAGCACAAGCCCAAGATCATCATCGCGGGCGGCTCGGCCTATTCGAAGCATTGGGATTTCGAAGGTTTCCGCCGCATCTGCGACGCTGTCGGCGCGTATTTCATGGTCGATATCGCGCATTTCGCGGGTCTCGTGGCGGGCGGTGCGCATCCCTCGCCGTTCCCGCACGCGCATGTCGTGACCACCACGACGCACAAGACCCTGCGCGGCCCGCGCGGCGGCATGATTCTCACCAACGACCCCGATATCGCCAAGAAGGTGAATTCGGCGATCTTCCCCGGCCTGCAGGGCGGCCCGCTGATGCATGTCATCGCCGCGAAGGCGGTGGCGTTCCACGAGGCACTCCGGCCGGAGTTCAAGACCTATGCGCATCAGGTGGTGGCGAATGCGCAGGCGCTCGCCGAGGGGTTGAAGGCGCGCGGCTTCGCGATCGTTGCGGATGGTACGGACAACCACCTGATGCTGGTCGATCTCCGCCCCAAGAAGGTTACCGGCACGCTGGCCGAGAAGGCGCTCGGGCGCGCGCATATCACCTGCAACAAGAACGGCATTCCGTTCGACCCGGAAAAGCCGATGGTGACCTCCGGCATCCGGCTGGGGACCCCGGCGGCGACCTCGCGCGGGTTCGGCATCGCGGAGTTCAAGGCCATCGCCGAGATGATTGGCGACGTGATCGACGGGCTCGCGAAAAACGGCGAAGCGGGCAACGGCGCTGTTGAGGAGGCGGTCAAGGTGCGTGTTCACGCGATGACAGCGCGGTTCCCGATCTATTGAGAACCCGGCTTCAGCCCGCTACAGGGGGGGTGGAAAGGAACTCACGCCATGCGTTGCCCCTATTGCGGATCACTCGATACGCAGGTGAAAGACAGTCGCCCCTCGGAGGATCATTCCGCGATCCGCCGCCGGCGAGTCTGCCCGGATTGCGGCGGGCGCTTCACGACCTTCGAGCGCGTGCAATTGCGCGAGATCACGGTGCTCAAGCGCTCCGGCAAGCGCGCGCCGTTTGACCGGGACAAGCTCGCGCGCTCGATCGAGGTGGCGCTGCGCAAGCGCCCGGTAGAGCCGGAGCGGGTCGAGCGCCTCATCAACGGCGTGGTGCGCCAACTCGAAAGCCAGGGTGAGGGCGAGATCACCAGCGAGGATATCGGCTCGCTCGTCATGGAAGCGCTGAAAACCCTCGATGATATCGCCTATGTGCGCTTCGCTTCGGTGTATCGCAATTTCACCGAAGCCAAGGAATTCGGCGTCCTGATCGACGAGTTGAGCGCCGATCAGCGCGAGGCCGGCAATGACGAAGCCGGCGGGACACGCGATTGATGCCGGAATCGCGTGATCAGGCGTTCATGCGGGCGGCCTTGGCGCTGGCGCGTCGCGGACTTGGGCGCACGGCGCCGATGCCGAGCGTCGCGGCGCTGGGGGCGCTGCCGCGCGCGGTGCGACGATGTATGTCACGCTGGAGCCCTGCGCCCGGCGCTCGGAGCGTGTTTACGGCCCTTCGTGCACGGAGCGCATCCTGGAGGCCGGCATCGCACGCGTCGTGATCGGCGCGGCGGACCCGTCCCCCTTTGCGGCCGGGGAAGGTTCGGCGCGGCTGCGTGCCGCCGGAATTCCGGTCGAGGACGGCGTTCTCGGCATGGAGGCAGCCGAACTCAATCGCGGCCATTGCCAGCGCGTACGGCTCAACCGGCCGTTCACGCGGGTCAAGCTCGCGCAGACCGCCGATGGGTTTGCCGCGACGCCGGATCGCCGCCCGATTGCCATTACCGGCGAGGAAGCCCGCACCTACGTCCATCGCCTCCGGGCGGATGCCGATGCGCTGGTGACGGGGATCGGCACGGTGCTGGCGGATGATCCGCTGCTCGATGTCCGCCTGCCGGGCATGGCGGACTGGTCGCCGCTGCGGGTTGTGCTGGATACCGCAGGTCGGATCGATCCCGCCGCGCGACTGGTCCGCGATGCCGGGCGCGTGCCCGTTGTCATCATGACCGCGGAGCCGGTCGCGGTGCAGGCGCGCCTTGCCGGGCTGCCCGATGTCGAGGTGTTGGCGATCCCCCGCGCCGGAGATCGTCTCGATCTGGCGGCGGCGATGGGGGCGCTTGCGGCACGCGGCATCACGCGGGTGCTGGTTGAGGCTGGGCCGACCCTCGCCGATGCCATGATGAAGGCCGGGCTCTGCGACGAACTCGTGCTGCTCACGGGGCCAAACGTGGCCGGCGCGGGGCTCAAGGCCATCGGCCCGGCCCTTGCCGATCAGCTCGAAAACGCCAATATCGGCGAAGAACGGATGATCGGGCCGGACCGGCTGCAGGTCTTTTCGATGCGCAACCCTGAAGTGGCAGGATCCTGATGTTTACCGGCATTGTCAGCGATATCGGCGAGATCGTGCACGCGGAAGGCACGGATACGCTGCGCCGCTTCCGCATCGCCAGCGAGTATGATCCCGCGACAATCGCAATCGGCGCGTCGATTGCCTGCGCCGGCATCTGCCTTACCGTCACGCATCTGGGCGAAGCGCGGCACGGGCGCACCGACAGCCACCCCGGCGCCTGGTTCGAGGTCGAGGCCGCCTCGGAAACGTTG
Source organism: Beijerinckiaceae bacterium (assembly GCA_009773635.1). Taxonomy (GTDB): domain Bacteria; phylum Pseudomonadota; class Alphaproteobacteria; order Rhizobiales; family Beijerinckiaceae; genus Rhabdaerophilum. The sequence goes on along the minus strand of WSYC01000007.1, from coordinate 162,744 downwards.
CGCCTGACCCATGCCGGTCAATGGCATGTCGGCACGAAGCTCAACCTCGAGCGCGCGATGAAGATCGGCGACGAACTCGGGGGGCATATCGTCACCGGGCATGTCGACGGCCGTGCCGATATCATCCTGCGCGAGGACATCGTACCCGATGATGCCAACTGGGGCGCAACGGCCCGTTTCATCCTCCGTGCGCCACGCCCGCTGCACCGGTTCATCGCCGCCAAGGGCTCGGTGACGCTCGACGGCGTCTCCCTGACGGTCAATTCGGTGGTGGATGATCGTTTCTCGGTGCTCCTCATCCCGCATACCCTGAAGGTCACGACCTGGGGCGCGCGCAGAACCGGCGACAGCGTGCATCTCGAGGTCGATCTGATGGCGCGCTACGCAGCACGCCTTGCGGAAACCGCCTGAGCGCTCTATTCCCGCTACCAGATCACGAAAGACTTCCAGGAGACCTGCTTCATGGCCGAGGCCGCGCGCCGCGCCCTTCCCGTTGTCGATGCGAAGGGCGCGCATTTCGTCATCGTCGAAGGGCGGTATTACGACGATCTCAACAACCAGCTGATCGCGGGTGCCGAGGCTGCGTTTGCGGCGTCAGGCGCGACAAGCGAGGTTGTCACCATGCCCGGTGCGCTCGAAATTCCGATCGCGATCGAGATGATCCGCCAGCAGGCGGAGGACGGCACGCGCCGCGCCGACGGCTTCGTGGCGCTCGGGGTCGTCATCCGTGGCGAGACGACGCATTACGAAATCGTCTCCAACGAGAGCGCGCGCGAGTTGATCGCGCTGGCGACCCGCCGTCGGCTGGCGTTCGGCAATGGCATTCTTACGGTCGAGAACCTCGAGCAGGCCGAAGTGCGCGCCAATCCCGCCAAGGGCGACAAGGGTGGCGATGCCGCCCGCGCCGCACTCGCGCTCTACGCGCTCAAGCGAGGCGACATCCGATGAGCGAGATGGACAGCCCGAAACCGAAAACGCCACCCGCTTCGCGCGGCGAGAAGCGCTCCAACGCGCGCCTTGCGGGCGTACAGGCGCTCTACCAGATGGAAATCGCCGCGAAGGGCCTCAACGAGGTGTTCGCCGAGTTCGAGAGCTTCTGGATGGGGCGGGAGATCGAGGGCGACCAGTACAAGCCTGCCGAGGGCAAGCTGTTCCGCGCCATCGTTGAAGGCGTCCTCAATGAGCAGATCGAGATTGACCGCAAGGTCGATCACCTCTTGGCGGATGGCTGGCCGCTCAAACGCATCGAGGCGATCATGCGCGCGGTGCTGCGCGCCGGCGCCTACGAGCTGATGTTCAAGGCCGATACACCGGTGCGCGTCGCGATTTCGGAATACGTCGATATCGCCTCCGCGTTTCTGGAGCGCGATGAGGTCGGCATGATCAATGCTGTGCTCGACCGGCTTGCCAAGGAAGTGCGCGCCGAGGAGCTCGCGCGTCCGGCGCGGCAGCCTTGAAACGAGGGGCGCATGAGAAAAATACCCGCGCCCCTCTCGGAATTCGATCTCATTGCACAGCTCTTTGCGCCGATGGCGGGCGAGGGTGCGCTCGGCCTTTTGGATGATGCGGCGCTCTTGAAGCCTTCGCCGGGCACCGATCTCGTGCTGACCAAAGATGCGCTGGTCGAGGGCGTGCATTTCTTCCCCGATGATCCGCCGGCCTCAATCGCGCGCAAAGCGCTCCGGGTGAATCTCTCCGATCTTGCGGCCAAGGGCGCGGTGCCGAAGGGGTTCTTGCTCGCGCTCGGGCGCGGGGCGCGACAGGATGATGCCTGGCTTGCCGCTTTTGCTGCAGGACTTGCGGAGGACAGCCGGGCCTATGCCGTCCCGCTGCTCGGCGGTGATACCGTGAAAACCGGGCAGGCTTTTTTCTCGATCACCGCGTTGGGCGAAGTTGCCGCAGGCCGCATGGTGATGCGGCAGGGCGGGGAGGTTGGGGATTTTCTCTATGTTTCCGGCACGATCGGCGATGGAGCACTGGGGTTGCGCCTCCGGCTCGATTCGTCCGCGGATTGGGTGAAGCGTCTTCAACCCGAGCATCGCGCATACCTTGACGATCGCTACCTGCACCCGCAGCCGCGCGTGGCGCTCGCGCCGGCACTGCTCGCTCATGCGCGCGGTGCGATGGATATCTCGGACGGGCTTGTCGGCGATGGCGACAAGCTCGCAGCCCGGCTTGGACGGCGGTTCGATGTCGATGCCGTTCCGTTGTCGCCGGCGGTGCGCGCGGCGATCGCGCTGGAGCCGAGCCTGCTTGATGTCGCACTGACAGGCGGGGATGACTACGAAATCCTCGCGGCCATCCCGCCCGAAAATGCCGTAGCCTTTGAAGAACGGGCCTTGCGTTCCGGCGTGCCTGTTACGAAGATTGGCGCTCTTTCGCCCATCGATTCTGGCGCGGAGTGGCGCACGCGGGACGGTTTGATCCGCGATTTCGTTTGTCGCTCGTATCGCCATTTCTAGGATTTGCATAATGCCCCATAACGATGTCCAGGCGCGGCGGAACGCGATTGTCCTTGCCGTGGCGATGGGGCTCGCCGGCGCCAACGCCTCCGTGGTGATCGCGACCGGCGCGCTGGTCGGCTCCGTGCTCGCACCCTCGCCGGATTGGGCGACGGCTCCGATCACGGCGTTCGTTGTCGGCACCGCGCTCGCGACGATGCCCGCGGCCTGGATGATGCGGCTGATGGGGCGAAAGGATGCCTACCGTATCGGTGCCGGTATCGGCGTTGTCGCCGGTCTGCTCGCAGCGTGGTCGGTGAAGGAAGCGCTGTTCTGGAGTTTTCTTGCCGCCACCATGCTGTGCGGGGCCTATCAGGCTTTCGTGATCTCCTATCGCTTCGGCGCGGCGGACAGCGCGAGCCCGGCGTTTCGCCCGCGCGCGATTTCCTATGTTGTGGTCGGCGGGCTCGCCTCCGCGATTGTCGGGCCGCAACTGGTGATTTTCACCAAGGATCTGATGCCGCCCTTCACCTTCCTGCCGAGTTACATCGGGCAGGCGGTGGTCGCGGCGCTGGCGATCGTGGTGCTCGGGTTCCTGCGGTTCGATCCCGTGCCTTCGGGTGTCGGCACGCCCGGGGAGGCCCGCCCGATGCGCGAGATTTTCCGCTCGCCGCGGCTCAGGGTCGCGGTCGTGTGCGGGGCCATTTCACAGGCGCTGATGAACCTCATCATGACCGCGACGCCACTGGCGATGATCGGCTGCTTCCATTCGACGACCGATGCGACGCTCGCCATTCAATGGCACATCGTCGGCATGTTCCTGCCGGGCTTTTTCACCGGAAACCTCATCACGCGGTTCGGGGTCTATCCGGTGATGATCTTCGGCCTCGTGTTGCTGGCGCTGTGCGGGGTGGTGGCGCTGTCGGGTCTCTCGGTCGAGCATTTTTTCGCGGCGCTGATCCTGCTGGGCCTCGGCTGGAATTTCGCTTTCGTCGGGGCGTCGACGCTGGTGGTCGAGGGGCTCAAACCGAGCGAACGGACAAAAGTGCAGGGCATCAATGATCTCGTCGTCTTCGTGACGACCTCCGTCGCCTCGCTGTCGGCGGGCAAGATCCTCGCGAATTTCGGCTGGGGCACGCTGAACGTGACGATCTTCCCGTTCGTAATCGCGGCAGTGATCCTCGTGCTCTGGCTCATCCGGCACGAGAAAAAGCAGGCGATGACCGCTGGAGAATAGCGAAAGCCCGGCCTTTTTCGCTGGAAAAGCCACAACATTCGACAAACGGAGCGTGGATTAAACGTTAAAGCTTTGCTAACACCGCTGACGATCAGCGGGCAAGGGCAGGGAGGCCGATGCCTTGGGCTGACCATTCATGACGAGCACAGCAAAAAACGAGTAACATTCATGACAGCTCTTCTCGCTATCATCGCGCTCGGTGCCCTTTCGATCCTCTATGCCATTATCACGATCAAATCGGTCATGGCGCAGGATGCGGGCAACGCGCGGATGCAGGAAATCGCCAGCGCCGTCGCGGAGGGCGCCAGCGCCTATCTCAAGCGCCAGTACAACACCATCGCCGTTGTCGGCGTTGTCATCTTTGCCGCGGCCTGGGCACTGCTCGGCTGGCAGGTTGCCATCGGCTTCCTGATTGGCGCGGTTCTTTCGGGCGCTGCCGGCTTTATCGGCATGAACGTGTCGGTGCGGGCAAACGTGCGCACGGCTGCGGCCGCGATCAAGTCGCTCGCGGGTGGTCTCGACATCGCCTTCAAGGCGGGCGCGGTGACCGGCATGCTGGTGGCGGGTCTCGCGCTGCTCGGCGTTGCGGGTTACTACGCGTTCCTGACCTCGGGTCTCGGCCTGAAGCCGAATGACCGCACCGTGATCGACGCGCTGGTCGCGCTTGGTTTCGGCGCTTCGCTGATCTCGATTTTCGCCCGTCTTGGCGGCGGTATCTTCACCAAGGGTGCCGACGTCGGCGCCGATCTCGTCGGCAAGGTCGAGGCCGGTATCCCGGAAGATGATCCGCGCAACCCGGCGACGATCGCCGACAACGTCGGTGACAACGTCGGTGACTGCGCCGGCATGGCAGCGGACCTGTTCGAGACCTACGCCGTGACCGTGGTCGCGACGATGGTTCTGGCGGCGATCTTCTTCGGCACGGCGGCCAACCTCTCGGCAATGATGCTCTATCCGCTGATGATCTGCGGCGCCTGCATCGTCACCTCGATTGTCGGCACCTATTTCGTCAAGCTCGGTGCCAATGGCTCGATCATGGGCGCGCTCTACAAGGGCCTCATCGCCACTGGCGTGCTGTCGATTGCCGGTCTCTGGCTCTCGACCCAGTACATGATCGGCTGGGGCGAGGTCGGCAAGGTCGCCGGCCAGTCCATCACCGGCATGGCGCTGTTCTGGTGCGGCATCATTGGCCTCATTGTCACGGCGCTGATCGTCGTGATCACCGAGTACTACACCGCGACCGGCAAACGTCCGGTGGTCTCGATCGCGCAGGCCTCGGTTACCGGCCATGGCACCAACGTGATCCAGGGTCTCGCGGTCAGCCTCGAATCGACGGCGCTCCCGGCGATGGTCATCGTCGGCGGCATTATCGTCACCTTCCAGCTCGCGGGCCTGTTCGGCACGGCCATCGCTGCAACGAGCATGCTCGGTCTTGCCGGCATGATCGTGGCGCTCGACGCCTTCGGCCCGGTGACGGACAACGCCGGCGGCATCGCCGAAATGGCCGGCCTTCCCAAGGAAGTCCGCCACTCGACCGATGCGCTCGACGCGGTCGGCAACACGACCAAGGCCGTCACCAAGGGCTACGCCATTGGCTCCGCGGGTCTCGGCGCGCTCGTGCTGTTCGCGGCCTTCGCGTATGATCTCCAGCACTTCGCGGCGGAAGCGGACAGGGCCGGCTCGAAGCTCTATCCCTACTTCAAGGGCATGGGCACGGTCTCCTTCGACCTTTCGAACCCGTATGTCGTCGCGGGCCTGATCTTCGGCGGCATGATCCCTTACCTCTTCGGCGGCATCGCGATGACCTCCGTCGGCAAGGCGGCGGGCTCGGTGGTCGAGGAAGTGCGGCGCCAGTTCCGTGAAATGCCCGGCATCATGCAGGGCACGCAGAAGCCGGATTACGCCCGCGCGGTGGATATCCTCACCCGCTCGGCGATCAAGGAGATGATTATCCCGTCGCTGCTGCCGGTTCTCGCGCCTGTTGTCGTCTACTTCGGTGTGCTCGCGATCTCCGGCTCCAAGGCCTCGGCCTTTGCCGCGCTCGGTGCCTCGCTCCTCGGCGTGATCGTCAACGGCCTCTTCGTTGCGATCTCGATGACCTCGGGCGGCGGCGCCTGGGACAACGCCAAGAAGTCGTTCGAGGACGGTTTCGTCGACAAGGACGGCGTGAAGCACCTCAAGGGCTCGGATGCCCACAAGGCCTCCGTCACCGGCGATACCGTCGGCGACCCCTACAAGGACACCGCCGGCCCGGCCGTGAATCCGGCGATCAAGATCACGAACATCGTGGCCCTGCTGCTGCTGGCGATCCTCGCGCATTAAGCGGCAGTCCAGACCCGAAAAAACAAACCCCGCGGGAAACCGCGGGGTTTTTGTTGGTCAGAAAGGAAAGGGCCCTTGCGGGCCAACAGCCTTGACGGCGGGTGTCACACCGCGCTGGCGCCAATGCGGCGGAACAGGCTGGTGACGAAGCTGTTCTCGATGCCGCCCGTCGGCGTCGTGCGCGAGATGAAATCGAACACCACGCCGTCTTTCAGCCCGTAGTTGGCGACGCGCTCGACCTTGTTCTTGTCGGTGAGATAGATCGCGATCACGCGCTGATCGGTGATCTTCTCGTCCATGAACTGGAAACGCTGGCTCACCTTCTGCGAGATGTAATAATAGGTCTTGCCGCCCACCGTGGACGTCGTGGAAGGCGTGCCGAGCACAAGCACGACCTGCTCCGCCGAGGAGCCCGGCTTGATCTGGTCAAGCGCCTTTTCATCGAGCACGAAGCCGCGGGTGCCGGGGCTCTGGTCAGCCATGCAGCCGCCGAGCAGCAGCGCGGCGAGGGCGACACCGCCCAAACGGATTGTGGCTGCACGGGAACGGGTCAGGACGCGCTTCAAGGCTCTCTACTCCACGATTGGGCTGGCTGCTTCGGGCAGGCCAGGCCGAGAATTCCGGTTGCAAACGGCCCGAACGCTTTGCGTGCAAGACCGAACGCCGCTATGGATGCCCAAATTGAGTGGGAAAGACAATCGTTCATCCCTCAAATTTGTCTCCCGATCTACCGTTTCCGGCAGGCGAGGAGGCAAACCCCACCGTTTGAAGCCGATCAGCTTCCAGGACCGCGCCCCCGATGATCCGTCTGCCGTTCTTCAAATCAAGACCCGATCCTGTCGCAGCGCTCTACGGCGATATCGTGGCAGCGGCGCGCGCGCCGGCCGCCTATCGCGATTTTGGTGTCAGCGATGACTTCGAGGGCCGCTTCGAGCGTCTTGTGCTTGTTACCACACTGGTTCTGAAGCGGCTGAAGGTCTTGCCGGCGCCGGCGGAGAGCATCGCTCAGGAACTGGTCGACCGGGTGTTCGCCGGCCTCGATGAAGGGCTCCGGCTCATGGGGGTCAGTGATCTCTCGGTCGGCAAGAAGATCAAGAAGCTGGCGCAAGGGTTTTATGGTCGCGCCGAAGCCTATACGGCTGCCCTCAAGGATGAGCCTGCCTTGGATGAACCTGCCTTGCGGCTCGCGCTCTCACGCAATCTCTTTGCAGGCCGGATCGCGCCGGAGGCGGTTGCCGGCGGACTATTGTCCGAGATCGCCGGGATTACGGCGCGGCTGGATGCCGCCTCGCTCGAAGACCTGCTTGCGGGCGGCGTGCTCGCTCATTAACGTTCACGGCGACATGCTTGCGCAGCCGAATATCCCCTGCTTTTCCGGGATCGACCCATGAAGAAGACCGATTTGCCCTATTCCCTCCCGACCCCCGTTGCGACGCTGCATGGCGAGCAGCATTTCAAGCTCGCGCCCGATGCCGAGGCGCGCGCGCGGATGGCTGCAGCGCTTGATCTCGATGGAATCGAGAGCCTCAATGCACATCTCAAGGTCACGCAGGCCGCCAGCGGTCTGGTGACGATCGAGGGTCAACTTGACGCGCGTTATTCTCCGATCTGTGTCGTCAGCCTCGAGCCCTTCGAGCAGACGATCTCGGCCCCGGTGGCACTGAAGCTGGCACCGGAAGGCCTGATCGAGAAAATGACGAAGCGGGCCGAAGAAAACGGCGATGCCGATTTCGAACCGCCGGACCCGATCCTCGAAGGCTCGATCGATCTTGGTGCCATTGTCACCGAATTTCTGGCGCTGGAGCTTGATCCCTACCCGAAAAAGCCGGGTGCAGCCTTCAAGGGCGGCGACCCCGTCGAGCCGGAAGTTTCGCCCTTCTCAGCGCTTGCCGCCCTCAAACGCAAGGACAGCTGATCCGGGTGTCGTTTCGGCAGGCGGGATACGGATTAGGGCGAGAAGGGCAGCAATTCTGCCTCGATCCCCGTTTTCAGCTTGCGTCAACGCTGCACAAATTCTATGCCGTCACACCCCCTTTTTTGGGTTGGGGGCCGCTCGATGAGGCGCCTGCTTCGATCGTATCTGGAGGCTTACTTCTGGCATGAACGAAGCGAAAACCGGCCTCGTGCGTATTTCGCTGGATGCGATGGGGGGCGATCATGGCCCCTCGGTCGTGATTCCCGGCGCCGCGCGCGCTCTTGAACGTCATCCCGATGCGCGGTTCGTGGTTTTCGGTCGCGAGGCGGAGATCAACGCCGAGCTGGAGAAATTCCCGGCGCTCAAGGACAAATGCACCGTCCACCATTCCGACGTCGCGATCTCGATGAACGACAAGCCGAGCCAGGCGTTGCGCGCCGGCCGCTACAAGTCGTCGATGTGGATGGCGATCGACGCGGTCAAGAAGGGCGAGGCCGATGTGTGCGTTTCGGCCGGAAATACCGGTGCCCTCATGGTCATGGCCCGCTTCTGCCTCAAGATGATGCAGGGCATGGACCGGCCCGCGCTTGCGGGGCTGTGGCCGACGGCCAAGGGCGAATCCGTGGTGCTCGATCTCGGGGCCTCCATCGGGGCCGAGGCGGAAAACCTCGTTGACATGGCGATCATGGGATCGGCGATGGCGCGGATCATTTTTGATGTCGAGCGCCCCACCGTCGGCCTGCTCAATGTTGGCGTTGAGGAGATCAAGGGCGTCGAGCAGGTCAAGGAAGCCGGGCGCATCCTGCGCGAGAGCAACCTGCCGAACCTCGACTACAAGGGCTTTGTCGAGGGCGACGACATCGGCAAGGGCACCACCGACGTCGTGGTGACCGAAGGGTTCTCCGGCAATATCGCGCTGAAGACCGCCGAGGGCACCGCCAAGCAGATCGGCGAATACCTGCGCGAGGCGATCGGCCGGTCGCTGCTGGCGAAGATCGGCTATGTCTTTGCGCGTGGCGCATTCAAGGCGCTGCGCCACAAGATGGACCCGCGCCGCTCGAATGGCGGCGTGTTCCTCGGGCTTGACGGCATCGTCGTCAAGAGCCATGGCGGTACGGATGCGCTCGGCTTTGCCAATGCAATCGATGTTGCCTACGACATGGTGAAATACGAGCTTTTGGCCAAGATTTCGAAGGCGCTCGCGGAGCGTGGCGAATGGGTGCTTCCGGGGGCATCGTCCTCGATGGTTGAGGCCTCGGGGGCCGCAAAATCGCCCGAAGCGCTGGTGAACGGGACGGAAAGGTGAGCATGCGTCGCTCCAGAATTGTGGGTGTCGGGAGCTATCTGCCCGCGAACCGCGTCACCAACGAAGACCTTGCCAAGCGGGTCGATACCTCGGACGAGTGGATCACCCAGCGCACCGGCATCAAGGCGCGCCATGTCGCTGCGACGGGCGAAACCACGAGCATGCTGGCGACCAAGGCCGCGACGCGCGCGCTGGAGCACGCCGGGCTCAAGGCCTCGGATATCGATCTGATCATCGTGGGCACTGCAACGCCGGATTTCACCTTTCCCGCGGTGGCGACGCAGGTTCAGGCCAATCTCGGCATCACGCACGGCGTCGCCTTTGATGTCGCGGCGGTGTGCTCCGGCTTCGTTTTCGCGCTCGCGACGGCTGACCGCTTCCTGACCTCGGGCGCGAACAAGCGCGCGCTGGTGATCGGCGCGGAGACCTTCTCGCGCATCCTCGACTGGACGGATCGCACAACCTGCGTGCTCTTCGGCGATGGCGCGGGTGCGGTGGTGCTCGAAGCCTATGACGCTGCCGGCACGCCCGATGATCAGGGCATCCTGACGACGCACCTGCGCTCGGACGGGCGGCATCGCGAGAAGCTCTATGTCGATGGCGGGCCGTCGACAACCGGGACCGTCGGCCATCTGCGGATGGAGGGACGCGAGGTGTTCAAGCATGCCGTCGGCATGATCACGGATGTCATCCATGATGCCTTCGCCGCCACGGGCTATTCCGCCGGGACCATCGACTGGTTCGTGCCGCATCAGGCCAACCGCCGCATCATCACCGCCAGCGCCGACAAGCTGGGGATCGCGCCCGAAAAGGTCGTGCTGACCGTGCAGGATCATGGCAATACCTCGGCGGCCTCGATCCCGCTTGCGCTCGATACGGCGATCAGGGATGGTCGCATCAGGAAGGGGCAGGTCGTTCTGATCGAGGCGATGGGCGGTGGCTTCACCTGGGGGTCGGCGCTTTTCAGGCTGTAAGTCGCTTGACCCCGATCAATGCGCCGAATACCGTTCAATATCATAGAGATACAATTCAATTTATCTTAAATTAGACAGGAACGCGCAAGATGGCAGGCCAAACGATTACCAGAGCGGATCTCTGCGAGGCCGTTTATCAGAAGCTTGGATTGAGCCGGGCCGAATCATCTGATCTTGTCGAGACTGTCTTGCGCGAGATCAGTGATACGCTGGCCAAGGGTGAAACCGTGAAGCTGTCGTCTTTCGGCTCCTTCGTCGTGCGGCAGAAGGGCGAGCGCATCGGCCGCAACCCGAAAACGGGCGTCGAGGTGCCGATCACGCCGCGCCGCGTGCTGGTGTTCAAGCCGTCCAATGTCATGAAGGCCCGCATCAACGGGCAGGAAATGGCCGACGAGGCGTAAACGGTCCCAGACAGTTGCGCCATGCGTCGTCTTGGGCCCAGATCGGGCAATGCAGCCCGATCTAGCCGCTGCCGGGAGATGAATCCGTGATGGACAAGGCACCCGATGCCTACCGCACAATCAGCGAGGTTGCCGAGGATCTCGATCTTCCGCAGCACGTGCTGCGCTTCTGGGAGACGCGCTTCGGGCAGATCAAGCCACTCAAACGTGGCGGTGGCCGGCGCTATTATCGCCCGGATGATGTCGAGCTGCTCAAGGGCATCCGCCATCTCCTTTACAAGGAAGGCTACACGATCAAGGGCGTGCAGCGCATCCTGAAGGAACAGGGTGTGAAAGCCGTGCAGGCTTTTGTGCGCGAGTCTCTTGCAAGCGAGCCGGCCCCGCCGCCTTCCCCTGCCGCGCCGCGCATGGAGGCCTACGTTTCAACGCCAGCGGAGCCGGTATCGCAGGCCTTTGCCGAGCGTATGACGCCAACGGTGGCCGCCCCATCCGCCGCGATCTGGCCGTCGGACAATCCGGCCGGCGATCCGGACGAGGACGCGCCGCTGGAGGTGCATCCTGCCGTTGTCGAGCCGGCAACCCTGCAGGGGTTTTCCCCGGCGAGCCATCCGCCTGTCCCACCACCTGACCGGGAGCACCTGCCGGCGGCTCATGTGCCCGCAGGGCAGGTATCGATGTTTCGGGGCGGCCTCCAACGCGAGAGCGAAGCGCAATCCGCGCCGCTGAGCGAATTTGCTGCACAGATCCGCGAGCGGGTCGAGGGGGCATCCTCAGGCAGCCCATCCTCAGTCGTCCAAGTGCCGATGACGGGCGGCCGTGATGCTCTGCTGATCGCGCTCGAAGAGCTCGTTGCTTGCCGTCGGACCATCGACCAGATCCTTGCGCGCCGCCAGTCCTGAGCGGCCGGGCGTAGCGCTCAGGCCGGGGGCGTGCCGTCGCCCTGGATCAGTCCGCGCTTCAGCAGATAGCGGCGGACAAGACCGCGGATTGGCTCGAAACGGAAGACGACCTTCTTGGCGCCCTGCGGCAGCACGACTGCGCGGAAGACGCCGTTGGCGCGCAGGATCTTGGCAGGCATGCCGTCAACCTCGGCAAACCACCAGGGATGCCAGACATCGTTGAGGAGGAGCACGCCGCTGCGCTGTGCACTCACCTCGATCTCGACAGTCGTGTTGGAATAATTGGTGATTTTGGCCGTCCCCCCCAGGGATCTGCGGGGCAGGGGGATCGCGCTCGGCTCGACGAACACAGTGCGGCGGAAATCCGTTGACGGCCAGATGCCGGATTTGACCAGCGCATCCTGATCGACGGCCTGCGCCTCCGGCACAATCATGACGCGCGGCAGGGCATCGGGGTTTTCGTAGATATAGGTGTCCTTCGTCCGCGCGACGAGCGGCAGCGGGTTTTGCACCAGCGCGGGGTCGATCCTCTCGATCGGCACGTTGGTGGCGATGTAGCGCAGTCCGAGAAGGTTGGCGAAGGGCGAGCGGTAGCCCGGCATCATCGCCGAGAACTTGCGCTGGTCCCAGCCGGCGACATGATCGCGCGCGCCGACGGCGGCGCCGTAATGCGCCACGCGCAGCGGGTTGTAACCGAGGGTATTCTCAAGCTTGTGGATCAGCGAGACATTCGGCCAATCGAAGCCAAGGCCGGCGAGTTCCACCCGGTCGCGGCGCGTCGCGTCCTGCACGACGTTGCTCTTGAGGTAGTCCAGCGTCTCGTTGGGCTTGTCCGGCTGCATGAAGGTGTAATCTTCGGGTGGCAGCGCGGTTGAATGATTGGGGCGGATGTTCCAGGCGAAGTCACCGGTCAGGCACAGCGCGAGCACGAGCGTCGCCTGCATCGGGCGGGAGCGGGCGTGGCGAACCGCGTAGGCCAGCGCAGCAAACGAGACGCTGATCGTGATCATGGCGACAATGATTTCGGGCGTGGCCTGCCCGAGTTTGCCCAGCCAGATCGCCATGCCGATGCCCGCCAGAACCGGCACGACCAGAGCACCGGTCAACGCCCGGTCCGCGAGGAGCGGCAGACGCTGCTCGCCGCGCTGGAGGATTGCGTTGAGGCCGAAGCCGGCCAGAACCGCGCCGAGTGCGCCGACGATGAACACTGAATCCGCCGGCCGACGGAACAAGTCAGCGCCCGGCAGGATGTGGTAGAGCGCGGCAAAAACCGGGGTGTAGCGCCCGAGCGCATAGGCGATCATCAGGGCGAACAGGATGGAGAGCACGACAAGACGGCGCGAATAGGCCTCGCGTCTGCACAGCCAGGTAATGATCCCGATCACCGGAAGGATGCCAGTATAGAAAATCGCCATGTTGCGCGCGACATAGGTGTAGACGATATAGGGCCAGTGCTTGCTGGGCGCGCCCCAGTAGTCATCCGGCGGGCCGATGGTGCCGAAAATATTCGAGACGACGAAGGTGATCAGGCTCGAAGGGTGGAGCGAGCCGAGGTAGGCCTCCTCGAGATCGATGTGGGCGCGGTTGGACCCATCGGCGAAACTCAGGACCATCAGGGTCGGCAGCGCGATGATCGCGGAGCCGACCAGCGCCCCGGCGGCCAGTGGCCGCACCGTCGAGCGGATGCGCTGCCAGCGCGCCTCGCCGGTCAGCCAGTGCACGATCACGAAGGCGGCGAGCGTGACGAGGATCAGGAAGGCGACCTGATCCGGCCCCAGCACGACCAGCCCGGCGAACAGCCCGGACAATGCGCCATAGCGCGCTGAATGGAGCCGCAGGCTGCGCTCCAGCATCCACAGCGCCCATGGAAAAAAGGTGAGGCTCTCGATCTGGCCGATATGCTGGATACGCCAGGCTGCACTTGATCCGAAGGCGAAGGCCAGTGCGGCAACCAGCGCTGCCGCCGGGTGCCAGCGCCGGTCACGCGCGAAGCCGAGAATGCCGAGCGCGCCGAAGACAAGAGACGCAAAGGCGACGCCATCGACCATGGCGAAGGTCGGGTTCGGCGTCAGAAACGCCAGAAGAAGGTAGGGCGGCGAGAAAATCATCGCCTGCGGATCGGCGATCTGCGGGTGGCCGCCGAACACATAGGGCGCCCAGAACGGGCTCTGGCCGGAGTGGATCGACTGCGCAAGGAAGGCGACCTGGGCGTGGAAATGCGCTTTCGCATCCCAGGGAATGGTTACGCGGCCGGAAAGCCACGGCCAGGTCAGCGCCAGCGAGCAGGCAAGCAGCAGCAGACCGACAACAATCCACTGCCGGGTCCCGATTTCGAGCGCCGGCTGCGGATAGTCGATCTTGCGGGGGTGGGCCTGAACCTCCCCCTCCTGCAGTCGGTTGCGCTGAAGCATCGCTCCTCCCGGACGGGCAGCACGGAAACGGGGCGTACGATGCGCCCCGATCCTTAATTAGTCTTTCCTGATTTATTCCGTAACGGGTGCGTGCGCGACCATCGCGTCGAAATCGATGAAATGCCCGGCACGATCGCGCTTGGAGGCGAGATAGCGGACATTTTCCGGTGTCGAACGCCCGAAAGCACGCTGATCCGAGACAACCTCAAGCCCGGCAGCATTGAGCGCGCCGATTTTTTCCGGGTTGTTCGTCATCACGCGGACGGTATTGACGCCAAGCTGCTTGAGCATCACGGCGGCAAAATCGAAACGGCGCTGATCGAGCCCGAAACCGAGGACTTCATCGGCGTCATAGGTGTCCCAACCCTGGCTTTGCAGCTTGTAGGCGCGCATCTTGTTGGCGATGCCGTTGCCGCGCCCTTCCTGATCGAGATAGAGCAGGATGCCGCCGTCACCTTCGGCCATCTTCTGGACCGTGCCGCGCAGCTGGTCACCGCAATCGCATTTGAGCGATCCGAAGAGATCACCGGTCAGGCAGGCCGAGTGCATGCGAATGGCCACCGGCTTCGAGAAATCCGGCTTGCCGACGATGATCGCGACCTGATCCTTGAGGCCTTCGCCGCCGCGGAATACGACAAACTCGGTTTCTGCCGCGAATTCCAGCGGGACCGGTGCCCGGCCGACGATCTTGATCGCCTTGACCTGGCTCGCGCGGTAGGCAGCAATCTCTGCGGCCTCAACCTGCACGATCCCGACCGAAAGTACCGATTTCGCAACCGGAATGGCGTAAATCGCCGGGCTCACCAGCGTGATGCGGGCAAGTTCGAGCGCAGCTTCGTCGAGCGCGACAACCGGAGCAACGGGGGCGTCAATCCGGCCCTCGATCTGGAGGCCGAGCATTTCGGCGCGCTCGGCATTGGGCGTCGGGAACGAGACAACGCCCGGCATCACACGCTCAAGCCCGAGGCGGCGCAGCCGTGCAGCCGGAAGGATCAACCGGGCGCGCCCCGGCGCCAGAGCGTCAAAAGCCTGTGCGATCTGCGCATCAAGCGCCTCGACATTCAGGACAACGAGCACCTCGTCATTCTGAAGGATTGCGACGGGACGGCCGGCGCGGTACTCCGCAATGGCCCGATCGACCGAGCGCTCGCCAGCGGTATCGAAAAGCCCGAGAATCTGGTTTACATCACCCATTTACGCCTCATTCGTCCATGTTTACGGTCTTGTCGGTCGGGGTATTCCGCCGGATGGACACCGTGCCTTCTTAATAATCCTGATCTTTGACCACCCAAGATGAACGGCTGATGTCTAATGTGGTCCCTTGATCGAGATGCGTCATAGCGCGCCCAACTCAGAGTCAAAAGGTTGTGATGCCCAGCGATCCCCGCGCGTCTTTTGCCCATTTTCGCACTTCTGCGCGGGATCGGCCCTTTATTGTCGCCCAATTGGGGCAATCTCTCGATGGCCGCATTGCGACGTGCACCGGTGACAGCCGCTATATCGGGGCGGAGCCTTCGCTTGTTCATCTCCATCGTATCCGTGCCCATGTGGATGCCGTTCTCGTCGGGATCGGCACGGTTCTGGCCGATGATCCGCAGCTGACGGTGCGGCGCTGTCAGGGAGTTAACCCCGCGCGCGTCATTCTGGATGCACGCGGAACCCTGCCTGCTGAAGCGCAGTGCCTCGATGGGCGCGATGGCGCGCGCCGGATCGTGTTCCGCCCTTCGGGTTCGGCGTTTGATGCGCTGCCTGAAGGCGTTGAGATTATCGGCATGCCGGTTGATGCCAACGGGCATTTCGATCTCCGGGCCGTCGCGCGCGAACTCCTGCGCCTCGGGTTCTCCAAGGTGTTGATCGAGGGCGGAGCGCGCATCATCAGTCGGGCGATCGATATCGGGATCGTCGACCGGCTCCACCTGATGATTTCCGCTGTTATCATCGGGTCCGGGCAGGCGGGGCTCGATCTTCGACCGATCGACCTCCTGAAGGATGCGCTCAGGCCCGAGGTCAGCGTGATTTCGCTTGGCGCGGGCGATGTGCTATTCGATTGTGACTTCGGACAGTTCGTGGACCGTCAGGCGCGGGGAGAATAGCACAATGTCGTCAGAATCGGTTCGCCCATCCGCCTATTCCGGCACGCAGAAGCTGCTGCACTGGGTTGTCGCACTGCTGGTTGTCGTGCTTGTTCCGGTCGGGTTCTATATGAGGAAGCGCGGTGCGCTGACCAATTTCGATGCCATGACCAACGAACTCTACACCGCGCACAAGACCTTCGGGATCATCGTGCTCGCGCTGATGGTGGTGCGGATCATCGTTCGGGTTCGTGTCGGCTCGCCCGCGCCGGAGGCCACGCTCAACCGCTTTCAGGTCATTGTGTCCGAAGCCGTGCACGGCCTGATCTATCTTGCGCTGCTGGCGGTGCCGCTCCTCGGCTGGCTCGGCGTTTCGGCCTATGGCGCGCGCGGGCTGCTCGGCGGGTTCCAGCTGCCGGCGCTGCTGGGCAAGGATACGCTCCTTGGCGAGGCGATCCTGAAATACCACGGCTATGCCGCGATATTCCTGGTGCTGCTGATCGGCGCGCATGTCGGTGCGGCGCTGTTCCACCGCGTTGTCCTCAAGGATGGCGTGCTCCGGCGGATGCTGCCCTGACGGGACGATTACCGGAACGCCAGGATATCGGTGTGACCGGTAACGAGCTTTGCGCCGGGCTTTGACGCGGCAGCCTTGCGGAAGGCGAGCCATTCCGCGAGGGCGGTGAGGGTGACGAGCCCTGTCTCCGAGACCGCCCCGGCGATTCCGCTCAGCAGCTCCTGCACGAGCGCATTGTCGCCCGCATCCAGCACCCAGGGCGAATCCCCGGTTTCAACCGAATAGCCAGCCGTGCGAAAAGCGTCCGCGAGCGCGGAGGCAGCCTTGGGGCCAGCGGCAGGGCCGAACCCTTTGTCGCGGCTCTGGTGGGTCGCAAAAGCCGCGATCACGGCGTGGTCGAGCGGATGCGCAGGCGCGAACTCATCGCGGCCATCATAGGTCAGAACGGTGTAGAAATCGGCACCGGAGGCCGCCACGGCTTTCGCGAAGCGCGCCATCCACGGGGCCGAAATCAGGTCGAAGAGCGCCGAGGCTGTCACAAGATCCGGCTTTTTCGCCAGCACCGCCTCAAGCTCGGTGTTGAGATCAGCAATGCGGAAGGAGACGCCGATCGTCTGCCCGCCCTTGATCAGCACGAGGCTGTCGCCGATGGCTTTTGCATCATCGGCCCAGCGGGTCAGCGCCCGCGCGGCCTCTTCGAGCAGCGCCGGGTCGTAGTCGACCAGCGTCCATTCCTGATTGGGACCAAGGTGCGGCGCGCTCGCGCGCAGGTTCGAGCCCGTTCCCGAGCCAAGATCAAGCACGCGCAGCAGCGGCGTATCGCTCATGCGGCCAGCAACCCGGTGTGCGAGTGCGGCATTGCGCGCGCGGTGATCGGCTCCTTCGCGCAAGGCAAGCCAGGAGGCGGAGAAGCCGGTCATCAGGAAGCCTTTCTCGAAAGGGAAAACTGCGCGAGGCTTCCCGCGATGATCCGGGCGGTATCATCCCAGGTCGGGAGGGTCTGGCCGGCGTGATACGCGGCCTCGCCGAGGGTTGCGCGCAAGGCAGGGTCGGCCATCACGCGTTCCAGTGCGGCACGCAGTGCATCGGGATCGCCCGGTGGCACCTTGAGCCCCGCGCCTTCAGGCACGGTCTCGTTGGCCGCGCCGCCGGTGGTGGTGACAATGGGCAGTCCGCGCTGCATCGCCTCGCCGAGCACCATGCCATAACCCTCGAAGAGCGAGGCCATGACAAAGACATCGGCCTTGTCATAGAGCTCGTCGATCTCCTTGTCCCGGACCGCGCCGAGGAGCTGGACGCGATCACCCAGCCCTTCCTGCGTGATCTGGGTCTGAAGCGTATTGACGGTATCGAGCGAGCGGGCAGCACCGACGATTTTCAGCCGCCAGTTACGCTTTTTCAGTCCGGCGAGCGCCTCGATCAGCACGCCATAGCCCTTGCGCGGGACGATGGAGCCGATGGCCAGCAGTTCGAGCTGCGCCGCGTTCGAGCCGGTGGCGCGCGGCTTGCGGGCCGTGCCGGGCTCGGCGACGGTGATCTTTCCGGCGGGAACCGAGAAATCGCCCTGCAAAATCTTGCCCGTCAGCGGCGAGGTGACGATGACATGGCTCGCAAGGTGGAGCGCGGCGGCCTCCGAAAGGTGCAGCGCCTGTGCGCGGTCGGCCGAAATGCCGTTCTCCAGCGCCAGCGGATGGTGGCACAACGCCACCACCGGTCGGTTGAAGGCGCGGATCAGCTCGGCCGGCATCGCGCCATAGGCAAGGCCGTCGATCAGCAGCGTGCAGCCCGGTGGCAGGCTCTGGACGATCGCGAGGCAATCGGCGAGGTCGGCGTCGCTGGCGTTCGGAAACGCACCCGGCAGCGCCACGTGCATGGCGTTGAGCCCCTGCGAGGGCAACAGCCGGATGACCGCGCGGTCGTAGGCATAGCCGCCTGTCGGCAGGGTGAGATCGCCGGGGATCAGGAAGGCGACATCGTGCATCGGGGCCCTCGCGAGCATCGCGGCGCTCAGGAGAGGGGGCCTTCGAACCAGGCGCGCGCAAGATCGGTCTCGTGCAGCGTCACGCGAATTTTCGTCAGGCCCTTGCCATCCCCGCCGAGCGCGCCGGATTTTGCCGCCTTCGCCATTTCATCGAAGATATGCCTGGCGAGAAATTCGGTGGTGGTGAGAATGCCCTTGAAGGCCGGGATGGTATCGAGGTTCTGGTATTTCAGCGGCTTGAGCACCGCCGCCAGCGTATCGAGCGCGGCGCCGATATCGACCACCACGTTCTGCTTGGTCATTGTTTCGCGGAAGAAGGCGACATCGACCACGAAGGTCGCGCCATGCATGTTCTGCGCCGGGCCGAAGAACGGGTCGGGCAGGGAGTGGCCGATCATGATGCGGTCACGGACTTCTACGGCGAACATCTGTTTTTTCCTTTAGAAACATTCAAGCGAAGCGTCTGTCTTTTCGTCATGCCCGCCCTTTGGGGCGGGTATCCACGGCTTCCCGATAGTGAGAAGTCGTGGATGGTCGGGCCAAGCCCGACCATGACGCTGGAGTTGCACATGACCGGCAAGGCCGATAATTTCAATACGTCACAATGGTCACGAGCCCGGCGGCATCCGCTGCCAGAAGCCGAGGGATGGCCGGGGCGAGATCGTCGAAGGCAAGCGTTCCGGTGATGAGCTGATCGAGGCTGTCATCCGCCAGTAAGCGCAAGGCTGCCTGAAGGCGGGATGAATAAGTCCAGCCGCGTGCGGCATGGCCGGGCGAGATCGTGCCGACCTGCGAGGACACAAGGCTGACGCGCCCGGCATGAAACAGCCCGCCGAGCGGCGCGGTGATCTCGCGGTTGCCATACCACGAGAGTTCGACAACCTTCGCTTCCTTGCCCGCGGCGCGGATCGCGGTCGCAAGACCCGGCTGGCTCGCGGAGGTGTGGAAGACGACATCCGCGCCTTCCGGTGCATGCGCGGGCATGGCGAAATGCGCGCCAAAATGCCCGGCGATTTCCGCCCGCAGCGGGTTGATATCGACCAGTGTCACATCCGTGCCCGGCATTTTCGCCGCAAGCCAGGTGACGAGCAGGCCGACGAGGCCGCCGCCAACCACCACCACCTTGTCTGCCGCGCTGACGCCGGAATCCCAGATCGCGTTGAGCGCCGTCTCCATGTTCGCGGCCAGCGCCGCGCGGGCGGGAGGAACGAAATCCGGCACGCGATTGAGCCACGAGACATTGCAGACGAAACGATCCTGATGCGGATGCAGCACGAAGACACGGTGGCCGACCCACTCTGCCGGGCCATCCTCGACCACGCCGACGGCGCAATATCCGTATTTCACCGGGAAGGGGAAATCGCCGTCCTGCAGCGGGCAGCGCATGCGCGCTTCCTCGCCTGATGGCACGAGGCCGGAGGCGATCAGCCGTTCGGTGCCGCGCGACAGGGCGGTGAATTCAGTACGCACCAGCGCTTCGTCCGGCTTGAGGGCTGAGAGCGGCACCGTGCGGATCTCGGCCTGCATCGGGGCGGTGTAATAGAGGGCGCGGGCCGATTTCGTCTTGGCTGTCGAAAGCGAGGCAGATCTGGAAAGCGAGGATTGTTCCGCCATGAATGCTCCTGTTTGCTTTCGTTCAGCTTCCATCCGCGATACCGCTTGGCGCACGACGCTGTTTCTGGCTTATCTCGCGCAGCGATAGGCTTCGCAAGCGGAAGATCGCACGTCGAACGTCAAATTGGTCGCCGGCTACTCAGGAAGGTTCTCCTTTTATGTCTTCGGACACACCATCGGTTTCCCCCCGCATCGCGTTGACCCCGACCGGCACCCAGAGTGCCGAGGTGCTGAGCTTGCGCCGCGCGATTGTCGCGGGCCTCAACATCCTGCTCTATGGCGCTTTGGCGTATTGGGCCGCGAGCCTGCTCGGCGCAGGCGGCTGGAGTGTGGTCGATATCCTGCTCATGATCTGCTTTCTCCTCGGCACGCCCTGGGCGGTGCTCGGGTTCTGGAATGCGATCATCGGCCTCTGGCTGCTGCATGGGAGCAGGAAATTTGGTGGCCGCGATGCCATGGCGGATGTCGCGCCGTTTGCCGCGCTCGAAAACCCCGAAGCGCCGATCACGCTGAAAACCGCTGTTTTCATGACCCTGCGCAACGAGGACCCCTCCCGTGCGCTCCACCGCATGAAGTTGATGAAGGCCGAGGTCGATGCGACCGGCGAGGGTGAGCACTTCGGCTGGTTCCTGCTCTCCGACACCAACAAGGATGATGTCGCCGCCGAGGAAGAGGCCGGCGTCGCCAGATGGAAGGCGGAAGCGGGTGAGGATGCCGCGATCACCTATCGCCGCCGCACGGATAACGAGGGCTTCAAGGCCGGTAATGTCCGTGATTTCCTGAACCGCTGGGGCCATGAGTTTGATCTCATGCTGCCGCTCGACGCCGACAGCCTGATGGATGCGAAGACGATCCTGCATCACGTCCGGATCATGCAGGCCAACCCGAAACTCGGCATCCTGCAGAGCCTCGTCGTCGGCATGCCATCGCGCTCGGCGTTTGCGCGCATCTTTCAGTTCGGCATGCGGCAGGGCATGCGCACCTACACCATGGGGCAGGCGTGGTGGGTGGGGGAATGCGGCCCGTTCTGGGGCCACAACGCGCTGGCACGCATCGCGCCGTTCCGCGATCATTGCGAGTTACCCGTCCTGCCGGGCGAAGCGCCGTTCGGCGGGCATATCCTCAGCCATGATCAGGTGGAAGCGACCTTCATGCGCCGCGCGGGCTATGAGGTCCGTGTGATGCCCGAAGAGGGCGGCTCGTGGGAGGAAAACCCGCCGACGATCCTTGAGTTCATGAAGCGCAACACGCGCTGGTGTCAGGGCAACCTGCAATATTTCAAGCTCCTGAACACGAAGGGGCTTTATCCCGTCAGCCGGTTCCAGCTCATCTGGGCGATCCTGATGTTCCTCGGCATTCCCGCCTGGACGCTGATGCTGCCGCTCGCGGCGCTCAAGCCCTTCGATGGCGAGGCGTTGGCCGGGTTCTCGACCTCCTCGGCGCTGACGCTCTACATCCTGTTTACGATCATGAACCTGATGCCGAAAATCGCCGGGTTGATCGATATCGTGCTGACGCCCGGCGGCACGGCGCGCTATGGCGGCACGTCGAAGTTCCTGTTAGCGGGGATCACCGAGATCGGTTTTGCGTGGATTTTGGGCGCGGCGGATACCTTCAAGACCACGGTGTTCATCACCGGCCTCATCTTCGGCAAGTCGATCATCTGGGGCGGGCAGGCGCGCGATGCGCATGGTGTGCCGTGGGATGTGGCGACGCAGAACCTCTGGCCGCAGACGGCGTTCGGCGTCCTCGTCGTCGGGTTGATGGCCTCGACCTCGTGGTGCTTTGCGGCGTGGTCCTTGCCGCTGACGTTCGGCTTCCTCGTCGCCATTCCCTTCGCGGTGTGGTCGGCGGACCCGGTGCTCGGTGAGAAGCTCGTGGCGGGCGGGCTCTATGCTATCCCGGAGGAAATCGAGAAGCCGGAGATCGTTCAGAAGGCGCAAGGAAAAGCATTTTCGAGCGAAGTGGAGCCCGGTTCGCGTGAAGAAAATGCGTGATAAGCAACGAATTGGAGCGCATTGATGAGCCTTCCCGAAGCCGAAATCGCCGCACTGGCCACGCGCTGGCCGCGCCTGAAACGCTCGTTCGAGGTCTATTACGGCGATTCCGCGCGCGATGACTCGATGGATGCGCTCTACGCGCGTTTCATCCCCAAGGGCGGGCTCGCCTTCGATATCGGCAGCCACGTGGGCGACCGGATCGGCGCGTTCCGCCGCATCGGCGCGCGGGTGGTGGCGCTGGAGCCGCAGCCGGATTGCGCCGCCGCGATCAAGGCGATCTATGGCGGCGACAAGGCTGTCAGCGTTGTCGAGGCGGCGTGCGGGCCCAAACCGGGCGTACTGACGCTGCATGTCAATTCCGACAACCCAACCGTCACCACCGCGAGCGTTGATTTCGTCAAGGCGGCGGATGGCGCTGCGGGTTGGGAAGGGCAGGTCTGGGACAAGGCGATCGATGTGCCGGTGACAACGCTCGATGCGCTGATCGCTGCACATGGCGTGCCGGATTTTGTCAAAATTGACGTGGAGGGCTTCGAGGCCGATGTGCTGGCAGGGCTCAACCGGCCGATCCCTGCGCTCTCGTTCGAATTCACCACGATCCAGCGCGATGTTGCCTGTAAATGCCTTGCGATGATCGCCGCTATCGGGCCGTATCGTTTCAATCTCGCGCTCGGCGAAAGCCAGAAGCTCGATTTCGCGCAAGCCCTTTCCGCGGGTGATATGGCGGCCCATATCCTGTCCTTGCCGCACGCGGCGAACTCGGGGGATGTCTATGCGTTTCTCGGCTCCTGACGCCTGTTCCCGCAGTCTGGTCGCGCTTGCCCTCATGGGGGTGCTGATATCGACCGCTGCTGCCCAGAATACCCCGGATAGAACCGTTCTCGGAGCGCACAACAAGAAGCCGCCGAGCGAGGCCGTGCGGGTCGAGAACCACTCCTTGCCGGAGGTTTGCGCCGAGCGTGACAATATCGATATCCGCTTTCTCAACCCGGACATCCGGTCGTTCCGCGTGCAGGCGATCCATCCGGCCTATATCGGCACGCTGAAGGAAGACCTCGCGCTGCCGGATTTCACCGATTGCGACATGTCCGGCGATCCCGTGTTCAACCCCGGCAAGCCCCGGCAGGTGACGCTGTATGAAACGCCGTGGATCTCCATCGTCGGGCAGGTCTACCCCTCGTTCTGGCGGCCGGCGGACGTGCCGGTGAAGGTTGGCGACAAGGTGGAGCACGGCATCCACCTCATTCAGGTCTACCAGCGTATCGGCCAGCGCATGGAGGAAATGCTGGTGGTCTATCCACCGGATGGCTACTGGCGCGCCCGCCCGCTGCCGCCGGCGCATATGGGCTGGAGCGCCTATGGCTCGTCCTTCATGGTCGGACCGGTGACAATGGAAGGCCGCCCGGTGGTCGCCTACAGCGAAATCCGGTTTGACCCGGAGACGATGACCTTCCATTTCCCGTTTCGCGCCGGCGGGGCGGGCAGCCTGAAACTCGACAAGCTCGACAAGGATCATATCAGCCTTGAGGTGACGCTCTCGGGCGATCTGCCGAAAGACAAGCCCTTCGCGGCGCTCAGGTCGATGTATGTCACCGAGATCAACAATGATGCTTCCCGCGTTGCCTGGCGTGAGAACGGCAAAACCCGTTGGGGCGAGGAGCATATTCTTGATTACAAGGGCGGGGAGGCCACCGAATTCTGGGCCGGGCGCTACACGCCTTCGCGCCATAATATGTCTGCGCCGGACATGACTTTTTCGCGCTTCGGGAAGTAGGCGCTTCGGTGAGGCGTGTTTTCTTCAATCAGGAATGCAACTTTAAGGTGCAATTAACGAAAGATAAACCCATTTCATGCAGTTAATTGCAACCATAAGTTTTAATATGAGTGGTTCGCAACTCTCGCCTGGTTGAGCCCCTCAGTCTCGTAAAGATGGAGCTGGTGACAACAATGACCTTCCTCAATAATTTAGGGTTGAGAACCAAGCTTCTGGCCGTTATGGCGATCACGATTTCCGTTGCCCTTGTCCTTTTTGCAATGACGTATGCGACGTTGAACCGGATTTCTGGTGCAACGCAGGAAATGGCGGAGTCTGCTGAGCGCTTGCAGCATCTCGGCCGCGGCAGTGCCAATCTGCTTTCCTGGGTCCGGAATGTCGAATTTCTCCCGCTTGAACTCAAGGACAGCGAGCGCAAGGTTTTCGAGGATCAGGCTGTTGATGAAATGAAGCGCCTGCTGGTGCGCCTCGACAAATTCAAGCCGTTCGCCGAAGAGGGCAGGCTCATTGTCGTGCAGATGCGCAGCGAAATTGCCCGCTACGAGCGCGAAGTCCATCAGGTTGTCCTGAAGGAGGCGCGTGCGAAGGACCTCGACGCGGCAACGAGAACGGCTTTCACCGGCGCGCAGCAAGTCGTCACGATCCGTAACTCGCTACGCACGCTCGAAGACCGCAATCTCGCGCATTACAACAAGCTGATGAATGGCATTCTCAAGGATGAGGCCGCGCTGATCGAGCGCAGCCTGATTGTCACAGTGGTTGGCTGCGCTTTCGGCCTGACGATGGCCATGTTTGTCATCACCTTTGGCATCACCCGCCCCTTCAGCCAGCTTCACACATCAATGGCGGCATTGGCCTCCGGCAACCTGCGCGTTGACATTCACGGTGCCGGGCGCAAGGACGAAATCGGCCCGATGGCCCGCGCCGTCGAGATCTTCCGGGAGAATGCTGCGGAGCGTGCCCGCCTTGAAGAGCAGGCCCGTAATGAACGGAGCCGCGAAATCCAGCGCCAGAAGCGCATCGAGGACCTCATTCAGCACTTCCGGGGCGCGATCGGCGGCATCAGGGCCTCACTGGAAACCGAGCTGACATCGATGCAGGGCAGTTCCACGACCCTGAACGAGATCGCCGAGCGCGCGCTGAACGGCGCCAATGCGGCGAAGGAAGCCTCTCTCGACTCCTCGTCGAACGTAGGGATCGTTGCCTCGGCCGCCGGCGAGTTGACGTCTGCCAGCCGGGAGATCTCCGAACAGGTCCACAAGGCCGGCGCCTGCGTGACCCAGGCGATGGAGATGGCGCGCAACACGGATCACGATGTTTCCGGGCTCGCCGAACTGGCGAACCGCATCGGGGATATCGTCGGCATCATCTCGAACATCGCCGAGCAGACCAACCTGCTGGCCTTGAACGCAACCATCGAGGCCGCCCGCGCGGGTGAAGCCGGCAAGGGGTTCGCGGTGGTCGCCTCCGAGGTCAAGACCCTCGCCGGCCAGACTGCCAAAGCCACCGAAGAAATCTCGGCGCAGATCACATCCATCCAGTCGGCGACCCAGCAGGCGGTTCTGGCCATTCAGGCGATCACGGGCACAGTGTCCGAGATCGAGGGCCGCACCATGGCGATTGCGGCGGCCGTCGAGCAGCAGGAGGCCTCGACGCATGAAATCTCGAAATCGATCGCGCTGGCGTCCAGCGGCTCGGAACGCGCCGCCGGCAATGTCGCGGAAGTGACAACGGCGATCGATCGCACGAGCATCGAATCCCAGCGCCTGCGCATGACTGCGGCCGAGCTTTCGAACGTGGCTGGCCAATTGTCGCAGTCGGTTGAAACCTTCCTGACCAATGTGACCGATGACGTGGCCGAGCGGCGCAAGGTCACTCGCCATGCATCCCGGCAGGCCGTGGTCATGCGCGCCAACGGCCACCGCAGCCATACCCATCTGGTGGATGTCTCCGAGACCGGCGTCCGGATCGATGCCGTGGACGGCATGCGGGTCGGAGAGGCGATCCAGATCGAATGGTCGAATGGCGCCACAACGAAGGGGGCGATCGTGTGGATGAAGGACCAGCAGGCCGGGATTGCGCTGGACGCAAAACTCAACCAGGAATTGCTTGATCTTGCTGCCTGATCCCGCCGGGCTGCAACGTCCCCGGCAAGCGATCTGGGATTTGCAGCTGCTCAGGCCAGCAGGACACTGCGCATGGAAATCGAGCCGAGGTCGAATCCTTGCGCAAAGAAGGTCGGTGTATCCGCCTCGCCCGCTGCGCCGAGGGTATAGAGCAGCGGCAGGAAATGTTCCAACGTCGGATGCGCCATCCGGGTCAGCGGATCGCGCGGGTCGATCTCCGCCAGTGCTGAATAATCGCGGTTGGTGATCGCGGTTGCGATCCTGTCATCAAAGTCGCGCGCCCAGTCGAAGGCATCACTGCCGTAGCGCATCGCGGGCAGGTTATGCACGGCGTTACCGGAACCGACGATCAGTACGCCCTTCGAGCGTAGGGCGCGCAGCTCTTTCGCCAGCGCCATATGATCTTTCAGCGGGCGTGAGAGATCGAGCGAGAGCTGGTAGACCGGCACATCCGCCTTCGGAAACATCCGCAGCAGCACGCACCAGGCACCGTGATCGAGGCCCCATTCCATATCGGGTTCGGCATGGTGGTGCTGGAGAAGGTCGAGGGTCGTGGCCGCGAAATCCGGCGCGCCGGGGGCGGGGTATTGCGCCTCGTGCAGCGCCCGGGGAAAGCCGCCGAAATCATGGATCGTGCGCGGCCGGCCACCGACATGCACGAGGCTCACACCGCGCGTCATCCAATGCGCGGAGACGACCAGAATTGCGTTCGGCTGCGGCAGGGCCGCGCCCATCTCGCCCCAGGCGCGACTGAAGGCGCTCTCCTCGATCGCATGCATCGGGCTGCCATGGCCGATGAACAGCACGGGCATGGCGGGGGAATTGGCGAGGGCGTTGAGATCAAACTGTGTCATGCCCTCCAATATAGTTTGCGATGGCGCAAATATCACTGGCCAATGAGCACCTTTATTGCCGGTTTCGTTGGCAAATTTGCACGTGAAAGAACGAGGTTGTCGCTCGGTACACGCTCAATGTCGAAGCGTGCCTCGACACGCGCAAGGAAGCGACGGAGCGCGCTTTCGCCGAAATAATGCATGGGGATCACGATTTTCGGCTGCAATTGACCGATGACCTCGACGATCCCCTCGTGATCGAGCGTGAAGGAACCATCGACCGCCGCCAGCACGACATCGATCTGCCCGAGCGCCTTGAGGTGCTCCGGTGTCAGCGTGTGGTGGAGGTGGCCGAGATGGGCGATGCACAGCCCGGAAACCTCGAACACGAAAATCGAATTGCCGGAAAACTCGGTCGCGCCGCCATCGCGGATGTTGGTCGTCACATTGCGCACGCGCATGTCGCGCTCCTGCACATCGAAGGCCGGCGGCTTGCCCTGATACGACCAGCCGCGCAGCACGTGGCGGATCGCAGGATCCGGGCGATGGGTGAAATGCGTCGAATGCGCGTGGTTCATCGTCGCGATATCCGGCAGTTCCACCGGGCGGACGTAATCGTTGTAATCGGTCGCTGCGACAACGCCGCCGGGGCTCTCGATGGTGAAGGTCGAATGGCCGATATAGGTGATCTTCACCTCGCCCGATTGCAGCGTTGCGAAGGCGATCGGCGTGCCGTCCGGTGCTCTGAGAACCGGAGCACGCGCGAGCGGCGGCAGGCAGGCATCGGCGAGGACCGGGCTGGCAACAAGAGCCAGCATCGTGATGGCAGCGAGGCGCAGGAATCCGGGGTGATGGAACATCGGCGATCCTCCCGAATGGAGGATCGCACGTCGGCGCCTTGCGTCAACCGGCTATAGCGCTCACGTTTTCGTGGCCGCTTAAAACGTCACCACGCTCCGGATCGATTTGCCCTCGTGCATCAGGTCGAAGGCGGTATTGATTTCGTCGAGCGGCATCACATGCGTGATGAGATCGTCGATGTTGATCTTGCCGTCCATGTACCAGTCGACGATTTTGGGCACATCGGTGCGCCCGCGCGCGCCGCCGAAGGCCGAGCCCTTCCACACCCGCCCGGTAACGAGCTGGAACGGCCGGGTCGAGATTTCCTGCCCCGAGGGCGCGACGCCGATCAGGATGCTTTCGCCCCAGCCACGATGGCAGCATTCGAGCGACTGGCGCATCGTGTGGACATTGCCGATGCACTCGAACGAGAAATCCGCGCCGCCGCCGGTGAGGTCCACGATCGCCTGCACGACCTTGTCACGACCGACTTCATCCGGGTTGACGAAATGCGTCATGCCGAACCTCGATGCCATTTCGACCTTGGCGGGGTTGATATCGACGCCGATGATCTTGTCCGCGCCGACCATGCGCGCACCCTGGATGACGTTGAGGCCGATGCCGCCGAGGCCGAACACCACGACATTCGCGCCGGGCCAGACCTTCGCGGTATAGATCACCGCGCCGATGCCGGTGGTCACCCCGCAGCCGATGTAGCAGATCTTGTCGAACGGCGCGTCCTCGCGCACCTTCGCGACCGCAATTTCCGGCAGAACGGTGAAGTTCGAGAAGGTCGAACAGCCCATGTAGTGGAAAATCTCGCCCTTGTGCACGGCGGTTTTGCTGCTGGCAGCCTCGCAGGAAAAGCGCGAGGTGCCATCCGGCATCACGCCCTGACCTTGCGTCGCGCGGATCGAGGTGCAGAGGTTCGAGCGCTGGGAGAGACAGGTTTTGCACGAGCGGCACTCCGGCGTGTAGAGTGGAATGACGTGATCGCCGACCTTCACCGAGGTCACACCCTTGCCGATCTCGCGGACGATGCCCGCGCCTTCATGCCCGAGGATCGCCGGGAACTTGCCTTCTGAATCGAGGCCCGAGAGCGTGTAGGCGTCGGTGTGGCACACGCCCGTCGCCATGATCTCGACCAGAACCTCGCCCGGCTTCGGCCCGGCGAGCTCGACGGTTTCGATGGTCAGCGGCTTGCCAGCTTCCCAGGCGACGGCAGCACGGGTTTTCATCAGCGATTCCTCATGGTGTTGAATTTTTTGCCATAGAGGCAAGTCGGCCGAAACAACGCAAGCTAAAAAAGCGATGAAATTGAAGGTTTAACCTCACGGACCGCGCTGCGCCATTCGCGGGTTGCCTCGGTGGATGCGATGCCTAAGATCGAGGTTCCAACAGAGGTTGAAGATCATCGTGACCAAGCTGTCGTTTCGTCTCAATCCACGCGTTCTGGCGGTGGATTCGCCGCCCATTCCCGAAGCGCAGGGCTGGAAGGCTGCCTATGACGGGCGGTTAGGCCCGATGATCGATCTCAGCCAGGCGGTTCCCGGCACGCCGCCACCGCAGGCGATGCTCGACCGGCTCGCCGAGGCCGCAGGGCAGGGAGATGCAACGCGCTACGGCCCGATTCTGGGCGATGCGATGCTGCGTGAGGCCTACTCGGCGGAAATGACGCGCGTCTATGGTGAGGCTGTTCCCGAAAGCGCGATTGCCATCACCGCCGGCTGCAACGAGGCTTTCGTCGTCACCATGATGGCGCTCGCGGGCGTGGGCGATACCGTCATCCTGCCGACGCCATGGTATTTCAACCACAAGATGACGCTGGATATGCTCGGCATCGGAGCCCGCGCGCTGCCGTGCCACGCTGCAGCGGGTTTCGTGCCGGATGTCGCGGAGGCCGAAGCGCTGATCGATTCTTCCGTGCGCGCCATTGTGCTCGTCACACCGAACAATCCGACCGGAGCGATCTATCCTGCCGAGACGATCGAGGCTTTCGCGGCGCTCGCGCGCCGGCGCGGCATCGCGCTGGTGGTGGACGAAACCTACCGCGATTTCCTCCCCCTCGATCACGGCCGCCCGCACGCGCTGTTCACGGACCGGGCGTGGGGCGGAACGCTGATCCAGCTCTATTCCTTCTCGAAAGCGCATGCGATCCCCGGCCACCGGCTCGGCGCGATCGTTGCCGAGCCGCAGGTGATCGGCGAGATCGCGAAAATCCTCGACAGCGTCCAGATCTGCCCGGCGCGTCCGGCGCAGCGCGTGGTCGCCTGGGCGATCGAGGCCTTGCGCGACTGGCGCGAGGCGCAACGGGCGGACCTGCAACGGCGGGCGGCGGCGTGCCGGGCCGCATTCGCACCCTTGCCCGGCTGGCGGCTTGACTCGGTGGGGGCGTATTTCGCCTATGCCGCGCATCCGTTTCCCGCCGAACTGGCGCAGACCGTTGCCCGGAGCATGGCAACCGATTTCGGCATTCTCGGGCTGCCCGGCCCCTATTTCGGGCCGGGGCAGGAAACGCATGTGCGGCTCGCCTTCGCCAATGTCGGCAGCGATGTTCTGGCTGACGTCACCGGGCGCCTTGAGCCGTTCACCCCCCGGGAGGGCGCAGGATGATCTTGGCCGCAGGCGTCGTGCCGGCATCGATGGCATGGAACGCGGCGGGACCCTCCGCCAGATGCCGTTCCTCGAACCAGCCCAGAGCACCGAGCCGTCTTTCAGCCAGCGCCTCGACCGTCTGGGCAAAATCCACCGGCGTGTAGCAGTAGACGCCGGCCAGGGTGATCTCCTGAAGCGTGATCTTGCGGATATCGATGCCGTCATGGCCCGGCAACAGGCCGACATGCACGATGACACCGCCCGGGCGAACCATGCGGCATGCTGCAGCCCGTGCCGCACCGGCGCCGACCGCATCGATGACAAGGTCGATGCTGTTCTCATCGGTCTCATCAATGCCGGGTTCGTAGGCCGATTGCCCGTCTTCAAGGCCAAGGATCGACGACGAGCGGGTTGATCGTCACGCGCTGCTCCTGCGCGGGCCGCCCGCGAAATGGCCGGCCGCCTCGTGTCCGAGGATCAGGGGGGCGGGCGACGGCTGTCATGACCGTGGTAGGCGTGCATGTCGGAGCCGCAGATGCCGACGGCCTCCACCCGCACAAGAAGCTCATCGGCTTCGGGAACCGGCTCCGGCGCGTCGCGCAACTCAAGGGTGTTGGGGCCGAGATAGACCAGTGCCTTCATCAGGCCATCCTCATTTTGCGGTAAAGCCGCCGTCGACGGCGAGGGTCTGGCCCGTGACGTAGTCCGAAGCCGGGGAGGTCAGGAAAACGGTTGCCCCGTCGAGATCGCTCAACATGCCGTTGCGGCCGGACGCCGGAGTGTCGCCGGCGGCGGTTTCGCGCAATTGCCCGGCCTGAGCTGCTCTCGCCCGAAACGCTCGCGAAGGCGAGAGCCAGCGCTCAACGTCTGGGCTATCTGCCGGTTGCGCGGCGCTGCCCGAACCCGAAAGAAAGCCGAGGGCCCTGATCGGCGGAATTGATCTTTTTGCGATTGGTTGTCTTGGGGAAGCCCATGCGCGCGGCATGCGCGTGCCGCAGGATCTTGCCGTTGTCTGGATTGACGGGCTCGATATGTCCGCGCATGTCTCGCCCTCGCTCACGACGGTCAACGTGCCGACAGGCCAGATCGGGCAGCTTGCCGCGACCACGTTGATGGCGCTTGTGCGAAGCCAGGCGATCCAGCAGGAAACCCTCCTTCAGGTCGAGCTCGTGATCCGGCGGTCCTCGGGGGCTCTCATCCATCAGGCCCAGAGCCGTCCGGGCTCCATCCTGTCTTGCGGGCTCTAACCTGTCTTGGCCATACCTGTTTTGACCCGTGGCTGTCGTGCGCAAGCCACGGTAGTCGCCCGGTCAGCCTCCCTTGGGCAAGCCGGGCGAACAGGGGACCGGGCCGCTGCCTATGCCGGCAGGACAATCACCTTCGTGTTGACCGGTGTCCGGTCGTAGAGGTCGATCATGTCCTGTGTCAGCAGGCCGGTGCAGCCGCTGGTGAGGTTGGTCCCGATCGTCTCGGGGTCGCTGGTGCTGTAGAGCGTGTAGAGCGTGTAGACGCCCTTCTGGTAGAGATAGAGCGTACGGGCACCGAGCGGATTTTCCGGCCCGCCCGGCATGCCGCCGGCATATTTGGCGACCTCCGGCTGGCGTTTGATCATTTCCCTTGGCGGGGTCCAGGTCGGCCATTCGCCCTTGCGTCCCACGTAGGCGTCCCCATTCCACAGGAACCCCTGACGGCCGACGTTGGCGCCGTAACGGGTGGCATTTCCCTCGCCTTCGACGCGGTAGACGAAATAGTTGGAGGGGTCGACGACGATCGTACCCGGCGCTTCATTGGATTCGAAGCGCACCGTCCGCCGGAAATATTTCGGATCAACCTGGCTGATATCGGCCGCGGGGATCGGGAATTTCTTGTCGGCCACCGGCCCGTAGAGCTTCTCCGCCTCGGCAAGGCTCATGCCATCGTTTGTCACGCAGCCGGCCAACCCCAGAGCACCAAAGCCGACGGCAGAGCCGAGCAGAAACGAGCGGCGGCTCAACCCTTCCGAACGAGGCACAGGCCGCGTGCCCTCGTGCTTCTCGCCGGCGCCGGCAATCCCGTTGTTCGTGAGTGCGATTTCGGAGTTACGCATGTCTTGCTACCCAACCAGAGAATACACCAGCTGAAACCCGCTGGGCGATCTTGCCAAGCCTAAAATGCCGTCACTGACCGCGATTGGCAAGCTCGGGTCTTCGTTGCACGTTTCTGCCATGTCCGATGGCGGAAAAACGGCCGGGGTGGCGGAGATCGATCTCCAGCCGACTCCCAGCCCTCGATATCTCGGATTGGCAGGTCGACGGACGTTTCTTCCGAATGTTCCAACGCGCTTTGATGGCCGCATCGCAGGCCCCGGAAGGCCTTTCTGCTGGTTGCATATCCCTCCGCTTCCGGAAAGCGGTGCGGACCCGAGCCGCAAGCCGAATGGCACACCCCCCAAACCATCATGAGAATGATGTGCCGGGTGTTCCGGCAATCGGTTTGCCATCGTTGCAAGGGCGAGCGGATGCACAACGCATACCTGCAATCGAACAGGATTTTCAGACGGGAACCGTCGCGCGCAGGGCTAGTCGGTTGAAATCTGCGCGAGCCCTGTCACGCCCGCTGTGAGCTCAACAGGCGCTGAACATGACGGCTCTTACTGGAGCTCTGGCAAACTCTTCTGGTCCTCGAAAAATGCCGGGTAAGCTGCCGCGAGCCGCGGCAAAGCGGAAAGGATCTCGCGCACATGGCGACGCATCGCATTCTCTGCTGCAAGCGGGTCTCCTGCCCGGAGCGCCGCGACAATGTCGCGATGTTGCTCGATCAGCACAAGGAATGGCGAGGCCTCCGGCAAGCTCAGATGCCGTACCCGATCCGTTTGCGTCCGCGCAGCTTCCACCACCCGGACGGCATAATCGCAATCAACGATATCAGCGATAGCGCGATGGAAGGCTTCATCAAGTTCCGTGAAGGCAACGTTGTCGAAGCTCGCAGCCGCGCGCTCCTGTGCCTCGATGAGACCTGCCAGACGGTCAAGCGCAGGAGGATCGATCTTTCTGGCCGCCTCGCGGACGACGGCGCATTCGATTGCCTCCCGAACGAAGCGGGCATTCAGCACTTCCTTGACCGAAATCTTGGTCACATAGGTGCCCCGACTCGGCAGGATCTGGACAAGCCCTGCCTCGGCCAGCTTGATGAATGCTTCCCGCACCGGCTGGCGACTGACACCGTGAACAAACGCGATTTCCTTTTCGGAGAGCGGTTGGCCGGGCTTCAGCTTCAACTCGATGATGGCCTGCCGCAACCGGTTGATGATCTGCGGAACGATTGGCTCGGCAAGACGTAAAGACGCATTCTCGATCATCTTGTGCATCCTCGCTTTCAATCCCGCTTCACCCGCCCGGCGGCCACGAGGGCCCAAACTTCGCCTTGCGAACCGTATCCGAATATGCACTATACCGGTATGGTGCCATACCTCAAGTGCAAACCGCGAGGTCGAGACATCGGATAAAGGGAAGGAAATCACCATGGCAAAGGCCAGAAATTCGAATTTTTCACGTCGCGTTGTCATTCCGCTCGCCTCGGTGCTCGTTCTGGCCGGCATGACGGGCATTGCGGCGGCCCAGCAGCAGCTCAACATCAACACCGCGCTTTCGACCGAAGACCCGCTCTACAAGGGACTCGAGCGGATGCGGGACAAGGTGGCCGAGCGCTCGAAGGGATCATTGACCATTCGGCTTTTTCCTGGCTCGCAACTCGGCAAGGATGAGGACGTGCTTGAGCAGGCGCGCGCCGGCGCCAATGTCGCTGTGGTGGTCGATGGCGGGCGTCTGGCCGTTTTCGTCAAGGAATTTGGTATTCTGAGTGCACCTTATCTCGCAAACGGCTTTGACGGCATCCGCAAGGTCGTGACGTCGCCTCTGTTTTCCGAATGGGAAAAGAAGCTGAAAGCGACGTCCGGGCATCAGATTCTGTCGTTCAACTGGTGGCAGGGCGACCGGCATCTTCTGACCAACAAGCCGGTCAAGGTTCCGGCTGATCTCGCGGGTGTCCGCATGCGCACGCCCGGCGCGCCGGTCTGGATGGAAACGATCCGCGCGATGGGGGCAACGCCGACATCCATGGGCTGGAGCGAAGTCTATCCCGCCCTGCAGCAGAAGGTCATCGACGCCGCGGAAGCGCAGCACCCCGCGACGCATGGTTCAAGGCTCTATGAGGTGACAAAACATCTCACCAAGACCAGCCATTTCAACCTCATCACCGGTATCGTCACCAGCGGGGCGTGGTTCGACAAGCTCTCGCCCGAGCAGCAGACGATCCTGAAGGAGGAGTCGCTGGCTGCGGGGGATTTCGCCTCCCGCGCGACGGAAGCCTCTCTCGCCAAGTTCGAGGAGGACTTCAAGGCCAAAGGCATGACCGTTTCCGAGGTCGACAAGTCAGTCTTCGTCGAGGCAACGAAGGGTGTCTATGACAAGCTTGGCTATGGCGATCTGCGCAAGCAGGTGGAAGCACTGCTGAAGTAAGGGCAGGCCTTGCCGGGGCGGCCAATGTGCCGCCCGGCTTCTTCACCTCTTTCAATTGATGGAAAGT
The DNA here is from genome assembly GCA_009773635.1 of Beijerinckiaceae bacterium. Lineage (GTDB taxonomy): Bacteria > Pseudomonadota > Alphaproteobacteria > Rhizobiales > Beijerinckiaceae > Rhabdaerophilum. The sequence continues at coordinate 127,923 of WSYC01000007.1, read as the reverse complement.
GAGGCCTTTCCTAAAGGAGGCTTTATGCCAAGTTGGTATGTGAAACTGGAAGACGTCCTTTCCAAGTTCCTGTTGGCGGCAATCACGGTTCTTGTCCTGATCGCCGCCGTCTCCCGCACCATCGGTCATCCGGTCCTCTGGTCGGATGACATGGCGCAGCTTTTCTTCGTCTGGCTCTGTGTATTCGGCGCCACCCGCGCCATGCGCCAGAAGGCGCATATGGCTGTCGACTACGCGGTCAAATGGTTGCCGCGTTCGCCGCGATGGATGCTCGAGCTGTTCAATGCAGCACTGATCCTCGGCTTCCTGCTCACGCTCGCCTATTCGGGCTACAAACTCACGATGCTCAACTGGCAGCGCGTCTACGGTGATAGCGGCATCTCGTATGCCTGGGTGACCATCGCCATCCCGGTCGGCAGTTTCCTGATGAGCCTCGAGATCATCATCCACGCCTTCCGTTCATTCCGCGATCGGTCGTTTGTCTTCTTTCCCGAGAAGCCGAATGACCTCGAGCGCGCCCATAGCCAGCTTGGTTGAGCCTTATGATTCTCATCACAATCCTGTTCTTCGTCCTGATGTTCATGGGCATGCCGGTCTCGCTGGCCATCGGCATTTCCGGGTTCAGCTTTTACCTTCTGAGCGACACCATCCCCATCAGCATTGCGGTGCAGCAGATCGCCTCGCAATCCCAGAGTTTCCCGCTCCTGGCCGTGCCGTTTTTCGTTCTTGCCGGCCATATGATGAACAAGACGGGCATCACCCATCGGTTGATTGCCTGCTCCAATGTGCTTGTCAGCTGGATGGTCGGCGGGCTGGCACAGGTCTGCATCCTCCTCTCGGCGATGATGGGCGGTATCTCCGGCTCGGCAGTCGCCGATGCAGCGATGGAGGCCCGCATGCTCGGCCCGGAAATGATCCGGCGCGGCTATTCCAAGGGGTTTACCTGCTCGGTCATCGCGGTGGGCTCGTTGATCACGGCCACCATCCCGCCAAGCCTTGGGCTGATCCTTTACGGGTATATCGGCAATGTCTCTATCGGCCGGCTTTTTCTCGCGGGGGTCATTCCCGGGTTGATGATGATGGTCGGGTTGATGGGCGTGGTCTGGTTCATCGCCCGCAAGCGCGGCTACCAGCCCGCTGCGTCGGAGCGGCCCAGAGGCCGTGATGTATGGCGGGCCGTCGTGGATGCGAAATGGGCTCTGCTTTTCCCGGTCGCGCTTCTTGTCGGCATCCGTGGCGGTGTGTTCACCCCGTCGGAAATCGGCGCCTTTGCCGTGTTCTACGCCGTTATTGTCGGGGCATTCCTGCACAGGGAGCTGACCTGGAAGAGCTTTGAGGAGGCCTTGGCGGAAGGTGTTATGGATGTCGGCATTATCATGTTCGTCATCCTGATGTCGGGCCCGCTCGGCTATGCCATCATCTTCGAGCAGACTCCGCAGGTCATGGCGCAGTGGATGCTGGGTCTTTCCAGCAGTCCGACCGTGATCGTGGCGCTGATTCTGCTTTTCCTGCTTGTCCTTGGGACGGCCCTCGAGAGCACCGTGATGGTGCTTCTGCTGACCCCGATTTTCGTGCCGATCATCACCAAGCTCGGGGTAGACCCGGTGCATTTCGGCATCGTGATGATGTCGGTTGTCACGCTGGGCTCGATGACACCACCGGTTGGGCCCTGCATGTTTGCCTGCTGCTCAATCCTCGACACCACGATGGAGGAGTACACCGTAGAGGTACTCCCGTTCCTCGCGATGATCTGCTTCATTGTCATGCTGCTGGTCCTGCTGCCGGGTGTGGTGTTGTTCCTGCCGAACGCGTTGATGTAACGGGCGGAGGGAGGGCCCATGCGCCGGCATTGTGGATGCGGGCCGTTGCAATCTCCACGCCGGATAGTCTCGCTCGGTAATCTGAATAACCGCATCGCGTTTGAAATCGTCGCTGAATCTGGCGTTGCCCATCCTGGCCTCCTTGCCTCAAACTTGGGGAAGAAGGCGTCTACAAATCTAGGGGCGATTCAGATGCGCGCGCCGCTTTGTCATCAGTTTGTCAAGCCGGATGCCTAGACGCCCCCTCAGGCTTTGGGCGAGGGGATCTGATGCTGTTTGGATTGACGCTCGGAGCAATATCGAAGGCATTCGGCACGACACGCGTGCTCGATCGCGTTTCACTGACGGTCGAGCCCGGTGAATTTGTCTCGCTCGTAGGGCCGTCCGGTTGCGGCAAATCCACCTTGCTGCGGATCATCGCCGGCCTTGAGAGGCAGGATGATGGGACTGTGTCGATCGGTTCACGCGTCGTCGACGCGCTGAGCCCGCGCCAGCGCAACATCGCGATGGTGTTTCAGAATTACGCGCTCTACCCGCATATGAGCGCCTTCGAGAATATCGCCCTGCCATTGAGTGTTGGCCGGCTGAGCCTGCCGGAGCGACTTCCGCTTCTGAAGTATCTGTCGCCACGTCGTGCGCGGATCATGCGTGAGATCGCCAATGAGGTTGAAGCGGTTGCAGGGCAGCTGAAGATCGAAGCACTGCTTGCTCGCAAGCCGGGGCAACTCTCCGGCGGTCAGCGTCAGCGAGTGGCGCTTGCCCGTGCGATGGTGCGCCAGCCGAGCCTTTTCCTGATGGATGAGCCGCTCTCCAATCTCGATGCACAATTGCGCGTGCACATGCGGGACGAACTGACCGACCTGCATGCACGGCTGGGCGCGACCTTCGTCTACGTCACGCATGATCAGATCGAGGCGATGACCATGTCGTCCCGCGTCGCCATGCTCGATCAGGGGCGGCTCGCGCAATTCGGCACGCCGATCGAACTTTACGATCGACCGGCGACACTCGCTGTCGCGACTTTCATCGGCTCTCCCGCGATCAATGTGCTTGCGGCCCATTCCGATGCGCGCGGTGCGGTTGCGATCGCCGGGCGGGCGAGCGGCCTGCATGTGCACGCGCTGCCAGATCAGGCGCTCTCGCTTTGCGTGCGGCCCGAACACCTGCGTCTCGCGCGGCCGGGGGAAACACCGCAGCTGCTCGCCCGGCTGCGGCGCAACGAACATTACGGGGCAGAGCGCCTCCTGCATTTCGATCTCGCCGGAGACAGCGCGCGAAGCGTGATCGTTCGGCTGGCGCATGATGAAAATGCCGCGCTTGGTGGCGCTTCCGAGACGGCGATCGGCCTCGCATTCGAACCGCAGCATGCGCATCTCTTCAATGCGGAAGGGTTGCGGGTCGAGGCGCTCGGGCATGGCACCAGCTATCGGACGGCCGCGCAATGACGATTGCAAGTGCGTCCGCTCCGTTTCCACCCGCCGCGAAGCGACAGGGATTCCGCCTTTCGGGAGAAGCGCTGGGCACCCTGTTTGCGGTGCCCGCCCTCCTGCTCATCACGGCTTTGATCCTCGCGCCACTCGTCTGCCTGCTGGCGCTCAGCCTGACAGACTATGAAATCGGCGCGGTCTCGATCCGTTGGCTGGGCCTCGGGAATTTCGAAAAAGCGCTGTCCGACCCGGTGTTCCGGCGCTCGATCGGCAACACCCTGCTTTACGTGGCGCTGGTGCTGCCCGGTGGCGTATTCCTCGGTTTGCTGGTTGCGGTGCTTGTGCATGGGCGCAAGCGATCACGCGGGTTCTATGAGGTCGCCTACTTCCTGCCCGTCACCTCAACGCTGATCGCCATGGCGGCGGTGTGGCAGTTCCTGCTGCATCCGAAACTTGGGCCGATCAACAGTGCCTTGAAATCTCTCGGTTTTGCCGAGCGTGCCTTCATCTCCGAACCGGAATTGCTGATCCCGACGCTCGCTGCGATCGGGCTCTGGAACCTGATCGGCTTCAACATGGTCCTGTTTCTGGCTGGGCTGGCCGCCATCCCGCGCGACCTTTACGATGCTGCCGAAATCGACGGGGCAGGCGGTCCGGTCAACCGGTTCCTGACCGTGACATGGCCGCAACTCGCGCCGACGACGATGTTCGTCGCGGTCACGACGTCGATCACCTCGTTCAAGGTGTTCGACACCGTGGCGGTGCTGACCCGTGGGCGCGACGGATCGGAGGTGTTGCTCTACGCCATCTACCTCGAAGGCTTCCAGTATTTCAAAATGGGGTATTCCGCGGCGCTGACGGTCATTTTTCTCGTTTTCATGCTGGTTTTTTCGGTCTTTCAGGCCTTCCAGCTTGATCGCCGCGTGCACTACTGAGGAGGGTGCGGTGAACCGTCTGCTCCCTCCGTCACACCGCCTGCCGGGCTTCATTCTTGCCCATGCCGCATTGCTGGCCGGCGCGTGCTTCATGCTTCTGCCTTTCGTCTGGATGCTGCTCACCGCGATCCGCGCGCCGGATGAAATCTTGACCGGGGGCCTCAACCCCATCCCGCGCTCGTTTCATGCAGTTGAGAATTTTTCGGGCGCGTTGGCGCAGGCGCCTTTGCTCAACTTCATGCTCAACGGCGCGATAGTCTGTGCCGGAATTCTGGTGGTGCAGCTCATTGTCGCGATCCCTGCCGCCTACGCCCTTGCCAAGCTGCGTTTTCGGGCGCGCGGCTTGCTCTTTGCGCTGGTCATTGCCGGGCTCTGCGTGCCGATCCAGGTGCCGGCGCTGCCGCTTTATCTCGCGCTGGCCGAATTCAACCTGCTCGACAGCTATTTTGCGATGATGCTGCCGTTCTTCCTGTCGGTTTTTGCGATTTTCCTGTTTCGGCAGACATTCAAGACCTTCCCGGATGAAATCATCCACGCGGCGCGCGTGGATGGTGTCGGCGAATTCGAAATCCTCTGGCGCATCGTGGTGCCGAGTGCTTTTCCGGCGATCGCCGCGTTCTCGATCTTCTCAATCGTTGCCCATTGGAACGACCTCTATTGGCCGATGATCGTGATCCAGCGGCTCGAATACGCACCGCCGCCTTTGGGCATGCTGTTCTTCACGAGTTCGGAATCCGGTGCGAGCTACGGCGTCCTCATGGCCGGCGCCACGATCATCACCGCCCCGCTGGTGATCGTGTTCCTGATCGCGCGGCGTCGCTTTGTGCAGGGCATCACGATGACCGGCATCAAGTAACCGGCCGAACGAGCTTCGTGGCGGCCGGGAGGGCGGACCGGCAGCCACGCCAATCACATCCAAGGCGCCCGAAAACGATGTCACCGGAGGCTATCCAATGTCACTCTTGAAGAAAGCCCTGATCGCGGCGGCGCTCGCCGCTTCGTCCGCGCTGCCAGCAACTGCGCAGCAGGTCACGCTCGACGTGCTGTACTGCTTCCCCAGCTTCGCCCGCTTTCATGAGCCGGTTGCCGCCGCGTTCGTGAAGAAGCACCCGAACATCAAGATCCAGTTCCGCGCCCCCGCGCCGACCTATGATGACGGCCATCAGACGATGCTGCGCTCGGCATTGACCCGCCAGCTGCCGGACGTGTTCTATTCCGGCTTCCACCTGCTGCCTGAGCTGGTGCGCACGCTCGACAAGCGCAGCCAGATCGTTCCGCTCGACGCGATGCTCGCGGCCGAGGGTGCGGAGTTCCGCAAGGCGAACTACCCGCAAAGCCTGATGTCGCTTGCGACCTTCGACAAGAAGACGTTCGGCATCGCGTTCAACGCCTCCAATCCGATCGTGTATTTCAACGCCGATCTCGTCCGGAAGGCGGGCGGCGATCCGGCCAACTTCCCGAAAACCTTCGACGGCATCATCAAACTCGCGCAGAAGATCAACGATCCGGCCAACGGCATCAATGGCATGGCCTATGATGTGCATGGCTGGCCCGACAGCTGGCTGTTCGAAGCGGCGATCAGCCAGTCCGGCGGTCGCCTGCTGACGGTTGACGGCAATGACGTGGCGTTTGACGGTCCATCTGGCCTCAACGCACTCAAGACCTTCCGCCGCTTCGTCACCGAAGGTGGCATGCAGCTCATCGACTGGGAACAGAGCCGCCAGCAGTTCGGCGCCGGCAAGATCGGGATCATCTTCACGACGCCCGCGCATCTCACGCAGGTCACCGGACTCGTGGGGAACAAGTTCGACTTCAAGACCTCGACCTTCCCGCTTGATGACACGACCAATGGCGTGATCCCGACCGGTGGCAACGCAGTCGTGATGCTGACGCAGGATGCCGCGAAGCAGAAAGCGGCCTGGGAATTCATCAAATACGTGACCGGCCCGGAAGCGCAGAAGGTTGTCGTCGAGATGACGGGCTACCTGCCCACCAACCTCAAGGCGTCCGGCCCGGATTTCCTCGGCCCGTTCTACGAGAAGAACCCGAACTACAAGACGCCGATCCTCCAGATCAACCGTGCTGGTCCGTGGGGAGCCTATCCCGGTGGCAACACCGTCCGCATCTGGCGCGCGCAGCGCGACATCATCGGCCAGGTGATGCGCGGCGAGAAGACGCCGGAGCAGGGCCTCGCGGAAATCGTCAAGACGACCCGCGACATGATGAAGGGCTCCTGATCGCTCCTGGAACCCATCGACAGGCGCGGATTTTTCCGCGCCTGTTCATTCCTGAACACCTGACGGACCAGAACCATGAAACTCGTGCATATCACCGATATCCATCTGCTGCCGCCCGGCCAGACGATTCACGGGCTCGACCCCGCGGCCCGTCTCAACGCAGTGATTGACGATGTGATTGCACGCCATGCCGATGCCGAGCTTGCGGTTTTCACCGGCGATCTGACGGATCGCGGGGAACCCGAGGCATATGACATCCTGCGCGGCGCGCTCCAGCGCTTGCCGATGCCGGCGCAGCTGCTGCTTGGCAATCATGATCACCGCGAACGGTTCCGCGCGGCATTTCCGGATGCGGAAACCGATGACAACGGTTTTGTCCAGACCATGCGTGCGGCGCCGGGGCGCGTTGGACGATTGCTGTTCCTTGACACGCTTGAAGCCGGGTGGAGCGGGGGGAGCTATTGCGAGAAACGCCTCGCCTGGCTCGATCGGATGCTGTCTCAAGCACCTGATCTTCCTGTGACGGTGTTCATGCATCACCCACCGGGCGATACCGGTGTCGCGCATTTCGAATGCATCAACCTGCACGAGCCCGCGCCGCTGGTCGCCCGGTTGCAGGCGCATCCTGGCGGCGTTCGGATGATCTTTATCGGCCATGTCCATTTGCCGATGGCGGGCGTTCTTGCCGGCACGTTGCCCTTCGTCGCGGGGCGTGGGTGCACGCACCACATGGTGCTCGACGCCACGGCGCGTGATTGCCTTTGGGTCGCCGGCGGTCCGAATTACAGCGTCATTACCCTGGCTGAGGATCGTGTTGTCAGCATCGCGGTCGACATGCTCGATGCGCCGCTGGTCGGCAAGGGGGCCTATCCCCCGGGGCCGTGAGCGGGGGCGGCAGGCCGCCGCGTTCGATGATGCGGTGTGCATGCGCGAAATGGCTTTCAGGGTTCGGCTCCGGCAGCGCACGAACGATCGCATGCCCGTGAGCCTCGCGGGGGTTCCGGACCGAGCCAGCTTCAACCGGGACCTCCGGGACGCCGTAACTCCGTGGTTCTATCCAGCTTTTCTATCGAAAATCGGGCGATTCCACGCAAACTCATGCAACCGCGTTGAGGGGCGTGAGAGTAACCACGGTGTAACCACGGATTTTCAGGCCACAGAGGCAGGGCTGCTGAACCCCGCCATGCACACGCGGAAATTACCGCCAGCGCATGCCGGCGCACGGTTTTGCAATTTCCGAGGCTAAGAAAGATGGTCGGAGTGGCGGGATTTGAACCCACGACCCCTAGTCTCCCAGACTAGTACGCTAACCAGACTGCGCTACACTCCGACATGGCAGGGCTTATAGGGGCTTGCGCAAGGGTGTGCAACGCCTTTCCGGGCCTATCCGCCTTGAACATCAATTTGACCGGAGAGGGCCGGTTTCTTCATGGTTTTGCGGTATCGCAGCCGAAAGACCTGTGAAAGCAGTGGCGGACCCCATGCGCGTTATCCTCATTCTCGATACGGCCTTCGTCAACGGCGGGCAGGCGAAAGTCGCCATCGATTCCGCGCTCGGGCTCAAGGCCATGGGGCATGATCCGGTGATTTTCGCGGGCGTTGGCCCGGTAGCGCGCGAGGTGCTCGATGCCGGCATTTCCGTGCAGTGCCTCGACCAGAGCGAGCTGGTGAGCGATGGCAACGTGCTCAAGGCCGCCTGGCGCGGCATCCACAATGCCGAAGCAGCGGCGGCGCTGGAGCGGCTGCTGGCGCAAGAGACCGGCGGCGACACCGTTGTCCACGTCCACGCCTGGGCCAAGGCGCTGTCGTCGTCAATCGCCGGGCCGATCGCGCGATCAAGGCTGCCGTGCGTCTACACGATGCACGAATATTTCCTGCTGTGCCCGAACGGCGGCTTCTACAACTACCAGAAACACGAGCATTGCCCGCTGACCCCGATGTCCGCCGCCTGCATCGCCACGCATTGCGATGCGCGCAACTATCTGCGCAAGACCTGGCGCGTGCTCCGCACTGGCGTGATGAAATATGTGCATCATCTGCCCGAAACCCTGAGGGATGTGATCTGTTTCCACCCGTTCCAGCGCGCGATCATCGCGCCGCATCTCTATCCGGGGACGCGGCTGCACGAGATCGCGAATCCGATCGAGGTTGAAAACCTCGGTCCGAAAGCCGATCCAGCCTCCGGCGAGATCATCTTCCTCGGGCGGATTTCCATGGAAAAGGGCGTGTTTGTTTTTGCCGAAGCGGCGCGGCTCGCGGGGATCACGCCGGTTTTTGTCGGCGATGGTCCGCTCGCGGGGGAATTGCAGCAGCGCTACCCGGAAGCGCAGGTGCTCGGCTGGCATGATGCTGCCGGCGTGCGCCAACGCCTGCGCGCGGCGCGGGCGCTGGTGTTCCCGTCGCTCTGGTATGAGGGCCAGCCGCTCACCGTGCTGGAAGCGCTGGCCCTCGGCACGCCGGTGATCGCTGCGGATGCCTGCGCAGGGCGCGAAAGCGTCATCGATGGCGAAACCGGCCTCTGGTTCAGGCAGGCGGATGCCTCCGATCTCGCTGACAAGCTCCGAACGATGCAGGACGATGCATTGGTGACGCAGATGTCGAACGCCGCGCATGCGCGCTACTGGGCCGACCCGTTCACGCTGGAACGGCACTGCACACGATTGCTGGCGGTTTACGGCAGCGTGCTAGGGCAATTTCAGTGAATTCACATTCACTTCACTTGCTCTACCTTCTTGCATTGTCGCATTTTCTTCACGCGAACCGGAATCCACTTCGCTCGAAAATGCTCTAGCCGAGCGACGGGCTGGCGACGCCGCCGCCTGAGGACGCTTCCTGGGGTTTCCTCCAGACCTGCGCCTGCCGGTAGGCATGATGGGCGTAGGCGCGGTATTCGCCGAGCCAACGGCCCGAAATAGCGGCCAGCCCCCAGCTCAACCCGTAGATCATGAACAGATGCCGCCAGCGGTCGGTGTCGATCTGGAAGTTCTGCACGAGATGCGGGATCAGCCCTGCGAAGATCACCACCGCGTGGTTCTGGAACGGGGTGCGCAGCAGAACGGTGCGCCACGAGATCACCACGGTCGTGACGATGAAACCGAGGAAGGTGATGCCGCCAAGCCATCCGTAGGACGAGAAGGCCATCAGGTAGGTGTTGTGCGGATTTTCCGGAAAGAACAACCCGTGACGATTCGGGCCATAGCCGAAAGGCAGCTCAAGCAGCTTCGGCAGCGCGCGGAGCTGGTTGCCGAAGCGGCCTGAGGGGCCGGAATCGTAATCCTTCTGCAGAACGAAACGATCCTGGAAGACAGTGGCAATCGAGTCGATCGACAGGAGCGCCGCGAAAGCGAGCACAAGTCCGACGAAGGCCAGCATGGCGAGCAGTGTGATGCGCGCGCGCATCGCATCCTGCCGGGCGGTGATGAACATCAGGCTGACCAGCACCAGCATGCCGATGACAAGCGCCGCCCAGGAGCCGCGCGAGAGCGTGAGGAACAGCGCGAGCAGGATCGGTGCTGCAAGCGCGGCGCGCAGCAGGCGCAACTGCGGAAAACGCAGGAAATCGTGCATCAGGTAGAGTGCCGGCAGCACCAGAAAGGAGCCGAGCACGTTCGGATCGCGGAAAGTGCCGGAGACGCGGCCCTCGTGCATCGTGAAGAGCGAGCCAAGCCCGCCGATATTGCGCCAGCCGATGATACCGATGATCGAGGCAACGAAGGCGCCGGCGATCAGCCCCCATTTCATCACATTGAGGCGCTGGAGCGCGTTCTGGTTCAACGTCAGCGCAAAGAAGATCGCCGTGGTCGCGACAAAGCAGGTGCCGATCATGAATTCCCGGCTCTCGTCGTAGTCGAGGTGCGGCTGAAGCGCGATCAGGCCGGCGATATTGAACACGAACAGGAACAGGATCAGCGGCATGTTGGCGCGGTCGACCCTGAGCCCGAGCAGCACGAAGAGGCCGATCGCCAGCAAGCTCATGACGTTATAGGCGATATCGATGACCACGAAGGCGCCGGAGAACACCATCAGCGCCAGCACCGCAAGCTGCACGGTCTCTGCGCCATGCGCCGGAGGGACCAACAATCCTGACGGAAACGGCGATACCCCGGCCCAAGTTGGGCTTAATTGGGCCGGGCGTGGATGCGCCGGGCGCAGGGGGAGCGATTGATGGTCCGGGGAACGCAACACAGCCGACGATACTCCAGCCGACCGGAGGTACGCCCGGACGTCAGGGGAATTTAGGTGATCTCATTCAAGAAGCCGTTAAGCCCGCAAGAAGCCGCCAAACCCGGTTCAGGCGGCTGGACGGCGCTGCGCCATCGCCATCCGGTAGCCGGAAAGGACAGTCTCGACCATGAGCGGCACCGTGAACCGCATCTTGATCTGGTCCGAGAGGCTGGCGGCTTCCGCTTTCAGATCCGCAAAGGGGCGCCGGTAAACTTCCTTCATCACCATCGCGAGCCGTCTCGGGTCGTTTGGCGGCAGCAGATAATGGTAATCGCGGGTGACGATCTCGGGAATGCCGCCGACATCAGTCGTGATGAGCGGCAGCTTGCCGGCCACGGCTTCGAGAACGATGTAGGGCAGGGATTCAAAGCGCGAGGACACCACCATCACCCGGCCGAGCTTGAAAGCCTCGACGGCCGGTGTCACGCCGCGCCAGCGGAATTGCCCGTCGATCCCGCGTTCAGCGGTCAGCGCGCGGATGCGCTCCTCGGACGGGCCGGAGCCGACCAGCGTGATCGAGGGATGAAATCCTTCATTCGCCAGCAGGAATAGCGCCTCGACGAGCGTGTCGATGCCCTTCGCCTCGCGGAATTCGCCGACATAGAGAAAATCGGTCGCATCCGCGTTCGGCACGACGGCCTCGAACTCGTGCTCATAAAGCCCGTTGAGCGCGATCAGCGTCGGGCGTTTCGAGACGCAGACGAATTCGTAGTAGCGATCGGTGATGAACTGGCTCTCGAACAGGAAAAGATCCGTGCCGCGCTCGAGCAGACGCTCGATCAGCATGAAGCCCTTGTGCGCGAGCGATCCCGGATAGAAATTCAGGCTGCCGCCATGCGGGGTATAGCACCGGATGGGGCCGGAGTTGGGCGAAAGAACACCGGCGGCGCGGGCATAGAGCCCGCCCTTCGCGCCATGGCCGTGCACGACGTCGACATCGTGCAATTTAACCAGCTCGGCGACCTTGCGCAGGGCGGTGATATCGCTCGGGTGCGGGTTACGCCGCATCGGCAGGCGATGGATGCCGAGGGTCAGGAGCGGTTCAAGCTCCTTGAGCAGGCGCTCGCCGCGTTCGCCACCCGTCGTGCTGTCGCACAGGATGCCGACCGCATGGCCACGTTCCGCCATCGCCTTGACGACATCATAGACATTGCGGAACAGCCCGCCCACCGGCGCGCGGAAGACGTAGAGGATGCGCAGCGGGCGATCAGCGGCGGAGGTCAAGGGCGGTTCCGGTTTGATTGCACCGCAGGCTCGTGCGGCAGGTGAGGGTAGTACGAGTGGGACCCTGACAGGGCGGGGCCCGGCAAGACGGTCGATCAGAAAAAACGTTCCTTGATCACGATGGTGTCGCCCGGCCGCACGGGGGTGGTGATCGGCACCGCCGCCGTCACCATGCCATCTTGCGTCAGGCGGGTCAGCTCGGCGTAGGTCCGGTTGGCGCGCGGGGCATAGCCGCCCGCGATCGCAACCGCGGTCTGGACGGTCATGTTGTTGACGTAAGGAAACTGGCCGGAGGTCGTAACCTCGCCGAGGACGAAGAACGGCCGGTATTGTTCGACCTCAACCGAAACCTTCGGCTCACGCAGATAGCCGGCGCGCAGGCGGAAAGCGCGAGTGTCAGGAAAGTGGCAATCAGGGCATTTGTCAGGCGCATGGGCATGGACTCAAGGATTCGCGGGATTCAAAAACGTCAGGATCCCGCGTGAACCATGGGTGATTATGGTTAAGGATTGCTCAATTTCGGCGCCCTTAACTTGAAAGAAACCATGTTCGTTCAGATTCCCTTCCCAGTATAGAAGGAGAACTCCGCATGGATGCGGCGGAAGCCACGACAAACCCGGCCCGTCACGCGGTGCCCCCGACGCATGAGAGCGTTGGCGGCGTCGCGGCCGCGCTCTGGCGGAAGAAATTCTGGATCATCATCCCGACGGTGCTGGCGTTCTGCCTGTCGATGCTGGTCGTGAACCTGCTCGGCACCCGCTATACGGGCGAGGCCCGCGTGCTGCTGGAAAACCGTGAAACGGTTTATTCGCGCGCCGACAAGGATGCCGGCGGGCAGAGTCTCTCGATCGACCCGGAGGCCGTGGCCAGCCAGGTCCAGAACGTGATGTCGAAGGATCTGGCGACCAAGGTCATCAACGAAATGGGGCTCGCCAAGCGCGCGGAATACGATCCGGCGCAGAAGGGGGTCGGGATCTCCGGCTCCGTGCTGATCGCCCTCGGACTGATGAAGGACCCGCGCACCATCCCGCAGGAAGAGCGCGTGCTGGAGATGTATTTCAAGCGCCTGCTCGCCTATCCGCTCGGCAAGAGCCGCGTGATCGCGATCGAATTCCAGTCCGAGGACCCACAGGTTGCCGCCAATGTCGCCAACCGGATCGCCGAGGAATATCTCACGCGCGAGGAAGGCGCCAAGAATCAGACCAGCAAGGTTACCTCCGACTGGCTCGACAAGGCCATCGATCCCCTGATGAAGAAAGTGATCACCGCCGAGGGCAAGGTCGAGGCCTTCCGGGCCGCCAAGGGCCTGTTCATGGGAGCGAACAACACGACGATCTCCACCCAGCAGCTCTCCGAGCTGAACACGCAGCTTTCGCAATCGCGCGCGCAGCAGGCGGACCTTCAGGCACGCTCGAAGCTCATTCGTGAGGCGCTGAAGCACGGCCGCGTCTTCGAGACCTCGGAGGTCATCAACAATGATCTCGTCCGCCGCCTGCTCGAACAGCGCGCGCAACTGAAGGCGCAGATCGCCTTCGACGAGCGCACCCTGCTGCCCGGACACCCGCGCATGAAGGAACTCGGATCGCAGCTTGCCGATCTCGAAAGCCAGGTGCGCAGCGCCGCCGAGCGTGCTGCCCGCGCGTTCGAGAACGACGCCCGCGCCGCCGCCGCGCGCGTCACCTCGATGCAGGCCGAGCTCGACAGCCAGAAGAAGACTGCCAAGCTTTCCAACGAGGATGAAGTGCAGCTCAAGGCACTGGAGCGCGAGGCCTCGGCCCTGCGCGAGCAGCTCAATTCCTATCGCAACAAGTTCCTCGATGCCGCCGCGCGTTCCAACGAGAGCGCCCAGCCGGCGGATGCGCGCGTCATTTCCCGCGCCTTCCCGCAGAGCGACCCGACCTTCCCGAAGAAAATCCCGATCGTGCTGCTGGCGACGCTCGGCACGCTGGTGCTGTGCTCGGCGCTGATCGCCACGCAGGCGCTGATGGCGCGCCAAGCGCTCCCCGCCTATGCTGACGCCGGGTTTGGCTATGACTATCCGGCCATGGCACCGGAACAGGTTTCCGCACAGCATGCGGCGGCACCGATGCCGTGGGAGACGCAGAAAACCGGCTGGGGCGGGTTCTCGCTGCCATTCGGCCTCGGCAAGAAGGGGCGATCGGCCGAGGCGACGCGTAACTGGCCACCGGCCGAGCCATACACCGGCCATCCCATGCAGACCGAGGCAAGCGCGGCGGATGATCTTGCCCGTGAACTCGCGTTGCTTGACTTCAACGGGCAGGGGAAAGTGATCCTCGTGTTCGGGCTCGAACAGGATGCCCGCACCGGGTTGAGTGCCGTGCGCTTCGCGCGTCGATTGGCAGAGGACGGCGCCTCGATCGTCGTCGATCTTGTCGGGCAAGGGTTTGCGGCCCGCGCGGGCGGCAATCTATATTCGCGCATGCTCAGCCCCGGCGCACTCGGGTTGAACGCCTGGCTCGATCGCGTGGCTTCACTGGGGGATGTCATCCACCGCGATTCCCGTACGCGTCTGCATGTCGTGCCGGCAGGCGAGCCGCTGCATCACCGTATCGGCAGCATCACGACTCGCGAGGAGCTGACGACGCTGATCGAGGCCCTGCGCCGCACCTATTCGCATGTCATCGTCGATGGCGGCGCGATCGGCGGCGCGGGTGAGTTCTTCGCTTCGATTGCGGATGCCGTCGTGCTCCTGTCGCGGCGCGGGGAGGAAGATCCCTTCATGCGCCGGACGGTGGAACGGCTCGAAGCGCTCCGCGACGCGCCGGTCTATGTCATGGCGGATGCGGCGGGTACGGAATACGCCGCTGCGAACGACGCCTATCCGGCAGGCTTCGCAGGCAACGGCTGAGTCAGCGCTGTATGCGTTGCCGGGTAACCGGCGACCTGATGTGAGAGTTCAACCGGCAAAGGCGCGGCGCAACTTCCGTGCGAGCCCGAAGGCGGCCGGGTTCTGCTTGATCACTCGTTTCATGCGTCGCGCCATCAGCCATCCGGCGGATGTGATGCGGCCCAATGTGGTGACCGGTACAGCAATGTCGACCAGCGGGATCGGCTCCGGGCAGAAATGCGCCTTGTAGCGCGCTTCACCAACGCCGAGATCGAAGGCTGAAAAGCCTTCCGTGCAGAGCGTCTGAATGAAGTCCGCCATCATGATGTCGCCCGGGCTGAAGCGGCTGATGGCTGGCGTGGGATCATAGGCCGTGAACATGCCGGAGACATGCCCCCCGGACCGCGCCACACCGATGACAGCCGCCGGTCTTGCATCAAGCGTCAGGACGAAGAGGCGGATCGCCGGCTCCGGCCGGCAGCAGGCATGCCGGATGAAGGCGCGGATATCCGGCGCGGCAAACGGGTCCGGTGCGCCGAGTGCGGCAAATTGCTGCGCTTTCCAATCGAAAAAGCATGCCAGTGCCGCGTCCAGCGTGGCATCGCATGGCGTCCAGCCCGCAGCGAGGCAGCCGCTCTCCGCCAGCTTGCGACGCTTGTAGCGCTGCTTCTTGCGATCATCGCGATCCATGAGGCGTGCCAAAACCGCTTCGGCATCGGCACCAAGGGACAGGCCTGCGCCGGAACTGGGTGCCGACTGATGCGGCATTTGCACCAGCGGGTTGGGTCGACCTCCCCATTCCAGCGGACCATCCGCCAGCAGGAAGGCATCGATCCCGGCCTGTTCGCCAGCCATGATCAGGGCATCGGCGAGGGCTTGCGAAGGCCAGCCGGAAACATCGCCAATCGATAGCGGCACGAAAAAGCTCGCATGGGCGCCGCCAACCTTCACAGCAAGCGATGCGCCGTTGCACCGCAGGATGTGCAGTGGCAACAGGAGGGCATTGCCCTCCTCGTCCCCGATCTCGATGAGGCGGAAATCATCGATTGCCTGATGCGCATCGAGGTAGGACGTGATCCACCCCGCGCCCTGGAACGGGCTTGCGGTGGCTTCCGCGGCTGCCAGCCGGGCAAAGGTGGCCCCGGATGCGCCATCCACGCGCGCAGAAAGCCGGGCGGCAGGCGCGGTTTCAGCAGGTCCAGTCAGAGCAGGGGCATTGGCGATCATGCTTGGGTTTATGCAGGAGAAAGCCAAAAAAACCGATAATGTTCTCCCCGAACGCGAATCGGGTCGGGGGAGCGCGAAAATGCGGTATCGGATGATCAGGCTCGCGCTGGAGGCGATTTCGGTGCTGGGCCTCGACAGCGCCTTTGCGCCCAGAACGCGCGGTGCCGGCGTGATCCTCACCTTTCACCGCGTGCACCCGGACAATGGCTCGATCCTGCCGGAAAATGCCGGACTTTCGATCACGCCGGCGTTTCTGGAAGACGTGCTGAGGCTGCTGCGCGCGCTTGAGTACGAGATCATTCCGCTCGGCGCCGTGCCGCAACGGCTGGCAGAACCTTCGGGTGGCAGGCCCTTCGCGGCTCTGACCTTCGATGATGGCTACCGTGACAACCGCGATTTCGCGCTGCCGATCCTGCAGCGGCACAACGCCCCGTTCACGCTGTTCGTCTGCGCCGGCTTCGCGGAACGGACCACGCCGCTCTGGTGGCTCGATCTGGAGGACGCCGTGCGCCAGCTCGATGGGTTCCGGCTGGCGCTGCCCGATGGCGTGATCGAGGCGCGGACGCAAACACTCGCCGAGAAGATGACCGCGTTGCGCCAGCTCTACTGGCGGCTCCGGGCTTTCGACGAGGAAACTCTGCGCGCGGCGGTGACGACCCTCGCGCACCAGGCCGGGCTTGATCCGCTGGCGCGCGTTGCCGCGCTGTGCATGGATTGGCAGGAATTGCGTGCTTTTGCCACTGATCCGCTGGCGACAATCGGCGCGCATACGCTCACCCATCCGCGGCTTGCCAAGCTCGATGCCGGAGTGGCGCGGGCGGAGATTGCCGGCAGCCGGGACCGGATCCGCGAGGAACTCGGCCTTGAGACGAAAGCCTTCGCCTATCCGGTCGGCGATCCGACATCCGCTGGACCGCGTGAGTTCGAGATGGTCCGCGATCTTGGATTTGAGATGGCGGTGACAACAGTTCCGGGCGTGCTCAAGCCGGGGCAGATGATGACGGCGCTGCCGCGCATTTCGGTCAACGGGTTGTTCCAGAAAGAGCATTACCTCAGGGCACTGATCTCCGGCCTGCCGTTCTGGCGACCGTGAGAGGGATCAACCGGCCTTTTTCTTTTCCATCCACCAGATCAGCGGCATGATCGGCAGCGCCCACGCGAGCCCGGCGATAGCATAGAACGCGAGCTCGACCATTTTCGAAGCTCCGGTGAGGATGCGTGGCGCGATAGCGACCACAACCACGGCATACAGCGCGACAAAAACCACCATGAAAAGCGTACCGATGAACTTCTTGAGCCGGGGGTTCATGTCTTTCCTGTCCTGCCGGGGCGTGCCTTGCGTTCGCTTCTGGCCGCGATCCATCATGCCGGGACTCCATCATGCCCCTTGCCGAAGCCCCGGTTGCGAGCATATCGACCACGACGACGAGCAAAACAAGAAGACAAAATGAGAAGGATAACGATTTTGTCGCGCGGAAATCTGCCAGCCACGCATCCGCCTGCCGCGAATGACCCTGATCCGCTGCCCGATGGCCTGCGCCCCGGCGCGGTGCGCTCGTTCCGGATCTGGCTTCTGGTCCTGATCGGCCTGGTTTTGGTGATGGTAACGGTCGGCGGCGCGACGCGCCTGACAGGCTCCGGTCTTTCGATCACGGAATGGAAGCCGGTTCTGGGCGCGATCCCGCCGTTCGGGGGTGCCGACTGGGCGCGCGAGTTCGCGCTTTACAAGGCGAGCCCGCAATATCAGCTTCTCAATTCTGGCATGAGCTTGAGCGAGTTCAAGTTCATTTACTGGTGGGAATGGGGGCATCGGCAGCTCGGCCGCTTCATCGGGCTGGTGATGCTCGGCGGGTTTCTGGCGTTCTTCCTCACCGGCGCGATCCGTGGGCGGTTCGCGGCGCTGACCTTCGGGCTCGGGCTGCTCCTTGGTCTGCAGGGCGCGATCGGCTGGATCATGGTCGCCTCCGGCCTCAAGCCGGGCATGATCGCGGTTGCACCGGTCAAGCTGACGCTGCACCTCGTGTTCGCCTGCCTCTACTTTGCCGGGCTGGTGGCAATGGCGACCCGCGTCGGTGCATTCGGGCCCCAGCGGAGGGCATCGCCGGGGTTACGCCGTGCCGCATGGGCGCTGGTGGTGGCTATTCTGGTGCAGATCGCACTCGGCGGGCTGGTGGCTGGCTCACGCGCCGGGTTCACCTACAACACCTGGCCGCTGATGGATGGCGCTCTGGTGCCTGCTGCAGCGAAGCTCTTCGTTGTCCCGGCGTTCTGGGAGAATTTCGTCGATAACCCGACCCTGGTGCAGTTCAACCATCGGCTGGGGGCCTATATCCTGCTGGCGCTGTCGATCTGGCACGCGCTGGCCGCGCGGGGCACGGCAACCGCCTGGGGCGCAAAACATCTTGCTTATGCCGTGGCGGGGCAGGGCGTGCTCGGCATTGTCACGCTGCTGCTGGTGGTGCCGCTCTGGGCGGGGCTGGCCCATCAGGCGCTGGCGCTGCTGGTGCTCATGTCCGCCGTGTTGCACGCGGCGAAAATGCGGCTCCCATAAACAACGACCTCCCCGGTCGCCCGGAGAGGCCATCTTTAGGAGCGAATGCGACGCCGAGCAGGGCCGCAGGCCCGTTGCGAGGGGCCGACCGGTCAAACCCCCGCCTTCAGCGCCTGATCGAGATCGGCAATCAGATCCTCGACATCCTCGATGCCAACCGAGAGGCGGACGACATCCGGCCCTGCGCCCGAGGCGATCTTCTGCTCGTCGGTGAGCTGGCGATGCGTGGTCGAGGCCGGGTGGATGACGAGGGAGCGCGTGTCGCCGACATTCGCGACGTGGCTGAACAGCTTGAGGTTCGCCACGAGCGCGATGCCCGCCGCATTGCCACCCTTGACGCCGAAGGTGAACACGGCGCCCGCCCCCTTTGGCGTATAGCGCTTGGCCAGCGCGTGATATTTGTCGTTCGCCAGGCCGGGATAGGAAACCCAGCTCACCTGATCGTGGGCCGAGAGGAATTTCGCCACCGCGAGCGCGTTGTCGGAATGCTTCTGCATCCTGAGCGGCAGGGTCTCGATCCCCGTGAGGATCTGGAAGGCGTTGAAGGGCGAAAGCGCCGGGCCGAGATCGCGCAAACCGAGCACGCGGCAGGCGATGGCGAAAGCGAAGTTGCCGAAAGTCTCGCCGAGCACCATGCCGGCGTATTCCGGACGGGGAGCGCTCAGCGACGGATAGCGCTTACCAGCCTTGATCCAGTCGAAGGTGCCACCGTCGACGATCACGCCGCCGATGGAATTGCCATGGCCGCCGAGGAATTTCGTTGCCGAATGGACGACGATATCCGCGCCATGCTCGAACGGCCGGATGAGATACGGCGAGGCGAGGGTGTTGTCGACGATCAGCGGGATGCCGGCTTTCTTTGCAACCGCCGCAATGCCCGCGATATCGAAGATCGCACCGCCCGGGTTGGCGATGGACTCGATGAAGATCGCCTTGGTCTTCGGCGTGATCGCGCGCTCGAACGAGGCGGGGTCTTCATCGGCCCAGACCACGTTCCAGCCGAATTTCTTGTAGGCGTGGTTGAACTGGTTGATCGAGCCGCCATAGAGCTTTCTGGCAGCGATAAACTCGTCGCCCGGCTCCAGCAGCGTGTGGAACACGAGGTGCTCGGCCGCGTGACCCGAAGCCACCGCCAGCGCCGCCGTGCCGCCTTCGAGCGCCGCGACCCGCTCCTCGAGTACCGAGCAGGTCGGGTTGCCAAGGCGGGAATAGATGTTGCCGAAGGCCTGAAGCCCGAACAGCGACGCGGCGTGATCGACATCGTCGAACACGAAGGCCGTCGTCTGGTAGATGGGCGTCGCGCGTGCGCCGGTGGCCGGATCGGGCTGGGCGCCGGCGTGAACGGACAGGGTGGCAAAGCCGGGAACGCGATCGGTCATCTCGAAAATCCTCCAAAGCAGAAGAGTGTTCTAAACAACGGAATTTCGTCCGTCAAGACGGATTGTTCGTTTTGACGAACGATCGGATTTGCTGGGACGGCGCTCTACCGCCGGTCGATCGTCAGTTTCTGGAAGCCCTTTGCCGCGAGCGCCGGGCGCTTCGCCGACAATATCCGCGAATTGACACCCTGCCACGAGATCTCGCCGGAAATCCGGCCGTATTCGATCTTCGGGCAGCGGTTCATGATGACGGTGATGCCCCTGGCTTCCGCGAGCGCCGCGGCTTCGTCATGCCGCACGCCAAGCTGCATCCAGATGACCTTCGGCAGCGGATCGAGCATCAGGGCCTCTTCGACAAGCGGCAGGGCTGCCTCGGAGTTGCGGAAGATTTCCACCATGTCGATCGGCCCCACGATGTCGTGGATCGAGCCAACGAAGGGCTTGCCGAGCAAGTCCGTGCCCACCCGCCCGGGATTGACCGGAATGACGTCGTAGCCGCGCTCCAGGAGATACTTGAAAACGAAATAGCTCGGACGCGCGGGGTTGTCGCTGGCGCCGACGATCGCGATGCGTTTCGCGGCCTTCAGGATCGAATGAATGAGTGTGTCGGGGTAGCTAACGTGGCAATCGGCGTTCTGGGTCATCGGCCTGCAGGATCTGTGCTGTCGCCGCCGGAGGCGGTGAGCGTTGAAGACATGTCATCCGGGAAGGTGAAGCTCTATCCGTTTGCATGCAAGCGGGAAGACCGGATTGCAGCATTCCGACGCCCGGATTGAAACGCCGCCGCACCTCTTTCAGGCATTGAGAATGCTGCTTCGCGCTGAAAAATGCGGCGTATTGGCCCATCGAAAAGTAGCATTTGATAATACATAAACCGATAATTTACCCTGCTGGTGGCCTAGTGACACGTGCATCACATCAGGAGAAGCCATCATGTATGCGTTCGGCAACAGGCTGTTCTTGTCGCTGCAAGGATCGATCGCCGGTATCGGAATTCTCTGTATCCTGCTGACCGTCGTGCTGTGGCGTGTCGATGCCTACCAGCGGGAACTGACCAGCGTGACCGAAAGCACCATGAAGAAGCAGGTGTTGATCGAGAAGGTGAACGGGCTTGCCTACGCCGCCGTGATGGAATCGCGCGGCCTCTACATGACAGACGACAAGGCCCGGATCGAGCAGTTCGGCGGCGGGCTGGAAAAGCATCTGGTGTCGCTCAGGCAGGTTGTCGGCGAGTGGCGTGGCCTTGTCGAGGATGCTGAAAAGGCAGACTTCTCTGTGTTCGAGAAGCAGGCAGAAACCTTCATCAAGCTGCGCACCGATCTGCTGGCCGGTGCCCGTGCGACAGGGTCCAAGACCGCGCGCGAAATTGGTGACAATGATGCCAATCGCGCGGCGCGCTCCGCCTTCAACAAGTCGCTGGAAGGGCTATCCGCGCGTTACAAGGAGCGGTTGGTCGAGCTTGATACGGCCCATGTGCAGGGGCGCTTCCTGAGCAGGCTGGTTGAGTGGGGGGTCCTCGCCGCTATAGGTTCCGTGGTTCTGGCACTGATGATCTGGACCTACATCGTCATGGCCCGTCCGTTTGGCGATCTCTCGCGCGATATCAAGCGAATCACCGCCGGCGAGGCGGATTTCAAGGTCGAGCATTGCCACCGCAAGGATGAACTCGGCGGCATCGCCCAAGCCGTCGAGGCCTTCCGTGCCGCGCAGGTCGAGCGCGTCGGTCGCGAGCAGAGCGAGAAAGCCGAGATCGAGGCGCGCAATGAACGTCAGCAGCGGCTCGAGGCTGCCATCGCGCGCTTCGAGGCCGTAGCCTCGACACGCGTGAGCGCCGTTGCGAATACCTCCGGTGATCTGCATCAGGCTGCGGCGACACTTTCAACTGGCGCCGAGGAAACCGCGCGCCAGGCGGAGATCGTGACGGAGGCCTCGGACGAGCTCAACACCAACATCGAGACGCTTGCCACAGCGGGTTGCCAGCTCGCTGATGCCATCGGTGAAATCGCTGAAAGCATGGGGCAGGCGAGCAACATCTCGCAGCGCGCCTCCGAGATGAATACCGAGACGACGGGCAAGTTCGCCGAACTTGCCAAGGCCGTTTCAACGATCGGACAGGTGGTGGATCTCATCAATTCGATCGCGGCGCAGACCAACCTGCTGGCGCTGAACGCCACCATCGAGGCTGCACGCGCCGGCGAGGCCGGGCGCGGATTCGCGGTCGTCGCTGCCGAGGTCAAGGAGCTCGCCAGCCAGACCACGAAAGCCACGGCGGAGATCGCCGCCAACGTCGCTCATGTCCAGTCAGTCACGGATCAGTCGCTGGCGGCAGCGCAGAACATCGGGTTGACCATCGAGGAGATGCGCCGCATTGCAACCGAAGTGTCTGCTGCAATCGAGCATCAGCGCGTGGCGACAGCCGACATCGCAGGGAGCGTGCAAAGTGCTTCCGCAGGCACGGAGCAGGTGTCGTCGAATATCCTCGGCGTCGCACAGGCGGCGGACGAGACCGGCACATCGGCGATGAAAGTGCTGCAATCGGCGGCGCAACTCTCGGATGATGCCGGCGAGATCAAGCGCGAGGTCGAGGGGTTCCTCGCGGAAATCCGCGCCGCGTGAGCACGCTCAGCCGGGCGAGGGGGTTTTGCCGACGAAGGCGCCGATGCCTTCGCCCGCCTCGCGCATGAGCATGTTTTCGACCATCACGCTGCTGGTGTAGCTATAGGCCGCTTCGAGCGACATCTCCTTCTGCCGGTAGAAGGCTTCCTTGCCGAGTGTCACCACAGCTGCGGGCTTGGCCGCGATCAAACTGGCGAGATCGAGCGCGGTGGCGAAAGCTTCGCCCGCTGCCGCAACACGGTTGGCCAGCGCGAAACGGTGCGCCGTCGCGGCGTCGATCATCTCGCCGGTCAGCAACATTTCCATCGCGTGCTTGTTGGTGACATTGCGCGAAAGTGCCACCATCGGCGTCGAGCAGAAGAGGCCGATGTTGACACCCGGCGTTGCAAACTTCGCATCTGCGCCCGCAATCGCGAGATCGCAGGAGGCAACGAGCTGGCATCCTGCCGCCGTTGCGATGCCCTCGATGGCCGCGATCACCGGTTGCGGCATCATGCGGATTTCCAGCATCATCGCCGAGCACGCGGCCATCAGCTCGACGAAGAAGGCGCGCCCCTTGTCCGGCATGACACGCGCGGCCTGAATTTCCTTGAGATCATGCCCGGCGCAGAAAGCCGGGCCTTCGCCGGTGAGGATCACCGCGCGGATGGCACGGGTACCGCCCGCAGCGCGCAAGGCTGCGTGCAATTCCCCGATCATCGCCAGCGACAGCGCATTGCGCCGGGCGGGATTGGAGAGGGTGATCACCCGGATCGGTCCGCGATCCTCGATGCGCAGCAGAGACATTCCAATGGAAGTGCCGGTAGGATTTGACATCGACACGCCCATTCGTTCTGATTTGAACAATCGATTTCGCGGGGCCAGCGCTGGCCGTTAGCTTCAGGATTGCAAAGAACCATGCCAAAGCCAACTGTTGTTCCGCAATCTGCTCTCGCGCTCGACGAGATGATCGCCTTCATCGATCATGTCTTCCCCGAGATCAATCACGGCGGCCGCAGCTACCTGATCGAGGCGGTGGGGCCGGGCACCTGCCGCGTGCGGCTCGTCTACCACCCGCGCCACCTGCGCCCCGGCGGCACGCTCTCCGGCCCGTCGATGATGGCGCTCGCCGATCTCGCGCTTTATGTCGCGGTGCTCAGCGTGGTCGGCAAGGTCGAACTGGCGGTGACGACGAACCTTTCGATCAACTTCCTCTCCAAGCCGGAGAAGGCGGATCTCATCGCTGAATGCCGCGTGCTCAAGGCCGGCAAGCGGCTGTGTGTCGGTGAGGTCTCGATCCATTCCGACCACTCGGAGACGCTGGTCGCGCATGTGACCGGCACCTATTCGGTTCCGCCGCGCTGAAATAATAGCGGTAAAATAATACCTCTAGCATTAAATAATTGAAAAAATAGAGAAAAACGAATTGGCATCTCTTCCGTATGCTGTTGACCGTTGAGATTCAATCGCTTATAGCCTCCGCAGCGGCGGCGCTCCCTGTATGGTCCCGAAAAGTGGATTCCGGTTTTCGGAACAGGCCATACAGAAAGGGAAAGCGTCGCCTCTTCGTTTCGCATCACTCATTTTGTTGAGGACGACCATGAAGGCCCTGACCTCTGCCACGAAGTCTTTCGTGGCGAAGCCGGCCGAAGTCGACAAGAAGTGGATCGTGATTGACGCCGCCGGCCTCGTTGTTGGCCGCCTTGCGTCGATCATCGCCCTTCGGCTTCGCGGCAAACACAAGCCCGATTTCACCCCGCACGTCGATACCGGTGACAATGTCATCGTCATCAACGCCGAGAAGGTGGTGTTCACTGGTCGCAAGCGCGAGCAGAAGAACTACTATCACCACACCGGCTACATCGGCGGCATCAAGGAGCGTTCGGCGCGCTTCATTCTCGAAGGGCGCTTCCCGGAGCGCGTGGTCGAGAAGGCGGTTGAGCGCATGCTGCCGCGCGGTCCGCTCGGCAAGCAGCAGCTCGGCAACCTGCGCGTCTACAAGGGTGCCAGCCACCCGCATGAAGCCCAGCAGCCGGCGACGCTCGACGTTGCTTCCCTCAATTCCAAGAATACGAGGCTTGGTTGATCATGGCTGAGGTTCTCTCTTCCCTTTCGGATCTCGGCGGCTCTGCCGTTTCGACCCAGCCGGCAGCCCCGGTCCATGTCCAGAAGCTCGACAAGCACGGCCGCGCCTATGCCACCGGCAAGCGCAAGGACGCGGTTGCCAAGGTCTGGATCAAGCCCGGCACCGGCAAGATCATCGTGAACGACCGCGCGCTCGATGTGTATTTCGCGCGCCCCGTGCTGCGGATGATCCTCAACCAGCCGCTCGTCGCTGCTGGCCGCGTCGATCAGTATGACATCGTCTGCTCGTGCAACGGTGGTGGTCTTTCGGGGCAGGCCGGCGCGGTGCGCCACGGCATTTCCCGCGCGCTCACCTTCTTCGAGCCGGAACTGCGTGGCGTTCTCAAGAAGGGCGGCTTCCTGACGCGCGACAGCCGCACGGTCGAGCGCAAGAAGTACGGCAAGGCAAAAGCCCGTCGTTCGTTCCAGTTCTCGAAGCGCTAAACCACAGGTGTCATTCCCGGCGATGCGCAGCATCGGACGGGAATCCATCTTCGGAACATGCAAAATCTGGATTCCCGCTCGCCTTTCAGGCGTCGGGAATGACAGGTGAAATTCAAAAGGCCCGGGAAACCGGGCCTTTTTTTGACATTGCAAATCTATGGACGTTTCATATTCTGAAATTGCATTGCACATAAACAGGCTAAAAAAGGTTAATCGGCGTGAAATTCCCGATAGTTGGCTTTATTTTCATCATCAGTTTAATGTCCTTTGGATCCGCAGCATCGGCGCAGAACGCTGTTTGCGCAAAACTGAGAAATGCGACTCACAAAGCTGTTTGTAATTGCCATGTTTCAAACGGCGGCTGGGTTCGGGAGGGACCAAACAATATGATCTATTGGGGAGCAAGAGGCGGCGGCGGCAACATGGCGCTACAAAATTGCCTAGCCAAGCATCAGTCATTCTGAGAATGCCGCAAAAGCCCCGGGAAACCGGGGCTTTTTGTTGCTACACCTCGTCCTCGCCCACGGCCTCGCTCCAGGGATGTTCGAAATCTGTCACGCCGCAATTCACGCCGCCCTTGCGTCCAACCGCACTGGCGATCGTGAACGGATAGGGCGCGACATTCGGCAGCGCGGTGACGATGGCGTGCCTCGCCTCAAGCGCGGCCAGCACATCCTCGCCGAGCCGCGCATCCGCCACGATGACCTTGCCGGCGGAATGATCGAGCCGGGGTCGCGCGAATGCCTCCTCAAGGGAAAGCCCGCGATCCTCCACCAGCGCCAGCAGCTGGAACACGGCGGGGATGATCTTGCGCCCGCCCGCACCGCCGATGGTGATGGTTTCCTCCTGCCCGTCTCGATCCTTGCCCTTCATGATCGCGGGGCAGAAATTCCCGAGCATGCGCACGCCGGGCGCGATGCGGTTTGGCGAGCCGGGTTGCGGGTCGAACCAGTTGATGCCGTTGTTCATGGCGATGCCCGTGCCGGGCAGGGTGAGGCGCGCGCCGAAGGCGGTCAGCAGGGTCTGCGTCAGCGCGACGGACATTCCGTCCCTGTCCACCACCGAGAAATGCGTGGTCGAGGTCGGTGAACGCTCGGCAAAACGCGCTTCGCCCGCATGTCCGAGGGTGCCGAAGCGGTGCCTCCACGCGAAATCGAGGGCATCGGCATAGCCGAGGAAGAGGCTGGCGTCGTCCTCCGGCGCGATGCCGGGGAGCTGCGAGAAGGCGGCGGCCAGCGTCGGCCCGCCATTGAGTTCCGGGATCACATGGATGGCGCGGCCACGATACGAAATCACATGCGGTGCCATGCGTTTGACGTCATAGGCTTCGAAATCGGCACGCGACAGGCAGCCGCCACCAGCCTGCACCTCCGCCGTGATCGAGGCCGCGATCTCGCCGCGATAGAAGGGCGCGATGCCCTCGCGCGCGATTTGACCAAGCGTTTCCGAAAGTTTCGCATTCGGCAGGCGAGCCATTTTGCCGGAATTGTGCAGGGGCTGTCCCGGCGGCACGCCGTTCGGCAGAAACCATGCCTTCGAGCCGGGGTCCGCCAGAAGATCGGCGAACGCGGCGGCGATCATCACCGTGGCGTACCAATCGACCACCAGCCCCTCGGCGGCAAGCTTCGTCGCGGGCGCGACAAGCTCGGCCCACGGCATCTTGCCATGCGCCGCATGAAGCGCCGCCATGCCGGCCGGCTGGCCCGGCACCACGACAGATTTCGCACCCTTGAGGTTGCGATCATCCTTCACGGCGGGCCAGCCGAACATATCCGAGGCCTTGCCCTCGACGAGGGGATAATCCGCCGGATCGAGCACCTTCGGCGAGATACCGCCGAAATCGAACACCTCGACCTTGCCGGAAGGATCATGCACAAGCGCGCCGCCGACCCCGCCGATGCCGCTCATCCAGGGTTCGACGACGCCCATCGCGAAGCCGGTGGCGATGGCGGCATCGACCGCATTGCCGCCCGCCTTCAGTAATTCCGCGCCAATGGCCGCCGCGACGCGGTTCTGGCTGACGACAATGCCGCCTTTGGAGCGATACGCCGGTTTGTCGACCGTGCGGCGGCGCGAGAACGAGGGGGAATGGGCGGAGATGCGTGCCGAAGTCGATGTCATGGCCAGCCTTGCGAATGTGCGGGGAGGCCCGGCGGACGCCGGGCGCTGCATGGCGTGATCATGCAACCGTCAGCGGCAGAAAATCCATCGCAAAATCGGCAAGGTATCCTTGCCGCCGGATCAATCGATCTCGGCCAGCCGCGGGTTGGGCGTCAGCACCATCGTGAAATGGCCGATGAGGTCACAGCCCATCGGAAACACCTGCGGTGCGAAAGCTGCCAGCAAGTCCTTTTCGTAGAGCGCTACCGCCTCGACCCGGCAGAGCACGTATTTTGCGGCGGCGACGATATCCTCGCGGTCGATGATCGCGAGCACGCGCCATTCCGGGTGCTGGCGCAGCCAGCGGTGCACGCTCTCGACGAGTTCCGGGTAAGCAGGGTGGAGCATGTCGTCGAGCACGATGATGCCGCTTTCGTGCATCAAGGGGGCGGCAAGGTTGAGATCGTTGGTGATGTTCTCGTCATCGTGCTGGCCATCGATGTGGAAGAACCGCACCTTGCCACCGACCGATCCGGGCACCCGAAGCGCCGGGGCAATGACATCCGCAGGCGTCATATCGGCTGTATTGCCCTTGATCGCGGTGTAATCGGGCTGTGGCACGCCATGCTTTGCGCAATTGGCGTGGAGATGATCGAGCACCTTCTCGCTCGGCCAGGAGAAGATATCGATGCCGATGGCGTGCTCGCCCGGCTGGAGCCCCATCGCCAGTGCAATGAAGAACCGGCCCTCGAAGGTGCCGATTTCCGCGATGTGCCCCTTGATGCCCAACTCGGCTTGCCGGCGCAGGATATGCCCGGAGATCGAGGCGGCGAAGGCGGAGGACATCCCGCGCACGGTCTCATAACCTTCCGAGAGGTAGCGATCGAGGCGGGGCGTGCCGGTTGGGAGGATCATGATGGGTTCCGCGACAGGCTGGAGCGTTATGGGTGAGAGTGCCCAAGGTCTTGAAAGCAAGGTCTTGAGAGCAAGGTCTTGGGAGCAAGTTCTTAGGAGATTGTCGGTGCCACGCCTAGCGTGAACGGCATCCGAACGGGTTTGTCGTTGCGGCAGGCCGGACAATGTGAGATGCCCTCCGCACGCCGGAATCAAGCTCATGCGCATTTTTGTCCTTGCCCTCACGTTCTTCATCGCCATCGGCATTCCGGTGTTCCTGATCCTGTTCGCGCCGGGCCGCGCGCGGGGCGTGCGCATTCTCTGGGCGCTGCTGGCGCTGGCGGCGCCGGTCATCAATTTCGCGCTGATCCAGACCATCCCGCTCCTGAGCAACAATTCACCGGATTCGACGCAGTGGGAGCGTTTCTTCGGCTTGCTGTTTTCGGGCAGCGGTTTTGTCCTGCCGTGGATCATCTTCGCGATCTTCCTGCACAGGGGGCGTAAGGCGTGATGCTTCATGATGTGAAGCCACGCGATCTCGCGCCCGGATCACGCCGGGTCTTGCGGGATTGTCCGTTTTGCGGCATGGACAGGATAGATATGGCTCTGTCCCGTGACCGGGCGGATACACCGGGGACTGTGGCGGCGATCATGCAGCATCACCTTCAGGATCATGGGCAGGCTCTGGCCCTGCGACGACGAGGATAGGCCGGGTTCCGGTTCTTCATCCTCCCGTCTTGTTTTCAGCCGATAGATGCCGATCCGAGGCTCACCGTCGGCCAGCTTCCTGGAGTTCGTCCATGACCAAATCTGCTGCCCCCAAGCTCAAGGGCGCGAAGCCCGCTGTCTTCATCGATGGCGAAGCCGGCACGACCGGCCTGCAAATCCGCGAGATGCTCGCCGGCGAGGCCGGGATCGTGGTGCGCTCGATCGCGCCGGAAGCCCGCAAGGATATCGCCGCCAAGGCGGCGCTGATGGCCTCGGTGGATGTTGTCATCCTCTGCCTGCCGGATGATGCGGCAAAGGAAACCGTTGCGCTGGGCGAGACGCTCGGCGCCGATCGGCCGCGCTTCATCGATGCCTCGACGGCGCATAGGGTAGCGCCGGGCTGGGTCTATGGCTTTGCCGAACTCGCGCCCGGCCATGCCGATCTGATTGCCGGGGCAGCGAATGTCTCGAACCCCGGCTGCTATCCCACCGGCGGCATTGCGCTGCTGCGCCCGCTCGTCGATGCCGGCATCATGGCGGCGGATTTCCCGGTCACCGTGAATGCCGTTTCCGGCTATTCGGGCGGCGGCAAATCGATGATAGCAGATTATGAGGCGCTCAAAGCGTTTTCAAGCGAAGTGGATACCGGTTCGCGTGAAGAAAACGCGTCAAAAGGCAAGCCTCCGGCACCCGATTTCGAGCTTTACGGTCTCGCGCTCCAGCACAAGCACCTGCCGGAACTGAAGACCTATTCGAAGCTTACGCGCCAGCCAATTTTCGTGCCGTCGGTTGGCAATTTCCGGCAAGGCATGCTGGTGTCCGTGCCGCTTCACCTCGACATGCTGAAGGCGGGCACGACCGTCACCGATCTCAGGGCCGCACTCGCCGCGCGCTATGCCGGCTGCACGTTTGTCCGCGTGGCGGATGAGGCCGAAACGCTCGCGCTCAAGGGCAAGATCGAGCCGCAGGCGCTCAACGGCACCAACATGCTGGAACTGTTCGTGTTCGGCCATGCCGAGAAGGGGCAGGCGGTGCTTGTCGCCCGGCTCGACAACCTCGGCAAGGGGGCATCGGGCGCCGCGGTGCAGAACCTGAAGCTGATGGTGGGGCTGGCGTAAGCCGCTCGGGCGGCACCGGCAGACAACAAAAAGCGGGCTCCGGGCCCGCTTTTTCATTTCGGTATCGTCCGGTGGTCAGGCCGGCCCTGTCACGCGTGCCAGGCGGTGAAGAGCTGCTTCTGCTCGCCGAGTCCCTCGATGCCGAGGCGCACGATATCGCCCGACTTGAGGTAGACCGGCGGCTTCATGCCCATGCCGACGCCCGGCGGCGTGCCGGTGGTGATGACATCCCCGGGCTCCAGCATCATGAATTTCGAGATATAGGAGACGACAAAGGCCGCGCCGAAGATCATCGTCTTGGTCGAGCCGTTCTGCATCCGCTTGCCGTTGACATCGAGCCACATGCCAAGGTTCTGCACGTCCTTGATTTCATCCGGCGTCACCAGCCACGGGCCAAGCGGGCCGAAGGTCGGGCAGCCCTTGCCCTTCATCCACTGGCCGGTGCCCTCGGTCTGATAGGCGCGCTCCGAAACGTCGTTGCAGACGCAGAAGCCAGCGATGACGCTCATCGCATCCTTTTCGGATACGTACGAGCAGCGCTCGCCGATCACGATCGCAAGCTCGACCTCCCAGTCGGTCTTCTGCGACCCCTTGGGGATCATCACATCGTCATTCGGGCCGATGATGCAGGAAGGCGCCTTGTTGAAGAGGATAGGCTCGACCGGAATCGCGGCACCGGTTTCCGCCGCGTGATCCGCGTAATTCAGGCCGACGGCAATGAAATTGCCGACCTTGCCGACACAGGGGCCGAACCGCGGGCGACCGCGGACAAGCGGCAGCTTCTCCGGCTTGATCTTCGCGATCTTGGCGAGCGACTTCTTGGACAGCGCGGCCCCGGCAAGATCGGGGATATGCCCGGAAAGATCCCTGATCTTCCCCTGCGCGTCGATTAAACCGGGCTTTTCCTTACCCGAATGGCCGAAACGGACCAGTTTCATTCAGCTCCCCCGTGCAGTTTCTTGGTGTTCCAGTCGCCGTTTCCATAGAACGCCCGAAAGACGTTCTTTGCAAGAAGAACGCGGACAAATATGAGGCCGCCACCGCCTGCCCTCAACCACAGGCGGGCGGACTTGAACCAGAGACAGGCCAACTTGGCCAGCGACATCTGTGCTTTGAGCGCAACACTGACCGCAAAATATCGACCATGGCACCCTGGCCCCCGTGCAGCCTCGAGTTGGCAAATCTGTAAAAACCAACCCAAAAGTTCATCGGTGAACCAAGTAAGGCGGGAGCTCTCAAGAAACCCGCTATAATTCACCGGCAATTTGCTTAAATTTGTCACATTTCGTTCACCCGGGCCGAGGTCCTGCCGGTTTTGAAGGCAGTTGCGCTCCCCGAATCCGTCTGCAAAATGTCCCAATGCGGGAAACGGTGTGAATCGAACAGACACCGGGCAAGATCAAATTAGGGGCAGTGAGATGAAATTGGTTCTTCGTGCAGCACTGGCGGTGTCGACGTCTGCAATCGCTTTGAGCGGATATCTCGGCGGCGCCCAGGCCGGCGGTTTTATCAACGGCTCCCAGAGCTCGGTTTTCAACGGCACGTCCTACGCCGGTTTTTCGGCCCCCGGCTCCTCCTCTGCCGCGACGATGTTCATGAACCCGGCGACGATGACCGGTTTCAAGAATTTCACGCTTGATTCCAACTACACCTTCGGCGCCCCCGACACGCGGATGACCGGGACAACCAACGCCGGCCTGCTCGGCCGCTCCGGGACGTCAGGCGATGTCGGCATGGATTATTTCGTGCCTGCCACCTACATCATCTACCCGATGAATGACCGGCTGTTCCTCGGTCTCTCGGTGAACACAACCTACGGCAACACCACCAAGCCCTCGAACTGCGGTGCCGGTGGCTGGATCGGGTGCTTCGGTGCCGCAACCTCGAAGCTGCGCATCACCACCGTGACGCCGTCGGTCGCCTACAAGATCAACGAGATGTGGTCCGTCGGTGCCGGCATTCAGGTCCAGTATGCGAGCGCGCGCCAGTATCTGTATCTTCCGCCTGCGGGCGCCGCGACTGCCGGCATCACCAAGGCGGATGGCTGGGGCGTCGGTTTCACCGCCGGCTTGACCTTCACGCCGACCAAAACGACGCAGATCGGCCTTGGCTGGCGCTCGGGGATCGATCAGAACATCGAAGGAACGACGGTTTTCGGCGCGGCCACCGCCACGAACTCCAAGGGCACGCTCAACCTGCCGAACCGCGTCAACCTGTCGCTCCGTCAGACGCTGACGCAGAAGTTCGACCTTCTCGCCTCCGTCGAGTGGCAGAACTGGGGCCGTATCGGCCATGCCGCGCTCAAGAACCCGGCGAACGCGGCACTCGCCGTGCTGCCGTTCGGCTATAGCGATGGCTGGATGTTCGCGCTTGGCGGCGAATACAAGGTCAACGACAAGCTGACGCTGCGCGCCGGCACGGCCTACGAAATCTCGCCGATCAAGGACTCGGTCCGTCGGCTCTCGCTGCCGGACAGCGACCGCTTCTGGGCTTCGGCCGGCTTGACCTATGATGTCTCCGAGCGCTTTGCCATCAATGCGTCGTACGCCTATGTGCACATGAAGAAGGCCCCGATCACGCAAGCGCTCGGTGGCGGTCTCGTGTTCACGGGCGAAGTCAAGAACCACGTCCACCTTGTCTCGCTTGGTCTCACCTCGAAGTGGGGCGCCCCGCCGAAGAAGGAAGACGCGATCGTCAAGAAGTTCTGATCGGGCGCGTCCCGGCGGGGGTGCTCCCGGGACTGAGCTGCTAGACCTGAATTCAAGGGCCGGGAAACCGGCCCTTTCCTTTTGCTGGGCCTTGGGCCGTTCCAACGGTTCGCCGCTCCGTCGCGCGCGGCCATGGGCGGATCGAGGGACAAGAGCGGGAGCGTGGATGCGTTGGGTTGCCGCACGGCCAGGCGTGACGAGGCATTGGCCGGGCTAGCAAAAGGGGGCCTTTCAGCCCCCTTGAAGTCGCGTTTCCCGTCGGCTTTGCCTGACTTATCAGGATTTCATTTTGACATAGGTGCCGGGTGCATCGCAGATCGGCTTCAGCTTGCCGCCGCCGGGTGTGCGTGCCGGAACTCTTTTCTCGCCTTGCGTCAGCCAGGTGAGCCAGTTCGGCCACCAGGTGCCGGGTGTTTCAGCGGCGGATTTCACCCATTCCTCGAACTCACCCTGCACCGGACCGCCGGTCCAGTATTGGTATTTCGGCTTCGAGACGGGGTTGATGACCCCCGCGATATGACCGCTGCCCGCCAGAACATAGGTTACCGGGCCACCGAACAGCTTGGAGCCGACGAAAACCGATTTTGCGGGGGCGATGTGGTCTTCCCTTGCCGCGAGATTGTAGATCGGGATCGTCACCCGCTTGAGGTCCAGCGTCCGGTTGCCGATGACCATCTCGCCCTTGGCGAGGCGGTTATGGAGATAGCAGTTGCGCAAGTAGAAGCTGTGGTTGGCTTCCGCCATGCGGGTCGAATCCGAGTTCCAGAACAGAAGGTCGAACGGCGCAGGCTTCTTGCCCTTGAGGTAATTGTTGACCGCATAGCCCCAGATGAGATCATTCGGCCGCAGCATGTTGAAGGCGCCGGCCATCTTCTCGCCGGGCAGGTAGCCGTATTTGGCCATCGTTTCCTCGACGCTTCTGATCTGCTCCTCGTCGACAAAGGCGAGCAATTCGCCGGCGTAGGTGAAATCGACCTGGGTGGTGAAGAACGTCGCGGATTTGATCCGCCCCGGTCGTTTTCCCTGCGCGATATAGGCGAGCGTCACCGCCAGCAAGGTGCCGCCGACGCAGTAGCCGATCGCGTTGACCGATTTCTCGCCCGTGGCTTCCTCGATCCGGGCGATGGCTTCAAGAATGCCCTTTTTCATGTAGGCGGCAAAATCGTATTTGCGGTGACGCTCGTCCGGGTTGACCCAGGCGATGACGAACACCGTCTGGCCCTGGCTGACCGCCCAGCGGATGAAGGATTTTTCCGGATTGAGATCGAGAATGTAGAATTTGTTGATCCACGGCGGCACGATCAGCAGCGGGGTCTTGCACACCGTGTCGGTTGTCGGGGTGTACTGGATCAGCTCGAACAGCTCGTTCCGGTAGATCACCTTGCCGGGCGTGTTGGCGAGGTTGACGCCAACCTCGAAGCCGGTGCCATCCGTCTGGCGGATCCTGAGCTCGCCCTTGCCGGCCTCGACATCCTCGGCCAGCATTTTCATGCCACGCGCGATGTTCTCGCCTTTTTCCTCGATGGTGGTGCGGAGCAGCTCGGGGTTCGTCATGACGAAGTTGGACGGTGACAAGGCGCCTGACAGCTGTCGGACGTAGAAGCCGGCCTTGCGCTTGGTATGATCGTCGAGGTTCTCGGCCCGGTCGACAAGGTCCTGCGCCCAGTGCGTGCCGAGGAAATACGCCTGCTTGAGGAAATTGAAATAGGGGTTGTCGTTCCACTCGGCATCCGCGAAGCGCGGATCGCGCGATGGCATCGGGGCGACAGGTTCCGGCTTCTCGCCACCTGCCTGTTTCACCATCGCGCTCCAGAGGTTGATCAGGTCGAGCGAGATATCCTTCTGCGCTTCCACCAGCCGCTTTGGGTCCTTGAGCCAGTACTCGGCGACAGCGCCGAGCGTTTTGGCGATATCCGCGCTGTCATCCTGAACGCGGGCAGCCTTCTCCCCGGTTTCCAGCCCTTTGAGGACGGCTGCGCTCGCCTTGCCGGATTCGGTCAGGATTTCGGTGGAGACATTGGCCAGCTTTTCGACATCGATCGGAAAGGTGAGCAGCGCTTCGGAATCGGCAGCTTCGGAGGAGGCAGGGGTACGTTCGGGAACGACCTTCGGCTCCGGCGTCCCGGCTCCTGCGGAAGCTGGGCGGTGCACGGTTTCGGGGCTCGAGCCCGCCTGCTTTGGCGCGCTGTCTGCAGACTGTGGCGCAGTCTTGGCGGCTTCTGATACCACCGGCCTTTTCACGTCCGCGCCGCTGCTCTTGCTCGCTGTCTTGACGGGGGAGGGCGCAGACTTGGTTGCAGGGGCCGCAGACTTGGTTGCAGGGGCCGCAGACTTGGTTGCAGGGGCCGCAGACTTGGCCACTGCGGGGGCAGACTTGGCCACTGCGGGGGCAGACTTGGCCACTGCGGGGGCAGACTTGGCCGCGCCCGGTTTCGAGGGGCTTAGGCTTGCAGAGTTGGCCGTGCTGGTCTTGGCCGCACCGGCTCTGGAACCGGCATCCGGCTTTGCCGTCGCGCTTGTTTTTGACTTTGCCACAGCGCTTGCCTTTTCGGCTTTTTTCCCGGCGGCTCGATCCCTGCTTTCGCTCATCTCTGTCTGTTGCGCGTCGCCGCGCCTCCCCGGATTATCGTCACCGCCGCTTGTCTCGCGGCGCTTCTCGCTATCAGTGGCCGATTTCCCCTCATTCGACCAGCGCGACTTTGGAAGAGCTTGCTGCACAACAGTGCATAGGATCAGGGCGCTTCTTTTGTCGTCATCGGCCCGATGATTGGTAATTGTGCCTTTTTCTGCCGCATTAGCAAAGGATAAAGGAGCGATAGGTGAATCTCGCAAGCCTGATCAGAGGGGTTTCATGCCTGTTCTTTTGACCCGAGCAGCCCGGCGTTGCGCCACGATCACAGCCGTTGTTGTCACGGTGATGACGGGGCTTGCCGGCTGTGCGACGGATGATGCGGGAACGCCGGTTGGCGGGGTGCAGGCTCCGGCACCGCCGCCCCTGCAGGGTGTGGCGCGGGCACTCGGCGTCGCCACGACCGATCCCGAACCGCAGGACTTCGTCCGCAACAGTCGCCCGGCAACCGCACCGGACTATATCCCCGTCGGCATCACCCCGCCGCCGCGTGCTGCGCCGAAGCGCGATGCCAGCGCGCTGGAAAAGCTGGAGCAGGAGCTCGATGGCCAGCGTGGCCGCAGTCGCGCCTATGCCGCGCGTCCGAAACCGGCCTCACCCTATGATGGCAAGATTCCGCCACGGCCGAAGGCACAGCCCGCCGTGCCGGCCGAATAGGGCCGGGAGCGCCATGATGCGTCGGCGAGTGCGCTTCCCTGCTGTGATCCTTCTCGCACTGTCTGCCGGGCTTCCGTTCGCCGCGGCACAGGGCACGGACGGCGCGGATTGGACGACGGTCAAATGCACGCGCTACAAGACGGCCTATGACCGCGCGATCAAGCGGTTCGGAACGGAGGGGATCGGCGCGCCGTTCATGGCGGCGCACCAGCGCTTTATCGAGTCGAACTGCACCGCGCGAGCCGATGTCTGCCCGGTTTCGCCCGAAGAATTCAAACTTGCGAACGCGCTGGTCATCGCCGGCATGAACGCCGGCATGTCCGGCACGTTTTTCCCGTTTTCGTGCCGCAAGCAGGAGTAGCGTTCGAACGCGCCCGAATCGCGAATTTGTGCTAGACTTTACCCCATCCCTGCTTCATCCGCAGGGCTCCGGTTCCCCGACCGGAGAACGCCGGGCCCGAGCATCGGGCCCAATGTCAAACCAGAGAGAAATGAAGCGAAAGCCAAACCGATGAACGAGTTCCACCGCATCCGCCGATTGCCGCCCTATGTTTTCGAACAGGTCAACAAGATCAAGGCGCAGGCGCGAGCGAACGGGGCAGATATCATCGATCTGGGGATGGGGAACCCGGATCTGCCGGCACCCCGGCACGTCATCGAGAAGCTGGTTGAAACCGCGGGCAAGCCGCGCACCGACCGTTACTCCGCCTCCAAGGGCATCGGCGGGCTCCGGCGCGCGCAGGCGAACTATTACGAGCGCCGCTTCGGCGTGAAGCTCAACCCGGATACGCAGGTTGTGGCGACGCTGG
The DNA here is from genome assembly GCA_009773635.1 of Beijerinckiaceae bacterium. Lineage (GTDB taxonomy): Bacteria > Pseudomonadota > Alphaproteobacteria > Rhizobiales > Beijerinckiaceae > Rhabdaerophilum. The sequence goes on along the minus strand of WSYC01000007.1, from coordinate 91,265 downwards.
GCTCGAAGGAAGGCTTCGCCAACATGGCGCAGGCGATCTGCGGCCCCGGCGATGTCGTGCTGGTGCCGAACCCTTCCTACCCGATCCATGCCTTCGGCTTTCTCATGGCAGGCGGCGTGATCCGCTCCGTGCCGGCGGACCCGACCCCGGCGATGTTCCCTGCGCTGGAGCGCGCCGTGATGCACTCGGTGCCGAAACCGATCGCGCTGGTGGTGTGCTATCCCTCGAACCCGACGGCCTTTACGGCGGACCTCGATTTCTACCGCGATCTCGTGGCGTTTGCGAAGAAGCACGACCTTATCCTGCTCTCGGACCTTGCCTATGCCGAGGTTTATTTCGACGAGGCCAATCCGCCCCCGTCCGTGCTGCAGGTGCCGGGCGCGATGGATTGCACGGTCGAGTTCACCTCGATGTCGAAGACCTTCTCGATGGCCGGCTGGCGCATGGGTTTTGCCGTGGGTAACGAGCGGCTGATCGGCGCGCTGGCGCGGGTCAAATCCTACCTCGACTACGGCGCCTATACGCCGATCCAGGTGGCGGCGACGGCCGCGCTCAACGGGCCGGACGATTGCATCAGGGAAATGCGCGCGACCTACCGCGCCCGCCGCGACGCGATGCTCGAAAGCTTCGGCAAGGCCGGCTGGGACATCCCGGCCCCGCAGGCGACGATGTTCGCCTGGGTCGAAATTCCGGAAAAATTCAAGGCGCTCGGTTCGGTGGAATTCGCCAAACTGCTGGTGGAGAAGGCGGAGGTTGCGGTCGCGCCGGGGCTTGGCTTCGGCGAACACGGCGACGATTTCGTGCGCCTCGCCATCGTCGAGAACGAGCAGCGCATCCGGCAAGCTGCCCGCAATATCAAGAAGTTCTTCGATACGGCGGATTCAACGCTTCACAACGTGATCCCGATGCCGCGGGCGGGCTGAGGTCCCTTCCTGAACCTGAATCAGAACATGAAGAGGCGGGGGCAACCCCGCCTTTTTTACGTTTATCCCCGGTCTGACCGGGCAAGATGTTCTGGCGGCACGAATGATGGAGCCGCCCATGACAGCACGATACGACCAGATGGATTTCGACCCTCGCTTCGAGACGGGGTTTCAGATCAAACAAGTGCAGGCGTTTGATGAAGAACTGCTCGCCTTACGCCGGGAACTGGCGCTGGTGCAGTTTGAACTCAGCCAACGCAAGGCGAGGTATGCGTGCCGCTATGACGCCCTCAAATACCGCCCCGATCAGCCGCGCGAGCCGCCCGGAAATCCGCAGGGCGGTGAGTGGACGCGGGGAGGATTTGCAGCCGACCCATTCAATATAGGGTCGCTGCTCGGCGAGTGGGGATCGCTTGCGAGCGATGGCGGTTTGCTCTTTCAGGTTGCTGTTGCCGATATTCCATCACTGACGGACTCAATCCTTGGCTGGCTTGGCCCGGGGGCATTTCAACAAAATTCACCGACTGGCGCCATCCAGTTCTTTTCTGCTGATAGATCCCGCCTTATACGATTTGATATTACTTCCTGGACCAGCCACGGCTCGCCACCACATATAAATCTTGAACCCGGGCGAATACACATAAGGGTCAGATGAGCCATGCCACTCGGGACTGAAGTCCGCTGGAATGAAATGGAGCCCACGCCAAACCGCCGTTTGAGTCGTGTCTATTCCATACTCGCGAATGTTGCCCCGTTTCTCCGAATGCATGGACATATCGATGAGGCCATCGAGGCGCTCAACGCTCTTTCCTGGGGTGATGAAACCTATGAATGCGGCGATTACGCCTACGAGCTTGGCCTTTGCTATGAGGCCAAGGGTGATTTGCCTGAGGCCCTGCGCTATTTCGAGATCGCGCTGCGGGAAAACCCGCCGGTATTGGGGCGGCGCGAAGCCGTTGAGCGGGTGAAAGCACTCTTGTGACCGATTTCACAGCCGTTCCCCGCGCCACGTTCAGCTTCTCAGCTGCGGCGCTCGCGGCCAACGCTTCTTTCTCCTGAGAAATCCAGCATGAAGTTCGGGCTGAAGCTCACAGCCCACCCTTCACCACCATCGCGCACTGGGCCTGCTGGAGCTTGGCGGAAGCGCCATGGCACGGCGCCGGGGCGGCCTGAACCGGCATCGCGGCGCGGACGAGGAGGATGGCGCCGGCGAGGGCGGAAAGGAAGGGGATGAACTTCTTCATGGCGGGCTCCTGTCGTTCGTGTTGGCCCGTTATCGCTGGATCGGCCCCTTTTGTTGGTGCGCTGGCGCACACAGCCGCCAGGCACGAAAGCGTGCTCCCGCCCCACCAAACGCGCAGCCAGACAGCGCAAGCCCCGACAATTCGATGGGAGTTTGATGCCTGTTCTTATTCGCGCGAGGGAGACGATCCTGCATTTCTCACGGGATCGGCGGCACCTGCTTGTCGAACGAAAGCTCGATCGTCATGGTGTCGGCCACCATGCGATGCACCAGACCATCGCTCGTGCCGATCCAGACCGTATGCCTGGCCGGCTTGTCGCTCACGCCCGGCATGCCTTTGGGCGGCGCCATCATGTATTCATAGACCTTGGCCCGTCCGGCCGGCAGGTTCTCCATGCGCAGATCCTTGCAATCCGACACCAAGGACATGACCATGATCTGGTCCAGCATGCCCATGCGGCCGCCGGGCTTGAGGCGAACCTTGTTCCACTTGCCATCCACGTTCATGTAGATGGTCTCGCCGATCACCACGCCTTCCATTTTCATCGGCGGGTTCTTCATGTCGATCAACTGCCTGTAGGCCGGAACGGCCGCAATGGCCTTGAAGGCATTGCCGATGGCCTCGCACTCTGCCGGTCCGGCGGCAGCGGGGGTGACCGCGCGCAGCAACAGGAAAACGCCGGCGGCTGCAGAAAGAAACGGAACGAGTTTGCGCGAAATCGGATTTGCCATGTGGTGCCCCCCTTGCTGACCCAGCGGTTCTAGCCTCATTGTTTGTCCGACTGTTGTGCGATACCGCACAGGAAGGTGCCTCGCTTCCACACGTGCGGGAAATTTCCGCATCATCGGGGTTCCACCCGATGACATTGCCGGGTTGCGTGCATAAGTTCAAGGCGCGCGGCCGCGCAAGCTCCTACGTTGCAGGGTTTCCCATGTCCGATCCCGTCAAATCCGATACCGACACCCTGCGTGCGCAGGCGCATCTGCCCTCGATCCAGCTCGACAAGGCCGCCGTGGCGCGGGCGGCCAAGGAGATCAACATCGAAGATCGCGGCTCGCTCGTCACCTACGGCAACACCGCCCAGCGGCAGGTGTCGGACTTTGCGGATCGCATTCTGGCGGAAACCCGCAACAAGGAGATGGGCCGCACCGGCGAACTCCTCTCGGATATTCTCGCGAAAGCCAAGGGGCTGGACCCGGCGTCCATCGGCAAGCTCAACTGGTTCCAGAAGCTGTTCTCGTCAGTCGAGGCGCGCGTGCGCCGCTTCAAGGAGCGCTTCGAGGATGTCGCCGGGCAGGTGGACCGCGTCACCATCGAGCTCGACAAGCACAAGGAGGGGCTTCGCCGCGATATCGCGATGCTCGACGAACTCCACGACCAGACCAAGGAGGCCATCGCCGAGCTTGATGTCTATATTGAAGCCGGCAAATCCTACGGCGAGGACTTCAAGAAGGGACGTCTTGCGGAACTGAAGGCCGCGGCCGATGCCAAGGCCGGCACCTCGGACGGGCTGATGTCTGCGCAAGGTTATCAGGATGCGTTGCAGGCGCTCGACCGGCTGGAAAAGCGCGTGATGTATCTGATGCAGGCGCGGCAGATCGGCATCCAGCAGCTGCCGCAGATCCGCATCGTGCAGGCGGGCGACGAAACCCTGATCGAGAACCTTCAGGCGACGACGCAGCTCACGATTCCCGTCTGGAAGCAGAAGATGATCCTGCTGCTGGGCCTCAGCCGGCAGAATTCCGCGCTCGAGATGCAGAAAACCGTGACGGATGCCACCAACGAGATGCTCAAGCAGGCCTCCGAGATGATGAAGACACAGGCGATCGAGATCGAGCGGCAGTCCCAGCGCGGCATCATCGACATCGCGACGCTGGAAAAGACCAACCGCGACCTCATCGACACCATCTCGGGTGTGCTCAAGGTGCAGAACGAGGGCCGCGCCCAGCGCGCCGAGATCGAGCGCAAGATGAGCGAGATGACCAGCGAGCTGAAGAAGCAGCTGACGGCGTTGCCGGGGGTGTGAGATGGCATTTGTTGCCAATTACGACACAGCGAGTGATCAGAGAACAGCGCGAATTATTGATGGAAAATCAATTGATTTTCCTATTGAAAAATTTGTTCGCGGGGAGAATTTGCCGTCATCCGTCGTGCCTCGTCAGCTCTTCCTAATGAATGGCGTCAAAGATCTGCCGGATATTGTGGCTCTTATGGATACTTATTGGATTGTGAGTAGCTCAGGGAAAGAATTCCTTGAAGAAAATGCACCAAATCAATGCGAGTTCATTCCAACTGAGGTGTGGCGCAATAAGAAATCAGCTTCGAGGCGTTCTGAAACGTCGCCGGATGTGCAGATTGAAAAAGATTATTTTTGGCTCAACATAGTTCGCAGGTTTGACGCGATTGCCTGGGATCAATCGCAGGCCAGACTCTACGAATTTGACGGTGAGGACTGGGACACGAAAGAAAAAAAACGCGTCAAGCGTGTTAAATTTCCGGATCATCCCACGCATTCTCATCTCAAGGGCTGCGGCCTTACGATCCGAAAGGATGTGATCGGAGACTCTCAGATTTGGCGAGATAATTTCTCTGGAGCCGGCTTCGTCGGCCTGACCTTCATGTCTGACGACCTGAAATTGAAGATCGAGAGGAACAAGTTGGGCCGTATTTTCTTCATTCCGGTGAAAGAAGTTTAACGTCAGCGTCATGGCCGGGTTCAGCCCGGCTATCCACGACTTTGCACCTCAAGTCATGGATACCCGCCACAAGGGCGGGCATGACGGCTCACCCTGTCATTCCCGACCGAGTGTAGCGAGGAGCGGGAATCCAGTTTTTTCTCTTCTGACGCAAACAGGATGGATTCCCGCTCGCCCCACAGGCCGTCCTCGGGACGGACGTCCTTCAGACGTCCTATGGTGCGTCGGGAATGACATGGGCCACTCCCCGCTTCCCCTTGACGCAACCTGACATTTTTTGCCGCCGCATGATGTTTTTCGAAAAACGGGTCCCATTTTTTCGTACCATGCTCTAGAACGCCTGCATAATTTGCAGGATTCGGCGAAAAGGAGCGGCACCATGGCAGAGGCACTCAAAATCGGCATTGCCGGGTTGGGGACCGTTGGCGCTGCCACGATCAGAATCTTGACCGCAGCACACAACGAACTCGCTGCCCGCGCCGGCCGTCCCATCGAGATCGTCGCGGTTTCAGCGCGTTCGAAGGGTCGGGATCGCGGCGTCGATCTTGGCCCTTACCGCTGGTACGATGATCCCGCCGCCATGGCGGCTGATCCCGAAGTCCGGCTCGTCGTCGAGCTGATGGGCGGTTCGGAAGGGGCGGCGAAGGAGGCCATCGAAGCCGCGTTGAGCCTTGGAAAGCCGGTGGTCACCGCCAACAAGGCGCTGCTCGCGGCGCATGGTCCGGCGCTGGCGGCGCTGGCGGAAATGAACGGCACCACCATCGCGTTCGAGGCTGCTGCGGCGGGCGGCATTCCGGTTATCAAGGCGCTGCGCGAGGCGCTCGTCGGCAACAGGATTTCCCGTGTCTCCGGCATTCTCAACGGCACCTGCAACTATATCCTCAGCCGCATGGAGGCCGAGGGGCTGGATTTTGCCGCCTGCCTCAAGGCCGCGCAGGAGCTGGGCTATGCCGAGGCGGACCCGACCTTCGACGTCGAGGGCTATGATACCGCGCACAAGCTCGCGCTGCTGACGGCGCTGGCCTTCGGCACCGAGGTGGATGGCGATGCCGTCTATGTCGAGGGGATTTCCGGCGTCACGCCGCTCGATCTCGACATGGCCGAGGAGCTTGGCTTCCGCATCAAGCTGCTGGGCGTCGCCGAGCGCACGCCGCAAGGGATCGAGCAGCGCGTTCACCCGACGTTTGTCTCGCGCCAGAGCCAGCTCTCCAGCGTCATGGGCGTCACCAATGCGGTCGCGATCGAGGCTGACCCCGTGGGCACGATCACGCTCGTCGGCCCTGGCGCAGGCGGCGGCGCGACGGCTTCGGCGGTGGTGGGCGATATCGTCGATATCGCGCGCGGCAATCTGGTGGCGACCTTCGGGCGGCCCTCGGGTGAACTTGAAAAGCCGATCCGCGCGCCGATGCAGCGGCATGAAGGCGGTTATTACATCCGCCTCTCGGTGCTCGATCGCCCCGGCGCGGCGGCGATCATCGCCACCCGCATGGCCGAGCGTGGTATCAGCCTCGAATCCATTCTCCAGAAGGGCAGGGATGCCCGCCGCAATGCCAACGGCTCGGTGCCGGTGATCCTGATCACCTATGCGACCACCGAACTCCTGATCCGCAATGCCGTCGCTGCCATTGCCGAGGACGGCGTGCTCGACGGCCCGCCGCAGGTGATAAGGATTGAGAGGTGAGGGGGATCGAAAAGGCGGCGCTATTCCGTCGGAACGAATTCGACGGGAATACCGATGGCTTGAGCTATCCGAGCCTGTTCCTTGTCTGCTGTCAGGAGCGCATTTCCCTGTTGGCGCGCGTGAGCCATGTAAAGGCAGTCGTAAATGCTGAAGGGCAGCGCGGCATCGAGGGGAATCCGCCCCTCGAAATTTGCGAGCCACACACGCCCGCCAATTGAATAGTCCGCAGCCTCACGGACAAGTTCTGCATCAACAGGATCAATCTGGACCTCCCTGAATCCAAGGAGTTTTCCAAGAGAAAATTGCTGCCTGTTGATGACGCCATTTTTCAGTTTTTTTGACAATGTGTTGTGGAATTCCAATTCGATCAACGCTGGCGCCGATAGAAAATACGGAGTCAGGACTTCTTCCGCCTTCACAACCGGCAAATAACTTCTGGCTCGTAAGGAGCCAGCTTCCTCAATCACCCATTTGACGGCGATCGTATTGTCAATCGTCAGTCTCATCACCTTCTCTCAGTTTTCGAATCAGCGGAACAGAATCAAGACCTTTGACGAGCGTCATGTCTCTGACTTCGTCCAGCTTCTTCAGCCATTCCCGCGTCTCGGCCGCCGTCCGGCGTTGGGCTGCCTCTTCCAGCACATTGCGTGCGAAGGCTTCGAGCGGCAGGTTGCGATCTTTTGCCACCATGCGGAGGCGGTCCAGCAAGCCGTCATCGATTTTCCGAACAACAATCTGGCCCATCAGGGAAACTCCATCCTCAATCCAATTGATGATATCAAAATGATATCACACAAAGATTTTGCTTCACAAGCTGGAAAGTCGTCGGGAAAGTTGTATAGGGCAGGCAGTATCGACCAACAGGAACCTCCCATGACCGACCTCATCGTCACCGAAGACAAGATCATCGAACGCATCCTGACGATGGAACTCGTCCGCGTGACGGAGCGTGCGGCGGTGGCCTCCGCGATGCTGCGCGGGCGCGGCAACGAGAAGGCGGCGGATCAGGCTGCGGTGGACGCAATGCGGCGCGAGCTCAACAAGCTGCCGATCGACGGCACGGTCGTCATCGGCGAGGGCGAGCGTGACGAAGCCCCGATGCTGTTCATCGGCGAGAAGGTCGGCACCACCAAGGGCCCGAAGGTCGATATCGCGGTGGACCCGCTCGAAGGCACGACGCTCTGCGCCAAGGATATGCCGGGCTCGATCGCTGTGATGGCGATGGCACAGGCCGGCACGCTGCTTTACGCGCCGGATGTCTACATGGACAAGATCGCCATCGGCCCCGGCTATCCCAAGGGTATCGTCGATCTCGATGCCGCGCCGGAAGACAACATCATGGCACTGGCGAAGGCCAAGGGCTGCAAGCCGAATGAAATCACCGCACTGGTGATGGATCGCCCGCGCCATGCCGAGCTGATCGCACGGCTTCGGGCTATTGGCTGCTCGATCCGCCTGATCACGGACGGCGATGTCGTCGGCGTCATCCAGTGCGCGGAGCCGGCCACGGGGATCGACATCTACCTCGGCATCGGCGGCGCGCCGGAAGGTGTGCTGGCGGCGGGCGCGCTGCGCTGCGTCGGCGGGCAGATGCAGGGTCGGCTCATCCTTGATACGCCCGAGAAGGTCGCGCGTGCCGCGACCATGGGCATCAAGGACCCGAAGAAGAAATATGACTTGCATGAACTCGCCTCGGGCGATGTCGTGGTGGCGGCAACCGGCGTTACCGATGGTGCGCTGCTCAAGGGTGTGAAGTTCAGCGGCGATGTCATCGAAACCGAGACCATCGTCTATCGCTCGTTGACCGGCACGGTGCGCCGCATCGCGGGTGAGCATCGCGAACTGGCCAAATTCCATCTGGATTGAGCGGTTCTGTCTGGACTAAGCACGCGCACTGTCGCACCCTTGCTTCCGAGGGGATTTCTCCAATCGGAAGCACCGACATGACTCTCGACATCCGCCCGCTTGGGGCCGCCGACCGCGCGGCCTGGGAGCCGCTCTGGCTCGGCTATCTCACGTTCTACAAGACCGTTCTTCCCGCCGAGGTGACCGAGACGACGTGGTCCCGGCTGATGGACGCCGCCGAACCCATGTATGTCTGGGGGGCGTTCGAGGGCGAGAGGCTGCTCGGGATCGTGCAATGCGTCACGCACCGCACGACCTGGAGCCCGAAGTGGAACTGCTATCTGCAGGACCTCTTCACAGTGCCCGAAGCGCGCGGCAAGGGCGTCGGCCGCAAGCTTATCGAGTATGTCTACGGTATCGCGGCCGAGAAGGGCTGGTACCGCGTCTACTGGCAGACGCATGAAACCAATGCCGAGGCGCAGGTGCTTTACAACAAGGTCGGTGATCGCTCCGGCTTCATCGTTTACCGCAAGAACATGTGACGGATGCAAGAGCGTCGCAAGCCATGACAGGGGATGCCTACCTCGGCGTCACGCGTTCCGCGCTGGGGCGGCGCTGGCGCGACCGGCTGGATGACCGCACCGCGCGCGAGGCGCAGGGGATCGGGGCCACGCATGGTGTTTCCGAGGTGCTTGCGCGCATCATTGCGAGCCGGGGCGCGGATGTGCATTCCGCCCCGGCGTTCCTCGCGCCGAAGCTGCGCGAGGCCATGCCCGACCCTTCCGTGATGATTGACATGGACAAGGCCGTCACGCGGCTGGCGCAGGCGGTGATGGCGCGCGAGAACGTCGCGATCTTCGGGGATTATGATGTCGACGGCGCCTGCTCGGCGGCGCTGCTGGGGGATTATCTCACGGGTTTCGGGCTTGAACCAATCATCCATATCCCGGACCGGCTGACGGAAGGTTATGGCCCGAACAGCGAGGCGATCCGCATGTTGCGCGAGAAGGGCGCGAGCCTCCTCGTCTGCGTCGATTGTGGCACCTCCGGACATAACCCGCTCACGGAAGCCGCGCGGCTCGGGATGGACGTGATCGTCCTTGATCACCATCAGGCGCCGGAGGAGCTGCCCGCTGTCCACGCGCTCGTGAACCCGAACCGGCAGGATGATCTTTCCGGCCTCGGGCATCTCTGCGCCGCCGGTGTGGTGTTCCTCACGCTGGTGGGGCTGAACCGCCTTCTGAAGCAAGGCGCAGGACCCGGCCCCGGCTCCTTGCCCGATCTCATGGCAACGCTTGATATCGTCGCGCTGGCGAGCGTCGCGGATGTGGTGCCGCTCACGGGCCTCAACCGGGCTTTCGTCACGCAGGGGCTGAAGGTAATGCGGGCGCGCGGGCGGATCGGGCTTGTCGCGCTCAGCGATGTCGCCCGGCTTGATGCTGAACCGGAAGCCTGGCATCTCGGGTTCCTGCTGGGCCCGCGCATCAACGCTGGCGGGCGCATCGGCGACGCGGCGCTCGGCGCGCGCCTGCTAATGACGCACGATCCGGACGAAGCGCGGGGTATCGCTGCGAAGCTCGATCATCTCAACCGCGAACGGCAGGCGGTGGAAGAGGCCATGCTCGCCGAGGCCGAGGAGGAGGCGCTGGCGCTTGCGGGGCTCGATAATGACGGCCGGTCCGTGCTGGTCGTCGCGGGCGAGCGCTGGCACCCCGGCATCGTCGGCATCGTCGCCGGGCGCATCAAGGAGCGGTTCCAGCGGCCCGCCTTCGCATTGGCGACGGGAGCGGGAAAACCGGGAGAAGGCGAGTTTGCCACCGGCTCGGGCCGCTCCATCGCCGGGGTCGATCTTGGCGCAGCGGTGCGCGCGGCGGTCGAGGTCGGCATTCTCGTCAAGGGCGGCGGCCATGCGATGGCGGCCGGGGTGACCATCGCCCGCGAGCGGATCGCCGAGTTCAGCGCCTTTCTCGAAGCGCGGCTTGCCCCGGCGGTCGCAACCTCCCGCGAGGCGGATGCGCTGATGATCGATGCGGCGCTGACTGCCGAAAGCCTGACGCCGGAATTCGTCACCGATCTCGCCCGCGCCGGGCCGTTCGGGCAGGGCAACCCGGAGCCGGTCATCGTGCTGCCAGCGCACAAACTGGTCGATGTCCGGGACATCAAGGGCGCGCATCTCAAGCTGACATTCCTCAGCCCCGGCGGCGCGCGCATCGAGGCGATGGCCTTCCGCGCCGTTGGCCGCCCACTCGGCGAGGCCATTGTGCGGCTGCGCGGGCAGAGCGTGCATCTGGCTGCGACCGCCGGGCGCGATACCTGGGGTGGCAGGCCGCGCGTTTCCCTGCGGGTGCTGGATCTCGCGCCGCTGCGCTAGGCGCTGTCAGCCCGCTCCTTCGCGCGCGCCTGCTCGCGCACGAAGATGTAGATCCCCGCGGCCACGATAATGCCCGCGCCGAGAAAGACATGCGCTGCCGGCCAATCGCCGAAGAACAGGAAGCCGAGCAGCACCGCCCAGACGATCAGCGAATACTGGTAGGGGATCACGGTGGCCGCCGGTGCGTAACTCAGCGCGCGGTTCACGCCCATATGCGCGATGGTGGAGACAATGCCGAGAAGCCCCAGCGCGAGAAAGTCGCGCAAGGAGGGCGGCACCCACAGGAAGGGCGCGACCACCAGCCCGAAGATCAGTGCACTGACGACCTGCCAGGTGACCAGCGTCACCTCGTTCGTTCCCGCGAGCCGCCGCGTCAGGGTGTTCGACCCCGCGAACAGGAGCGAGCCGGAAATCGCGATCAGCGCCGGCCAGCCCATGCCGTCGCCGGTCGGGCGCACGGCGATCAGGACGCCGATAAACCCGACGCTCACCGCCGCCCAGCGCCGCCAGCCGACGTGTTCTTTCAGGAAGACGACCGCGAGAATCGTCACGAAGATCGGCGACGCGAGGTAGAACGCCACCGTATCCGCGAGCGGCAGATAGACCACGGCCCAGTAGAACAGCGCGACCTCGGCGGTGGAGCAGAAGGCCCTCAGGATATGCAGTCCGATCCGGTTCGGGGTCGCGATGGCGCGCACGCCGGTGCGGTGGATGGCCGGAGCCAGCATCACCAGCGCCGCGAGCGAGCGGATCAGCAGCAGCTGCGCCACGCCATAGGTCGCGACCAGCCATTTCCCCATGACATCATTGAGGGAAAAGGCGAACATCGCGGCCAGCATCAGGCCAATGCCGGCGAGGATCCGGTCTGGAGAGGAGGGGGAGGAGGGCACTTGAAACTCTGCGAGCGGGATTGAACCTTCCGAAGACCACGAAGCGGCAGGCTCCGCAAGCCGCAGTTCGCCCTTCGCGCAAATTTCCCGCAACCATTTCCGAATTTTAGGCAGAAGGGTGCTTGCCCCCCACGGCGAAGCTCGCTATGAGCGTGCTTCGCAAGGGCGCCCTTCGTCTATCGGTTAGGACGACAGCCTTTCACGTTGTAAAGACGGGTTCGACTCCCGTAGGGCGCGCCATTCTTCCCCGACCGTCTCCACAATCATCGCGCGGCCCATCGGCGCGCTATTTTCGCGCGCGCTGCGTGAGCCGGCCGACGATGCCTGTCGGGAAGAAATAGACGCTGAGTACGAAGAGCACGCCGAGCAGCAGCAGCCAGCGATCCGGGTGAAGGAGGCGCGGCAGCAGCGGAAAGCCTTCCGTCGCGGCGGAGGCTACGCCCATCAGCTTTTGCAGGTAGTTCTGCGCGAGGATGAACAGGCTCGCGCCGATCACCGCGCCGTAGAGCGTGCCCATGCCGCCGATCACCACCATCAGCAGCACGTCGAGCATGATGGCGAAGGAAAGCGTGGTTTCCGGCCCGGTGTAACGCAGCCAGATCGCGCTCAACACGCCCGCACACACCGCCAGCGCAGCGGACAGGCAACTTGCCAGCGTGCGGTAGTAGACAACGCGGTAGCCGAGCGCCTCGGCGCGGCTCTCATTCTCGCGGATCGCCTGCAACACGCGCCCGAAGCAGGAATTGACGAGCCGCAGCGCCACCAGAAACAGCGCCAGCGCAGCGAGGAACACGAGGTAATAGGCCGCAATCCGGCCGGTGATCTCGAGCCCGAAGAGTGGTGCTTCCAGCAGCTTCGTGCCGGGCCTGAGCAACTCGGGCACGCGGAAGGTGCGGCCGTCCTCGCCGCCCGTCAGTTCGGAAAGTTGCGTTGCCAGAATGAGGAAGGCGGAGGCCACCGCCAGCGTGATCATCGCGAAGAAGATGGCCTTCACCCTGAGCGAGACGAGCCCGATCACGAAGGCGAGCGCGACCCCGAGAATGAGGGCGATGACAATACCAAGCGCCAGCACCGGCCATGTCGGCCCGAGAAAATACAGCGACAGACCAACGCCATAGCCGCCGATGCCGAAGAACATCGTCTGCGCGAAGGAGACGATGCCGGTGTAGCCGATGAGGATGTCATAGCTCGCGACCAGCACGATGAAGATGCAGATCTTCGCCGCTGTGTTGATCGCGGCAGCGCCGGGAAACAGGAAGGGCGCGAGCGCGAGGCCGAGCACGATGATCGCCAGCACGACACCGAGAACACGGCTCTTCGGCGGATCATAGGAGAGGAGCTTGCCGATCATCGGATCACCGTTTTGCCACGGGGTAAAGCCCTTGCGGGCGCCACATCAGGATCGCCACCATCAGGAGGATCGAGGAGGCCAGCGCCACCTTCGGCACCAGAAAAGCGGTGTAATTCGCCATCATCGCGACGAGGATCGCGCCGAGAAAGCAGCCGCCGACCGAGCCCAGCCCGCCGATGATGATGACGATGAACACCAGCACCATCACATCCCCGCCGATCGAGGCCGTGAAGGTCTCGCGGTAGAGCGCCCAGAGCACCCCGCCGAGGCCAGCGAGCGCCGACCCCGCGACGAAAACCCCGACGAACAGCCGGCGGATGCGATAGCCGAGCGCCTCCACCATTTCCGAATTCTCGACCCCGGCGCGGATCAGAAGCCCGATGCGCGAGCGGTTCAGCGTCAGCTGCATCGCCGCGAACACCGCAAGCCCGACCGCAACCGCCAGCAGCCGGTATTTCTCCAGCGCGAGATCGCCGATGATGATCGCACCGCGTAGGCCCGCCGGCAGCGCCATGGATTTCTGGTCGCCGCCGAAAATCGCGTGCAGCAGTTGTTCGGCGACGATCAACCCGCCCATGGTGATGAGGATCTGCTTCAAATGCTGGCCGTAGACGGGCCGGATGATGATGCGCTCGAACACCAGCCCCAGCGCGCCGGTGCCGATCATCGCGACGACGGCGGCGATCAGCAGCGCCGCAAGGTTGAGCGCCAGATTGTCGGCCTGCACCCAGCCCGAAAGGGGGGCGAGGACGGTCATCGCGAGATAGGCGCCGATGGCGATAAACGCGCCATGACCGAAGTTGATGACATCCATCAGCCCGAACACCAGCGTCAGCCCGCTGGCGATCACAAACACCATCATGCCCATGGCGAGCGCGGCGAGGGTGAGGGTCAGCCAAGTTGTCGTCGAGCCGATCAGCAGCCACGCGGCGAGCCCGATGACCAGCGGCAAGGCCAGCGGCAGAAGGTCGAGCGATTTCTTCGGGATGGCATCCGGGGCGGAGGGGGCGGCAGGTGCGGAGATGTCAGCCATGTCGTCCCCCTCTGTCTTTTTGTTCTGTCGCATTTTCTTCACGCAAACCGGCCTCCACTTTGCTTGAAAATGCTCTACTGATGCGCGTCGAGCGAGAGGCCGAGGAGGCGCGTCTGCAAGGCTTCGTCCGCCGAAAGTGCGGTCATGGTGCCGCGGTGGACAATGCGGCCGTCATCCATCACCGCGACGGTATCGCCGAGGCTGGCGGCGAAGCGGAAGTTCTGCTCCACGAGCAGGATCGTCGTCTCGCGCTTCAGAGCCTCGAACGCGCCGATCATGCCCTCGATGATCGCGGGGGCGAGGCCCTTGGTGGGTTCGTCGATCAGGATGAGGCGGCGCGGCTCGATGATCGCGCGGGAGATCGCCAGCATCTGCTTCTGCCCGCCGGAGAGCACGCCCGCCGGGGAATGCCAGAATTTCTGCATCGCCGGGAAGAACGAGAAAATCCAGTCGAGGCGCTTCCTGTCGAGCGGGCCGGAGCGGGCGGCGAGGATCATGTTTTCCTCGACCGTCAGGTCAGAGAACACCGCCATCGTCTCCGGCACGTAGGCGATGCCGGAAAGCGCGATCTCCGGCGTCGTCAGCCCGCCGATGGCGCGGCCTTCGAAGGTCACGCTGCCGCGCGAGGGCTGCCAGAGGCCCATGATCGTGCGCAGGGCTGTCGTCTTGCCCGCGCCATTGCGGCCCAGAAGCATGGTAATCCCGCCTTCGGGCACGTCGAACTCGACGCCCTGCAGGATGTGATATTGCCCGATGTGGGTGTGGACGCCCTCAAGGCGCAGCAGCGGCTCAGCCGGAATCCTGTCAGCCATGGGCAGCCCCCCGCTTGGGCGCGACGCCAAGATAGGCTTCCTGCACCGCCGCCGAGGCGGTGACCTCAGCCGGGTCGCCATCGGCGGAGAGCGTGCCGTTCAAGAGCACGATGATGCGATCCGCGAGGGAGCGCACGACATCCATCTTGTGCTCCACCAGCAGGATGGTCTTGTCGCCGCGCGCTTTCAGTTTCGCGATCAGGTCGAGAATGACAGGCACTTCATCGACCGACATGCCGGCGGTCGGTTCGTCGAACATGAAAACGCGCGGCTCCAGCGCCATCATGATCGCCACCTCGAGCTTGCGCTTGTCGCCATGCGGCAGGGCGGCGGCGAGCGTGTCGCGCTGGTTGTGGAGGTTGACCTCCTCCAACGCCCGCTCGGCGCGCTCGATCCACTCGCGGTGGCTCGACCACAACCGCGTGAGGCTCGCCGCATGGCGCGAGCGCGCCTGCACCGCAAGCCGCACGTTCTCGTGCACGGTGAGGTTCGGGAACAGCGAGGTGATCTGGAACGCGCGACCAATACCCTTCTGCGCCCGCGCGGACGGGGGGAGGGCGGTGATCTCCTCGCCATCGAGGAAAATCTGCCCGGAGGTCGCCGGCAATTGCCCGGAGATCAGGTTGAAATACGTCGTCTTGCCCGCGCCGTTCGGGCCGACGATGGCCGTCAGCTCGCCGGCGCGAAAGCCGGTCGAGACAGCGTTGACGGCAACATGACCACCAAAACGGATGGTCAGGTCACGCGTTTCGAGAACGGGAACGGACATGCGGACTCGCTGACATCAAACTGACGAGGGGCGGGGACGGCGGACGGGCACCCTGAAGGCGCCCGCCCGGCCTCGCGAACTGCCGGGGCCAGCGTTACTTCTTCGGCACCACGGGAAGGGGCATGTCTTTCGCCGGGATGGTCGCGACAAGCTCCAGCAGGTCGTTGTCCTTCGCGTCCTTCCTGATGCGGAAGTGGAACATGTCCTGCAGCGCCTGGTGGTCTTCCTTGCGGAAGGTCATCGGCCCCTTCGGGGTGTCGAACGTCAGGCCTTCGAGCGCGGTGATCAGCTTTTCGGTATCGGTGCCGCCGGCCTTGGTGATGCCGGCAACGACCGCCGCCGCCGCTGCAAAACCACCCGCGACGAAAAAGTCCGGCGGGGTGTTGAAGCGCTTGACGTATTCCGCCTTGAGCCAGTCATTCTGCGGGTTTTTCGGAAAGCCATGGTAGTAATAGATGCCGCCCTCGGTGCCCGCGAAGGCCTTCCAGGCGTTCATCGCCGGCAGGATATTGCCGCCCGGTGCGAGCGCGATGTTGAAGCGATCCGGCTTCATGTCGACGAACTTCGCCATCGGGTGCGCGCCGGCCCAGATGAAGCCGATGATGCGCTTGCCAGGCTTGTCTTTCAGCGCGCCGAACAGGCGTTCCGCGAAGGGCGCGAAGTCGGCGGTGTTACCGGCGGCGTATTCCTCGGCGATGATTTTCGCGCGCGGGCGGATCGCGGCCAGCGCGTCCTTGTAGGCTTTGACGCCATCGCGCCCGAAGGCGGTATCGAGGCCGAGCATGCCGATCACGACATCCTCGTTCGCCGGCACGGAGGCGGCGTTGGCAAGCGCATCCTGATAGGAGGAACGGCCGGTGCGGAAGATGTAGCGATTGCGCTTGTCGCCGGTGATCGAATCGGCGACCGCCGGCTCGACGATCAGCACCTTTTTCGCGTCCTCGGCCACGGGCAGCATCGCGAGCGCGATCGGCGAGCCGGTGGTGCCGACTGCGAGGTCGGCCTTGTCGTCGTTATAGCATTCTTCGAGCAGCGCCTTGCCGCGATCGGGCTTCAATTGGTCGTCTTTCACCAGCACGGCGAGCTTGCGGCCATTGATCGCCATCGTGCCCTTGGTGAGGTGTTCGAGGCCGAGCATGAAACCGTTCTCGGTCTGCTTGGCATAGGCCTCAAGCGCGCCGGTCTTGCTGGCGATCAGGCAGACCTTGATGTCCTGTGCCAGAGATGGAGCCACGATGCCAAGGCTGGAGAGAGTCAGGGTCACGCCGGCAAGAAGGCTGGTGCGCAAGGGTGTCTTGTTCAGTAAGGCTGTCATGGGGTTCCTCCCGAGGATAAATTCTGTTTGAACGTCGTTGCCGAATAAACGGATCTCAAAAAAAACATCGAACCTGATTGCTGCCCGGTGCATCACCCACGCTGCATGGGCAACAGAAGAGCCGATTGTGATGACGACTGCAAGACCATCGCATGCGGTCATCCCCGCGAGATGGGTTCCCCGCCTCCGATGCCTTGCGGAATGGCGGTTCGCGTTGCAGAGTTCCGCCCCCATCGAACGGAGAGTCTCAGTGAACACCGGCATCACCACGCGTCAGGACGGCAGGATCTGCATCATCGAGATCGATAATCCACCGGTGAATGCAATGTCGAACGCCGTGCGGGCGGCGCTCTTTGCGGCGGTCACCGCTGCCGCGCAGGATGAGGGCGTCGATGCCATCGTGCTCGCCGGCAAGGGCAAGGTGTTTTGCGGCGGCGCGGAAATCCGCGAGTTCGGTCAGCCGATGTCAGAGCCGATCCTGCCGGTGCTGATCGATGAAATCGAAGGGCAGACGAAGCCGGTGATCGCGGCCTTGCACGGCGTTGCCTTCGGCGGCGGATTCGAGATCGCGCTCGGCGCGCATTTCAGGGTGGCGACGCGGGATATCAAGCTCGCGCTGCCCGAGGTGAAGCTGGGGCTGATCCCCGGCGCGGGCGGAACGCAGCGCTTGCCGCGCCTGATCGGGCTTGCGAAAGCGGCCCGGCTGATCGTCACCGGCGAGCCCGTCGGCGCAAAAGACGCCGAGATGGTCGGGCTTCTCGATGCGGTCTTTGATAGTGATCTTCTGGCGAATGCGCTGGCTTTCGCCCGCAAAATCGTGGCGGAAAAGACGCCGATCCGCCGGATCAGCTTGATGACGGCGGCGCTCGATGCTTCGCGTGCCGATATGCCCGCCTTCGAAGACGAGGTAGCGGCGCTGCTGAAGCGTGCGCGCGGGCTCGATGCACCGGCAGCCTGTGTCGAATCGATCCGCAATACACTGACGATGCCCTTTGCTGAGGGGTTGGCGCGCGAGCGCGAAATCTTCGTGAAGCTGCGCGATGGCGAGCAATCGAAAGCACAGCGGCACCTGTTCTTCGCCGAACGCGCGGCGCTGAAGGTGCGCGGCATTCCGGCGGAGACGAAGGCGCGTGCCATCGCCAAGGTCGCCGTGCTCGGCGCGGGCACGATGGGAGGCGGCATCGCGATGTGTTTTGCATCCGCAGGCATTCCGGTCACGATTATCGATCCCAACCCTGAGGCGCTGGCGCGGGGGATGGGGGCGGTCGAGGCGAACTACCGCGCCACCGCGAAACGCGGCGGCCTCAGCGAGGCGGCGCTTGCCCGCGTGCTGGCGACGCTCTCCGCTTCCAGCGATTTCAACGACGTTGCCGGATCAGACCTCATCATCGAGGCGGTGTTCGAGGATATGGCGCTGAAGAAGACGATCTTCGCGAACCTCGATGGCCTCGCCAAACCGGGCGCGATCCTCGCCACCAACACCTCGTCGCTCGATATCAACGAGATCGCCTCGGCGACGACGCGCCCGCAGGATGTGCTCGGCCTGCACTTCTTCTCGCCCGCCAATGTAATGCGGCTTCTCGAAATCGTCCGCGCGGAGAAAACCGCGCCGGACGTGCTGGTCAGCGCGATGGAGGTCGCCAGGCGCATCGGCAAGGTGCCGGTCACGGTCGGGGTCTGCTACGGGTTTGTCGGCAACCGCATGCTGCACGCGCGGGGCGGACAGGTCGAGCGCTTGCTGCTGGAGGGGGCCTCGCCCGCGGATATCGATGCGGCAGCGACCGGCTTCGGCTTTGCGATGGGGCCGTGCGCGGTGGGCGATCTTGCCGGGCTTGATGTCGGCTGGCGCATCCGCAAGGAGCGCGGCACGAAGGCCATCGTCGCCGATGCGATCTGCGAGCTCGGCCGTTTCGGCCAGAAGACCGGCAAGGGCTATTTCCGCTACGAGGCCGGTTCACGCACCCCGCTGCCGGACCCTGAGGTCGAGGCACTGATCGTGCGTCTCGCGGCAGAGCACGCCCGCCGCACCATCGGGCAGCAGGAAGTGCTGGACCGGCTGATCCTGCCGCTGGTGAACGAGGGCGCTCGCATTCTGGACGAGGGCATCGCCGAACGGTCCAGCGATATCGATCTCATCTGGATCAACGGCTATGGCTTCCCGGTCGGGCGGGGCGGGCCGATGTTCCATGCCGACAGCCTCGGGCTTGCCAAGGTCGCCGAACGCCTTGATCATTATGCCGCGATCACGGCGGATGAGAAGCTCAGGCCAGCGCCGCTCATCGTCAGGCTGGCGGCGGGCGGCAAATCCTTCGAGAGCCTGCCGCAAACCGGCGGCTGAGCTTCCGGGCGATACAGTTAAGGCTGATGCCGGGCATTTTGCGCTGCAACATGGTTTTACTTGCGCTTTGGCCTGTTGGCGCCTATCGAGAGCGCGCAGCGATTGGTGCGCTTCAGGGGTGAATGCTCAGGAACAGGCCAATGCCGGATGGCCGCGTGGGTGCGGTCCTGTCCCTTCAGGCTGTGTTCCTATCCCGTTGGCGAAACGGGATGATTGTGCATTCGCAAAAAGCCTTGCCCTCGCCGGGGCGGGCCCTGCCTTCGTCGGGGTTGCCCGGCGCGAGGCAATCAGACCCCAGGATTGACCCTCATGACCTTCTTCCAGACGAGCCCCATGCTCGCCCGTGCGCTTGCCGAGCGCCAGTACAATGACCCCACCCCGGTCCAGACCGCTGTCCTGACCCCCGAAGCCGAGGGGCGGGACATTCTCGTCTCCGCGCAGACCGGCTCGGGCAAGACGGTGGCCTACGGCCTCGCGATGGCCACAACGCTGCTCGGCGATGCCGAAGTCCTGCCGCGTGCGGGGGCGCCGCTGGCGCTGATCATCGCGCCGACGCGTGAACTCGCGATGCAGGTCGAGCGCGAACTGGTCTGGCTTTACGAACATGCCCGCGCCCGCATCATCTCCTGCGTCGGCGGCATGGATTCGCGCGCCGAAGGTCGGAAGCTTGAGGGTGGCGCGCATATTGTCGTCGGCACGCCGGGGCGCCTGCGCGATCATATCGAGCGGGGCCGGCTGGTGCTGGGCCAATTGCAGGTCGTGGTGCTCGATGAGGCCGACGAGATGATGGCGCTCGGTTTCCGCGAGGATCTCGAATTCATCCTCGAGGCCACTCCGGAATCGCGGCGCACGCTGCTGTTCTCGGCCACCATGCCGAAGGTCATTGCCACGCTGGCGCAGAAATTCCAGAAGGACGCGCTGCGGCTTGAAGTCGCCAGCGGCGAGCGTGGCCATGCCGATATCGAATATCGCGCCATCCGCGTCGCGCCGAAGGAGCATGAGCTCGCGGTCGTCAACCTCTTGCGCTTTGTCGAGGCGGAAACGGCGATCGTCTTCTGCAACACGCGCGAAAGCGTGCGCCATCTCAACGCGACGTTGCTGGAGCGCGGGTTCAACGCCGTTCTGCTCTCGGGCGAACTCAGCCAGAGCGAGCGCAACCATTCCATGCAGGCGCTGCGCGACGGGCGCGCGCGGGTGTGCGTCGCGACCGATGTCGCCGCGCGCGGCATCGATCTGCCGAACCTCGGCCTCGTGATCCATGCCGAACTGCCGAATGACGCCGAAACGCTCCAGCATCGCTCCGGGCGAACCGGCCGCGCCGGACGCAAGGGCGTCTCCGCCATGCTGGTGCCGGCCTCGCGCCATCGCAAGGCGCATCTGCTGATCCGCGATGCCGGCGTGCAGGTGAGCTGGGGTCCGCCGCCTTCCGCCGAGGATATCCGCAAGCTTGACCAGCAGCGCATGCTCGCCGATCCGATGCTCACGCAAGCCCCGGACGCCGAGGACATCGAGATGGGCAAGCTGCTGCTTGACGAGCGCTCGCCAGAGCACGTCGCTGCGGCGCTGATCCGGATCTACCGTTCGCGCCTGCCGGCGATCGAGGATGTGACGGACCCCGGATCGGGTCCGGAATTCCGCGACAACCGCGCTCCGGGCGGCAAGCCGACGCGGGAATCGCGCGCGCCATGGGCCGAGGCCTCCGGCGACGGCGTCTGGTTCCGGCTCGATATCGGCCGCAAGAAGAACGCCGATCCGAAATGGCTGCTGCCGATGCTGTGCCGCAAGGGCGGCGTGACCCGCAACGATATCGGCGCGATCCGCATCTTCGATCATGAAACGAAATTCGAGATCACCGGCAGCGCTGCCGCCGCCTTCGAAATCGCGATGAAAAAGCCCGGTGGTGACGATATTGCCATCGAACGCCTGCGCGACGGGGCAGCACCCAGCACCGCAAAGGACAGCGGCGCACCCGCCCGCCCGCGCCGGGATCGGGATGATGCGCCGCGGCGCGAGCGACCGGTCGATGGCGGCAAACCGTATGAGGGCAAATCGGGTTTCAAGCCAAAACTCTATGATGCCCGCCCGCCACGCGACGACAAACCCTTCCGGGATGGCAAGCCGCCACGCGAGGGTGCGCCGGCGCGGGATGGCAAGCCGTTCAAGAACGCCCGCCCGCCGTTCAACCCGGACAAGCCCTACCGGGATTCAAAGCCTTACCGGGACGATAAGCCGTATCGCGAAGCCAAGCCCTATCGCGATGAAACGGTGCCGAGCGCCCGTCAACCGTTCCAGGAAAAGCAGTTCCGCGAAAGCCTGCCGCAGCCTGCAGAGCCTGCCAAGGGTGGTGCCAAAGCGAAATATGCCGACAAGAGCGCCGGCGGCCCGAAAAAGGATTTCGGAGCCAAGAAAGATTTTGCGGGCAAGGAAGATTTTGCTGGCAAGAAGGAGTTCGGTGCCAGGAAGGATTTCGGGGCCAAGAAGCCGTTCGCGGCCCGGAAGGACAAGCGCCCGAAGGCGTAAGAACCGGAGCAGGGTTCGGGGAGCCGCGCTCCCCCCTCTTGCCGAGCCTTGCCGGATAGGGGAGTGTCGGGAACGGATCGTTCCCGTTCACCCGCCGGAGGCTTTATGGCTGTATCATCGCCCCTGATCGACAAGACTGCGCTCGGTGTTGTCGAACTCCTGAAGTCAGGCGAGATCACGCCGCTCGATTGCCTCGACGCGCTGGAGGCGCGCATCACGCTGGTCGACAAGGCGGTCAACGCGCTGCCGACACTGTGCTTCGAGCGTGCGCGCGCCGCCGCGAAGGCCGTGATGGCGAAGCCAAAGGCCGAGCGTGGGCTGCTGCATGGCCTCCCTGTCGCGATCAAGGACCTCACCGATGTCGAGGGCGTGCTGACAACCTATGGCTCGCCCGCCTTCGCAAACCATATTCCAGCGGCGTCCGATCCGCTGGTGGAGCGGCTCGAAAGCGAGGGCGGCGTTATCTACGCCAAGTCCAACACGCCGGAATTCGGGGCGGGGGCGAATACGTTCAATGAGGTGTTCGGGCCGACGCTGAACCCGTGGAATACATCCCGCTCGGCGGCGGGCTCGTCCGGCGGCTCAGCCGTCGCGCTGGCGACGGGCACGGCCTGGCTCGCGCATGGTTCTGATCTCGGCGGTTCCCTGCGCAACCCTGCGAGTTTCTGCGGCATCGTCGGTTTCAGGCCCTCACCGGGGCGGGTGGCGACGGCACGCAGTGCGCCGCTCGAAAACCTCCTGTCGGTGCAGGGGCCGATGGCGCGCACGGTCGAGGATTGCGCGTTCTTTCTCGACGCTCTGAGTGGAGAGGATATCCGCGATCCCGTCTCGCTGCCCAAACCCGTGACCGGGTTTCTCGGCGCGGCGCGGTCGGGCTGGAAGCCGAAGCGGGTCGCGTTTTCGGCCGATCTCGGGATCACGCCGGTCGATGCCGAAGTGGCGGATATCTGCCGGAAGGCGGCGTTCCGCTTCGCCGAACTCGGTGCGGAAGTGGTGGAGGCGCACCCGGATTTCACCGGCGTCCATGACGCCTTCAACGTGCTGAGAGCTCGGAATTTCGCGATTTCCAAGAAGGATTTGCTGGAGCAGAAGCGGGATCTTCTCAAGCCGGAGGTGATCTGGAACATCGAGAAGGGGCTCGCGCTCACGATGGCGGATCAGCACCGCGCGGAGACCCAGCGCGCGACACTCTACGGCCGTGCGCTAGCGTTTTTCGGGCAGTACGACCTCATCTGCACGCCGGCGACCATCGTGCCGCCGTTTCCGGTCGGGAACCGCTATGTCGAAAGCTGCAACGGCATCAAGTTCGACAATTACGTGCACTGGCTGGCGATCGCCTATGCGTTCACGCTGGTAGGCTGCCCGGCGATCTCGATCCCGTGCGGATTTACCAGCGAAGGGTTGCCGGTCGGGCTGCAGATCGCGGCACGCCAGCGCAATGACGGGCAGGTGCTGGCCGGTGCAGCAGGGCTTGAGGGTGTGCTCGGCTACCGCCGCCAGACGCCGATTTTTCCAAGATCGGGCTGAACTGAAAACAGGGATTCCACAAAAATGTGCTGAATTGGTATGTTTTTCTCATTGCGCGCCCCTGACAAGGGGGTAAACATGTCGTGCATAGTGCCTTGCCATCCGCGCGGCTGATTATGATGCGGAAGTGATTTCAGAGTGAGCCCGGTATGGCGTCAACAGAACAAGCGTTCGAGTTTCTCCTGCCGGTAATGGCGCGGGAGCAGCTCGATATGGTTGCGCTGGTTGGCGGGGCGAATTTCCAACGGCTCTTCCGGTGGGATTTTCACCAGAACGAACGCCCGCTGGTCGTCATGCTGACGCGGGAGGGCAAGGCCGCCGCTGTCGTGCCGCATCTCGAGATGCCCTCGTTCGAGCCGCTCGGCTTTACCGGCGACGTCTTTCTGTGGCGCGACGAAGAAGGGTTCGAGGGCGCATTCCAGGCTGCCGGCGCAAAGCTGAAGGGCGTGAAGCGCATCGGGGTCGAGGGTCAGCGCATGCGTGTCTTCGAGCATCTGGCGATGCTGCGCGCTTTTCCGGGCGCGGCGATCGTCGATGCTCATGCCGCAATCTCAGCGATCCGCCTCCACAAGAGTGCCGATGAAATCGAACAGATGCGCGCCGCGATCCGAATTTCGGAAATTGCGCTCGCGAACACCATCGATGCCGTGAAGATCGGGATGACCGAGACGCAGATCGAGGGCATTCTCGTCGAGAAGCTCTTCGCGGCGGGTGCGCAGAGTCTGGCATTCCCGCCGATCGTCGCGGCAGGCGGCAATTCGGCGCAAAGCCATGCCAAGGCGCGGCCCGATTACAAGGTTCAGGCCGGTGATGCGCTGCTGTTCGACTTCGGCGGCGCGGTCGGCGGCTACAACGCCGATATCACCCGCACGTTTTTTCTCGGGCATGTCTCGGATGCGGATCGCGCGTTCTATGACGCTGTGAACGCCGCAAACGCGGTCGGGCGCGCGATGGCGAAGCCGGGGATGACCGCTTCGGCGCTCGACGATGCCGTGCTCGGCAGCCTTGAGGCCTCACCCTATGCGCACCTCATGCGGCACAAGACCGGGCACGGCCTCGGGCTTGAAGTGCACGAAGACCCCTACATCATGCGCGGCAACGGCACGGTTCTGGCTGAAGGCATGGTCTTCACGATCGAGCCGGGGCTTTACGAAAAGGACAGGATCGGCGTCCGCATCGAGGATGATGTGGTCGTCACGAAAACCGGGACGGAAGTCCTGACAAGCTTCCCTCGCGAATTGACGGTCATCGGCTAGTGGCATGCCACTAGCTGCCATTCGGCAGTTCGCAAGCGAGATGGGTGTTTCTGAACCCGCAAAGTGCAGTTACGTTCGCAGGACGTGCATGCCTCTGCGGCTCGGAGCCGCCAAAAAATGCCTGACGGCATGAAGAACGACAACTGACAAACGGGAGACAACAATGTCAAAATTTACACGAACAGCGCTTGGCCTTGCCGCCGCTCTGGCGGTCGTTGCGCCGGGCGCGCTTGCTGCCAAGACGCTGGTTTATTGCTCGGAAGGCTCGCCGGAGAATTTCACGCCGGCCGTCAACACCACCGGCACCAGCTTCGATGCTGCCCGCCCTGTCTATGACCAGCTCGTGCTGTTCGAGCGCGGCTCCTCGAAGGTCATTCCGGGCCTTGCCGAAAGCTGGACCGTCTCGGACGATTCCAAGACCATCACCTTCAAGCTGCGCAAGGGCGTGAAGTTCCATTCCGGCGTCAACAACTTCAAACCGACGCGCGATTTCAACGCCGATGACGTCATCTGGTCGTTCGAACGCCAGTGGAAGGCGGATCACGCCTACGCAAAGGTTTCCGGCGGCAAGTATGATTACTTCGCCGATATGGACATGGACAAGCTGCTCGACACCATCACCAAGACGGATGACTACACCGTCGTGATGAAGCTGAAAGAGCCGGCGGCGCCGATGATGGCGAACCTCGCGATGGATTTCGCCACGATCCATTCGAAAGAATACGCCGATATGCTCGACAAGGCTGGCAAGAAGGAACAGTTCGACCAGATCCCGGTCGGAACAGGCCCGTTCTCCTTCGTGACCTACCAGAAGGACGCCGTGATCCGCTACAAGAAGAACCCGGCCTACTGGGGCGAAAAGGCCCTCGTCGATGATCTCGTCTACGCGATCACCTCGGACCCGACCGCCCGCTTCTCGAAGCTCAAGGCCGGTGAATGCCACTACGCCATCGCGCCGCGCCCGGCCGACCTGCCGGAAATCCGCAAGGACGCGAAGCTTCAGGTCATCAGCCAGTCCGGTCTGAACATCGCCTACTGGGCGTTCAACGTGCAGAAGCCGCCGTTCGACAAGAAGGAAGTCCGTCAGGCGCTCAACATGGCGATCGACAAGGCCACCATCATCCGGGACGTCTATCTCGGTGCCGGCCAGGCCGCCAAGAACCTGATCCCGCCGACGCTGTGGTCCTACAACGACAAGGTCAAGGATTACCCGTTCGATCAGGCCAAGGCCAAGGAACTCCTCGCCAAGGCCGGCGTGAAGACGCCGATGGACATCGACCTCTGGTATATGCCGGTGCAGCGCCCCTATAACCCGAACGCCAAGCGCATCGCCGAAATGATGCAGGCGGATCTGGCCAAGGTCGGCGTCAACGCCAAGCTCGTCACCTTCGAGTGGGGTGAATACCGCAAGCGCGCCCAGCAGGGCGAGCACCAGACCGCCCAGCTCGGCTGGACCGGTGACAATGGCGATCCCGACAACTTCTTCTTCCTGCGTGGCTGCTCCGGCGCCCGTGCCGGCGGCCAGAACATCACCAAGTGGTGCAACAAGGAGTTCGACGAACTCCTCGTGAAGGCCCGTTCGACGGCTGATGTTGCCGCCCGCACCAAGGCCTACGAGCGCATGCAGGAAATCCAGAAGGACGAAGCGCCGGACCTGACGATCGCGCATTCGATCGTGAACGACGCCGCGGCCGCCAACCTTGTCGGCTACAAGATGGCGCCGCTCGGCTCGCATCACTTCAAGGGCGTTGACCTGAAGTAAGCGCGGCTTTTGCCACAGGCGGGACGGTCCGGATCGGGCCGTCCCGCTTTTCGTTTTGGGGCGGGGAGCACCCATGCTGATCCATTTTCTCAAACGTCTTGCGTTGACGATTCCGACGTTTTTCGCGCTGATGTTCATCACCTTCATCGCCATCCGCCTTGTGCCGGGCGATCCCGTCGAAGTGCGCGTCGGTGAACGCGGCATCAGCCCGGAGCGGCTGGCGCAGTTCCGCGCCGAACTTGGGCTTGACCAGCCGGTCTGGAAGCAGTTCCTCGACTACGTCTGGGGCATCCTGCACGGCGATTTCGGCAAATCGCTTGTCACCAACGAGAAGGTGATGACCGAGTTCTTCACGCTGTTTCCGGCGACCATCGAGCTGTCCTTCGCGGCGATGATGTTCGCGACGATCATCGGCATTCCCGCCGGGGCGATCGCCGCAGTCAAGCGTGGCAGCCGCTTCGACCAGACGCTGATGGGGCTTTCGGTGGCCGGTTTCTCGATGCCGATCTTCTGGTGGGGCCTGTTGCTCATCATGCTGGTCGCGGAGCGGCTCCACCTGACGCCGGTGTCGGGCCGCATCGACCTTATCAAGTTCTATTTCGAGCCGGTGACCGGCTTCATGCTGATCGACGCGCTGCTGTCGGACCAGAAGGGCGCGTTCAAGGATGCGCTTCACCACCTCATCCTGCCGATGATCGTGCTCGGCACCGTGCCGCTGGCGGTGATCGCGCGCATGACGCGCTCGTCGATGCTCGAAGTGCTGAGCGAGGATTACGTGCGCACCGCACGCGCGAAGGGCCTGTCGCCCGCCCGTGTCATCGGCCTGCACGCACTGAGGAACGCGCTGATCCCGGTTGTCACGGTCATCGGCCTCTCCGTCGGTTCCTTGATGGCCGGTGCGGTGCTGACGGAGACGATCTTCTCCTGGCCGGGGGTCGGAAAATGGCTGATCGAGGCGATCGGCCGCCGGGATTACCCGGCGCTGCAAGGCGGGGTGATGCTGATTTCCGCGATCGTCATTCTGGTCAATCTCGGCGTCGATGTTCTCTACGGCGTCATCAATCCGAGGATCCGTCATGGCGCATGATGCTTCGCTTTCACCAAACGGCGTCCCCGAGGTCGAACATCCGCTGCGGCAGCTCTGGGCCTCGTTCTCCGAGAACAAGGGCGCGGTGTTCGGCCTGTTCATCCTCTGCGGGGTCGCCTTCCTCGCGATCTTCGCCGATTTTCTGGCGCCGCACGGCCCGCTGGAGCAGTTCCGCGATGCCGTGCGTGCGCCCCCGGTCTGGGAAGAGGGGGGAAGCTGGCGCTTCATCCTCGGCACCGACGGGCTCGGGCGCGACATGCTCTCGCGGCTGATGTATGGCGCGCGCGTATCCCTGTTCATCGGCCTTGTCGTGATGGCGGTGTCGTTTGTCGTCGGCGTGCTGCTCGGGCTTGTCGCGGCGTTCTCGTCGCCGATGGTCGATACGATCATCTCGCGCTCGATGGACCTCATCATGGCCGTGCCGGGCCTCGTGCTCGCGATCCTCATCGTCGCGGTGCTCGGCCCCAGCCTCACGAATACGGTGGTGGCGGTGACAGTGGTGTTCCTGCCGCGCTACGTGCGCCTTGTGCGGGCGTCCGCGATGGCGGAACTCTCGAAGGACTACGTGATTGCCGCGAAGGTGATCGGCGTCAAAAAGCTCCGGCTGATGTTCTCGACCGTGCTGCCGAACTGCCTCGCGCCGCTCATCGTGCAATCCGCGCTCGGCGTCTCCGAGGCGATCCTCGAAGCGGCAGCGCTCGGGTTTCTCGGTCTTGGCGCGCAGCCGCCGGTGCCCGAATGGGGCGCGATGCTCGCCGATGCGCGCGAGTTCATCCGCTCCGACCCCTGGATCGTGACCCTTCCGGGCCTTGCGATCCTCATCACCGTCATTTCCATCAACCTGATGGGCGACGGCTTGCGCGATGCCCTCGATCCGAAGATGCGGAGGTCATAGTGTTTTCAAGCGAAGTGGGAACCGGTTCGCGTGAAGAACACACGTCGAAACACGAAGTGAGAAGGAGTTAAGAGCATGGCCCTTCTCGAAATCCGCAATCTCTCCGTCACCTTCCGCACGCGCGGCGGGCTGTTCAAGGCGGTCGATGGCGTCGATATCGTTGTTGAACCCAACGAAGTGCTGGCGATCGTCGGCGAATCCGGCTCCGGCAAGTCGGTGGCGATGCTCGCGGTGATGGGGCTGCTGCCCTGGACCGCGGATGTCACCGCGGACGCCATGCTGTTCGACGGGCAGGACCTTCAGACGCTGAAACCCGCCGAGCGGCGCAAGATCATCGGCAAGGATATGTCGATGATCTTCCAGGAGCCGATGTCCTCGCTCAATCCGTGTTTCACGGTCGGGTTCCAGATCGGCGAAGCCTTGAAGACGCATCTCGGCATGGACAAGGCGCAACGCAAGGTCCGCACGCTTGAACTGCTCGATCAGGTCGGGATCACCGATCCCGAGCGGCGGTTGGCGGCGTTTCCGCACCAGCTGTCGGGCGGCATGAGCCAGCGCGTGATGATCGCGATGGCCTTGTCGTGCCGTCCGAAGCTGCTGATCGCGGACGAACCTTCGACCGCACTCGACGTGACCATTCAGGCGCAGATCCTCGATCTCTTGGTCTCGCTCAAGCGCGAGACGGGCATGGCGCTGGTGCTGATCACGCATGATATGGGCGTGGTGGCGGAGACGGCGGAGCGCGTCATTGTGCAATACGCCGGTCGGCAGGTGGAGCAAAGCGCGACGATCCCGCTTTTTGCTGATCCGCATCATCCCTATACACACGGGTTGCTCGCGGCGCTGCCCGAACGCGCGACCTCAAGTCGCCTGCCGACGATTCCCGGCATGGTGCCCGGTCAGTTCAACCGGCCGGCTGGCTGCCTGTTCGCGCCGCGCTGCGCGCATGCCAGTGCAATCTGCCACACGACGCCGCCGCCGAAAGCCGGCGCGGCCATGGGCGAGGCGCTGTGCTGGACGCCGCTCGTCAACGGAATGCCTGTGGGCAAGGGAGCCGCAGCATGAATGCTATCCCCAAACCAAGCGCCATTCTCGAAGCGCGGGCGCTGTCGCGGCAATATATCGTCCGGCGCGGCATGTTCTCGCCCTATGCGAGCGTCAGGGCGCTCGAAGGCGTTTCCTTCAGCCTCGAAGCGGGCAAGACGCTGGCGGTTGTCGGCGAATCCGGTTCCGGCAAATCGACGCTCGGCCGTCTCGTGACGATGATCGAGACGCCATCCTCCGGCGCGCTGATCATCAACGGCAAGGATGTCGTCGAGGCCGATCCGGCGACGCGCGAACGGTTACGCCGCGAAATCCAGATCGTGTTCCAGAACCCTTACGGCTCGCTCAATCCGCGCCAGACAATCGGCATGGCACTGGAGGAGCCGCTGCTGGTGAACACCGATATGTCGGCGAGGGATCGCGAAGCCGCGGCCCGCGCGATGATGGCGCGCGTCGGGCTCCGGCCGGAGTTCTACGGCCGCTATCCGCATATGTTCTCCGGCGGGCAGCGCCAGCGTATCGCGATCGCGCGCGCACTGATGCTGAACCCCAAGCTCCTCGTGCTCGACGAGCCGGTTTCTGCGCTCGATGTCTCGATCCGCGCGCAGGTGCTCAACCTGCTCAAGGATTTGCAGGAGGAGTTCGGCCTCGCCTACCTCTTCATCAGCCACGATCTCTCGGTGGTGAAGCATATCTCGGATGATATCATGGTGATCTATCTCGGCCATGCCGTGGAGATCGGCAGCCGGGAAGCGATCTTCACCAATCCGCAGCACCCGTATACGCGCGCGCTGCTGGCGGCGACGCCGGTTGCCGACCCCGGTCACAAGAAGGAGCGGATCATCCTCTCCGGCGAATTGCCGTCGCCGTTTGAACCGCCGAGCGGTTGCCCGTTTCACCCGCGCTGCGCGCAGGCGGTGGCGCAGTGCAAGGTTGATGCGCCGGTGCTGGAGCAGAAATCCGGTCGTTCGGTGGCCTGTTGGGTGGTTTAAAGGCTCGCGGCGGCCCGCGCAGCCTGATCGTAATGGCCTGAGAGCACGCGCATGCGCTGCGCGACTTCATGGAGCATGGCCTCGTCCAGTCCGAGCGAGCGGATCGCCTTGACAAGCAGCGCCTCGCGGATCTCGCGATAGGCGAGGCAGGCTTTCTCGCCCGCTTCGGTGATCATCACGGTCTTTTCCTTGCCGGCCTTGCCGCCTTTGACGAGCCGGAGGCGCTCGAGTTTCTTGAGGGCGTAGGAAACCGTGTGCGTATCCTCGACGTTGAGCACGAGGCAGATGTCCGCGAGCTTCTTCGCGCGGCCGCGATGGTTGACGTTGTGCAGCACCAGCACATCAAGCGGGGAAAGGTCTGGCACGCCGGCAGCGGCCATGCAGCGCACCATCCAGCGCTGGAAGGCATGGACGGTCATCGTCATGCCGAATTCGAATTCCGACAGCGCCGGCATCGCGCCGGAGGCCAGATGGCCGGATGAAACGATCGGCCCAAGCTGCCGCGGCGTTGCGGCGTCGGGTGTGGCCGGTGTCTGCTTCTTGTCGGTCGTCATCGATCGGTCCTGCTGGTGCATCTGCCCACCAATCATGGAGGCGCAGAAAACGGGGAACGCCGGGCATTGAGCACGCCCGGCGTCAGGTTCGGCGCGCGCTCGCTTACTTGCGGTAGGCGGCGACGATTTCCTCGCCGGCGGCGCCAGCACGCTTCAGCCAATCGGTCGTCAGCTGGGCACCGATCTTCTTGAAGCCCTCTGTCAGGGCAGCAGACGGGGCCGGAGTCTTCATGCCCTTGGCGGCAAGTTCCTTGAGATACCAGTTGGTCTTCTCCTCGGCGATCTTCCAGCCACGCTCCTCGGCGACCTTGGCGCTCGCAAGGATGGCATCCTGCGTTGGCTTGTCGAGCGCGTCGAAGGCGGCCTTGTTGACGAAGGTCACGTTCTTGGGGATCCAGGCCTGCACATCATAGAAATGGCTGATGCTTTCCCAGGTCTTGGTGTCGTAGCCGGTCGCGCCGGAAGACATGTAGGAGTTCACCACGCCGGTCGCAAGCGCAGCCGGGAGGTCGGACGCCTGCAGGGTGACGGACTGGGCACCGACCATTTCACCGATGCGGCTGGTGCCGACATTATAGGCGCGCCATTTCAGGCCCTTCATATCCTCGACCGAGTTCAGCTCCTTGTTGGCATAGATGCCCTGCGGCGGCCACGGCACGGTGAACAGCAGCATCAGACCCTGGCTGGCGAGTTTCTTCTCGGTCGCCGGCTTGGCCGCGATCCACAGCTTCTTCGCATCCGCAAAGCTGGTGGCGAGGAAGGGCACAACATCGACACCGAAGACCGGGTCCTCGTTCTCGTGCAGCGACATCAGCACTTCGCCCATCTGGGTCTGGCCGGTGGCGGTTGCGCGCTTGATTTCCGGCGCCTTGAACAGCGAGGCATTGGCATGCACCGTGATCTCGAGCTTGCCGCCGGTTGCCTTGGAAACATCCTTGGCAAACTCGACGAGGTTCTCGGTGTGAAAGTTCGTTGGGGCATAGGCTGCCGGCAGGTTCCATTTGGTCTGGGCCTGGGCGGCGGCGGTGGCGAGCAGGCCGAAGCCGATCGCGCGAGCGAAGGTGGCAATACGATGGTCTGGCATGGTCTAGGTCCTCTCCGTTGGTGGTTATTATAGTCGGCATTCCATCTGCCGGGCCGCCATTGTTGGCCCGGCAGTACAACGTCAGTCGGGGAATACGAGTTTCGGCAGATACAGCACGATATTGGGGAACACCGTGATGATCACCACCGCAACGTTGAGCAGAATGAAGAACGGTAAGGCCGCCTTGGCGACACTGACGGTGTCGCGCCCACTCATATTCTGCAGGACAAACAGATTGAAGCCGACAGGGGGGGTGATCTGAGCCATTTCGATCAGGATAATAAGGTAGACGCCGAACCAGACAAGATCGAAACCCGCCTGTTGCACCATCGGCAGCACGATAACCACCGTCAGGACGATCATGGAAATGCCGTCGATGAGGCAACCGAGAATGATGTACATGATCGTCATCGCGAAGATCAGCATGTAAGGGCTCAGGCCCTGTGCGTTGACCCATTTTGCCAGTGCCACCGGGATGCCGGTGTAGCCCATCGCGGCGGTGGTAAAGGCCGCGCCCGCCAGAATGAACATGATCATGCAGCTCAGACGCGCCGCGCTCATCAGGCTCTCGAGGAAGGTCGGCCAGGTCAGCGAACCGCTGGCATAGGCGAGCAGCAGCGCGCCGACGACACCGAAGGCGGCACATTCCGTCGCCGTTGCAAAGCCGAGCACCAGCGAGAAGAACACACCCGCGATCAGCAACAGGATCGGGATCAGCTTCTTGCTCTGGCGGAGCTTTGCGCCGAGCGACAGGCGCGGATCGCGCGGAGGGGTCTTGCCGGGGTTCAGCAATGACCAGACGACGATGTAGCCCATGAACAGGCTCATCACCATCGCCCCCGGGATGAAGCCAGCGAGGAAGACCTGAAGCACCGAGACGTTGGCCGACACCGCATAGACCACCATCGGGATCGAGGGCGGGATAAGCAGGCCAAGCGTTCCCGAACCGGCAAGGCTGCCAAGGCTCAGATCCTTGTCGTAGCCACGCTGCTCCAGTTCAGGCAGCGTCATCTTGCCGACGGTCGCGCACGTTGCAGCCGAAGAGCCGGACACCGCCGCAAAGATGCCGCAGCCGATGACATTGGCATGGACCAACCGGCCAGGGAGCCACTGGACCCAGGGCGCGAGCCCCTTGAACATCTCCTCGGATAGCTTGGTTCGGAACAGGATCTCGCCCATCCAGATGAAGAGCGGCAGGGCAGCCAGCGTCCAGGACGCTGTTGCGCTCCAGGTTGTCGTGGCAAGGACCTGCCCGATCGGAACATTGGCAGCCAGAAGCATGCCGATGAATCCGACAATACCGAGCGCGACGGCAATCCAGACGCCGCTCGCAAGGATCAGGATGAGACACCCGAGCAGGATGGCGGAAATCCCGACGACGCTCAAGTTCGCAAAGACATGGGCCAACATCGCTCAGACTCCCCCGCCGGACGCGACCCGATCAACGAATTCGTCCGGTGTTGCAGGAGGCGCCCGATCGTAGCTCGGCGCATTGCCGCGCGCGATGTGAACAATTTCGTCCAGCAACGCGATGACGAGAATAATCAGGCCGACGGTACCAATCGCCTGTGGAATCCACAGCGGCACCGAGACCACGCCTTGCGAAATATCGTTGAAGCGCCAGGAATCATGTGTGAGAACGCCAAATTGCCAGGCAAAGTAGCTGATGGCCACCAGAGCAACCGCAAGCGTCAGAAGTTCTGTCCGCCGTCGTGCGGCGCCGTCAAGCCTCTCCAGCAGAAGGCCGACGCGGATCATTTCGCCACGCTTGAAGGTGTGTGCGAGCCCGAAGAAGGCCATCGCGACGAGAGACCAAGCCGTGAAATCATCCCCTGACGGGATGTTGAAACCGAGCGGCCGGCCCAGCGCAAGGCCCATCATCAGCAGGAAGATCACGATAAGGAAGAAGGCTGCAATATAGCCTGACCACAGGTAAAGCGCATCGAGCATGACGCGCAGCCCCGAGCGATGCCTTTCATCCGGCTGCTTGGACTTGCCCGCGACTTCAGTTGGTTTCGACATTGCTGCAATCTCCCGGCAAGCGAATGCGGCCCGCGCCGGATAGTCCGGCTGGGCATGGCGTGGTGAAAGACGAATAATCGACGATTGGAGAAGGAAGCTGCCCGCCCACGATCTGCGGCAGGATGACGGCTGCACGGCGTCCGCCCCGTTCGGCGTCCGACTGAAACACAGCCCCGATACCGCCTGCCGGAATGGCCATGCGGAACTCCCTTCCTGTCTTTCCGGTCTTGTGCCGGATTGTGTGCGGAGCTGATGTTTCAGTCTCCGATGATTTGAGGCTATCTTACATTTTCATCTTGTCAACAAATTATCGACGTTTTACATACATGACGCAACGAAGCCACATTCCGGGAGGCGACAATGGTCAATTCAACAGCCGCAAGCCACGACAAGGTCTGGAATTTCTGGATCGATCGAGGTGGCACGTTCACCGATGTCATCGGCTGTGATCCTGTTGGCAAGCTCCATGCCAGGAAGATGCTGTCTGAAAATCCGCGGGTTTACAAGGACGCGGCGGTGCAGGGCATTCGCGAGCTGCTCGGTCTTGAGGCCGGTGTGGCGATCCCGGCCGGGCTTGTCGGTGAGGTCCGTATGGGCACGACGGTTGCCACCAACGCGCTGCT
Source organism: Beijerinckiaceae bacterium (assembly GCA_009773635.1). Lineage (GTDB taxonomy): Bacteria > Pseudomonadota > Alphaproteobacteria > Rhizobiales > Beijerinckiaceae > Rhabdaerophilum. The sequence goes on along the minus strand of WSYC01000007.1, from coordinate 56,631 downwards.
GGAGCGCAAGGGCGAGAAGACCGTGCTGGTGACGACGCGCGGCTTCCGCGATGCGCTGGAACTTGGCTATCAGGCGCGCCCGGATATTTTCGCCAAGGAAATCATCAAGCCCGAACTCCTCTACTCGGACGTGATCGAGATCACCGAGCGCACCTTGACCGATGGCACCATCGAGATCCCGCTCGATGAGGCCGGCGCGCGCGCCGCGCTTCTGGCGCTGAAGGCGGCGGGCGTCGAGGCGATCGCCATCGTTTTCATGCACGCTTATCGTTATCCGGCGCACGAAAAGCGTGTTGCGGCGATGGCCCGCGAGATCGGCTTTGCGCAGGTCTCGGTGAGCCATGAGGTCTCGCCGCTGATCAAGCTCGTCGGGCGCGGCGATACGACGGTGGTCGACGCCTATCTCTCGCCGATCCTCTCGCGCTACGTGAAGCAGGTTTCGGATGAACTCGACGTCGCACGCACCGGCATCCGGCTGATGTTCATGATGTCCTCGGGCGGTCTGACCGCGGCGGAACTCTTCCAGGGCAAGGACGCGATCCTGTCCGGCCCGGCGGGCGGGGTGGTCGCGCTGGCGGAGACCGGCAAATCCGCCGGTTTTTCCCGCGTGATCGGCTTTGACATGGGCGGCACCTCGACCGATGTCGCGCATTATGATGGCGCTTTCGAGCGCGCCTTCGAGACGGAAGTGGCTGGTGTCCGCATGCGCGCGCCGATGATGCGCATCCACACGGTCGCGGCGGGCGGCGCTGCATTTCGATGGTTCGCGCATGCGCGTCGGCCCGGATTCGGCCGGCGCGAACCCCGGCCCGGCCTGTTATCGCAACGGCGGCCCGCTGGCCGTGACCGATGCAAATGTCATGGTCGGCAAGCTCAACCCCGACTTCTTCCCGGCGATCTTCGGCCCCAGGCGCGATGAAAAGCTCGATGTTGCGGCGGTGCAGGCCAAATTCGCGGAATTCGCCAAGGCGATTCCCGGCAAGAGCGCCGAGGAAATCGCCGATGGCTTCATCGCCATCGCGGTGATGAACATGGCCAATGCGATCAAGAAAATCTCGGTCGAGCGCGGCTATGACGTGACGCGCTACGCGCTCAACTGCTTCGGCGGCGCGGGCGGGCAGCACGCCTGTCTCGTGGCCGATCATCTCGGCATGACCGAAATCCTCATCCACCCCTATTCGGGACTTCTCTCTGCCTATGGCATGGGCCTCGCCTCGATCCGGGCGACGCGGCAGATGGCCTTCGAAGCGCCGCTCGGCGGCAATGTGGCAGAGCATGTTGCGAGCGCTGAGGCGTCCATTGGCCGTGAGGCCGTGACGGAGGTGGCCGGGCAGGGTGTGCCGGCAGGCGACATCCGCCTTGTGACCGAATTGCATCTGCGTTACGCCGGCACCGACAGCCCGATCGAAATTACCTGGAAACCGGGTGATGGCCCGCAGGCGCTCCGCGCACGCTTCGAGACCGCGCATCGCGGGCGTTTTGGCTTCACCGACAGCTCGAAACAGGTGGTGATCGAGGCGATTTCGGTCGAGGCGATCGGCGGCGGTAAGGGCTTCGAGGAGCCGTCGGTCGCCGCGCCGGAGACGATGCCGAAGCCCGGAAAGACAACCCGGTTCTTCTCCCATGGTGCGTGGCAGGACGCCGGGGTGTTCCTGCGCGCGGACCTGACCCCCGGCGCCCGCTTTTCCGGCCCCGCGATCCTGATCGAGCCGAACCAGACCATCGTCGTCGAGCCGGGCTGGGAAGCCCGTGTGACGGCCAAGGATCACGTGGTGCTCAAGCGCCGCGAGGTTCTCCGGCGCGTGAAAGCCATCGGAACCGAGGCGGACCCGATCCTGCTGGAGATTTTCAACAATCTCTTCATGTCGATCGCCGAACAGATGGGCGTGGCTCTCCAGAACACCGCCTATTCCGTCAACATCAAGGAACGGCTGGATTTCTCCTGCGCGGTTTTCGATCAGGATGCGCGGCTTGTCGCCAATGCGCCGCATATGCCGGTGCATCTCGGTTCGATGGATCGCTCGGTCGAGAGCATCATCAAGAACAACCCGGTGATCAAACCGGGCGACGTCTACGCGATCAACGCGCCGTATAACGGCGGCACGCATCTGCCGGATATCACGGTGTGCACGCCGGTTTTCGATGCGAAGAACGAGAAGCTGCTGTTCTGGGTCGCTTCACGCGGGCACCATGCCGATATCGGCGGCATCGCGCCCGGCTCGATGTCACCGCTCGCGATGAACATCGAGGAGGAGGGCGTCTATATCGACAACTTCAAGCTCGTCGATCAGGGCGAATTCCGCGAAGAAGCGCTGGTGAAGCTGCTCACGGGCGCGAAATACCCGGTGCGCAATGTCATCCAGAACGTCAACGATCTCAAGGCGCAGATCGCCGCCAACGCCAAGGGTGTCGCCGAACTCGAGAAGATGATCGACAGTTTCGGGCTTGATGTTGTGCAGGCCTACATGGGTCATGTGCAGGACAACGCGGCTGAAAGTGTCGCCCGCGTGCTCGCGAAGCTGCATGATTCCAGCTTCGATCTTGAAATGGATCAGGGCTGCCACATCCGCGTGAAAATCACGGTGAACCGCGACAAGCGCGAGGCGACGGTGGATTTCACCGGCACCTCGCCGCAGCGGGCGGATAATTTCAACGCGCCCGAACCGGTGACGCGCGCCGCCGTGCTCTATGTTTTCCGCATCATGGTGGAAGACATGATCCCGATGAATGCGGGCTGCCTCCGGCCGATCCACATCATCATCCCCGAAGGCACGATGCTCACCCCGGCCTATCCGGCAGCGGTGGTCGCGGGGAATGTCGAAGTCTCGCAGGGGGAATGTCGAAGTCTCGCAGGCGGTGACGAACTGCCTGATCGGCGCGCTTGGTGCGATGGCTTGTGCACAGGGCACGATGAACAACCTCACCTTCGGCAACAACACCTACCAGTATTACGAAACCATCTGTTCCGGCTCTCCCGCCGGTCCGGGTTGGCACGGCACGCCCGGCGTTCACACCCACATGACCAACTCGCGGCTGACCGACCCGGAAATCCTCGAGTTGCGTTTTCCCGTGGTGCTGGAGGATTTCCACATCCGCCGCGGCTCGGGCGGTGCGGGCCAGTGGCGGGGCGGGGACGGCACGCATCGGCGCATCCGCTTTCTGGAGCGGATGGAATGCGCGCTGCTCTCCGGGCATCGCCGCGTGCCGCCCTTCGGGCTCGCGGGCGGATCGCCGGGCCTCGTGGGCAAGAACTCGGTGCGGCGGCTCTCCGGGGCGATCGAGACGCTCGGCGGCTGCGACCAGACCGTGCTCGAAGCGGGCGAGGCCATCATCATCGAAACGCCGACGCCGGGGGGATACGGGAAGGCATAATCATTATCATGCAGTATACAGAAAGAAGATATAGCAAAAAATACAAACTTAAGTAGAAATTAGTCTATTCTATTCTATCAATGCTTCTGCAAATTGATCCTGAATTGGAGGCTGCCGTGATCGGAAATTCGCACTTGCAGACAGAGTCCGACTTGGCTTGGACGCTCGCTTTCAACCAGGTCGATGAGGCGATGCGGGCAACGCTACGCACGGAAAAACCGCGGATCATGGCGGCGTTGCGCGAGGTCATTCCGGAGTTCTATGCCCATATTGCAACCTTCCCGGAAACGGCGCGGATGTTCAAGGACAAGGACAGCCTGAATCGGGCGCGCGAGGCGCAGATCCGGCATTGGGACCGGATCACGAATGCCACATTTGACGCCGACTATTTCGCCTCGACAACACGAACCGGCGAAGCACACTACAGGCTTGGCATTTCCACCAGTGCCTATATCGGGGCCTATCGCTATGTCCTTGCCGAGATGCTGGCGCAGCTTTCAAAGCGCAGCATCTGGCAGCGCTTTTCTGGCAAAGACGACACCGCGTTGGCCTCTGCGCTGACGACGGTTGTCTTTGTCGATATTGACTGTGTCATCCGCACGATGATGCAGCTGAGCGCGGAAGATCGCCGGCTGGCAATCCACAAGGTGGCGGATGATCTCGACCACAACATCCAGCCGATCGTGCTGTCGATCAGCAAATCGTCTGTCGGTCTCAAGGAATCCGCCTCGGTGATGTCGTCCGTTGCGGGGCAGACGAACGCCCGCTCGGCTTCGATTGCGGCCGCCACAGAACAGGCATCCATGAATGTGCAGACGGTCGCGACTGCCGCAGAAGAGCTTGCCTCCTCGATCGAGGATATCGCCCGGCAGGCCGAACAGGCCGCCGAATTCGCGAGCAGTGCCAGTTCAACGGTTGAGGCGGCGGCGACGGGGGTGAACCGGTTATTGCAGGAAACCCAGCAGATCGGGCAGGTTGTCGGCCTCATCGAGTCAATTGCCGGGCAGACCAACCTTCTGGCACTGAATGCCACGATCGAGGCCGCCCGGGCGGGCGAGGCCGGGCGTGGCTTCTCAGTTGTTGCCTCCGAGGTCAAGTTGCTCGCCACGCAGACCGCGCAGGCGACCTCGGATATCTCCGGCAGGATCGCGGAAATCCAGCGCTCGACCGAGCAATCCGTCGCGTCGATCAACTCGATCTCCACGCTCATCCAGCAGCTCAGCGACATCGCAAACGCGATCTCGAACGGCGTTTCGCAGCAGAAGCAGGCGACGGACGAGATTGCCCGCAATGTCGTCGAGGCTTCAACCGGCACGCGCGATGTCGCGCATAATATCGTCGGTGTTGCCAATGACACCGGCGAGGTCGTCGCCAGCGCCGATCATGTGCTTGAGTCAGCCGATTCCCTCAATACGCAGGGCGAGGCCATGAAGGGAGCCATGGACCGCTTCCTCGCGCTCCTGCGCGCGGCCTGAGCCTCACCACGTCCCGATATTGGGGGCGCTGGCCCAGGGTTCGGCGACGGGCAGGTTGTCACCGCGCTGGATCAGCTCGATGGAAATGCCGTCAGGGGATTTGACGAAGGCCATGCGCCCCTCGCGCGGCGGGCGGTTGATCACGTAGTCCATACCCTGCAGATGCGTGCAGAGTGCATAGACATCATCGACGCGGTAGCAGATGTGGCCGAAATTGCGCCCGCCGGTGTAGATCTCGTCATCCCAGTTGAAGGTCAGTTCGATCTCGACGGATTTGTGTGCCCGCGCATGCGCCTCATCGCGCGGCGCAGCGAGGAAGATATTGGTAAAACGGCCTTTTTCGCTGTCGATGCGCCGGGTCTCGATGAGGCCAAGGCCCTGACAATAGAAGCGGAGGCTGTCTTCGATGTTCCGGATGCGGACCATCGTGTGCATGTATTCCATTGTGTAGTCCTTCCGTGCTTGCCTACGGGAATGTGGTCGGAAATAACGTGTATGGCAGACTCTAAGTCGAACCGTGCCCCGATCCAACAAGGTATTTCCCAATAAGGGTTCTCATGACCGCGCTCCCGCTTTTCTCTCCCATGCTCGGCGCGCAGCGCGTCATCCCGGTGCTGACGATCGATACGGTCGAGCAGGCCGTGCCGCTGGCCGAGGCGCTTGCTGCCGGCGGCATCCGCGTGATCGAGGTCACGTTGCGCACCAAGGCGGCGCTCAAGGCCTGCGAAGCCATCGCGCATCACTGCCCGGATGTCGTGCTCGGGATCGGCACCATCCTGGCGCCCTCTCAGGTGAACGAGGCGCGCGATGCCGGTGCGCGCTTTCTTGTGACGCCCGGAACATCGGAAAAGCTCGCGCTGGCGGTGGCGGAAAGCGGCATCGCGGCGCTGCCGGGGGCTGGCACGGTCTCCGAAATGGTTGCGCTGATGGAGATGGGTTTTCATGAGCAGAAGTTCTTCCCGGCAGAAGCGGCGGGAGGTGTCGACTATCTCAAATCCGTCGCCGGACCGCTGGCGGAGCTGAAATTCTGCCCGACGGGCGGCATCACGCCCGCCAATGCCGGCACCTATCTTGGTCTTGCCAATGTGCTGTGTGTGGGCGGCTCCTGGATCACGCCCAAGACCGCGATGGCGAGCGGCAACTGGGCCGAGATCACCCGGCTGGCGGCGGAAGCCGCCCGGCTGGGCCGGTAACGTGCGGCGGAGGAGCACGGCGTTTCCCCGCTTCATGGAGGCCATTGGCGCCTTGCCACGCAGATACAAAAGTCGCGGTGGATATTTCCCCGGCACAAGGGTCTGGCAGGACGTTTTGGGATTGCCGAAATCCCCGCATTGAATGCTATGGTTAACACAGAAGAAAGATTCGTCGCGCGTTTGCCTGTCTCCAGGTTCCTTCTTCAGAACCCGGAGAGCATCCGAGGACGCCGAACTTCCGAGAAGTCGATCTTCAATGCGGGCCGAGTGTATCGATGGGTGACGATTTTGTAGCCAAGGGATTTGGCAGCCAGTTCATTGTTCCCGGAACAGGGAGCGATGCAGAGGCGCGCCTTGATGATCAGCCCCTCGACCTTGTCGAGATCGCCGGACGGATCAAGTGGTTTGACGTTTCGAAGGGCTTCGGGTTCATCGTGCCGGATAACGGCATGCCGGATGTGCTGCTCCATGTCAGCTGCCTCAGGCGGGACGGGTATCAATCCGCCCCGGAAGGCGCACGTATTTCGTGCGAGGTGGTCGAGCGCCACCGCGGCTATCAGGCCTTCCGCATTCTCTCGATGGATGTGACGACTGCAACCCACCCCTCGCAACTGCCGCCGGCGCGCACGCATGTGCAGGTGACGCCCTCGGGCAATTTCGAGCCGGTGGTGGTGAAGTGGTTCAACCGTCTGCGTGGCTTCGGCTTCGTCACGCGCGGGGATGGTACCGAGGATATCTTCGTGCACATGGAGACCCTGCGCCGGACAGGCATTGCGGAACTGGTGCCGGGTGCTACAGTCCTTGTGCGTTTCGGCAATGGTCCCAAAGGCCTGATGGCTGCCGAGGTGCGCTTGCCGGAAGAGGGTAATCCACCCAGTTCGCATTGATGATATTTAAGCTTGCGGGGAGGCAGAAGCCTTCCGCTGTTGCGTTTGACGATTTGAAGGAGCGAGGCGCATGCCAGCCTTCCTGACCAAGGGTCGGTTGATCATCGCCGGAATCGTGCTTGCGATTCTGGTTGTGGTCGCGATTTCGCTGACAACCAATCTCCACCGCATGACCGACAAATGGGACGAGGCGGGCCGCACCGGCAAGATCGCCGCGCAGCAGGTCAAGCTTGAGCGGACCGAAATCGTTTCCGGCGAGCGGCGTCACACCCTGATGGTCGAAGTGGCCCGAACGGAGGCGGATCGGTCGCGCGGGTTGATGTTCCGGCGCTTCATGCCGCAGGATCAGGGCATGCTCTTCGATTTCGAGCGGGATCAGATGATCACCATGTGGATGAAGAATACCTACATCTCGCTCGACATGATCTTCATCTTCGCCGACGGGCGCATCCACCGGATCGAATCGCGCACCGAACCGGAGAGCGAGAAGACGATTTCCTCCGGCGTGCCGGTGCGGGCCGTGCTCGAACTCAATGCCAATGCCGCAAGCCGGCTGGGGCTGCGGGTCGGCGACCGGATCCAGCACCCGATGTTCAAATAGACCGGATATCGTCGGCATGTGCCTTGCCCGCTCTATCGCGCTTGTCGCCGCGGCTGAGGCGTGATAGCCGGGTCGGTATCGGTTGAACCGTCTGGTTCGGGGCATAGCGCAGCCTGGTAGCGCATCTGGTTTGGGACCAGAGGGTCGCAGGTTCGAATCCTGCTGCCCCGACCATTTCCTGCTTTTGCGGGGTGGTTGAACCGAATGACGTGAAGTTGGAAAGGTTCCGCGATGACCGCCCGGATATCTCGCCCCGCAAAAACCGCGATGCAGTCTGGCACCGCAAAAACCACACGCTGGTTGCTGGAATTTGTTCCCTCGGCGCAGGCGCGATCGGTCGAGCCGCTTATGGGCTGGACGAGTTCGAGCGATACACAAGCGCAGGTCAAGCTGTGGTTTGACACGCGCGACGACGCGGTTGCCTACGCTGTGCGCAATGGGCTTGCGTATACCGTCGAGGAGCCGAAGGAAGCTGCACGTCGGCCGATGGCCTATTCCGACAATTTCAAATCGGACCGGATCGGCACCTGGACGCACTGAGTCGTCGGTGCGGCAGGCGATTCTCTCGGGCGTGACGCTCGCCAGCGTCAAAAAATCCGCTTTCAACCCGTTTTACGAGCGCGTATGAGGCGGACGACGGCCCCTTAGCTCAGCTGGATAGAGCACGTGCCTTCTAAGCATGAGGTCGCAGGTTCGAACCCTGCAGGGGTCGCCAAAATTTTATGGTTATCAAAGTGTTGCGGGTCATTTTTGACAAAATGATTCAATGTCTTCGTGTGACGTGACAAGGACTTCAGAAAGTGATTCATCTGCGTGCGCGCCGGCTTTCGGTGCCGGAGTTGCGGTGATGCCCGTGCGCCTGATCGAGATTCCAGGGGCGGCCGGTGGTCCGCGAGGAGATTTCGAGCGCGAAAAGCCCTTTCTGGCTTGAATCACAATCTGAGAACGCGCACATAAGCGCGATCGAACAAGCCTTCTGCTTTTGCCGTCAGCTCTTGATTCTCTTGATGAATCGGAATGGGGTGCGAGGTCAAGCCGAAAGTTTTTATCGCTGCATGGCATTCGGGCGCGCCTGAATCTGCCGGGACCGAAACCTTCTGGCGACAAAGGTTCCGGGCCACTCACGGAGTGTGAATGACAATGCGGAATCCCGTTTCGATGCTCTTCCAGCAGGATTGGCGTGGTCTGTTTTTCGCGCTGACGCGCTCGCATCTGCGCGCGGTCCTGACGCTGAGCGTCATCGCCTTCTGCTTTTTTGCGCCCGGCCAGTTCAGCCTTCAGCCGATGGACCGCGATGAGCCGCGCTTCGCGCAGGCCTCGAAGCAGATGCTGGAGACCGGAGACTTCGTTGACATCCGCTTTCAGGAGGAAGCGCGGCACAAGAAGCCGGTCGGGATCTACTGGCTGCAGGCGGCAAGCGTGCGGCTCGGGCAGGCGCTCGGCATCGAGGATGCCCGCCGCATGATGGCGCTCTATCGCATCCCCTCGCTCCTCGGCGCGATCGCGATGGTGCTGCTGACCTATTGGGCGGCGCTGGCGTTCCTGAGCCGGGAAGGGGCCATGCTCGCGGCGCTGATGATGGCAGGCTCGGTGCTGCTCGGCGTCGAGGCGCGGCTCGCGAAAACCGATGCCGTGCTCGGGGCGCTCAGCATCGCGGCGTTCGGATTTCTCGCGCGGGCGTATTTCGCCCATCGCGCGCCCGGTGTCGCGCCGGTGCTCGAGCGGCGGCACCTCATCGCGTTCTGGCTGGTGATCGGCTCGGCGATCCTGGTCAAGGGGCCGATCACGCCGCTGATCCTCGCTCTGACGCTTCTCGTGCTCGCCTTCCGGGATCGGACGCTCGGCTGGATGAGGACGATGCGGCCGGGCCTCGGGGTGCTCATCGTCGCGCTGGTGGTGCTGCCCTGGCTGGTGCCCATTCTGATGAAGACCGGCGGCAGTTTCATCGCCGATTCCGTCGGCAAGGACATGCTGGCCAAGGTCGGTGGCGCACAGGAAAAGCACGGCGCCCCGCCGGGCACCTATCTCGGGGTGTTCTGGGCCACCTTCTGGCCGGCGGCACCGCTGGCCCTGCTGGCGCTGCCGTTTGCGTGGCGCGAGCGCAAGGACGACGGCGTCGCCCTGCTGCTCGGCTGGATCGTGCCGTTCTGGCTGATCCTTGAGGCCGTGCCGACCAAGCTGCCGCATTACGTGCTGCCGCTCTACCCGGCGATCGCGATCCTGATCATGCTGGCGGCGGAGCGCGGAGGGCTGCTGCGCGCCCGGTGGGCGCTCTCGCTGGCGGCGGTGCTGCTGGTGCTGGTGCCGCTGGTGTTCCTTTTCGGCGTGCCGGCGCTGTTTCTCCTGCTGGAGGAGGGGGCAACACTCCTGCGCCTGCCGTTCCTGGCGCTGCCGTTTCTTGGCATCGCTGCGGCCTTCGGCATCGCGGCGGCATTCCAGCTGGCGCGCGCGGAGCGGCCGATTCGTGCGGTTGTGCTCGGGCTCTTCGCCTCGGCGAGCCTGACGCTGGCGGCCTACCCCTACGGTCTGCCGATGCTCAAGGCGTTCAATCTGTCGCCGCGACTGGCGGAGGCGGCGCGGGCCTCGGGGTGCGCCAGTCCGGCCTATGCCAGCGTCGGCTATCGCGAGCCGAGCCTCGTCTTCCTGACGGATACGGCGATCCGGTTGACGGATGCTGCGGGAGCCGCGGCCTTCATCGACAAGGATGGTGTTGGCTGTCGGATCGCCTTCGTCGAGCGCGCGTTCGAGGGGGATTTCAAGGCCGCGCTGCAAGGCAAGACCGCGCCGGCGCTGCTGACGCGGGTGCGCGGCGTCAACATCAACGCCGCCGTCGACAAACAACGGAATTTGCGTGTGCTCGACATCGCCGTATATGTGCGGCGCTGACCTCGACGCATCGGCCGGCGATCACGCTGCCGCCGATGCACGCCCATGGACCATCACCGCAGGAAGACCCGCGTGGCGAAAAAACCTCAGAATGAAGCCCCTCTGATCTCGGTCGAAACCCCTCTGATCTCTGTTGTCGTGCCCGTGAAGAACGAGGAAGGCAATGTCGCGCCGCTGCTCATGGAGATCGCGGCTGCGCTCGATGCCGCGTGCGAGCAGGATGCCACGCTGGCCTACGAGATGATTTTCGTCGATGACGGCTCGACCGATACCACCAGCGCCATCCTCGCGAACCTGCGCGGCAGCTATCCCGCCCTGCGTCAGCTGCGCCATGGGGCGAGCGGCGGGCAATCCGCTGCCATCCGCTCCGGCGTGCTGGCCGCGCGCGGCACCTATATCGCGACGCTCGATGGTGACGGGCAGAACAACCCCGGTTTCATCCCGGCGATGATCGCCCTCCTGCGCGCTGACGCGATGGTCGGCATCGTGCAGGGCCAGCGTGTGGGGCGGAAGGATACGCCATTCAAGCGCTGGCAATCGCGGCAGGCAAACCGCATCCGCGGCGCGATCCTGAAGGATGGCACGCGCGATACGGGCTGCGGGCTGAAGGCGTTTCCGAGGCGGGTCTATCTGCTGCTGCCCTATTTCGACGCGATCCACCGTTTCATGCCGGCGCTGGTGAAGCGGGAAGGTTTCACGATCGCGCATCTCGACGTCATCGATCGGCCGCGCCATTCAGGCGTCTCGAACTACGGGTTCTGGGGGCGCTTGAGGGTCGGTGTGCTCGATCTGTGCGGCGTGTGGTGGCTCCTCAAGCGCAAGAAGCCGACGCCGCAGGTTGAGGAGATCGTCTGATGCTGATCCAGATGTCGCAGGGTCTCAACTCGTTCCTGCACGAGGTTTTCGTCAATAATTTTACCTGGTGGGCGGCGTTCGGCGTGTTCGGGCAGCTCCTGTTTGCCGCGCGCTTCATCGTGCAGTGGATCGCCTCCGAGCGGGCCGGGCGATCGGTGGTGCCGCTGGCGTTCTGGTTTTTCTCGATCGGTGGCGCGGGCATTGTGCTCGCCTACGGCATCCAGAAGCGCGATCCGGTGATCATCCTCGGGCAAGCCTTGAGCTTCTTCATCTACTTCCGCAATCTCGCGCTGATCGCGAAGGAACGGCGCGAGCGCGGCAAGGTCGCGATCGAGGGGGAATAGTGAGTGAGGATTGTGCCCCGGCGTCATGGCCGGGTTTAGCCCGGCCATCCACGACTTCGAATTTCCACGACGAATAGATAAAGTCGTGGATGCTCGGGCCAGGCCCGAGCATGACGCGGGGGATGACGAGCGGCGTTACGCCCCCGCCATTGCCGCCAGCGCGGCATCGAGATCGGCAATAAGATCGACCGGCGATTCAAGGCCGATGTTGAGGCGCACCGCGCGCCCGCCGGGCTTGAACTCGGTCGCCGTGCGATAGGGGGTGGCATCAAAGGGCACGGCGAGGCTTTCGAACCCGCCCCAGGAATAGCCCATGCCGAACAGCGAGAGGTGATCGAGGAAGGTCTCGACCTGCTTGTCGGTTTCGGCCTTCAGGACGATGCCAAAGAGACCCGAGGCGCCCTTGAAATCGCGCTTGAAGATCTCGTGACCGGGGCAGGAGGGCAGGCCGGGGTGCATGACACGCACGACGTGCGGGCTTCTTTCAAGGTGTTTGGCAATCTGGAGCGCATTGGCGCCCTGTTCCCGCATCCTGAGCGGCATGGTGCGCATGCCGCGCAGCGTCAGAGCGATATCATCCGGCCCGAGATAGACACCGAGATCGCCATGCATCGCCTTGAGGGCCGGAAGCGCCTTCGCATTCGCCGCAACGAGGCCGATCAGCACGTCCGAATGACCGGAGGGGTATTTTGTCGCCGCGTTGATCGAGATATCGATGCCGAAATCAAGCGGGCGGAACAGCAGCGCCGTCGCCCAGGTGTTGTCGATCAGCGTGGTGATGTCATGCTTCTTAGCCACCGCGACGATCGCCGGCGCATCCTGCACCTCGAAGGTCTGCGAGCCCGGACTTTCCATGAAAATTGCCCGTGTGTTCGGACGTACGAGCGCCGCGATGCCGGCGCCGATCTGCGGATCGTAATAGGTTGTCTCGACGCCGTAGCGCGTAAGGATATTGTCGCAGAAATTCCGGGTCGGGCGGTAGACGCTGTCGACCATCAGCAGGTGATCGCCGGTCTTGAGGCAGGAGAGCAGGGCGGTCGTGCAGGCGGAAGCGCCCGAGGGGCAGATCACGGTGCCTGCCGCGCCTTCAAGCTCGGACCATGCGCTTTCGAGGGCATCCATCGTCGGGTTGCCGCGGCGCCCGTAGGTGTAGCGGTTGCGATGCGCGAGGCAGTCGGCCGCGTTGGGATAGAGCACGGTCGAGCCGCGATAGGGGGGGACATTGACGAAGCCGAAGGTTTCGCTCGCGTTGCGGCCGGCAAGGACCGCCCGGGTCTCCACCTGCAAGAGAGATTTTTCTGTCGGAGACATCGATTTCATGGAAACGTTCTCTTTCTTCGTGATTTGCGAGAATAAATATCTTTCGAAGAGGATATCAGCAGAGATTAAATTTTCAAGAGGGTCGCGCGCTGTCTGTGAAATGGCCGTTTTGCCCGTTCAATGGTCAGTTTGGCGCAATAACAGTGTTTGCACAGCGTTTTTTGCATCGCTGCGAGGCAAAAAGATGCAAAAAATCGATCGGAACGGCGTTGCAAGCGATTGCGCTTGACCTTTCGTCGGATATCGCCTGTCATGAAAGTTCCTGCTGCAGATGGGGAACCCACGCAGTGTCCCTCAGGATACCGCAGCAGAGGCATATGTAACACTCGGGGAGACGAGTTGATGAAGAAACTACTGATGTCGGTCGCCGTCGGCGCCGCAGTTGTCTTGGCTGCCGGTGCGGCTTCCGCGCAAACCACCACCCTCAATCAGGTCAAGGCCCGCGGGACGCTGCAATGCGGCTCCAACACCGGCCTCGCCGGGTTTGGCCTTCCCGATGCTCAGGGTGTCTGGGCCGGGCTTGATGTCGATCTGTGCCGCGCGATGTCCGCCGCGATCTTCAATGATCCCACCAAGGTGAAGTTCGTTCCGCTGTCCTCGAAGGACCGGTTCACCGCGCTTCAGTCTGGTGAAGTCGACGTTCTCGTGCGCAACACCACCTGGACGATGTCGCGCGATACGTCGCTCGGTCTCGAATTCGGGCCGGTGAACTACTATGATGGTCAGGGCTTCATGGTCCGCAAGAAGCTCAAGATCGCCTCGGCGATGGAGCTTTCGGGCGCCTCGGTCTGCACCCAGCAGGGCACAACCACCGAGCTCAACCTCGCGGACTTCTTCCGTGCCAACAAGCTCAAGTACGAAGTCGTGACGTTCGCGACCTCCGACGAGACGATCAAGGCCTATGACGCCGGTCGCTGCGACGCCTTCACGACGGACGCCTCGGGCCTCTACTCCGAGCGCCTGCGCCTCACCGCGCCCGACGATCACATCGTTCTGCCGGAAATCATCTCGAAGGAGCCGCTTGGTCCCGCCACCCGTCATGGTGACAACCAGTGGTTCGATATCGTCAAGTGGACGCACTATGCCATGCTGACCGCCGAAGAGCTCGGCGTCACCAAGGCCAATGTCGACGAGATGATGAAGTCGACCAACCCGGACGTGAAGCGCCTTCTGGGCACCGAAGGCAAGTTCGGTGAAGCGATCGGCCTGCCGAACGATTGGGGCTATCGCATCATCAAGCACGTCGGTAACTACGGCGAAAGCTTCGAACGCAATGTCGGCATGGGCTCGCGCCTCAAGGTCGCGCGCGGCGTCAACGCGCTCTGGACCAAGGGTGGCCTGCAGTACGCGCCGCCGATCCGCTGACGTCTGACTGATCGGGGAGGGAGGTCGGCAGACCTCCCTCTTTCCAATATCCGGACCACCAGCAGTTGCGGATTCTCCGCAACGGGCTTGCCGCGATGGGTTTGCCAGCCAGGCGGCCGGCTGACGGCCCGCTTTTTGCCTTATCAAACGAACCTGACGGCAAAGCACCAGATGTGCGGGGCCGGTTCCTTCAACGACACGTGACAAACGCGGGAAGCGAATGTCCGATACTGGGGAGACACCAATGAAAAAGACAATTCTCGCTTTGGGCGCTGCCGTGGCAGTGTTCGCCGCTGGCACGGCTTCCGCACAGACGCTGAAGACCGTCAAGGATCGTGGCGTGCTGAATTGCGGCGTCGGCACCGGCCTCGCGGGTTTCGCGATCGCCGACAGCCAGGGCAACTGGGACGGCCTCGATGCCGACGTCTGCCGCGCGATCGCCGCCGCGATCTTCGATGACCCGAAGAAGGTCAAGTTCGTGTCGCTGTCAGCGAAGGACCGCTTCACCGCGCTGCAGGCCGGTGAAGTCGACTTGCTCTCGCGCAACACCACCTGGACCCTCTCGCGCGATACCTCGCTCGGCCTGAACTTTGGCCCGATCAACTATTACGACGGCCAGGGCTTCATGGTCCGCAAGAAGCTCAATGTGAAGAGCGCCAAGGAACTGGCCGGCGCCACGGTCTGCACCCAGCAGGGCACGACGACCGAGTTGAACTTGGCTGACTATTTCCGCGCCAACAACATCAAGTACGAGCCGGTGGTGTTCGCGACCAACGACGAGACCGTCAAGGCCTACGAGACCGGCCGCTGTGACGCCTTCACGACGGATGCCTCGGGCCTTTATTCCGAGCGTCTGCGTCTTGCCAACCCGGATGACCACATGGTCCTGCCGGACATCATCTCGAAGGAGCCGCTCGGCCCCGGCGTGCGCCATGGCGATGACCAGTGGTTCGATATCGTCAAGTGGACGCACTACGTGATGATCACGGCCGAAGAGCTGGGCGTCACCAAGGCGAACCTCGGCGAGATGATGAAGTCGACCAACCCCGAGATCAAGCGCCTGCTCGGCACCGAAGGCAAGTATGGCGAAGCCATGGGCCTGACGAATGATTGGGGCGCGCGCATGATCAAGCATGTCGGCAATTACGGCGAGAGCTTCGAGCGCAACGTCGGCATGGGCTCGCGCCTCAAGATCGCACGCGGCGTCAACGCGCTGTGGTCGAAGGGTGGCCTGCAGTACGCGCCGCCGATCCGCTGATCTCGGCTCGTCGCTGATATCTGGCGTGGGTGGCCGAGTTTCGGCCACCCGTTCTGCCCGCCGGTGCTCATGGTGGCGCCGGCGGAGAGTTGGGGTTGAAGTGGGGAGACTTCAATGAGTTCTGTTGATGCCCGAACCTCGGGCGCACAAGGCGTGGGCGTTGAAAAGCCGCGTGTCGCGTTCTGGAACGATCCGGAAAAGCGCGGCTACATCTTTCAGGCTGTTCTGTTCGCTGCCGTCATCTATTTCTTCTGGGCCGCGTTCGACAACGCGCGCGACAACCTCGTCAAGCAGAAGATCGCTTCCGGTTTTGGCTTCTGGAACAATACGGCCGGCTTCGATATCGGCCAGCGCCTCATTCCCTACGAGACAACCTCGACCTATGGCCAGGCCTTCTGGGTCGGCCTGACGAACACCTTGCTCGTCGCGGTGGTCGGCATCGTGCTCGCGACCTTCCTCGGCTTCATCATCGGTGTTGCGCGGCTATCGAAGAACTGGCTCGTCCAGAAGCTGGCGACGATCTACGTCGAGGCTATCCGCAACACGCCACTGCTGCTGCAATTGCTGTTCTGGTACAATGCTGTGCTCAAGGCTTTGCCGGAAGTGAAGGAATCGGTCGCCATTCCCGGTGGCTCCTTTCTCAACACGCGCGGGCTTTTTGTGCCCGAACCGGTCTTTGCGGCCAATTTTTCCTGGGTTCTCTACACGCTTCTCGCGGGGCTTGTCGGCTATGTCAGCTACGGGCGCTGGGCGCGGCTGAAGCAGGAGAAAACCGGCGAGCAATCGCCCGTGCTCAAGGTGGGTTTTGGCCTTGTGATCCTGTTTCCGCTGGCGGTCTATTTCCTTGCCGGCCAGCCGCTTTCCTTCAATTACCCGGATCTCGGCCGCTTCAACATCCGCGGCGGCGTGCAGGTCTATCCTGAATTCGTGGCATTGGTCGTCGGGCTAACGATCTATACTGCGGCCTTCATCGCCGAAGCGGTGCGTGCCGGTATCCAGGCTGTGTCGAAGGGGCAGACAGAGGCGGCCTATGCGCTCGGCCTCAGGCCCGGGCCGACGCTGGATCTCGTCGTCATCCCGCAGGCGATGCGCGTCATCATCCCGCCGCTGACCTCCAACTACCTGAACCTGACCAAGAACTCGTCGCTTGCGGTGGCGATCGGCTACCCGGATCTGGTGCAGGTTTTCACCGGGACGGTGCTGAACCAGACCGGGCAGGCGGTGGAAGTCGTCGTGATCACGATGGCGGTCTATCTCACCATCAGCCTGACGACGTCGATGTTCATGAACTGGTACAACGCGCGCAAAGCGCTGATCGAGCGCTGAGGAGGCGGGGATGGACGAAAATCTGGCTCCCGGCGCCCTTGCCGGCCAAATGGCACCCACAGGCGCGCTCCAGCACGCCTATGTGCAGAACGAACCTGCGGTTTCCCTGCCGCCGCCGGCGAGCATGGTCGGCGTCATCGGCTGGCTGCGCGCCAACCTGTTGTCGTCGCCGGGCAATATCGCGCTCACCATCATCGCGGCGCTCATTGCCTTCTGGCTGATTCCCGGCTTCATCAAGTTCCTGATCACCGATGCGGTCTGGAGCGGGGCGGACCGCGAGGCCTGCATCACGAAGAATGGCATCACGCCGGGGGCCTGCTGGGCTTTCGTGCGCGATCGCTACTCGTTCTTCATCTACGGGTTCTACCCGTTCGACCAGCGCTGGCGGGTGGACCTGTTCTTCGTTCTTGGCGCGCTCGGCGTGACATGGATGTTGTGGCTCGGGGCGCCGCGCCGCGATATCGGGTTGTTCTATTTCATCATCGCGCTGCCGCTGGTCTCGTACGGTTTGCTGAGTGGCAACAATCCGTTTGGGTTCGTGTCGTTCGCCCCGCAATGGCTGAAGGCCACAGCATGCCTGCTGGTCTTTCTTTTTGCCTATCTGATGAACCAAAGTGATGACTCGAAAGGCGCGCTTGGTTTCATGACGCTGTTCGGGTTCATTATTTCCGGCGTTCTGCTCGCCGAGAATGCCTGGTCACTCTTGAAACTGTCACCCGTGGAAACCTCCAAATGGGGTGGCTTGATGGTCACGCTCGTCGTGGCGGGGGTGGGCATTGTGGCGTCGCTGCCACTCGGCATCCTGCTGGCGCTCGGGCGGCGCTCGAAGCTGCCGGTGGTGAAATTCTTCTCGGTGATGTTCATCGAATTCGTGCGCGGCGTGCCTTTGATCACCGTGCTGTTCATGGCCAACACCATGCTGCCGCTGTTCATGCCCGATGGCTGGCACGTTGATAAACTCCTGCGCGCGCTGGTCGGTATCTACATGGCGGAGGTGGTGCGTGCGGGCCTTCAGGCGCTGCCGAAGGGGCAATACGAGGGCGCGATGGCGGTCGGCCTCGGCTACTGGCAGATGATGCGCCTCATCATCCTGCCGCAGGCGCTGAAGGTCACGATCCCGAACATCGTCAACACCTATATCGGCCTGTTCAAGGATACGTCGCTGCTGCTGATCGTCGGCATCTTCGACTTCCTCAAGGCGATCGAGACCGCGCGTATCGATCCGCAATGGGCGGCACCGACAACCTCTCCGACGGGCTACGCCTTCGCGGCGATCGTCTATTTCATCTTTTGCTATGGCATGGCGAGTTACGCCCGCGCGACCGAGCGGCGGCTTTCCGTGGCGGATAAACGGTAAGGAGTTCATCCATGGCGGTCTTGAATCTGAAACCCACGATGCTGAAGAACGAGACGGCGGTCGAGATGATCGGCGTTCACAAGTGGTACGGCGAGTTCCACGTTCTCAAAGACGTGAACCTGAAGGTGACACGCGGCGAGAAGATCGTCGTCTGCGGGCCTTCGGGCTCCGGCAAATCGACGATGATCCGCTGCATCAACCGGCTGGAAGAGCACCAAAAGGGCTCGATCGTGGTGGATGGCACCGAGCTCACCAACGATCTCAAGAAGATCGATGAAATCCGCCGCGATGTCGGCATGGTGTTCCAGCACTTCAACCTGTTCCCGCACCTCACCATCCTCGAGAACTGCACGCTCGCCCCGATATGGGTGAAGAAGATGCCGAAGAAGGAAGCTGAGGAAATCGCGATGCACTACCTCACGCGGGTGAAAATCCCGGAGCAGGCGGGCAAGTATCCCGGCCAGCTCTCGGGTGGCCAGCAGCAACGCGTGGCGATCGCGCGTTCGCTGTGCATGTCGCCGAAGATCATGCTGTTCGATGAGCCGACCTCGGCGCTCGACCCGGAAATGGTCAAGGAAGTGCTCGACACCATGGTGAGCCTCGCTGAAGAGGGCATGACCATGATGGTGGTGACGCATGAAATGGGTTTCGCGCGGCAGGTGGCGGACCGGGTGATCTTCATGGATCAGGGCCAGATCGTCGAGATGAACGAGCCGAACGCCTTCTTCAAGAACCCGCAGCACGAGCGCACCAAGCTCTTCCTGAGCCAGATCTTGCACTAACCGGACAAATAAGCCTGACTTTAATCAATTAAGGTCGGGCTATTTCAGATGCCAACCAACGACAATGTCGTTTTCGATTACCACGCGAGTGGAGAATCTATTTTTTCCAGTCTTGTGGTACTTGTAAATTTCTTTTGTTTTTAATTTCAGGACAGATGTATCTAATTCGGCAGGTTGACCTAAGCAATCAATCAGCTGTTCTCTAGTCATGCCTTGCCATATCTCTTTTTTCATTATTTTATTGACAATTGTGTCGTCGTTATATTTCTCCATAAGAAATTTATATCTCTCCTTTTCAATATAAGCGTTAACGCTTATCAATAATACTGCAATTAATACGATTATTGAAATCCAGATCAATATTTCCATTTCTCTCTCGTTTTTTAGCTCGATCCAGAATTTTTTGAAATTTGAGTATATTGCTATGCATTACCTGCCTCGACCGGCAGATCGTCGCGCGCGCCCCATTCGGCCCAGGAGCCATCATAGATCGCCTCGACGCTCGCGCCGGCTTTTGCCAGCGCCATGGCGATAATCACCGCGGAAACGCCGGAGCCGCAGGTCGTGACGACGGGCTTGGCAGGGTCAATGCCGGCTTTTGCCATTTCCGCGCGTATTTCCGCAGCCGGGCGCAGGGTGCCATCGGCGGTCACGACATCCGGGAAAGGCAGGTTGAAGCTTCCCGGCATATGCCCGAGGCGCAGGCCGGGACGGGGCTCCGGCGCCTGCCCGAGGAAGCGGGCCTTCGGGCGTGCATCGACGATTTGCGCCGACCCATCCGCCAGCGAAGCCGATACGCGCGCGAGATCGGCGACGGTCGTGGCGTCAAGCACGGCGTTGAAGCGCGCGGGCGTGGGGGCGGGGGCTTCCGCCGTCACCGGGCGCTTTTCAGCGACCCAGGCCGGCAACCCACCGCTGAGGATACGGACATCCTTTGCGCCATAAAGGCGGAACATCCATGCGACCCGCGCTGCCGTGAACAGCCCGAGCTGATCGTAGACGATGATGGTGTCATCCTCCGAAATCCCGAGGGCGCCAACCGCCTTGCCGAAATGCGCCGCGCTCGGCAGCATGTGCGGCAGGCTGGAGGCTGGATCGGAGATCGCGTCGAGATCGAAGAACACCGCGCCCGGAAGATGCGCGGCCGCGTATTCCGCCGCGCCGGAGCGTCCGGTTGGCGGCAGATGCCACGATCCATCGACGATCTTAACTTCGGGATTGTCAAGGTTCTCGCCGAGCCATGCCGTGGGCACGAAGGGGATATCGGAAAAAATGGATGGCATGGGCGTCTCTCCGGGTGGCTTCAGGCCCGGAGCCTGAAGGAAGGGGATGGCGGAAGTCCTACAGGTTGAGGACGGATTTCACGGAGCCCGCCTCGCTGAAGGACCAGTCGATGGGCCTGTTCTCGAGGAGGAACATGATGGAATTGCGCGGATCGAAGCCAATGCCACGAAGACGCCGGCGGACATCCTTGAAAAGCGCCTCCTTCTGCGCATCCGAACGACCGCCCAGCAGGGCGATCTCGATGACGATCGTGTTCAGCGGGTCGCGCGTGCCGAGAAAGGTCGGGTGGAGGATCATGTCATCCGCATCGTAGCGGCAGATCAGGCAGAAGAAATCGTCGGGGTTTGATTTGCAGTTCTCGACGAGGCTGTCGTGCAGCGCGTCGTTGATCGCGCGGCACGTGGCGACGGGCAAGTTGCGGGGAACATGAATTTTGTTGAAGGGCATTGTCTGGAATAACCTTTTTGGGCCGCGCAGACCACTTGCGCGGCGTCATCTTGATCAAGGTGGTATGGGGCGCGCCGTGGTTACGCAAAGGCGATCCGCACCCTGCGGTTCTGTTTCCCCTTCTTCTCGATATTGGTGACGACCACGGGGCCGATCTCGCGCGTGTTGCGCACATGCGTGCCGCCGCAGGGCTGGAGGTCTATGCCCGCGATCTCGACCAGTCGCACCCGGCCCGCACCGCGCGGCGGCTGCACCTTCATGGTTTTGACAAGGCCGGGATTGGCATCGAGTTCGGCATCCGTGATCCAGCGGTCGGTGATCGCGGCGTTCTTCGCGATCATGGCGTTGAGCGTGGCGGTGATCTCGTCCTTGTCCTGCCCGGCATCGGGGATATCGAAATCGAGCCGGCCGTCATCAACGCCAACCGATCCGCCGGTGACGGCATAGGGCAGGGCGACGGAGAGGAGGTGCAGGGCGGAATGCATGCGCATCAGCTTCAGCCGGCGCTCCATATCCAGGCTGAGGGCAAGGCGCGCGCCGACCCATGCGGCGGCGTCCTCGCCTTCCGGCAAGGCATGGCCGATGATGGTCTTGGCGGGATCGAGATATTTCAGCTCGCCGGTGGCAGCGGTGTTTGCGCCATCAAGCCGCGTGATCGTGCCCATGTCGGAGGGCTGGCCGCCGGATGCGGCGTAGAACAGTGTCTGATCGAGCACGATCATGCCGTTCCAGTGGCCGATGACGGTGGCTTCCGCGGTTGCGAGGTAGGCATCATCGCGGAACAGCAGGCGGGTTGCGGCAAATCCCGGCAGAGCGGGCGGCGTCTGGGCATCCACGGCGAGAGGCTCCTGAAACGGGTGCTAGGTTGCGCGCGATTATAGAGGGATCGGACGCGCCGTGAAGGCGTCAGGACGTAAATTCGGCGTGCGTCCTGTCGCAGTGATCCAGAGCCAGTTGCCATGCGTAGAAAAACCCGAAGCCAGCTTGATGCCGTTATCGTGCGTGCTGAACGGAGAAAGGCCTGAACAAAATGTTTTCCCGCCCAGTAAGGTCTATCCCGATCGGCGAATCTGCCCATGGTGGACATCGAAGCGTCCGGAACAACCTGACGTGATGGCCGCTATGAATGACGCTGCTCCTTCCTCGCTTGAGTTGATCCTGGCGGGCTATGCCTCGGGAACGCTGCCTCCTGCACTGCATGCGCTCGTCGGTGCGCATCTCGAGCTGTCTGCAAAAAACCGTCCCTTCGTCACATCGCTGGAGGAGTCGCTCGGCCGAACCGTGGTCCGGGAGACCCCGTGTTCGATCCGGGCGCGGGAGGCGCGGCTTGATGCCATTTTCGCCTGCGGGGACGGGAGTAACCAACACCGGTCTGCTTCACCGGATGATCCGAAGGCGCTCGTCCACTATCTCGGTAAACCCATTGACGCGATGGACTTCCGCACCATCCTGCCCGGCGTGCGCGAATGCCAGCTGCCACCGACGGATGGTTTCGAGGCTGTCATTTACAAGATCCGGGCAGGGCAGAAGATGCCCCGGCACTCCCATGAGGGGTCGGAAATCACGCTGGTGCTGCGTGGCGGCTTTAGCGATGAGACCGGGCATTTCCGGCGCGGCGATGTCGCGGTGGCGGACGAGCACCTCGACCATGTGCCCGTGGCGGATGATGATGAGGAATGCGTCTGCTTCGCGGTTCTCGATGCGCCCCTGCGGCTCACGGGGCGGATCGGGCGCTGGCTCAACGGGCCGATACGGCTGCTTGGCAAGCTCGATGTCAGGAAGTCCAGCCGAACGAAATAGGCACGCGGCCACCTCGAACAGCGGCGCTAGTTTGAGAGCCCCTTGAAGGCCGCAAGCGCGCGTTCGCGGGCCATCTCGTGCCGCACGATCGGCTCCGGGTAGGTTTCCCCTAACCGGATGCCGGCGCGCTGGAGCATGGGTCCCGGTGCTTCCCACGGCTTGTGGAGGAAGGCGTCCGGCAGGCCGGCGATTTCCGGCACGTGGGTGCGGATATAGACCCCCTCGGGATCGAACTTCTCACCTTGCGTGATCGGGTTGAAAATACGGAAATAGGGGGCCGCATCCGCGCCAGACCCAGCGACCCATTGCCAGCTCGCGGCGTTGCTGGCGGGATCGGCATCCACCAGCGTATCCCAGAACCAGGCTTCGCCTTCGCGCCAGTCGATCAGCAGATGCTTGATCAGGAACGAGGCGACGATCATCCGCACGCGGTTGTGCATGAAGCCGGTGCGCCAGAGTTCGCGCATGCCGGCGTCGACGATCGGGTAGCCGGTGCGTCCCTGCTGCCAGGCAAGAAGCGCGCCTTCGTTCCGCTCCCATGGAAAGGTATCGAAGCGAGGCTGGTAGTTCTCGCGGGCGAGCGCCGGATAATGGAACATCAGGTGCCAGGCGAATTCGCGCCAGCCGATTTCGGCGAAGAATTTGTCGATATCGCGCCGGCTGGCCGTTAGCCCGCCCTCCGCCCAGCAGTGCTCGACCTGGTGCCAGATCATGCGCGGTGAGATCTCGCCGAAAGCCAGATGCGGCGAGAGCATCGAGGTCGAGCGGAAATCCGGGCGGTCGCGGTTGTCGGCATAGCCGGCGAGGGGGCCTTCGAGAAACGTGTCGAGGCGTTCCGCCGCGCCGGTTTCGCCGGGGACCCAGGTCGCGGCCAAACCACTGGACCAATCCGGTTTATTGGGCAGGAGACCTAGCGCTGGCAGTGTGAGCCGGCCGGGAATGCCATCAAGAGCGCCTGCGGGCGTCATCAGGCGCTGCGGCGCACCGAGCGGGGCAGGTGGGTCGCGCAGCGCGCGACAGGCCTTCCAGAAGGGCGTGAAGACCCGCATCGGCCCACCGGCCTGCGTTTTGATTTCCATCGGCTCGTAAAGGAGCGCTCCGTTGAAGCTCGTTGCCCCGATGCCCTGCGCCCTGAGGTCGGCCTTGATGGCGGCATCGGCCTCACGTTCGGCCAGCCCGTAGCGGCGGTTCCATGTCACCAGATCGCAACCAAGGTGTCGGGCGAGATCGGGCACAAGGCTGCGCGAATCGCCCCGGAGCAGGATGAGCGTGCCGCCGAGCCGTGTGATCGCCTCGGAAAGCATCGCGAGCGATTGATGCAGCCACCAGCGGCTCGCACCGCCTCTCGGGCGGAAGCCGGCGTTGGTCTCATCGATGAAGACGGTGAGGCATTCGGGCGCGGTGCTCGCAGCCAGCAGGGCCGGATTGTCGAGAACGCGCAAATCCGCCCGGAACCAGTGCAATGCGCGGGCGCGGGAAGGGGAGGCTTCGAGCATCCGGACGAGATACCGCAGCTTGCGCGAAAGAAAAGGCGTCTTGCGCGCTTTTGCCTGTCCAAGCGGATTATTCCGCTTATCCTGACAACAGGAAGGGACGCTGATGGCAAGACGGTCGCATGTTCATTCTCGCCGGTCGATTCTGGCAACCGGGATCATGATGGCTGGCCTTGGCCCGCTGGCGGCGCAGAACGATGCCGGCTCGCTCCGCAATGCTGCCGCCGTCGGGGATGCCGATGCTGTGGCGCGGTTCATCGGCATCGGAACCCCGTTTGATACCCGCGATTCAAACGGTCGCACCGCGCTCCTGCTGGCGACGCACGGCAATCATATCGAGGCCGCGCGCGTGTTGATCGGCGCCGGGGCGGACGTGAACGCCAAGGATGCGATTGCTGATTCGCCCTATCTCTATGCCGCAGCGGAAGGCCGGATCGAGATCCTGCGCATGACGCTCGCCCATGGCGCCGATCTCAGGGCCACCAACCGTTACGGCGGCACGGGGCTTATTCCGGCGTGTCATCACGGCCATATCGAGGCGGTCTATGCGCTCTTGAAGACCGCGATCGACGTCAATCACGTCAACAAGTTGGGTTGGACCGCGTTGCTTGAGGCTGTGATTCTCGGAGACGGCAGCCCGACCTATGTCGAGATCGTCGAGGCGCTGGTCGATGCCGGCGCGAAGACGACACTGGCGGATCGCGATGGCGTATCCCCGCTTGCACATGCCCGGCAGCGGGGATTTCATGAGATCGTGGCGGTGCTTGAGCGAGTAAAGCGTTAGGCGTTCACCCGGAAGCGAGCCTTTTCCCGACCGGTTTCAACGGATTTGGAGAGAGAACCATGCGTAAGGCCCGCCTGTTAAACCCCGTAATACCCCATTTTGCCGGCCTTCGCATGCCCGTTCTGGCGAGTGCGGCGCTGATCGCGGGCCTCTCAACCGCGCATGCCGATGCAATCGACGGCGCCTGGTGCTCGGACAATGGCCGCCGGATCGCAATTGAGGGGTCGTCTGTCACCACCCCCAGGGGCGTCAGGATGCAGGGTGCGTATACCCGCCACACGTTCGCGTTCACGATGCCCGGTGAGGAGGTCGACGCCGGTGCGCCGGTCGATATGGTGCTGCAGGGCGAATATCGCGTCCGCGTGAAAATCGGTGCCGGCGAGGTTCAGGTCTGGCAACGCTGCTCGCCGGGAATCAGCTGACGGCGGCATCTGCTGGCGGCGATCAACGTGCATCGACCTGATGTCGCAACCCTCGCGTGCCGCGTGCGGCAACGCACGGTTAATTTTGTGTTGAACGGGCATGGTCTCCTCATCGCGCTGACCCCCGGCGCCCAACTCGGAAGGAGAGACCCAGATGACCTCGTTCAAGATGACTTCGACCCGCCTCGCCCTGACCCTTGGCCTTGTCCTTGCGGCCGCTTCTGCCCCGGCGCTCGCACGCGGCAATGGTGGCAACGGTGGCAATGGCGGCGGCAATAGCGGCGCCAGCAATGGCGGTGAAGGCGGCTCGGTTATGGCCGCGACCGCAACCGCGCCTAACGCCGTCAATGCCCGCCGTGCGCCCCGCGGCCGGATCAGTGCGATCCCCGCGCCGCACATGCCCTGCGGCGGCTATACGGGCGAAACCGCCCGCCTGTGCCGCTACGACAACTGAGCGCAACCACGCAGCTTCTCGCAAACAACAAGAGGCCGGTTTTCGGCCTCTTTTCCTGTCCGGCACACAGACAGCGGGAATTCTGGAAAAATGGCTCCTCGAGCTGGACTCGAACCAGCGACCATTCGATTAACAGTCGAACGCTCTACCAACTGAGCTATCGAGGAATGAGGGCTGGCGTTTAGCAAAAACCGGCCCGAATGCAAACCGTTTATCGGTCCCCCTGTTAAAAAAGATGTAACCGCGTCCGGCCGAAATCCCCGGCCCGGCCAAAAATCGCATAAACTTGCGGCAATTCGTATTGCCCCCGGCGGTCTTGGCGGGTTATACGCCGCTCTTCCGAACGCGAGGCCTCGTGGCGGAGTGGTGACGCAGAGGACTGCAAATCCTTGTACGGGGGTTCGATTCCCTCCGAGGCCTCCAGTTTCCCCCCGACAGGGGGCGCCGGTCTTGCGAAGCTGGCGCGTGATGATGATCTTCTCCTCTTGTCTAGGCGTCGAGCGCGTGTTCACCTCTTGCTTTCGCGCGCGCACTCGCGCAAAAGCCGGTGACGGAGCCCTCTGGCAGCGCGTGCCGGACCTTTTCTTCGGGAGCCCCCTATGGCCGATTTTGTCACTGCCCGCCGTGTGATGGTTGATAATCAGATCCGCACCTTCGATGTGACGGATCAGTCGGTTCTGGCGGCTTTCGAGACCGTGCCCCGCGAGTTTTTCGTGGCCGGGCGCGACAAGGCACTCGCCTATACCGACAGGACGCTGGTCGTGGGCGAGGGCGCCTCCAGCCGCGCATTGCTGCCGCCGCTGATTCTGGCCCGTCTCATCCAGGCGCTCCAGCCGGTGGCGGGGGAGCGGGCTCTCGATGTCATGGGCGGCATGGGGTATTCGGCGGCGATCCTGGCGAAAATCGGTCTGGAAACGACCTATATCGAGGCCGATGCGTCGCTGACAGAAGCTGCCCGCGCTGCGTTTGATGCGGCATCAATGTCGGTTAAGACCGCGCCCGCCGAGCCGGGGATGTCGGCCGCATCCGGGGCCGCGAAGGCCGGCAGCGGGTTTGATGTAATTCTCGTCAACGGGGCGAGCGAGCGTGAACCGGACGGCTTCTTTCCGCTGCTGAACGAGGGCGGACGGCTCGGGATTATCTTCCGGGAAGGGCGTGCCGCCAAGGCAATGGTTTATGTCAAGGCGAACGGGCATTGCAGCCCGCGCCGCGCGTTCGATGCGCAAGTCCCTGTCCTGCCGGGCTTTGCGAGCGAGCCGGGCTTCGTTTTCTGAATTTCATGATTTTTCTGTGAAAATCTGACGAATTCGATCAATTCGTCAGGTGTGTAACCTTTTCGTCTCAGTCCGGCGCATTTCGCAGTGCGGAAGCGGGCTACCCGTCAACGAAAGGTTTACAAGCCCCGCTCTGCCGCTAGAAATAACACCGATTGAGGGTGCCGGGCCGGGATATGCCGGGCGGCGCTTTATGCACGTTCCGAAATGATTGCGAGCGTCGGGTCACTCGGCCGGGCGCACCGTTTCGGGTTTTAGATGAATTCGACCAATTCGGGTGGTCTGTTGTGAAGCGGTTCAAGTCTCTGGCGTTTCGCTCTCTGGCTGTTTCAGCCGCGCTTTCCGGCGTCCTGGCGGCGGGTATCGTGCTGGCCGGGAGCACGTTTTCGACACGCGCGATGGCACAGGATCTGACGACGGCCCTGTCGCACGCCTATATGGCAAACCCCGATCTCAACGCCCAGCGTGCCAATACGCGCGGCGTGGACGAGGGCGTCCCGACCGCGAAGGCGCTCGGACGGCCGAAAGTGACCGCCACCGGCGATGTCGGTGCAACGACGATCGATTCGCGCAGCCCCGGCCGCAAGAGCCATTCCGAATTGTTCCCGGCCGGTGTCGGCCTGTCGATCAGTCAGACGCTGTATAACGGCGGCCGCACCGCCAACGGCATCCGGCAGGCGGAATCGAGCACACTCGCCTCGCGGGAAACACTCCGGAACACCGAGCAGAACACGCTGCTGGACGGGGTGTCGGCCTATATGAACGTCGTGGGCAACACCGCGCTGCACACGTTGCGGCAGAACAATATCAATGTCCTGAATGAACTCGTCCGCCAGACGAAGGACCGGTTCAACGTCGGTGAAGTCACGCGGACGGACGTGGCGCAGGCCGAGGCGCGGCTTGCCAGCGCCAAATCCGATCTCGCATTGGCGCAATCGAACCTGCGTGGCTCGATCGCCACCTTCCGGCAGAAAATCGGCATCCAGCCCAAGAAACTCGCGGAAACCAAGCCTGTCGCCGCCAAGCGTCTGCCGAAAAATCAGGGCGAGGCGGTCAATCGCGCGTTGCAGGATCACCCGGCGATCGCCGCCGCATTGCATGGGGTTGATGTCCAGTTGCTGCAGGTGAAGGTCGTCGAGGGCGAGCTGTACCCGACGGTCTCGCTGACGGGCTCGCTCAGCCGCCGCTACGATTCGACCATCGAGCAGGATCGTCGGACATCGGCCTCCGTCGTCGGGCAGGTCTCGATCCCGATCTACGACGGCGGTTCGGCCTATGCCCGCACCCGCGCCGCCAAGGAAACGCTCGGCGAAAAGCGGTTGCTGGTTGATTCGGCCCGTGACCGCGTCGTGCAGGCGGTTGTGGCCTCCTGGGCGCTGATGGAGGCGACCGGCTACCAGATCGAAGGCGCGGCCGCGCAGGTTTCCGCTGCCGAAATCGCGCTCAACGGCGTGCGCGAGGAAGCGCGTGTCGGGCAGCGCACGACGCTCGATGTGCTCAACGCGCAGCAGGAACTGCTGAACGCCCGCGTGGCCCAGGTGACCGCCCAGCGCGACCGGGTGATTGCTTCCTATTCCCTGCTGGCGGCGACCGGCCAGCTTTCGGCACGCACGCTCGGCCTCAAGGTCGCAACCTATGATCCCAAGGTGCATTACGAGCAGGTCAAGGACAGCTGGCTCGGGTTGCGCACACCCAGCGGCGAGTGATCTGCGGCCGGCACGCGAAGGCGAAGCCTCGGCGCCGGCCATTTTGTCCCCAAGCAACGACGACAATCGGCGTGGCCGCGCTTGATCCGGTGCTTTTGGCTGCCATAATCGCGGGACGTGGCGAGTGATTCTGCGCTTGCCGGAGAGTTTTGGGGCACAGGCCGGGGGCTGGTGCGTGCCCGGTCGGTTCAGTGCCGTAACAGATGGAGCAGTTCGCATGTCCTCCAAATCCGCCGCAGTGCCGGACACAAAGGACGATAACGAGCCGTCCATGGAGGAAATTCTCGCCTCCATTCGCAAGATTATCGCGGATGACAGCCTCGGCACGAAAAAGGACGAGGCTGCGGTCAAGAAAGCGCCTCCTCCGAAGGCGCCCGAGCCGGAGCCGATGATCGACATCGAAGCCGTGGATGTCGCCATGGACGAGGACGACGATGTGCTCGACCTCGCGAATGTCGCGACCGTCGCGAGCGCGCCACAGGAGGTCTCCGTCGATATGCCGGCTGCCGTAGCTGCCATTCCCGAGATGTCGTTCGATCCGGTCGATGTGGCGATTCCCCCCGCGCCAATGCCGCAGCCGGTTCAGGTGACGCCGATCAACACCGTCGCTGCTCTGGAAGACCGGATCATTTCGGATAACGCTGGTAGCCTTGTCGGGCAGGCGTTTCAGGCTCTCTCGCGGCATACGGCCATGCCGGCCGTTGGCCGTAGCCTTGAGGATGTCGTCGTCGAGCTGATCCGCCCGATGCTGCGCGGCTGGATTGATGACAACCTGCCGGGCATCGTCGAGAAGCTGGTGAAGACCGAAATCGAGCGCGTCGCGCGCGGCGGCTGAGGCTTCCGGCGAATTCCCGGCTTGACGCCGGGTTTCGCCGCTTTACACGAATGAGGCGACCAGGGTGCCGTTTCTGGCACCTTTTTTTGTTGCTCCGGTGTTTCAGACCACCCGGATGGCCTGCTGGTGAAGTCACGATGATGGAAAAGACGTTCGACCCGAAATCGATCGAGGCCCGTGTCAACGCGGCCTGGGCGAAATCCGATGCGTTCAAGGCTGGAGCGAAGGGGCGCGAGAACGCGGAAGCCTTCACGATCGTCATTCCGCCGCCGAATGTCACGGGCTCGCTGCACATGGGGCATGCGCTCAACAACACCTTGCAGGATATTCTCTGCCGCTACTGGCGGATGAACGGCAAGGATGTGCTCTGGCAGCCAGGCACCGATCATGCGGGTATCGCGACGCAGATGGTGGTGGAGCGTAAGCTCGCTGCCGAGGGTAAGCCGGATCGTCGCACCATGGGGCGCGAGCAATTCCTCGACGAGGTCTGGACCTGGAAAGAGGAATCGGGCGGCACCATCGTCAATCAGTTGAAGCGTCTCGGCGCCTCCTGCGACTGGAGCCGAGAGCGTTTCACGATGGGCAACCGCGCCGATGGCGAGCGCGGCCAGATGCAGCAGGCGGTGATCGCCTTCTTCAACGCACTCAACGACAAGGGCCTCCTGTACAAGGACAAGCGTCTTGTGAACTGGGACCCCAAGCTCCTCACCGCGATCTCGGACCTTGAGGTCGAGCAGCGCGAGGTGAAGGGCAGCTTCGTCTGGGCGCGACCCCGATCCCCGGACGAGCATAGTCCGGAGGGGATCGGGCTGGACAAGGACGGCAACCCAAAACCGTTCGATGCGGCGGCGCTCGGCAAGGTGCTCGATCGCGAGCCCGGCGGGCATCTCTACTATTTCGACTATCCGATCGAGGGCATGGCCTACGACCCTGACGATGCCGCGAGCTATGTCACGGTCGCGACCACGCGGCCGGAGACGATGCTCGGCGATACCGCGGTGGCAATCCACCCCGAGAATGAAAAGCTCAAGCATTTCATTGGCAAGAACGCTGTGCTGCCACTGGTCGGGCGGCTGATCCGCATTGTCGCGGATGAGTATGCCGATCCCGAGAAGGGCACCGGCGCGGTGAAGATCACCCCGGCGCATGATTTCAACGACTTCGATCTCGGCAAACGCCACACGCTCCCGGTCATCAACATGATGAGCCGCGAGGGCACGATTGACCTCTCCGATGCCGCGTTTGCCAGAATTCCGGCGGAAACGCGCGCGCTGGAAGGCATGCCGCGGTTCGAGGCGCGCAAACGCGTCGTCGCGCTGATGGAGGCGGAGGGCCGCCTCAGGAAGATCGAGGTTCACGCCCAGCAGGTGCCGCATGGCGACCGCTCCGGCGTGCCGATCGAGCCCTGGCTCACCGATCAGTGGTATGTCGATGTGAAGCCGCTCGCCCAGAAGGCGATGCACTGGGTGCGCACCGGCCAGACCAAAATCCTGCCCGCGAACCGCGAGGCGGATTTCTTCCGCTGGATGGAGAACATCGAGCCGTGGTGCATCTCGCGCCAGCTCTGGTGGGGCCATCAAATTCCGGCATGGTATGGGCCGGATGGCGGCTATGTGATTGCAACGAACGAGGCAGATGCTCGCGCCAAGGCCGGCGCAAAATGGGGAGCAGGTGTCGAGATCACCCGCGACACCGATGTCCTCGATACCTGGTTTTCCTCCGCGCTCTGGCCGTTTTCCACCCTTGGCTGGCCAGAAAAGACCCCGGAACTCGCCAAATACTACCCGACCTCGGTGCTGGTGACAGCGGCGGATATCCTGTTCTTCTGGGTCGCGCGGATGATGATGGCATCTGCTGCGCTCGATCTCGAAGCGCCATTCGAGACGGTCTATCTCCACGGCCTCGTGCGCGACGAGAAGGGCCGCAAGATGTCGAAATCGGTCGGCAATGTGCTCGACCCGCTCGTGATCGTCGACGCGCTGGGTGCCGATGCCCTGCGCCTGACGCTTGCAGCCTTCGCGGCGCAGGGGCGCGACCCCAAGGTGGGCGTGAAGACCGCCGAGGGCTATCGCAATTTCTGCACAAAGCTCTGGAATGCCTCGCGTTTCGCCGAAATGAATGGTTGCGTCCGCGTGGCCGGCTTTGATCCGAAAGCGGTGAAGGAGCCGCTGAACATCTGGGCGATCGGCGAGGCCGACAAGGCGCTGGCGGAAATCGAGGCCGGCATCACCGGCTATCGCTTCAACGAGGCGGCGCTGGCGGCCTATCGCTTCACCTGGAACACCTTCTGCGACTGGTATGTTGAACTGGCCAAGCCCGCGCTTCAGGCCGGCGTGGTGTTCTCCGCCGAAGGTGAGCCGCTGCGGCGCGATGAAACCGCGCCGGTGAACCCCGCCCGCGCCGAGACACAGGCGACCACCGCCTTCCTGCTCGATCGCATCGTCGCGATGCTGCACCCCTTCATGCCCTATATCACCGAGGAGCTGTTCGCGGCGTACGCCGAGCAGGCTGGCAAGCCGAATGCGGGCCTCCTCTGCGTCGAGCCTTGGCCGAAGGCCGTGGGCATCGAGTCATCCGTGGCAGAAGCCGAGATCGGCTTCATCGTTGACCTCATCACTGAAATCCGCTCCGCGCGCGCGGAGATGAATGTGCCGGTGGCAACCACCGCGCCGCTGGTGTTCGTCGGCCTCGATGCTGCCGGCCGGGCACGCATGGAAGCCTCCGGTGATATTCTCAGGCGCCTCGCGCGCGTTTCGGAACTCGTCTTCGAGGCCGCGCCGCCGGCGCAAAGCGTTCAGATCGTCGTGCGCGGCGTGGTGGCGTGCATTCCGCTCGCGGGGATCATCGATTTTGCGGCAGAGAAGAAGCGCCTGTCCGGCGAGCGCGACAAGCTCGTCAAGGATGTCGAAGGCACCATGCGCAAGCTCGACAACCCGGATTTCATCGCCCGCGCGCCCGAAGAGGTGATCGACGAGAACCGCGAGCGGGTGGCGGAAGCCAAGGGGCGTATCATCAGGATTGATGAAGCCCTGAAGCGGTTGGGATAGGCGCGCAACCCCCCGCCGGCGTTTGCGGAGGCCGGTTTGTGATACTTTCGCAACAGCGGATAATCATTGCGGTGCGCCTCATCAGGAGGGGCGCGTGCGCCGCTTTTGCGCCACAAACGCGCGTGCATGCTCATAAACGCAAAAGCAGGACTTTTCCCCCTAACATCCTTGGATGGCTGGTTTTTATGGGCTCACTGTTGCCACCGATGTCATCAACCATAGGGTCAGCTTTCATGCCTCGATCCGTTGAGGTCAGGCATTGGCGTGGCGATCGTGATCGCGCAGGTGTGGCATTGGCGCCGATCGCGGGGAGGCAGGGCTTGGTAGTGGGCGGTCAGTTTGACATCACCAGCACAGTGGTCATGGACGCGCTGCAAACTCGCCTTACCGCCGCCAAACTTGACGCGCCTCATGGCGGAATGGAAGCGCGACAGACTGGCTTTGTGCCGGGCGCGCATTGGATAGATGCACAATCGGAGATCGCGGCGCCCTTGGGTGTCGGCGTGAGGCCGTTTGGCAAAGCCGAGAAGCACGATGATGCTGATGTCTGAAACCATGGGGTCTGGAACCCCCGGCCATGCCGTGGCTGTGCTTGACCAGCCGAAATGCGGCCTGTCGTCGGCGCGCGTGTCGCTGGTGCGCGCCTGCCTCATTGTCGCGCTGGCGGTGCCGGGCGTGGCACTGGCTTTCGATGTGAAGGAGGCCCCTCCCGCGCCGGTCGAGAAAGGCACCTTGTTCAAATCGGTCGGTGAATCGCTCCGGGCGGGTCTTCGGGCGCTGTCGAGCGGCGATCCCGGTTCGGCGGTCGAGCCGCTGACATTTGCCGCGCGCGAAGGCAATGTCGCCGCACAATGGAAGCTCGGCCGCATGTACAAGGACGGCGAGGGTGTGCGTCGCGATGACTACAAGGCGTACCAGAATTTCTCGCAGATCGTGAACCTGAGAGCCGATGAAAGCCCGGAATCGCCGCAGGCGCGCATGGTCGCGCAGGCGTTCGTGGCGCTCGGGGGGTATCATCTCGCCGGCATTCCGAATACGCGCGTCCGCCGCGACCCGGCCCGCGCGGCGGAAATGTTCCATTATGCGGCCTCCTATTACAACGACGCCGATGCGCAGTATCACCTCGGGCGCGTGCTCGCGGATGGGCTTGCGGGGGACAAGGATCTCCAGCAGGCGGCGCGCTGGTTCAATCTCGCCTCCGAGCAGGGGCACCGCTACGCGCAGGCCCGGCTCGGGCAGATGTTGTTCAACGGCGATGGTGTGCCGCGTCAGGCCGCGCGCGGGTTGATGCTGATGCAGCTTGCCGTTCAGCAGGCCGAGCCGACCCGTGACGCCTGGGTGCTGGAACTTGATGAGAAGGCGCGCCAGCTCGCAACCGAAGACGAACGCAAGCTTTCGGAGGCTTATCTCAAGAAGCGCGCTCGCACGACTCGATAGATTTTCGAGATAAAATGCGCAATTCTCCGGAGATCTTCAGGTCTGGCGGGGAGTCATCATGATCGGGACACGGCAGTCTGGCCATCGGCGACTTCTTCCTCACGCCATTGCCGGCGGTTTGTTGATCGCGCTGACCGGTACGATCCTGCCAACGACCTTGCTGGCTGCTGAAATCATCGGTCTTGCCGAAAGCGTCACCAATCGCGTGACCGGTGATATCTCGGGCATCCGCCGCGAATTGGCTCCGGATGCCGATGTCCACCGCAACGAAATCATCCGCACCGAAGCCCAATCCGCGACCCGTCTGCGCTTCGCGGACCGTTCCGACCTTCGGCTGGGACCGCAGGCCCAGATCAGGCTGGACGCCTTCGTATTCTCCGGCAACGCGGGCTCGGCAATGAATCTCTCGCGTGGG
This sequence comes from Beijerinckiaceae bacterium, assembly GCA_009773635.1. Lineage (GTDB taxonomy): Bacteria > Pseudomonadota > Alphaproteobacteria > Rhizobiales > Beijerinckiaceae > Rhabdaerophilum. The sequence goes on along the minus strand of WSYC01000007.1, from coordinate 22,212 downwards.
GCGCTGCGCTTTGTCAGTGGCAATGGCCCCACCGGAAGCTACCAGATCAAGACGCCGGTCGCGACCATCGGGCTTCGCGGCACAGGCGTCGATGTCGTGTTGCGATCGGGGCGGGTCTTTGTGACGCTGCTGGAGGGGGCGGCACGCGTCTGCGTGGGGGGCGGCCAATGCACTGATCTTGTCAACCGCTGCGATTATGTCGAAGCCGGGGGCGGGCGTGCGCAACCGGCGCGGCCTCTCAACAGCACAGTCCCGACCTTTAATTCCGCGTGCAGCGGGACGGGATGCGGACAGGTCGTCTGCGCATCAAGTGCAGCGGCGCCATCGCCCTCACCTTCGCGGGCGGGAACGCCGGCCGCGCCGGGATATGATCCCACAGGCGGCTCGGCGAAGGGCGGTGACGGCTCGAGCAGTGGAGGCGGGGGCAAGGGGCGCTAGTCGCCCGGTTTCTCCGGTCAGCCCGTTTTTTCATATGTGCGCCGACGCACAGGCAACATGATGCGATGCGCCTAAGTCTCCGAGGAACAGCTTTCCCGGAGCCAGCCGCCATGATCAACGCCACTCCCCGTGTGTCCCGCGCGCTTCGTCTCCTGCTCGCCGTGCTTGCGTGCATGGCGATCCAGAGTGATATGGCCCGTCCTGCCACTGCGGCGGAGATCATCGGCAAGGCCGAGGCGATCGAAAACCGTGTCACGGTGGAAATCGAGGCCCGGCATCGCACGCTGGCCGTGCCGGAGGCCGTTCACCGCGACGAGATGGTGCGCACGGAAGCCAAGGCCCAGGCCCGGCTGCGCTTCACCGATGAGACCGATCTGCGTCTCGGGCCGGATGCGGCCATCAAACTCGATGCCTTTGTCTTTTCCGGCAAGAAGGATGCTGCGATGGAGCTGGCCAAAGGCACCATGCGCTTTGTTTCCGGCAATGGCCCGAAAGGCAGCTACCAGATCAGGACTCCGGTTGCGACAATCGGCCTTCGCGGCACCACCGTCGAGGTCACGATCCGGCAGGGGCGCACCTATGTCGCTCTCCATGAAGGCGCGGCGCAGGTCTGCACGCGCTCCGGGCGCTGCATGGAGTTGACCAATGCCTGCACCTATCTCTCGGTGGATGCGCGCGGCGTGAGCCTGCCGCAGCCGCTCTCGAACCGCACGCCAAGCTATTCCGGCCAGTGCAGTGGTAATTTCTGCGTACAGGATGCCTGCTCGGCCCAACTCGCCAGCGGCTCCGTGCCGCCGAAGGCTATGCCGTCGCGCGCCAAGCCGCCAAAAAGCAAGCCGCCGCGCCCGCGCCGTCGGGGTTCGGTGCAGGAAGAGGAAATCATCATCGACGAGCCGGAATACCGGCGGCCGCAAGGCGGCATCTATCTCCCCGGCCTGCCGTACCATCCCGGCTATCTCGGCCCGCGTGGTCCGCGCTTTCCGGGTGGGGGGCGACCTCCGGGAACGCGGCCGACAGGCATTCGGCCACCGACCGGCCAGATGCCCGGCGTGATCGGCCCGCGTGGTGGAAACTTCCGCTTCCGATGACAGAAAGGGGCCGAGAGGCCCCTTTTTTACGTCAGCCGGCACCACACCGGCACGTGATCGGAGGGCTTTTCCTCAGCCCGCATCTCCTTGTCGATGCCCACTTCCACCAGCGTTTCCACCGCGCGCGGGGAGAGCAGCAGGTGGTCGATGCGGATGCCGTTGTTGCGCTGCCAGGCGCCAGCCTGATAATCCCAGAACGAATAATGCCCGCCGGCGTCGGTTGTGGCGCGGAAAGCGTCCGTGAAACCGAGGTTCTCGAGCCGTTTGAGCGCGGCGCGGCTTTCGGGCAGGGCGAGCGCATCCGCCGCCCAGAGTTCGGGGAATTTCGCGTCCCTGCTATCGGGGATGATGTTGTAATCCCCGGCGATGACGAGCTTTTCCTCCAGTGCCAGCAGGCCGCGTGCGTGCTCGGTCAGCGCCGCCATGAAGGCGAGTTTGTAGTCATATTTCGGGCCGGGAGCCGGGTTGCCGTTGGGGAAATAGACGCCGCACACCCGCAGCGCCTCGCCCGGCGCACCGTCCTTGCCCGGCAGGGAGGCGACGGCCTCGATATAACGCGCCTGCTCATCCTCAAAACCGGGGATGCCACGATGCTCGACCTCGATCGGGAACTTCGAGAGGATCGCGACACCGTTGAAGGTTTTCTGCCCGTGCGTCGCGACATTGTAGCCGAGCGCCTCGATCTCGGCGCGCGGGAACGCCTCGTCCTGGCATTTCAGCTCCTGCAGGCAGACGATATCGGGCGCGCGGGCAGCCAGCCAGCGGGTGAGGTGCTCGATGCGCTGGCGGATGGAATTGACGTTGAATGTCGCGATGATCATGGGGCGAACCTAGAAGACCGGGGGGAGCTTGTCACGCGCGCGCGTTGGAAAACCCCGCGTTACGGGCCATGATCGGCGAAACGAGTCGGAGGGATGATGGCCGCAAAAAAGTCCAACAAGGCGCAGCTCGAGAGCCCGTCCTATCGGCTGCCCTCGCTCGATCGTGACTTCATTCTGGGCGATTCCACGCGCGGCTTGCGCATGGCGCTCGAATACCAGAAGGCCGAGGACATCCTGCGGGCGGCGAAGATCCAGTCGACGATCGTCGTGTTCGGCTCGGCGCGTTGCGCCGAGGACAGCCCGGGCGAGCCGGGCCGCTGGTATCGCGAAGCGCGCAAGTTCGGCGAGATCGCCAGCCGGCGCGGCGGCGCGATCGACGGCCATGGCGTGCGCACGAACGTGATCGCCACGGGCGGCGGACCGGGCATCATGGAGGCGGCGAACCGGGGTGCCTATGAGGCCGGCGCGCCCTCGATCGGCTTCAACATCACCCTGCCGCAGGAGCAGGAGCCGAACGCCTGGTCGACACCGGAGTTCACCTTCCGCTTTCATTATTTCGCGCTGCGCAAGATGCATCTGGCGATGCGCGCGGCGGCGCTGGTGGTGTTTCCCGGCGGGTTTGGCACAATGGACGAGCTGTTCGAGATTTTGACCCTGCGCCAGACGCAGAAGATGCCGGCGATCCCCATCGTGCTCGCGGTGGAGAGTTACTGGCGCAGGATCATCAACTTCGAGGCGCTGGTGGAGGCCGGCACCATCGCGCGCGCGGACCTCGGGCTCTTCACTTTCGCGGATGACGCCGAGGGCGTGTGGGAAGCCTTGGGGTTGGGGAAGTAGGGGGGAGAGTGGGGACGGTGAGGCTGCTGTGCACCCCGACGTCATGCTCGGGCTTGGCCCGAGCATCCATGACTTTCAAACCAGCGTCTCGTAAAGATCGGTCCAATCCGGATTTTCCTTCTGGATTAACCGAATTTTCCATGCGCGTGGCCAGCGCTTGATCGCTGTCTCGCGCTGGATGGCATCGCGGATGTCGTCGATGAATTCGAACCAGACGAGGCGGTTGAGGCCATAGCGCTTGGTGAAGCCGGGCACGAGCCCTTCGCGGTGCTCATAGGCGCGGCGGGCGATGTCGTTGGTCACGCCGCAATAGAGCGTGCCGTTGGGGCGATTGGTCATGAGATAGACGTAGCCGCCCATGCTTGCTCGTGCTCTCCGGCGTCATGCTTGGCCTTGTGCCAAGCATCCACGACTTTCTCCTGAGCGAACGGGAAAGAAAAGCCGTATCCAGCGGTTCAGGAGAGCAAACCAGAAAGCAAGTCGTGGATGGCCGGGCTAAACCCGACCATGACGGCGGTGGGGTGGAAGCGTTGGTGCCACACCTGGAACTGCTCTCCGGTTCGTCATGCTCGGGTTTGGCCCGAGCATCCACGGCTTAGAGAAAGAAAGGCGCGATGTGCAGCGTTATTTACTTTCGGGGCTCTTCTTCGTGTCTCGCCCATCAGGCTCTTTTGCTACACCTTTGAAAGCGCCTTCAGACTGCTTCACTTCCATAAAATGACCGGTTCGCTCATCGCGCTTTTGGTATTTTCCATCAGGCCGCTCAAACTGTGTGCGTCCGGTTACTGCGCCCTTACGGTAATTGTCGCCTGTATTCTTGCTCATTGCGCAATCCTTCCAGATTGATTTTGATGGTATATTTCCTCACGAACACCCCGTCGTCGAGCCACAGGTGTCGCACTTGAGGCAGGTGCCATTCCGCACGAGCGTGAAGTTCATGCACTCCGGGCAGGCTTCGCCGACGTAGCCCTTCATCTTGGCGATGGAGCGCTTGGTGGCGATGTCGTTTGCGCCCGAGAAGCCCATCTTGGTACTGGCCTCACCACTCGGCTGGGCCACCGCTGCCGCAAAGCCGAGGCTTTCGATGGCTTCCGCGATCTGCGCATCCTGTTTCAGCGCGGTCGAGCCCGCCATGGCATAGACCGTGGAGCTGGAGACCGCGGTTGCCGCCATCGCGCCGCCACCGCCCTCGACCACGCCGAGGAAGTTGGTCGATTTGCCGCGCACAAGACCCTTGGACACCACGCGGTTCGCCGGCGTCGCGCCGGAGGGCAGGCCCTCGGCATCATCGCCCCGGCCGAGCGTGGTGTGGGCGAGGTCTTCCGGCATCACGTGCGCGAGGTCGTCGCGCCCGGCGTAGGAGATCGCGAGTTCACGGAACACGTAATCGAGGATCGAGGTCGCCGACTTGATCGCGTCGTTGCCCTGCACGAAGCCCGCCGGTTCAAAGCGGGTGAAGGTGAAGGCATCGACGTATTCCTCGAGCGGCACGCCGTATTGCAGGCCGAGCGAGATCGCGATGGCGAAGTTGTTCATCATCGCCCGGAAGGCCGCGCCCTCCTTGTGCATGTCGATGAAGATCTCGCCGAGGCGGCCATCCTCGTATTCGCCGGTGCGCAGGTAAACCTTGTGCCCGCCGACGATCGCCTTCTGGGTGTAGCCCTTGCGGCGACCCGGCAGCTTCTCGCGCTCGCGCACCTTCTCGATGCGCTCGATGACGCGCTCGACGATGCGTTCGGAGATCTGCGCGATGCGCGCGGCGGCCGGCATCGCAACCAGCGCTTCAATGGCGTCGTCCGCATCCTCGGCCTCGTCCTCGATCAGCGCCGAATTCAGCGGCTGGCTGAGCTTGGAGCCGTCGCGGTAGAGCGCGTTCGCCTTCAGCGCCAGCTTCCACGACAGCAGGTAGGCGGATTTGCAATCCTCGACGGTGGCCTCGTTCGGCATGTTGATGGTCTTCGAGATCGCGCCGGAGATGAAGCTCTGCGCCGCCGCCATCATGTAGATGTGGCTCTCCACCGAGAGATAGCGCTTGCCAAGGCGGCCGCAGGGGTTCGCGCAATCGAACACGGAGTAGTGCTCGGGCTTGAGGTGCGGGGCGCCTTCCAGCGTCATCGCGCCGCAGACGTGGATGTTCGCGGCCTCGATGTCCTTCTTCGAAAAGCCGAGGAAGGGCAGCAGTTCGAATGTCATGTCATTGAGCTGGTCGTCGGTGACGCCGAGCGCCTTGAGAGCCTCGTCGCCGAAGGTCCAGCGGTTGAAGGCGAACTTGATGTCGAAGGCGGAGGGCAGGGCCTTTTCCAGCTTCTCGAGCATCTCGTCGGTGAAGCCCTTGGTCTTCAGCGTGGAGTGGTTGATGGCGGGCGCCTGCCGGATCGAGCCATGGCCGACGGCATAGGCCTCCATCTCGCCAATTTCGGCCTCGGAATAGCCGAGCGTGCGCAGCGCGGGCAGGGCGGCCTGATTGATGATCTTGAAATAGCCGCCGCCGGCGAGCTTCTTGAACTTCACCAGCGCGAAATCGGGCTCGATGCCGGTGGTGTCGCAATCCATCACGAGGCCGATGGTGCCGGTCGGGGCGATCACGGTCACCTGCGCGTTGCGGTAGCCGTGTTTTTCGCCGAGCGCCAGCGCGTCGTCCCACGAGGCGACCGCGTGCTTGACGAGGTTGTCGATCGGGCAGTTGGCATGGTCGAGCGCGACAGGGTTGACCGCAAGGCCCTCATAGCCCTGCGTCTCGCCCTTGGCGGCGCGGGTGTGGTTGCGGATCACGCGCAGCATGTGGCTGGCGTTCTTCTTGTAGCCGGGGAAGGCGCCGACTTCGGACGCGATTTCCGCCGAGGTCTTGTAGCTCATGCCGGTCATCAGCGCGGTCAGCGCGCCGCAGAGCGCACGGCCCTTGTCGCTGTCATACGACAGGCCCATCGTCATCAGGAGGCCGCCGATGTTGGCGTAGCCGAGGCCGAGCGTGCGGAATTCATAGGATTGCTCGGCGATCGCCGATGAGGGAAACTGCGCCATCAGCACCGAGATTTCGAGCACCAGCGTCCACAGCCGGATGGTGTGCTCATAGGCCTTGATGTCGAAAATGCGCGCGTCCGCATCATAGTATTGCAGCAGGTTCATCGACGCGAGGTTGCACGCGGTATCGTCGAGGAACATGTATTCCGAGCACGGATTGGAGGCGTTGATCCGGCCCGACGCCGGGCAGGTGTGCCAATCGTTCATCGTGGTGTTGAAGTGCAGGCCCGGGTCCGCCGAGGCCCAGGCGGCGTAGCCGATCTTCTCCCAGAGGTCGCGCGCTTCAAGCGTTTTGACGACCTTGCCGTCCTTGCGGGCGGTGAGGTTCCATTTGCCGCCGGCTTCCACGGCGCGCAGGAACTCGTCGGTCAGCGAGACCGAGTTGTTCGAGTTCTGGCCGGCGACGGTGAGGTAGGCCTCGGAATCCCAATCGGTGTCGTAGGTCTCGAATTCGAGATCCTTGTAGCCCTGTTTCGCGAACTGGATGACGCGCTTGATGTAATTATCCGGCACCATCACCTTGCGGGCGGCCCTGATCTCGCGCTTGAGAACCGGGTTCTGTTCGGGGTCGAAGCAGGCGTCACCGGTGCCCTCACAGTTCAGGCAGGCGCGCATGATGGCTTTGAGCGCCCGCGCATTGATCTTGGAGCCGGTGACCAGCGCCGCAACCTTCTGCTCCTCGCGCACCTTCCAGTCGATATAGGCCTCGATATCTGGGTGATCAGCGTTGACGACGACCATCTTGGCCGCCCGGCGCGTGGTGCCGCCGGATTTGATCGCGCCGGCTGCCCGGTCGCCGATCTTGAGGAAGCTCATCAGGCCCGACGAGCGACCGCCGCCGGAGAGTTTCTCGCCTTCGCCGCGCAGGGCGGAAAAATTCGAGCCGGTGCCCGAACCGTATTTGAAGAGGCGCGCTTCACGGACCCAGAGGTCCATGATGCCGCCCTCGTTGACGAGATCGTCCTGCACGCCCTGGATGAAGCAGGCGTGCGGCTGCGGGTGCTCGTAGGAGGATTTCGATTTCGTCAGCTTGCCGGTTTTATGATCGACATAATAGTGGCCCTGGCCGGGACCATCGATGCCATACGCCCAGTGCAGGCCGGTGTTGAACCACTGCGGCGAGTTCGGTGCGCAGCGCTGCGTCGTCAGCATGAAGCACATTTCGTCATAAAAAGTCTGCGCGTCGGCTTCGGCGGTGAAATAGCCGCCCTTCCAGCCCCAGTAGGTCCAGCAGCCGGCGAGGCGGTTGGCGACCTCCTTCATCGAGGTTTCGGAGCCGTAGCGCTCCTTCTCCGGCAGGGCTTTGAGCGCGGCCTCATCCGCCACCGAGCGCCAGAGGAACGAGGGGACATCGTTCTCCTCGACGCGTTTCAGCCGGGCGGGGACACCGGCCTTGCGGAAATACTTCTGCGCGAGCACATCCGCCGCGACCTGGCTCCAGTTCTCGGGAACTTCGAGCTTTTCCAGCCGGAACACCACGGACCCGTCGGGGTTTTTGATCTCCGATCTGGTTTCATGGAAGGCGATCCCTGCGTAGGGGGACTTGCCTGCCGTGGTGTAAAGCCGTTCGAACTTCATCGTCTTTCCCCTTTAGGCGCGGGTGCAATCCTGCCCCGCAAATTTGTCTCTATGGCGGCATCTCATCCGGAGCCGGCCCAAGGCCCTGTTCTGGAAGAGACGACTCCGCATCGAGCTGTTGCACACAGCCCCCGCCCGCCTGATTGAATCGCCAAGTACCCCCGTACGGCGCAAAACAAGATGTTGCGGTTGCGAGCGAGCATCAGGCCTCCCTGACAGCTCGATCTTCCGCTTTTCTAAGGCCCCGCTTCTGCCGTTGCCCGAAGGCGTGCGGCGAAGCGCGAACCACTCGTTTGCGCAGACCCTCACGCTAGGCCAACGGATTCGATGCCGTCAACATCTAGTTGGGTCGTGAGGGCATGATCGCAACATCTGGTGACTAAGTTGTGAATCGTGGGGACAAATCGGCGATTCCATGCAATGTCATGACTCTATTGACTAATTTAATTCGCCGGCATGATGGGCCCATTGAAGCCGTAAAAAATCAAGCCGCGGATTCAGGTTTTTTCGCGCTGTGACGTGGATTTTCTCGGTACTATATCTTGGGGGTGCATGCCGGTCTTTGCCCCAAGAGTGCGCTCTCGACACGGGAGAATCAGGCGTTTGTTCGCCACAAGGTTGCATCTGTGTGGCAGAATCAGCGCGAAACGCAGTTGTCCCCACTCTTCTAAAGAACGAGCAGAGCGGCTCGCGAATCGGCGAAGTCCGCTGGACCTTGCCGCGCAAATTTGCTAGAAGCCCAATGTTTCGCTGCCGCGCGCCTCGATGAGTCGATCCGGCCGCTGATGGTGACGAGCAACCGACGTTTGAAGGATCGCACGCGATGAAGACATTCCTGCTTCAGATCTTCACCTGGTGGAACGGGCAGACCCTCGGCACGAGGTTTTTCACCTGGCGCAAGGGTGAGCGCGTCGGCAAGGATCAGTTTGGTAATGTCTATTATCGCACGCGCGGCGGGGTGGTCGACCCGACGATCGGCCACGAGCGGCGCTGGGTGATCTACAACGGCGAGGCCGATGCTTCGATGGTGCCCCCCGGCTGGCATGGCTGGCTCCACCACCGCGTTGCCGTTGCGCCGTCGCAGGAAACCTACACCGCGCGCGAGTGGGAAATCCCCCATGAGGGAAACCCGACCGGCTCGGTGAAGGCCTATCGCCCGGCAGGCTCGATCCTCTCGCCCGGCCAGTCCGCGACGACACAAGGCGACTACAAGCCCTGGACCCCCTGAACCTCTCGCCCATATCGGCGGGGCCTGCATTCGGTGGCCCTTTTTTTGGCATGATTCGCGTGCTACTGGCATTTTCTCCCGGCCCTCGCGGTGCGGGAAGAAGGCAAACGACGCCCAGCGCGTCTCGATGAACGGTCAGGCATGCGCGATCTTCTTTCTTTCCGAACGAGCACTTCCGGGGTTGGCCGCTGGTCTGTCGGCCTGATGGCGCTGGCTGTCTCGGCGATGCTCTCGGGACCCGTTTCGGCCGACAAGCTCAAGAACCCGACAGCGGTTTTCGCCGGGCTCGACAAGATCACCGGGCGCATCATTGCCTTCGAGGCCTCGGTGGACGAGACCGTGCAGTTCGGCTCGCTGCAGCTGACGGCACGGGTGTGCTATTCGCGCCCCGTGGGCGATGTGCCGCAGACCACGACCTTTCTCGAGGTCGAGGAAATCGGGACGGATAACCAGTTCAAGAAGATTTTTGCAGGATGGATGTTCGCGGCGAGCCCCGGCTTGAACGCGATCGAGCACCCCGTCTATGACGTCTGGCTGACCGAGTGCAAGGGCGGGCGCGACCCGCAGGACAGGATCGTGACCCCGCCGGAACCGGATGATGTCGATGATGTCCCGTCGCCGACCGCCGAGGCCAAGAAGCCGCCGAAGACGGCAGAAACACCCAAGCGCAGGGATTCTGCGACCAGCGCGCCGTTGCGCCTGCCGGATGCGACGGCTGGCGGCGCGCCGGTGCCGCCGTCCGCGCAGGCACCGCGCGCGCAACCGCGCCAGAGCTTCTTCCCGACCAATGCCGGTCCGGCGCGTGGCGGTGCAGCCTACGATCCGGGCCCGAAGAACTGACGCACGAGGAAGAACTGACGTTGAAGCCGGTGCGGCGGCCTATCGGGCTTCGATCGCACCGAGCACATCGCTGATGTCCTCAGGGCCAGCCTGCGGCCAGATGTCGAAATCAGCCGCGCGGTCCAGCGCCGCATCCAGCATCTGCCGGTAGGATTTGCGCGGCACCTCGCGCGCGCCGAACTGCCTGAGATGCTCGGTCACGAACTGGGTGTCGAGCAGCGTGAACCCGCCCGCCTTCAGCCGCGCGACGAGATGCACCAGCGCCAGCTTCGAGCAATCGCGCGCGCGGTGAAACATGCTTTCACCGAAAAAGGCCGAGCCGAGCGCGATACCGTAAAGCCCGCCCACCAGCGCTTCACCATCATAGACTTCGACCGTATGGCAGAAGCCGGCGTCGAACAGCGCGCCGTAAAGCCGGCGGATCGGGCGGTTGATCCAGGTTTCGCCAGTATCGGAGCGCGGCGCGGCGCAGGCGTCGATGACGGCCTCGAAATCGTGGTCGACCACCACGCGGTAGCGTTGCTGTTTGACGAGCCGCGCGAGCTTGGCCGAGAGGTGGAAGCCGTCGAGCGGGATAATGCCGCGCTTCTGCGGCTCGATCCAGTGCAGGCCGGGATCATCCGCACTCTCCGCCATCGGGAAAATCCCGGCGGCATAGGCCCGGAGCAGGATTTCCGGCGTGACGGGAAAATCAGGATCGGACATCGGGTCCGCCTGGACTGACACCAGTGGAACGCTCCAGCCCGACGGGACGCGAAATCGCGTCAAGCCGGCACGAAAATGATGATCTGCCGAGCACCGAAGCGGAGCATACCCCTGTGTATGTGAGCATCGGAGCGCAGAAGATCGTCATTTGCAGTCCGGTTTCACGCGATTGGACCTAGGCGATCTCGCCCATGCCGCCGTCCTTGAGGAATTTCTCCAGCCAGTGGATGTCGTACTGGCCGTTCTGGATGTCCTGATTGCGCACCAGCGTGCGGAACAGCGGCAGTGTCGTCTCGATACCGTCGACGACGAATTCATCGAGCGCACGCCTGAGGCGCATCAGGCATTCGTTGCGCGTGCGGCCATGCACGATGAGCTTGGCGACGAGCGAATCGTAGTTCGGCGGGATGCGATAGCCCTGATACACCGCGCTGTCGACGCGCACTCCGAGTCCGCCCGGCGGGTGGAAATACGTCACCAGCCCCGGCGAGGGGCGGAAGGTGGCGGGATGCTCGGCGTTGACGCGGCACTCGATCGCATGGCCGGACACCTTGATGTCGCTCTGCGAGACCGAGAGCGGCGAGCCGGCAGCAACCTTGATCTGCTCGTTGACGAGATCGATCCCGGTGATCATCTCCGTCACCGGATGCTCGACCTGGATGCGTGTGTTCATCTCGATGAAATAGAACTCACCGTTCTCGTAGAGAAACTCGATCGTGCCCGCGCCGAGATACTGCAACTTGCTCATCGCGTTGGCGCAGATCATGCCGATCTTGTCGCGCTGCTCGGCGTTGAGGGCGGGCGAGGGGCCTTCTTCCCACACCTTCTGGTGCCGGCGCTGGAGCGAGCAATCGCGCTCGGCGAGGTGGATCGCGCCACCCTTGCCGTCGCCCAGAATTTGTACCTCGATGTGGCGCGGCTTCTCGAGGTATTTCTCGATGTAGACGGCATCGTCCCCGAAGGCGGCCTTCGCCTCGGTGCGCGCGGCGGAGAGCGCGTAGGAAAGCTCGTCCTCGTTGCGCGCGACCTTCATGCCGCGTCCACCTCCGCCAGCGGCGGCCTTGATAATGACCGGGAAGCCGATTTTCTTGGCGACCTTCTTGGCTTCTTCATCTTCGGTGATGCCGCCATCCGAGCCGGGAACCACGGGGATACCGAGCTTCACAGCCGTGCGCTTGGCCTCGATCTTGTCGCCCATCGTGCGGATGTGCTCGGATTTCGGGCCGATGAAGCCGATCTTGTGCTGCTCCAGCACCTCGGCGAAGCGCGCGTTCTCGGAGAGAAACCCATAGCCGGGGTGAACCGCATCCGCGCCGGTGATCTCGCAGGCGGCAATCAGTGAAGGGATGTTGAGGTAGCTGTCGCGCGGGGAGGGCGGGCCAATGCACACGCTCTCATCCGCGAGCTTGACGTGCATCGCATCCGCATCGGCGGTGGAATGCACCGCGACGGTCGCGATGCCGAGTTCCTTGCAGGCGCGGAGAATGCGGAGCGCGATTTCGCCGCGATTGGCAATGAGAACCTTGTCGAACATGGTCTACCCTTGGCCTTCGCATTTAAGGTGTTAATTCGAAGGCCATCCCTCGCATAAGGGTCTAGACCCAAGCTCGGGCGCGCCTTCGCGCTTGCAACGGCCCCGACAAGGGCCGAGGCCGTTGGGGCTTACTCGATCACGACGAGCGGTTCGCCGTATTCCACGGGCTGTCCATCCTCGACCATGATATGCGTCACCGTGCCCGCCTTCGGGGCGACGATTTCGTTGAAGGTCTTCATGGCCTCGACGAGCAGGATCTTCTCGCCGGCTTTCACGATGCTGCCCACCTCGATGAAGGCGTTCGAGCCGGGCGAGGGGCGGCGATAGGCGGTGCCGACCATCGGCGAGCGCACGGCACCCGGATGCGCGCCGAGATCGGCGGGCTTCTCGGCAGCGGCAGGGGTTGCAGCAGCCGGCGCATGGGCGACAACAGCGGCAGGCGCGGCCGCAACGGCATGGCTGACCTGCTGCACGGTGATCTGGCGGGCGACGCGGATGCGCAGATCGCCCTTTTCGACCTCGATTTCGGTAAGATCCGTCTCCGAAATCAGCTTGGCGATCTCGCGGACGAGATCGGGATCGATTGTGAGGTCTTTGGCCATCGGCGACGTCGCTTTCATCGTAGTTCCGTCAGCAGCCTTGTTCCGAACCGGCAAACGCATCTGTTTGCTCATGCCCGGACCGCCGACGATCGAAGTTCGTTCAGAACACGGAGGGCGAGCGAATAGCCGTTTCTGCGCATGGCCGCAATTCCCCCCGTGATCCCGCGTGGCGGTTTTACTAGACCATTTTCCGCCGAAGGGGAAACCGGGCCTGTGAAGAACGCGGCAAGAGGCCGCCCGTCACGCGCCCGGCGCGCCAACCGGATGCCTCAGCATTCGGCTTTCTTGCATTGCCGCCATGCCGCGATCCGCTTCTGGAGTTCGCCATAGCCGCGCGCGCCGACGACGAGATCCTCGGCGACGACATAGCTCGGCGTGCCGTTGACGCCGAGGGCATCGGCCAGGAGCTTCGATTCCTCCAGCGCGAGCTGGATGCCGGGGGAGGCCATGGCGATCTCGAGTTTCTTCAGATCGGCGCCCATGTCTTTTGCAACGCCCAGTGCCTGCTCCTTGGCGACAGAGCCGCGGTTGTTGAGCAAGGTGACGTGGAATTTCCAAAGCTTCTCACGGTCGAACTGCTCGCGCAGGGCAAGGGCAACGACAGAGGCATCGCGCGAACCGGGGGACAGGATCGGGAATTCTTTCAGGATAACCCGGACATTCTTGTCGGTGTCGAGCACCTTCTGAACGTCGGCGAGGCCCTTCTTGCAGAAACCGCAGTTGAAATCGAAGAACTCGACCAGCGTGACATCGCCGTTCGGATTGCCGACGACGGTGTGATGCTCGGAGGTGTAGAGCGGGCTCTTCGGGTCTGCCGTGATGCGGCGGACGGCCTGCGCCTCGGCATCGCGCTGGCGGCGCTCCAGCTCAACCATCGCCTCCTGAATGACCTCGGGGTTCTTCAGCAGATAATCCTTCACGATGGCCTCGATGGCGGATTTATCCGGCGCGGTCTGAGCCTGCGCCGGGGCGAGCGGTGCAAAGGTCAGAAAGGCGGCAACAGCGGATGCGCCAAACAGCCGGGCGGAAAGAGACAAGGTCATGTGCAGTCCTTTTTTCGGTTCCAGCGCTCTTACTGGGATTTTTCGGGTTTGGCTTCGACAATATCGCGGGCGGCGAGATAGGCGGGTGAATTGGCAGGCAGAAGCGGCATCGCCCGGCGGGCAAAGCGCTGCGCATCCTGGAACTGGCCCTCGATCAGCGCGCCGCGCGCGGCGGCGAGGGCGGCATTGCCTTCATCGCCCTTGCGGGCATAGGCCTGGCTCAGATAGCGGTAGCCCTCGAAGTTGTCTGGGTCGCGCCCGGTGGCGTTCAGAAGCTCCTTGATGGCCTCGGCAATCGCGGCCGGCGTATCCTGCGCGACGAGCGCATGGCCAAGCATGGTGCGGATCAGTGGCTGGTTTGGCGCCAGCGAGACCGCCTTGCGCAGGGGGGCGACGGCGGCGCTCGCCCGCCCGGCTTCCAGCAGGGCCTGACCCTTCAGCTCCCGGAAATAGGCATTGCCCGGCTGCTCGGCGATCAGCGCGTCGATGGCGCGCAGCGCGGCATCGGGCCGCCCGAACCTGTAGTCTCCGATCGCGCGGGCGTAGCGCGCCGGCAGGGTCTGGTTGTGGGCCGGGTAGCGCCGGGAAATCTCGCCGGCATCGCCGGTAAACGCGTAGAGTTTGGCCCGGATCATGTCGTGTTTCGCCTGCCGGGCGGGGGGATCCTTCACGCCGAAAGCGGCCCCCTTCGGTGCAGCCTCGCGCAGCCCCGCGACGCGCTCCTGCGGCAGCGGGTGGCTGAGGAGGTATTTGTCGAGCCGTGTCGAGGAGAACAGCGAGTCGCTGGCCATGCGCTCGAAGGTCTCTAGCATGCCCTTGGCCGATTGGCCGGTCTTTTCCAGAAAGTTGAGCGCGGCGCGGTCCGCTGCCTGTTCCTCGCCGCGCTGATAGGCGAGCAGCGAACGGCGGGCAAGTTCACTCGGCCCCAGGATGGCGCCGATGGCCCCGGCCGGCGACGTGCCGACCTGCGCCGAGCGCGCCGAACCGATCACGGCCGCCCCGCCCAGAATGGTGCCGATGATGGCGATCGCAGTGGCCTTGTCGATTTCCGCGCGCATGCGGGCGAGGTGACCGCCGGCGATATGGCCGGTCTCATGCGCGAGGACGCCGATGATCTGGTTCGGCGTCGTCGATTCCATGATCGCGCCGATGTTGACGAACACGCGCTTGCCGTCTGCGACGAAGGCGTTGAACGAGCGATCCGCGACCAGCACGACGCGGATGAAACCCTTGCGCAAGCCCGCCGCGCCGAGCAGGGGATCGAGGTATTCGCGCAGCACCTGTTCGATTTCCGCATCGCGGATGAAGCTCATCTTGCGGCTCTGTGCGAAGGCCGGCGCGGATGCCGAAAACGCCATCACAGCCGCCAGCGCGGCCGCAGCCAGCCGCCGGTGCATGCCGTGCCAGCGCGGCTGCGCTGATTGTGCGAACGATGGGCCGTTCAAGGGGCAAACCTCATGCGTGATCCTGTCGATGAATAGGATAAGCGCAGCAATGCGGTCAATTATAGGCGAGATTTCGCACGCAGATGTGAAGATGCGGCGCGCCTGTCGCTCCGATATGCCCATTCCGAATTGACTTGCCGCGCTGTGATGGAGGAGATGGCGGGGCTTTCCTCCCTGTAGCTGGCAGTTCATGACCTTACCCCCGATTTCCCGTCGCTCGCAGATCGCCTCCTTCATCGCCATGGATGTCATGCGCGAGGCGAAGGATCTCGGTCGCGCCGGCAAGACGATTATCCACCTTGAGGTCGGCGAGCCCGGCGCGCCATCGCCCCGCCCGGTGCGCGAGGCTGCCATGCGCGCGCTCGAAGCCGGTCGCATCGGCTACACAGAAGCACTCGGCATGCCCGGCTTACGCGATGCGATCGCCAGCCACTACAAGGCGCGCTACGGGCTCACCGTGCCCGCGTCGCGCGTTGTGGTGACGACGGGCTCCTCCAGCGGCTTTATCCTCAGCTTCCTCTCGGTGATGGATCACGGCGGGCGGATCGGCATCCCGTCACCGGGGTATCCGGCCTATCGCAACATCCTCTCGGCGCTGGGGATCGAGGTTGTCGAAATCCCGACCGGGCCGGAGACGGGCTTTGTGCTCTCCGCCGCCGCGATCCGCGCCGCGCATGCCGCGACGCCACTCTCCGCCGTGCTGATCATGAGCCCTGCGAACCCCACCGGCGTATTGACCCCGGCATCCGAGGTGAAGGCCATCGCGGAAACCTGCCGCGAGCTGGGCCTCTGGCTGGTGTCAGACGAGATTTATCATGGACTCACTTACGACGGAGAAGAGGCGAGCGCGCTCGCTTATTCGGACGACGCGATCATCGTGAATTCCTTCTCGAAATATTTCTGCATGACCGGCTGGCGCATCGGCTGGCTGATCGTGCCCGAGCGGCTGATCCGCCCGATGGAGTGCCTTCAGCAGAACCTCGCGATCTCCGTGCCGTATCTCAGCCAGGTCGCGGCGACGGCGGCGTTTGAGGCCACGGAGGAGCTGGGGGCGATCAAGGCGGGCTATGCCCGCAACCGCGCGATCCTGATGGAGGCGTTGCCCGCCCTCGGCTTGCGCCCGCTCCCCATGGATGGCGCGTTCTACGCTTATTGCGATATCGGCCGTTTTTCGAACGATTCGATGGCGTTTTCGAAAAAGGCGTTGCACGAGGCCGGCCTTGCGATCACCCCCGGCCTCGATTTCGACCGCAGCGAGGGCAACCGCTTCGTGCGGCTCTCCTATGCGGGCAGCGAGGCGGATATCCTTGAGGGCGTGAAGCGGCTGAAGGGGTGGCTGGGGTGAGGGATACCGGGGAGCAACAATGCCGATTTCCATCACCCTGATGCTGGCGATTCTCACCGTCCTGCGCCTGCTGTGCTTCGCGATCGCGGTGCTGTTCCTGCTGCTGGCCATCCGGGCGCAATATGACGCCGCCGTTGCGGTTTCCTGGTTTCAGGCCACGCTCGGCGGTGCGGTGTTCCTCGTCACCGGCGTTGCTGCGGGCATGATGCGCGCTGCGCTGGCGAAGCGGACGGGGCGCAACTGACACTCAACGCTTGACGCCTCGCTCGCCCGCCGCGAAAAGGCGAGGGATTCCTTTTTTCACGAGAAGCGAGCAGTTCATGCCCCTCGATATCCGTTCCGCCCCTTCGAAATACTGGATCAAGGGTGCGAAATCCGACTGGGAAATCATCATCGGCATGGAAATCCATGCGCAGGTGAACTCCCGCGCGAAACTCTTCTCCGGTGCCTCGACCGAATTCGGCGGCGAGCCGAACGCGCACGTCAGCTTCGTTGATGCGGCGATGCCGGGCATGCTGCCGGTGATCAACAAGGAATGCGTCGCGCAGGCCGTGCGCACCGGCATCGGCCTCAAGGCGAAGATCAACACCCGCTCGCGTTTCGACCGGAAGAACTATTTCTACCCCGATCTGCCGCAGGGCTACCAGATCAGCCAGTTCGCCGAACCGATCGTCGGCGAAGGCGAGGTGATCGTCGATGTGCCGGGCGAAGCCGAACCGATCAATGTCCGCATCGAGCGGCTGCACCTTGAGCAGGACGCGGGTAAATCCATCCATGATCAGGACCCGCTGAATTCCTTCGTCGATCTCAACCGCGCCGGTGTCGCGCTGATGGAAATCGTCTCGAAACCGGACCTTCGCTCGGCGGAAGAGGCGCAGGCCTATGTGACGAAGCTGCGCACCATCCTGCGCTACCTCGGCACCTGCGACGGCGACATGGAGAAGGGCAACCTGCGCGCCGACGTCAACGTCTCGGTGCGTCAGCCCGGCACGCCGTTCGGCACGCGCTGCGAGATCAAGAACGTCAACTCGATCCGCTTCATCGGGCAGGCCATTGAAGTGGAAGCCCGCCGCCAGATCGGCATTCTGGAGGATGGCGGCAAGATCGATCAGGAAACCCGTCTCTACGATCCCGGCAAACGCGAGACCCGCTCGATGCGCTCGAAGGAAGAGGCGCATGATTACCGCTATTTCCCCGACCCGGATTTGCTGCCGCTGATCCTGCCCGAAGGCTTCATCGAGGAGATGGCCTCAAACCTGCCGGAGCTGCCGGACGAGAAGAAGGCGCGCTTCATCAGCCAGTATGGCCTCTCGCCCTATGACGCCTCGGTGCTCGTCGCCGAGCGCGAGAACGCCGCCTATTTCGAGGATGTCGCCAAGGGACGTGATGGCAAGACCGCCGCGAACTGGGTCATCAACGAGCTCTTCGGCCGCCTCAACAAGGACGGCAAGACGATTGAAACGACTCCGGTTTCCGCCGCCCAGCTGGGCGGGATCATCGATCTCATCGGCTCGAACGTCATCTCCGGCAAGATCGCCAAGGATCTGTTCGAGATCGTCTTCACCGAAGGCGGTGATCCCGCTGATATCGTTGAAAAACGCGGGCTCAAGCAGGTGACCGATACCGGCGCGATCGAAAAGGTCGTTGACGAGATCATCGCCGCCAACCCGGACAAGGTGCAGCAGGCCATCGCCAAGCCGACGCTGCTTGGCTGGTTCGTCGGGCAGGTGATGAAATCCTCCGGCGGCAAGGCTAATCCAGGTGCCGTGAACGAGCTGCTCAAGCAGAAGCTGGGAATTGAATGAGATGGGGTTTCTCGCTCGCCTTCATGAAAAAATATTCAAATACAAAGAAGGAATATCATTTTATTCGCAGTCAATCGCTGCAGTGCTTTTGTCTACAATGTCAATTATAGTTTCTGTTGTTGCAATATATGTTTCAAGTCAGCAAATGATAATAGCAAATAATGCTTATGAACTAGAGGTTGCAAAAACTTCTCCATACTTTAAAATAGAAAAATCTATTTATAAAGATGACTTTTATGGAGAGATTGAACTTAAAATGGAAAATGTGACTGGCTTGTCCGGATTGAGTTCCGTAAAAATTGAAACAATAGCTGGTGTTCTTATAAATAGAAAGTTTTGTTTTTGGAGAGCTTTCAGAAATTTTTACGAATATGAAATGGCAAATGTAGAAAAGAGCAAAGAAATTATTGGCGTTTATGATCGATCTAAATCTGTAAATATTAAATACATAACATTTAGAAAAGAGAATTTCAATGCATTTGCACTTCAGGATATGAAAGAAAAAATTACAACGCAGTCATTTGAATTTTTTGATGAAATTTCTAAGTGGGTAGAAATGAATCACAAGAAGGAAAAAAATGACTTCGAATTTATCGTAGAAAATACTTATCTCAATGTAGAATATTATGATCAATTTGGACGGAAGTCAGAAAAATATTTTAGTGTAATATCAGATAAGATACTACTTGAAACAAGTGAAAACAATACAAGATCTGTCGAAAATAATTACGAAAATAAACGTATAGGGGCAGTTGTTTTAAGGGCTGGTGGATATAAACTGGCCGCAAGCCCAACGTGCCAAGACGCTCAAATACAATGATAGAGTGGAGTCTCCGTCCCGCCGTTCTCGCCGATATCCCCGCGCTCAGGGAGATGCTGGTCGCGACCTGGCACGCGACCTATGACGCCACGCTCGGGGTCGAGAAGGTCAACGAGATCGCCGCAACCTGGCATTCGATCGACAAGCTGACGGCGGAGCTCGCCGAGGCCGAGGCCAATCCTGCCGCCAACGCGTTGCTGGTCGCCTGCGATGCCAGGACGCTGGTGGGCACGGCTTCGGCGCATCTCTCCGCCTGCGGGCAGATGGAACTTGCGCGGCTCTATATCGCGCCAGACCGGCAGGGCACCGGCATTGGCAAGGCGCTGTTGCGCGCGGCCATCGCGCGGTTTCCCGGCGCGCGGACGGCCAGACTGGAGGTCGAACCGCGCAACGCGCAGGCGATTGCGTTTTATGCACGGCACGGGTTTCTGGCGGTGTCGTCAGGCTCCGCCTGTGGCGGTGATACGAAGGCGGCGGTCGAGCATCTCGTCATGGAGGCGCCGCTGCCGCTGCTCGATCTCCGCCCGGCCGAGGATCGCGATGCGCAGGACCTTTTTGGCCTGATCACCCTATGTTTCGCGGACTATCCCGGCTGCTACACCGATCCGCATGATGATATGCCCGATCTCCTCAAACCCGGGCATTGGCCCGAACGGGTGAAGGACGGTCGTCGGCTCGGGGGCGAATTCCTCGTGCTGGAAGATAGCTCCGGCCGTGTCTGCGCCTGCGCCGCGGTGGATTTTCCCGAACCTCTTCAAGCCGAGCTTCACCGGCTCTATGTCCGGCAGGACGTCCGGCGGCGGGGCATCGCCGAACGCCTCGTGCGCCGGATGGAGGCGTTGGCGCGTGCCGGTGGCG